>NZ_CP107918.1:2575257-3862886 GCF_036014195.1 Streptomyces sp. NBC_00442
CATCGCCGCCACTGCCGCCCCCCTACGGGCTCTCAACGTATGCCGAACGCTCATCGGTGCCAATCCTCTGCTTGTCACTTGCGGTCAGTCGACCAATTTCACGGTGAACAACTCTTCCGGAGCGGGCATGGGATCGGTGGGCAAGTCCTTGCCGCCACAGGTGATCGTGCCCGGAGACGGCGGCGTAGACGTGGGCGTGGGTGTCGGTGTCGGTGTCGGTGCCTGGCTGGAGCCGGCGACACCGCCGGGTGGCAGGCTGCACCGCAGCTCGACTACCGCCGTGGCGGCGGCAGTGCCATGATCCTGTTCAGTGCCGGGGATGACCGACTTGCCCACCGTGTACTGGGTCTTGACGATTGCCTTGAAAGTGAACCGGCCGACACCGTCGGGGCGAGGATCCAACGTCTGCAGGTCGGCGTGGTTCTTCGCCGCAAAGTTCGCGGCTTCGGCGTGCGCGTCCGCGAGGACAACTCCGTCGTCAAAGATGGTCTCGAGACCGCCGGACGTCATGAGCGCAGCCAGAACCTTCGGCGCCACCTCCTCGCGAGCACGCTGCGCCGCCGCCAGTGCGGCCGAATCGGCCGCTCCCTGCGCGCCGTTACGGGTTGCCGAGGCCTGGCCGACCGCGAAGAAGGCGAACGCGAGAAAGAGCAGGCCCGCCACCATCACCACATAGATGGGGAAAGCCTGCCCTCGATCCTGACGAAGACCTGTGATCAGCCGCCAGCCTTGATCTTGTCGATCTGCTCCTTGATCTTGTTGGTGATGGACGTCCCGATCCCCGTCGCCATAATCCCGCCAATAATCGCCACCACCACCAAAATGATCCCCAGATACTCGAACGAAGTCTGCCCCCGGTCGCGCCCCGCCGTCGCGTACCGGCGTCGGATGCGGGCGATGGACGTGTCCCTCCAGCCGCTCACCCGCATCTGCGCAGCGACGGCGGTCTTCAGCAGCGTGTCCTGCGGCATTTCGCGGCTCTCCTCCGGTTGCGGCATCGCGTACGTCACCGGGAACGTAGGCCGGGGCCCCGGTCCGTGCCGAGGGCCCAGGGGCCCAAATGCGGGCCCAAACCGCGAGGTTACGCATCGCTCGCCCCCAGCCAGCGCGCGATCGCCTCGCCGCGGGTCGTCGCGTGCAGCTTGGCGAAGATGCGGTTGATGTGGTTCTTGACCGTCTTCTCGCTGATGAAGCACGTGGCCGCGATTTGCTGATTGCTCATGCCCGCAGCGATCAACTCCATCACCTCGGCCTCCCGCGAACTCAGCCTGGAATCTTCCCTGTTGCGCATGGGCGCCGCCCGTCGTGCAGTTGAAGACTGTGCCACAACCGGTTGCAGTTGCGAAAGGGATTGTGCGGAAATGGTGGAGAGCGGATCCGGGCCGACAACCGGGGGCGGGTGCTCGCGTACGTGGGCCAGCAGGGCGTTCGCCGCCGTGGCGGTGAACGCGGCCCTCCCCTGGCTCATCCCCCTTACCGCCGCGACCAGTTCGTCCGCCGTGAACTCGCCGTGGACCAGGTATCCCCCGGCTCCCAGGCGGAGCGCCGCCCGCACGATCTCGCTCTCGCGGCTGTACGTCAGCATCATGACCGGAGCGAGGCGCACCAGGTGCGGGAGCGCGGTCATGCCGTCGACGCCCGGCATGCGGACGTCCAGCAGGATCACGTCCGGGCGGTGGCGCACCGCGGCCTCGTACGCCTCGTTGCCGTCGGCGGCCTCTCCGGCCACCTCGATGTCGTGCCGGCCGTGCAACAGTGCCGCGAGGCCCGCCCGTACGACCGGGTTGTCGTCCGCGACGACGACGCGCAGCGGGTCGCGCGACGGTCGGAGCGGGTGCGGGGGCGAGGCCGGCTGCGGAGGCGGGCACGGGGGCGGGGTCACGTCCGGGATGGCGGCACCTCCTGTCCAGGGATGCGTCACGGCACCACTCGTGCAGGGATCCGTCGCGGCACCACTCGTCCAGGGATTCATGGCATCGCCCCGCTCGACTCATGCCTCCCGGCCAGCGGGAGTTCGACCCGTACCTCCGTGCCCGACGGCGCCGTCCCCCGGCCGATCCTGATGCGCGCGCCCATCGACGCGGCCCGCTCCACCATGCCCACCATGCCGAAGTGGCCCGTACGTTTCAGGGCGTCCAGGGTGGTGCCGGGCGGCAGGCCGCGGCCGTCGTCCTGGACGCTGAGGCGGAACACGGCCCCTTCGACTCCCGCGGTCACCTCCAGGCGGGCGGCCGGCCCGGCGTGCCGGTGGGCGTTGTCCAACGCCTCGCTCGCGATCGTCAGGAGCTGGCGAGCCGCCCCGGCCGGGAGCGTCACGTCCGACGTATCCCCCAGTGCCGTCCACCGCGCGGGTCTGCCCGTGCGCACGGTGACGTCCTGCACCAGGGTGGCCAGTTCGGGCATGACCGCCACCTCCCCCCTGGTGCGCCGCAGGTCACCCAGCAGGTCCCGGGACTCCGCGGCCGCCCGGCGCGCGGCCCGTGCCACGAGCTCGGCCTGGTGGCGTACGGCGGGCGGGTCCATGTCGTCGGCGGAGGCGGCCAGGCCGTCCGCGGCGAGGGCCAGCCCGTGCAGGGTCTTCGCCACCGAGTCGTGCATGTCCCGGGCCAGGCGGGCCCGCTCCTCCTCCACCGCGTCGTGCACGGCCAGGCGCGCCCGGGTCTCGGTGAGGGCCTGGCTCGCGGCGCCGAACCGGAACAGGAGGTTGCGGATCGTCACGCCGATCGCGCCGACGATCACGCAGAAGCCGGGGAGCAACAGGGCGGAGGTGTCGTCCAGTTGGTGGCGGGGGCCGGTCGCGTACACCAGGGTCAGGATGGCGACCTGGAGACCCGCGAAGAGGCCGGCGCCGCGCCAGCCGTAGACCAGGCCCGCGAGCAGCGGGGTGCAGATGGTGACGTAGCCGAGCGGGGACTCCGGGGTCGCCGTGATCAGGAGCAGCGCCCCGAACACCGCGTCCACGGCGAGCAGCCACGGGTGGTTGAGCAGCAGTGGCCCGAAGCGCTCCCAGTCCCGGAACAGGACGTACGAGCCCATGAAGGTGACCAGGACCGCCGCCCCCACCAGTACACCGGGCGCCCCTTTCGCGGCGCCGGCGAGCGCGAAGGGGGCGCCTATGGCGATCATCGCCAGGCGGAAGCCGAACACCTGGCGACACATCGCCTGGAGCGCGTTGATCTGGAGGGCGAGGGTGGGGGCCGGCACTGGCGGCACCGCCCCGCGCAGACCGGGCATGGTCAACCCCCTGGAATGTACGGCTAATTGGAGGGTCATTTCGGGCCTCCCAGGAAGCCGCCGAAGTCCAGGTTCGCGCCGTACACGAAGCCGACGCTGAGCAGGATCAGGGTGCCCGGCAGGAGGAAGGTCGTCACGGCGAAGGTCGCCTTGGGGACGGCGCGGGCCGCCTTGCGGCGGGCGTTCTGCGCGTCGGTGCGCCGCATGTCGGCGGCGATCGCTATCAGCGTCTCGACGATGGGCGCGCCCAGCTCCTCGCCCTGCTGGAGGGCGGTCACGAACATCGCGACCTGCTCGGAGTCGTTGCGTTTGCGCAGCTCCTCGAAGGCCTGGCGGCGGCTGACGCCCATGTCCATCTGGCGCAGCGTGATGCGCAGTTCGTCGGCCCAGGGCCCCTCGTACTTGTCGGCGACCCGGTCCAGGGCCTGGCGGAAGCCCAGGCCCGCGCTGACCACGACGGCGAGGACGTCGAGGAAGTCGGGCAGGGTGCGTTCGATGTGGTCGCGGCGCACCCGGACCGCCGACCAGATGCCGGCCTCCACCCAGAACAGGGCGAACGCCACCATCACCAGAGCGATGATCCAGTGCCCTTCGAGCAGCATGATCAGCGCCGCCGTCGCACCGAGCAGGCCGTACACGGCACGGCGGGCCGCGTACCGGTCGACGGTGAGGCCCCCGGGGTTGCCCGCGAGGTCGATCTGGCGGCGTTTCCTGCCGACCCGCTCGGGGCCCATCATCCGCAGCACGGCGGGCGCCCAGCGCATGCCGAGCCGGTCGACGGCCGACCCGACGGCCGTGGTGCGCGTGGCGCCGACCTCAAGGGCCACCGAGAGGTCGCTCGGGAGCTTCACCTCGGCCCGGTACATGCGGATGCCGAGGAACATCCCGTACACGCTCAGGCCCGTCAGGGCCGCGAAGAGCAGTCCCATGTGTCGCTCACTCCCCTCTCTCGTGCCGGTGGATTCTCATGTGGCGGTGGATTCTCACGTGCCGGTGGTTCCGGCTCGTACGTCGATGCGGGTCGTACATCGATGCGGGTCATACGTCGATACGGGACAGGCGGCGGACCACGAAGAATCCGAGGGCGTACAGGGCGATCGAGACCAGCACCGCCACCTGGCCGATGAAGGCGCCCGTCATGCGGTCGAGCGCGCCCGGCATCACCGCGTTCAGCATGAGCAGCGCGGCCATGCCGAAGCCGGGCACGGCGTATGCGGTGACCGTCACCTGGGCCAGGGTCGTGCGCACCTCGCGCCGGGTCTCCTTGCGCTCCTCCAGGGTGGTGGTGAGGTTGCGCAGGCTGCTGACGACGGTGCCGCCGGCGCGGTTGGCGAGCACCAACGTCGTGACGAGGACGACGAGTTCGCGCGACGGCAGGCGCTCGGCGATCTCACCCAGGGCGTCCTCGAGGGACTCGCCGACGGCGAGCCGGTCGGTGACCCGTCCCAGCTCCTCGCCGGCCGGCGCCTCCATCTCCTCGGCCGCCATCGCGATGGCGGTACGCAGCGCGAGGCCGGCCTGGGTGGCGTTGGCGAGGATGCGGGAGAGTTCGGGCAGCTGGTTGATGAAGCGCTCGATGCGTTTCTGGCGCTGCCAGTTGAGGAAGGAGTTGGCCCCCCACAGCCCCGCGAGGCCCGCGAGGGGGCCGAAGAACGAGGCGAGGACCGACGCGGCGATCAGCCACAGGGCGGCCACCCCGGCCAGCATGTAGACGAAGAACTCGCCGGGCGTGAGATCGAGGCCGGTCGCGGCCAGCTTTCCTTCGATGCGGCGGCCCAGCTTCGTGCCGCGCAGCCTGCGGTCCACGCCCCCGAACGGCCGGTGCCGCCCGCTCCCGGCCGGGGCGCCGGGGTTGCTGAGCCGGTCGATGAGGGCTTCGCGCTGGGCGCGGCCCGCGCCGTAGGAGCGCAGCCCCAGGACCGCCAGCACCCCGGCGAGCAGGGTGACGCCGAGCGTGAGGAAGGAGAGGTTCATCTGCGCGTTCCCTGTCAGTTGGCGTGGCGGACGGCCAGTTGTTCCGCGCTCGACGCGACCCCGTACGCCTGCGGGACGGGCTGGCCCGCGAGGTAGAGGCGGTCGGCGACACGGCGGGGCAGCGGGTAGTAGTGGAAGCGGCCGTGGATGAGGCCGTCGGCGGCCATGGGCTGGGCGTCGAAGCGGCAGACGGTGGTGATGCGGTACGGGTCGCGGCCGTGCGATTCGAGGATGGCGATCTCGGTGATCTTGCGGGCGCCGTCCGCGTGCCGGGTGAGCTGGACGATGACGTCGACGGCCGAGTTGATCTGGTCGTGCAGCGCCTCGAAGGGGACCTCCACCTCGGACATGGACGCGAGCGTCTGGAGCCGCATCAGGGCGTCTTCCGCGCTGTTGGCGTGGACGGTGGCCAGCGAGCCGTCGTGACCGGTGGACATCGCCTGGAGCATGTCGAGCGACTCGCCGCCACGGACCTCGCCGACCACGATGCGGTCGGGGCGCATGCGCAGCGAGTTGCGTACGAGGTCGCGGATGGAGATGTGGCCCTTGCCCTCGACGTTCGGGGGCCGCGACTCCAGGCGGATGACGTGGGCCTGCTGGAGCTGGAGTTCGGCGGAGTCCTCGATGGTGATGATGCGTTCGTGCGGCGGGATCAGGCCGGACAGGGCGTTGAGCAGGGTGGTCTTGCCGGTGCCGGTGGCGCCCGACACGATGATGTTGAACCGGGCCTGCACGAGCCCGGCGAGCAGCAGCAGCATGTGCTCGTCGAGGGAACCGAAGGTGATCATCTCCTGGAGGGTGAACGACCGGGGGAAGCGGCGGATGGTGAGCGTCGCGCCGGTCAGGGACAGCGGCGGGATGATCACGTTGACGCGCTCGCCGGACGGGAGGCGGGCGTCCACCATCGGGTTCGACTCGTCCACGCGCCGGTTGACCGTCGACACGATCCGTTCGATCGTCTGCATCAGCTGCTCGTGCGAGGCGAACCGCAGCGGCAGCTGCTCCACCCGGCCGCCCCGCTCGACGAAGATCTGGTCGGGACCGTTGACCATGATCTCGGTGATGGAGGCGTCCTCCAGGAGCGGTTCGAGGATGCCGAGTCCGAGCGCCTCGTCGACGACCCGGCGGATCAGCTGGGCGCGTTCGGCGGTGGACAGGACCGGGCCCTCGCGGCTGATGATGTGCCCGAGCACCCGCTCCAGGCGCGCCCGGCGCTCGGCGGCGGCGAGCGAGGACATCTCCGCGAGGTCGATCTCCTCAAGGAGCTTGGCCCGGTAGGAGGCGACCAGGTGGCCGTCCTCGCGGCTGGGGCCGCTCTCCTCGGGAGCGGCGATCCGTGCCCGCAGACTCATGTCTCGTCTCCAGTCCAGTCGTCTCGGGTCGGGTCAGGCGGTCGGGTCGGGTCGGTCAGGTCGGGTCGGGCGGTCGGGTCGGTCAGTTCGGGTGCTGGAGCTTCGGCATGGTGGAGGTGCGGGTGGTGGTGCCGAAGTCGCCGATGCCGGGGATGACGCTGGGAATCGTGATGGTGACGGTCCAGGCCACCGCGTCACCGCCCCCGCCGGCGGAGGCGACGTCGGGCTTGAGCCAGCCGCTCACCGCGGCCCTGCCGGCGGCCGCCGGGTCCGGCGCCGGTTCGCCCGGCCGCGGCTGGTCCAGGCTCGCCGCGCGCGCCGCCGCCCGTGCCCCCGTGCCCGCCTGGTTCGCCGCGTACGCGGCGATCCCGAGCTGGATGGCGGCGAGGCCCACGAGGAGCAGGATCGCGACGAAACCGATGTATTCCAGGGCCACTTGACCCCGGTCGTCCCGGTCGCGCCCTCGGTGCGTACGGATGCGCACGGCTCAGCGCTCCTTCACGTGGGCGGCGCTGCCCTCGACGGGGAAGCCGTTGAGGACGCCCGGGATCAGGAGGGGAACCTTGAGGGTGACGGTGACCCGGTACATCCCGCCGTCACCGCCGCCGGGGCAGGCGGGGTCGCCGTCGAAGGACGACGGCAGCTCGTGCAGCGCCGCCGTGCGGCACGCGGCCCCCGCGTCGCCCTCCGCCGCCGCCCCCGCCCGCGCTCCCTCGTCCGCCGCGTTGCCCGCGAGGACGAAGGCGTAACCGACCAGGGCGCACTGCCACAGCGCGACGAGCAGGAGCAGGATCAGCGGGACCACGCCGATGAACTCGATCACGGTCTGCCCCCGGTCCCGCTCGCCCGCGGGAATCCGCACCCGGTTCATCAGCCGCCCCTGCGCCGCAGGACGAGCCCGGAACCACGGGCGGCCCGCGCCTTCGCTCTGCCCTCGGGAGCCTTGAGGAGGCCCAGCTCACCGGCCAGCGCCCACAGGGCCTGCTTGACCGTGCTCTTGTGGTCGAGGTCGTGCAGCCGGCCCGCGTCGACGACGGACTGCAACTCCTTGAAGTGGGCCGGCACGGAGGTCTGGGCGACCCGGGTGCCGGTGATCTTCTGGACGAGCGGGGGCTGGATCTCGGTGGTGCGGGTGTGCCGGTTGACCACGGTGGTGGTCTCCTCGGCCTTGCGGATCTGGAGCCGGTCCCACATGCGTACGGTCCGCTTGGCACCGCGTACGGAGATGACGTCGGGGGTGGTGACGAGGAGCGCAACGTCGGCCATTTCGACGGCGGCCGCGTTGGCGGCGGTGGTCTGGGTGCCGCAGTCCACGACGACGGCCTCGTAGCGGGTGCGCAGGGCGCCGATGATCTGGCGGGCGGACCGGTCGGTGACCTCCTCGCCGCGTTCGCCCTCGCCGGGGGCGAGCAGCAGGGCGAGACCGCTCTCGTGGTTGAAGACGGCGTCGGCCAGGACACGCGGCGAGATGTCGGTGATGGAGGCGAGGTCGGCGATGGAGCGGCGGAACTGGACGTCCAGGTAGGAGGCGACGTCGCCGGCCTGGAGGTCCAGGTCGAGCAGCACGGTGGTGCGGCCCGACGCCCGTGCGGCGAGGGCGAGTTGAACGGCGACGAGCGTGGTTCCGACGCCTCCCTTGGCCCCGGTGACGGTGGTGACGGTGCCGCCCGGCCCGGTGAAGACGTCGAGGCTCGCGCCCAGGTGACGGCGTACGCCCGCGGACCACTGGGCCGCCGCCTGGACGCGTACCGCGAGCTCTTCGTACGACAGGGGCAGCGCGACCAGGCCGCGGGCGCCGGAGTCCATGGCGGCGGAGAAGACGGCGGGCCCGGCGTCGGAGGAGATCAGGACGACGCCGACCGCCGGGAAGCGCAGCGCGACCTCCCGGATCAGTTCGAGGGCCGGGAGCGGGCCGATGCGTTCGTGGACCAGGACGACTTCGGGGAGCTCGTCGAGGGATTCGCCCGCGAACCTGGCCAGGGTGTCGAGCAGCTGGGTGGAGTCGCCGACGGGCATGGCCGGTTCGGCGTCGGGGAGCTGGCTGAGCAGGGTGGTGACGGATCGGGCGGCGTCCGCGTCGGCGACGGCCGGAAGGATGCGAGTGGTCATCCGCGCCTCACTGGTCCTTTTCGAGCCGGTACGTACGGTCACCGGGCGGGATCGTGGTGTCGCCGTTGCCGCGGCCGACGAGCGCGAGGCGGACGTGGGTGGCGAACGACTCGGCGTAGGCGACCCGTTGGGCGTCGAGGGTGCCGAGGGCGAAGGTGATCGGGACGGCCTGGGTGGTCTGGTTCTTGTCGGACGCGCTCGGGGTCAGGGCCTGGACGGCGCCGACCTGGATCACGCGGGCGCCCGCGACGATGAGCTTGGACTCGGGGGTGTCCCCCTGTTTGGTCGCGGCGAACGTGGCGAAGATGTTGACGCTGTCGTTCCCGTTGATCTTTCCGGCGACGCCGGTCGACGCGTCGATCATGATGGCGATCTCCTGTTCACCGGGCTTGAGTTGGGGCCGGTCGGTGAACATGCCGGCCTGGAGCAGCGAGCCCTTGGTGAGGTGGGTGGCGGCCATTTTCCCGATGACGTCGGAGAGGTCGGTGACGGCGCCCTGGGAGAGCCATCGTTTGGGCATGCTGGTCTTCTCGAACTGATCGGACGCGAGCGTCGCGTAGGCGTCTATGTCGTCCTTGAGCTTGTACGCGGTCACCTCGGGGCCCACCTTGGAGTCCACGTCGCTGATCACCGTGAACACCCCGGCGAAGGCGCCGAGGGCGCACAGGGCCGAGAGGAGGAGAAGGATGATGCCGCGGCGCTGGCGGGAGTTCATTGACCGTACGACCTCGTTCGCTGACGTGGGGCAGAGCGGGCAAGTGGCGGACTGCTGACGCGCGTTGGGGTCAGGGGCCCGGGGCGATGGCGCGGCGGCGCTGGGCCCGGGTGAGGGGCCGGGCGCGGTAGGCGGATGCGGGGACGGGGCCGAGCGCGGAGGGGCCGTACGCGGTGGCGGGCGCGTCGTCGGCCGGCTGGCGCGACGCGCAGAATCCGCAGCGGTCGCCGATGAGCTCCATGGCGCACCACCGGCACTGCTCGCGCCGCACGGAGGCGACGAGCTGGTAGAGGACCGCGATGTCCGGGAGGTAGGCGACGAACTCGGTCAGCTTGCCGGTGCCCCACCAGGCGGCCGAATCGGCGGGCGGCGCGGCGTCCTGCACGGCGCCGGCCTGCCAGGCGGGGGCGAGGGTGCCGGTGACCCAGTCGGCGCCGACGGAGCCCTTGGCCACCAGGAGGTGACAGGCGAAGTCGGGGCCGGTGAGGGTTCCCGCCGAGCCGACCTTGACGAGCTCGGGCCGCGGGTTGGCGAGCACCGCGAACTGGCTTCCGGGCACCCAGGACCTGGCGTGCGCGGTGAGGCCGACCGGGATGCGCTCCAGGCGGGTCACGGAGTTCAGGACGGCGCCCGCGTAAATGTAGTGGGAGAGGAGCCGGGCCGCCGACGCGATGACGCCGGGGCTGAAGTCGCAGACCGAGAGCTGTCGCAGCTGGCGCACGAGAACCGCGAGTCCGAGCGGCGGGAGCGGGGATTTGATGAGCGTGATCCGGTCGGTTTCCAGAAGCGAGCGAACGGTGTGCAGCCGGCGTTCGTGCGCGGCGGAAAGGGACGCCGGATAACAGGCGACGACGTAACCGTGCTGTTCCAGGAGACGGCTCATGTCGACGAGCGCCGCGTCGAGGGGCTGGGCCTGCGGCGACTGGAGCAGCGCCGCGAGCGGCGTCTGTGGATCGGTCGGCGCCAGCACCAGATCGGGGCTGGTGACAGCTATCGCGGTCGGCATGGCGCGGGCCCCCGTTCACTGATCGCGGTCGCCACCTTGCGGCCCCCGGTTCCCTCGGACGGGAGGGCCTGTGCGAGCCCCCACGACCGCAACTGATCACTGCGTTTCCCACCTGCCTCAGCACTTTATCCACGACATACCGGCGGGAGAACCGTCTTCTGCTTTCCTATGTGCCCCCGCGGCCGGATTTGGTACCGGTGGGACGGGAGTTGCGTGCAAAGTCGGCCAGTCGCGCGGCCTGAATTGATCCTTCGACCGATGTGCTCGGCCGACGGCGCCCGGGGCCGGGGCGCGCGCGGTGTCCGCGTGCGGGTCTCCGCGCGAAGTCTTGACAACCCAATTGGTCTGGACCATGTTGTGCGACCAGGGCGCCCCACCCCACTTGTCCGTCCCACCCCTCACCCTCCCCACTCCCCTCCCGGAGGCAGCAAGTGAACCGCGCGAGACATGCAAGGCTCGGCCTGGCCGTGGCCGCGGCCGGCGCCCTGTCCATAGCCGGGCTCTCCGGCACCGCCCATGCGGCGGACGTCAACAACGCCAAGAACGCCGGGTTCGAGTCGGGCCTCGGCAGCTGGACCTGCTCGGCCGGCAGCGGCGCCACCGTCTCCTCCCCCGTCCACGGTGGGACCGCCGCGCTCAAGGCGACCCCCTCGGGCTCGGACACCGCCCAGTGTTCGCAGACCGTCGCGGTCAAGCCCAACTCGACCTACACGCTGAGCGCCTGGGTCCAGGGCAGTTACGTCTACCTCGGCGCCAGCGGCACCGGCACGACCGACACCTCGACCTGGACGCCCGGCACGGGCAGCGGCTACGGCCAGCTGACCACCACGTTCAAGACCGGCGCCTCGACCACCTCGGTGCAGATCTACACGCACGGCTGGTACGGCCAGGCCGCGTACTACGCCGACGACATCTCCGTGTTCGGGCCCGACGGCGGCGGGGGCGGCGACCCGGCCCCGACCGTTCCCGCGGCGCCCGGCGGCCTCGCGGTCGGCGCGGTCAGCTCGTCGTCGGTGAACCTGTCGTGGGGCGCGGTGTCCAACGCGACCGGGTACAACGTCTACCAGGGCGGCACCAAGGTGCAGTCGGTGACGGGAAGTTCGGCGAGCGTGACCGGGCTCAGCGCGTCGACCGCGTACCAGTTCCAGGTGACCGCGACCAACGCCGCGGGCGAGTCCCCGAAGTCGGCGGCGGTGACCGGCACCACCTCGGCCTCCGGCGGCACCCCGCCGAGCGGCGGCGGCACCGTGCCCAAGCACGCGGTGACCGGCTACTGGCAGAACTTCAACAACGGCGCGACCGTCCAGAAGATCAGTGATGTGCCGGCGAACTACGACATCATCGCGGTGGCCTTCGCGGACGCCACCACCACGCCGGGCGCGGTGAGCTTCACGCTCGACTCGGCGGGTCTCGGCGGCTACACCGTCGACCAGTTCAAGGCGGACATCGCCGCCAAGCACGCGGCCGGCAAGTCGGTGGTCATCTCGATCGGCGGCCAGAACGGCACGATCTCGGTCAGCGACTCCACCTCGGCGAACAACTTCGCCAACTCGGTCTACTCGCTGATGCAGACGTACGGCTTCGACGGTGTCGACATCGACCTGGAGAACGGCCTCAACTCCACCTACATGACACAGGCGTTGAAGTCGATCGCGGCGAAGGGCGGAGCCACGACCGTCATCACGATGGCCCCGCAGACCATCGACATGCAGTCCCCGTCGAACGAGTACTTCAAGACGGCGCTCAACATCAAGGACATCCTGACCGTCGTCAACATGCAGTACTACAACAGCGGTTCGATGAACGGCTGCGACGGCAACGTCTACGCGCAGGGCACGGTCGACTTCCTGACCGCGCTCGCCTGCATCCAGCTCCAGGGCGGCCTCGACCCCTCACAGGTCGGTCTCGGTGTGCCGGCCTCCACGTCCGGCGCGGGCAGCGGCTACGTCTCGCCGTCCGTGGTGAACGCGGCGCTCGACTGCCTGACCAAGGGCACGAGCTGCGGCACCTTCAAGCCCTCGAAGACCTACCCGACGCTGCGCGGCGCGATGACCTGGTCCACCAACTGGGACGCGAAGTCGGGCAACGCCTGGTCGAACGCGGTGGGCCCGCACGTTCACGCCCTGCCGTAACCCGCACGACCCGCACGAAGGCGGCGCCCCCCGTTCCCCCGGGAGGCGCCGCTGTCGCGTGGTGGCGCGTTCTGTCATGTGCCGGCGTGTGCCGACCAGCGGATCACGGCTTGGGCAGGGTGCAGCCCGCGCGGCTCAGGTCGATCTTGTTGCCGGCACCGATGCAGGGGACGATGATGTACGTCTCCTCGGCGTAGTTGATGCCCTGGCGGACGGTGACGTTGCCGTTCTGGTCGACCTCGCACGGGTTGTTCTCCGTGCACCGCTCGCCGTCCTCGTTACCGGTGTTGTTGACGGCGACGACCTTGCCGGTGGTCGTGTCGATCACCGGGGAGCCCGAGGTGCCGCCGATGGTGTTGCACGACGAGGTGTAGCGGACCGAGTCCTTCCAGGTCCAGTCGCCCTCCTTCAGGCGGTAGACGAAGCCGTCCACGTTGCAGCTGTACGTGCGCTTCCAGTACCCGGAGACGACCTTGATCGCGGAACCCTGGGTCGGGTGCGCGTCGTTGAGGGTCAGCGCGGCGATCCCGTACTGGCTCTGGATCTGGGCGTAGGTCGTGTTGAGCTGGTAGATCGATATGTCCGTGTCGGTCATCGTGGCGTACGCGACCTTGCTGGCGCGCAGGGTGGCGACCTTCGAGCCCGAGGCGTTCAGGAGCGAGAACGTGCGGGACGACGCCTGGTTGGTGATGACTTCGCCGGGGCCGGGGAATCCGGTTTCGAGGCAGTGGCCGTTGGAGAGCACGAGCGCGGGGTCGCTCGGCTGCGAGCTGGGCGTGCGGACCACGGAGCCGGAGCAGTTGCTCAGCGCCACCGTGCCGGCGAAGGTGACCGCCTTGACGGCGGGCTTGGCGGGCGCGGGTGTCGCCGTCTGTGCGGCCAGGGCCGGGGCTGCGGAGGCTCCGACGAGGAGCAGGCCGAGCAGCGCGCCGACGAGAGGCTTCTTCATGTGGGGGTTCCCCTCTGAATGACGGTGCCGAAGATCTTTCGACTTGTCATGGGCACCGCCATTCTTGGGGGCCTTCGCGCCAACGGGCAAGTGGGCGGACCCGGTTGACCGTCGACGTACGAGGCCATCCATCGCCGCTCGCCCTATGCGGGACCGAGCCATTGCGCGAGGAACCGGGCGGGAGTGGACACCCAGGGGCCGAGGGACGCGGGCAGGCACAGTCCGTAGATGAGCACCAGGCACGCGAGGGTCGTGTAGACGGTCATCTTGGTGCTGAAGTCGTGATCGCCGTCCCAGCCCCCCACCACGAGAATCATGGTCTTCAGGAAGAACCCCAAGAAGTAACCGACCACGAGGGAGACCAGGACGTAGGCCAGCCCCCACAGGACCGCCGGGCCGTGCGGGCCCCCGTACACCTCGCGGATGCTCGCCCCGACGAGCAGCGGCGGGGCCATGGAGACCAGGAACCCCAGAGTCGTCATCCTCAGGCCGATATGGCCGGCCTCGGCCGGCGGGGCGTCCGATGCGGCCGGGGCCGCCGCGTCGAGGGTGTCGGAGCCCACGGCCTCGGAGCCCACGGCCTCGGAGCCCTCGGCGTCGTGAACCGGCAGCGGTGCGGTGTGGGCGGCCGGGCCGGGCAGCGTCGACCTCGGGTCGCGCATCTCCTCGTCCCGGAAGCGGTCTTCCGCCTCGGCCGGATCCCCCTGGGAGACAGGGTGCCCCGGCGTCTCCTCCCCGGCCGACGCCGGGACCGATGACGATGCCGGGCCCGGGGCCGATGGCGATGCCGGGGCAGGGGGCAGCGGGCCGGCCGGGGGCTCCCCCGCCGCGCCGCCCGGATCGACGACTTCCCCCGCCACCATGCGGCCGCCGCCCTCGCCCCCGTCGGCCCGCAGCGACATCTCGTCGCCGAGCCGCTCCAACGAGGTTCGCAGGGCGGCGAGTTCGGCGTCCGCCGTGTCGATGAAACGGTCGTAGTCGCCGAGGGTGGGGCCCGTCTCCTGCACGGGCTCGTCCGGCGGCTCGGGGGCGGCCTGCCGGCGCCGCAGCTCCTCGGCCTCCCGGCGGTACTCCTCCGCCGCGCGACGCGCTTCGGTGAGCAGCCGCTCGGCCACCTCGCGATCCTGCTGCGCCTCCTTCAACTTGCCCTGGACGCGGCGCAGTTTGAGGCCCGAGGCCTGGAGCTCGGCCTGGATCTCGGCGTACGCCTCGGCCCGCCCGGCGGCGCGGGCGCGCACGGACTTGCGTTCCAGCGCCTCGCACCGCTCCTCCAGGGAGCCCACCGCGTGCAGCAGGACGGTGACGATGCGGTCGGCCTCCCCGCGGTAGGTCTCCGCGTCGGCGCCCCGGTCGAGGAAGACGTTGAGGGTGTAGTCCCGCTGCTCGATCCGCTGATCGCGGCGCGCCTGGTACACGCGCCCGTCGTCGGATGCCTCTCCGCGCATTCCGCCGGCCCCCCGAGTCCCATCGGATCGAACACAGCACTTTAGCGCTCTCGGCGGTTCAACGCCGCTCGGGATCAAGCGAGTTGAGGGCGGAACGCGGTTCGGACCGGGTCCGGTCCTAGATGACGAGGCTGAGCAGGGCCGCCACCACGAAGCCCGCCACCGACAGGACCGATTCCAGGACCGTCCAGGACTTCAGGGTGTCGCGCTCGGTGATGCCGAAGTACTTGGCGACCATCCAGAAGCCGCCGTCGTTGACGTGCGAGGCGAAGATGGAGCCCGCCGAGATCGCCATGATGATCAGGGCCAGGTGCGCCTGGGAGTAGCCGGAGCCCTCCACCAGCGGGACCACGATGCCTGCCGTGGTGACGATGGCGACCGTCGCCGAGCCCTGGGCCACGCGCAGGACGACCGAGATCAGCCAGGCCAGCAGAATCACCGGGAGGCCGACGCTGTGGAAGGTGCTGGCGAGCGCGTCCGCGATGCCCGACGCCTTCAGGACCGCGCCGAAGATGCCGCCCGCGCCGACCACGAGCAGGATGTTGCCGACCGGCTTGAGGGACGAAGTGGACACCGTCTCCAGGGACTTGCGGGACCAGCCGCGCCGGATGCCGAGCAGGTAGTAGGCGAGGACCAGGGCGATGGTCAGGGCCACGAACGGGTTGCCGAAGAACTCCAGGACCGAGCGGAGCGTGGAGGGGTCGAGCGCGATCGAGGAGAACGTGGCGGCCAGGATCAGGATCAGCGGGGTGCCGATGATGGCGAGCACCGCGCCGAGCGACACCGGCTCCTCGCGCGGGGTGACGCCGGAGGCCTGCTGTTCGGCGGCGACGGCGGCCTTCGCCTCCTCGGCGGCCTCGACCATGTCCTGCGGGACCGCGACGAAGATGCGCTTGCCGATCCAGGCCGCGTACCCCCAGGCGGCGAGCACCGACGGGATGCCGACGAGGGCGCCCATCAGGATGACCCAGCCGAGCGAGACGTGGAACAGACCGGCGGCGGCGACCGGGCCGGGGTGCGGCGGCAGGAAGGCGTGGGTCATGGACAGACCCGCGAGCAACGGCATGCAGTAGAGCAGGATCGACTTGCCGGAGCGCTTGGCGGCGGCGTACACGATCGGCGCGAGGACGAAGATGCCGACGTCGAAGAAGACCGGGATGCCGAAGATCAGGCCGGTGAGGCCCATCGCGAGGGGAGCGCGCTTCTCGCCGAAGAGCGTGAGCAGGCGGGTGCTCAACACCTCTGCGCCGCCGCTGACTTCGAGGATCGCGCCGAGCATGGTGCCGAGCCCGATGATGATCGCGACGTGTCCGAGGATGCCGCCCATGCCGGACTCGATGACCGAGACGGCGGCGGACTTCTGGACGGTGCCGAAGAGCTCGGTGACCGAGAGCCCGGCGCCGAGGCCGACGGCTATGGAGACCGCGAGCAGCGCCACGAAGGGCTGGAGCCTGACCTTGATGATCAGGAAGAGCAGCAGGGCTATGCCCAGGACGGCGACGGTCAGCAGACCGGCGGTGCCGCCGATGAGGGGGAGGATGCCGCCCGTGTGTACGGGGGGTGGTGGGGCGGCGGCCGCGACAGCGTGGAACAACATGTGCCAACTCCGTTGTCAAGCAGGGGGGTTCCAGGGCAGGGGGGACCGCGGCACGGCGCCCCGGCGGTCCGGGGCGCCGCACCGTGCGGCGGGTCGAGCGGTGTGGCTAAGGCGGTCAAGGAATTACGCGTCCAGGACCGCGAGGGCGTCGATCTCGATGAGCAGGCCGGCCGGCAGGCCCACGTACACCGTGGTGCGGGCGGCGGTGGGGGCCGTGAGGCCCTGCTCCTCGAAGTACGCGTTGTAGATCTCGTTCATCTCCGCGAAGTGGTCCACGTCGGTGAGGTAGACGCGCATCATCATCACGTCGTCCCAGCTCGCGCCGCCCTCCTCCAGGATCGCCTTGACGTTGGCGAAGGTCTGGAGGGTCTGCTCGCGCAAGGTGGGGCCCGCCGGGGTCGGCGCCTGGCCCTCGACCGCCGGCAGGAAGCCGACCTGGCCCGCGACCTGGAGGATGTTGCCCTTGCGCACGCCGTGCGAGAACTTGGCGGGCGGGGTGGTGTGCGTGGCCGGGGTGATGGCGGTCTTATCGGTCATCGGAACGTCCTTGTGCGGATGGGGTGTTGGGTGCGGTGCCGGAATACTCGCGGCTGATCGCTTCCGCGGTGCGGCGCACCTGGGGAAGCAGGGTGAGGAGTTCCTCGGCCGTGACGACGACGTTGGGCGCGGACACCGACATGGCGGCGACGACCCGGCCGTCCGCACCGTGGATGGGGGCCCCGACGCAGTTGATGGACTCCTCGTGGCCACCGAGGTCGGTGGCCCAGCCCTGTTCGCGCACCGTCGCCAGTTCCTTGAGGAAGGCTGCGGCGTTGGGTGTCGAACGGGACGTGTAGGTGGGGTAGTCGAGCTTCTCCGCGACGGCGCGGCGCTCGGCCTCCGGCAGGTCGGCGAGCAGCAGCTTGGCCACGGCGGCCACCGTGATGGCGACGGGCTTGCCGATGCGGGAGTACATCCGCACCGGGTAGCGGCTCTCGACCTTGTCGATGTAGAGGACCTCGCCCTCCTCGTGCACGGCGAGGTGGACGGTGTGCCCGATCCGTTCGTTGAGCGCGACCAGGTGCGGGTGGGCGATCTCGCGGACGTCCAGGTTCTCGACGGCTTCCTGCGCGAGGGCGAAGAGGCGGGCGCCGAGCCGGTAGCGCTGGTCCTCCTGGCGGTAGACGAGCCCGTGCTCGTGCAGGGTGCGCAGGAGCCGCAGCGCGGTGGACTTGTGCACCCCGAGCCGGTCGGCGACCTGCCCGAGGTCGGCGGGGCCCTGCGCGAGCAGCGGCAGGATGCTCAGCGCCCGGTCGACGGTCTGGCTCATGGCGTACGTACCTCCTGGTCGTCCCCCGTCCACCCGGGGCCGAGACGAAGTCTCCCCCAGGCGGTGTCGTCCAGGGCCACGAGCCGGTCGGCGTGGGCGCGCGCCGGGGGCTGGGTGAGGTCGCCGGGGACGGTGAGCACGGCGGCGGCCATGAGGTGCCCGTGCCGGATGCGGTCGCGCAGGGGCAGGTCGCGCAGGGTGGCGCTGAGGAACCCGGCGGCGAAGGCGTCGCCCGCGCCGACGGGGGCGACCACGTCGACGCGCGGGGAGGGCGCGAAACACCCGGGGGCCCCCGTGACGGCGGCCGGATCCTGCCCGGCGAACACGGTGGCGCCCGCCGCGCCCTGCTTGACCACGAGTACGCCCGGCTCGGGAAGAGCGGCCCGCACGGCGGCGGCGCCGCGCAGGCCCCAGGCGGCCTCCGCCTCGTCCTCGCCGACGAAGACGATGTCCGCGCCCCGGGCGAGGTCGAGCAGGACGCGCGGCCCGGCCGCGTCCCGCCACAGGCCCGGCCGGTAGTTCACGTCGAACGAGACCAGGGGGCGGCCGGGGCGGTGCATCAGGAGGTCGCGCATCAGGGCGAGGCAGTCGTCGGACAGGGCCGCGGTGATCCCGGACAGGTGCAGGATGCGGCCCGTCCACAGATCGCGGTACGGGACGGTCGCCGGCGACATCGCGGAGGCGGCGGATCCGGCGCGGTAGTAGAGCACCTCGTGCCCGTCGGCCGCCCGGTCGTCGGCGGTGCGGAAGTAGATGCCGGTGGGCCGGTCCGGGTCGCGGGCCACCGCCCGCACGTCGACGCCGTACGAGCCGACCGCCTCGACGAGGTGGTCGCCGAAGCCGTCCGCGCCGACCCGGCTGACCCAGCGTGTGCTGTGTCCGGCGGCGGCGAGCGCGCAGGCCACGTTCGACTCGGCGCCGCCGATCGCCCGCTCGAAGGCCGGAACATCGGCGAGGCGGCCCGGCAGCGCGGGCAGGAAGGTGACCATGGACTCGCCGAGGCAGACGACGTCGACGGGGGTGTCGGCGTCGTCCGTGACGGCTGGGGATCCGGTGGTCACTGCTGGCTCCTCGCTGCTGGGCGGCCGGGGCCGGTCATTGACCCGGCGCTGGCCCGGATGTTAGACAGCATCAAGCGATATACGCAATGGGTGTTGCAGATGTTGCAACACCCTTCTCGATGGAGGGTGAGGTTTCCGTGGCAGCCACCGATCGCGAAGACAGGCTTGCGGCGCTGGGCGCCGAACGCGTCGACCACCGCTTCAAGGGCCTGCCGCCGGACGCCGAGGGACTCACCGTGGCCGAGCTGGCCGCCGAGCGCCGCGACCTGTTCACCGGCGGCTTCACCACGCCGGTCCTGACCTTGTCGGCGGAGGCCGTCGAGCACAACCTCTCTCTCCTGGAGACGTACGCGGAGCGCCACGGCCTCGCCTTCGCGCCGCACGGCAAGACCTCGATGGCGCCGCGGCTCTTCGCCCGCCAGATCGAGCGCGGCGCCTGGGGCATCACCCTCGCGGTGCCCCACCAGGTGCGCGTGGCACGGGCGTTCGGGATCGAGCGGATCTTCCTGGCGAACGAGCTCGTCGACGCGGCGGCGCTGCGCTGGGTCGCCGGGGAGCTGGAGCGCGACCCGGCGTTCCGCTTCATCTGCTACGTCGACTCCGTACGCGGCGTCGAGCTCATGGACGAGGCACTGCGGGGCGCCGCCCGGCGGGTGGACGTAGTGGTGGAACTCGCGGCGGGCGAGGGCGCGCGCACGGGGGTGCGTACGGAGGCGGAGTGCGCGGAGGTCGCCGACGCGGTGGCCGGCACGTCCACGCTGCGGCTCGTGGGGGTCGCCGGATACGAGGGCGAGGTGCCGTCGGCCGACCCCGAGCGGGTCCGCGCCTACCTCGCCCGGCTGGTCTCGCTGGTGGCGGACTTCGACAGGGCGGGACGGTTCGCCGGGCTCGGGGACTGCGGGATCGTGCTCAGTGCGGGGGGCTCCGCGTGGTTCGACGCGGTGGCGGACGTGTTCGCGGCCGTGCCCGAACTGTCGCTGCCCGTACTGAAGTTGCTCCGCTCCGGGGCGTACGTCTCGCACGACGACGGGCACTACCGGAAGCTGACCCCCTTCAACCGGGTGCCCTCCGAGGGCTCCCTCCAGCCGGCCTTCCGCCTCTGGGCCCAGGTCGTCTCGCGCCCGTCCCCCGAGCAGGCCTTCGTCAACGCGGGCAAGCGGGACGCGGCGTACGACCTCGATCTGCCCGAGGCGCAGGTGGTGCGGGACGCGGCGACGGGGGTGGTGCGGGACGCCGCGGGGATCTCCGTGACCGGGCTCTCCGATCAGCACGGGTGGCTTCGCACGGAGCCGGGGGTTTCGTTGTCCGTCGGGGACTGGGTGGGGATGGGGCTCTCGCATCCGTGCACGGTGTTCGACAAGTGGGGGCTGGTACCGGTGGTGAGCCCGGACGGCTCGGTAGCGGACTACCTCCGCACCTACTTCTGACCCTCCACCCCGCTGGGGCTCCGCCCCAGACCCCGTTCGCGCGTTCTCCCACCCTCCCGCCCGTGCGGCTACGTGAGGAGTGCGGCTCCCTGGGGCTCCGCCCCAGACCCCGTATCGCGCCTCAAGGGCGCTCGTCCTCAAACTCCCCCAAGGCCTCAAGGGCCAGGGGGGACCCCCATGACGGGCTGAGATGGCCCATGCTGCCCGGCACCGGACACCTAAGGGGCGCGGGGCTGTGACATGGCGCGGCTCCGCCGCGGTGGGCGCGAGCCATCGGCGCCGGGTGCCCTACAGGGGCGCGGGGAACTGCGCGGGACGCGGGCACGGTCCGCACCCGAAAACCGGCCCTTCAAGGGGCGCGGGGAACTGCGCGACCAGCCGTCCACGGCCCGTATCCGAAAGCGAACCGGGGTTTTCAAGCGGCGCGGGGAACTGCGCGAATGGCCGCGGGGGAAAGCCCACCACACACGAGAGGCCCAGCATGGACCTGGTCATCCGGGACGCCCGCGTCATCGACGGAACAGCCACCCCCTCCTACCGCGCCGACCTCCACCTCAGCAACGGCAGGATCGCCGAGATCAGACGCCCCGGCGACCCCTCACTGACCGGCGCCGCACGGCACACCCGCACCCTCGACGCCCACGGCCTCGCCCTCGCCCCCGGGTTCATCGACATGCACGCCCACTCCGACCTCGCCCTGCTCCGCGACCCCGACCACAGCGCGAAGGCCGCCCAGGGCGTCACCCTGGAAGTCCTCGGCCAGGACGGGCTGTCGTACGCGCCCGTCGACGACCGCACGCTGGCCGAGGTCCGCCGGGCCATCACCGGGTGGAACGGCGACGGCGGCGACATCGACTTCGACTGGCGCACCGTCGGCGAGTACCTGGACCGCCTCGACCGCGGCATCGCCGTCAACGCCGCCTACCTCGTCCCGCAGGGCACCGTACGGATGTACGCCGTCGGCTGGGACGACCGGCCGGCCACGCCCCGACAGCTCGACCACATGCGCCAGTTGGTGGCCGAGGGGCTCGAACAGGGCGCGGTAGGAATGTCGTCCGGGCTCACCTACACGCCCGGCATGTACGCCACCGACGCCGAGCTCGCCGAGCTCTGCCGCGTCGTCGCCCGGTACGACGGCTACTACTGCCCCCACCACCGTTCCTACGGAGCCGGCGCCCTTGAGGCGTACGAGGAGATGATGCGGCTCACGCGGGACGCGGGGTGCGCGCTCCACCTCGCCCACGCCACGATGAACTTCGGCGTGAACGAGGGCCGCGCGCCCGACCTGCTCGCACTGCTCGACGGCGCCCTGGCCGACGGCGCCGACATCTCGCTCGACACCTATCCGTACACCCCCGGGTGCACGACTCTCGTGGCGATGCTGCCCAGTTGGGCCGGGGAGGGCGGACCGGAGGCGATTCTCGCGCGGCTGCGCGACGACGACGGCGCCGAACGCATCCGGCACCACATGGAGGTCGTCGGCGCCGACGGATGTCACGGCGTGCCCATCGACTGGAGCACCATCGAGATCTCGGGCGTGAGCCACCCCGCGCTCGCCGGATGCGTCGGCAGGACCGTCGCCGAGTCCGCCGCCCTGCGCGGCGAGACGCCCTGGGCCACCGCGCGCCGGCTGCTCATCGACGACGAGCTGGGCTCCACCATCCTTCAGCACGTCGGCCACGAGGAGAACGTGCGGGCCATCATGCGCCACCCCGCGCACACCGGGGGCAGCGACGGCATCCTCCAGGGGGTCAAGCCGCATCCGCGCGCCTACGGCACGTTTCCGCACTATCTCGGGCACTACGCACGGGAGTTGGGCATCCTCCCGCTCGAAGAGATGGTCGCCCACCTCACCTCGCGCCCGGCCGCGCGCCTGCGGCTGCCCGACCGGGGCCTGATCCGCGAGGGCTATCGCGCGGACCTCGTCCTGTTCGACCCGGACACCGTCGCGGCGGGCTCCACCTTCGCCGCGCCGCGCACCCTGCCCGTCGGCATCCCGTACGTCCTGATCGACGGCCGGTTCGTCATCGAGGACGGCAGGCGGACCGGCGTGCTGGCGGGCCGCTCGGTGCGGCGGACGCCCGCGGCCCGCTGAGCGGGCCCGTCGCCAGTTCGCGTGCCGCCGTCAGATAGACGGTGCGCAGCGGGCCGTAGTCGGCCGAGTAGGCGAGCTGGGTGAGGGCGAGGGCCTGGAGGGCCTTCGCGCTGCGCAGCGCGGCGCCGGGCACCGCGGCGCCCACCACCTGGTCGAGCAGCTCGATCACCCGGTCGTAGTGGGGAGCCGGGGCGTCGTACTCGCGCCGCGCGGCGGCGAGCAGCCGCCGCCAGCGCAGCCGTCCAGGGGACCGGTCGGTCACGGGCATGGCCACTGCCTCCAGGTGCGTACGGAGCGACGGACGTGCGGCCGCGCACAGGACGCTAGGAACACCCCGCGCCCCGGCACAACACCGCGGGACCGGACGTGGCTCAATCCGCTCCGGCGCCCGCGCGCGGGCGGATCCGTACGGTGACCGTCCCCGTGCCCGCGTGCGGCGAAGTGACGTGCAGGATGCGCGAGTCGGCCTCCCACTCCCCCGCCTCGGCGCCGGTGACCGCGGCGCCGCGCGGGAAGAACCGGGCGGGCAGATACACCTCGGTGTCCCCCCGCACGCCGGGCTTCGGGCGCCAGCTCACCGTGAGCGTGCGGTGCGGTTCGTCCCAGCCGTACGCGACCGGGTCTCCGGCGATCGCCCGTGGCTGCGGGCGGTCGAGGACAGGGAGCAGCGGGGTGGGGTGCAGGCTCCGGTCCCAAGGGGCCCAGGATCCTGGGTCGTTGGACCAGTAGGCGGTGCCCGCGCCCATGGCGTCGGCGAGGGCGCGCACCGCGGTGACGTAGTCCAGCGCTCCGGGCAGGGTCGCGTCGAGTCCGTACTCGCCGATCAGGACCGGCGCGCCGAGCCGCCGGGCGGTCCTCTCGGTCTGCTCGCGCCAGGAGGCGAGGGTGCGGTCGACCCACCTGCCGGTGTCTGCGGTGTAGCCGCCGCCGAGGTCCATGGGGAGCGGGTAGAGGTGGGGCGCGTACGCGATGCGGGCCGCCTCGCCGGCGCCGCGCGGGTCGGCGAGGTACGGAAGTCCGCTCGGCAGGCCCCAGTTGGCGCTGACCGCCTCCGGTTCCACGAAGATCCAGGAGTCGTGGTCGACGGCGCGGACGGCGGCGATGGTCTGCCGGTAGAGCGCGGCGAGCGGTCCCGCCTCGAAGGCGGGCCCCTGCACACTGCCGCCGAAGGGCTCGTTCATCAGGTCGTAGCCGAGGACGGCGGGGTCGTCGGCGAACCGCGCGGCGACGTGCGCCCAGGCGGCCGCGTAGTGCGCCCGAAGGTCGCGGCTCGCCCGGCGCGTACCCCAGAAGTGGTCGAAGGCGCGCACGGTGCCGGGCTCGATGTACGTCAGCTCCCACGGGTCCCGCCCGGCGACCGGGAGCCCGTCGGTCTCGGTCGCCCAGGCGGGCGCGCCGTTGCCCTTGACGGCGGGGCCGTAGACGTCCTGGTGCAGGTCGAGCATGACGTGGAAGCCGCGCGCCCCGTACCAGCGCACCCGCTCGGCGATCCCCGCGAGGTAGCCGTCGTCGTACACGCCGGGGCTCGGTTCCACGTTCCGCCACTGGATGAGCAGGCGTACGAAGTCGGAGCCGAGCTGGTCCGCTTCGCGCCGCACGTCCGCCTCCTGGATCCAAGGCAGGCCGTCGGGGCGGGACTTGGCGCTGCTCGCGGTGTTGAGACCGGTCAGGACGAGCGCGCGGCCCCGGTCGTCGGTGATCCAGCGGTGGCCGGTGGCCGTGTGCGCGGGGCCCGCGCCGGCCGGGCCGACGGCGATGAGGAGCGCCGCGGCGGCGAGGAGTGCGGCGACCGCGGCGACCGCCCTGCCGAGCGCCGTCCCCCCGATCGCCCATGGCGTCGTCCATGGCGTCGTCCGTGGCCGCATGGCCGGACTCTAGGGGCTCGGGGACGCACTCGACACCCCTGTTCACAGCCTTAGTTGAGACTTGTTCAGCATCTTCTCATCGGAGGACGCGTCCTCTAGGGTCCGGCCATGCGTCTGCCCAGAATCGCTCCGGCGGTGGCCGCGGCGGCCGGGCCCTGCCTGCTGCTCGCCCTGCTCCTCGGCCTTGCGCCGGTCCTGACCGCGCTCACCGCGCACGCGGGGTGGGCCCTGGTCCCGAGCGCGCTCGGGGCGCCACTGGCCCTGCCGCCGCTGCGCGCGGTGCCGCTGGGCAGTACGGGCTGGACCCAGCTGCTGTGCGAGGACTTCGCGGTGGCGGTCCTGGTGACGGCGGCGGCGCTGCGCATGCGCCGCCATGTCCGACTGCGCCCGAAGGCGGGCCCCGGGCGCCGCGCCCTCGCGGGCTGGACGTCGTTGGTGGCGGGCGGCGCGGCGTCGGGCCTGTGGCGCGGCCTGGTCACGGCCCGCATGACCGACGCGGGTCCGGTGGGCTGGCTTGCGTACGGGGCGGTGGGCGCGGTGTCCGGAGCGGCCTGGGGCCTGTGCCTCGGCTGGCTGCCGGGCCTGGCGTCGTCCCTGACGGCCCGGCGCGCACCCGGTCCTGCGCGGGAGGGGTAGCGCCCTCGAGGGGCGAGCGGGGCCGGGGCGGACCGGTCGACCTCCGAGTCCGGCCGGCCGGATGGCCATGGACCTACGAGCTACGGGCTCGACGGGCCATGGTGCGGGGAAGCGACGGCGCGTTACCTTCACACAGAGGCGTCGTTCTGGATCATGGCCATCCGGCCGAGCCACCCGAGCGAAGGCGCAGCCGCCCCATGTCTACATCGCCAGAGATCGACCGCCCGTTCCAACCGGCCGCACACCAGGCCGAGTTGGGTGGCAGTGCCGGTCCGTTGGCCGTGGCGCCGAAGGTCTTCCGGGACGAGCTGGCAGCCGCCGCCGAGTGGGTTGCCGCCTATCTCCAGGGGATCGGACAGCGTCCGGTGTCCCAGCCGATGCCGCAGGCCCACCGGCAGGCCATGGCCACGGGGTCGCTGCCGCAGGACGGCCAGGATCTCGGCGCCCTGCTGGAGTTCGTCGACCGGGCCATCGCCCCGTACCCGACCGGCAACGGTCACCCCGCCTTCTTCGCGTGGATCAACTCGCCGCCGTCCCCGGCCGGGGTGATCGCCGAGCTTCTGGCGACCGCGGTCAACGCGACCTGCGGCATGGGCGAGCACGCCCTGATGGATCTCGAACGCGGAGTGCTCCGGGACCTGGCCTCGCTGGCCGGCCTTGCGCCGACCGCGGGCGGAGTGCTGACCAGCGGCGGCTCGATGGCCAACCTGCTCTGTCTGGGCGCTGCCCGCACCTGGTTCCTGCGGCGGCACGGCGCGGCCGCGGGCCCCGCCCACGACCAGGCCCACGCGCGTCTCGTCGCCTACCACAGCGACCAGGCCCACATGTCGGTCGCGAAGGCCGCGGCCGTGATCGGCCTGCCGCCCTGGCGGCTGCGCGCCGTGCCCACCACGCCGGACCGGTCCATGAACGTCGAGGCCCTGCGGGCGATGGTCGACGCCGACCGCACGGCCGGCCTGCTGCCGTTCTGCGTCGTCTCCAACCTCGGCAGCACCGCGACCGGCGCCATCGACCCGATCGAAGAGATCACCCAGGTGTGTCGCGGGGCGGGCCTGTGGCACCACGGCGACGGCGCCTGGGGCGGGCTCGGCGCCCTGGTCCCCGAACTGGCCCCCCTCTACCGGGGGGTCGACGGCTTGGACTCCCTCACCGTCGACCCGCACAAGGCGCTGTCCGTACCGGTCGGCTGCGGCGCCGCCCTCGTCACCGACCCCTCCCGGCTGCGCGATGCGTTCGCCTTCCGCGCCTCCTACCTCGACGGCGACCAGGACTGGCCCTGGATGTCCGACTACACGATCGAACTCACCCGGCCCGGCACCCGCGCCCTCACCCTCTGGGCCACCCTGCGCCACCTCGGCCGATCCGGTGTGATCGCCCTCCTCCAGCACTACCAGGACCTCGCCCAGCACCTGCGCCGACGCGTCCGGGAGCATCCTCTGCTGGAGCTGTGCGCGAGCGGCCCGCTGCCGGTGATCTGCTTCCGCCTGGCCGCGCGACCGGACGTCCGGCAGGGGCGGACGGACCCGCACGCGGCGGTGGCCTCGCGCGTCCAGGCCCGCGGCCGCGCCTATGTCGCCACGGTGCACCACGACGGGGAAACGGTCCTGCGCGCCTGCGTCTGCAACTACCTCACCACCGTCGACGACGTGGACACCCTCATTCGCGAGGTCCTGGCCGCCGCCGAAGACCTGCGGACCGCCTAGCCCCCGCCCGGCGCCCTTGCGGGGAATGGGTGGGGAACGTCTCACCCCGGTCCGCACGGACCCGCATTCCAAGGCCCTTCCCACCCCCTCACCCCCCATTCCCCCACCCCACCCGACCCCGCCGCATTGCGATGGAAGCCGACCGCACGGGCCCCCCACCCGGGCGGCCCCAAAACGCTGGGCGCCCCGCGAAACGCGCCCGTAAGGTGGCCGTCATGCAGGTGATCCAGTCGACGAAGCTCGCGAATGTCTGTTACGAGATCCGGGGCCCGGTGCTCGAAGAGGCCATGCGCCTCGAAGCGCAGGGCCACCGCATCCTCAAGCTGAACACCGGCAATCCGGCGGCGTTCGGCTTCGAGTGCCCGCCCGAGATCCTGGAGGACATCCTCCGCAATCTGTCGGGCGCGCACGGCTACGGCGACGCGAAGGGCCTGCTGTCCGCGCGCCGCGCGGTGATGCAGCACTACCAGACCAAGGGCATCGAGCTCGGGGTCGAGGACGTCTACATCGGCAACGGCGTCTCCGAGCTGATCCAGATGTCGATGCAGGCCCTGCTCGACGACGGCGACGAGGTGCTCGTACCGGCCCCGGACTACCCGCTGTGGACGGCCTCCGTCTCACTGGCGGGCGGCACCGCGGTGCACTACCGCTGCGACGAGCAGGCCGACTGGATGCCGGACCTCGCCGACATCGAGCGCAAGGTCACCGACCGCACCAAGGCCATCGTCATCATCAACCCGAACAATCCGACGGGCGCGGTGTACGACGACGAGATGCTGCGCGGGCTCACCGAGATCGCCCGCCGCCACAACCTGGTCGTCTGCTCGGACGAGATCTACGACCGCATCCTGTACGACGGCGCCACGCACACCCCGACCGCGGTGATCGCCCCCGACCTGATGGTGCTCACCTTCAACGGTCTCTCCAAGAACTACCGGGTGGCCGGCTACCGCTCGGGCTGGCTCGCGGTGTGCGGGCCGAAGGCCCACGCCTCGTCGTACATCGAGGGTCTGACCATCCTCGCGAACATGCGCCTGTGCGCGAACATGCCGTCCCAGCACGCGGTGGCGACCGCGCTCGGCGGCCGGCAGTCGATCGATCAGCTGGTGCTGCCGGGCGGCCGCCTCCTGGAACAGCGGGACACGGCGTACGACCTCCTCACCAAGATCCCCGGCGTCACCTGCGTGAAGCCGAAGGGCGCCCTGTATCTGTTCCCGCGCCTCGACCCGGACGTCTACAAGGTCAAGGACGACCGGCAGATGGTGCTCGACCTGCTCAGGGCCGAGAAGATCATGGTGGTGCACGGGTCCGGATTCAACTGGCCCGAGCCCGACCACTTCCGGATCGTGACGCTGCCGGCGGCGAAGGATCTGGCCGACGCGGTGACACGGATCGGGACGTTCCTCGAGGGCTACAGCCAGATGTAGCCAGAGCCGCCCGCCGCCCGGCCACTACCGGCCACCACGACTGGGCCGGGCTCAACTTTAGACAGAATCTAAGCTAGGATGGCTTCCTGAAACGTTCAGGAGGCCATTCCCATGTACGAGCCGATCCGCACCAAGTCGGTCCACCGCACCGTGGCCGCCGACAGCGAGCGCATCCCGCACCGCTCCCGCGAGGACGAGCTCGACATCCAGCTGGCCGGCCACCTCTCCGCGCTGCTCGCCGTGACCGACGAGCTCGGACTCACCGAGGCCGGCGACGCCATCGCCCGCCAGGTGGCCCGGCTGCGCGGCGGTCTCCCCCCGGTGCGGCACGCGGGGCTCAGCGGCGCCGATGCGAGCGCCCTGCACGCGCGCGCCCACGCGCTGGCCGGCCGCGCTCTGGTCGTCGCCGCCTCGCGCGCCGACACCGCGTCGGCGATCCTGGCCGCGGAGCGCATGGACGCCCACGCCGCCGCCGGCGCTCTCACCGCCGCCTCCTGAGCGGCCCCTGATCGGCCCCGGTCCGCGAGCCGCGGAGGTCTGCGGACCGGGTGCCCCTGAAGTGCGGGGGGGGGCGGGCTTCGGCCCGGCCCCGCGCAACTCCCCGGCGCTGCCTACGATGTGGGCGTGTTCGCCTATGCCCTCGCGGCTCTGTTCCTCCTCCTGTTCGTCATCGGCGTCCTGCGGGACCGCCGCCGCTTCAGCAACGCCGTCTACCTCGGCCTCGCCATCGTCTTTCTGACCCTCGCCCTGCTCGTCCTGGTCGACGACACGACCGGCCCCGCGCACCCGGTCCTGAAATGGGCCACGATCGCGCTCCTCCTCGTGCCGGTGGCAGGCGCGTGCGCGCTGCCGTTCCTGCTGCTCTCCAACGGCATGAAGATGATCCGCAGGGAGGGCCGCAGCCCGGCCAACCTGCTGTCCTTCCTGGCCGGCCTCGGCATCCTCGGCCTCGTCGCCCTTCTCATCGCCGCCGTGGTGAGCGGCTCCCGCACCCTGGCGATCGCCGGCGTCACCCTGACGCTGATCGTCGGCTACGTGTCGTTCCTGTTCTTCTGCTTCATCGGGTACGCCTTCCTCTACGGGCGCCTCCAGCCGCGCAAGAACCTCGACTACGTGGTCGTCCTCGGCTGCGGACTCACCGGCGGCGACCGGGTGCCGCCGCTCCTGGCCAGCCGTCTCGACCGCGGACGGCGGATCTACGAGGGTCAACGCGACCGGGGCAAACGCCCGTTGCTCCTCGTCTCGGGCGGCCGGGGCTCCGACGAGAAGCTGCCCGAGGCGCATGCCATGGCCGCGTACCTGACCTCGCGCGGCGTTCCGGCCGGGGACATCCTGCTGGAGGACCGCTCCGCCACGACGGAGGAGAACCTGCGCTACAGCGCGGAGCTGATGGCCGCCGGTGCGCCCGACTACACGTGTGTGATCGTGACCAACAACTTCCACGCCTTCCGGGCGGCACTGACGGCGCGCGCCACCGGCGTCGACGGGCAGGTGGTGGGGTCGCCCACGGCGGCGTACTTCTGGCCCAGTGCGACGCTCCGCGAGTTCGCGGCGATCTTCCTCGCGCACAAGGGCGTCAACCTGACGGTCTGCGGCGTCCTGGCCGCCATGGGAGCCGGAGCCTGGCTGCTGAGCTGAAAAGGTCCTGCCCCCGGAGCCGTGAGGGGGCTCCGGGGGCCGGACGGGGCGCGGCGGGTCACGTGTGACCCCCACAGGTCAGGGCGGATGTCGAACCGGCCCGCCGCGTACACCTCCGGCCCGGCCGTGCCAGGACAGGCGGCCGGCCAGGACCGGAGGGGGTTTCGAAGGGGCCGGTTCAGCCGAGGCGGGAGACCAGGGCGCGGTACTCGTCCCACAGCTCCTTGGGCGCGTGGTCGCCGAAGGTGTTGAGGTGCTCGGGGACCAGCGCCGCCTCCTCGCGCCAGATCTCCGTGTCGACCTTGAGCAGGAAGTCGAGGTCGGCCTCCGGCAGGTCGAGGCCGTCGGTGTCGAGGGACTCCTTCGTCGGCAGGATGCCGATGGGGGTCTCGACGCCGTCCGCCTTGCCTTCGAGGCGCTCCACGATCCACTTCAGGACGCGGCTGTTCTCGCCGAAGCCGGGCCACACGAACTTGCCGGCGTCGTTCTTGCGGAACCAGTTCACGTAGTAGATCTTCGGCAGCTTGGCGGCGTCGGCGGTCGCGCCGACCTTGACCCAGTGGGCCATGTAGTCGCCCATGTTGTAGCCGCAGAACGGCAGCATCGCGAACGGGTCGCGGCGCAGTTCGCCGACCTTGCCCTCGGCGGCGGCGGTCTTCTCGGACGCGACGTTCGCGCCGAGGAAGACGCCGTGGTTCCAGTCGAAGGACTCCGTCACCAGCGGCACCGCGGAGGCGCGTCGGCCGCCGAAGAGGATCGCCGAGATCGGCACGCCCTTGGGGTCCTCCCACTCCGGCGCGATGGTCGGGCACTGCCCGGCCGGCACCGTGAAGCGGGCGTTGGGGTGGGCGGCCGGGGTGTCGGAGGCGGGCGTCCAGTCGTTGCCCTTCCAGTCCGTGAGGTGCGCGGGCGCCGTCTCGGTCATGCCCTCCCACCACACGTCACCGTCGTCGGTGAGCGCGACGTTGGTGAAGACGGAGTTGCCCCACAAGGTCTTCATGGCGTTGGCGTTGGTGTGCTCGCCGGTGCCGGGCGCGACGCCGAAGAAACCGGCCTCCGGGTTGATCGCGTACAGCTGGCCGTCCTCGCCGAAGCGCATCCAGGCGATGTCGTCGCCGATCGTCTCGACCTTCCAGCCGGGGATCGTCGGCTCCAGCATGGCGAGGTTGGTCTTGCCGCAGGCGCTCGGGAAGGCCGCCGTGACGTACTTCGCCTCACCGTTCGGCGGGGTCAGCTTCAGGACGAGCATGTGCTCGGCGAGCCAGCCCTCGTCGCGCGCCATGACGGAGGCGATGCGCAGCGCGTAGCACTTCTTGCCGAGCAGGGCGTTGCCGCCGTAGCCCGAGCCGTAGGACCAGATCTCGCGCGACTCGGGGAAGTGCGAGATGTACTTGGTGGTGTTGCAGGGCCACGGCACGTCGGCCTCGCCCTCGGCGAGCGGGGCCCCCAGGGTGTGGACGGCCTTCACGAAGAAGCCGTCGGTGCCGAGCTCGTCCAGGACGCGCTGTCCCATGCGGGTCATGGTGCGCATCGAGACGGCGACGTACGCGGAGTCGGTGATCTCGACGCCGATCGCGGACAGCGGCGAGCCGACCGGGCCCATGCAGAACGGGACGACGTACATGGTGCGCCCGCGCATCGAGCCGCGGAAGATGCCCTTCTCACCCGCGAAGATGTCCTTCATCTCGCCGGGGGCCTTCCAGTGGTTGGTCGGGCCCGCGTCCTCCTCCTTCTCGGAGCAGATGAAGGTGCGGTCCTCGACCCGGGCGACGTCGCGCGGGTCGGACGCGGCGTAGTACGAGTTGGGGCGCTTGGCCTCGTCCAGCTTCTTGAACGTGCCCTTGGCGACGAGCTCTCCGCACAGGCGCTCGTACTCGGTCTCGGATCCGTCGCACCAGACCACACTGTCCGGCTGGGTCAGTTCCGCGATCTCGTTGACCCACGAGATCAGTTCCTGGTGCTTGGTGGGGACAGAGAGGGGAGCCGCGATATCGCGCGCCACGATCGCTCCTAGATGAGGTCTTCGGGAGGGTTTGACGTACTACTTCATTGCCGCCCCGTGGGGGCTGCGACCCGGATGCTTGACCCCGTGGATCCTCTTGGCGCTCATCCGGTGCCGACCGCACTCATCTGATCTTCCGCGTCGTTCGCCCATATGTCCAGGGGGCCTCTCACGTGAGCATCACCACTTACCGCCTTCTTAACTGCCATTTGCCGTTCACTTACCCGACGACCACCCGACGTTGAGTAACAAGCCGTACCTATGCGTAACTTACGGAGCCGTAGGTAGCATGCGGACCATGACTGATCAGGTGATGGCTCACGCGATCGACCCGGTGACCCAGATGGTGAAGCCGAAGATGCGCGGCTGGCTGCACGCCGGGATGTTCCCGGCCGCGCTGGTCTCGGGCCTGGTACTGACCGCGTTCGCGGGCTCCACCAAGGCTCGGATCGCCTGCGGGATCTTCGCCCTGACCGCCTGTCTGCTCTTCGGGGTCAGCGGCCTCTACCACCGGGGGAACTGGGGCCCGCGCGGCGAGGCGATCCTGCGCCGCCTCGACCACGCCAACATCTTCCTCATCATCGCGGGCACCTACACCCCGCTGACCCTGCTCCTGCTGCCCGGATCCACCGGCCGGGTCCTGCTGTGGGCGATCTGGGCGGCCGCGGTGGCCGGCATCCTGTTCCGGGTGTTCTGGATCGGCGCCCCGCGCTGGCTCTACACCCCGTGCTACCTGGCGATGGGCTGGGCCGCCGTCTTCTTCCTGCCCGACTTCATGCGGGCCGGCGGCGTGGCGGTACTGGTCCTGGTGATCGTGGGCGGCCTGCTCTACAGCGCGGGCGGCGTCATCTACGGCCTCAAGCGTCCGAACCCGTCCCCGCGCTTCTTCGGCTTCCACGAGGTGTTCCACTCGCTGACGCTCGCGGCGTTCGTCGTGCACTACGTGGGGATCTCGCTCGTGGCCTACCAGCACGGATAGCACGGACGGCACGGATAGCACGGACGGTACGGACGACTCTCGGATCGGCCGTCCCAAGGGCCACGGCGCAGCGCGCGCCGGGGCCGCGTCCGAATGCGCGTCCGACGGCGTGGGCGGTGCAGTGGGCCGTGACGTGGGCCGTGACGTGGCCGGGGCCGCATCCGGGCCGCGTCCGACGGCGGACAATGACGACCATGGCCGCCACGTCCCGCACCAGCCCCGCCGCCGACCCGGCCGGTTCCGCCGGCTCGTTCGCCGAGAGCCTCCACCCGCAGCTGAGCCTGCGTGAACGCAAGAAGGTCAAGACGCGCATCGCGATTCGCCGGGCCACCTACGGGCTGATCGCGGAGCAGGGCTACGAGGCGACGACGGTCGAGCAGATCGCGGAGGCGGCGGAGGTGTCCCCCTCCACGGTGTTCCGCTACTTCCCTTCCAAGGAGGACATCGTCCTCACCGACGAGTTCGACCCGGTCCTGCTGCGGGAGATGCGGTCCCGGCCGGCCGGGGAGCCGCCGCTACAGTCGCTGCGGTACGTGGTGACCGAGGCGATGCGGCTCTCGCTGGTCGACGACCGCGAGGAGGTCGTGCAGCGGACGCGGCTGATGGCCGAGGTGCCGGCGCTGCGGGCCCGCATGATGGAGTCGATGACCTCGACGAGCCGGCAGCTCTGCGAGGTGCTCGCGGAGCGGAGCGGGCGGGGGGAGGTCGACCTTGCGGTGCGGGTGTTCGCGATGGCGGTGTTGGGGGCGTTGCACGAGACGACGGTGTACTGGGCGGAGCGGGGCCATGAGGACGACGTCCTGATACTCATCGGCCAAACCCTGGACACCCTGGAGGCGGGCCTTCCCCTGTAGGGGCCCGGCCCCGGACCCCGTGGACCGCGTCCGGGCGGGGTCGACGCGGTCGACTGCGAGCCGGTGGGGCCGTTCGCGCAGTTCCCCGCGCCCCTTGAAACCCCGGTCGCCCGCGGGCCATGCGTGGCTGGTCGCGCAGCTCCCCGTGCCCCTCACCCCGCCCTGCGGGTGCGGACCGCGCCCGCTTCTCGCGCAGTTCCCCGCGCCCCTTGAAACCCCGGTTCGGCTGCGGACCGTGCGTGGCTGGTCGCGCAGTTCCCCCGCGCCCCTTGGGCATCCGGTGCCGGACGGCGCGGACAGCCTCGGCCCCGCCCGGCTGCTCGACACAGGCCCACATGGGCATCCTCGGCCCCGCCCGGCTGCTCGATGCCGGCCAGGAGAGGCAACCTCAGCCCGTCCAGCTGCTCGATGCCGGCCAGCAGAGGCATACCCAGCCCGTCCGGCGTTTGAGGACGAGCGCCCTTTAGGCGCGAACGGGGGTGCAGGGGGCGGAGCCCCCGCCGGGGTTGGAGGGGCGGAGCCCCTCGGGGGGTCCGGGGCGCAGCCCCGGGGAGCCGCACCTTCGGAGTTGCCGCACGGGCGGGAGGGTGGGAAAACCCCCCGGGGTCCGGGGCGCAGCCCCAGGGAGCCGGGGCCGGCCCCGGTCAACTCCCCGCGGCGGGGCTACGTCAGGGCCTCGGCCAGGTCCTCCGGGGTCGTGACCGGCGCCTCACACGTGAACCGGCGACACACATACGCCGCCGGCCCCCCACCCACCAGCCCCCGCCCAGCGAGCAAAGGAAACTCCCCCTCCGGCACCCCCACCGCCACCACCGCCCCCGGCGCCGCCGAAAGCAACGCCGTACGGTGCAACGCCCCCGTGAGGGGATCCGTGGGCGCGCCCACGACCGCGACCTCCCGGGGCCCGTCGAGCACCGCCTCGGCCGCCGCAAGCCCCCACCCGATGAACCGCGGCGCCCGCGGCCCGAGCGCCCGGACCACCCCCAACGCCCCCTCCGCCGCCTCCCGGTGCGCCGAGGACCCGGTGTGTGCGGCATAGCTCAGCAGGGCCGAAGCCGCCGCCGTCCACCCGGAGGGCGTCGCGTTGTCGGTCGGGTCCTGGGGCCGCCGGATGAGCTTCTCCGCGTCGTGTGCGGTGTCGTAGAGCACACCCTCCTCGCCGACGAACTGGTCGAGGACGATGTCGAGCAGGAAACCCGCGAACTCCAGCCACACCCCCTCCCCCGTAACCGAGGCCAGCGCGAGGAAGCCCTCGGCGACATCGGCGTAGTCCTCCAACACGCCGCCATGCAGGCTGACTTGGCCGTCCTTGGACGTACGGGAGAGCCGCGCGTGGGCGTCCATGTGGATGCGCACCACGACGTCCGCCGCCTCGGTCGCGCGCTCGACCAGGTCCGGCCGGTCGAAGAGCGCGCCCACCTCGGCGAGCGCCGCGATCGCCAGGCCGTTCCACGCCGCGACCAGCTTGTCATCCCGCCCCGGACGCACCCGCAGCCCACGCGCCGCGAGGAGACGATCACGTACACCATCCGCCAACTCACCCTCACCGTGCGGGAGTTGAAGCACGGACGCTCCCTCCTCGAACGTGCCCTCCTCGGTCACCCCGAAGTGCCGCGCCGCCGCCTCGCCGTCCCGCTCGCCCAGCACCTCGGCGAGCTGCGCGGGCGTCCACACATAGAACGCGCCCTCCACATGGCGACCCGCACCGTCGTCGCTGTCGGCGTCCAGCGCGGAGGCGTACCCGCCCTCGTTGGTGCGCAGCTCGCGCACCATGAAGTCGGCGGTCTCCAGGGCTACGCGGCGCGCGAGTTCCGACCCGGTGACCCGCCACAGGTGGGCGTAGACGCGACACAGCAGGGCGTTGTCGTACAGCATCTTCTCGAAGTGCGGCACGAGCGTGGCCCCGGGACGCGGGCGCAGGACGTAGCGGTGGAAGCCGCCGCCGAGCTGGTCGTAGAGGCTGGAGCGGGCCATCGCCTCGCAGATGCCCTCGGCCATCTCCAGGGCCGCCTCGGATCCGGTCCGCACGTGGTGGCGCAGCAGGAACTCGATGACCATGCTCGGCGGGAACTTGGTGTCCCCGGCGCCGAGCCAGCCGCTCCCCGGGTCGTACTCCCGCGTGATCCCGAGCAGCGCCTGCGCCAGCTCGTCCTCGCCGGGCAGCCCGCCCGCGCCGTGGTCGAGCTCCCGCGCGGCCAGATCCCGGGTGATCTTCCCTGCGACGTCGGCGACCTCGTCCCGCCGGTCGGCCCACGCGCTGTGGACGCCTTCGAGCACCTGCCGGAACGACGGCATGCCGTGCCGCGGCTCGGGCGGGAAGTACGTACCGAAGTAGAACGGCTCGCCGTCCGGCGTCATGAACACGGTCATGGGCCACCCGCCCTGCCCGGTCGCGGCCTGCACGGCCTCCATGTACACGGCGTCGACATCGGGCCGCTCCTCGCGGTCCACCTTGACGCTCACGAAGTGCTCGTTGAGATAGGTGGCCGTGGCGTCGTCCTCGAAGGACTCGTGCGCCATGACGTGGCACCAGTGGCAGCTGCTGTAACCAACACTTAGCAGCACCGGCACCCCGCGCTCGCGGGCCTCCTCGAATGCCCCGGGCGACCAGGGCCGCCAGTCGACGGGGTTGTCGGCGTGCTGCAGGAGATAGGGGGACGTCTCATGGGCCAGGCGGTTCGGCATGGACCCCATCCTCGCGCACGACAGTGACCGAGTCCCCCTGCGGCACAGCCACGTCGCCCCGGTCTGGGCCGAAACGGCCCGCTGCGGGCCTCCGGCGAACTCGCTCCGGATCGGTCGCCGGGGTTGACCAGCAATGTCACCGAGGCAGTCAAGCACCCGTTCGGAGACGGCCCTGCGCACCCGAATGCCGGCGGTACTTCCGGGCAGGGTTCCACGTCCTCATCTCGCCAGGTAGCTGTTCAGGGCCTGACTGCGCATCTCGCGTGTCATCGCCAGTTGGTCCAGCAAGCGCCGCTCATGGGCGTCGAAGCTCGTCATGGCTTCGCCGATGGACCGTTGGACGTCGAGATCGGGAAGGGCGATGGGCAGCATCCCGAGCACGTCGAGCGAGATGGTCCGCAGAGCCAGACTCCCGGTCGCGTGGGTGTCGAGCCACGCGCGAGCTCCGGGGCTGCGCAGGAACGCCGCCAAGTAGCGGGGGTCGACGGTGCCGGGAGGACTAATCACGAAGCAGCCGGTGCCGCAGAGCCAGCCCTGCTGCTCTTCTCCGACCACGGCGCATCGCCCGAGGTCGCCCCTTCGGGCGACCACGATGTCCCCGGGATGCAGCCGGAAGCGGTCGAGTCGTTCGGCGTGCCGCTCGGAGATGTACTTGATGCCGTCCTCGACGAAGCCGGTGTCCGAGATGTCCTTCGGCATGACAACGGGCACCCCTCCGGCCTCCACGTAGTCCTGAGCGCGGACCAGGCTTCCCGAAGGCCCTGCGAGCAGCCGCACGGGACGACCGCCGGCTGTCGACCCGCCGCTCACCACGTTCTTCAACGGCAGCTTCTGGTATCGAATGCCGTCCGGCTCCTGCGCGCCGGCGATCCGCGCCAGTTCCACCCCGAACTCTGACGTCTCGCGGTTGCGCCGCTCGAAATCGGCCAGCATGGCGTTCAGATCTGTGGCCTCGCCCGGACCGGTCTCCGTCCACAGATAGGCCCGCGGGTCCAAGTTGCCCGCGTTCTCGATGAGTTCGGCGTAGGCGACCGACCGGGAGAATCCCGGCTCGTCGACCTCCTCCGAGCCTGTGGACCAGAGCCGGAAACGGTCCGCGATGCGATCGACGGTCTCGGCGGACAGTAGGCGGGGGCGCTCCGACGACCGGCCCCCGGTGCTGCGCGCATCGATGAACATCACGGAGTCACGCCGGCGCTCCGGACGGGACCGGCCTCGACCGAGGACCCAGACATGCACGGCGATGTTGGTGCCCGCGAAGAGATGCGCGGGCAGAGCGATCACCGCGAGAACCGCGGCTTGGGCCATCATCTGACGACGTATCAGTGCCTCTGCGCCTCCCGCCCATGCCGCTCGCGCAGGCATCACGACCGCCGCGACGCCTCCTTCTTTGAGCTGGGACCAGGCGAGCTGCAGCCAGGCGAAATTGGCGCTCGACTCCGGCGGCGCGAGGAATTGCCGTTGTCCCCACCCCTCGATCCGCTGGTGGAACGGCGGGTTGCTCAGCACCCGGTCGGCACGGCCCAGGTTCCGGTCCCGCAACAGCGTCTCCGGGTCTGCCAGTTCGACCTGCGGCACACTCACCCCGTGCAGGGCCAGGTTCAACATCGCCGGGCGCACGTTGTTCCGATCCACCGCGTACGCCTCGAACGAGCTGTCACCCAGCGGCCCCCGTTCGGCAAGGTGCCGAACGGCGGCCGCCAGCACGCTTCCGGTACCGCAGGCCGGATCCATGATTCGATCCCCCGGGCAGGGGTCGGCCAGCCGCACGAGCAGATCAGCGATCCCACGCGGCGTGTAGAACTCTCCCCCCGACAAAGCCCCTTCTGCGGCGTGGCGTTGAAGCAGCTGCTCACATACGTCGGACACCGCGACCTCTCCGAGGCCGGGGCCCCGGTCGAGCGCCGCGACGAAAGCCGTCATCCAGGCGGCGTCGTCCGGCCCGGCCCCGAGGTCGAGGTCGGCCGACCAGGGCAGTGGAAAGCCCGGTCGCCCGGCCGCCTCCTGCAAGGCTGCCCGCAGGCCGGCCACCGGCGAGAAGCCGACGGCAGCCTCCGCCGAGACTCGCTTCCACCGCTTCACGAAATCGCTCTCGAACCGGCCTTCCGCCTCCACAAAGGCGGCCAGCACCAGAATCGCCAGCATCGCGTCGAGGTCTCCGGCCGTGCCGCGGCCGCGCCTATAGGGCGCGTACGCCCGCCACAACCGCTCGGCCACCTCTGCTGCCCGGTCTGCCGCTTCTGTGATCACCGATGCCTCTTCCTCTAAGTCCCTCGCGTCCTACTTCACCTGACTGACGAAGTACGCCCCGGCGGTGACCGTGATCAACAAGCACAGTCGCAACGTCGCCCCGGTGTTCTGCATCGCCTTGCCCAGCAATTCGATGAACGCCTTCATGATGCCCGACTCCTTCGATGAAGAATGTATGCGCAGCATCACTGCGCACTCTCAACTATCCTTGCCAACTGCCAAGTTGACGCTCCGACAGTTCGAACTGATGCTCAGATTAGCGGCAAGTCACCGCGAGCAAAGGAGGTCGTCACGCCGGATGGAAGCCGAGCAGTTTTGTGCGCAGCATCGCTGCGCATCGTCGCTCGCATCGATGCGCAGCTCCAGGCGTCGAACCACCGGGTGGGGTTGTGGCGACAAAGCCCCAGCGGAAATGCAGTGCGTGACTCACGTCACAGTCCGTGATGCCCAGTTCGGGTCCTCCGACGCCGGCCGGCCCCGCGGCTCCCCGATCCGGCGCTGGAACGCCATGGCCGCCCCCCTGTCCCCCACAAGCGAGATGATCCGCCGACTCCCTCGCGCCCAGCCCCCTCACCCACGACACTGGACACACGCGGACGACGGGGCTCTCGGAGGGGGACGTATATGCGGGACAGCCATCGGGCCGAGGCCGAGAGGCTGTTGGTGCGTGCCGTGGAGGAAGAGGTGCGGCGCTCCGGAGGGCGGTCCGACGGCAGCGCGCTGCTCTCGCGTGGCCGGGGTGCGCTCGACGCGCTGGCGCAGAGCGCGGCGGAGGAGTACGCGGCCTACACCCACGCCTTGGACGAGGCGGCAGTCGGGCAGCTCTCGTTCGGGGAGCGGTTCGGGCGCGACGGCGGCACAACGGGCCTGCTGGCCACCGGGGTTGGGGCGCTGGCCGCCGTGGTCGTCGACCTGGCGCTCGGGCTCGGCGCGGGCGGCGCCGTCGGCGCGGGGGCGGCCGTGCTGGTGGCCGGGGCCGCCGCGACGGTCGCCAAGGTGACCCTGTCGCACCTGCCGGCCGCGCACCACAGGGCCGGGGCGCTCGGCCAGCCCGGCGGCCTCGAACAGCTGCGGCTGCAGTGGCTGACCGCGCTGGAAGTGCGGGGCATCCGGCCCTTCCTGGACCAGCAGCGGGCGGTGAGTCCCAAGCCGCAGCAGAAGAAGAAGGTGCCGACGCAACTGCGCGGCACCGACAAGAGCGCGGCGGCGCGGCGCAGGTCGGTCCTTGAGCAGTCGTTCGGCCATCTGCCCGATCCGCAGGGCCCGTTCGCGGGCCGACGGGCCGAGCTGGCGCGGATCGGGCAGTGGGTGCAGGCGGCCCGCGCCTCGACCGAGACCCGCCCGGTGGTGGTGGTCCTGCACGGCGCGCCGGGGTCGGGCCGCAGCACCCTGGCGCTGCGGGCGGCGCACGGCCTTCGCGACCAGTTCCGCGGCGCCTGCCTCGTCGACATGCGCGGCGGCGGCCTCGCGGGCGAGCACCCGCTGCCCACCCGGGACGCACTGCTGCACCTGCTCAACCGGCTCGGGGCGCCACGCGAACAGCTCCTGTTCCGGGAGAGGTCCTCGCCCGAGCAGCAGGTGCGCCGCCTCGCCGAGCTCTACCACCAGCATCTGACCGGCCTCGCCGTCACCGTCGTCCTGGACGACACCGACGACGCCGAGCAGGTGAGCACGCTGGTGCCGCAGCGCTCCGAGGGCCTGGTCCTCGTCACCTCCTCAAGGCCGCTCGCTCTGCCCGACGACTTCCCGGCGTGGGTCCACCACCTGGCGGTCGAGCCGCTGGACGCGGCGGGCGCCGAGGAACTGCTGCGGGAGGCCGCCGAGGAGAAGGAGACCGGCCCCTACGACGCCGAATCGACCGCTCTCGTACGGCAGTTGTGCGGTGGGCTGCCGCTGGCGCTGCGCGTCGCCGGGTCCTCGCTCGGGCCGCGCTCCGCGCGGGCGCTCGCCGCCGATCTGGGGGCGTACGGCCCGGTGGCGCCCACCGAGCGGGCCCTGTGGCTGCGGTACACCGATCAGGCCGAGCCGGCCCGCCGCCTCCTGCGCCGGCTCGCCCTCGCCGGCCGGGCCTCGCTGGGCGCGGCCGCCGCGGCGGCGCTGCTCGGCGCCGACGAGCAGGAGGCGCAGCGCCAGCTCACCGCGCTCGCCGCGGCGGGCCTCATCGACCATGTGCGGGGCAGCCGCTACCGGCTGCACGACGTCGTACGGGCCTTCGCGGAGGCCCGTCTCGCCGACGAGGAGGAGCAGGCCGAGCGGGTCGCCGCGCAGGAGCGCCTGATCCGCAACTACGCGGAGCTGGCCGACGCGGTGGGCCGCATGGTCGACGGCAAGATGTCGACCCGGGCCGGCCAGTTCGGCGGGCACGGCTTCCCCTCGCTCGACGCGGCACTGCGCTGGCTGGACGACGAGTCGAGCTTCATCACGGCGGCGCTGCGCCAGGCCGAGGGGGTGGATCAGGAGGCCGTGCTCAGCCTGCTCGGCGCGCTGTGCGACTACTGCCTGCTGCGCGGCGACCTCTACCGCCTGGGCGAGATCAGCGAGTTGACGCAGGCCGTCGACCAAGGGCTGCTCGTACGTTCCGTGCAGTGGCGTACCGGCATCGCGGCCCGCCAGCTCGGCGAGCTGGACACGGCGCGTACGACGCTGTCCTCGGTGGTCAACCTCTACCGGGAGGCACAGCACGACGCGGGCCAGGCCCTCGCGCTGTGCTCGCTCGGCATCACCCTGCACCACCAGGGCAATCTGATCGAGGCGGCGGCCCGGCTGCGGGAGGCGATCGATCTCCAGGCGGGCGAGGAGCTGGCCGGCGACCGCGCGTGGTCGCTGCACGCGCTCGCCGCCGTCGAGCGGGACCGTTCGAACCTCGCCACCGCGCGCACCCTGCTGGCCACCGCCCTGGAACTGCACGGTGAGAACGAGTCGCTGCACGGTGAGGCGTGGACCCACTTCCAGCTCGGCCAGCTGCACTTGCGCACCGGTGAAGTGCCGCGTGCGGAGGGCGAGTTGCGTACCGCGCTCGATCTGTACGGGCGGACCCGCGACGGCCGCGGCGAGGCGTGGGCGCTGACCCAGCTGGCGCGGGCCCGCCTCGTCGAGGGCGACGCGTCGGCCGCGGTCGACGGACTGCGCCAGGCCCTGTCGCGCCACCGGGAGCAGGAGGACGCGCGGGGCGAGGCGTGGACGCTGTACTACCTGGGCCAGTCTCTCGAGGAGCGCGGCGACCGCGACCAGGCGGTGCGCGAGCTGGAGCGGGCCCGCACGATGTTCTCGCGCATGCGCGACGTGTACGGGCTCGCCTGCGCCCGCCACCACTCGGGCCGGGTCACCCGCGACCAGCGGGCCGCCCAGACCGGCAATCTGCGCAACTCCGGCTTCGCCCGGCAGCTCCTGGTCGACGCGCGCGCCGACTTCCACCGCATCGGGGTGGCGCACGGCGAGGCCTGGACCTGTCTGGAGCTCGCGCTGATCGACGCGGGCAACAACCGGCCGGGCCCGGCGCTCGCCCTGTGCGACGAGGCGACCGCACTGTTCGCCTCGTACGACGACCGGCGCGGCGGCGACTGGTCCCGCTTCCTGCGCTGCACGCTGCTGCCGTACGCGGGCGCCGGCGGTGTGGACGTCGGGACCGCGGTCGCGCAGGAGGAGGTGGCGCAGTTGCTGCGCGCCGCCCACGACGCCCGCGACGGCAAGCTGGAGGACTGCGCGGAGGCCTTCGCCCTCGTGCTGGAGCGCGGTGTCTCCCTGGAGACGGGCTGGCAGGCCTGGCACCTGGGCATGGTCCCGGACCGGCACGCCCGTGAGGTCATGGGGGTGCCGGCGGGGTCGGGACGCTGACGCCCGGGACGCGGCCGTGCGCCGCCCGCCCCGCGTCCTCCGCGGGCACGGCGGGGGCGTTCGGCGGACCGGGGGTCAGGCCTTGTTCGGCGCGCCCTTGGCCGAGGCGGCCGGAGCCGGGGCCGAGGCCGCCGGGGCCGCCGGGGTGTCCGCGGACGGGTCCGGGGCCTCCTCGAAGTCGACCTTCCGCATGTGGCGGTTCATCGACTTCATCAGCATCCACACCCCGAGGGCGAGTGCCGCGAAGACGATGAACCCGAGGACGCCGGGCGTCACCTTGTCGTCGTTGATTTCGTCGGCCAGCGGGACCAAGTGCGTCATTGCCAGGCTTGCGCTCATATCAGGCATTGTCGCGTACGCCCGCGAAGAGGTCGTCCTCGGGGAGGGAAGTGTCCACGAGCGACTTTGCCAGCTCGTACTCCTCGGTCGGCCAGACGTCCTTCTGGAGGTCGAGCGGAACGCGGAACCAGCCGCCGTCGGGGTCGATCTGGGTGGCGTGCGCGATCAGCGCCTTGTCCCGGATCTCGAAGAACTCCGCGCAGGGAACGTGCGTGGTCAGGGTGCGTTCGGCGCGGCCGAACTCCTTCCAGCGCTCCAGCCACTCGCCGTAGGGGGAGTCCATGCCGCGGGCGAGGAGCGCCTCGTGCAGGGCGACCGTGCGCGGCTTGTTGAAGCCCTGGTTGTAGTACAGCTTCCGCGGCTGGTAGGCCGGGCCGAACTCGGCCTCGGGGAACCTCTCGGTGTCGGCCGCTCCGTCGAACGCCACCATCGTGATCTTGTGGGTCATGATGTGGTCGGGGTGCGGGTAGCCGCCGTTCTCGTCGTAGGTCGTGATGACCTGGGGACGGAAGTGACGGATGGAACGGACCAGGCGGCCGGCCGCGACATCGACGTCCTCCAGCGCGAAGCAGCCCTCGGGCAGCGGCGGCAGCGGGTCGCCCTCGGGCAGGCCCGAGTCGACGAATCCGAGCCACTCCTGGCTGACGCCGAGGATCTCGCGGGCCTCGTCCATCTCCCTCTTGCGGACCTCGTGGATGTGCTCCTCGATGTAGGCGTCGCCCTGGAGCTTGGGGTTGAGGATGGAGCCACGCTCGCCTCCCGTGCAGGTCACGACCAGCACGTCCACCCCCTCGGACACATACTTCGCCATGGTGGCCGCGCCCTTGCTCGACTCGTCGTCGGGGTGGGCGTGGACGGCCATCAGTCGCAGCTGCTCAGTCAAGACTCGATCCTCGGTGACTCAGTAAGTAAACGGGGCGCCCTCTGTGATCCGCGCACGGGGCGGCTTCTATAGTGACCGAATCGGGGGACGGAAAATTCCGGGTATCCCCACCAGCAGGAGGACGATCATGGCCGCTGTGCGCGAGCAGCTTCCCCAGGGGCGCTACGGGCGTTCGGCGGACCAGCGCGCGGACCGCAAGCTGAAGATCGTCGGCTCGGTGCTGGGCGTCGCGCTGCTGGGCGTGGTCGCCTGGATCGGCTTCGACTACGTGGGCGGGCAGTCGCTCTCCGCGCAGGTGATCAAGTTCAAGGTGGTCTCGGACACCAAGGTCGAGGTGCACCTCGAAGTGACCAAGGACAAGGACGCCAAGGGCACCTGCACCCTGCGTGCCCAGCAGACCAGCGGGGACGACGTGGGCCGGGCGGACTTCCGGTTCGACGAGCCGGTCAAGCAGGTGGACAAGGTCCTCACGATCACCACGACCTCGCGGGCGACCTCCGCCAATCTGGTCGGCTGCCAGTCCGGCTGAGCCCTCCACGCCGCCGGACGTCCGAACGGGCCTCGGGCAACAGCGCCGACGCATGGTTTCTGACCTGCGTTGATGAAGTTCTAGCGGTTTATGTCCTCCCCCTGGGGCACCGGAATTGTTAGGCTCGTGGTTTCGCCCACCCAACCAGGCACATGCTTCTGGGTAGGGCGATGCTTTGTATATCCAGTACCGACGAGGAGCACCTGTGACCCAGACCAGCGACAACGTCACCTGGCTGACCCAGGAGGCGTACAACCAGCTCAAGGCCGAGCTGGAGTACCTGTCTGGTCCCGCGCGCACGGAGATCGCCGTAAAGATCGCGGCGGCCCGTGAGGAGGGTGACCTCCGGGAGAACGGCGGGTACCACGCGGCCAAGGAGGAGCAGGGCAAGATGGAGCTCCGGGTGCGCCAGCTGACCCAGCTCCTCGAACACGCCAAGGTCGGCGAGGCCCCCGCCGCGGACGGCGTGGTGGCTCCCGGCATGCTCGTCACGATCGCCTTCGACGGCGACCCGGACGACACCCTGGAATTCCTGATGGCGTCGCGCGAGTACGCCTCGACGGAGATCGAGACGTACTCGCCGCAGTCGCCGCTCGGCTCCGGCGTGAACGGCAAGAAGGTCGGCGAGGACGCCGAGTACGAGCTGCCCAACGGCAAGAAGGCCTCGGTGAAGATCCTCGCGGCCGTCCCGTTCAACGGCTGACGTCCGCGGCGCACAGAACGCGCGCACGCACGCACCAGGAAGCCCCCGGCCGCCTTCGAGCGGCCGGGGGCTTCGTGTCGTGCACCCGTGCTACTTCGCGGCCTTCTCGTAGGCCTCGCGGACCTCGGCGGGGACGCGGCCGCGGTCGTTCACGTGGTGGCCGTTCTCCTTGGCCCACGCCCTGATGGCCGCGGTGTCGTTGCCGCCGGCGCCGTTCGACCGGGCGGGCGCCGCCTTCGCCTTGCCGGAGCGGACCCGACGGCCGGCCTTGGTGAAGGGGGCCACCGCTTCGAGGAGCTTGTCGTAGCTCTCCGGAGCGAGGTCGATCTCGTAAGCCACGCCGTCGATGACGAGCTGGTGCGTGGCCGCCTCGGTGGTTTCTTCACCCGTGAGGTCATCGGTGTAGATGGTGACGATCTTCTGTGCCATGGAGGGAGTCTAGGCGCGTTTCCGGTCACCCCCGTCCCCCATGAGAGACGGGGGAGGACCGGCCCTCGGCGGCCGGAATGCCGTTTCGGTGTTCATCCGTACCGGCCCGCGTACTGGACGGCCATCGCGGCGCAGAAGGCGCCGGCGGCCAGGGCCGTGAGGATCAGGGTCGCCACCGCGAGAACGAGATGACGCGGATGGCTCCGCCGGGGGTGAGGGACGCGGCCTCGACGGGGCTTGCGGGCCTGCACTGGTCGGCCTCCTGCTCCCACACACCCCGGCCCTCCGAGCGCGCCAGGGTCAGTACGGTGTGGCGGACATCCATGACCTGGCCCGCCAGGTTCCGCGCCATGTCCACGACGACCTCGCCCTTTCTGTACTTCACTTCGGCTGCCTCCGCGCGGACCGGCAGAGGTCGGTCAGTTTCCTGGCCCCGGCGATCGTGACCCGGCCGAACCGGATGGTGTGGAGGTCGACATGGCGTCCGGCGGCGGGGTCCCAGGCCTGCGCGCACTCCAGCGTGAGCTCCCCCACGTCGACCCCGGCGTCCTCCAGCGCCGCCCGCAGGTCCAGATAGACCTCGTCCACGATCTCGGCTCCGCGCGGGATGAAAGGGGTTTCTCTTGTCGGCATGGGCATGTTGCTGGCGAACATGTATTCGTCCTTCCTCGACTCAACTCCGTTGCTCGATAGAAGAGTTGCTGGTCGTGGGTACGCTCACCAGTAGCTGAATACCGGAGTACGACAGAGGTAAAAGGCATATGCCAAGAACGCGTGAACTGGAGCCGGGCGACAGCCTTGAGCAGTACATCGGGCACCTTGTCCGGGAAGCTCGCGCCGCCATGGACAAGGCCGAGGGCAGAAAGCTCTGGACCCAGACGCACCTCGCCGAGCGCGTGTTCGTGAGTCAGACCCGGATCTCCGAGGTCGAGCTCGGCGAAGTACCGCCGGACCGGCGCCTGGCCGAGAAGATCGAGCGGACGCTCACCATGCGATCGGGATCACTGGTCGATCTGGTCAAGTTGCTGGAGCGGGAGAACGTTCGCGACTACGCCAGACCGTTCGTGCGCCGACAGGAGGAAGCCCGGCTGATCCACGACTTCAGGCTGACCGTCCCCGCACTCCTCCAGACCCGCGACTATGCACGCGCCCTGCTGGTCACCGGTGACGCGGACCCCAAAGTGATCGACACGTACGTCGAGCAACGCATGGAGCGGCGGCGGATTCTGAACCAGGACGATCCTCCGTGGTTCGCGGCGATCGTGGATGAAGCGGTGCTCCTGCGCGGCACCGGTTCGGGGCCCATCATGGCTGCGCAGCTCAAGGTGCTGCTGGAAGCCCAGGAAGTCCCGACCACCAGCATCCGGATACTGCCGCTCGGATCACCCCATGTCATCGCCGGTTCGTTCACGCTCGTCACCCTGGCCAACGGGGTCCGCGGCGCGTACACCGAGGGGTTTTCAACCGGTAACTACACCGAGGAGTTCGCCGAGGTGATGACATACCAGAGGGTCTATGATCGGCTCGCCGCCAGCGCGCTGACAGCCGAGGCGTCCACAGCCCTGATCTACGAGGCGATGGAGAGGTTCACGTGAACGAAGCACCGAACTGGCACAAGTCCTCGTACTCCGGGGGCAACACCAACGACTGCGTCGAGGTCGCGGACAACCAGCCACGCGTCCTGGTCCGTGACACGAAGGACCACAGCAAGGGCACTCTGATTCCGTCCCGCCCCGCCTGGGACGCCTTCGTGACGTACGCCAAGCGAGCCGCGGGGTAACGGCACGCCGCCTCGACCGAGCGACAGCGCATGCCGGGGCCCCCTCTCCAGGCTTCGCGGAGAGGGGGCCCCGGCACGTCGGGCGCACCCAGAACCCGGCGTATCAGCCGGCGGCACGCCGGTACTTGCGGACCGCGAGCGCGCGGAAGACGACCAGGATCAGGAGCGACCACAGCACCGACGCGAGAATCGCGTGCCGCATGGGCCAGGCGTCGGGGGTCTGGAAGCCCGGGGGCAGGTTGCCGAACAGTTCCCTGGCCGCCTGGACCGTGGTGCTGAACGGGTTCCACTCCGCGATGTGCCGGAAGAACGTCGGCAGGTTGTTGGAGTCCACGAACGCGTTCGAGATGAAGGTCAGCGGGAACAGCCAGATGAGCCCGCCGGACGTGGCCGCCTCCGGGGTCCGTACGGACAGGCCGATCAGGGCGCCGATCCAGGAGAACGCGTACCCGAGCAGGAGCAGCAGGCCGAACGCGGCGAGGGCCTTGGGGACGCCGTCGTGGATGCGCCAGCCGATCAGCAGGGCGACCCCGGCGAGGACGACCAGGGTCACGGCGGTCTGCGCCAGGTCCGCCAGGGTGCGGCCGGTGAGCACCGCCCCGCGGGCCATGGGCAGCGAGCGGAAGCGGTCGATGAGGCCCTTGTGCATGTCGTCCGCGATGCCGGCGCCCGCGCCCGCCGTCGCGAAGGTGACGGTCTGCGCGAAGATGCCGGCCATCAGGAACTCGCGGTAGCTCTGCTGCGAGAGCGAGCCTCCGACCTGGATGGATCCACCGAAGACGTAGGTGAACAGGACCACGAACATGATCGGCTGGATCAGGCCGAACAGGACCACTTCGGGGATCCGCTTCATGCGGATCAGATTCCGCTGGGCAAGGACCAGGGAATCGCTCATGGCACTCACCGTGTCTGCTCCTTCTGTGCGTCGGGCCGCTGTGCGCCGGAGCGCTGTGCGTCCTCGCCGTCCGGGCCGGCTTCCGCGTCGGCCTCTTCGGCGGCGGTCTCGGCCGCGTGGCCGGTCAGCGAGATGAAGACGTCGTCGAGGGTGGGGCGGCGCAGGCCGATGTCGTCGATCTCCACTCCCCTGGCGTCGAGTTCGCGGATGACCTCGGCGAGCAGCTTGGCGCCGCCGGTGACCGGCACGGTGAGGCGCCGGGTGTGTTCCTCGGACTTGACCTCGCCCTTGCCGAAGCCCGCGAGGACGCCGCGGGCCGGGGCCATCTGGTCGCCCTGGTGGACGACGACCTCGACGCGCTCGCCGCCGGTACGGGCCTTGAGCTGGTCGGAGCTGCCGCGGGCGATGACCTTGCCGTGGTCGACGACGCAGATGTCGTGGGCCAGGCGGTCGGCCTCCTCCAGGTACTGCGTGGTGAGCAGCAGGGTGGTGCCGCCGGCCACCAACTCCTGGATGACTTCCCACAGTTGCTGCCGGTTGCGCGGGTCGAGGCCGGTGGTCGGCTCGTCCATGAACATGACGGGCGGCGAGACCACGAGGGCGGCCGCGAGGTCGAGGCGGCGGCGCATGCCGCCGGAGTAGGTCTTGGCGGGGCGGTCCGCGGCGTCGGCGAGGTTGAAGCGCTCCAGCAGTTCGCCCGCCCGCACCTTCGCGGCCTTGGCGCTCATCTGGTAGAGCCTGCCGACCATCCGCAGGTTCTCGCGGCCGGTGAGGTATTCGTCGACGGCGGCGAACTGGCCGGACAGGCCGATCGCGCGCCGCACCTCGGTGGGGTGCTTCAGGACGTCGATGCCCGCGACGACCGCGGTGCCGCGGTCGGGCTGGAGCAGGGTGGTCAGGACACGTACGGCGGTGGTCTTGCCGGCGCCGTTGGGGCCGAGCAGGCCGAGAACGGTGCCCTCGGGGACATCGAGGTCCACGCCGTCCAGAGCCGTTACGTCGCCGAAAGTCTTCACCAGGCCTTCGGCATAGATGGCGCCTGGCATGTGAGTACCCCCAGTGTGGGTGTGACTTCCTGGACAAATCCTAGATTTGCCGGGCGGGGAACGCCCGGTGGAGCCCTCGCGGGCCCGAAGGAGCCACACCCTAACGCGATACATCGCGTCCTGTCAGCGGTTCAGCCGGATCAGCCGGATCACCCCAGGACGATGTAGCCCGCCTCCCCCAGCGCCGCGGTCACCTCGGCGCAGTGCTCGGGCCCCTTCGTCTCCAGGTGCAGCTCGACCTCCACCTCGGTGAGACCGAGCCGGGGATCGGTCCGTATGTGGCTCACGTCCAGGACGTTGACGTCGAGCACCGTCAGCTCCCCGAGCAGCGAGGCCAGCGCGCCGGGGCGGTCCTTCAGACGCAGCCGCACCGACAGATAGCGACCGGCCGCCGACATGCCGTGCCGCAGTATGCGCTGCATCAGGAGCGGGTCCACATTGCCGCCCGACAGCACCGCGACCACCGGCCCGCGGAACGACCCGGGGTCACTGAGCAGCGCGGCCACCGGGCTCGCCCCCGCCGGCTCCACCACCAGCTTCGCCCGCTCGAGGCACAGCAACAGCGCACTGGCGAGCTCGTCCTCGGAAACCGTACGCACCTCGTCCACCAGCTCGCTGACCAGCGAGAACGGTATGTCGCCCGGCCGCCCCACCTTGATCCCGTCGGCCATCGTCGGCGACGTCTCGACGGCGACCGGACGGCCCGCCGCAAGGGAGGGCGGATACGAAGCGGCGGCCGCCGCCTGCACGCCCACGATCCTGACGTCGGGCCGCAGCGCCTTCACCGCGACGGCGATGCCGGCCGCGAGCCCGCCGCCGCCGATGCCGACGACGATGGTGCGCACCTCGGGACACTGCTCCAGGATCTCCAGGCCCACCGTGCCCTGCCCCGCGATGATGTCCGGGTGGTCGAAGGGGTGGATGAACACCGCGCCCCGCTCGTGCGCGTAGGCCTGGGCGGCGGCAAGCGTCTCGTCGACGACCGTGCCGTGCAGGATCACCTCAGCGCCGTAGTGCCGCGTCGCCGCCACCTTGGGCAGCGGCGCCCCGATCGGCATGAACACCGTGGAGTGCACCCCGAGCAGCGAGGAGGCGAGGGCCACGCCCTGCGCGTGATTGCCGGCGCTCGCCGCGACGACCCCGGCCGCCCGCTCCTCGGGCCGCAGCCCCGCGATCCTCACGTAGGCGCCGCGCAGCTTGAACGAACCGGTCCGCTGGAGGTTCTCGCACTTGAGGTGGACGGGGGCGCCCACCAGCGACGACAGGTGGCGCGATCCTTCCATCGCGGTGGCGCGGGCCACCCCCGACAGCATCTTCTGCGCGCCGCGGACGTCATCGAGGATCAGGTGGTGCAGGGGACTGGGCGTACCGAAGCTCATGTCCTCAAGTCTCGCAGCTCACCCCCGTCGCGGCCGTCCGGATTCCGGGCGGCCGGGCAGTTGTCCACAGGATTGTGCACCGCCGGTACGTACGCCGGTCGGGCCGCGTACTCTGTCCCCCACCAGACCGACACCCGCACGAGAGAGCCCCGGCCATGCCCCCAGTTCAGGACATGACTCCTCCGCTCGAACCCGGCCTCCTCGATGCCCTCCAGCACCAGGTGGCCGTGTTCGCCCGCCGCGCAGAGCAGACCAGGCTCGGCGGCGTCGGACAGGTCCGCAACTCGATGGACCGGGCGGCCTACCTGCTGCTCAACCGGCTCGACCTGGAAGGCCCGATGGGCGTCAAGGCGCTCGCCGCGGGCATGGGGATCGACTCGTCGACCGTGACGCGTCAGGTCGCGCCGCTCGTCGACACCGGCCTGGTCAAGCGCACCTCCCACCCCGAGGACGGGCGGGCTGTCGTGCTGCAGCTGTCACCGCGCGGCCAGTCCCGCCTCGAAGAGGTGCGCTCCTCGCGGCGCGAGCTGATGGCGCAGGTCACGGACGGCTGGACGGACGAGGAGCGGGAGTCGTTCTGCGCGCTCCTGACCCGCTTCAACTCGGCGCTCTCGGCCCGCCAGTCCGCCACGCAGGAGCCGGTGGCTCCGACCTCTTGACCCGGGGCTCGCGCCTGCCCTCATATGAGGCTCATGCGCGAGCGGCAGTTCACCCGACACCGCCGCCGCACCCGGGAGTTCGAGGCATTCGTGGCGGGCGCGGGGGGCCGGCTGCTCCATGCCGCCACCCTGCTGACCGCCGAGCCGCCCGACGGCAACCCGCGCGCCCGGGGCCTGCTGACGGCCGCCCTCGCCGAGACGTACGCCCGATGGCACCGGCTGCGCGGCGAGGACCCCTACGACCGCACCCGCCAGGAACTCGCCGCCCGTTTCGCCCGCACCGCCTGGCGCCACCACCGGCCGGCCGTACCCGGCATGCCCCGGCCCGCCGCCGACGCGGGACTCCTCGCCCGGCTGACCCCGCAGGAACGCCTGATCCTCGTCCTGCGCCTGTACGAGGGGGTCGCCGAGGAACAGACCGCGGCGCTCGTCGGACTGCCGGTGGACCGCGTGCGCGCCATCTGCACCCGGGCCGTCACCGCGATGCGCAGCGCCCCGAAGCCGGCCGCGCCCGCGACCCCCGCTCCCGAGGCGTCCCCGTGACGCGGCGGCCCCGCGGCGAGGGGCAGGCCCCGCGATGAGCGCGCCCGACCGCAAGACCGCCGAGGTCCGCCGGCTCCTGGAGAGCGCGGGCCACCCGGCCGTACCCGCCGAACTCGCGGACAGGGCAGCCGAGTTGGGCCTTCGGATGCTGCGCAGACGGCGCGTGGTGCGGCGGCTGCTGTGGCTGCTCGTCGCGGCGGCCGCGGTCGTGTTCGTGGTCTGGGCCTCGATCGCCCAGCCCTGGGTGGCGCCACCGTCCACGGTGACGCCACCCGTCGGGATCTAGGGCCTCCCGGCCCGTCTCCCGGCCGTTCGCCGCCGCTAGCCCAGCGCCTGCTGAAGGTCGGCGAGCAGGTCGTCCGCGTTCTCGATGCCCACCGAGACCCGGACCAGGTCCGCGGGGACTTCGAGGGCGGAGCCCGCGACGCTCGCGTGCGTCATCAGGCCCGGGTGCTCGATCAGCGACTCGACACCGCCGAGGGACTCGCCGAGCGTGAACAGCTTCGTACGGTTGCAGACCTCGACGGCCGCCCGCTCGCCGCCCTCGACGCGGAAGGAGACCATGCCGCCGAACGCGCGCATCTGCTTGGCCGCCACCTCGTGGCCCGGGTGATCGGGCAGTCCCGGGTACAGGACGTGCGTGACCTTGGCGTGCCGGGACAGCATCTCGGCGACCTTGCCCGCGTTCTCGCTGTGCCGGTCCATGCGGACCGGAAGCGTCTTGATGCCGCGCAGCACCAGCCAGGAGTCGAAGGGCCCGGCGACCGCGCCCATCGCGTTCTGGTGGTACGCGAGCTCCTCGCCGATCTCCGCCGAGTCGGTGACCAGGGCGCCGCCCACGACGTCGGAGTGGCCGCCCATGTACTTGGTCAGCGAGTGCACCACGATGTCCGCCCCGAGCGAGAGGGGCTGCTGGAGGTAGGGGCTCGCGAAGGTGTTGTCGACGACGAGCCTGGCCCCCGTGTCCGCGGCCACCTGCGCCACGGCCGCGATGTCGGTGATGCCGAGCAGCGGGTTGGACGGCGTCTCGACCCAGATGACCTTCGTGCGGTTGGTGACCGCGGCCCGCACCGCCGCCGGGTCGGAGGTGTCGGCGACCGACCACTCGACGCCCCAGCGCGAGACGACCTTCGCGAACAGCCGGAACGTGCCGCCGTACGCGTCGTTCGGAATCACCACGTGGTCACCGGGCGCGAGCAGCGTACGCAGCAGGCAGTCCTCGGCGGCGAGACCGGAGGCGAACGCGAGTCCGCGGCGGCCGCCTTCGAGGGCCGCCAGGTTCTCTTCGAGGGCGGTCCTGGTCGGGTTCGCGCTGCGGCTGTACTCATAGCCGCCGCGAAGCCCGCCGACGCCGTCCTGCTTGTACGTGGAGACCTGGTAGATCGGGGGTACGACCGCACCGGTCAGCGGATCCGCGGTGTTCCCGGCGTGGATCGCGAGGGTCTCGAAGCTCTTGTCGTGGTGCTCGTGGCTCATGGACGCAGAGCCTAGTTCGTCGGCAGCACAGGTTCGCCCCATACGGCGACGCTCCGGTTCGCGGTATGCGGGCACGGTCTGGTTCGCTGGTGGTCATGGAGATTCTGTGGACCCTGATCGTGCTGTGCATGATCGTCGCGATCCTCGGCCGGTTCGTCCTTGGACGCGGTGGCGGCGGCATCCGCCTGTCCCGGCCCGGTGCGCCGGACGCCGCGGACCCGGCGGCGTACGGATTCGTACGCCAGGAGGAACTCGACGTGCGCCTGCCGGGGCCCGACCAGGATCTCCTCGACGTACTCGCGGTGGTGCAGGGCACCCAGGACTGGAAACCGGCCCAGCGCCTCCTCGCCGCGACGCCCAAGGAGGGCGAGCGGCGCTGGCAGCGCGTCCAGGCCTTCGCGGGCGCGGCCTCGCTCGAACTGGCCCGGCGGCCGGGCGTCGGCGGGGCGTGGTTGCGCAACTGGCGCTCGGAAGCACCCAAGGACGCGGGGGCGGCGCAGGTGCACGCCGAGTTCCTGGTCCAGCAGGCGTGGCGCTCCTCGTCGGTGGGCCGGGACGACTTCCGCATCATCCTGGAGGAGGCCCGCACGGTCTGCGGCGAGGCCGCCCTGCTCGCCCCGGGCGACCCCGTGCCCTCCATCGTCGAACTCGCCGTGGCCCGCGGACTCGCCTACCCGCGCCCGGAGTTCGACCAGCTGTGGGCGAAGGTCCTCGACCGCGCCCCGCAGCACATGGGGGCGCACGTGGCGGCGCTGCACTACCACTGCGAGAAGTGGCACGGCTCGCGCGCCCAGGCCGACGAGTTCGCGACGGCGTCCGCGGCCCGCGCCCCGCGCGGCGCCCTGCTCTCGGCCCTTCCCCTGTTCGCGGTGTACGAGCACATGCCCGACATCGTCCTGGTCAGCGACTTCCACCGCACAGCCGTGGTGAGCCGGGCCATGGAGGGCGCCCTGCACGCCGTCCACCACGCCCGCCCCGACGACCCGGCCCTGCCGCTCGTCCGCCACCTCCTGGTGTCCTTCCTCGTGCCGGCCCAGCGGTGGGCGGAGGCGATGGAACAGTTCGTCGCCCTGGACGGCCATGTGGGCGCCGTCCCCTGGACGGTCTCCGAGGACCCGGCGGCGCAGTACGCCCTGCACCGGGCGCTGGCGGTGGCGGGCTACGAGTCGAACGGCGGCAGCCCGGCGACGCTGGGGCGGCTTTGACGGCAGCTTCCGCGGCGCGCGGCGGAATCTCCGGGCCCGGCCGTACGTTCACCCTAGGCACCCGAACCTCTCCGAGGAGCCCACGATGATCTTCGGCCGCCGCCCGCCCGAGCTGCCCACCCCCGAGCAGGCCCTCAAGGGCCGTCCGGAGCCCGAATTCACCCTGCCCGAACGGCACACGGTCCTCGGCAACCCGCTGGCCGGCCCCTACCCCGAGAACCTGGAGGTCGCGGACTTCGGGATGGGCTGTTTCTGGGGCGCGGAGCGCAAGTTCTGGCAGACGCCGGGCGTCTGGACGACGCTCGTCGGCTACCAGGGCGGCAGCACCGTGAACCCGGCGTACGAGGAGGTCTGCTCCGGCCTGACCGGGCACACCGAGGCGGTCCGGGTGGTCTACGACCCCGCCCTCGTCCCGTACGCGCAGCTCCTGAAGGTGTTCTGGGAGAACCACGACCCGACGCAGGGGTTCCGCCAGGGCAACGACGTGGGCACGCAGTACCGCTCGGCGATCTACACCCACAGCCCCGCCCAGGCGGCCACGGCCCAGGCCTCCCGCGAGGCCTACCAGGAGGTCCTCACGGCCTCGGGCCACCGCGCGATCACGACGGAGCTGCTGCCGGCGCAGGGCCGCCCGTTCTACGCCGCGGAGCCCTATCACCAGCAGTACTTGGACAAGAATCCGGCCGGGTACTGCGGCATCGGCGGCACCGGCGTCAAGCTCACGGCCCCCTTCGAGACGAACTGGGGCGCGTCCTGCCCGACGGGGATCGCTCCGGCACCCGAGGTCACGGAAACGACCAAGTAGCCGCGGCCCGGTCCGGTCCGAACCGGGCCGGGCCGGACCGGACCGGACGCCCTAGCGCCGCTCCAGGCGCTGGACCAGGATCGAGTCGGTGCCGGACGCCGTTCCCGGATAGAGGACGGTCATCGTCGAGCGGAGCGGGGGCGCGGGCGGGGCGGGGACCAGCTCCACCGTGCGGGAGGCGAAGTCGCCCACGGAGCGGCAGGACCACCAGGCGTCCAGGTCGGGCCGCGTCTCGCGCAGGCGGGCGGTCAGACGGCGGACCCGGGCGTCGTCGGGGCTGCGGTCCGCGCGGCCGCGGAAGTGCCGGTGCAGATCCATCGCGACCGGCTCCCAGGTGGGCAGCAACCGCTGGTGGGCCGGGTCGGTGAGCAGCAGCAGGAGCAGATTGCGGTCCGCGACGGGTACGCGTCCCGGATCGGGCCACAGACCCGCGTACGCCTCGTTCCACGCGGTGATGAACAGCGCCGGGTCCAGGGAGAGGGCCGGAGTGTCGGCCCAACTCTCCATCAGGGCACGGGTGTTGGGGTCGGGTGCCGCGAGCGGCTCAGGAGCCGCGTACCCCGCGAGGGTCAGGACGTGGGCGTGGGACGTCGCGTCCAGGCGCAGGGTGCGGCTCACCGCGTCGAGGACCTGCCGTGATGTCTCCACCCGCCCCTGTTCGAGCCAGGAATACCAGGCCACGCCCACCCCGGCCAGGGCGGCGACCTCCTCGCGGCGCAGGCCCGGTGTGCGGCGCCGTGCGCCCGGGGGCAGGCCCAGGTCGGCGGGGCGCAGGCGTTCGCGGTGGGCGCGCAGGAAGCCGCCGAGTTCGCGCCGCCGTGACGCGTGCCCCGCTCCCGCGCGGGTGTCCGCGTCCGTGTCCGTGCCCGTGTCCGTCACGATCTGCACCCTCCTCGGCGGGCACGACTCCCGCACCCTGTTGCCGCGCCGCGCGGCCTCTTGCCCGCCCCTCAGCCTATGACCAGCACTCACCGCATCAACCGGGACCTGGCTGGGGGGCCGTCGGGGGCGGAGGCTGCCGTCATGACGAATCAACAGGACACCGCACCTCTGGTACGGCGGCGCAGCAACGACTCCTCCGCCCTCACCGCGCCACGCGCCTTCATCCGCGTCTTCACCCCGCCCGGCACCCTGGAGCGGCTCACCCGCTTCTACGAGGAGGTGCAGGGCGTCGAGCGGGACATGTGGATCACCTATCCGGCCAAGGGGCTCGTGCTGGCGGCGGTCGGCGGTTTCCTGATCATCGAGGGGTCCGAGGAGGCCGTCGCGCCGTTCCTGTCCGCCGCAGGGACCCTGCTCGTCGACGACGCGTCCGCGCATCTGGCCCGCCTGACGGAGCGCGGCGCGAAGATCGTCGTCCCTCTGCACGAGGTGCCGACCGGCGCCGCCTTCTACGCCCGGCACCCGGACGGCACGGTGGTCGAATACGTCGAGCACCGGCCGACCCCCGGCGGCGATTAGCCCACGCGCTCCGGATATTCGCTGGTCACCCGGGCCCCGTGGCGTCACGCTTGCCCCATGGAAGCCCAGACCACGCTCCCGCCGCGGCGCCGGATCCGCGCCCTGCACACCGCGTCGACGATCACCGTCTACCAGGCGTACGCCCCGGCGCTCGGGCTGGCCGCCGCGCGGGACGGGCGGTTTCCCGCGGCGTGGAAGCGCGAGCGGATGACCTGGATCAAGCCGTCGTTCCTGTGGATGATGTATCGCTCGGGGTGGGGCACGAAGGAGGGGCAGGAGACCGTGCTCGCCGTCGAGATCCGGCGGGACGGGTTCGACTGGGCTCTCGAACACGCCTGCCTCTCGCACTACGACCGCGAGGTGCACGGTGAACCGGGCGACTGGAAGCGGGAGTTGAAGCGGGCGCCGGCGCGGGTGCAGTGGGACCCCGAGCGCGACCTGCACCTCCGGGCGCTTCCGTACCGGTCCTTGCAGCTGGGGCTCGTCGGGGAGGCGGCGCGGCGGTACGCGGACGAGTGGATCGTGGATGTGCGCGATGTGACGCCGCTCGCACATCGCGTACGCGACCTCGCGCGCGGCGGCCAACTCGCCTCCGCGCAAGCCCTGTTGCCCGAGGAGCGGGTCTATCCCGGGCCCGAGTAGCCGTTCGCGGCCCGCCCGGTCGCCGCGGCCCGCACCCCACGGTCACACAATGGCCGGGGGCGCGCCGGGCCGGGTCCGCCGGCCCTCCCTGACCGCGGCCCGGCACCCCATCGCGACGTACGCGACGGCTCCGGCCAGGGAGAGCAGCAGCACCGGGTCGACCCAGGACGGGACGAGCTGCACCGTGGCGCCGTCCGGCCAGGTGCAGAGCACCGACGGGGGGAGGGGCCGGCTGTCGATGGTGATGCCTGCGTCGGCTGCGTAGTGGTAGGACCGCACGGCGTCGTGACCGGTGCGTGCCGTGACGCAGGCCCGTGTGGGCCGGGTGTCGAACCCGCTGAGGTTTCCGACGGCGAGCGTGACGACGAACACGCACAGGCACAGCGTGGCCGCCTCGCCGCAGCGGCCGGGGCGGGTCCTGGCGTACCCGACGCGCCGGGTCGCGAGCAGGTGGACGGCCTTGGCCGCGAGGAGGACGGCGGCGGGCAGGGTCAGGAGGAGGATGGCGGCGTAGAGGATGGTGCGCTCCGGCGGGTGGCGGTGGCGTGCGGTCGCGGCCGCACGGCCGCGCACACGGCCCGGCCCGGCCGGAACCATCCTCCCCCACACGGCAGTTGAGCCTGCGGGCCGTCCCGGGTTACCCACGATGGGTCCGGCCTCCGGCCTCCGGCTTTCGACTGCGGGCCGTGCCTGGCTGGTCGCGCAGTTCCCCGCGCCCCTGGCGGGGCGGCCCTTGGCAGGGTGCCCAGCAGAGGCAACCTCAGCCCGTCCGGCGATTGAGGACGAGCGCCGTTCAGGCGCGAACGGGGTCCGGGGCGGAGCCCCGGGGAGCCGGGCCGAAGCAACCCCGCCGCACGGGAGGTGGGTGGGAGAACGCGCGGACGGGGTCCGGGGCGGGGCCCCGGGGGGACCCCCGGGGCTCCGCCAGGGCCCGGGGTCAGATCGTGGCGGTGTCGATCACGAAGCGGTAGCGGACATCACTCGCCAGCACCCGCTCGTACGCCTCGTTGATCTGGTCCGCACGGATCAGCTCGATCTCCGCACCCAGCTCGTGCTCGGCGCAGAAGTCGAGCATCTCCTGCGTCTCGTCGATGCTGCCGATCATCGAGCCGGCAAGGATCTTGTTGCCGCCGATGAGGCCGAACATGTTGAGCGAGTTCGGCTCCTCCGGGGCGCCCACGTTGACGAACGCGCCGCCCGTCTTCAGGAGCGCCAGGTACGCGCCCAGGTCCAGCGGCGCGGAGACGGTGGAGACGATGAGGTCGAAGGAGCCGGCAAGCTCCTTGAACGTGGCCTCGTCGCTCGTCGCGTAGTAGTGGTCCGCGCCCAGCTTGAGCCCGTCGTCCTTCTTGCGCAGCGACTGGCTGAGCACGGTCACCTCGGCGCCGAGCGCGTGCGCGATCTTGACGCCCATGTGGCCGAGGCCGCCGAGCCCGAGGATGGCGACCTTCTTGCCGGGGCCGGCCTGCCAGCGCTTGAGCGGCGAGTACAGGGTGATGCCGGCGCACAGCAGCGGGGCCGCGACGTCGAGCGAGATGCCTTCGGGGATGCGCAGGGTGTGGTCGGCGTCCACCACGACGTGCGTGGAGTAGCCGCCATAGGCGGGCTTGCCGTCCCGGCCGGTGTCGTTGTACGTCGAGACGCCGTCCTTGCAGAACTGGTTCTGCCCCGACCGGCAGGCCTCGCACGTGCCACAGGAGTCGACGAAGCAGCCGACGCCCGCGTGGTCGCCCACCTGGAACGTGGTGACGTCCGAGCCGACCTCGGTGATCACGCCGGCGATCTCGTGGCCGGGCACCATCGGGAAGATGCCCTGGCCCCAGCCCTCGTTCACCTGGTGGATGTCGGAGTGGCAGATGCCGGCGTACTTGATCTCGATGAGCACGTCGTTCGCGCCGACCGGACGGCGCTCGATGGTGGTGCGCTCCAGGGGAGCCTTCGGGGCGGGTGCGGCGTAGGCGGCGACGGTGGTCATGCCGTTCTCCTCAGATCTTTGGGGTACCTGATCAGCCTGCCCGAGTTCCTGCCTGTCACCCAGGCCTCTGTTCTGCCTACGACCAGCGTGCGTACTACTGGCAGGGACAGGCTCCCGGTCGTACGTCCACGCCGCCGAGCACGGATACTGGGGTGTCATGGACCAGCGCGCCGAACTCAGCGAATTCCTCCGCTCACGCCGGGCACGGCTGAAGCCCGAGGACGTGGGGCTGCCCGACCACGGGCGCCACCGCAGGGTGCCGGGCCTGCGCCGGGAGGAGCTGGCGCAGCTGGCCGGGGTGTCGGTCGCGTACTACACGCGCCTGGAGCAGGGCAACGCGCAGAACGTGTCGGCGGAGGTCCTGGACGCGATCGGGCGGGCGCTGCGCCTCAACGACATCGAGCAGGACCACCTCACCCACCTCGCCAAGGGCAAGGCGAAGAAGAAGCGCGCGGCGGCCTGCAAGCCCCAGCAGGTGCGCCCGGCGCTCCAGCAGCTGATGGACTCGATGGACCACGTGCCCGCCCATCTCATCGGCCGCCGCCTCGACATCCTCGGCTGGAACCGGATGGCGGCCGCGCTACTGGGCGACATGTCCCAACTTCCGCCGCAGGAGAGGAACTTGGCGCGCCACGTGTTCCTCGATCCGGCCTCCCGGTCGCTGTACGTGGACTGGCACGGGAAGGCGATCGACGTGGTGAGCATCCTGCGGCTGTGCGCCGGCTGCTACCCCAACGATCCTCAACTGACCGCCCTGGTCGGCGAGTTGTCGGTCAAGAGCGAGGACTTCCGCACCATGTGGGCGGCCCACACCATCGCCGACAAGGGCCATGGCGTCAGGCGGCTGCGTCATCCGGTCGTGGGCGAGCTGACGCTTGCGTACGAGACGCTGAAGCTGCCGGAGGAGCACGACCTGTCCCTGGTCACCTTCCACGCGGAGCCGGGCTCGGCGTCCGAGGAGTCGCTGCGCCTGCTCGGCAGCTGGAGCGCCGACCAGCCGGTCCGGACGGGCTGAGAAGAGGCGGCGGAAAGGCCGCGGAAAATGCTGCGGGGGCCCCGAAGGGCCCCCGAGCGGATCAGGCGGTCACACCGTCGAGCGGGTCAGGCGGCCGAGCCGGCCTTCCACTGGTCCCAGCTCATGTTCCAGCCGTTGAGGCCGTTGTCGGGCTGGACCGTCTTGTCGTGGGAGTTCTTGATGATCACGACGTCACCGGTGATGGAGTGGTCGTAGAACCAGGCGGCCGTGGTGCCGTCGTCGTTGGCACCCTTGGTGTCCGACAGGCCGACGCAGCCGTGGCTGGTGTTGGCGCTGCCGAAGATGGACTTCGCGCCCCAGTAGTTGCCGTGGATGAAGGTGCCGGACGCGGACAGGCGCATGGCGTGCGGCACGTCCTTGATGTCGTACTCGCCCTTGCCGTCGTCGTCCGTGAAGCCGACCGTCGCACCGTTCATGCGGGTCTCCTTGTACTTCTCGGAGATCACCATCTGGCCGTTGTAGGTCGGGTGCTCGGGGGAGCCCGCGGAGATCGGGATGCTCTTCACGGTCTTGCCGTCCTGGGTGACGGTCATGGTGTGGGTGTTCGCGTCGACGGTGGAGACCTGGTTGCGGCCGATCTTGAAGGTGACCGTCTTCTCCTGGACGCCGGTGATGCCGTTGGCACCCTGGACGCCGTCGAGGTCCATCTTCATGGTGACGGTCGAGTTCTCCTTCCAGTACTCCTGCGGGCGGAAGTCGATGCGCTGCGAGCCGAACCAGTGCCCGACGACTTCCTGACCGCTGCTGGAGGAGACCGTGATCTTGGCCTGCACATCCTTCTTGTTGGTGATCGCCTTGTCGAAGTTGATGGACACCGGCATGCCCACGCCGACGGTGGAGCCGTCCTCGGGCGTGAAGCTGCCTATGAAGCTGTTCTTCGGGGAGACGGTGCTGAAGGAGGCGTTCTCGTGCGCCTGACGCCCCTTGGCATCCGCCGCGGTCGCGGTGATCTTGTACGTGGCCGAACGCTTCAGCGCCTTCTCGGGGGCCCAGCTCATCCCGTCCGCGGATATCTTCCCGTCGACCTTGGTGCCCTCGGGGGAGGTCATCGTCACATCGGTCAGCTTGCCGTCGGCGACGGTGACCTTGGTGTCGCTGTTGATGCCGACGTTGGTGGCGCCGTTCTTCGGAGTGATGGCGATCTTGGCGTCGGAGGTGTCCTTCTCGGCGGCCTTGTCCGCCGCCGCCTGCGCCGATGACGAGCTGTCGGCCTTGGCGGCACCCTTGTCGCCGCCCCCGTTGCAGGCAGAAAGGACCAGTACGCCGCCGAGCACCGCGCACGCCGCCGCGAGACCCTGCTTGCGCCGCTTACTCTCCGTCTTCACACGCTTCTCCATCGTCGCCGTCCCCCACGTCATCACAACTAGAACATCAGACTGCTCTGTCCAGTTCCGCAGTGGGGGTGAATGTGGGGCACACCACGCGTCCGAGGACGGGTCGGGGCGGGACGGTACAAGATCGCCAAATGGTGCCGCTCGGTGCCGTCCCGGCCCCGCCCCACCGCCGCCCGGCCGGGCGGGCGTGCCCGTCAGGTCATGGCCGCCGCCGGTCCCCGCCGGTCCCGTGAGATCCGCCGACCCCGCCGGGACTGCCGGGACTGCCGGATCTGCCGGATCTGCCGGATCTGTCAGTCCTCGTCATTGCTGTCCTCCTCGTCGAGGTCCCACTCCTCGTCGTCGGGGTCGTATCCGACGCGCTCGCTGCTCCAGGAGGCCTGGACCAGCTCCGCGCCGGGCAGCGCCTCCACGAGGCCGACCGGGTCCACCAGATACGCGAGGGCCTCCGCTCCGTCTTCCCGTACCGCCGCCTCGGCATGCGCGCGTTCCTCGGGGCGCATCGCCGGATCCTCCGCGACGCGGGTCAGCGCGGCCGCCGCCAACCGGCCCGCATCCTCGATCTCCAGGACCAAATCGACGCGGAGCCGCACATACCGTGATGTCTCTTCTTCGCTCATGCGAGGGAGCGTAGGGCTCAAGCCATCCGCGACTTTCCCGCGACCCGCTACTTTCACTAGCATCAGCGCATCCCGTCAATTCGACGTACTCGCAAGGGGATCGCTCACTTGTCCGTCGCTCGTCGTCCCCTGCTCACCGCCACCGCGGCGGGGACTCTGCTCTGCGCTCTGTGGTTCGTGCCGTCCGCCAACGCCACGGATGAACACCACCCCTCCACCACCACCGCGCACTCCGCCTACCGGACCGGTCCGGCCCCCGACGAGGCCCCGATGGCCCTCGCCGACACCGGCGGCGCGGACACCTCCCCCTATCTGGTCGGCGGCACGCTGTTCCTGGGGCTGGGAGCGGGGTTCGTGATGTATTCGGTCCGCCGCTCCCAGCCCTGTTGATCCATCCTGTTGATCCGATTGATCCAAGCCCTTTTGAACCGAGCCCTGTTGAACCCCGCGGGCTCGCGTACGGGAACCTGTTGAAACCCGCGGGCTCGCGTACGGGAAAGGGCCGCCCGGGATGCGACATCCCGGGCGGCCCTTCCGTACGTCGGGGGCGGGTCAGGCGAGCCGGCCCGTCACCGTCTCCACCGCCGCGACCAGCTTGCCCTCGCGTACGAAGGCGTCCGCGGCGGCCAGGTCGGGGGCGAGGAAGCGGTCCGGTCCCGGGCCCTGGACGCCGGCCGCGCGGGCCGCGGTGATGGCGGCCTGCGAGGCGGGGGCCGGGGTGAGGCCCTTGCGCAGCTCGATGCCGCGGGTCGCCGCGTACATCTCGACGGCGATGATGCGGGTCAGGTTGTCGACGGCGGTGCGCAGCTTGCGCGCGGCCGACCACCCCATGGAGACGTGGTCCTCCTGCATGGCGGACGACGGGATGGAGTCGGCGGAGGCCGGCACCGCGAGCCGCTTCATCTCGCTGACCAGGGCGGCCTGGGTGTACTGGGCGATCATCAGGCCCGAGTCCACACCGGCGTCGTCGGCGAGGAACGGCGGCAGGCCGTGGCTGCGGTTCTTGTCGAGCAGCCGGTCGGTGCGGCGCTCGGCGATGGAGCCGAGGTCGGCGGCGGCGATGGCGAGGAAGTCCAGGACGTAGGCGACCGGGGCGCCGTGGAAGTTGCCGTTCGACTCGACGCGGCCGTCGGCCAGGACCACCGGGTTGTCCACGGCGGAGGCCAGCTCGCGCTCGGCGACGGTCAGGGCGTACGCGATGGTGTCGCGTCCGGCGCCGTTGACCTGGGGGGCGCAGCGCACCGAGTACGCGTCCTGGACGCGCGGCGCCTCTTCCTCCTGGAAGTGGCCGGTCAGGCCCGAATCCTTCAGCACGGCGAGCATGTTGGCGGCGGAGGCGCCCTGACCGGGGTGCGGGCGGATGGCGTGCAGCTCGGGCGCGAGCACCTTGTCGGTGCCGAGCAGTGCTTCGAGGGAGAGGGCCGCGGTGATGTCGGCGGAGGTGTAGAGCTTCTTCAGGTCGGCGAGGGCCATGCACAGCATGCCGAGCATGCCGTCGGTGCCGTTGAGGAGGGCGAGGCCCTCCTTCTCGCGCAGCTCGACGGGCTCGATGCCGGCCGCGGCGAGCAGTTCGCCCGCGGGCTTCACGACGCCGTCGGGGCCCTCCGCGTCGCCCTCGCCCATGAGCGTGAGGGCGCAGTGCGACAGCGGGGCGAGGTCGCCGGAGCAGCCGAGCGAGCCGTACTCGTGGACGACGGGGGTGATGCCGGCGTTGAGCACGTCGGCCATGGTCTGGGCGACGGAGGGGCGTACGCCGGTGTGCCCGGAGGCGACGGTCTTCAGGCGCAGGAACATGAGCGCGCGCACGACCTCGCGCTCCACTCGCGGACCCATGCCGGCGGCGTGCGAGCGCACGATGTTGCGCTGGAGCTGGGCGCGGAGTTCGGGGCTGATGTGCCGGGAGGCGAGCGCACCGAAGCCGGTGGAGACGCCGTACACCGGCTCCGGCTTGGCGGCCAGCGCGTCGACGATCTCGCGTGCGCGGGCCAGTGCGGCGAGGGCCTCGGCGGAGAGCTCGACCTTCGCGTTGGCGCGGGCCACGGCGATGACGTCCTCGGGGGTGGTCCCGGAGGTCCCCACCACGACAGTGTGCATATCCATATTCAGCACCCTACGGATTGAATCGCCAAGTGTCACTAGCCCTGGCCCCCTGGGGCTCCGCCCCAGACCCCGTGTCGCGCCTCAAGGGCGCTCGTCCTCAAACTCCCCCAAGGCCTCAAGGGCCAGGGGGGACCCCCATGACGGGCTGAGGATGCCCATGCCGCCCGGCACCGAGTAGCTAAGGGGCGCGGGGCTGTGACATTGCGCGGCTCCGCCGCGGTAGGCGCGACCGTTCGGCGCCGGGTGCCCTACAGGGGCGCGGGGAACTGCGCGGGACGCGGGCACGGTCCGCAGTCGAACCAGGGTTTTTCGGGGCGCGGGGAACTGCGCAATTCGGGCCCCCGCCGGGCGGGGGTGGGGCGTGGGGGCGCCCCGGGGCGAGGGGGCACGGGGGTCAGCTCCGGCCCCGGAAGCGGCGGCGGTCGTGCGGCGGGGTCGGGGGATTCTCGGCGAGGGCCAGGACCGCCCCGTCCCGCCCCGCCACCACCGGCTTCGCCGACCGCGCCGCCTTCGCGCGGTACTGCGCCGCGTCCGCGAGGCGGAACAGACGGCGGGCCGAGCGCACCTCGCCGATGGGATCACCCGTGGAGGCGATCCCGCACGCGACCCCTTCGCCCAGCTCCAACTCCCCTGCGCGCAAGCAGAGTTGCTCGCCCACCGTGACGACCTCGTCGGCGCGGGGACCGACGGCGAGAAGGCAGAACTCGTCGCCGCCGAGCCGCGCGGCCAGCGCGCCGGGCAGCATCGCCCCGCAGAGGGAGAGGACCGAGCCGAAGCGTTCGAGAAGACGGTCCCCGACCGCGTGCCCCAGCGTGTCGTTGACCCGCTTGAGTCCGTTCAGGTCGCACACGACGAGGCTGACGACGGAGCCGTCCGCCCGGTGCCGCTCGATCGCCTCGTCGAGGTGCATGTCGACCGCGCGCCGGTTGGCGAGCCCGGTGAGGGGGTCGGTGAAGGCGAGGCGGCGCACCTCTTCGAGGCGTTCGGTCTGGGCGATACCGGCCGCCACGACCGACGCGAGGACGGTCGCGAAGTCGGCGTCGGCCGTGGCGAAGACCGGCGCGCCGACCGGCCGCGCCACGTAGAGCTCGCCCCAGGCCCGCCCGTGCAGCACGATCGGAGCGACCACGCAGCAGCCCCGCCCGCGGCGGCGCAGCGCGGTCACCCTCCCCCAGCTGCCGGTGGGAGGCGCCCCCAGGTGGCGGTGGCCCGCGTCGTCCGCGGGAGGCGCGACGGCGGTCTCGACCCAAGCGTTGGGCTCGCCCCCGCCCGCCCACCGCTCGTGCAGGAACTCGGTGATCTCGGGGAACTGGTGCACCGGGTACGTCTCGTCGTCGGGGAACTCCTCCTCCCCGTCGGCCCGTTCACCCTCGTTCACCAGGACCCGCAGGCGTCCCAGTTCTCGCTCCCACACCGAGAGCGCGGCGAAGGTGCCGCCGAGCGCGTCCCGCGCGCCGAGCGCCGCGGCGCGCCAGGACTCGCGCGGCGTGTGGGCCGCGGCCATGGCCTGTGCCAGCGAAACCACGGCCCGCAGCCGGGCATCCTCTCCACCCATTCCTCCAGCTTAGGGAGGTTTGGGTGGTTTTGACCCATGGAGGCGCCGACGCGCATCCGCTCACACCCGACGGCGGACCTCGCACCAACCCCAGCGGGTCACTGGCCGGGCCACTCCGGCTTGCGCTTCTCGTTGAACGCGGCCACGCCCTCGGCACGGTCCCCGGAGAACGCCACCGACCGCCAGGCCGCGTCCTCGACCTCAAGACCGGCCCGCAGGTCGAGCCCGTGCCCGAGCCGCATCGCCCGCTTCGCCGCACGCAGCCCGACGGGCGAGTTGGCCGCCATCCGTCCCGCGAGCGCGAGCGCTTCCGTACGGGCGTCGTCGGCCAGGACGTCCACGAGCCCCAACTCCCTTGCCTCCACGGCCTCGACGCGCCGGGCGGTGAAGACCAGCTCGGCCGCGCGGGCCGCGCCGACCCGGCGCGGCAGGAGCTGCGTACCGCCGCCGCCGGGGATGACGCCGACCGACACCTCGGGCAGCCCGACCACCGCGGTCGCGTCGGCCACGATCACGTCGCAGGCGAGGGCGAGCTCGAAGCCGCCGCCGAGCGCGAAGCCGTGCACGGCGGCGACGGTCGGCATGGGCAGTTCGAGCACGCCGGTGTAGGCGGCACGGGCGGTGGGGCGCTGGCGTACGAGCTCGGCGTCGCTGAAGGAGTTGCGTTCCTTCAGGTCCGCGCCGACGCAGAAGGCGCGTTCGTTCGTCGACGTCACCACGGTGACCCGGGCGTCCGGGTCGGCGCCGAGCGCGTCGCAGGCGGCGGCGATGGAGCGGGCCATCTCCGTCGACACCGCGTTCATGGCCTTGGGCCGGTCGAGCACCAGCTCGGCGACATACCCCTCGCGCCGTACGACGACGAACTCCCCGAACCGCTGCTCAGCCATGGCGACCCCTCCGTTAACGAACGTTACGTCGGGGCCGATCCTAGGCCGTGCCCCGGCCCTGCCCACGAGAGCCCCGGGACAGACTCCCGGCCAGGCTCTAGGACAGGCCCTGGGTCTCGCGGCGGTGCAGGAGCCACGGCTCGACCACGCCGAGGCCGCGCACCGGTCGCTGCCACATGGGCTGGAGCGCGAAGCGGTACTTCGCGGGCGGGGCGGGCTCCTCGCCCTCCTTCTCGGCGGCCAGCGCGTCCTGGGCGGCCTGCGCCTCGGAGACGGGGGCGTCGCCGGCGCGGGCCAGCTCCTCGGCGAAGGCGCCGTCGACCAGGACGGCGTCCTTGGGGGCTATCGAGGTGAGCCGGCTCGCGAGGTTCACGGTGGTGCCGAACACGTCGCCCATGCGGGTCGTGACGGTGCCGAAGGCGATGCCCACGCGCAGCGCGGGCATCGTCTCGTCGCCGGCCATCGTCTCGATGAGCCGCAGCGAGATCTCGGCGGCCGTGCCCGCGTCGTCCGCGGCGAACAGGACCTCGTCGCCCAGCGTCTTGATGAGCCGCCCGCCGTGGGCCGCGACCAGGTCGGCGGCGGTCGTCTCGAAGGCCTCGACGAGCTCGCCGAGCTCCTCCTCCTCCAGGCGCCGGGTGAGCCGGGTGAAACCGACGAGGTCGGCGAAGCCCACCGCGAGGCGCCGGTCGACCATCTCCTCGTCGTCGGCCGCCTGCACCACGCGCCCGGTGGCTGCCGCCAGCTGGCGCCGCCACACGTAGACGAGGAACTCCTCCAGCTCCGGCAGCAGCAGCTCGACCAGGGGGTACGTGACCTCGGTGCGGGTCATGCCGGGCTCGGGGGGCTCGGTCAGGCCCTCCAGAAAGGAATCGATCTGCCATTCGGCCAGCCGGGCGGTGGTCTGCCCCGTGGACCGCGCGACCTGCACCGCCATCGGCTCGCTGAGCAGCCCCGCCTCCACGAGACCGGCGAGCCGGCGCAGGGCGAGGACGTCGGCCTCGGTGAGCGCCTTGGCCTGCCCGATGTCGGCGAACCCCATGGCCCGCCAGAACCGGGACGCCAGCTCCATCGACACACCGGCGGTACGGGCCGCCTGGAACGGCGTGTAGCGCCGGTCCGCACCGAGGATGAGCTGTTCGAGACGGATCGCGAGCGGGTCGTCGGTGGGCTCGGCGGTGTGGTCGACGGCGTGGTGCGGCGTCGGGTACGCGGACGGCGCGGGTTCGGCGGGGGTACGTGAGCCGCCCTGGGCGGCGCCGGAGTCACCGCCGGTACCGCCATCGCCATCCGCACCGGACCGTGTCTCGTCGACGGTCACCGGCCGCCTCCTGCCCGTTGCCTGCGCACTGCCCTGCCGATCTGTCGCTGGATCGGGCTCCACGATACGGCAGGTGTGCCGTAGCTCACGTCGCGGGAGCGTGTCCTGGCCGGGCTTACGGCGCGTCCGGGCGCAGGTGGACGATGTCGCCCGCCGCCACCGGGCGCTGCACGCCCTCCTCGGTGGCCAGAACCAGGCGCCCGTCGCCGTCGACGGCCACCGCCTCACCCCGTACCGACTGCCCGCCGGGCAGCTCCGCCCGCACCGTGCGGCCCAGGGTCGCGCAGGCCGCCGCGTACGCCTCCTGGAGCCCGGACCCCGCGGGATCGCCCGAGGCCGCACGCCAGGTCCCGTACCACTGTTCGAGCGAGCGCAGCACGGCCCGCAGCAGGGTGTCGCGGTCCGTGGAGACGGCTCCGGCGAGCGCGAGGGAGCCGGCGCCGGGCACCGGGAGCTCGGCCGCGCGCAGCGTCACGTTGAGGCCGATGCCGATGACGACGCCGTCCGTGCCGGCCCGCTCGGCGAGGATGCCGCCGGCCTTGCGTTCCTCCCCGCCCACCGTGACGAGGAGGTCGTTTGGCCACTTCAGGGCGGTGTCGACGCCTGCCGCCCGCGCCAGCCCGGACGCCACCGCGACGCCGGTGAGCAGCGGCAGCCACCCCCACCGCTCCACCGGAACCGCCTCGCCGGGTTTCAGGAGCACGGAGAAGAAGAGCCCCGAGCGGGCCGGCGCCGACCAGCGCCGGTCGAGACGGCCGCGCCCCGCGGTCTGCTCCTCGGCGACCAGGACCGCCCCCTCGGCGTGCGCGTCCGCCTTCGCCGCGAGGTCGGAGTTGGTGGAGCCGGTCGCCGTGACCACGTCCAGGGACGTCCACAGCGCGTCGGGTCGCAGCAGGGCGCGGCGCAGCGCGGTGGCGTTGAGGGGCGGCCGGTCGAGGTCGGACCAGCGGCTGTCGGAAGCGTCCGGGGGTGTCATGCAGCCAGGTTAGGCGGCAAATGCAAGGCCCTCCGGGTGTGGCCAATGCCGCACTGCCGAACCGTATCGGCACCACTACCCTACGAGTCAGTAGCCACCATCCCCGTGACCAGGCAGGGAGCCGCATCCCGATGTCCGAGCCGGAAAACGCCCAGAGCGACGCCACCGTCGACATCCACACCACCGCCGGAAAGCTCGCGGATCTTCAGCGCCGCATCGACGAGGCGACCCACGCCGGCTCCGCGCGTGCGATCGAGAAGCAGCACGCCAAGGGGAAACTGACGGCCCGTGAACGGGTCGAACTCCTTCTGGACGAGGGCTCGTTCGTCGAGCTGGACGAATTCGCCCGGCACCGCTCGACCAACTTCGGCATCGAGAAGAACCGCCCGTACGGCGACGGCGTGGTGACCGGGTACGGAACGGTCGACGGCCGCCCGGTGTGCGTGTACTCGCAGGACTTCACCATTTTCGGCGGGTCGCTGGGCGAGGTGTACGGCGAGAAGATCGTGAAGGTCATGGACTTCGCGATGAAGACCGGCTGTCCGGTCATCGGCATCAACGACGGTGGCGGCGCCCGCATCCAGGAGGGCGTGGTCGCGCTCGGCCTGTTCGCCGAGATCTTCCGGCGCAATGTGCACGCCTCCGGTGTCGTGCCGCAGATCTCGCTGATCGTCGGCCCGTGCGCCGGCGGCGCGGTGTACTCCCCCGCGATCACCGACTTCACGGTGATGGTCGACCAGACCTCGCACATGTTCATCACCGGGCCCGACGTCATCAAGACGGTCACCGGCGAGGACGTCGGCTTCGAGGAGCTGGGCGGCGCCCGCACCCACAACACCACGTCGGGCGTGGCGCACCACATGGCGGGCGACGAGAAGGACGCGATCGAATACGTCAAGTCCCTTCTCTCCTACCTGCCGTCGAACAACCTGAGCGAGGCGCCGGCCTTCCCCGAGGAGGCCGACCTGGAGACCTCGGACGAGGACCGCGAGCTCGACACGCTCATCCCGGACTCCGCGAACCAGCCGTACGACATGCACACGGCGATCGAGCACGTCCTGGACGACGGTGAATTCCTGGAGACCCAGGCCCTGTTCGCGCCGAACATCATCACCGGCTTCGGCCGGGTGGAGGGCTTCCCGGTCGGCATCGTCGCCAACCAGCCCATGCAGTTCGCCGGTTGCCTCGACATCGACGCCTCCGAGAAGGCCGCGCGCTTCGTGCGCACCTGCGACGCCTTCAACGTGCCGGTCCTGACCTTCGTCGACGTCCCCGGCTTCCTCCCCGGCGTCGACCAGGAGTACGGCGGCATCATCCGGCGCGGCGCCAAGCTGATCTACGCCTACGCCGAGGCGACGGTCCCGCTGATCACCGTCATCACCCGCAAGGCGTTCGGCGGCGCGTACGACGTGATGGGCTCCAAGCACCTGGGCGCCGACCTCAACCTGGCCTGGCCGACGGCGCAGATCGCGGTGATGGGCGCGCAGGGCGCGGTCAACATCCTGCACCGCCGCACGATCGCGGCGGTCACGGACCCCGAGGAGGCGGAGTCGACCCGGGCGGAGCTGATCACGGCCTACGAGGACACGCTCCTCAACCCGTACATCGCGGCGGAACGGGGGTACGTGGACGCGGTGATCATGCCGTCGGAGACGCGGGCGCACATTGTGAAGGGCCTGCGGCAGCTGCGCACCAAGCGGGAGTCCCTGCCCCCCAAGAAGCACGGCAACATCCCCCTCTAACCGACCGTCGAGCCGAGTCAGGAGCCGCTGTGATCAAGGTAGTTCGGGGCAACCCGACCCCGGAGGAGCTGGCTGCCGCGCTCGCGGTCGTCCAGGCGCGGGCCGCGGCGACGGCCGCGGGCGCGGCCGGGGCGCCGCAGCCGCCCGAGGGCTGGTCCGACCCCGCCCGCATCGCGCGGCGCGCGCTGCCGAGGCCGGGGGCCCGGACCTGGGCCCGCACGTACTGGCCGGCGTAGCCCCACTCCCCCACCCCGGCCGGCCGCGGACACCCGCCCGCGAGCCGCCCGGGGCCACCCCACGCAGTTCCCCGCGCCCCCAACCCCGCTTTCGCCTGCGGACCGTGCTGGCGTTCCGCGCGGTTCCCCGCGCCCCTGAAACCCGCCTTCGGCTGCGGACCGTGCATGGTTGCTCGCGCAGTTCCCCGCGCCCCCAACCCCGCTTTCGCCTGCGGACCGTGCCCGCGTCCCGCGCAGTTCCCCGCGCCCCCAAAAAACCCGCCTTCGTGTGCGGACCGTGCCCGCGTCCCGCGCAGTTCCCCGCGCCCCTGTAGGGCACCCGGCGCCGGACGGCTCGCGCCCACCGCGGCGGAGCCGCGCAGTGTCACAGCCCCGCGCCCCTTAGCTGCTCGGTGCCGGGCGGCATGGGCATCCTCAGTCCGTCATGGGGGTCCCCCTGGCCCTTGAGGCCTTGGGGAGTTCGAGGACGAGCGCCCTTCAGGCGCGATACGGGGTCTGGGGCGGAGCCCCAGGGGCTCTTCACCCCCGGAGGGTTGCGGGAAGGGGCGGGGTGGGGCGGCTCCCGGGTTCTGGGGCGGAGCCCTGGGGAGTTCGATTGAGGGGGTAGCTGAGTACCCATACTCAGGCGCGGCTGCACGGCCCCGCCGCACTATCGGTTGCATGCTGTCGTCGGACCCGAAGAACGAACCCCCCAAGGAACTGCGCGACGCCCAGGCGATGATGCGCCGGGCGGGCCTCCTCCTCGCCCTCGCCATGGTCGTCGCGATGGTCGTGGTCGGCCTCCACTGAGGCACGGACCGAGCCCCGGCCAGAGGCACGGACCGAGCCCCGGGCGGGCCCCCGGACCGAGACCCGGACCGAGATCCGGCCTCCGCTCGGGCGCCGGCGCACGGCGCCTACGATGGCGCCCATGACTGCTCAGCGCCGCCTCGTCCTCGCCTCCCAATCCCCCGCCCGGCTCGGGCTGCTCCGGCAGGCCGGGTTCGCGCCCGAGGTGATCGTCAGCGGCGTCGACGAGGACGCCCTGACCGCACCGAGCCCCGCCGAACTCGCCCTCGTCCTCGCCGAGGCGAAGGCCGATGCCGTGGCGGCCCGCCCCGAGGCCGCCGGCGCCCTCGTCATCGGCTGCGACTCCGTACTCGAACTCGACGGCCGCGCCCTCGGCAAGCCCGCCGACCCCGAGGACGCGACGGCCCGCTGGCAGTCGATGCGCGGCCGGTCCGGCGTCCTCCAGACCGGCCACTGCGTGATCGACACGGCGACCGGTGAGCGCGCCGCGCGCACCGCGTCGACCGTCGTACGGTTCGGCGAGCCCACCGACGCGGAGATCGCGGCGTACGTGGCGAGCGGTGAACCCCTGTACGTGGCGGGCGCGTTCACGCTCGACGGCCGCTCGGCGCCGTTCGTCGACTCCATCGAGGGCGACCACGGCAACGTCATCGGGCTCTCGCTGCCGCTGCTGCGCAAGCTGCTCGCCCAGCTCGGCCTCTCCGTCACCGACCTCTGGGCGTAGGAGCGCAAGGGCGCGGGACGTCAGGCGGCGGCCGGGGCCCCGCCGGGGGCATCGCCCGGCTCCGGCTCCCGCTCCGGCCCCGGGCGCTCCTTCACGTACGCGAGGAGGACGAAGACGAGCAGCGCGAGCACGACCATCAGGGCGGCGAACGCCGACCAGCCGACCAGGCCCACCAGGAACGCGCCGAGCACCGCGTGCACCACCGCGCAGGCGATCACCGCGATGCGCGCGACCCGGCCGGGCGCCCGGTCGCGCACGGCCATGACCAGCAGCACGATCCCGCACACCACGAGGAAGACCCCGAAGAGCCCGCCCGCGATCCACGCGCCGGTGGAGATCGCCTTCGGATCAATGCCGGCGAGGGACATGTGCTGGCTCGCCGCGAACCTCCCCAGCAGCCAGTTGACGACCACGATGGCGCAGGCCTCGGCGAAGAGAACGAGCGCGGCCACGATGGCGATCAGTCGTCGCAGCACGGCACGACCCCCTGTTACCCCTAGTACGTATGTGGCGCGCACGCTACTAACCAGTAATGGTTCGTACAAGGGTCCGGGCAACAATGGCGGCGCTCCCGGGGCCGCCCACCCCGTCGCGCGGCCTTCCGGTCGCAAAGAATCATTCGGCCGTTCGTAGGGACCCCACAAAGAAACGCGGGGACCTGCTGGCGCCCGAGACAGAGACCTTGACCACACCCCACCGCTACTGTGCGGTACGGGAGCCCGGCGTACCGTGGTGCGACAAGGGATTTCGCGACTTGAGCGTGCCTCGAATCACACTCCGTGTGGGCAAGCTCACCATTGGGGACGGGTCGTAAGCCAGTGTGCGGCTTCCCTAAACTCAGCTTGTTTCAAGGAGGGAGCCATCGTGCGCAAGGTGCTCATCGCCAACCGAGGCGAAATTGCTGTCCGCGTTGCTCGGGCCTGCCGGGATGCCGGAATCGCGAGCGTAGCCGTCTACGCCGATCCGGACCGGGATGCACTGCATGTCCGGGCGGCGGACGAGGCATTCGCCCTGGGCGGTGACACCCCGGCGGCCAGCTATCTGGACATCGCCAAGGTGCTCGCGGCCGCGGCCGACTCGGGGGCGGACGCCGTCCACCCGGGTTACGGATTCCTCTCCGAGAACGCCGAGTTCGCCCAGGCGGTGCTCGACGCGGGTCTGACCTGGATCGGACCGCCCCCGCAGGCCATCCGTGACCTCGGCGACAAGGTGGCGGCCCGTCACATCGCCCAGCGCGCCGGCGCCCCGCTCGTCGCGGGCACCCCGGACCCGGTCTCGGGCTCGGACGAGGTGGTCGCGTTCGCCAAGGAACACGGCCTGCCCATCGCCATCAAGGCGGCCTTCGGCGGCGGCGGGCGCGGCCTGAAGGTCGCCCGCACCCTCGAAGAGGTGCCCGAGCTCTACGACTCGGCCGTCCGCGAGGCCGTCGCCGCCTTCGGCCGCGGCGAGTGCTTCGTCGAGCGCTACCTCGACAAGCCGCGCCACGTCGAGACCCAGTGCCTCGCCGACACCCACGGCAACGTGGTCGTCGTCTCCACCCGTGACTGCTCGCTCCAGCGCCGCCACCAGAAGCTGGTCGAGGAGGCCCCGGCGCCGTTCCTGACGGAGGCCCAGAACGCGGAGCTGTACGCCGCGTCCAAGGCGATCCTGAAGGAAGCCGGCTATGTCGGCGCGGGCACCGTCGAGTTCCTCGTCGGCGTCGACGGCACGATCTCCTTCCTGGAGGTCAACACCCGTCTCCAGGTCGAGCACCCGGTCACCGAAGAGGTCACCGGCATCGACCTGGTCCGCGAGATGTTCCGCATCGCGGACGGCGAGGCGCTCGGCTACGGCGACCCCGTCATGCGCGGCCACTCCTTCGAGTTCCGCATCAACGGCGAGGACCCGGGCCGCGGCTTCCTGCCCGCCCCCGGCACCGTCACGGTGTTCGCGCCGCCGTCCGGCCCCGGTGTCCGCCTCGACGCGGGCGTCGAGTCCGGCTCGGTCATCGGCCCCGCCTGGGACTCGCTGCTCGCCAAGCTGATCGTGACGGGCGCGACCCGTGAGCAGGCGCTCCAGCGTGCGGCGCGTGCGCTGGCGGAGTTCAACGTCGAGGGCATGGCCACGGCGATCCCCTTCCACCGCGCGGTCGTCGTCGACCCGGCGTTCACGTCCGACCCGTTCACCATCCACACCCGGTGGATCGAGACGGAGTTCGTCAACGAGATCCCGGCGTTCACGGCGACGGCCGACGCGGAGACGGACGAGGAGCCGGGCCGCGAGACGGTCGTCGTCGAGGTCGGCGGCAAGCGGCTCGAGGTCTCCCTGCCGTCCTCCCTCGGCATGACGCTGGCGCGGACCGCCGCGGCCGGTGGCGCCAAGCCCAAGCGCCGCGCCGCCAAGAAGGCCGGCTCGGCCGCCTCCGGCGACACCCTCGCCTCGCCCATGCAGGGCACGATCGTGAAGGTGGCGGTCGAGGAGGGGCAGGAGGTCAAGGAGGGCGACCTCATCGTCGTTCTTGAGGCCATGAAGATGGAGCAGCCGCTGAACGCGCACCGTGCGGGGACGGTCAAGAGCCTCGCGGCGGAGGTCGGCGCGTCCGTCTCCTCCGGCGCGGCGATCTGCGAGATCAAGGACTGACCTCCGGTCGTACCCAGGAGCCCCGGCCGCCGTGCGGCCGGGGCTCCTGTGCGTCGTGGGCCCGCGGCGCCGCGGGAAGCCCCGAGGGCGTCCCTCAACAGCCCCTCCTCGTAACGGCGTTGGCCCGGTGTGCGGGGCGCCGGATGCCCGAGCCCGGCGCCCCGCACACCGATCGGGCCCGCTCCGTGTCCGCGCGGTGATCGTTTTCGGCCATCGTGAGTCGACAGCTATCCCGGCGGGGACGGTACCCATGCCGCCGATCCGGACATGCCCGGTATCCGACGACGTACGGATCTTCGCGCGTGCTGATCACCCCCGGCACGATGTACCTCCTCGACGGACACGAGAAGCACACCCTGCGCCCCCGGGTCGACTCGACGTTCGTCTGCGTCTTCAACCCGCCCGTCACCGGACGCGAGGACCACGACGCCGACGGTGTCTACCCCCTGCTCACCGAGGAGGCCACCGCATGACCACCGCGACCACCACCCGGGTCCGCCCCCACTTCCGCACCCCGCGGGTGGAGGACGCCCACACGCTCTGGCAGATGGTCGACGAGAGCGACGCCCTGGACAACAACAGCCCCTACTACTACGCGCTGTGGTGCCGGGACTTCGCCTCCACCTCCCTCGTGGCCACCGTCGAGGACGACGTCGTCGGCTTCCTGACCGGCTACTTCCGCCCGGAGGCACCCGACACCTATCTGGTCTGGCAGGAGGCCGCGATGCCCTGCCACGGCATCCCGTTCCTCGGCGTGAAGCTGTTCGAACAGGCCGCCGACCGCGCCGTGGCCCAGGGCGCCCGCTACATCGAGGCCACCGTCTCCGCCGACAACAAGGCCATCATCATGGTCCTGAAGAAGGTCGCGAAGCGGTACGTCGCCGAGGTGGAGACCCGGGTTCTCTTCTCCGGCGACCTCTTCCCGGACGAGCACCACGACGAGGTGCTGTACCGGATCGGGCCCCTCGTCCCGGACGCTGCCGGGGCGACCCCCGGCGGGGCGGGCCCCGCCCGGTGACGACGGCGCGCGCGTACCGCTCAGTCCGTTCCACGGAACGTGTTGCGGTACGCGCGCGGCGACACCCCCAGGCTCTCCCGGAAGTGCAGGCGCATCGCCGTGCCGGTGCCGAAGCCGGCTTCCGCGGCGATCCGGTCCACCGGTTCGTCGGTCCCTTCCAGCAGCCGCCGCGCGTGCTGCAGCCGCTGCTCGGCGAGCCAGCGCATCGGTGTCGTGCCGGTCTCCGATACGAAGCGCCTGCTCAGCGTCCGTACGCTGACCGCCGCCTTGCGGGCCAGATCGTCGAGGGTCAGCGGCTCCCCCAGGCGGGAGAGCGCGTAGGAACGGGCGGCGGCCGTCGCACTGGCCCCGGGCTCGGGCACCGGCCGCTCGATGTACTGGGCCTGCCCGCCTTCCCGGTGCGGCGGGACGACCGTGCGCCGCGCGACCGTGTTGGCGACCTCGGCGCCGTGGTCGGACCGGATCATGTGCAGGCACAGATCGATGCCGGCGGCGACGCCCGCGGAGGTGAGCACGCCGGGATCGACGTGCACCTCCGGGTACAGGGTCCGCAGTTCGTCGCACGACTTCCAGTGGGTCGTCGCCCGCCGGCCCGCCAGCAGCCCGGCCGCTGCCAGCACGAACGACCCCGTACAGATCGACGCGATCCGCGCCCCCGCCGGAACGCGTGCCAGTGCCCGGCGCACCGGTTCCGCCAACCGCCCCCGCTCCTGCGGCTCGTAGTCCTCCACGGCGGCCGGCACGAGCACGGTGTCGGCGGCCTCCAGGGCTTGCGGACCGAGGGCGACGTTCACGGTGAAGTCCGCGTCCGTGGTCAGTTCGCCGGGCTCCGTCGCGCAGGTCACCACCGAGTACAGCGGTCCGCCACTTGCGTCGAGCGCGGTCCCGAACAGCCGGTGGACGATGCCCAGTTCCATCGGCAGCAGCCCGGGACGGACCAGGGTGACCACGCGGTGCGGGCGCTTCTCCTCGCGCAGGCCTGTCATGGCCAGATGCTTTCACTTCGCGTCCAGCAGGCCAGTGGTCGGGGTCGATCTCTTCACGAAGGATGGAACACATGGGTAAAGCGACCACCGAAGACCTCCGGGAACGCCGTCAACAACTCATCGACGACCACTCCTCGCCGGCTCCCCGGCGCGGGCCGACGGGTCACCGCGCCTGGTGGGTGGCGGCCGCCGCGGCGCTCGCGATCGTGGTCGCCGGTTCCTTCTCGACGATGCCCGGCATCCTCCAGGACCCGCTCCAGCAGGACTTCCACTGGTCGCGCGGGAGCATCGGCGTCGCCTCGTCGCTGAACATGGTCCTCTACGGGCTCACCGCGCCGTTCGCCGCCGCGCTCATGGACCGCTTCGGCATCCGGCGGGTGGTCGTCGCGGCCCTGACCACCGTCGCGGCCGGCGCCCTGCTCACCACGGTGATGAACGCCTCCTGGCAGTTCACGCTCTTCTGGGGGCTGCTCGTCGGGATCGGCACCGGCTCCATGGCCATGGCCTTCGGCGCCACCGTCACCAACCGCTGGTTCACCACCCGGCGGGGCCTCGTCACCGGAATCCTCTCCTCGGGCAGCGTCTTCGGGCAGATGGTGTTCCTGCCCGCGCTGTCCTGGACCATCGACCACTACGACTGGCGTCCCGCCCTGGTCAGCCTCGCGCTCGCCGCCCTGGCAGTGGCGCCGCTGGTGTGGCTGATCCTGCGCGACCATCCCGCCGACATCGGTCAGAAGCCGTACGGCAGTGAGGAGTTCGTGCCCAAGCCGGCGCCGGTCACGGGCGCGGCCCGCCGCACCCTCGTCGTGCTCCGGGACTCCGTACGCACCGCGCCCTTCTGGCTTCTCGCGGGCGCCTTCGCGATCTGCGGCGCGACCACCAACGGGATCATGTGGACCCACTTCACCCCTGCCGCCCACGACCACGGCATGGCCGTCACGACGGCGTCGACGCTGCTCGCCGCGATCGGCGTCTTCAACGTGGTGGGCACGATCGCCTCGGGCTGGCTCACCGACCGCATGGACGCGCGGCGCCTGCTCGCGGCGGCCTTCACCCTGCGCGGTCTGCTCCTCGTGCTGCTGCCCCTGATGATGGCGGCGACCGTCAACCCGGCGATGATGGTCTTCGTGGTCGCCTTCGGCCTGCTGGACCTCGCCACGGTGCCGCCCGTCATCGCCCTGTGCCGCACTTTCTACGGCGAGGACAGCGCGATCGTCTTCGGCTGGGTGAACGCGGCGCACCAGGTGGGTGCGGCGCTGGCGGCGCTGCTCGGAGGTGTGGCGCGGGACGTGTTCGGCAGCTACGACCCGGTGTGGCTCGTGCTGGGGGCGGCGTGCGCGGGGGCGGCGCTGGTGTCCCTGCTCATCCGCAAGCCCCGCCCGGCGGAGCCCCGCCGGGCCGTGCCGGCCGGGGCATGACCGCCCCGGCCCCCTCGTACGGCACCCGGCTCCGCCGCGCCCACCGCGGCGGAGCCGGGGGCAGGGGTACGGCCCCCGCACCCCCGGCAGGGGGTGGCATGCTGGTGGCATGGATGGGAAAACGGGTACGGGGGCCCGCCCCCTGCGCGCCGATGCGCGACGCAATCACGACCGCCTCCTCACCACCGCCCGCACCGCCTTCGCGGAACACGGCACGGACACCTCCCTGGAGGACGTGGCCCGCCGGGCCGGCGTGGGCATCGGCACCCTGTACCGGCACTTCCCCACCCGGCACGCCCTGCTGAGCGCGGTCTTCCAGAGCGAGGTGGACGTACTGCTCGCGCGGTCACGGGAGTTGCTCCATGCCGAGCAGCCCTGCACCGCGCTCATCGAGTGGCTGCGCGAGATCATCACGCACGCCGGCCTGTACCGCGGACTGGCCCGCGCCCTCATGTCCGCGTCGGGCGACGCGAGTTCCGCGCTCGCGCGGTGCAGCGAGCCGATGCGGCAGGCGGGCGACGCCCTGCTCGTACGGGCCCGTGACGCCGGTTCCGTACGCGCCGACGTCACCATCGCCGACCTCATGCAGCTGACCAACGCCATCGCGCTCGCCGCCGAACAGACCCCGGACGACCCGGAGTTGGCCGACCGGCTGCTCGCCCTCACCTACCGGGGCCTCAAGGCCTAGCGCCGTCGCAGGTCCGCGACCCTCGCCCGCTCCGCGGGGCCCTGCGGCTCGCCCATCGCCGCCGCGCTGCGCAACTGCGGCCCCGTACCGGGCGCGTGGGTGCGGCGCTGGCCGGGGAGCGGCATGTCGCGGCGCGGGGGGCGGCCGGGCGCGGGCTCACCGGCCGGGGTGCCCGAGGCGCCCGCCACGGCGATCTGCACCCCCTGGTCGGCGAGCGCCTGCAACTCCGTGGCGGCCCGGTCGTCGTGACCCGGGGGCTCGTCGGTGACGAGGCGCGTGATCACGTCCGTCGGCACCGTCTGGAACATCGTGTCGGCGCCGAGCTTGGTGTGGTCGGCCAGGACCACGACCTCGGCCGCCGCCTGGACCAGGGCGCGGTCCACGCTCGCGGAGAGCATGTTGGAGGTGGACAGGCCGCGCTCGGCGGTCAGACCGCTTCCGGACAGGAAGGCGCGCGAGACCCGCAGGCCCTGGAGGGACTGCTCGGCTCCGCTGCCCACGAGGGCGTAGTTGGAGCCGCGCAGCGTGCCTCCGGTCATGACGACCTCGACGCGGTTGGCGTGGGCCAACGCCTGCGCCACCAGAAGGGAGTTGGTGACGACGGTCAGCCCGGGGATCCGCGCGAGCCGGCGGGCCAGCTCCTGCGTGGTCGTCCCAGCGCCGACCACGATGGCCTCGCCCTCTTCGACGAGGCCCGCGGCGAGGTCGGCGATGGCCGTCTTCTCCGCGGTGGCTAGATGGGATTTCTGCGGGAAGCCGGACTCGCGGGTGAACCCGCCCGGCAGTACCGCACCGCCGTGCCGGCGGTCGAGGAGTCCTTCGGCCTCCAGCGCCCGCACGTCCCGCCGTACGGTCACTTCGGAGGTCTGGACGACACGGGCGAGCTCACGGAGCGATACCGCCCCGTTGGCGCGCACCATTTCGAGGATCAATTGGCGACGTTCTGCAGCGAACACGAAACTGACAGTAACCTGGGCGGCCGAATCTTCTCAGCAGTTTCCGCCGAATAACGGAAGGTGCACCCAAAGGGGGTCACCGAGTGGTATACGGGCCCCGAGCGCCCTCCGTCGGTCCGCTCCGCACTCGCCAACCCCCTGTCCCACCAGGGGTGTTACGCCTCTCCGGCCTTCTTGCGGGTGTGCAGCTGCCGCGCCACTTCGGCGATCGATCCCGACAGCGACGGGTACACGGTGAACGCATTCGCGATCTGTTCCACCGTCAGGTTGTTGTCGACCGCGATCGAGATCGGGTGGATCAGTTCGCTGGCGCGCGGCGCGACGACGCAGCCGCCGACGATGATGCCGGTGCCGGGGCGGCAGAAGATCTTCACGAAGCCGTCCCTGATGCCCTGCATCTTGGCGCGCGGGTTGCGAAGGAGCGGGAGCTTCACGACCCGGGCGTCGATCTTGCCCGCGTCCACGTCGGCCTGGGTGTAGCCGACGGTGGCGATCTCGGGGTCGGTGAAGACGTTGGAGGAGACGGTCTTCAGGTTCAGCGGGGCCACCGCGTCGCCCAGGAAGTGGTACATCGCGATGCGGCCCTGCATGGCGGCGACCGAGGCGAGCGCGAAGATGCCGGTCACGTCGCCGGCCGCGTACACGCCGGGGGCGGAGGTGCGCGAGACCTTGTCGGTCCAGATGTGGCCGGACTCCTTCAGGCGTACGCCCGACTCCTCCAGGGCCATGTTCGCGGTGTTGGGGATCGCGCCGACCGCCATCAGGCAGTGGCTGCCGCTGATGACCCGGCCGTCGGAGAGGGTCACCTCGACGCGGTCGCCGACGCGCTTGGCGGACTCGGCGCGCGAGCGGGCCATGACGTTCATGCCGCGGCGGCGGAACACGTCCTCCAGGACGGCGGCCGCGTCCGGGTCCTCGCCGGGCAGCACCCGGTCGCGGGAGGAGACCAGGGTGACCTTGGAGCCGAGCGCCTGGTAGGCGCCGGCGAACTCGGCGCCGGTGACGCCGGAGCCGACCACGATGAGCTCCTCGGGCAGCTCGTCCAGGTCGTACACCTGCGTCCAGTTGAGGATCCGCTCGCCGTCGGGCTGCGCGTCGGGCAGCTCGCGCGGGCTGCCGCCGGTGGCGATCAGGACGGCCTCGCAGGTGAGGATCTCCTCGGTGCCGTCGGCGGCCGTGACGATCACGTCGCGCGTGCCGTCGATGCCCTGCGGTCCGGCGAGCCGGCCGCGGCCGCGCATGACGCGGGCGCCCGCGCGCGTCACGGAGGCGGTGATGTCGTGGGACTGGGCGAGCGCGAGGCGCTTGACGCGGCGGTTGACCTTGCCCAGGTCCACGCCCACGACCCGGGCGGCCTGCTCCTCCGGCGGGGTGTCGTCGGCGACGAGGATGCCCAACTCCTCGTACGAAGAGTCGAAGGTCGTCATCACCTCGGCCGTCGCGATCAGGGTCTTCGACGGTACGCAGTCGGTGAGCACCGACGCCCCGCCCAGACCGTCGCAGTCCACGACGGTCACCTCCGCGCCGAGCTGGGCGCCCACCAGGGCCGCCTCGTATCCGCCCGGTCCGCCACCGATGATCACGATCCGCGTCACGAAAAAGTCCGCCTCGTAGTGTCGATCCCGGCCTGCCTGCCCGCCCGGCCGGGGGTCCGGGGCGGGGCCCCGGGGGAACGCAGTACGTACCTCATTGTCCCGCACGCTTCAAGTGTCTTCGCCCCGGGGGCGCCATTCGGCCGCGGTGGCGGATTCCGGCGTGGCCGCGGTGTGGGCGGGCGGCGCGAAGTGCCCCCGCGGGCCACTGTCGTACCCTCGACACCATGTCGCTCTACGCCGCGTACGCCGGCAACCTGGATCCGCGGCTGATGACCCGCCGCGCCCCGCACTCTCCGCTGCGCGGCACCGGCTGGCTCAACGGCTGGCGCCTGACGTTCGGCGGGGAGCAGATGGGCTGGGAGGGTGCCCTCGCGACGATCGTCGAGGCGCCCCGCTCGCAGGTCTTCGTCGCCCTGTACGACATCGCGCCGCCCGACGAGGAGTCGATGGACCGGTGGGAGGGCGTCGGGCTCGACATCTACCGCCGGATGCGGGTGCGGGTGCACACCCTGGACGGCGAGGACGCGGCCTGGCTGTACGTCCTGAACGGCTACGAGGGGGGCCTGCCCTCGGCCCGGTACCTCGGTGAGCTGGCCGACGCGGCCGAGTCGGCGGGCGCGCCGCACGACTATGTGATGGAGCTGCGCAAGCGCCCCTGCTGAGACCCGCCGCAGGTCACAGGCGCCCGGCCACGATGCGTGGCCGGGCTTTCGTGTGAAGCCACAAACGGATCGGACAGTTCCGTTATCCTGCACATCTACGCGCGTAGGACTTCACCGGTTACGCTCGTGCGCGTACTTCTTCTTTACCGGGGGAAAACCCCTCGGACCCGGCCGGACAGACACCGGGCGGGACGACGTTCCTTCGCGAGGCGAGAGACCCAGTGAACGCATCTGCCATCCCGGACCTGCTCCAGGACGACCCCCACTCCGCGGCCGACGCCGCCGCCGCGCGCCTGCGCGAGCTCACCGGCGCCGAGACCCACGACGTCGCCCTGGTGATGGGCTCCGGCTGGGCCCCGGCCGTCGACGCCCTCGGCACCCCCGAGGCCGAGTTCCCCGTGACCGAGCTGCCCGGCTTCCCGGCGCCGGCCGTCGAGGGCCACGGCGGCAAGATCCGCTCGTACAAGATCGGCGCCAAGCGCGTGCTGGTCTTCCTCGGCCGTACGCACTTCTACGAGGGCCGTGGCGTCGCCTCCGTCTCGCACGGCGTGCGCACCGCCGTCGCCGCCGGCTGCAAGACCGTCGTCCTGACCAACGGCTGCGGTGGTCTGCGCGACGGCATGCGCCCCGGCCAGCCGGTCCTCATCAGCGACCACATCAACCTGACGGCCACCTCGCCGATCATCGGCGCCAACTTCGTGGACCTCACCGACCTGTACTCGCCGCGACTGCGCGCGCTGTGCAAGGAGGTCGACGAGACGCTGGAAGAGGGCGTCTACGTCCAGTTCCCCGGCCCGCACTACGAGACCCCGGCCGAGATCAACATGGTCCGCGTGCTCGGCGGCGACCTCGTCGGCATGTCCACCGTGCTCGAAGCCATCGCCGCCCGCGAGGCCGGCGCCGAGGTCCTCGGGATCTCGCTCGTCACCAACCTCGCCGCCGGCCTGACCGGCGAGCCCCTCAACCACGAAGAGGTGCTCCAGGCCGGCCGCGACTCTGCGGCACGCATGGGCGAGCTGCTCACCCGGGTGCTCGACCGCATCTGAGCCGCACCGCGGCGCTTCCCCGCAAGCACTCCAGCACCGCAGCACCGCAGCACCGCAGCACCGCAAGCACCGAAAGCCCTCCCCGAAAGGCTGACAACGTGACGCAGGATCTGATCGCGCGGGCCCAGGCCTGGCTGGCCGAGGACCCCGACAGCGAGACGCGCGACGAGCTGGCCAAGCTCATCGAGAGTTCGGCCGACGCCGAGCACGCCGCGGAACTGGCCGCGCGGTTCAGTGGCACGCTCCAGTTCGGCACCGCCGGGCTCCGCGGCGAGCTGGGCGCCGGGCCGATGCGGATGAACCGCTCCGTCGTCATCCGCGCCGCCGCCGGCCTCGCCGCGTACCTGAAGGCCAAGGGGCAGGGCGACGGGCTCGTCGTCATCGGGTACGACGCCCGTTACAAGTCCGCGGACTTCGCGCGGGACACCGCGGCCGTCATGGTCGGCGCCGGGCTGAAGGCGACGGTCCTTCCGCGGCCGCTGCCGACGCCCGTACTGGCCTACGCCATAAGGCACTTGGGCGCCGTCGCCGGTGTCGAGGTGACGGCCAGCCACAACCCGCCGCGGGACAACGGCTACAAGGTGTACCTCGGCGACGGCTCGCAGATCGTGCCGCCGGCCGACGCGGAGATCGCCGCCGAGATCGCCGCCGTCGCCTCGCTGCACGACGTGCCGCGGCCCGAGAGCGGCTGGGAGGTGCTCGGGGACGAGGTCCTCGACGCCTATCTGGCGCGTACGGACGCGGTGTTGACCCCCGGGTCGCCGCGCACCGCGAACGTCGTCTACACGGCGATGCACGGCGTCGGAAAGGACGTACTGCTGGCCGCGTTCGCGCGGGCCGGGTTCCCCGAGCCGGTGCTGGTGGCCGAACAGGCCGAGCCCGACCCGGCGTTCCCGACGGTGGCCTTCCCCAACCCGGAGGAGCCGGGCGCGATGGACCTGGCGTTCGCCACGGCCCGCCGCACCGACCCCGACATCGTGCTCGCCAACGACCCGGACGCCGACCGGTGCGCGGCCGCGGTCAAGGACCGCGACGGCCAGTGGCGGATGCTGCGCGGCGACGAGGTCGGCGCACTGCTCGCCGCCCACCTCGTCTCCAAGGGCGTGACCGGCGTGTTCGCCGAGTCGATCGTGTCGTCCTCGCTGCTCGGCCGCATCGCCGAGGCGGCGGGGCTCGGCTACGAGGAGACGCTCACCGGGTTCAAGTGGATCGCCCGCGTGGAGGACCTGCGCTACGGCTACGAGGAGGCGCTCGGCTACTGCGTCGACCCCGAGGGCGTGCGCGACAAGGACGGCATCACGGCCGCCCTGGCCTTCGCCGAGCTGGCCTCCATCCTGAAGGAGCAGGGCCGCACGGTCCTCGACCTCCTCGACGAGTTGGCCCTGGAACACGGGCTGCACGCCACCGACCAGCTGTCGGTCCGCGTGGAGGACCTCACGGTGATCTCGGACGCGATGGCGCGCCTGCGCGAGCAGCCGCCGACCTCGCTGGCCGGCCTCGCGGTGACGAGGGCGGAGGACCTGACGGAGGGCACCGAGCAGCTGCCGCCCACCGACGGTCTGCGGTACTACCTGGAGGGCGCCCGGGTGATCGTGCGCCCGAGCGGCACCGAGCCGAAGCTCAAGTGCTACCTGGAGGTCGTCGTTCCGGTCGCCTCCGCCGACGAGCTGGACGCGGCCCGCGCCAAGGGCGCCGAGCTGCTCGCCGGAATCAAGAAGGACCTGGCGGCGGCCGCCGGAATCTGACGCACACGGGCAGCAGGACCGGGGCGGTGGTCAATCGACCACCGCCCCGGTCCTGCTTTCGGGTGATTTCGTACGGCAGTTGACGCAACGGTGCCGCATCCGGCCGGGGCGCGCGAGAAAGGGTGACCCGTACCTGGTGACCCGTACCTTTCGCCGCGCCCGAGCCAAGGAGCTGTCGCAGTGCCCCCGACCGCCCCGTCCCCAGCGACGGCCACGGGCCGTCGCGGACCCGTCCCCGCCGCCCGCCGCCGGGCCGCCCCGCGCGGCACGGCCGCCCGGCCCCCCGCCCGGGAGCGGGCCCGCACCGCTCTTCGGTACGCGGGGCCCGCCCTGCTCGGCTACCTCGCGGTGCGCCTCTTCGGGGTACTCGTCCTCGCGAAGTGGGCGCACGTGCGCCACCACGGCCTGTGGCCGGTCCTCGCGAAGTCCTGGGACTCCAACTGGTACCTCGGCATCGCGAACCACGGCTACGTGCTCCCCTCCGACCCCCACGAGCCGAGCGACCTCGCGTTCTTCCCGCTGTATCCGGCCCTGGTGAAGGCGGTCGCCGCTGTCACGCCGGGCTCGCGGGCCAGCGTCGGGCTGCTGCTCGCCGTCGCGTTCTCGCTGGTGGCCGCCTGCGGGGTGTTCGCGGTCGGCGACCGCCTGCACGGCCGGCGCGCGGGCACCCTGCTAGCGGTGCTGTGGGCCGCGCTGCCGGTCGGCGTGGTGCAGTGGATGGGCTACACCGAATCCCTGTTCACCGCGCTGACGGCCTGGTCCCTGTACTGCGTGCTGACCGGGCGCTGGGTCGTGGCGGGCTCGCTCGCGGCGCTCGCGGGCCTCACCCGCCCCACCGGCGTCGCGCTCGCGGCCGCGGTCTCGCTCGCCGCGCTCACGGCCCTCGTACGCGACCGGCGCGGCGCGGGGCGACCGGCGCGGGGAGCCGTCCTGGGCGCGGTGCTGGCCCCGGCCGGCTGGTGCGCCTACGTGGCCTGGGTGGGGGTGCGGGTCGGGCGCTGGGACGGCTACTTCGCGGTGCAGAAGGTGTGGGAGAACCAGTGGGACGGCGGCGTCGGCACCCTGCGCGACATCCGCGGGCTGCTCGTGTACGCGAACCGGCCACCGCTGTTCCTGGTCCTGGTGACCGTGATCCTCATCGGGTCCTGCGCCCTGTACCTGCTCTGCCTCGCCGACCGCCAGCCGCTGGTGCTGCTGGCCTTCACGGGCGCCCTGCTCGTGGTCGTGCTCGGCAGCGGCGGGGTCTACTTCCCGCGGGCCCGCTTCCTGGTGCCCGGTTTCCCGCTGCTGCTCCCGGTCGCGCTCGCCCTGGCGCGGGCCCGGCGCACGACGACCGTCCTGGTGCTCGGCGCGGCCACCCTGTCCTCGGCGTGGCTCGGCGCGTACATGCTGCTGGTGTGGCCGGGCCCGCCGTGAGGGCGGCCGGCCGGCGGCGCGGTCAGCCGATGGCCAGCAGGACCACGAAAAGGACCGCGCCGACGGCCGCGGGCACGATGATCTCGTACGCCCAGCGGATGCCCACCGTGCCCTGCGCACTCTCGCGCGAGGCGCCCTGTTCGGCGAGTTCGCGCAGGTCACGGATGTTCTGGTCGGTGGAGGCCATCCGGGCCTTGGTGTCGGTGACGTCGGCGAACACGGACGCGTTCCGGCCCGTGTCGAGCGAAGCGTCCCTGGCCTGACGGCGGGCGGCCCGCTTGCGCTGGCGCAGCGACACGGGGATCGCCCACAGCTGGTACTTGCCGCCCGACTGGTCGAAGACCTCGCTGGAGTATCCGGCCCGTACGTCCGCGACACACGCCCAGGGCAGGGTGATCGTGCGGAACGGGTTGCGCACCAGGAGCCGGTCGCCGCTCGCGAAGACCGCGGGGCGCAGGCTGAAGCCGACGATCAGCGGCACCACGCAGAGCAGCACGGCGAGCGCGAGCCAGGGCGCGTTGCCGTGGCCCTGGACCACGGCGTCGATGCCGAGCCAGAGGCCGAGCGCGAGCAGCAGCGCGCCGCCTGCGATGCCGGCGGGTGAGCGGTAGATCCGGTCGGCGTAGGCCGGCTCTGCGGGCGGCGTGGGGCTCGTCATGGCCCGATTCTGCCTCACGTCCACCGCGCGCCCCTTCGGCCGGTCCTCCTCAGCCCACCAGATCCGCGTACACGATGATGTTGTCGGGCCGGTGGCCCCCGGTCAGCCGGCCGCCGCAGGTGATGATCCGCAGCTCGGGGCGGTCGGTGTTGCCGTACACCTTCGCGGTCGGGAAGGTCTTCTTGTCGACCTGTTCGAGGGCGCGGACCGCGAACTCGGCGGTCTTGCCGTCGGCGCGCGTGACCGAGACGGTGTCGCCGACCTTCACCTGGGAGACGTTGCGCAGGACGGCCGGGCCCTTGACGGTGTCGAAGTGTCCGATGAGCACGGCGGGCCCGGTCTGGCCCGGGGTGACCCCCTTGTCGTACCAGCCGATCCTGTCCGCGTCGGCCACGGAGGGCACCTCCACGCTGCCGTCGGCGGCGAGCCCCAGATCGAGGATCGGGCTCGCGTCGACCCCGGCCGCCGGGATCCGCACGCGCACCGGCTTGGAGGCGGGCAGCGCGGTCGCGGCCTTGGCGGCGGCGGGGGCACTGGAGGGGGCGGAGATGTTCGGCGGGGGCGTGGCGGGCTTCGCGGCGTCGGAGCCGCAGCCGACGGCCGAGGTCCCGAGGGCGAGCAGGAACAGGGCGGCGGCGGCCGAACGGGCGGCGCGGCTACGGGACATGAGGTGCTCCGGGAGCAGAAGGGCGGCGGGCCTCCGTTCGGGGAGGCCCACCGTGGACGAGCCGTGGACGAGCCGTGGACGATCAGATGCGCGCGGCCGACCGGCGCCGCAGCGCGACGAACCCGATCCCGCCGGCGGCGGCGGCCGCGGCCCCGCCCGCGATCAGCGCGCCCTTGTCGCTGCCGCCCTGCTTGAACTCGGCACCGGCCGCGACCGCGCCCTTGGGCACGACGGTGGTCTGCCCGCCGTTCTGGACCGGGGAGTTGACCGGACTCTGCGCCGGGGTCTTGGCGGGCGTGGTGTTCACGCAGCCGGCCGGCAGCTTGGGGAATGCGGTGTAGCCGTAGGGGGTGTTCCCGCCCTGGGTGCGCTGGCCGAGCCGGGGGGTGGCGCCGTTCGCGCCGTCGATGATCACGCCGAGCGCCTTGTCGTTGGGGTGGGCGCGGTCGACGGTGGAGATCGTCTTGAACTGGGAGTCCCGCAGGACCGCCTTCGGACCCTGAGGGCTGTTGGTGAGCTTCACCGACTCGCCGGCGCGGTAGACGCTGGTGACGACCGTGGTCACCGTGCAGCCGGAGCGGCCCGAGGTGTACTCGGAACGCACCGCGCCCGTCGTGGCGTTGAGGGTCAGGTGCATCCCGCGGAAGAACCCGTCCACGTCCTCCCCCTCGGTCTGGAGCACCGTCACCGTCTTGCCCCCGGTGACGACGTCGGCGCGGTAACGGCCCGGGGCGGTCCTGCTCACCTTGACCTTCTCGCCGTCGGCCAGCGTGTAGGTGCCGGAGACGAGGCAGGACGCGGGGACCTCCGGGAAGGGCTGCGACTTCCAGGATTTGTTCCCGCTCTCGCTGCGCTGGAAGAAGGTCACCTTGCCGTCCGTGCCCACCTCGAGCCGGATGCCGTGGCCGTAGTCCATGGGGTGGGCGCGGTCGACGGTGGCGACGACGTTGCCCTTGGCGTCCAGGAGCTCCGCCTTGGGGCCCTTCGCCAGGTCGTCACTGAGGACGACGGTCGTGTCCGGCAGCTGCGACGGGACGGTCTTGCTGACGTGGCAGGGGGCGGCGGCCGGCGCCGTGGCAGAGGTGGCCGCGAACGCGGTGGCCGGGGTGAGGAGGGCTCCGGCAAGGGCGGCGACGGCGATCGCGGCGCGAAGGGAAGTGCGGAGCGAGGTGCGGAGCGAGGTGCGGGCGTAGGTCGACATGAACGACTCCATGGCACGGGGCGGCCGAGTGGCCGGAGAAGGAAGAAGTGGAGGTCACATGCCGCCTCCTCTGCCGGGTGGGGCCGTTGAGGCTGGGCGGGGCTGCAAGAAGAAATCTAGGGAACACCTGTGTGGGAAGCGTCCGCTCACTGTCACGGGCGCGTGACAGAACTCACCCCCTCCCACCTGCACCCCCAGGGCTGTACAGGCAGCTACGCGCGTAGATATGCTCATCTGGTGACCATGCCCACCAATGCACCTTCTGCTGCCCTCGCCGACGCGACCGCGTCCGACGGCGCGCTGCGTCGCTTCCTCCACGGGCTCCCCGGCATCGACCCGGTGGGCCTGGAAGCGCGTGCCGCGTCCCTCGGCACCCGCTCGATCAAGACTTCGGCCAAGGCGTACGCCATCGACCTGGCCATTTCGATGATCGACCTGACGACGCTGGAAGGCGCGGACACCCCGGGCAAGGTCCGGGCGCTCGCCGCCAAGGCCGTCAATCCCGACCCGACCGACCGCTCCGCCCCCCACACCGCCGCCGTCTGTGTCTATCCGGACATGGTGGCGACCGCCAAGGAGGTGCTGAAGGGCTCGGACGTCAAGGTCGCGTCCGTCGCCACCGCCTTCCCGGCGGGCCGCGCCGCCCTTCCCGTGAAGCTCGCCGACGTGCGGGACGCGATCGCGGCCGGGGCCGACGAGATCGACATGGTGATCGACCGGGGCGCGTTCCTCGCCGGTCACTACCTCAAGGTCTACGAGGAGATCGCGGCCGTCCGCGCCGAGTGCGGCGAACAGGCCCGCCTCAAGGTCATCTTCGAGACCGGCGAGCTGTCGACGTACGACAACATCCGCCGCGCCAGCTGGCTCGGCATGATGGCCGGCGCCGACTTCATCAAGACGTCGACGGGCAAGGTCGCGGTCAACGCCACCCCCTCCAACACCCTCGTCCTGCTCGAAGCCGTACGGGACTTCCGCGCGCAGACCGGGACGCAGGTCGGCGTGAAGCCGGCCGGCGGCATCCGCAACACCAAGGAAGCCATCAAGTTCCTGGTCCTGGTCAACGAGACCGTGGGCGAGGACTGGCTGGACAACCGCTGGTTCCGCTTCGGCGCCTCCTCGCTGCTCAACGACCTGCTGATGCAGCGTCAGAAGCTGGCGACCGGCCGCTACTCCGGCCCCGACTACGTGACGGTGGACTGATCACCATGGCAATGGAAAACAAGACGGCCGCGTTCGCGTACGCGCCCGCGCCCGAGTCCCGCTCGGTCGTCGACATCGCGCCGTCCTACGGCCTGTTCATCGACGGCGAGTTCACCGAGGCCGCCGACGGCAAGGTCTTCAAGACCGTCTCGCCGTCCACCGAGGAGGTCCTGTCCGAGGTCGCCCGCGCCGGCGCCGAGGACGTGGACCGCGCCGTGAAGGCCGCGCGCAGGGCGTTCGAGACGTGGTCGGCCCTGCCCGGCTCCGAGCGCGCCAAGTACCTGTTCCGCATCGCCCGGATCATCCAGGAGCGCAGCCGCGAGCTGGCCGTCCTGGAGACCCTGGACAACGGCAAGCCGATCAAGGAGACCCGCGACGCGGACCTCCCCCTGGTCGCCGCGCACTTCTTCTACTACGCGGGCTGGGCCGACAAGCTCGACCACGCCGGGTGGGGCGCGAACCCGCGCCCGCTGGGCGTGGCCGGCCAGGTCATCCCGTGGAACTTCCCGCTCCTGATGCTGGCCTGGAAGATCGCCCCGGCGCTCGCCACCGGCAACACGGTCGTCCTGAAGCCCGCCGAGACCACGCCCCTCTCGGCGCTGTTCTTCGCGGACATCTGCCGACAGGCGGGCCTGCCCAAGGGTGTCGTCAACATCCTTACGGGCTACGGCGACGCGGGCCAGGCCCTGGTCGAGCACGCGGACGTCAACAAGGTCGCCTTCACCGGCTCGACCGCCGTCGGCAAGGCCATCGCCCGCTCGGTGGCCGGCACCGACAAGAAGGTCACCCTTGAGCTGGGCGGCAAGGGCGCCAACATCGTCTTCGACGACGCCCCCATCGACCAGGCCGTCGAGGGCATCGTCACCGGCATCTTCTTCAACCAGGGCCAGGTCTGCTGCGCGGGCTCGCGCCTGCTCGTCCAGGAGTCGATCCAGGACGAGCTGCTCGACTCGCTCAAGCGCCGTCTGTCCACGCTGCGCCTCGGTGACCCGCTGGACAAGAACACCGACATCGGCGCCATCAACTCCGCCGAGCAGCTGGCCCGTATCACCGCGCTCACCGAGACGGGCGAGGCGGAGGGCGCCGAGCGCTGGTCCGCCCCGTGCGAACTGCCCTCGGCCGGTTACTGGTTCGCCCCGACGCTGTTCACCAACGTCACCCAGGCGCACACCATCGCCCGCGACGAGATCTTCGGCCCGGTCCTTTCCGTGCTGAGCTTCCGCACCCCGGACGAGGCCGTCGCCAAGGCCAACAACAGCCAGTACGGCCTCTCGGCCGGCATCTGGACGGAGAAGGGCTCGCGCATCCTCGCGGTCGCGGGCAAACTCCGCGCCGGAGTGGTGTGGGCCAACACGTTCAACAAGTTCGACCCGACCTCGCCGTTCGGCGGCTACAAGGAGTCGGGCTTCGGCCGCGAGGGCGGCCGGCACGGCCTGGAGGGCTACCTCGATGTCTGAGACTCCGACGCGGCTGAGCGTCTTCAAGACCTACAAGCTGTACGTGGGCGGGAAGTTCCCGCGTTCCGAGAGCGGCCGGGTGTACGAAGTGGTCGACAGCAAGGGCAAGTGGCGGGCCAACGCGCCCCTTTCGTCCCGCAAGGACGCGAGGGACGCGGTCGTCGCGGCCCGCAAGGCGTTCGGCGGCTGGTCCGGCGCGACCGCCTACAACCGCGGCCAGATCCTCTACCGCATCGCCGAGATGCTGGAGGGCCGCAAGGGCCAGTTCGTGCACGAGGTCGCCGACGCCGAGGGCCTCTCCAAGTCCAAGGCGGCCGCCGTCGTCGAGGCGGCGATCGACCGCTGGGTCTGGTACGCGGGCTGGACCGACAAGATCGCCCAGGTCGTGGGCGGCGCCAACCCGGTCGCGGGCCCCTTCTTCAACCTCTCCACGCCCGAGCCGACCGGCGTGGTCACGGTCCTCGCCCCGCAGGAGTCGTCCTTCCTCGGCCTGGTCTCGGTCGTCGCGCCCGTCATCGCGACCGGCAACACCGCGGTCGTCATCGCCTCCGAGCAGGCCCCCCTGCCCGCGCTCTCACTGGGCGAGGTGCTCGCCACCTCCGACCTGCCGGGCGGCGTGGTCAACATCCTGTCCGGGAAGACGGCGGAGATCGCCGCGCCGCTCGCCGCGCACCAGGACGTCAACGCGATCGACCTGACGGGCGCGGGCGCCGAGCTCGCGCGCGACCTGGAGATCGCCGCGGCGGACAACCTCAAGCGCGTGCTGCGCGCCAAGGCCGTCGACTTCACCGCGGACCCGGGCACCGAGCGTCTCACCGCGTTCCTGGAGACCAAGACGGTCTGGCATCCGACGGGTTCGCTGGGCGCGTCCGGCTCCGCGTACTGACCGCGTACTGACCGCGTGCTGAGCGCGTGCTGAGCCGTCGTACGGCACGGAGGGCGGCGTACGTCACGGAGGCCGCCGAGCCGTGCTGAAGGGCCCCGCCGAGAACGGCGGGGCCCTTCTTGCGTGTCCTTCGGCCGGTCAGCCCGGCAGCGCGCCGGTGACCCCGCCCACCACGGGGAGGTCCTTGAGGGCGGCGCCGCTCGTCAGGACGCCGGTCGCCGCGGTCGTCGACACCGGCTTGAAGTCGGCGACCTGGGTGGCGACTCCGTTGGTCAGCGGGTCGACGCCGGTGTTGGCCAGCGGGTCGAGCCGCAGACCCGTCAGCGGCCCGACGGCGTGGCCGACCGACCCGGTCAGGCCCTGCACGCCCGCCGCGAGGTCGTTGGCGGTCGCGCTGTGGCCGAGCGCGGACGCGGGGAGCGGCGCGGCCTGGGCTGCCGTGCCCGCGCCGGCGAGGGCCGCGCCGGCCGCGGTGACGGTGAGCCCGGCGCGCAGCAGTGCCCGGCGGCGCCGGGCGCCGGCCGGGTTGGGGGCCTCGTGATGTCCCATGGGGTTCCCACTCACTCTCGTACGGTGTGGAGCGTAATCACGCGATCGCGAAGCGTAGTTGAGATGTGATGCTCGATACCAACGGCGTCCCGGAGGGGTCCCACGCACGGGTGCATGGCCCACACTGGTGACCCGTGAGTTCATCTGCCATTGTGACGCGCGTCGTTCTGCTCTCGGGGCCCTCCGGCTCCGGCAAGTCGTCCCTCGCGGCGCGCGCGGGCCTGCCCGTACTGCGCCTCGACGACTTCTACAAGGAGGGCGACGACCCGACCCTGCCGGTGGTGACGGGCAGTTCGGACATCGACTGGGACTCCCCGCTGTCCTGGGACGCCGACGCGGCGGTCCGGGCCATCGTCGAGCTGTGCGACACGGGACGCACCGCGGTGCCCGTCTACTCGATCGCGACGAGCTCCATCACCGGCGCCACCGAGCTCGGCATCGGCCGCACCCCGCTCTTCGTCGCGGAGGGCATCTTCGCCGCCGACATCGTCACCCGCTGCCAGGAACTCGGGGTGCTCGCGGACGCGATCTGTCTGCGCGGCCGCCCTTCCACGACCTTCCGCCGCAGGCTGCTGCGCGATCTGCGGGAGGGCCGCAAGTCGGTGGCGTTCCTGCTGCGCCGCGGCTGGCGCCTCATGCGCGCCGAGCGTGCGATCGTCGCCCGCCAGTCGGCGCTCGGCGCGCACCCCTGCGACAAGCGGGAGGCGCTCGGCCGCATCGCCGGGGCGGCCGCGGGCCGCTCCCGCACGGCGGCCGCGGCCTAGGTCGTGTCGTCGAAGTCCCGCCCGGCCGGCTCCGCCCGCATATACAGATCCGCCCGCATCCGTGCGGGCACGACGAAGCGGCGGGGCCGATGGCCCCCCCGCTTCCCCCCGTACCCCCCGTACCCCGCGCGGGGTCCCCGTGTCCCCCGTGGACCCCGCGTCCCCTCCCCCGGGCCTTCAGGCCACCAGCTCGCCGAAGGACTCCTCCTCGTCACGGCCGAAGCTGAGGACGTCGTCCTCGCGCAGCCGGCGCAGCGAGCGCCAGATGCTGGACTTCACCGTGCCGACACTGATGTCCAGTATGTCCGCGATCTCCGGGTCGGTACGCCCCTCGTAGTAGCGCAGGACCAGCATCGTGCGCTGCGTCTCGGGAAGGCGGGCCAGCGCCTGCCAGAGCACCGCGCGCAGTTCGGTGCCGCGCATCGCGTCCGTGTCGCCCGCCGTCTCGGGCAGCTCCTCGGTCGGGTACTCGTTGAGCTTGCGCCGGCGCCAGGCGCTGATGTGCAGATTGGTCATGGTGCGGCGCAGGTAGCCGCCGACCGCCGCCTTGTCACTGATGCGGTCCCAGGCGCGGTAGGTGGAGAACAGCGCGCTCTGCAGCAGGTCCTCCGCCTCGAAGCGGTCGCCGGTCAAGTGGTAGGCGGTGGCGTACAGGGAGGCGCGGCGCTCCTGGACGTAGGCGGTGAACTCCGCCTCCGACGCGGTGGCCGGCTCCCCCGAGCCCTCCCGGTACGCCGCCTCCCCGGTTCCCCCCGGATTGTTGCCCGCGGCCGGAACCGCGGGAGCGTCGAGCACCGTCATGTAGGGCACGAGCCCCTGCTGTGCCGACGACGAGTGCTGACGTCCGGCGCTGCGAGCGCACCCCCGCATGCTCGCGGCACCGGACTTCTCGGTGCTCCGTACGACGTCGTGGAGACGCGTCACAACTGCGCCGGAGTTGGTGCTGTGCAGTGCGTTCATCTCGCGCCCCCCGTCGGGTGGAGTCTGTGTTTCATCGGCGTGCTTGGTTACGAGGAAGAGCCTGCACGGGCAGTTTCATGGGGTTGTCCGCCAAGTGTCACGAGCCTGTCACAGGGGCCTGTGAACGGGGTGGCGCGGGTCAGGGGCCGGACGGGGGTCGTGCTCATCTCCCCCATGGGCCAGAATGACCTCCGTGCCTTTCCTGTTGCTGATCGAGGACGACGACGCCATCCGCACGGCCCTCGAACTCTCCCTGTCACGCCAGGGCCACCGTGTGGCCACCGCGGCGACGGGAGAGGACGGTCTGAAACTGCTGCGCGAGCAGCGGCCGGACCTGATCGTGCTGGATGTGATGCTGCCCGGGATCGACGGTTTCGAGGTGTGCCGCCGGATCCGGCGCACCGACCAGCTGCCGATCATTTTGCTGACCGCGCGCAACGACGACATCGATGTGGTGGTGGGCCTCGAATCCGGGGCCGACGACTACGTTGTCAAGCCGGTCCAGGGGCGGGTGCTCGACGCCCGGATCCGGGCGGTGCTGCGCCGCGGAGAACGGGAGGCCACCGACTCGGCGGCGTTCGGCAGCGTGGTGATCGACCGGGCCGCGATGACCGTCACCAAGAACGGCGAGGACCTCCAACTCACGCCCACCGAGCTGCGGTTGCTGCTCGAACTGAGCCGCAGGCCCGGCCAGGCGCTGTCCCGTCAGCAGCTGCTCAGGCTCGTCTGGGAGCACGACTACCTCGGCGACTCCCGGCTCGTCGACGCCTGTGTGCAGCGGCTGCGCGCCAAGGTCGAGGACGTGCCGTCGTCGCCGACCCTGATCCGTACGGTCCGCGGCGTCGGCTACCGCCTGGACACCCCGTCGTGAATCCGTCGCACCGTCCCCGTCCCCCCGAGAAGCAGGGCAAGTGAAGCGAGCCGTACTCGCCGGTCTGCGCTGGACCAGTCTGCGTCTGCGGCTCGTCGTCGTGTTCGCGCTCGTCGCGCTCACCGCCGCCGTCTCCGCGTCCGGCATCGCGTACTGGCTCAACCGCGAAGCCGTACTGGTCCGTACGCAGGACTCGGCGCTCAATGACTTCCGCCAGGGCATGCAGAACCGGGCCGCCTCCCTTCCGCTCCAGCCGACCGAGCACGACCTCCAGGTGGCCGCGCAGCAGATGGCGGACAGCTCCAACTCCCGTTACAACGTGGTGCTCGTGGACGAGCGCGCGCCGGGCAAGCCGATCGTGGGCGCCTCCAGCCTCGACGACTTCACGCTCGACGACGTCCCCGCGTCCTTGCAGGAAGCGGTCACGAAGAAGCAGAAGGTCACCCAGGCCAACGCCTACCCGTACCACCTGTTCTGGCAGCGGATCACCCTGCACGGCCGTCCGTACCTGGTCGGCGGCACGAAGGTCATCGGCGCCGGTCCGACCGGCTACATGCTGGCCCCGCTCGACCAGGAGCGGCGCGACCTCAACTCCCTCGCCTGGTCCCTCGGCATCGCCACCTTCCTCGCACTGCTCGCCTCCGCGCTGCTCGCGCAGGCCGCCGCGACCACCGTGCTGCGGCCCGTCCAGCGGCTCGGGGACGCGGCGCGCCGGCTCGGCGAGGGCAAGCTCGACACCCGTCTGAGGGTCTCCGGGACCGATGAACTCGCCGATCTGTCAAGGACGTTCAACCGCACGGCCGAGAACCTGGAGAAGAAGGTCACCGACATGAGCGCGCGCGAGGAGGCGAGCCGCCGTTTCGTCGCCGACATGTCGCACGAGCTGCGTACGCCGCTGACCGCGCTGACCGCCGTCGCCGAGGTCCTCGAAGAGGAGGAGGACAGCCTCGACCCGATGATCGCGCCCGCGGTGCGGCTCGTGGTCTCCGAGACGCGGCGGCTGAACATCCTGGTGGAGAACCTGATGGAGGTGACCCGCTTCGACGCGGGCACCGCCCGCCTCGTCCTGGACGACGTGGACATCGCCGATCAGATCACCGCCTGCATCGACACCCGGGCCTGGCTGGACGCCGTCGAACTCGACGCGGAGCGCGGCATCATGGCCCGCCTCGACCCGCGCCGCCTGGACGTGGTGCTCGCCAACCTGATCGGCAATGCCCTCAAGCACGGCGGCTCCCCGGTGCGGGTCGCGGTCCGTGTCGAGGGCGATGAGCTGGTCATCGCGGTACGCGACCACGGACCGGGCATCCCCGAGGACGTGCTGCCGCACGTCTTCGACCGGTTCTACAAGGCCAGCGCCTCGCGGCCGCGCTCGGAGGGCAGCGGGCTCGGCCTGTCCATCGCGATGGAGAACGCACACATTCACGGCGGCGACATCAGCGCCGCCAACTCGCCCGAGGGCGGCGCCGTTTTCGTGCTGCGCCTTCCCCTGGACGCCACCCCGCCCGCCGGCCCCGAGACGCCGGAAGGAGGCACGGAGCAGTGAGAGGACGTGTCCACCGGACAGCCGCCGTGCTGGCCGGGCTGCTCGCGCTGACCGCCACCGGCGGCTGCGGCATCCGCCCCACCTCCGTGCCCGTCGACGCGGGCCCGGCTCCGTCGAGGGTGGCGTGCACGGTCCCGCAGAACGCCATGACCCCGCAGTTCGAGGGGGTCACCGTCGAGGTCTATCTGGTGTGCGGCGCCCAGTTGGTCACGGCGGAGCGTTCGGTGCGCGTCCCCGAGAACAAGGGCACGGCCGACCGGGTGCGCTTCGCGCAGACGCTGCTGGACGAGCTCATCGCCCAGCCGTCGGACGCCGAGAAGGACGCCGGGTACACCACGGAGGTCAAGGGCCCGCTCACCGTCACCGCGGCCCGTGCCCATGACCCGGCCGGCGCCCTGCGGCTGAGCCGCGAGCCCGACGACCTGTCGGCGCTCGCGCTGTCGCAGGTGGTGTGCACGTACGCGGAGAACACCCCGGCCGCGCCCGGCACCCAGCAGGTGCTGCTCGGCGGCCCCGGCGAGGACCCGGCGCGCGGCTACACCTGCACCTCCGAGATGAAGTCCCGTCCGGACAACGCGGCCACCCTCGGCGAGATCCCCGCGCCCCTGCGGTCGCCGGGCTCCTAGGATCGGTACGGCGGCCGTGCGCGGGGCGGGGGCGGCCGCCGTCGACGTGGCGGCCCCGGGCGCGGGTGTGACGCGTCACGCACCCGGAATCTCCCGGGACCGGCGGAACCGTTCGCGGCGCGGGCCGCGTCTTGGGCAGCGTGCAGCAGCATCATGGTCAGGACGGCAGCGCCGTCATCCGGTTCCGCGTGGCGGGATGTGTGCTCCTCCTCGCCCATCTGCTGCTCGTGGCATGGGTCACGCTGAGGCCGCGGGACGTGATGTGGGTGACGGCCACCAATCTCACGCCGTTCGCCGGCATCAAGGCCGACCTCGCGCTCGGCCCCCTGGAGGCGGCCCACCGGATCGGCGAGGGCCTGCTGCTCCTTGCCCCGCTGGGGATACTGCTCCCCCTGGCCGGCGGGCGGCTCTCCGTCTCGCCGTTCGCCTCGCTGGTACGCACCGTCCTGGCCGGGGCGCTGATCTCGCTCGGCATCGCGCTGCTCCAGACGTCGGTGCCGGGGCAGGTGCCCGATGTGGACGCGCTGCTCCTGAACACGGCGGGCGTGGCCCTCGCGCACCTCGCGGTGGTGCCGGCGGGCCGGCGGGGCATCCGCCGCAGGAACCAGCGCGTGAGCCCCGCGCCCGTCCTTCGGGAGGACTCCCCTCAGGGACGTACCCCGACGATTCCCAGGGTCGGTATCGCCCCGTAGCCCGACGCCCCGTGCGGCGGCGGGCGCGACCATGGACACATCGCGAGGGAGTCCACGCAGAGCGGCTCCCCTCCAGCTCCCGAAGGAGCCTTCCATGAGCGCCCCTCTCATCCGCCCCACCGAAGGCCGCAGGATCGGCGGGGTGTGCGCCGCACTGGCACGGCGCTTCGGCACCTCCGCCACGACGATGCGCGTGATCTTCCTCGTGTCGTGCCTGCTGCCGGGACCGCAGTTCGTGGTCTATCTGGCGATGTGGGCGCTGATCCCCGCCGAGAAGTCGCCGCGCGCCGCCTGGTAGTGCCGGCGCTCAGCCCGGCGGCGTCCGGGAGAGCTTGGTGAGCTGCGCGTCGGCCACCTCGTGCGGCACGGTGACCGTCGAGGGCGCCCGCTCGGACAGGTCGATCGCCATGAACCGCACGACGGTCGCGCCGCGGCGCACCACGACGATGTGCACGGGTGCGCTCTCGCCCTGGCCGAGCACCGACGCCGTCCAGCTGACCGATTCCTCGCCCGCGACGGCGTACGGCAGGCTCCGCACGTTCCGGTAGGCGGCCGCGTGGCCGTCGAGCACGGTGCCGAAGCCGGCGCCGCAGCGGGTCACGGCGGTGCGCAGCCGGGCGAGCAGGTCCCGGGCGTCGGGGGCGGCGTAGTCGGAGAGCGACGCGGACACGGCGAGACCCGGGGTGTCGTGCGAGCCGAGCCCGCGGCTCACGGTCGCGCGGGCGCGGTCGTCGGGCCGTTCGCCCATCACCTCGGCCAGGGGCGCGCAGGCGTCGCGATCGGCCCGCGGGGTGCCCCGGGTGTCGTCGGGCGCGGGATCACCGGAGACCTGGTAGCCCGGTACGTCGCCCGCGGCGAGCGCGGCGCGTTCCAGGGCGGCCTGGGCGGCCGACGGCCGGGAGGCGCCGGCGACGGATTCGACCGGCCCGTCCGGTCCGGTGCAGGCGGCCGCGGCGAGCAGCACGGTCAGGGTGAGCACCGCCGCTCGGGCGGATGCCTTGGCACGCGTGACCCGGAGCCGCATGATCCCGACCCTACTCACACGCCGCGGGGGCGCGCACCCGGCTCATGGGTGTGCGCCCCCGCGGGGGTCGGCGTGGGTCAGCCGGAGAGGCCGGGCAGCCCGCCGCCGGCGAGGTTGCTCGCCACGGGGCCGGTGGGCAGGCCGCCGAGCAGCCCGGCGACGGGGTCGGAGCTGGTGCCCTTCTGGCCGCCGGCCAGCGCCTCGGGGGAGGCCGCGGGCAGTGCCCGGGAGACGAGGCCGAGCGGGGTCCCGGCGGTCACGGTCGACAGCGTGCCCATCGGGAGCGCGGGGGCGGCGGACGCCGTCCCGGCGGCAGCGGCGGCGAAGGCGGCACCGAGGGCAACGACACCGAGCGTCCTGGCAGACTGCTTCATCAGAAATTTGTCCTTGGGGTGGGGAGGGTGAGCGGCTCGCCAAGTTAGTCAGCGAAACGTCCTGGCCGCAAACACCCGAAAACGGCCGGTCGTTCACACGTCCGGCCGTTCTACGCTCCCCGCAATCAGCCGCCCGTGACCGCGGAACCGCTGGTCGTAGCGGTCTGCTGGAACAGCCATTCGGACTTCAACTCGGCATAACCGGGCTTGATCACGTCATTGATCATGGCCAGTCGTTCGTCGAAAGGAATGAATGCTGATTTCATCGCATTGACCGTGAACCACTGGATGTCATCGAGCGTGTAGCCGAAGGCATTCGCCAGGTGCTCGAATTCCTGGCTCATGCTGGTGCCCGACATGAGACGGTTGTCCGTGTTGACCGTCGCGCGGAAATGCAGCTTGCGCAGCAGCCCGATGGGGTGGTCGGCGTACGAGGCCGCGGCGCCGGTCTGGAGGTTGGAGGTGGGGCACATCTCCAGCGGGATCCGCTTGTCGCGCACGTACGAGGCGAGCCGGCCGAGCTTCACGCCGCCGTCCTCGGCGACCTCGATGTCGTCGATGATGCGTACCCCGTGGCCGAGCCGGTCGGCGCCGCACCACTGGAGGGCCTGCCAGATCGACGGCAGGCCGAAGGCCTCGCCGGCGTGGATGGTGAAGTGGTTGTTCTCGCGCTTGAGGTACTCGAAGGCATCGAGGTGACGGGTGGGCGGGAAGCCCGCCTCCGCGCCCGCGATGTCGAAGCCGACGACGCCCGAGTCCCGGTAGGAGTTGGCGAGTTCGGCGATCTCCAGGGCGCGGGCGGCGTGCCGCATCGCGGTGAGCAGCGCGCCCACCCGGATGCGGTGGCCGCCCGCGCGAGCCCGCTTCTCCCCTTCGCGGAAGCCCGCGTTGACGGCCTCGACGACCTCGTCGAGGGTGAGGCCCTGCTCCAGGTGCTGCTCGGGCGCGTACCGCACCTCGGCGTAGACGACGCCGTCCTCGGCGAGGTCCTCGGCGCACTCGGCGGCCACCCGGAACAGCGCGTCGCGGGTCTGCATGACGGCGCAGGTGTGCGCGAAGGTCTCCAAGTACCGTTCCAGGGAGCCCGAGTCGGCGGCCTCGCGGAACCAGATGCCCAGCTTGTCGGGCTCGGTCTCGGGCAGGCCTTCATAGCCTGTGTCGCGGGCGATGTCGATGATGGTCCCGGGACGCAGGCCGCCGTCGAGGTGGTCGTGGAGCAGCACCTTCGGGGCACGGCTGATCTGATCCGGGGTGGGCACGGATGCGGTCTGGCTCGTCATCCGGGCACTCTAGCCCCTACGCGCGTAGATCGCCGGGTGTCCGAACGCCGCCGATACGTAACAGTGACCGTGCGGACGGGTGGCGTACACCCCGGCTTCTGAGACTGTTCTGCCATGGCACAGCAAGCGATTCCCCTGCCTGCTGCCCGGCTGGGACGGGCCGTCGGTGCGACCGGCACCGGCGCGACGGTCAGCGGCGTGGTCCTCGTACTGCCGGACGGCGACCCCGTCTCGGTACGGCGGCCCTCCCCCGTGGCGTACGCGGCCGCGCTGCCGCTGGCCCGCAGACTGGCGCGGGACGGACGAGCAGCGGGTCTGGTGGCGCACGGCGTGCACTACCGCGGCAACGGCTGGAACGGCGGCGACGCCCGGCTCGCCCTGGACGCGGAGTGGGCGGCCGACGAGGCCGTGCGCCGCTACGGAGACGTGCAGGTGTGCCTGGCCGGGCACGGCATGGGCGGCCGGGCCGCGCTGCGGGCGGCGGGCCATCCCGCCGTCAACTCCGTTCTCGCACTTGCCCCTTGGATCCCGTCGGACGATGTGGCGGCCGATCCGGAGCCGGTGAAGCAGCTGGTGGGGCGGCGCGTGATGATCGTGCACGGCACCAATGACGCGCGCTGCGATCCGGAGCTGTCCTTCCGGCTCGCCGAGCGCGCCAAGAAGGCCAACCGGGACACCTGCCGTTTCGAGGTCCACTCCGACGGCCACGCGATGCGCCAGCACCGCCCCGAAGTCCACGCGCTGGCCGTGGACTTCGTGCTCGGCACGCTGCTCTCGCGCCCGTACGCCCGCCCGGTCGAGGACGCCTTCGCCGCGCCGCCGCCGCTGGGGCTGCGCATGCCGCTGGCCTCGGGATTCGGCAAGTCCCTTCGCCCCTGAGGGAGTTACTCGGGGATCAGCTTGCCCCGCCGGGAGAGCAGAAAGGCCTTGAACGCGGCCACCGGCGGGGTGTCGGGATGCCCGTCGAGCCACGCCACGCCGATCTCGCGCACCGCGCGCGGCGCGGTGACGGTCAGCTCGACGACGCCCGGCCGCGCCACCGCGGGCGGCGGAAGCAGGGCCACGCCGAGCCCGGCCGCGACCAGGCCCCGCAGGGTCTCGGCCTCCTCGCCCTCGAACGCGATCCGCGGCGCGAACCCGGCCTCCGCGCACAGGTCGTCGGTGATGCGGCGCAGGCCGTAGCCGGGTTCGAGGGTCACGAAGGTCTCGTCGGCGGCCTCCGCGAGCCGCACCCGCTTGCGCCCCGCGAGCCGGTGGTCGTCGGGTACCACCAGGCGAAGACGCTGCTCGTCGAGGCGCCGGGCCACCAGGTCGGGCGCGTCGGGCACCGGCGAGGTCAGACACAGGTCGAGCCCGCCCGCGCGCAGCCGCTCGATCATCGCCTCGCCGTAGTTCTGTACGAGGGTGAAGCGGATGCGGGGGTGGTCGGCCCGGAAGGCGCGGATGAGGCCCGGCACGGTCTCGGAGCCCATGGTGTGCAGGAAGCCGAAGGCGACCTTGCCGGCCGCCGGGTCGGCGTCCGCGCGGACCGACTCGGCGGCCCGGCCGACCTCCGCGAGCGCCCGCTCGGCGGAGCCGAGGAAGGTGCGGCCCGCGGCGGTCAGCGCCACGGTGCGGCCCTTGCGCGCGAACAGGGCGACACCCAGGTCCTCTTCGAGGCGGACCATGGCGCGCGAGAGGGTCGACTGCGGCACGCCCAGCTCCTGAGCGGCGCGGGTGACGTGCTCGTGCCGGGCCACCCCGACGAAGTACGCGAGCCGCGGCGCGAGCGCCAGCGCGGCGTCTTCCATGGATTCTTCGTAACTGTTCAATGACACGCGCGCCTCTGAACTGGGCTGATGCAGGAGTGGATCGATTATCCCCCATCTGTGCATTGGACGCATAAATGCAGGCGGGCCTACGGTCTTGGCATGCCTCCCGCCAGTACCGGGGCGTCCACCACCGTGGCCGCCTCGACCTCGCCGTCCCCGCTCCAGCTCACCCCGGGCGCCGCCGGTTACCGCCGGATGAGCTTCGCGCTCTTCGCCGCCGGTGTCGCCACCTTCGCCCTCCTCTACTCCACGCAGGCCCTGCTGCCGCTGATCTCCGCGGACCTCGGGGCCACGGCGAGCGCGGCCAGCTGGACGGTGTCGGCGGCCACCGGCGCGCTCGCCCTGTTCGTGCTGCCGCTCAGCGCCCTGTCCGAGCGGTTCGGGCGGACCCGGATGATGACGGTGTCCCTCGCGGTCGCGGTCCTGGTGGGCCTGCTCGTCCCGTTCGCACCGAACGTGGGCTGGCTGGTGGCGCTGCGCGCGGTCCAGGGCGCGGCGATCGCGGGCCTGCCCGCGTCGGCGATGGCGTACCTGGCGGAGGAAGTGAAGCCGAAGGCGCTGATCGCGGCGATCGGCCTGTTCGTCGCGGGCAACTCGATCGGCGGCATGAGCGGACGCATCCTGACCGGCTGGGTCGCGCAGGCCTGGGGCTGGCGCGCGGCACTGCTCTCGGTGGGCGCGCTGGCCGCGGTGTGCGCGGTCGTCTTCAAGCTGCTCCTCCCCAAGGCCCGCAATTTCACGCCGGGTTCGCTGAACCCGCGGGCCCTGGCCCGCACCGTGCGCGGCCACCTCACCGACCCGCTCCTGGTCCGCCTGTATGTGATCGGCGCGCTGTTCATGACGGTGTTCGGCGCGGTCTACACGGTGATCGGCTACCGGCTCACCGCGGCGCCGTTCAACCTGCCGCAGGGCCTGATCGGCTCGATCTTCCTGGTCTACCTGGTCGGCACGGTCTCCTCGGCCACCGCCGGCAAGCTGGTGGCCCGGGTCGGCCGGCGCGGCGCCCTGTACCTGGGCGTGTCCACGACCGCGGCGGGCCTGCTGCTCTCCCTCGCCTCCTCCCTGCCCGCGATCCTGGCCGGCCTCGTCCTGATCACCGCGGGTTTCTTCGTGGGCCACTCGGTGGCCTCCTCCTCGGTCAGCCACACCGCCAAGCAGGGCCGCGCCCAGGCGTCCGCGCTCTACCAGTCCGCCTACTACCTGGGCTCCAGCGCGGGCGGGACGCTCGGCGCGGTCGCCTTCCACGCGGCGGGCTGGCCGGCCACGGTGCTGCTCGGGCTCCTCGCGGTCCTGGGCGTCGTCTCGGTCACCCTGTACGGATCGCACGCGGCCCGCGCCGAGCGCCGCAGCCACGGCCTGCACCTGGCACACGCCCGCCACTGACCTGCGCCTTCTTCGGTAACCGCGCGATTGTCAGTGGGGTCCGGTAGCTTCCGAAGTGCTGGTATCGCGCGGCACGACACGGGGTGGACCGATGAGTGATCTGGTTACGGCGGCGGACCTGGACGTACGCCTCGAAGAGCACCGCAGAGAGCTGACGGGGTACTGCTACCGGATGCTCGGCTCGGCCTTCGAGGCGGAGGACGCGGTGCAGGACACGCTGGTGCGGGCGTGGCGCAGCATCGACAAGTTCGAGGGCCGCTCCTCGCTGCGCTCGTGGCTGTACCGCATCGCGACCAACGTGTGCCTGGACATGCTGACCGCGGGCAACAAGCGGGCCCGCCCCATGGACCTGACCGCCGCCACCCCGGTGGCCAACGCCCAGCTCAACTCCCGCCCGGAGGTGACCTGGCTTGAGCCGGTGCCGGACGGGCGGGTGCTGCCCACGATCGAGGACCCGGCGGAGGCCGCGCTCGCCCGCGAGTCGGTGCGGCTCGCCTTCGTCGCAGCCCTCCAGCACCTGCCGCCCAAGCAGCGGGCGGTGCTGATCCTGCGCGAGGTGCTCGCCTGGAAGGCGGCGGAGGTCGCCGAGCTGCTCGACACGACGGTCGCCTCGGTCAACTCGGCGCTCCAGCGGGCCCGTTCGACGCTGGCGGAATCGGAGCCCAAGGAGACGGACGCGGCGGACCCTCTCGACGACGAACAGCAGAAGCTCCTGGACCGGTACGTGGCGGCCTTCGAGGGCTACGACATGACGGCCCTGACCGCGCTCCTCCACGAGGACGCCACGCTGTCCATGCCGCCGTACGACCTGTGGCTGCGCGGCCACGACGACATCGTGGGCTGGATGCTGGGCGTGGGCTCGGTCTGCCGGAATTCCCGCCTCGTGCCGACGGTGGCCAACGGGACCCCGGCCTTCGCCCACTACCACCCCGATCCCGCGGGCGGGTTCACCCCCTGGGCGCTGATGGTGATCGAAACGACCGGGGGCAAGATCTCCGGCATCACGTCCTTCCTGGACACGTCCCGCTGGTTCCCCCTCTTCAACCTCCCGGCCCGCCTCGACGAGGACGGCGACCCGGCCCCGGCGCGCTGAAGGACAGGGCGTCCGGGCGGCACCAACAGCCGACAGCTGGACAAGATTGCTCTCGTCCACCAGGCGGGTCCGGCTCCGTCCTCGCGCCTGACACGACTCCCTGATCAAGTCACCGATGGCCATGTGGTCAGCGGAGGCGCCCCTCGGGCCGCAGTCACCGAGACCCGGCGGCCGGTCCGCAAGCCTTCTCCAGGAGGGTGAACGACTTGGGTGCACCGCCCGGCTGCGGTTTGTCCGCCGTGTGGCCGACGACCTGGTAACCAGCGTTCAGGTAGTAGGAGTTCAGGCGCGCGTTGCCGGCCAGGCAGTCCAGACGCGCGAATGCCCGCCCCGTCGCCGCTATGCGATGCTCTGCGGCACGCAGCAGGAGCCGCCCCGTCCCCGGCTGCACGTTGCTGCGGGCGATCGTCAGCCGATGCACGTAGCCGGCCACCGGCGGCTGCGGTCCCCAGGCGTCCTCGTCCTCCCACCACAGCTCCCATGCCCCGGCCACGCGGCCATCAGCCTCGGCGAGCCAGACCTCACCACCGGCCATGGTCCTGCGGAAGTGATCCTGGTCGAGCTGACCGGGCTCCCACTGGCCGGTGATGCCTTGAGCGAGCATCCAGCGGGCGGCGTCGTCACGCAGTCGGACCAGAGTGGCGAGGTCGGTCTCCTCGGCGAGGCGGAAGCGCAGATCGTTCACGTCGCGATCCTCCCATGGGCTCCCACGGGCGCTCGATCTCACTGGTCGTTGACGCGGAGGTCGTCGGTTGCACCGCCGACGGCACCTGCCTTCCAGTTGAGCGGGAGGCCCGGCGCTTCAGGGGGTAGGGGCGGGCTTCCCCTCACCGCTGAATCTCGCGCATGAGCATGCGCAGAGTAAGACTGTGCTTTTCGGGTGGCAGAGCATCCATGGCCGCCTGTGCGTAAGCAGTGCCGCCCTCCTGATCGCCGGCACGCGCCAACATCAACCCTCGGTGCAGTTCCAAGTGCGTGGCGAACCGTGGCAGTTCTGGGGGGAGTTCCGCGCGGGCCGCGTCCTGTGCTTCAACCGCTCCGCGCTCATCACCGAGCCGGGCCAACAGCAGCGAACGGAATACGTTCAGCCGCCAGTGAGGGACCGCATAGTCCGAAGTTTGCGCATGCGACCCCGCCTTGTCGAAAATGCGTCGCCCCTGCGTGTCCAGTTGGAGGGCCGTTTCACGGTCACCCCGGAGCGCCGCCGCGTGCGCCTTGCCATAGATCGCGTTCAGGAGCCCCAGCGAGGGTTTGTCGCTGATCTCCAGAGCCTGTTGCGCGAGCACGTCCGCGACGCCCAGCGAAGCCCCTTCGTAGCCCAGGGCGATAGCCGCACGGCCCCGCACCCACACTCGGGTCGCACCATCCCCCGACTGATCGGCGGCCCTCGCGGCCATGCGGTACCAGTGAACTGCCTTGGACCCGTCTGATCCCGGAAAGGTCTTGGCGTAGAGCGTCATGAGCCGCGAAGCCACTGACCAGAGGTGCGGCGTATCGAGTTGTTGCTGCACCACCACCAGCTCGCCGGAGATCCGGCGTTGAATGTCCGCGGCGCCGAGCGACATGTACTCGGTGCCGTACGTGGCCAGCTTGCTCTCCCAGGCATCCGCCGTGGGCCCACCCGTCAGACGGGCGGCGAACCCCGCGGAGAGGAGGTCAGAGGCGATCACAGGGGCTATGGCAGCTCCGGCAGCATCCGTCAGAAACGTGCGTCGATTCACTTCACCCTCAAGGACGGCTAGCGGCACGTCGAGAACAGCCGACAGCTTGGCAAGGTAGAAGGCCCTGGGCGTGACCTTGCCGCGCCACCATTTGCTGACGTACTCACGGGTCAGGTTCGTGCCATACCGCTCATTGATCTCGTCCGCCAGGCGGGTCTGGCTCCATCCTCGCGCCTGACACAACTCCCTGATCACGTCACCGATGGCCATGGGCCCATGGTGCCCCAGAGAGACCCTGCCGTCCTGTAACTCCGGTCAGCGAAAACGTACTTGCCCCTACTTATGCCCCTAGTCGGCACCCTTCCCGACCGCGACAGTGTCCGAGCAGTGACACACCGCAATGAAGAGGTGACCTCATATGACAGTCGAGCCACCGGTCGTGGCCATCCGAACCGAGGTGTTCACCGAGGGGACCGCCGAGTACGTGGTGGACACGGCGAACGGCAACAAGATCGGCGCAGTGCAAGAACGCTTCGAGGGGAGCGTGTACCTCCGCCCGCCGGGTGGCGGTGTCGAGTGGACCACCCCGCCCGAGGCTCTGCGCCACCTGTCGGCCGCCGAACTCACTCAGGCACGCGTATGCGATACGCCGGTTGAGGGGCGGCGCCGATGAGCAGCGAGAGCACAGCGCGGTTCGCGCGCTACTCGGTCGCGGCGCTCCCGGACGCAGCCTTCCGCGTCTCGGCCACGTGCACGAACGGGGCGTGTCACTACGTGGTCCTGCCGACGGCAACGACCGACGAGGTGAGCCAAGCCATGCGGGAGCACACGGCTCGCACCGGTCACGCCATGTTCTCCCGCACGATCCAGGACGCGGCCGTCGTAGTGCCGGCCGACCGGGCCGAGCAGGCCGAGGCAGAAGGCACCGAGTAGCCACCGCACGCGTCCAGCAGTGACGGCAAGTGGCGCGAACTGTTCGGCGGGGTAAGGGTGTTGGCCCCGGCCAGGCCGGCCCGCATCCACTGTGCAGGCAGGAAGTCGACCATGTGGCGAGCGAAGAGGCTGGAGAGTGAGCATGGAAGACAAGTCCGCTGCCAAGGCGGTCCAGTTCGAGTACGTGACCTACACGGTGAAGCGCGAGACATGCCCGGCCTGTCACCAACCGATCCCCCTCCACCTGCCCGCCCGGCGGGGCTTGCTCGCCGACAGGGACGGACCGCCCGGTGTCGCCTATTGGCACCCTCGGTGCGCTGAGGACGACGGGACCCGGCGGTGAGGTCCGTAACCGGCACGCGCAGCACATCGCCGTCATGGATCGGGTCGACAAGACCCCCACACACTCCCACCCCGCCAGGGTGGGGCAGCATCCCCCCACCATCACGAGTGAAGGAGCATCACATGTCGAAGCACGGCGGCGGTACCGGAAGCGGCCAGGGCGGCAGCCAGCAGGATGACGGCAGCAGCGGACGCGGGCACGGTGGCGGCGGTTCCGAGACGAGCGGTGGCAACTCCTCCGACGGCTCCGGCCCCGCGAAGAAGTAGCACCGGATGATCACGCGCACAGAGGGGGCGGGCCCTGCGGGGCTCGCCTCCGCGCTCGTTGCCTCGGGCGCCCTGCAACCGGACTGGCTGCCCGCCTTCCGCGCGGTTCCCCGGGACTTGTTCGTCCCTGACCGCATCTGGCCGGGCATCTCCGACGGCACCCGGCAGAACCCACTGATCGACCGCAGGAAGGACCCGGACGCGTGGCTCCGGGCGGTGTACTCCGACATCCCGCTGACTACGCAATGGGACGACGGCAGCCACACCGGGGATGGCCTGGGCAGGACTCCGTCGAGCTCCAATTCCCAGCCCCGCATGGTGTTCTCCATGCTGGCCGATCTCGACGTGCGGGACGGGCTCCGGCTCCTGGAGATCGGGACGGGAACTGGCTGGAGTTCGGCCCTGCTCGCTCACCGGCTCGGCAAGGGGAACGTCGTCTCCGTCGAGTACGACCCCGAGGTCGCGAAGGCGGCCGGAGAGCGTCAGCGCAGAGCCGGGCTGTCTCCCTTGGTGATCGTCGGAGACGGACAGCTCGGCCACGCGGGTGGGGCCCCTTACGACCGGATCATTGCCACCTGTTCAGTCGGATGGGTTCCGGGAGCGTGGGTGGACCAGACACGCGTCGGCGGGCTGATCGTGGCTCCCTGGGGGACGCTGTACGGGGGTGAGGCCATCGTCAGGCTGAGCGTGGAGGGCGACGGGACCGCCGGCGGGCGGTTCACGCGCTCCAGTGCGTTCATGCGGCTTCGGCAACAGCGCCCTGGCCTGCCCCCGCATGACGCTTTCCTCAAGGGCGAGGCGTGGCCGGCCGACGGCGCCGCGACCACGACCGGGCTTTCCCCCGCCAAGGTGGGCGGCTGGGTGGAACAGTTCGCCATCGGGCTCCAGATGTCCGGGGCGTTCTGGAGCGTGGAGCGCTACGGCGACGGCTCGTACACGCTGTGGACGTACAGCACCGACCTGCTGTCGTGGGCGTCCGCCGATTACGAGCCGGAGGCGGACTCCTTCGCGGTGGTGCAGAGCGGGCCACGACGCCTGTGGGACGAAACGGAGGCCGCGTATCTCTGGTGGGAGGCGCGGGGCCGGCCGGGGTTTGACCGGTTCGGGCTGACCGTGGGTGGCGACGGTGAACGGGCCTGGCTCGACTCCCCGGACAACCCCGTTCCGGCGGTGAGCTGACGGCCCGCACTGGAACCCGCGCAGGAAGGTGCACGCACGGGAAAGTGAGGCAAGGGGCGCGGCCAGCCGCGCACCGACTCGCAGCCGAGGGCGGGTTCACGGCGCCTCCGCCCCCAGCCCCGCCAGCTCCAGCAACGCCACAAGCCCGGCCCCGGCGCCCCGCATCCGCAGACGCCCCCCGGCCCGCCGGGCGGTCAGCCGCAGCCGGGCCACCGCCTCGACCGCGGCGAGGTCGGCCCGGGTGAGCGCCGCGAGGTCGCACACGACCTCCCTCGCCCCACCCCCGTACAGCCCGCGCAGCCGCTCGCAGAGGAGGGGAACGTCGGCGAAGGTGAGCGGGTCGGGGAGGACGAGGACGGCGTGCTGCTCCGCGGGGTCGGTGGCTTCCACACCGATGAGACCGGCGCGGGGTGCCGAACTCATCGGTGGGGATGCGGGAGGGCTAGCGAACCGGGAAGCCTCCGGTGTCGATTTCCAGGTCGAAGGGGGCGGGCAGCGACAGCTTCTCGCCGTATTCGACCGTGGCGAGCACCCGGTAGGTGCCGTCGTGCGGTTCGCCGTAGAGCGTCGCGGTCGGTCGGCCCGAGTGCCAGGGGTCGAGCAGCAGGTACAGCGGCACACCGGACTTGGCACAGCCGTGGGTCTTCATCACCCGGTCGTGGTTCGCGTTGCTCTTGGAGGTGATCTCAACGACGAGCTCGGCGTCCTCCGCGGCGGTACGGCCGTCCGGTCCTTGGCGCAGCCGCGCACGCGGCATCACCAGCAGATCGGGCACGTAGAGGCCCGCGCTCTGCTGGAGGACGACCCCCAGCGTCTGGTAGATCGCCCAGCCGTCCGGCAGCACGGTGAGGAGCTGCTGCTGCACGAGCCAGGCGGTGTCATTGTGTTCTTCGGACGGTGCCGGCGACACGGTGACGATCCCCTCGATGATCTCCACCTTGCAGCCCTCGGGTGCGTCCGTCCCCTCCCAGATCCGGACGATGTCGTCCCACTCGTGGCCGGTGCCGGAGTGGTCGACGGTGGGTGCGCTCACGGCGGTCTCCCTGCGTCGGTTCGTCACGCAGTCCAGCATGCCGAACGGGACCGGCGGAGGTCCACCGATCCCGTTCACCCGTACGAGGGTCCAACCAAAAGAACCCCAGCTCAGGCGATACGTTCCCGCACGATCGGCGTCGCCGAGAACGCCGTGCCGGCCGGCGCCACGTCGTAGGATCCGGACACCGACTCAAGCGCGTACTCGAACTTCTCCGGCGTGTCCGTGTGCAGGGTCAGCAGGGGCTGGCCCGCGGTGACCGTGTCGCCGGGCTTGGCGTGGAGTTCGACGCCCGCACCCGCCTGCACCGGGTCCTCCTTGCGGGCGCGGCCCGCGCCGAGGCGCCAGGCGGCCACGCCGATGTCGTACGCGTCGAGGCGGGTCAGGACGCCCGAGGAGGGGGCGGTGATGACGTGCTGCTCGCGGGCGACCGGGAGCTTCGCGTCCGGGTCGCCGCCCTGCGCCGCGATCATCCGGCGCCACACGTCCATCGCGGAGCCGTCGGCGAGGGCCTTCGCCGGGTCGGCGTCCTTGATGCCCGCCGCGTCCAGCATCTCGCGGGCGAGCGCGATGGTGAGCTCGACGACGTCGGCGGGGCCGCCGCCCGCCAACACCTCGACGGATTCCCGCACTTCGAGGGCGTTGCCGGCGGTCAGGCCGAGCGGGGTGGACATGTCGGTGAGGAGCGCCACCGTCTTGACGCCGCTGTCGGTGCCCAACGCGACCATCGTGGAGGCGAGTTCGCGCGCGTCCTCGATGTTCTTCATGAACGCGCCGGTGCCGACCTTCACGTCCAGGACGAGCGAGCCGGTGCCTTCCGCGATCTTCTTCGACATGATCGAGCTGGCGATGAGCGGGATGGCTTCGACCGTGCCGGTCACGTCGCGCAGCGCGTAGAGCTTCTTGTCGGCCGGGGCCAGGCCGTCGCCCGCCGCGCAGATGACCGCGCCGGTGGTGTCGAGGACGTTCAGCATCTCCTCGTTGGAGAGCAGCGCGCGCCAGCCGGGGATGGACTCCAGCTTGTCGAGCGTGCCGCCGGTGTGGCCGAGGCCGCGGCCCGAGAGCTGCGGCACGGCCGCGCCGCACGCGGCGACCAGCGGGGCGAGCGGCAGGGTGATCTTGTCGCCGACGCCGCCGGTGGAGTGCTTGTCGGCGGTCGGGCGGGAGAGCGAGTCGAAGTTCATGCGCTCGCCGGAGGCGATCATCGCGGCGGTCCAGCGGGCGATCTCCGTGCGGTTCATGCCGTTGAGAAGGATCGCCATGGCCAGGGCGGACATCTGCTCGTCCGCGACCACGCCGCGCGTGTAGGCGTCGATGACCCAGTCGATCTGCTCGGGAGACAGCTCGCCCCGGTCTCGCTTGGTGCGGATGACGGAGATGACGTCCATGGCATTCCTTCCGGCTTGGTGCACGTTGGTACATACGCGACTCTACGCGCATAGAGGGGAGTTGAAAGTGCGGCCCCCGCACGGACAGTGCGGGGGCCGCGGAGGTTACTTCAGGTGGTCCGGGCCGAAGGCCTGCGGCAGCATCTCGGCCAGCGTCAGGATGCCCTTCGGGGTCTCCAACACGAGCTCGGGACCGCCGAATTCGAAGAGCAGCTGGCGGCAGCGGCCGCACGGCACGAGCACGTCGCCGTGGCCGTCGACACACGTGAAGTGCGTCAGCCGGCCGCCGCCGGACAGCTGGAGCGCCGAGACGAGCCCGCACTCGGCGCACAGGCCGATGCCGTACGAGGCGTTCTCCACGTTGCAGCCGGTGACGGTGCGCCCGTCGTCGACCAGGGCGGCCGCCCCGACCGGGTAGCCCGAGTACGGCGCGTACGCGCGGGACATGGCCTCGCGCGCCGCCGTGCGCAGCGCCTCCCAGTCGGGCGTCGGCGTCACTTGCCCTGGCCCTTCCGGTAGCGCATGCCGTCCGCCTTGGGCATCCGCAGACGCTGGGCGGAGAGCGAGAGGACGAGCAGCGTCACGACGTACGGCGTGGCGCCGACGAAGTCGCCGGGCACGTCGTCGGTGACCAGGTACCAGACCAGGATGAGCGCGGCCATCACCGCGCTGATCACGGCCTGGATCATCGCCTTCTTGTACGCCTTCCAGCCGGCCAGCGCCGCGAGCAGCACGACGAGCAGGAGCAGCAGGGCGTGCACGGTGGTGCCGCCGTTGCGCAGCTGGAGCGCGTCGGAGAAGCCGAACAGGCCGGCGCCCATGGCGAGTCCGCCCGGACGCCAGTTGCCGAAGATCATCGCGGCGAGGCCGATGTAGCCGCGGCCGCCGGTCTGGTTCTCCAGGTAGATGTGCGAGGTGACCAGGGCGAGGAAGGCGCCGCCGAGGCCGGCGAGGCCGCCGGAGACGGCGACCGCCGCGTACTTGTAGGAGTACACGTTGACGCCGAGCGACTCGGCCGCGATCGGGTTCTCGCCGCAGGAGCGAAGGCGCAGGCCGAAGGCGGTCTTCCACAGCACCCACCAGGTGCCGACGAAGAGGCCCACGGCGATGACGGTGACCCAGGAGACCTCGGTGACCAGGCCGCCGATGATGCCGGCGAGGTCGGAGATCAGGAACCAGTGGTGGTTCTGGAGGGATTCGAGACCGGAGGACAGACCCGGGATGGAGAAGCTGGGCAGTGCGTCCGCGGGCGGGGACTGCTTGGGGTTGCCGCCCTTGACCTGGGCTTCGCCGCCGTTGAAGAACAGCTTGGCGAGGTACTGCGTCACGCCGAGCGCGAGCAGGTTGACCGCGACACCGGAGACGATGTGGTCGACGCCGAAGGTGATGGTGGCGACCGCGTGGATCAGACCGCCGAGGACGCCGAAGCCGATGCCCGCGAGCAGGCCGAGCCAGGGGCTGGACTGCCAGCCGATCCAGCCGGCGCCGAAGGTGCCGAGGATCATCATGCCTTCGAGGCCGATGTTGACCACGCCGGCCCGCTCGGACCACAGACCGGCGAGGCCCGCGAGCCCGATCGGCACGGCCAGGCCGAGCGCGGCGCTGATCTGGCCCTCGCTGGTGAGCTGGTCGGCGCCGGTGATCATGCGTACGGCGGAGACGAGGATCAGCGCACCCGCGATGATCATCAGGACCTGCGCGAGGGAGAACTTGCGCTTGGCGTTGCCCCGCTTGACCCCGGCCGGAGGCGGTGGGGTCGTGGTCGTTTGGGTCGTGACGCTCATGCCGTCACCTCCGTCTCGGTCTTGGCGGCCTGGGCCGCGAGCTCGGCGCCGACGCGCTGTTGCTGGCGCTTGAGGCCGTAACGGCGGACGAGTTCGTAGGCGATCACGACGCACAGGACGATGACGCCCTGGATCACGCCGAGGATCTCCTTGTCGTAGCCGATCACTTCGAAGTGGCCGGTGGTGCGCTCCAGGTAGCCCCAGAGCAGCGCGGCGAGCGCGATGCCCACCGGGTGGTTGCGGCCGAGCAGGGCGATGGCGATGCCGGTGAAGCCGAGCCCGAGCGGGAAGCTGTTGTCGAACTGGTGGCTGTCGTTGAGCAGCGTCGGCATGCCGACGAGACCGGCCACCGCACCCGAGATGATCATGCTGGTGACGATCATCTTCTTGACGTTGGCGCCGCTCGCGGCGGCCGCCGACTCGGACTGGCCGACGGCCCGCAGGTCGAACCCGAAGCGGGTGCGGCCGAGCGTGAACCAGTACGCCACGCCGACGAGCACGGCGACGACGATGAAGCCCCACAGCTGTCCTGCCGGGCCCATGTCGATGGTGAAGAACCAGGACGACGTCGGCAGCGGCTTGGTGGAGACCAGCGTGCCGGCCTCGTCGAGCTGGCCGAGCCGGTCGGGCTGGAGCAGATAGGCGATGATCGCGGTCGCGATGGCGTTCAGCATGATGGTCGAGATGACCTCGCTGACGCCCCGGGTGACCTTGAGGATGCCCGCGACCGCCGACCACATCGCGCCGACGAGCATGGCGACGATGATGATGACCGGGATCTGCACGATGCCGGGCAGGCTCATCGCGCCGCCGACGACGGCCGCGAGGAACGCCGCGAGGCGGTACTGGCCGTCGACGCCGATGTTGAAGAGGTTCATGCGGAAGCCGATGGCCACCGCGATGCCCGCCAGGTAGTACGTCGTCGCCTTGTTGAGGATGTAGACCTGGCTATCGCTCGCCGAGCCGTACGACAGCATGTCGTTGAAGGCCGGGAACGGGTTCTTGCCGGTGGCCAGGATGATCAGGGCGGTGACGACAAGGGCCGCGACGAGCGCGAGCACGGGGGCCGCGATCGCGAGGAGCAGCTTCTCCTTGTCGATCCGGGAGGTGAGCTTCTTCATCGGTCCTCTCCCCCAGCGTTCTCCTGGTGCTCCAGGTGGCCGGTGGCGGCACCGGTCATGGCGGAGCCCAGTTCCTCGGGGGTGATCGTGGCGGGGTCGGCGTCGGCGACCAGACGGCCCCGGTACATCACCCGCAGGGTGTCGGACAGGCCGATCAGCTCGTCCAGGTCGGCGGAGATGAGGAGCACGGCGAGGCCCTCACGGCGGGCCTCGCGGATCTGGTCCCAGATCTGCGCCTGCGCGCCGACGTCCACGCCCCGGGTGGGGTGCGCGGCGATCAGCAGCTTGGGGTTGTGGCTCATCTCGCGGCCGACGATCAGCTTCTGCTGGTTGCCGCCGGACAGCGACGCCGCGGTGACCTCGATGCCGGGGGTGCGCACGTCGTACTCGCGCACGATCCGCTCGGTGTCGTGGCGGGCGGCCTTGTTGTCGAGGAGGGCGCCCTTGGAGTTGGGCTTCTCGGTGACGTGTCCAAGGATGCGGTTCTCCCACAGCGGCGCTTCCAGGAGCAGGCCGTGGCGGTGGCGGTCCTCGGGGATGTAGCCGACGCCGGCCTCGCGGCGCTTGCGCGTCGGGGCCGTCGAGATGTCGGCGGCGCCGAGCGTGATGACACCGCCGTCGGGGATGCGCATGCCCATGATGGCCTCGACGAGCTCGGCCTGGCCGTTGCCCTCGACACCGGCGATGCCGAGCACCTCACCCTTGTGGATGGTGAAGCTGACCGAGGACAGCACCTCGCGCACCATCCCGTCGGGGTCGGTGGCGGCCAGGCGCAGGCCGTCGACCTGGAGCATCGGCGTCGTGGTGACGGTCGACTCGCGGGTCTCGGGCGAGGGCAGCTCGCTGCCCACCATCAGTTCGGCGAGCTGCTTGGTGGTGGTCGTGCGGGGGTCGGCGGTGCCGACGGTGGTGCCGCGCCGGATCACCGTGATCTCGTCGGCGACCGAGAGGACCTCGCCCAGCTTGTGCGAGATGAAGATGACGGTCAGGCCCTCGGCCTTGAGCTCGCGCAGGTTGTCGAAGAGCGCCTCGACCTCCTGGGGGACCAGGACCGCGGTCGGCTCGTCGAGGATGAGCGTGCGCGCGCCGCGGTAGAGGACCTTGAGGATCTCCACGCGCTGGCGGTCGGCGACTCCGAGGTCCTCGACCAGGACGTCCGGGCGGACGCCGAGGCCGTACGCGTCGGAGATCTCCTTGATCTTGGCGCGGGCCTTGGAGCCGATGCCGTGCAGCTTCTCGCCGCCGAGGACGACGTTCTCCAGGACGGTCAGGTTGTCGGCCAGCATGAAGTGCTGGTGGACCATGCCGATGCCGAGCGCGATGGCGTCCGCGGGGCTGGAGAAGGAGGCCTGGGTACCGTCGATGGTGATGGTGCCCTCGTCCGGCTTCTGCATGCCGTAGAGGATCTTCATCAGGGTCGACTTGCCGGCGCCGTTCTCACCGCACAGCGCGTGCACGGTGCCCTTGCGGACGGTGATGTCGATGTCCTTGTTGGCGACGACACCGGGGAATCGTTTGGTGATGCCGCGCAGTTCGACGGCGGGAGGGCTGGACGCGTTGATGGCGCACTCTCCTCGTGGGCAGGAGCAGGGGGGCGGGGAGCTTCCGGGGAAGCCGGGAAGCGTACTGATGTGCCACGCCGGGCCTCCGGCGTAGTAGTTCAGCACACTCACGGTGCGCCAACTCCGGCCTACGCGCGTAGAGTTGACACTTCGTTACGGCCCGGTGAGCAGGGCGGTCCCTGCTCACCGGGCCGGTTCGCGACGGGGGCGGTCAGCGACCGCCGTGGGTCACGGGGTCGTCTTGACCTTGATGGAGCCGTCGACGATCTTCTTCTGGGCCGCGTCGAGCTGCGGCTTCAGGTCGTCGATGAAGCCACCGCTCGTGGCGAGCGAGACGCCGCCCTTGGCCAGCGGGTAGCTGTTGGTGCCGACCAGCGGCTTGCCGTCCTTGATCGACTTGATCAGGTCGTAGACGCCGATGTCGACGTTCTTGACGACCGAGGTCAGGATCGCGTTCTTGTACTTGGACAGCGAGGCCTGCTGGTACTGGTCGGAGTCGACCCCGATCGCCCAGGCACCCTTCTTGCCCGCGACGGCCTCGATCGCACCGGTGCCGGAGGAGCCGGCGGCGGTGTAGATCACGTCGGCGCCGTTGTCGAGCATGCCCTGCGCGGCTTCCTTGCCCTTGTCGGGGCTGGCGAAGCCGGAAGTGTCCGAACCGTGCGACAGGTACTGGTTGTCGACCTTGACGTCCGGCTTGGTGTCCTTGACGCCCTGGTTGAAGCCCGCCTCGAACTTCTTGATGAGGGGAACGTCGACGCCGCCGATGAAGCCGACGTGGTTGGTCTTGGTCTTCAGCGCCGCGGCGACACCCGCGAGGTAGGAGCCCTGCTCCTCGGTGAAGACGATGTTGTCGATGTTCTTCGGGCCCTCGACGACGGAGTCCACGATGCCGAACGTGACGTTCGGGTACTTGACCGCGACCTTCTTCATCGAGTTCGCGTACGCGTAGCCGATGCCGATGACCGGGTTGTAGCCCGCGCCCGCGAGGTCGGTCAGCCGCTGCTCGCGGTCGGCCTCGGTGTCGGTGGTCTTGGCGGTCAGCTCCTTGACGTCACCGCCGAACTCGGCCTTGGCCTTGTCGATGCCGCGCGCGGCGGAGTCGTTGAACGAGTGGTCACCACGGCCACCGACGTCGTACGCGACACCGATCTTGACGCCCTTGCCGCCCGCGGAGGACGACGAGGAGGTGCCCGAGTCCTTCTGGGAGGACGTGGAGCCACAGGCGGTGGCGGAAAGCGCGAGCGCGGCGGTGGCGATACCTGCCGCAGCGATCTTGGATACCCGGCGCAAGAGGAGGTCCCTTCAAACCTGAACCGAGGCGCCCCTACCGGCGCTGGTTTCGCGTCGGATCGTAACGCGCGTAGATGTCGCGTAAAGCCCTGTTCGGAAGCCGTTATCGAATCGCCGCGAACAGGGGATGAAGTGTCCGGTTACGCGCGGTTGCCATCGAGGAGCGCCGCGGCGGTGAAGAGCTCCACGCCCACCTTGATGGCGGCCTCGTCCGCGTCGAAATCACCCCGATGGAGGTCAAGCCGGGCATGGGAGCCGGGCGTGCGGACCCCGAGACGGGCCATCGCCCCTGGTACGTGCTCCAGGTACCACGAAAAGTCCTCGCCACCCAGCGACTGTTCCGTGTCCTCGACGGCGAAGGGGCCGCGGCGGGCCGTCATGGCGTCGCGCAGCAGCTCGGTCACGGCCGGATCGTTGACGACCGGGGGCACCCCGCGGACGTAGTTGATCTCCGATTTGGCCCCGTGCAGGGTGGCGACTTCGTCGATCGCGGCGTGGACAAGGTCGGGCGCGTCGCGCCAGGCGTCGAGGTCGAGGCAGCGCACCGTGCCGGCCAGCTCGGCGTGCATCGGGATGACGTTGCAGGCGTGGCCCGACTCGATGCGGCCCCAGGTGAGGGCGAGCCCGGCGCGGGCGTCGATGCGGCGGGCGAGGAGCGCCGGCACGTCGGCGGCGACGCGCGCGACCGCGGTCACCAGGTCGGTGGTCAGGTGGGGGCGCGCGGTGTGGCCGCCGGGCCCGTCGAGGAAGACCTCCAGGCGGTCGCAGGCCGAGGTGATGGGGCCGGGCCGCAGCCCGATCCGACCGGCGTCCACGCGCGGGTCGCAGTGCACGGCGATGATCCGGCCCACGCCGTCCAGGGCCCCGGCCACGATGGCGTCGGCGGCGCCGCCGGGCAGCACCTCCTCGGCGGGCTGGAACAGCAGCCTTACGGGAGCGGGCAGCCGGCCCTCGCGGTGCAGCTCGGCAAGGACGAGGCCGGTGCCGAGAACGGTGGTGGTGTGCACGTCGTGGCCGCAGGCGTGCGCGCGGTCCGGGACGGTGGAGCGGTAGGAGATGCCCGCCTTGGCGTCCGGGATGGGCAGGGCGTCGATGTCCGCGCGGATGGCGAGCACGGGACGCGCGGCGCCGCTCTGCGCCGAGCCGCGCGCCGGGGTCGTGCCGATGTCGCAGATGAGCCCGGTGCCGCCCGGCAGGACGCGGGGTTCGAGGCCGGCCGCTTCGAGGCGCGCTCTGATCGCGGCGGTGGTCCTGAACTCTTGATTGCCCAGCTCGGGGTGCATGTGCAAGTCCCGCCGGAAGGCGATGAGTTCGGCACACAGGGCCTCGCTCAGCTCACCGGGCAGCGGTGCTTCGCCGGGCAGATCGGCTTCGGACTCACGGGACATCAACTGGTTCACTCGTTGAGGGTAGGCCTTTTCGAGGCTCAACTCGCTCGCGATCAACAAAAGTTCAGCCGCATAGGGGAAAGAAAGCCGGTCGCATGGCGCATGTCGATCGCTTCGACTGGGTAAGGTATTTCGTCCTTCTGCCCGATGCGCAGAACTGACGTTCTACGTCGGCGGTCCGCGCGGGTGCTTCGGCCTGCGGTCCGGTCCTGCGGTCCGGGCCGGTGCCCTACGCCGCCACCGTCGCCAGCCCGTGGGCCTTGCGGGCCGCCCCCGTCACGCCGTCGAGGAAGCCCTGGGCCCGGGGCGAGGCCCGTTCGGTGAGCCACCGCGGGTCGATGTCGCAGACCACGACGGTCACACCCGTGCCGGCGAGCGCCAGCGGCAGGGTGTGGACGACGGTGGAGGGGAAGCTCAGGACCGTACGGCCGACCGGCCCCCGGCGCGCGATGAGTTCGAGCGGCAGATCGGGCCGGACGATTTCGAGCCCGGTCCGGGCGTGCAGCGTGTGCAGTTTGTCGGCCGATTCGCGGCGGTGCGCGAAGTAGCGGGTCACGCCGTGCGTACGGGCCAGCAGGCCGACCGCGTCGAGGTAGCGCTCGGGGTCGACCACGCCGGTCTCCACCAGCGATGTCCCCACCAGGTCGGCGCCCTTGGTCAGGCGCGGCGGGCCGAAGTGCGCCCGTGTCCAGCCGAAGGTGTTGGGCGTGACCGTGACGCCTTCGGGCGCCTCTATGGGCATCGCGCTGAACACTTCCACGGCGCGGCGCCGCGCGGGGGTGAGCCGGCGCCGGGCCGCGGCGGCGACGGGGGCGAACAGGAGGTCGCGCGCGCCGGCCCTGCTGCCCCGCCGGTGCCAGCGCACCAGGCGCTCCCCGCGGGCGAGTTGGGCGACGAACTCCATGGTGGCGGTCCCGTCGTCGACGACCACCAGGTCCCGGGCGCGGGCCACGGTCAGGAGCAGCTGTACGTAGCGCGAGAAGGGGTCGCCCATGACGATGCGTTCCGCGCGCCGCAGCATCGGGGTGAGCCCGGCCACGGTGTGCAGCGGGGCGGTGGGACCGCCCCTGGCCTCCTCCCACCGCACCGTCGCGCCCGCGTCCCGGGCCAGCTCCGCCATCCGGCGCAGCTGGCCGCGCGACATGGGGTCGGTCGGCGAGAGCACCACGACGGTGAGGCCCGCGAGGTCCGGCGCCGCGGACCGCTGCTGTGCGGGCACGCCGTCGAGCAGCGGGCCGGGCGCGTGGGCCCACTCCAGGACGTTGAGCAGCTGGACCGGGCTCTCCACGAAGGCGACGGTGTCGGTGGTCTCCCGAGGCACGGCGGGTACGTCCTCTCAGACCGCGGCCGGAGCGCGGTCGCCGGTGGCGGCGACGACACCGGCGACGCGGCGCAGCTTCTTCATGGGGGCGAGCTCGGAGTCGTAGACCTTCTTGACGCCGTCGCCGAGCGCCGCCTCGATGGTGCGGATGTCGCGGACGAGGCGGGTGAGGCCGCCGGGTTCGACGGAGGCGGCCTGGTCGGAGCCCCACATGGCGCGGTCGAGGGTGATGTGGCGCTCCACGAAGGCGGCGCCGAGCGCGACGGCGGCGAGCGTGGTCTGGAGTCCCGTCTCGTGGCCGCTGTAGCCGATGGGCACGTTCGGGTACTCGGCCATCAGGCTGTTGATCACCCGCAGGTTGAGCTCGTCCGCCTTCGCCGGGTACGTCGAAGTGGCGTGGCACAGAAGGATGTTGGCGCTGCCGAGCACCTCCACGGCGTGGCGGATCTGCTGCGGCGTGGACATGCCGGTCGACAGCACGACCGTACGTCCGGTGGCGCGCAGGGCCCGCAGGAGTTCGTCGTCGGTGAGCGAGGCGGAGGCGACCTTGTGGGCCGGCACGTCGAACTTCTCCAGGAAGGCGACGGCCTCGGTGTCCCACGGGGAGGCGAACCAGTCGATGCCGCGCAGGGCGCAGTGCGCGTCGATCGCGCGGTACTCGTCCTCGCCGAATTCCACCCGGTGGCGGTAGTCGATGTACGTCATCCGGCCCCACGGAGTGTCCCGCTCGATGTCCCACTGGTCGCGCGGGGTGCAGATCTCGGGGGTGCGCTTTTGGAACTTGACGGCGTCGCAGCCGGCGTCGGCGGCGACGTCGATCAGGGCGAGCGCGGTGTCGAGGTCGCCGTTGTGGTTGATGCCGATCTCGCCGGTGACGTACACGGGGTGGCCCGGACCTGCGGTGCGGCTGCCGAGGGTGCGCAGACGGTTGCTCATGAGGAAGTTCCTTAGCTGTGCGGGGGTGTGGTGGGGAGCGTCACGGGGTGTACGGGGTGTGGTGGGTCGTGGGTGCGGGCGGGGTGCGGTCGAGTTCGGGTCCCAGGAGCCAGCCGGCGATCTCGCGGACGGCTCCTTCGCCGCCGGGGGCGGCGGTGACGGCACGCGCGGCGGCGCGCACCGCGTCGTGGGCACTCGCGACGGCGACGGGCCAGCCGGCGAGCGCGAAGCAGGGCAGGTCGTTGACGTCGTTGCCGGCGTACAGCACGCGCTGCGGGTCGACGTTCTCGTCCTCGCACCACTGCTTGAGTGCGAGGTCCTTGCGGTCGATGCCGTGCAGGACGGGGATCTTCAGCTTGTGGGCGCGGGCGGCGACGACGGGGTTCTGCTCGGTGGACAGGACGAGCAGTTTCAGGCCGGCCCGGCGCAGGGCGGCGATGCCGAGGCCGTCGCCCCGGTGCACGGCGACGAGTTCGCGTCCTTCGGAGTCGATGAGCACCTTGTCGTCGGTCTGGGTGCCGTCGAAGTCGAGGACGACCGCGTCGACGTCGTCGAGGGTGGGGCCGGGCGCGTGGTCGACGAGGGGGGCGAGCGCGCGGGCCCGTGCCAGGTCGTGCGGTTCGTCGATCTCCAGGACCCGGGCCGGGTCGGTGCGGACGAGCGCGGTGCGGCCGAAGAAGCGGTGCTTGTGCGTGCGGAACCCGGCCGCGTCCATGGCGTACGCGGCGCCGGTCTCCAGGAAGTCCTGGGGGCGGTCCTGTCGGCGCGGCCGGACCGTCTTGTCGTGGCCCATGCCCTGGCCGCAGGCGGCTCCGTCCTCGATGGACTCGCGCCACAGGAACCCGTGGAAGGGGGCGACGGTGACGGCGGTGTCGGCTCCGTCCTCGACGACCGCGGCGGCCACGCCCTCGACGTCCTCGCGGGTCAGGAACGGGCTGGTGCACTGCACGAGCAGCACGGCGGCGGTGTCCGGGTAGGCGTCGAGGGCGTGCAGGACGGCGGCTTCGCTGGAGGCGGTGTCGCCCGCGATGGCGGCCGGGCGGACGACCACGTCGGCGCCGGCGGCCCGCGCCGCGGCGGCGATCGCCGGGTCGTCGGTGGAGACGGCGACGTCGGTGACGTGACGCGCGGCCCGGCAGGCGAGCACGGCCCGTACGACGAGCGGGACGCCGGCGACGGGGGCGAGGTTCTTGCCGGGCACGCCCTTGGAGCCGCCCCGTGCGGGGATCACGGCGAGGACCCGGAGGGCGGGGGCGGCGGTCGCTGCGCTCATCACAGTTCTCCCATCCGGCGGATCACGGGCGCGACCCGCTGTACGCCGTGGCGGTAGGCGCCGCGCGCCGCGTCGCGCACGGCGTCCCTGATCAGCCGGCGCAGGCCGGTCGGCTCGTGCGCGGGGGCCGCGCCCGGCAGCGGGGTGCCGTCGGGGGCGAGGTGGTGCCGGGCGAGGAGGCCCGGCAGGTGGCCGGGGGCGGTGGTGGCGGTGTAGTACGGCGCGATGGGCGGCAGGCTCTCCTGCCCGAGGAGCGCGCCCAGCCGCTCGCGTGCGAGGTCGAAGGCGCGCTGGTACGCCTCGCCCGGCGCGACGCCCTGGGCCGCGAGCCACGCCGCGTCGGGCTCGGGCCGGTGTCCGGCGTCGAGCCGGTCCCAGGAGGTCAGGCAGCCGGAGCCGAGGAAGTGGTGGTTGCCGAGGACCTCGCGTACGCCGAGGTCGGTGAGGACGGCGGTCGGGACCGAGCGGTGCAGGGATTCGAGTGCGGCGGTCGAGGAGACGGTCACCAGGAGGTCGGCGCGGTCCAGGACCTCGCCCATGTTTCCGTACGCGAGACGGACGTTGGGCGGCAGGTCCATGCCGCGGGCGAGCCGCTGGTAGGGGTGTTCCTCGATGTGGGTGGTGTGCTCGCCGGGCTTGGAGCGGAGCTTGAGGACGACGTCCCGCCCGGGGTGGCGCCGGGCGTGCCCGGCCAGGCGCCGCAGCAGGTACTGCCGGTCGGCGCGGCTCTCGGGCACCGACGGCTGGGCGGCGAAGACGACCGTGTCGCGGCCGGCCTCGGGCCGGTAGGCGGCCCCGCCGAGGAAGGGCAGCGCGGCCTCGGTGACGGCGCGGGAGCCGGCGCCAACGCCCTCGTACACCGCGCGGAAACGCAGCGCGTCGTGGCGGGAGTTGGCGAGCACGATGTCCGCGCCGTGCCGCAGCAGCAGACCGTCGGCGAGCTTCTCGTAGACGACGCCGACATAGCCGGTGACGACGACGGGCCGCCGTGCGTGGCCCCGCCACCGTGCGGCGAGTCCGTGCAGCGCCGCCTGGGCGGCGCCTCCGACGAGTGCGAGCACGATCACGTCGTACGCCCGGTCGCCCCGCCCTTCGTGCGCGGCGGGCCCCAACGCCTGTGCGTGGTCCAGGAATTGGGCCAGCGTCACTTCGCGCAGGCTGTCCGCGCCCGCTCCGACCTCGTCGAGCTGACGCGGGGTGGGGGTGGCGCGGCCGCGCAGCAGGAAGCCGTCGAGGTCGGGGGAGGCGGGCCGGGGCTCGGCGGTGTCGGTCCCTGGCACCCGTTCGGCGAGACGGCGCGCGGTGAGCGCGCCCCATTTCCACCGGGTGTCCGAATCCGCGAGAACCGCGATCCGCAGCCGTGAGTCGGTACGTGATGGCACGCCGTAGAAACTAGGAAGCCGTGCGGGTTCGCGGCCCAACTCGGCTGCAACAACGGGTTAACAGCGTGACTACGAACGGCGTGCGGGGCTGTCGGGCGGGCCGGTTAACGGTCCCGCCGTCCGTCGTTCATCCGGCATCCGGCCGCCGGACAGGACGAAGGACGCGCGGCGCCCCTAGCGTCACCGCCGTGGTCAAGCTCTCCGTCATCGTGCCGTTCTACAACGTGCGCCCGTACGCACCCGACACCCTGCGAAGTCTGCGCGCGAACGCCCGTGACGACTTCGAGTTCCTCCTCGTCGACGACTGCTCGTCGGACGGCACGGTCGAGCTGCTCGAACGCGCCGAGCGCGAGCTGCCCGGGGCGGTGCTGCTGCGGCACGCCCGCAACGGCGGCCTCGCCACGGCCCGCAACACCGGCCTGGACGCGGCCCGCGGCACCTATCTGGCCTACCTGGACGGCGACGACTGGGTGGCACCCGGATACTTCGCCCAACTCCTTTCCTCTATCGAGGAGTTGGGCTGTGATTTCTTGCGCACCGATCACGTCCAGGTGACCGGCCAGGAGCGTACGGTGCACCGCGTGCCGCACGGCAGGCGCGGCGAGGTGATGTCGCCGCGGGACGCCATACTGCCCGCCACCCGTTCCACGTCGGTGGACTACGCGTACGCCTGGGCCGGGATGTACCACCGCAGGCTCGCCGACCGTGGGCTGCTGCACTTCACCGACGGCCTGCGCACCGCGGAGGACCGGCCGTGGATCTGGCGGCTGCACCGCGAGGCGGAGTCGTTCGCCGTCACGGGTCAGCTGGGCGTCTTCTACCGGCGCGGGGTCGCTTCCTCGCTCACGCAGATCGGCGATGTGCGTCAGCTCGACTTCATTCGCGCGTTCGACCAGGTGATCGAGGAGACGGCGAAGGACCGCGACGCCGCCGAGCTGCTCCCCAAGGCGGTACGGACGTACTGCGCGATCATTTCCCACCACATGAGCAGCATCGAGAGGTTCGAACCCGCCGTGGCCAGACAACTGCGCTCCCTCACCGCGGGCGCCCTGAGGCGGCTGCCGCAGGACCACCTCAAGGAGGCGCTGGGTTCCATGGACGCGCGCCGCGCCGCCAGGCTGCGCAGGCTGCGCCGCCGGCCGGCCGGGGCCTCCGCGCAGGCGGTCGCCTGATGCGTACGGCACCCGGTCCTCGCACGACGCAGGTCTTCGCCGCGTCCACCCTGTACGGGGTGGCCACCCTGGCGGCCGCGCTCGACAGCGGCTGCTTCCCGACGGCGGACCGGCGGCTGCTGCTCCTCAGCAACAACGCCTACGCGCCGGAGACATCGGCGCCGCTCGACACCGTGCCGGGGTTCGAGCACCTGCGGGACCGCTTCGACGGCGTGCTCTCCTGGAACGACACCATCGCCCCCTTCCACCCCGGCGGCTGGTCCCCGCGTCCGGACGACGCGCCTTTGTGGGAGCGGCAGTTGAGGACGGTGTGGGGTCTCGGCGACGACCGGATCGAGCTCGCCCTGGAATCCATCCAGGTGAACCCGGCGCAGGCGGTGGCCCAGCTCTTTCCCGACGCGCCGATCACGGTGTACGCGGACGGCCTGATGACGTACGGCCCGACGCGCAACAAGCTCGACCCGCTGATCGGCGGCCGGGTGCGCAGGGTGCTCCACCTGGACCTGGTGCCGGGTCTCGAACCGCTGCTCCTCGGCGAGTTCGGGGTGCCGTCCGAGCCGGTACCGACGGCCGCCTTCCGCAAGGTCGTCAGCGAACTGGCCTTGCAGGACGTCGAGTTGGTGCCACGGGCCGACGGCGAACCGGTGGCGCTCCTGCTCGGCCAGTACCTGTCCGCGCTGTCCATCCTCACCCCGGAGCAGGAGGAGGAGCTGCATCTGCGGATGGTGCGGGGCGCGGCGGCGCGGGGGCACCGTCACCTCGTGTTCAAGCCGCACCCCTCGGCGCCGCCCGCCGGGGCGCAGGCCCTGGTGCGTGCGGCGGCGGAGCTGGGCGCCCAACTGACCGTGCTGGACAGCCCGTTGCTCGCCGAGGTCCTGTACGAGCGGCTCTCCCCCGCGCTCGTGGTGGGCTGCTTCTCCACCGCGCTGCTCACGGCGTCGGCGTTCTACGGACTGCCGGTCGCCCGGGTCGGCACCGAGCTGCTCCTGGACCGGCTCGCGCCGTACCAGAACAGCAACCGGGTGCCGGTGACCATCGCGGACGCGCTGCTCCCGCCCCTCGATCCGGGCCCGGACGCACCGTCCGCCGACCTTCCCGGGCTGCTGGGCGCGGTGGGGTACGCCATGCAGCCGGAGCTGCGGCCGGACCTGCGGGGCGCGGCCGAGCGGTATCTCGCGGGGTCGCTCGACGCGTACACGTGGCGCTACTTCAAGCGGCGGCGGCTGACCGTGCTGGGGCTTCCCGGCGCGGTCCCGGCGCGGCTCGGATTCGTCCCGCGCAACGCGACGGTGCGCAGGATCGCCCGCCGCGCCCGCACCCTGGCCCGCACCCGCACCCGCACCCCGGCCCACCGCTGATCCCGGCGCGGCCGGCCCGGCTCAGCTCAGCTCAGCTGCCGTACGGACATCAGCAGGTGCCGGTGGTCGTCACGGACCGGGTCGCCCTCGCCCTCGCCGTCGGTGTCCGGGGCCGCGCCGAGCAGGGTCCGCTGACCGGGGCCCAGGAGTTCGAAACGGACCCGGGGCGCGCGGAAGGAGGCGAGGGCGTCCAGCAGGTACGCCGGGTTGAAGGCCACGGCCACGTCACCGGCGCCGGTCAGGGTGGTGGCGAGGCGCTGCGAGGCGACGTCGTCCTCGTAACCCGCCTGGAGGAGCACCGTCCCGTCGGCGTGGAAGTCGAGCCGCACCGGGCTGTTGGGTTCCGCGACGACCGCGACCCGGCGGACCGCGTCGGCGAGCGCCTCGCGCCCGGTGACGGCCACGGCCGGGTTCTCCAGCGTGAACAGCTTGTCGTAGCGGGGCAGGCGTCCGTCGATGAGCCGCAGGGTGGTGCGCATCCGGGAGCCCTCGAAGGCGATCAGGCCCGCACCCGAACCGGGCCGGTCCGCGGGCCCGTTGAGACCGACCCGGATCGTCCCCGACTTGGCGAGGGAGCGGGAGAGCTCGGTGAGCCGGCGCCCGGGAACCACCACCTCCACCGGCTGCGCGCCCTCGTCGTCCGGCTGCCACGGCAGGGTGCGCACGGCGTAGCGGTAGCGGTCGGACGCGGCCAGGGTCATGGCGGCGCCGTCCAGGCGGAGCTGGATGCCGGTGAGTACCGGCAGCGCGTCGTCCCGGCCCGCGGCGACCGCCACCTGCGCGACCGCCTCGGCGAACCGCGCCGCGTCCACCGACCCGCGCGGCGCCGGGAGTCCGGGCAGCGCCGGGTACTCCCCCACCGGCAGGGTGGACAGGCCGAAGCGGGTTCCGCCGCCCTCGATAGTGAAGCGTGAGCCTTCCTGGGCGCAGGTCACCGTCGACTCGGGCAGCACCTTGCAGATGTCGAGCAGCCTGCGGCCAAGGACCAGGACCTGCCCTGCGGCCCCGGTCCCGGCCGCCACCTCGATGTGCGCGGACGCCTCGTAGTCGAACCCCGACAGGGCGAGCCGCCCGTCTCCCGCCGTCAGGAGGAGGCCGCCGAGGACCGGCACCGGTGACCGCGCGGGCAGCGACCGGGCCGCCCAGGCGACCGCTTCGGCCAGCGCGCCCCGCTCGATACGAAACTCCATGCGGACGTCCCCGTTCCCTCGCCGGCTGTGGTGCGCGCACGCTATCCGGCACCTGACAACGGGCGGCGCCCGCGCTACCCGTGCGGGCGGTAGGTGGCCTCGATGCCGGCCACCAGCACGGTCAGGCCCTCCTCGAAACGCTCGTCGTACGACGTGAAGAGGTGCGGTCCCGCCGCCGCGGCCAGCGGGTAGGCGGCGAGGCGCTCGGCGCGCGCGGCGACGTCGAACGGCTCGCCCCGCTCCTCCGGCCGGGGCGCGCTGCCCTGCTCCTCGGCGACGAAGCCCATCGTGTAGGCGTAGGCGAGCGTCCCGGCCCGTACCGCGTCGCGCAGCTCCCAGCCCTCCTGGCACATCCGGCCGAGGTAGAGCTCAAGGGACTCCGCATGGTCGGTGCCGGTGAAGCGGGCGCCTCCGTACACCTTCGCGCCGTCGCGGTGGCTGAGCAGCATCGCGCGCAGGGCGCGGTTGACGGCGCACAGCTGGTCCTGCCAGGTGGGCTCGTCCGCTCCGGGCGGCCCGTCGGCGGCCATCCGCCGGTACATGACCGTCGCCATCTCGTCGAGCAGCGCCTGCTTGTTCTTGAAGTGCCAGTAGAGCGCGGGCGCCTGGACGCCCAGTTCCTTCGCGATCGCCCGCAGCGTGAGGCCGTCGAGCCCCACCTCGTTCAGGAGCCTCAGCGCGGTGTCGGCGACCTGCGCGCGGTCGATCTTCGTCGTAGCCACCTTGACAATTTAACACCGTTAAGCGCACTCTTCCGAGCATGGAACTTAACGGCGTTAAGGAGCCCGTGCCGGTCGCCACCACCGACGTTCTCGTCGTCGGGGCGGGCCCCACCGGCCTCGTGCTCGCGATCGACCTCGCCCGCCGCGGCGTCCCCGCCCTGCTCGTGGAGAAGTCCGACCGCCTCTTCCCCGGCTCGCGCGGCAAGGGCATCCAGCCCCGCACCCTGGAGGTCCTCGACGATCTCGGGATCGTCGACGCCGTCCTGCGGGCCGGCCGCGCCTACCCGCGCATGCTCAGCTGGGAGGGCCCCGACGGCACCGAGCGCGGCCACGAGTGGGACATGATCGAGCGCGCGACCCCCACCGAGCAGGAGCCCTACGCCAACGCCCTGCTCATCGGCCAGTCCCGCTTCCAGGACCTGCTCCACGCCCGTCTGCGCGCCCTCGGCGGCGATGTCGTGTTCGACTCCGAGGTCTCGGGGCTCGTTCAGGACGCCGACGGCGTCACCGCCGCGTTCGCCGACGGGCGCACCGTCCGCGCCCGCCACCTCGTCGCCGCCGACGGCGGCCGGTCGGCGGTGCGGCGCGCGCTCGGCATCGCCATGGAGGGCGAGAGCGTCGACCCCAAGCCGATGCTCGTCGCGGACGTCCTGCTCACCCCCGACGCCATCGTCGACGACCTCAACTGGCATGTGTGGCGCACCGCGACGGACAGCGGCGCCGTCCTCTGCCCGCTGCCCGGCGAGCCCGGCCTCTACCAGCTGATCGTCCGGTTCGACGACGAGAACGCGGTGCCCGACACCAGCGACGCCGGCGTCGTCGGCCACCTCACCGCGCACACCCCGGTCACCGGCGACCAGGTCACCAAGGTCGTCTGGGCCTCGGACTTCAGGCCGCGCGCGGCCCTGGCCACCCGTTACCGCGCGGGCCGGGTCCTCCTCGCGGGCGACGCCGCGCACATTCACTCCCCGGCCGGCGGACAGGGCCTCAACACCAGCGTCCAGGACGCCTACAACCTCGGCTGGAAGCTCGCCCAGGTGCTCCGCCACGGCGCGTCCGACGCGCTCCTCGACACCTACGAGGACGAGCGGCGGCCCATCGCGGCCGGGGTGCTCGGCATGAGCACGCGGCTGCACCGTCACCGCCTCCTGAGCCAGGACGGCCACGCCCGCGCGCAGACCCGCCAGCTCGGCCTCGGCTACCGCGGCGGCCCGCTCTCCACCGGCCGGGCGGGCGCCCTGGAGGCCGGCGACCGCGCGCCCGACGGCCGACTCCCCGAGGGCCGCGTCTTCGACCTTCTGCGCGGCCCGCACTTCACCCTCCTCGCCTTCGGCACCCCGGCCCCGGCGATCGCCTCCGCGCGGCTCCACGTCCACGAACTGGGCGCGTACGAGGCGTACGGACGCGGCCTGTTCCTGGTCCGTCCCGACGGCTACGTCGGCTGGGCGGGCGAGGACACGACCGGGCTCGACGCCTACCTGGCGGCCGTCGGATGCGCCGAACGGCCTTGATGCTGCGACGAGTCGAGCCGCGCGTTCTCTTCGGCCCGGGTTCGGGTGCGAGCCCGCCCCCGGGGAAACCGACGTCCGGGCAAACGCGTCGCTGCGCCGGATGAACATGCCGCGTCGGGCGCGGGAACTCCCGGGCGGCGGCGCCTTTTCCGGCTCGCGGCGGTCCTACTCTGTCGACGCCGGGGCCCACCGGGCCGCAGCACGACGCCGGGCAAGAGGAGAACCGTGTCCAACACCCTGCCGCGGGTACGCACCACCACCGGCCACCGGCCGCACCCGCCGACGGACGCGCACACCCCGGTCGCGGCCCCCGTCTCCCGGCTCGGCGCACTCGACGGCCTGCGCCTCGTCGCCGCCCTGATGGTGGCGCTCTACCACTACGGCGGGCGCTCCGGCGACATCAGCAAGGGCTGGGGCGCCTCGCCCAAGAAGCTGTTCCCCACCGCCCACGAGTGGTTCTCGTACGGCTGCCTCGGGGTGCAGATCTTCTTCGTCATCAGCGGCTTCGTCATCTGCATGAGCGGCTGGGGGCGCCCGCTGCGGTCCTTCTTCGCCTCGCGCGTCTCGCGGCTCTACCCGGCGTACTGGGCGGCGCTGATCATCGTGACCGCGGTGTTCGCGCTGCCCTGGGTGGTCTACAGGACGGTCACGCCCAGCGAGTTCGTGGTGAACCTGACCATGCTCCAGATGCCGGTCGGCGTGCACCGGGTGCTCGGGGTGTGCTGGACGCTCTGGGCCGAGCTGCGCTTCTACGCGCTGTTCGCCGTCTGCGTGGTGCTGCCCGGCGCGACCCGGCGGCGCGTCGTGCTGTTCTGCGCGGGCTGGACCCTGGCCGCCGCGCTCACCGCGACGACGAAAGTCCCGTTCCTGGATGCCGTGTTCATGCCCCAGTACGCGTCCTTCTTCATCGGCGGCATGGGCCTGTACCTGCTCCACCGCAACCGGCGCGACGTGACCGCGTGGGGCATCGTCGCCGTCAGTTGGGCCATCGGCCAGCACTGGGCGGTCGCGGGCCTGTGGCACAAGCCCAATCCGGCGGCCTTCTCCAACCGGCACGCCTCGGTGATCATCGTCATCGTCACGCTGGGCTTCGTGCTGGTCGGCGCGATCGCGCTCGGCCACCTGCGCTGGGCGAACCGGCGTTGGCTCACCGTGGCGGGCGCCCTCACCTACCCGTTCTACCTGGTCCACGAGCATCTGGGCTGGGTCGTCGTCGGCGTGCTCCACCGCGGCCTGCACATCCCCGCGCCGGTCACCTTCGCCCTCACCATCGCGGCGATGCTGTTCCTGGCGTGGCTGCTGAACCGCTACGTGGAACGCCGGGCGACGCCGCTGCTGCGCGGGGCGCTCGCGCGGCGGCCGGTCACACCCCGCTGAGCGACAGCTTCACCGCGAAGCCGAGGAAGAGCACACCCGCCGCCGACGAGGCGCCCGCCGAGAGCCGCTTGCGGCGACGGAACGCGGCCGCGAGGCGCGTGCCGCTGAAGATGAGCGTCGACAGGTAGAGGAAGCTGCCGAGCTGGAGCAGCGCGCCGAGCAGCAGGAACGACAGGGCGGGGTAGGCGTAGTCGGGCCGCACGAACTGCACGAAGAACGAGATCATGAAGAGGATCGCCTTCGGGTTGAACAGGCTCAGCATCAGCGCCCGCCGGTAGGGCCGCTCGCCCGCCACCTCCTGGGTGGCCGCCCGCTCCTGCGTCTTGTCGTGCCGCGAGCGCCACATCGCCACCGCCTGCCGCAGCATGCCTATCGCCATCCAGGTCAGATAGCCCGCGCCCGCGTACTTGACGACGGCGAACAGCAGCGGCGTCGTCTGCAACAGCGAGGCCGCGCCGACCGCGGAGAGCGTCATGAGCACCGTGTCGCCGGTGAAGACACCGGCGGCGGCAGCGTAGCCGTCCCGCACCCCGCGCCGGGCGGCGACGGACAGCACGTACAGCGAGTTGGGCCCCGGCAGCAGAATGATCAGCACGAGGCCGGCGAGATAGGTCGGAAGATCGGTCACACCCAGCATGCGGCCGAGTCTCGCACGCGGGTACGACAGGGGTCACATGGGTTTCACGGAGCGGAATGGGGTGTTCCGGTGTGCACGGAGCGTCCCCCCCTCCCGCGTCGGCGTCCCCTCAGTCCCCATCCCCGTCGAGCAGGACGTCCACGGGGATCTGCAGGTCCACCCCGACCGAATCCGGGAGCACCACCGTCGCACCACGCTGGTACTCGGAGCGGGTGCGGTAGGAATCGCCCATCGGACCGGTGTACATCAGCACTGTGCCGTGCTTCCGGTCGGCAACGAGGTGATGGCCCAGTCGGGCTGCGCGAAGTCGTCGGGACCCGTGCCGAGCCAGAGACCGATGCCCTGGAGCGACTTGAGGCCGCCTTTTCTGCCGCCTGCCTGCCGAAACCGGAAGGCGATTTCGTCCAGAATCTCTTGATGCGGGCCATCCGGCGGTGGTGTCACCATGATGCTCCCCTTGAGGACCTCCACACGATGTCCGGGCAGCGCCTCGGAGAGACGGTCGGCTGCTTCCCCGATCGTCATCTCGCACAGTGTTACGGCCACGGCATCCTCCGTTCGGGAGACCACGCTCTACGAGCGCATCCCGGGCTGCCGGCACAGGCCCGGGATCACCCGTTCGGGGACACACCCCGGCGCGCCCCTCAGAACGCGTCCGTCGGCACGTACGTCCCCCACACCTCCCGGAGCGCGTCACAGACCTCGCCCACCGTGGCGCGGGCCTTCAGCGCGTCCTTCATCGGGTACAGGACGTTGTCCTCGCCCGCCGCCGCCTTCTTCAGCCCGGCCAGGGCCGCGTCCACCGCCGGCTGGTCGCGTTCGGCGCGCAGGGCGGCGAGGCGGGCCGCCTGCTGGGCCTCGATGGCCGGGTCGACGCGGAGCGGCTCGTACGGGTCCTCGGTCTCGACCTGGAAGCGGTTGACGCCGACCACGACGCGCTCGCCGGAGTCGGTCTCCTGGGCGATGCGGTAGGCGGAGCGCTCGATCTCACCCTTCTGGAAGCCGTGCTCGATCGCGTCGACCGCGCCGCCCAGGTCCTCCACACGCTCCATGAGGCCGAGGGCCGCCGCCTCCACCTCGTCCGTCATCCTCTCGACCACGTACGACCCGGCGAAGGGGTCGACGGTGGCGGTCACGTCGGTCTCGTACGCGAGGACCTGCTGGGTGCGCAGGGCGAGCCGGGCGCTCTTGTCCGTCGGCAGGGCGATCGCCTCGTCGAAGGAGTTGGTGTGCAGCGACTGGGTGCCGCCGAGGACGGCCGCGAGGCCCTGCACGGCGACGCGGACCAGGTTGACCTCGGGCTGCTGGGCGGTGAGCTGCACGCCCGCGGTCTGCGTGTGGAAGCGCAGCATGAGCGACTTGGGGTTCTTCGCGCCGAACTCGTCCCGCATCACGCGGGCCCAAATGCGGCGCGCGGCACGGAACTTGGCGACCTCTTCGAGGATCGTCGTGCGGGAGACGAAGAAGAAGGACAGGCGCGGGGCGAAGTCGTCGACGTCCATGCCGGCCGCGACCGCGGTCCGTACGTACTCGATGCCGTCGGCCAGGGTGAACGCGATCTCCTGCGCGGGCGAGGCGCCGGCCTCGGCCATGTGGTAGCCGGAGATCGAGATGGTGTTCCACCTGGGGATCTCGGCCCTGCAGTACTTGAAGATGTCGGCGATCAGCCGCAGCGAGGGCTTCGGCGGGAAGATGTAGGTGCCGCGCGCGATGTACTCCTTCAGCACGTCGTTCTGGATCGTGCCCGTCAGCTGGTCGGCGGCAACTCCCTGTTCCTCGCCGACCAGTTGGTACATCAGGAGCAGCAGCGCCGCCGGGGCGTTGATCGTCATCGACGTCGACACCTTGTCGAGCGGGATCCCGCCGAACAGGATGCGCATGTCGTCGACGGAGTCGATGGCCACGCCCACCTTGCCCACCTCGCCGGAGGCGATCGCGGCGTCGGAGTCGTGGCCCATCTGGGTCGGCAGGTCGAAGGCGACCGAGAGACCCATGGTGCCGTTGGCGATCAGCTGTTTGTAGCGGGCGTTGGACTCGACGGCGGTGCCGAAGCCCGCGTACTGCCGCATGGTCCACGGGCGGCCGGTGTACATCGACGGGTACACGCCGCGGGTGAAGGGGTACGCGCCGGGCTCGCCGAGCTTCTCGGCGGGGTCCCAGCCGGAGAGGGTGTCCGGCCCGTAGACCGGCTCGATGGGCAGACCGGATTCGGACTCGCGCGTCATGTGCTGTGCCTCCCGTTGGAGCTCTGCTGCTCATTACTCACTGGTACGCAACCCTCGCGACGGACTGTAGCGGCGGGGGCGCTACGGGTGGACGGGCGCACGCTGGGAGCTTGCTCACAACTTTCGCGATACGGCCTGCCGCTTTTGCAACCGTTCGCCGCGGGAATCTGTCTCTGGGGACACAGAGAATCAGGGGGGCGACCGATGCGCCGGAACCACCGCACCACTGTCATAGCCACATCCCTCGCCGCGACCGCCGTCGTCGCCGTGACCGCCGTCGGCTGCGGGCCGCAGAACGCCAAGGCCGTCCCGGCCACTCCGGCCGCCCCCGGATCGCCCTCGGGCCCGGCGGCGTCCGCCGCGCATTCGCCGTCGGCGTCCGCGTCGGCTTCCACCGACGACAAGCCCGCCGCCAGGCCCAGCGCGTCGTCCGCCGCCACCAGGACCGCGGCCAAACCCGCCACGAAGCCCGCGCCCAAGGTCTTGATGGCGAACGGCTCCAAGGGCGCCCAGGTCAAGGAACTCCAGGCGCGGCTCGCCCAGATCGGCTGGTTCGACGACACCCCGACGGGCACGTACGGCGCCGCGACCACCGCAGCCGTCAAGGGCTTCCAGGGCAAGCGCGGGCTCGCGGCGACGGGGAAGACCGACAGCGTGACCTGGGACAAGCTGCTCGGCATGACCACGAAGCCCACGGCGCAGGAACTGGCGGGCCGCGCCGTCAACAAGCCGGTCGCCAAGCTCGACCCGCGGTGCATGACGGGCCGCGCGATCTGCATCAGCAAGACGAGCCGCACGCTGTCGTGGGTGGTCAACGGCACGGTCCAGTCGACGATGGACGTCCGCTTCGGCTCGCAGTACACGCCGACCCGCGAGGGCGTCTTCAAGGTCTTCGAGAAGAGCCGTGACCACGTGTCGACGATCTATCACACGGCCATGCCGTACGCGATGTTCTTCAGCGGCGGCCAGGCCGTGCACTACTCGTCGGACTTCGCGGCGCGCGGCTACAACGGTGCCTCGCACGGCTGCGTCAACGTGCGCGACAAGGGCAAGGTCGCGGCGCTCTTCGACCAGGTGAAGATCGGCGACAAGGTCGTCGTCTACTGGTGAGGTCGTCTCATGACAGTGGACGTCCACGGGATGAGGACGTCCACTGGTGAGTGAGCGGCAAGCTCGTGGGGTGGGCCGGCCGGGGCGTGCCCGGCCGGTCAAGTGGGGGGCGCGGGCGGGACCGGGGGAACGTGTCCCGCCCGCGCCATTCGCGCGGAGCCGTGGGTACGGGGGGAACCCCGGCTCATCTGCGCCGCCGATGACCAGTCGGCTCACTCAGTACTGCGCCGCCGTCTCAAAAAACGTTACTGCTGGTCCTGGGCGGCGTTTCCGTCCGTGTGACCGGCTGCGCTCACGAGTGCGCGGGCACGGCGGGCCCGAGCCGGTCGAGGAGACCGTCGGGCCGGGTCACCGAGCTCTGCCTGCCGCCGCCACCGCCGCCCGTCTTGTTCCCGGGGCCGTCGCCCTTCCCTTTGCCCGAGCCGTCCGAACCGCCGCCGTCCGGGCCCCCGGACTTGCCGCCCTTGCCGCCGTCGTCGCCGCCCTTGCCGCCCTTGCCGTCGAGCAGCAGATCGCAGAACGCCTTCACCGCGGCCGGGCCGTGCGCGGCCGACTCCAGGGTGCGGCGCTTGTTCTGGTCGAGCCGGCCGGAGCGGTAGTCGCGGCAGTCGTCGGCCGTATTCGCGAGCCACTGCTGCTTGCCGCCGGTGTCCTCGCCGGGGGGCGGGCCGCCCTGCTGGGTGCCGTCCCTGTGACCGGGTCCGGTGCCGGGGTCCGCGCTCGGACCGCCCGGGGTGGGCGCGTACGAGGGGTCGCCGCCGGGCGTGCCCGGCGCCGACGACGGCTCGTGCCGGTCGGGCGCCGGGGTCGGGGAGCCGGGCGGCAGGGCGTGCGAGGGCGACGTGTCGACGGGCCCCGGGGTCATGTCGGCGGACACGGTCGACGCGGGGGCGGGGTCCTGCTCGTCGAAGGCGAAAGGCCCCGGCAGCACACCGGTGCCCGCGGCGACGGCGACCCCGCCGAGCGCACAGCAGGCCAGCGCCGCGGCGAGGCCCAGGCGCACGGGCGCGAAGCGTCTGCGCCGGGGGGCATCGGAAAGCCGCGCCGCGTGTCCGACCCGGACGACACCTCCGACCCGGACGACACCGAGGGCTTCGCCGGGCGCGTCATCGGCGCGGGCCTTGCGGAAAGCGGCCAGCGCCGCTTCCTCGCCGCGGAGTTCGGTGGTGGCCGGTCCGGCGGGGCCGAGGGAACGCAGCAGGTCAGCGAGGTGGGCGGCCTCGGCCCGAGCGCGCTCGTCACCGGACTCGACGCCTTCGCCGCGCAGCAGTCGCTCGGCGGCATCCCCGTCAAGCCACTCGTGCCGCTCGTCAGCCATCACATGTCCTTCTGCGTCCGGGCGCGTGATTGCGTCACACCGCGTTCCGGCGCGCGCTGCGACGGCACGGCGTCCAGCTCCTCCGCGTCCTGGGCCACGTCCCCCACGGAGCCGTCCGCGCCCAGCAGTTCAGCAAGCCGCTTCAGGCCCCGGTGCGCGGCGGTCCGCACCGCGCCGGGCCGTTTGCCCAGGGTCTGCGCCGCGCTCTTCGCGTCGAGGCCGACCACCACGCGCAGCACCACGGCCTCGGCCTGGTCCTGCGGGAGCTGGGCGATGAGCGCCATCGTACGTCCGGTGCCGAGCGCCTCCATCGCCTCGTCGGCGGTGTCCGACTCGGCGGGGCGGGCGGTCAACTCGCTCTCGTCGCCGCCGACGGCGGGCCTGCGGCCGCGCATCCGAACGTGGTCGAGGGCGCGGTTGCGGGCGATGCGGGCGGCCCAGCCGCGGAAGCGGTCGGCGTCGCCCTCGAACCGCTGGAGGTCACGGGCGATCTGGAGCCAGGCCTCGGAGGCCACGTCCTCGGTGTCGGGTTCGCCGACCAGGGTGCGGATGTAGCCGAGCAGGCGCGGGTGCACGGCGCGATAGACGGCACGGAAGGCGTCCTCGTCCCCGTCCTGCGCCCTGAGCACCGCGGCGGTCAGCTCCGCGTCGTCCCCCAGCAATCCCTGCACCCTGTCTTGACTGACTGTCCCGATGTCACCGCTGGTCATCACGGTCGCATCGCCGTACGCGAATCAGCACGCTACGGCCTAGGTGCCCCTTACGTCCACGCCTTGTACAACCTGCAACTATCTCCTGACACAGCGCGGTGTGACAGAAAACGCACGCTCGGCGCTGAAGGGAGTACGGGGTCGCCACAACGACCCCGCCGGAAGACGGCCGGGGCCTCTCCTGTGGGGGGTGGCGGCCCCGGTCGTCCTCCGCACCTTCAGACCTCGTGGCACGGGAACGCGCTTGAGGGGCCCGGGTGCCATGTGGCACCCGGGCCCCGAAGGAAACTGCTCACACCATCTGCCGGCCCTGATTCCGCGCCGGCCTTCTGGGTCCGCACGTCCACCCGTGAGAGGGCGGGAAATGCGGGGATCGCGGTTGCTTGACCGGAGACCACCTCACTATCGATGTCCTGCGGTACCCGGACCGGTGATGACGTCCGGGCGATCCTGATGGCGTCGCGTTCCTCCGTTCTTCCCTCTGGATGAGCTGCCTGCTGAACTGCGTACTGCTGATACCGCTGATACCGCTGAACTGCGTACTGACTGAACTGCGTACCACGGGTGATGCGAACCGCCCGGTGCGCGCGTCCGCAGCCGACGCCTTCACCGGGGTACCGCTCACTGACTTCACTGCGGGGTTCTGCACTTACCGGTACTTCTCCCGGCGGCCCCTGATCACTGCGGGCCGCCCGGTGCGGTGGTCAGCCCCGTCGCCGTCCTGCAACAACCCTGGCTTCGACACTCCACCACCGCACCGTTCAGCGAACTGCAACTGCGGTACTGCTGCCCGGCAGTTCGTCTCTGCCGGTCCTGCGGTCCTTCTTGGCTACGACAGGAACCATACCCACACCACAACCCAATGTCTACTCTCGCCAGTACAGATTTCTATGCGCGTGACGGAGAGGTAATGGGTATCGAACAGTGGAGCGAGCGGAGGGCGAACCGGGCGTGGTGATGGTTGAGGGGCCAGGGTGGGGGGCATGAGGCCTGCCAAGAAGGACCCGGGCATGGACGAACCAGAGACCAGGTGGTGTGACCGATGGACACGATGGGCCTCAATGCCGCGATCATCAGCACCCCGGCATCCCTCGCCGACGCACGCGACAGCGCCCGGAACTTCGTCGCAGGGCTCGCGGATCCGGTCGCGGCCGACGCGGCCGACACCGTGGTCCTGGTCGTGTCGGAGCTCGTCACCAACTCCCTGCGCCACGGTGGAGGCACCTGCACCCTGGACCTGACCGAACACCCGGGCAGCATCGAGGTGGCCGTGCACGATCGCAGCACGCGCGCTCCGCTGATGCGCCGCCCGGACCTGCACGACGGCACGGGCGGGTTCGGCTGGCCGATGGTCAACCGCCTGGCCCACGCCACCTACGTCACCCACAGCAGCGCCGGCGGCAAGACCGTCAGCGCCTTCCTGCCCCGTTAGCACCCGAGCCCACCGCCTGCGCCACCGCCCCGCCGGGGGTTTACGACGTGACGTGGGTCGCAGGGCGCATGCTTCCGGAAGGTCGGGGTATGCGGCTGGCCGATCGAGATCGGCGAGGGTGAGGGAGTGGTTCCGATGACAGTGGTGACGGGACCGGAGCTGCTGGACCGGACGACGGCCGGCACAACGGGGTCCAGCGCTGCGGCGGCTGTGACGGGTGAGCTGCCGTGGGTGGAGGACGCGGGCAAGGTGGCCCCCAAGGACGCCCGAGCGCTGTCGAAGGTGTTCTTCGATCAGCTCCAGGTCCTGGAGGAGGGAACGCCCGCATACCAGTACGCGCGGAACACGTTGATCGAGATGAACCTGTCCCTGGTCCGCTTCGCGGCCAGCCGGTTCCGCAATCGCGGTGACGGCGAGATGGAGGACATGATCCAGGTCGGCACGATCGGCCTGATCAAGGCCATCGACCGTTTCGACCTGTCCCGCGAAGTCGAGTTCACCTCTTTCGCGATCCCCTACATCGTCGGCGAGATCAAGCGCTTCTTCCGCGACACCACCTGGGCCGTCCACGTCCCCCGCCGCCTCCAGGAACTGCGCACCGAGATCGCGAAGGCGAAGGAGCACCTCTCGCTCCGGCTCGACCGCGACCCGACCGTCAAGGAACTGGCCGCGCACCTCAAGCTGGACGAGGACGAGGTCATCGACGGGATCGTCGCTTCCAACGGCTACACGGCGGGCTCGCTCGACATGTCCGCCGACACGGTGGAGCCGGGCCAGTCGGCCGGCGCCAAGGCCCGCACCCTGTCCGATTTCATCGGCGAGGAAGACCCCGGCATGGAGAAGGTCGAGGACCTCCACGCCCTGGCGCCCCTGATGGATCAGCTCGACGAACGCGAACGCCGCATCGTCAGCATGCGCTTCGGACACGAGATGACGCAGGCCCAGATCGGCGTCGAACTCGGCATCTCCCAGATGCAGGTCTCCCGGCTCCTGACCAGGATCATCGCCAAGCTGCGTACCGGCATGCTCGACGGACTCGGCGCCGTCTAAGGACTGTCCCGTAAATGATCTCCGAGCTGCCTACGGCGGTTCTGGACGGTCCGGTCTCACCGAACCTTGAGCGGCGCTCCTCACAGGCCCCGGTGACCTGAGTCAGTCGAAGAGGACAACGAGTCCGTTCACCCAGATCGCGAGGAACACAAGGACCGCCGTCAGGCAGCCGACGCCCGCCAGCACACCGCCGACCGTCCACGGCGCGGAGGGCGCCTCGTACTCCCCTTCCAGGTCGTCCCGGTAGGAGGCGGGGTCGTCCCAGTCGACGGGGTGCCCCAGCTCCTCGGCGCAGGCGGTCCGCACCGCGACCAGCTGCCCCTTCGCGAAGGCAGTGGCCGCCTTCGTCTCGGGGCCGGGCCAGGCGAGGGCCTTCATCCGCCACCCGGGAGACCCGTACCGCGCCTCGAAGGTGGCGGTCTCGTCGGCATTCCGGTCCTCTTCGAGGTACATCCAGCGTCCAGCCTCGGCGGCGTCGCCGTAGAGCCGGTACACCTCGGCCAGACGACGGCGGAGCGTCAGGTCGTGCGGGAAGGACGAGATGAGACCGCGCAGGCGCTGGCGCGCGACGGGAACCCGGCCGGCGGCCAGGTCTGCATCGACTCGGGCAAGGGTCTCTCTCAGGGACATGAACGCATGATCGGATACCGCACTGACCTACGTCGACCTGGTTTTGCCGCTTGGCACCGCTCGCTCTCGACGGCATCGGCTGAACCTCACTGCGACGGGGCACCGCCAGTTACGGGACAGCCCTCAGGCGAAGCGGTACTGGTGGTCACCCGGCGCATTCCACCAGCGAAAAGCCAAAAACAATTGCCCGGATAAGAAATTTATAAACAGTCGCACCGGGACCGTGTAACCCCGCTGCGGCGGGGCATTCGCTGGCTCGGAGGTTGATAACTATGGTTCCCCTGCTTCTCGTTCTTCTGCTGGCTCTGATCCTCTTCGGTGCGGGCTTCGCACTGAAGGCCCTGTGGTGGATCGCGATCATCGTGCTCGTCGTGTGGCTGGTCGGGTTCATCGCCCGTCCCAAGGGAGGAAGCGGCCGCTGGTACCGCTGGTAGACGCCGGCCGCGCGGACTCGACGCAGGGGGCTCCCCGCCCACAGCAGGGCGGGGAGCCCCCTCCGTATGTCCGCATGCGTATCGAGAAATTCAGGAAGCGCGGGTCGTGTGCCGATCGCCGGGTACACGGATCCCATGGCCGTGGCGTCGGCCTCCGCGCACCGGAACCACGCCTCCAGGAATCCGCCGCCACGGCCCTCGAACGAGGTTCTCGGCCACGGCGCCGCGGCGGGCGCCGTTACGGGTCGGACCGGACTCGTTGATCGCGGCCTCTCCAGTCGAGGCAGACAAGCATGGCGTCGTCGTCGGCGTCGATGGGGCCCCGGTGCCCCGCGAGTTCCTGCAGTACGGCCCGGGGGACCTGGGAGGCGGGCAGGAGGCGGGTGTTGGTGAGCGCTCGCATCAGGGCCTTCTCGCTGTAGCGCTCGCCGGCGGGGGAGGCGACGTTGTAGATGCCGTCGCTGACGAACACCAGGCGGTCCCCGGGCTCCACCTGGAAGGGTTCGGAGGTGTAGGGGGTTTCCTCGAACATGCCGAGCGGCATCAGGGCCTCGGGCTGGATCCGTTCGGCCTTGCCCTGCCGCAGGCGCCACATACGGGGAGATCCCGCATCGACGATCTGCGTGTTCCCGGTGTCGAGGTCGAAGCGGAGCAACAGCGAGGAGAGGTAGACCCGGCCCTGATAGTGGCCGTAGACGGCCTGGTCGGCCAGACAGGCCTGGTCGGACAGGGACAGGCCGGCGCGGCGCGCGTTCCGCAGCGCGTTGACGGCCAGGTTGGTGAGCAGGGCCGCTTCGATTCCTTCGCCCATGCCGTTGGTGATGACGAGCGTCAGGTGGTCGGCGGAGGAGGACCAGTCGAAGTTGTCGCCGTAGATGGCGTACGCGGGCTCGAGCTGGGCGCCGATGTCGTACTCCGGACGGGAGCAGGAACGGCCCGGCAGGAGCTGCCACTGCATCTCGGCCGCCAGGGTCAGGCGGCTGGCCCGGCGCGCCTGGAGGTAGACGTCTGTGTCGCGCTCGGCCACGACGATCTCGTGTCCGAGTACTTCGGCGATCTCCCAGAATTCACGCTCGGTGACGGCGTCGTAGGCGTTCCGGTCCAGGCCGACGGTGAGGACTCCGAGGCGGTCGCCGCGCACGCTGATGGGGAGATGGGCGTTCAGCAGGCCGGTTCGGTCGTCGGTCTCCACGTAGGGTTGCTGCGCTCCGAAGGCGCGCCCTGCTGGACTGCTGTGGACAGGGATCGGTTCTCCGGTGTAGGGGAGTTCGCTGACCGGTTGCAGTATGGTCATCGCGTAGTCGGCCATCAGCAAGTCGACGGAGACGGCCCCGTAGTGCGTGGTGAGGGTGTCCTGCACCGCTTGCAGCAGAGCGTGCGGCGCCGCTTGGCGCAGTGCGCGTTCCGCAGCCGTGAATCTGTCCACCGTTCGGTGACCGCCTGTTCGGGAGGATGAAGAGGAGTGGAAGGGTCTCTTGTGTCTCAGCGACTGCCAAGACGGCTGACGACCGTGACCGTTGAGAGCGGACACTCCGACGGCGCCGAGGCCCACGGCCAGGGGGCCGCCGCGTTCGCGGCGGGCGAGGCCATCGAAGTGCTCGAGGTGCTGTGGGGCCAGAGCCGCGACCTGGCGTCGATCGCTCCCGTCTCGACCTCTCAGCTGAGGGTTCTGTACATTCTCGCCGACCGGGACGGAATCAACCTGCGGGCCCTGGGCGACGAACTGGGTTCGGCTCCCTCTTCCGTAAGCCGCATGTGCGACCGGCTTCACGCGCTCGGTTTCATCGAGCGGACCCCCAGTTCGGCCAGCCGCCGGGAGGTCGAGCTCGGCCTTTCGGGCAAGGGCGTCCAGTACCTCAGTGATCTGCGGAGGCGTCGTGAAGCCGCGCTGGCCGATGTCGTGGCCATCATGACTCCCGCGGAACAGGGCGCCTTCGCTCAGGGGCTCGCCTGCTTCCGTACGGCGGTGCGGCGCGGGGGGAGCGCCGCCGGGCCGAGCCGAAACGAGGCGACAGGCACCGAGTGACGCCGCCGCTCGGGCGGTACGTCAACAGGTTCACGTGGGTCAGACCTCCACCGGGCTCGATGCCCACGTCCGACCGTGAGCCGCGTCTAGATTGCGACCGCACGGCATTGTTGTCAAACAGCAAGTGTTTCCCTGCGGCACGTGTGAGTCCGCCTCTTCTGGGCCCGCTCCCGTCACCGGCCGGTCAGGGCACACGGCCACCCCGGCGCAGGGCACACGGCGCGGTCGGCGCGGTGGACGCGTGGCCCGTCCGCAACCGTTGCGTGGCGGTCCGGCCGGGAGGGCGACGGCCGCGGACGCGCACAGAAAACCTGCCCGGTGCGCCGGGTCAGACCACGGGGATCTCGCCCGTCAGCTTTTCCAGGCGCAGCAGGTCATGAGGATTGAGGCCGGAGAGCGCGCAGATGGCGTCTACGGCCCCGCCGCCGCGAAGAGCGGCCACGGCCTCCAGTTCGGCGTCGGCGCGCGCCGCGTCCAGGGCTTCCTCGGCATCACGCAGGCGGTGGACGGCCAGTTCCAGTGCAACGAGTTCCATGCGCGGATGATGCCACGAGCCTGCCCGCCCTCCCCCGCCCGCGCCGGAGACGCGCCCGTCGCCCGTGACGCGGGTCCGTCCGTCTCCGCAGGCCGCGCCGTCGCCTCCCCTGAGAACCCCCAGGACTCGAACGCGGGAGCGCCCCCTTCTTCTACCCCTTCAGGCGCCACGCGCGCCGTGCGTTGACGCGCGACGGCAGCACGCGCGGCGGCAGCGCCATCTCCCTGGGGCACCGCCAATCCCTTCGCGACGGCCGCGGCAGCCGCGCCGAGGCGCCCGAGCGCGACTCCGTCCCATGACGGGACCGGCACCGGGTCCCTCGCGGAGTGAGATGTCGCACAGGTGTACATCGCCGGCGGTTCGCCGGGCAACTGGCCCACGGGGCTGGGTCGTTGAGACGGCCCGGCCGGCGGCGCCCCTCGGCGCCGGGGCGCGCTCGGGCAGGTGCCGCTTCGACTGTCCGGTTTGCCGGGGGGGGCGACCCGGGTGGCCGGAGGCTGGCCTTTCATGTCCGTTGTACGCGTGCGTATATTTGCCACACGACAATAGTTAGCGTGCGGGAGGTATTCGGCAGACGACATGCGCGAGTTCCTGTCGCGCGGGCCGTACGGATGGAAGGGGCCCGAGTGGGTGTCACGGAGACCATGGTGCGCCGACGTGTGGTGAAGGCGCTGCGGGAGAGCTCTCACGCGGTGGCCGACCGGTGGGTTGAGCTGCAACTGGCGCAGGCCGGGCCGAGAGCGGGTTTCGACGGGCGCGAGCTGCGTGAAGAGGCCGACGCGCTGATCACCGCTCTGGCCGGTGGACTGGACTCCGACCTGCCCGTGCATCAGGTGGTGAACTCGCATCAGGAGCTGCGCCGGGCGGTGGTCGACCTGTCGCTGCGCCGGGTCCGCGAAGGAGCCACTCCGACGGCGACGTCACTGGCCGTCCTGGCGCTGAAGGAGGCGGTCCTTGAGACGCTGCAGGCCGCGACGGACGACGCGGCCGAGCTGTACACCGCCGCTCTGCTGATCAACCGGCTGCTGGACGCGGCAGGCGCTTTGTCCTTCGACACCTATGTCGAAGGACGCGAAGAGATCATCCGCAGACAGAGCCGGCAGCTGCTCGGGCTCTCCACGCCCGTGGTACGGCTGTGGCGGCACGTCCTGGCGGTTCCGCTCATCGGCACGCTCGACTCCGCGCGCACCCAGGTGGTGATGGAGAACCTGCTGGAGGCGATCCAGCAGGATCAGGCGAAGGTCGCGATCATCGACATCACCGGTGTACCGACGGTCGACACGGCCGTGGCCCAGCACCTGATGCAGACGGTCAACGCCGTGCGTCTCATGGGCGCGGACTGCGTCATCAGCGGCATCCGCCCGTCGACCGCGCAGACCATCGCGCAACTGGGCATCGATCTGTCGAAGATACTCACGCGCGCCCGCCTGGCCGACGCCCTGGCCGAGGCCATCCAACTGACCGGGGAGCCGGTCCACGAGGCGGCGGTGCCGCGGTGAGGGCGCAGGCGGGCGGCGGATTCCCCATGCTCCGGCTGGGCGATGTTCTGATCACCGGGCTGCTCAACGAGCTGGACGACCGATCCGCCCGGATCTTCGCCGACGAGCTCACCCACCGCATATCGGCCGAGGGGGCCGGCGGTGTCCTGATCGACATCTCCCGCCTGGAGATGGTCGACTCGTTCGTCGCCCGCATGCTGATGGAAACGACGTCGATGGCCCGTCTGCTGGGAGCACGCGTCATCGTGGCAGGACTGCGGCCCGCCGTGGCCATCACGCTGGTCGAACTGGGCCTTGAGCTCGACGGCGTGGAAACGGCCCTGAACACCGAACAGGGCATGGCGGCTCTCGGATGGCACGAGAGCCCCAGGCCCCCGGGAGGGGCACGACATGACCCGACTCGCTGAGAGTGACACCCCCACGGCCCATGCGGCCCCGTACGCGCAGGAGTCCGAACCGGAAGGCGCCGAACGAATCGTCCTGGACACGGAGGAGGAACTCCTGACGGTCCGGCACGCGGTGCGCGCGGCCACCGTCACCGCGGGGTTCGGCATCGTCGACCAGACCCGCATCGTGACAGCGGCCAGCGAACTGGCCCGCAATGCCTACGTCCACGGCGGAGGAGGCACCCTCACCATCGAGTACCCCTCCCGCGGCGCAGGCAAGGGACTGCGGCTGACCATACGGGACGACGGCCCAGGCATCCCCGACCTCGACGCCGCCCTCACGGACGGATTCACCACGGGTGCCGGGCTCGGCCACGGCCTGGGCGGCGCACGACGGCTCATGCACGACTTCGCCGTGCACACCGAGGTGGGCAAGGGCACGACCGTGATCGCCACCCGGTGGACCGGCCCGTGAGGCCGGCCGGCACACCGGCCGCCCACGTCCGCATCGACAGCCCGGTGTCGTGGGACGGCGCATGCCCACCCCCAAGACCCACACCCTCCCGCTGCCCGCCGGCACAACAGTCGTTCTGCATACCGACGGCATCAACTCCCGCTGGGCTCAACCCCCTTCGCCGTTCGTGCTGCGCATGCCCACCCCCAAGACCCACACCCTCCCGCTGCCCGCCGGCACAACAGTCGTTCTGCATACCGACGGCATCAACTCCCGCTGGGCTCAAGCCCCTTCGCCGTTCGTGCTGCGCCTGCCCCCACAGCTGTTCACCGCATCGGTGACGCACCACTTCCGCAGCACCCGAGACGACGCGACGGTCCTCGCGGTCAGACCCCACCAAAGGCACTCATGACCGGCACCTTCTACGACCTGCCCGCCCTGCGCAGCGCAGCCCGGCGCGCCGCCCACCGCTACGGACTGCCCGCCGAGACCCGCGCCCGCCTCGTCCTGTCCGTCGCCGACGTGGCCGCGGCCGAATTCACCGCCCGCAGGCCCGCCCTGTTCACCACCGAGATCGACACGGGCCAGGACCAGGGAGCCGCCGTCCTCGTCGCCACTCTGAGCGCCCCCCAGGCCCCCGGGCCGCTCATCCGGGCCGGCCTGCCGCTGCCCCCCGCCCCGGCGGTCGCAGCCACCTCGGTCAGCTGGCGCATCCCCCTCACCGAAGACACCAAGGCCCGGCCCGGCAGCCGCTTCCGGGCGGGCGGCGGCGCCGTACAGAGCGAGACGGAGGCCGCCGACGAGGAACTGCGCGCCGCGCTCGCGCTGGCCGATGCGCTCAAGGGGGAGCACCGTCGTCTCAAGCACGAGCTGGCCGAGACCAACGGCGGCGTCCTCGCCCTGTATGTGCAACTCGAAGAACACGAGGAGCAGTTGCGCAACGCCCACGGCTTCATGCTCCAAGAACTCGAAGACGCGCTGCGCCCCGCTCCGCTGCACGTCGAAGGGCTTGAGCTCTCCGTCCACTACGAGCCGGCCGATCCGCACGCCCCCACGGGAGGCGACCTCTACGACTGGTTCCTCCTGCCGGACGGCACGCTCCACATCACCGTCGTCGACGCGCTCGGCCACGGGGTGCGCAGCACCAGAAGCGCCCTCGACGTCACCCATGCCGTCCGCACCCTCGCCCTTGAGGGACACCCGCTGCAGTCCATTCTGGCCCGCGCCCACGAACTGCTCATCCCGATGGCTCCCGCGCTGATGGCCACCGCCCTCCTCGCCCGGATCGACCCCCTGACCGGCGACGTGGAGCTGGCCAACGGAAGCCACCCACCCGCCCTCCTGCTCCAGGCCGACGGCAGCGCCCGCTACCTGCAGGTCCGCGGCAGAGGCATCGGCTTCCCCCTTCCGGGCAGCGAAGGGGTTCTGCGGACCCGGCTCGACCCGGGCGACCTGCTCGTGCTGTACACCGACGGTCTGACCGAGAGCCGGAGAAACCCCTTGGAGGGCGAGGAACGACTCGTCGAAGCGGCACGACGGCACGCGTCCGAACCGCTGGCGGGCATTCCCGCCGCCATCGCCGCCGACATGCGCAGCCTTGTTCTCCACCCCGATGACACCCTCGCCCTGGCCATCCGCATTCCCCACCCGTCCCCCGGAACGCCCAGGTAGTGACGCGCGGGCGAGGCCGGCCCACCCAGTCAGGGGAATACGCTCACCGCCGCGGAGCGGGACGCCGACACGGGACGGTGGCAAACTTCCCCTTGGGGATGTTCCGGGGCCGGCAAGGGAGTCCGGAACAGGGGAAGAACGAGACGGCCGCCGATCGTGCGGCACCATCCGGGTTCTCTTGGCGGGACCGTTCGCGTGACAAGGGAAGAAGACCATGGAACGTCCCTCGACAGGCTGGCTGGGCATCGCGGAAGGCGCTTTGCGTCAGGCAGCCCCGACAGCATTGCTGTCCACGGCCCGCTCGCTGCTGGCCGACTACGTGCAAGCCCGCGATGTGACGCTCCTGCTCGCCGACTACGGCCTGACCGTCCTCCAGCCCGTGACCAACCTGCCCCACACCGGTGAGGCGACAGCCGTCCGGGACGGAAGCGCCGCGGGCCGTGCGTTCACAGCCGAAGCACCCGTCATCGAAGCGGCGGACGAACCGGGCACGGTACGGGTACATCTGCCGGTCACCGTGCGCGGAGACAGGAAGGGCATTCTGTCCGTCCACCTCCCCGAGCCCGCCGTGCAGGGCGCCTCCGGCGTGCTCGAACTCGCCGCTTTCGCCACCGCCCTGGGACACGAGCTGCTCGTCGCCGAACGCGACACCGACCTCTACCTGCAGGCCCGCCGTCGCAGACGCCTCACCCTCGCCGCGGAAATGCAATGGCAGCTCCTGCCCGGCCGGGGCTTCGCCCGCGACGAATTCACCCTCGGCGCCCACCTCGAACCGGCGTACGCCGTCGGCGGCGACAACTTCGACTGGAGCCTCGACGACGACGCCCTGACCCTCACGGTCACCGACGGCCAGGGGCACGGCATCCAGGCAGCGCTGCTGACCAGCCTCACCGTCAACGCCCTGCGCAACGCCCGCCGCGCCGGCACCTCCCTCGCCGACCAAGCCTGCCTCGCCGACCAGGCTGTCTACGGCGAATACACCGGCCAGGTGTCGGCGCCCACCCTGCTGCTGCGCATCGACTTGGCGACAGGGCGGACGGAGGCGGTGGATGCCGGCTCCCCCCAACTGTTCCGGATGCGCCACGGCACCGTCGAACAGATCCAGCTCGACGCACAGCTGCCGCTCGGCATGTTCGAGGAAACCGAATACCGTGCGGAACAGTTCGCCCTCGCCCCCGGCGACCGGTTGATCATCGTCAGCAGCGGTGTCCACGCGGCCAAAGCACCCGGCGCCAACGCCTTCGGCGTGCAGGCCCTGCGCGAGACGATCGCCGCCGCCCGCAGCGCGTCGACCCACGAAACCGCGCGCGCCGTGGTCGACGGACTGCTGCAGTACCACGGTGAAGGAGCCCTGTCCGCCGACGCGGCCGTCGTCTGCTTGGACTGGCGCGGACCACGGGCGAGGCAGGAGTGACCGGCCCGGCCGGCCGCTCCACGCCTCAGTCGCCCGAGCCCGGGTCGGCAGCCCTCTTCGTGGCCTCGGCAAACGCGACCAAGCCGCTACGGAGCGCTTCGCGCTGATCGACGGGCACATGCCGAAGCACCTGGTTGATGGCCGCCAGGCGCCGCTCGGCCAGGTCCTCCAACATGGCGAGCCCCTGGGGCGTGAGGATCAGCCCGATCTCGCGGCGACTGGTCGTGCCGCGGCGGCGCTCCAGCAGCCCCGCTGCCTCCAGCCTGTCGCACAGCCGGCTGGCCGTGGGGGGCGCGGCACCCACGCGTTCCGCCAGACCTGTGAGATTGATACCCGGGGACCGGCGGGCGACCGTCAACGCCTGCAACTGCAAACTCGACAGACGAGGCAGCGCACCCTGCGCCGCCTCGTTCCACGTCACGATCAGGGTTTCCGCGGCCTCGAGCACCTGCTGGACAAGGTCGTCCGGGGAATCGGCCGAAGATCCCGCACGGTCCATCTGGCCGTCACTCCCACTGAGCAGGTACATGTCCCATCAGGAGGCTATCGCCGCGCCCCACGGCGCTCCCCGAACGGTCACCCTCAAATATGCCCTCAGCGACGAATCTATGCCTGTCCACGCATCTTCCGCACCTGAAGCCTGGAAAGGCTACATATCTCCCCCGGCGGTCCGGTGCGGAGGATGCCGTGGGCGGCAGGGGCATCTGCCGCCCACGGCGATGCGCGCCCGCGGGGCGGCGGCGCAAACACGTGAAGCTTCGCCATGGCGTACGGCCTCCACGGCTCAGCGGGGCTCGTGGCCGGCTCGGCGGAGCCGGTCGGCGTGGTCCGTGATGCTGGTGACGCGTGCCGCGAGGTCGGGGTGGCCGGCTTCGAGGTGTACGCGGGTCTCGGCGAGGGGGGCGATGAGGCGGGCGGCGTCGTTGTCGGCGAGCGTCTCGGTGAGGTTGGCGAGCGGTGTGCGCGCGCGTGCCGGGAGATCGGTGAGTGCGGTGATCTGGCCTGCCAGCTGACGCAGTTCGCCCGCGTTGGTCCGGGCCCAGGCGGTGACGGTGCGGTCGGCGGCGCGGCGGTCGCGGGTGGCCTGGACGCGCTGCTCACCCGTCTCACCGGGGGCGCCCGGCCGCACCCGCAGATAGCGGCGCTCGGCGGCCTGCCGACTGGCCACACCCAGCGGGCCGGCGAGATCGGCCCAGCTGGAGCCCGCCGCTCGGGCCGCCTCGATCAGGCCGGGCTCCCATCCGGCCAGCTGGTCGCGCAGTTCCCGCAGCATGAGCAGAGCGGCCAGCGCCTGGTCCGAGCTGGCCTGCCCGTCCTGTCGTGCCGTCGCGGCCTGCGGGGTCTGGGCGGTGCGTACGGCTTCGTTGATCGTGTCGAGCGCCGCCGCGGCGGCGAAGAACGACGTGGGATCACGGGGCTCCGGGGAGACGCGCACGAGGACACTCCTTCTAGTCACTGTTCGGATGACGTCGAAACTTGTCATCGTTTCGATGACATGTTACAACGGTGTCAGACCCAGCGCATTGGCAGGTTCTGCCAGACCAATGGAGGTGTTTTCGCGATGTTGATGCGCACCGACCCGTTCCGCGAGCTCGACCGTCTCGCCCAGCAGCTCACCGGCACCACCGGCACGTGGTCCAGGCCCTCGGCGATGCCGATGGACGCCTACCGTGAAGGCGAGGAGTACGTGATCGCCCTCGACCTGCCCGGTGTCGCGAAGGACGCGATCGATATCGATGTCGAGCGGAACATGCTCACCGTCAGGGCCGAGCGCCGCCCCGCCGTCAAGGCCGACGACGTGCAGCTGGAGCTTTCCGAGCGGCCCCTGGGCGTCTTCTCCCGCCAGCTGGTGCTGGCCGACACCCTCGACACCGAGCGCATCACCGCCGACTACGAAGCGGGCGTCCTGACCCTGCGCATTCCGATCGCCGAGCGCGCCAAGCCCCGCAGGATCGCCATCGGCGGACAGGCCGAACACGGGCAGATCAGCGGCTGACCAGCCGGTTCTCTGGCCGCACGGACGGCAGCCGCACCGACGGCAGGGGACGGGCCCTCCCCCTCGGATCCCGTCCCCGCACGTCCTGCCCGCACGTCCACCCCGCCGTCCCCCGCATCACCGGCCCCTCGGCTCACCCCAGCCGGTCCGCCAGGGACTTGAACTCTTCCCAGGCCATGGACGGCGCGCGCGTGTCCCACAGTTTCTGCGCCGTCGCGCGCAGCGGCATCCGGATGCCGCGGGCCACCTGCTCCTCGGTCTGGGCGCTCGGGATGTCGCCCCAGACCGCGAACCGGCCGCCCAGGATCTGTCCGGCGTACTTGGCGTCCACCGGCTTGGTCCCGCGCAGCACCAGCGGGGTCCACTCCTCGTAGATCCGCTTGCCCGTCGGGTACTTGAAGGTGTTCGGCTCGCCCAGCACGTAGTAGAGGTACTCGTCGTTGAGGTTGACCACCTTGCGCCCTTCGGCGAGGTAGTCCTCGGGCGGGCGGGCCCCGATCTCCTTGCCCGTCCAGTACTCGACCTCGCGGCCGGGGTCGGCGGAGACCTGGCCGCCGGAGAAGAACCCGTCGTTCCACGCCTTCGACGTGCGGCCCGCGCTCGCCGCGTCGACCGTCTCGGCGCGGTCGTTGAGCCAGCCCGTCGCCAGGTCCTTGATGTCGCCCTTGGAGCCGTACTTGTCGCGGGCGGCGGCCGCGAGACCCGGATAGGTGGATTCCGGGGTCGCCGGCGCCTTCACCACGAGCGCCTGGTACTCGTCGCCGCCCAGGTGCCAGTACGGCCCGGGGAAGAGGTCCGCGTACTCGCGCAGCAGGTCGTCGACGATGCGTGCGGAGTCGGGGTTGGCGATGTCGATGGCGCCCTTGACCGCCTTGCCGTCCTTGTCGCGCAGCTGGAGGTCGGGATGGGCGGCGATCACCGCGCCGAGGTGGCCAGGCGAGTCGATCTCGGGCACCACCGTGATGTGCAGCTTGGTGGCGAGGGCGACGATCCGCTGGACGTCGCGCTTGCTGAGGTGGTCGCGCGAGACGATCTCGGGGTGGCTCTGCGACTCGATGCGGAAGGCCTGGTCGTCGGAGAAGTGCAGCCCCAGCTGGTTCATCTTGAGGTCGGCCATCTGCCGCAGCTGGCCCTCGATCCAGGTCTCGCTGTACGGCTTGCGCGCGATGTCGAGGTTGAGCCCCCGCTGCGGCTTGTCAGGACGGTCCTTGACCACGCCCTCGGGCATCACCCCGCCGCCCTTGAGGGCCTGCTTGAGGGTGCGGGTGCCGTAGAACACCCCGGCATCGTCGTCACCGGTGATCCGCACCCGCCGGTTGGCGGTGGTCAGGGTGTACCCCTCGGGCACGGGCTTCTGCCCCGCGGCCGGTGTGGTCAACGCCAGCTCGATGTCGCCCGCGCCCGGCTTCGCGCCGGTGGTGTAGCCCACGCCCAGCTCCTGCGCGAACAGCTTCCCCTCGTCGGCGAGACTCTCGCTGCCGGTGGCCACGATCACCCGGGTCGAGCCGACCGGCCGGAAACCCGGCCCGCGGGCCGCCCGGTGTTCACGCACGGAGGGGATCGTGCGGGGCGGCGAGGAGATCGGGTAGATCGGCGAAGGGGCGGGCAGTGCCGACGAGGCGCGCCTGGTGTCGACCGGGCCGCCGTGGCCGCCGTGGGTGTCGTCGTCGGGCCAGACCGCGATGACCAGCGCGAGCGCCGCGAGGCAGGCGAGGCCCACCCTCAGCATCAGCGCGCGCCGGCCGCGCGGCCGGTGCAGCCAGGCGGGCCGTGCCCACGCGCGCGGCTGGGAGGCGCGCGCCTCGGACGACGGCGACGACGGCCCCTTCGGGTCGCCGGACCGCGACGTCCGGGCCCGTGACATCCTGAAACGCGACATCACTCAGTAACCTCCCGTCGCACAAGGGTAAGGGCCAACCCGGCTCCCGCGCCTGTCGGGCGGGCGGCCCGGCGACGGGGCGCCGAAGTGCCGGGGAAGTCGTCCACCACGCGTGACCCGGCGCTCACGTCCGGGTGAAATTTCGCGCAACCGTCGGGCGACTCCCGCTCCACGTCGATAGCGTGGCGGCACTCCCACCTCCCTTTCCCCTCCAGTCTCCGCGCTCCGAGCCCGTCCGTCCCGCACTGCACCGTCCCGCGCGGTGTGTTCGAGGAGCCCACGCTGTCCAGCGATTCCCACACCGGCCCCCGGAAGCGACCGCCGACACTCCATCACACTCCTCGTGCCCAGGGGCGAGCGGCCATACCGAATCAGGTACGGGGCACATCCGTTCCGGCCGCCCCGCCGCGCCTGGGCGGACTCGACCGGTTCAACCACGCGCCGGCCGGCGCCGCCGAGACCGCCCTGCTCGCGTGCTGTGCGAGCAGGCGCTGGGCGCTGCGGATCGCCGCCCACCGCCCCTACCCCGACCTGGGCTCCCTGCTCGCCGCGGCCGACGAGGCCAGCTACGACCTGAGTGCGGCCGACCTCGCCGAGGCGCTGGCCGACGAGTCGTCCCCCGGCCTGCACGAGAGCGCTCCCCAGGCGGCCCACACGGCGCTCGCCGCCGCGCACGCCGCGTACGAGAGCAGCTTCCGGCACGCCTTCGTGATCTGCCTCGACGGCGTCGAACCGGCCGAGCACCTCGACCGGGTGCTGACCGGGATCCGGGTCCGGATGAACAACGAGCAGGACGAGGAGCGCTCGATCGCCGCCGACGAGCTGCGCCGGCTCGCCCGCGCACGGCTCGCCCATCTCGTGGCAAGCCAGTCCGAACCGGATGCCCCGAGCGCCGCGCACGGCGTCCTCTAGGCCGTACGAGCCTGTTTGATTGCCTGTTTGATCACACCTATGGACCCGGCGCGAGGGAACCGACAACTCGTCGCTACGATGACCGGGGCCGGTGGACCGTACCCGGCCGGGTCAGACCGACACTGAAGCCGGCCGGCCCTTCACACCGCTCCCGGAGGGTTCTTCCGTGCCGGCTGGAACGCTGTACCGCGGCCGGGAAGGAATGTGGTCCTGGGTGGCTCATCGAGTCACCGGCGTCCTCATTTTCTTCTTCCTGTTCGTCCACGTCCTCGACACCGCTCTCGTGCGTGTCTCCCCCGAGGCGTACGACAAAGTCGTGGCGACCTACAAGACGCCCATCGTCGCGTGTCTGGAATACGGCCTGGTGGCCGCGATCCTGTTCCACGCGCTGAACGGCCTGCGCATCATCGCCGTCGACTTCTGGGCCAAGGGCCCGCGCTACCAGAAGCAGATGCTCTGGACCGTCGTCGGCGTCTGGGTCGTCCTGATGGTGGGCGCGCTCTACCCGGTGCTCGGCCACGCCGTCCGTGAACTGTTCGGGAGCTGAGGACTGAGATGTCTGCCGAAACCTCTTCCGCTGCCGCCATCGGTGAAGTCGAGGGCGCGAGCCTGTACGACACCGACCACCCGGCCCCGCTCATCGAGGCCCCGCGCCAGCGGACCAAGAAGACCCCCAAGTCGACGCGTACGAACTTCGAGCTGTACGGCTGGATGTTCATGCGGCTGTCCGGCATCGTGCTGGTCGTCCTGGTCCTCGGTCACCTGCTGATCCAGCTCGTCCTCGACGGCGGCGTCTCCAAGATCGGCTTCGCGTTCGTCGCGGGCCGCTGGGCGTCCCCGTTCTGGCAGATCTGGGACCTGGCCATGCTGTGGCTGGCCATGCTGCACGGCGCCAACGGCCTGCGCACCGTCATCAACGACTACGCGCAGCGGGACAACACCCGCTTCTGGCTGAAGATGCTGCTCTACACCGCCACGGTGTTCACCATCCTGCTGGGCACGCTGGTGATCTTCACCTTCGACCCGAACATCCGCTAGGCCACGGGCTGAGGGACTGAGGAATTCTCTGATGAAGATCCACAAGTACGACACCGTCATCGTCGGCGCCGGCGGCGCCGGCATGCGCGCGGCCATCGAGTCGACGAAGCGCAGCCGCACCGCCGTGCTGACCAAGCTCTACCCCACCCGCTCCCACACGGGCGCGGCGCAGGGCGGCATGGCCGCCGCGCTCGCCAACGTGGAGGAGGACAACTGGGAGTGGCACACCTTCGACACGATCAAGGGCGGCGACTACCTGGTCGACCAGGACGCCGCCGAGATCCTGGCGAAGGAGGCCATCGACGCGGTCCTCGACCTGGAGAAGATGGGCCTGCCGTTCGGCCGCACGCCCGCCGGTGAGATCGACCAGCGCCGTTTCGGCGGTCACTCCCGCAACCACGGTGAGGCCCCGGTCCGCCGCGCCTGCTACTCGGGCGACCGCACCGGCCACATGATCCTCCAGACCCTCTACCAGAACTGCATCAAGGAGGGCGTGGAGTTCTTCAACGAGTTCTACGTCCTCGATCAGCTCCTGGTCGAGGAGGACGGCGTCAAGAAGTCCGCGGGCGTCGTCGCCTACGAGCTGGCGACCGGCGAGATCCACGTCTTCCAGGCGAAGTCCGTCGTGTACGCCTCGGGCGGCACCGGCAAGTTCTTCAAGGTGACCTCCAACGCGCACACCCTGACCGGTGACGGCCAGGCCGCGTGCTACCGCCGCGGGCTGCCCCTGGAGGACATGGAGTTCTTCCAGTTCCACCCGACGGGCATCTGGCGCATGGGCATCCTGCTGACGGAGGGCGCCCGCGGTGAGGGCGGCATCCTCCGCAACAAGGACGGCGAGCGCTTCATGGAGAAGTACGCGCCGGTCATGAAGGACCTCGCGTCCCGTGACGTCGTCTCGCGCTCCATCTACACGGAGATCCGCGAGGGCCGCGGCTGCGGTCCCGAGGGCGACCACGTCTACCTCGACCTGACGCACCTCCCGCCGGAGCAGCTCGACGCCAAGCTCCCGGACATCACGGAGTTCGCGCGCACCTACCTGGGCATCGAGCCGTACACGGACCCGATCCCGATCCAGCCCACCGCGCACTACGCCATGGGCGGCATCCCGACCAACGTCCAGGGTGAGGTCCTCAGCGACAACACCACGGTCGTGCCGGGTCTGTACGCGGCCGGCGAGGTCGCCTGTGTCTCCGTGCACGGCGCCAACCGTCTGGGCACCAACTCGCTCCTGGACATCAACGTGTTCGGCAAGCGCGCGGGCATCGCCGCCGCCGAGTACGCGCACACCACCGAGTTCGCGGAGCTTCCGGAGAACCCGGCGGCGCTGGTCGAGGCGCAGGTGGCGAACCTGCTGTCGGCGACCGGCACGGAGCGCGTCGCGGTCATTCGCAAGGAGCTGCAGGAGACCATGGACGCCAACGTCATGGTCTTCCGCACCGAGCAGACGATCAAGACGGCGGTCGAGAAGATCGCCGAGCTGCGCGAGCGCTACCTGAACGTGTCCGTCCAGGACAAGGGCAAGCGGTTCAACACCGACCTCCTGGAGGCCATCGAGCTGGGCAACCTGCTCGACCTGGCCGAGGTCATGGCCGTCTCGGCCCTGGCGCGCAAGGAGTCCCGCGGCGGTCACTACCGCGAGGACTACCCCAACCGCGACGACGTCAACTTCATGCGCCACACCATGGCGTACCGCGAGGTCGCGGACGGCGGCAAGGACTCGATCCGCCTCGACTACAAGCCCGTCGTCCAGACCCGCTACCAGCCGATGGAGCGTAAGTACTGATGGCAACCCCGACGATGGACAAGCTGCAGGAGCTCGAGGCGGACAACGGCTCGCACCTGATCACGGTCACCTTCCGCATCCGCCGCTTCAACCCGGAGATCTCCGAGGAAGCGACGTGGGAGGACTTCGAGCTGGAGATCGACCCGAAGGAGCGCGTGCTCGACGGTCTCCACAAGATCAAGTGGGAGATGGACGGGTCCCTGACCTTCCGCCGCTCCTGCGCCCACGGCATCTGCGGTTCCGACGCCATGCGCATCAATGGCAAGAACCGCCTCGCCTGCAAGACGCTGATCAAGGACATCAACCCGGCCAAGCCCATCACCATCGAGGCCATCAAGGGCCTCACGGTCCAGAAGGACCTGGTCGTGGACATGGAGCCGTTCTTCCAGGCGTACCGCGACGTGATGCCCTTCCTCATCACGAAGGGCAACGAGCCGACGCGCGAGCGTCTGCAGTCCCCCGAGGACCGCGAGCGCTTCGACGACACGACCAAGTGCATCCTGTGCGCGGCGTGCACGTCGTCCTGCCCGGTCTTCTGGAACGACGGCCAGTACTTCGGCCCGGCCGCGATCGTGAACGCGCACCGCTTCATCTTCGACAGCCGTGACGAGGCGGGCGAGCAGCGCCTGGAGATCCTCAACGACAAGGACGGCGTGTGGCGTTGCCGCACCACGTTCAACTGCACCGACGCGTGCCCCCGTGGCATCGAGGTCACCAAGGCCATCCAGGAAGTGAAGCGCGCCCTGATCACGCGCCGCTTCTGACCGTTCCTGCAAGGGCCCGAGCCTGTAAGGGCCTGAGCCCCTACGGGCCTGCCGAGGGCCCCGCACCTGGAAGTTCGCTTCCGGGGGCGGGGCCCTCTCGCATGTACGGGGGAACGCCCCTGAGCGCCGAGGGCCCCGGCGAACTCGTGACGCTGCCCGAGCCGATCGGCGCGAAGGCCACCCTGGACGTGGCGGAGATCCTCGCGTCCGCACAGCCCAAGGGCCGCCAGGAGTCCTGACCCGTCGGCTGTGCGAGGATCTCCCCCGCAGCACATGCGAGCGCGCCGAATTGAAGCGGGGAGAAATGAGCGAGCCGAATCCGTACGGGACCGAGGGCCGGCAGTGGGGGCCCCAGGGAAGCCAGCCGCCCAACTCCGGGCCCGGCTACGGCTACCCGGCCGGCGCCCCGCAGGGCGGCCAGGTCCCCAACTCCGCTCCTGGCTACGGGTATCCGGGCGGCGCCGCCCCGCAGTGGGGGCCGCCGCAGAACCAGCCCGTGATGGGCGGCGGGGTCCCGGTCCTCTCGCTCGGCGACATCACCGTGGTCAACGGCTCGATCATGACCCCGGCCGGCGCCCTCCCGCTCAAGGGCGCGGTGTGGAACGCCACCGACATGTCCCGTACGGAGGAGAAGATGCCGACCGTCGCCATCGTCCTGGCGGTCATCTTCTTCATCTTCTGCCTGCTGGGCCTGCTCTTCCTCCTGATGAAGGAGAAGAAGACGACCGGCTTCGTCCAGGTCACCGTGAACAGCGGCGGCCGCCACCACTCCACCATGATCCCCGCCACCGACGCCGGCACGTTCCAGTGGGTGATGGGTCAGATCAACTACGCCCGCTCGCTCAGCATGTGAGCACGGCGTGTGAGCACGGCGTGTGAGCACGGCGCCGGACCCTACGGCGCCGACAGCACCGTGCCGAGGTCGATGAGGGACGCGAGTGCGAGCGCGGCGTGCGTCACCAGCGGGAACAGGGCACTGACCTGAAGCAGCCCGGACCCCACCCGCCGCGACTCGGTCCGTGACGCCGCCCCGCCCTTGCCCGCGAGCCAGAATCCGCAGGCGGAGGACGCCAGGGGCAGCACCACGAGCCCTCGGGGGATGTCCGCGCGGTACAGCAGGACGTCGAGCAGCAGCGTCAGCACGACGAGCCCGTACGAGCGGCCGATCAGTCGTCGGCGCTCGCGAAAACCGCGGGGCGCCTCGGGCAGCGCCGGTCCGCCGAAGGGCGTGGTCGGCGGCAGGACGTGCGCGGGCGCGGGCAGGAGGTGCGCGGGCGCGGGCAGGAGGTGCGCGGGCGCGGGCGGCGGTGCGGGCGCCGCGGGCTCGGGGTGCCCCGATGCGGCCTGTCCCGGCCGGCCGCCGCCCCACGCCCCGACGCCGGTCCGGGTGCGGGCCGCGTGCAGATCGCCCTCGTGCGGCGCAGCAGTGCCGTTGCGCACGGTCGGGCGGTAACCACCCTCCTCCTCAAGGCGTTTGGGCAGCAGCCGCTCCACCGCGAGCCGCATCGTCCGGGCGTCCGGGAAGCGGTCCTGCCGGCTCTTGGCCAGCGCCCGCGCGACGATGTCCTCGACCGTCGAGGGCACGTCGGCGCCCGCATCGGCGAGGGTCGGCGGTGTCATCGTGCAGTGCTGGTAGCCGATCGCGTTCCCGGTGTCCGCGTCGAACGGGACGGTGCCGGTGAGGAGTTCGAAGAGCATCACACCCACCGCGTACAGGTCCGCGCGCTCGTCGACACCGCCGCGCCCCTCGAACTGCTCGGGCGCCATGTAGTGCGGGGTACCGATGACGATGCCGGTGCCGGTCAGTGCCGTGCCGGCGCCGTCCTGGCCGAGCGCCCGCGCGATGCCGAAGTCCGTCACCTTGACCGAACCGTCGTCGGCCACCAGGACGTTGGCGGGTTTGATGTCGCGGTGCACCATGCCCTGGGCGTGGCTCGCGGCGAGCGCCATCAGCACGTCGGCGGTGATGCGCAGCGACCGGTCGAGGGAGAGCCCGCCGGGCCGGTCCCGCAGGCACGCGCCGAGGTTGCGTCCGCGTACGTGCTCCATGACGAAGAAGGGGACCGGGGCGCCGCCCAGGGTCTCCTCCCCCACGTCGTGCACCGCGACCACATGGGGTTCGCTCAGCCGCGCCATCATCCGGGCCTCGCGTCGGAAGCGCTCGCGGTTGCCGGGGACCGAGGCCACGGCCGCGTTCATGGTCTTCACCGCGACGACCCGGCCCAACGAGGTGTCCATGGCCCGGTACACCACGGCCATGCCGCCTTCGCCGATCAACTCCTCAATGACATACCGCCCTTGGGCCAGTTCCTGGCCCGCCCCGAGAATCGCCGCCACCGCCGGATCACCCTCCCCTGTCCGACGGCCACGCTACAACGGGCTGCCCGTGGTGATCTCGGCGCGTGCCCGGTCGACCCCGCTCGGCGACGACGCGACGAAGCGGGGCGCGACGAAGCGGTGGCGCGGTCCGGATCCTGTCGCGTCACGCCTCGGCGGGCGGCAGCGGGGAGAGGGGGCGTTCGAAGAACGTCTCCAGGGACACGGTCGCGTGGGTGCCGCTCACTCCGTCGATCGCGTACAGACGGCGCAGCACGTCCTGGAGTTGTTCGGTCGTGGTCGTGCGCACCTTGACCAGGACCGAGGCGCTTCCCGCGATCACGTGGGCCTCCTGGATCTCGGGTATCGCGGCGAAGGCCGCCGCCGAGTCGCCCATCCACGCGGTCGAGTCGACCATCACGAAGGCCAGCACGCCCTGGCCTAGCGCCGACGGGTCCACCTCGACGGTCGTGCGCCTGATCACTCCGCGCTCGCGCAGCTTGCGCACCCGCTCGTGCGCGGCCCCGGCCGAGAGGCCCACCGCCTTGCCCAGCGCCGCGTACGCCGTGGTCGCGTCCTGCTGGAGCAGGGAGATCAGCTTGCGGTCGATGTCATTCACGTGAGCCATGGCGCAACCATATCTCGTTCTGTCATAGTCACCGAGGAACGAATGTAATTCTGTGATGTTGCGCGAAGGGGAGATTGTGTCCGATCAGCTGCGTGCTCCGTTGTACGAGATCCTGGACGAGCGATTCCGCACCGGGCGCTGCGCCGCCGGGGACGACCGGCTCGACGTGCTCCACGACGGCTGCCGCTGGGCCGAGGGCCCGCTGTACCTGCCGGCCTGGCGGCAGCTCGTCTGGAGCGACATCCCCAACGACCGGATGCTGCGCTGGGACGAGGAGACCGGCGCGGTCTCCCTCTTCCGCTCCCCCGCCGGGCACCCCAACGGCAACACGATCGACCGCGAGGGGCGGCTCATCACCTGCGAGCAGGGCAATCGCCGGGTCACCCGCACCGAGCCCGACGGGCGGCTCACCGTGATCGCCGAGCGCTTCGGCGGCAAGCGGCTCAACAGCCCCAACGACGCGGTGGTGCGCTCGGACGGATCCATCTGGTTCTCCGACCCGGACTTCGGCATCACCAGCGACTACGAGGGCTTCCGCGCCGACCCCGAGATCGACGGCTGCCACGTCTACCGGGCAGATCCGTCGACCGGCGAGGTACGGCTCGTCGCGGACGGGTTCGGGGCGCCCAACGGCCTCGTGTTCTCGCCGGACGAACGGCAGTTGTACGTGTCCGACACCCGGGGCGGACGCATCCGCGTCTTCGAGGTGAGGGCGGACGGCACGCTCGACGACGGCAGGGTCTTCGCCGAGGTCGCGGACGACGAGAGCCGGTTCGACAACATCCGCTTCGACGACGGCGGCAGGCTCTGGGCCGCCGCCATGGCGGGCGGAGTGCACTGCTACGACCCCGACGGCACGCTCATCGGGCGGCTGCGCGTCCCCGAGCCCGTCTCCAACATCGCCTTCGGCGGACCCAAGAACAACCGCCTCTTCATCACCGCGACCACCTCGCTGTATTCGCTGGTCATGAGCGTGACGGGGCTGCCGCGCGTACGGGTGTGACCCACGGCGGCCGGGCCGCCCCGCCCGTCGGCGGCCGCGACCCTGTCGGCCCGGCCGGACCCCGTCCGATTAGGCTCGTGACGTGCCAGCACAGAACGCGCCCGAAGAGACGGCCCCCGACGCGGACGGGGCCCGCCCCGCCAAGGGCGAGCAGACCCGCACCCTGATCCTGGAGACCGCGATGCGGCTCTTCCAGGAGCGGGGGTACGACAAGACCACGATGCGGGCCATCGCCCAGGAGGCCGGGGTCTCGGTCGGCAACGCGTACTACTACTTCGCCGGCAAGGAGCACCTGATCCAGGGCTTCTACGACCGGATCGCCGCACAGCACCACGAGGCGGTGCGCGAGGTGCTCGACACCGAGACGGATCTGGAGGCCCGGCTCGCCGGGGTGCTGCGGGTCTGGCTCGACATCGCCTCGCCGTACCACGAGTTCGCGGCGCAGTTCTTCAAGAACGCGGCGGATCCGGACAGCCCGCTCAGTCCGTTCTCGACGGAGTCGGAGCACGCGCGCGAGGCCGCTATCTCCGTGCACCGGGAGGTGCTGGCCGGCACGAAGAGCAAGGTACCGGCCGAACTCGCCGACGTACTGCCCGAGTTGATGTGGCTGTCGCAGATGGGGCTCGTCCTGTACTGGGTGTTCGACCGGTCGCCGGGCCGCGAGCGCAGCTACCGTCTCGCGGCACGGGGCGCCAAGCTCACCACCCGGGGGGTCGCGCTCGCCCGGTTCCGGGTGCTGCGGCCGCTCGTGCACGAGGTCCACGAGCTGTTCACGGACTTCCTGCCGGGGATGTCCCAGGCGGCGGCCTCCCGCAAACGGAGCTAGTGCCGTAGCAGGCAACGTTTGCCCTGTAACCGCCGGGGGTCAGCTCGTGCTGAGTGGTGCGCTCTCCTCGGCGTCGAGCTGGTGGTCCGCCCAGATGTAGCTTTCGGGAAGCAGGTCGGTGACGGGCACCATCCGGAGGCTGTCGTTCGTCCCGACGATGACGTTGAGGGCGGGGAAGTAGTCAAGAAGGACCTGGCGGCAGCGGCCGCATGGGGGTACGACGCCTCGGTCGCGGTCACCCACGGCGACGATGGTGTCCAGGTCGTAGGCGCCCTGGGCGGCAGCAGCGCCGATGAGGACCAGTTCCGCGCAGGGGCCTCCGGTGAAGTGATAGGCGTTCACCGCGGTGACGATCCGGCCGTCTCGGGCGCGGGCCGCGGCCGCCACGGTGTGGTTGTCGCCCCGGCAGCGTGTGGCCGCGATGTGCGCCGCTGCCCGGATCAGTTCGTGGTCGACACGGTCGGTCTGTGTGGTCATCTTCTCTGCCTTCATGCGGTTTCAGGCGACGTTGGCCCTGTGGACGACAGCGCGTAGGTGCTTGTCGTCGGCGTGGCGGTTTCGCCGGATGATGTGGCGGCGGATCATGCTGCCCCGCTCCTTGTGGCCGGCGTGGGCGGTGCCGTCGAGGGTGAAGTAGCGCAGGGCGGTGAACTGGGCTTCGACGCGGTTGAGCCAGGAGCTGTTGGCCGGGGTGCAGGCGATTTCGACATTGTTCGCCGCCGCCCAGGTGCCGACCCGCTGGCACTTCTTCGTCAGGGGTCGCGGGAGGTCTTCCAGGTCTTCAGGCGTGGAAAGGAGACGCCTTCCTCGCGGAGCAGGATGCGCAGGCCCTCGTGGCTGATGTCGTCGACCACCCCCTCGGCGGCCAGGAAGTCGGCCAGCTTGGTCAGGCTCCAGGTCGAAAAGGGCAGGTGGTGTTCGGTCGGCTTGGACTTCGCGATCTTCTTGATCTCGCGCCGCTCGGGCAGGGTGAAGGTCTTGGGCCGGCCGCCCTTGTACTTCGGATACAGGGAGTCGAAGCCGTCGGCGTTGAAGTTGTGGATCACATCCCGGACCCGGTCATCGCTGGTGAAGGTGACCTCGGCGATCTTCGCCACCGGCATGCCCTGGGCGGACAGCAGGACCATCTGGGCACGCCGCCAGGTCACCACCCACCCGGCGCCCCGGCGGACGATCCGAAGCAGCCGTCTGCCTTCGCCATCGTCGATCTCGCGTACACGTACTCGTTCTGCCACCCGGACAGGGTGACGGCCACGCGCCGCCCGGCACAGCACAGCACCCGGACGGCGCGTCACATCACAACAGGGCAAACGTTGCCTGCTATGGCACTAGCGGGAGGCGGGAGTCACAGCCCGAGGGCCCGGGTCACCTCCCCCGCCACCTTCACGATGTCGCCGCTGGGCTCCGTCGCGAACGGCGGGTGGGTGCGCACCCACGCGTCCTCGAGGGCGAACCAGTCGACGGGGGCCGGGGGGCGGCCCGTGGTCAGGGACGTGGCGAGCGTGTCGAAGCAGGTGCGCCAGCGCAGCGTGTAGAGGCCGCCCACCAGGCCGGACCACTCCCGGTTGGCGTAGTCCCGCAGATGCCCGCCGTCGGCGGCCGCGCGCGGGCCCCACACCGTGAGGAGCGTCAGCAGGTCGTACTCCAGGCGGTCCTTCTCCTGCGCCGTCGCGCCCCACGACCGGGCGTCGGCGAGCCGGCGTCCCAGCAGGTGATTCCGGTCCGTGGTGACGACCCGTTCCAGGAGGGCGAGGTCGCGCATCCACTGCTCCGTCAGGCTCGCGAACCGTGCCGTGTCCTTCGCCTGGTAGGCGGTACGGATGTCCGGGAGCAGCAGCCGGGACCGGTTGGAGAGGGTCTGGCGGGTCACGTCGAGGAGGTCGTACCGGTAGGCCGACGAGGTCCGCAGGGCCGGGGCCACGGCCAGGAGCTCGGGCAGCGCCTTGGCGAACTCGGCCGCGTCGTAGCGCAGTTGACGGGGCGACCAATATCCCGCCGACAGGGCGTTCAGGTCGGGCCGGGCGCCGAACAGGCCGTCCGCGCCCTCGCTCCAGGAGTCGGCGCGCGTGGTGCCGTACGCGGTGCGGCGCAGCACGTCCCAGGCGCGGGCCGCGTGCGCGTCGTCGGCGCCGTACCGGTAGCGCGGCCACTGCCGGAACCACTCCTCCAGGTCGAGCGTCCCCTCCGTCCAGGGCAGGTCGGAGAAGAGGGCGAACGCGGCGGGATTGTTGTCCGCGCCCTCCGGCATGAGCGCGATGCCGTCGAGCGCGCTGTCGGGCTTGGTGCGCCAACGCTCGTACAGGGAGGCCCAGTCGGGAGTGTTGGCACCCATCACCGTGTGGCCGCCGAAGTTCCAGATGGAGCCGAACGCGTACGGCGTGCCCTCCCAGGTCTCCTCGCGGTCGGTGACCGAGGGGAAGCGGTCGGAGAGGCCGTCGACGATGAACAGCCTGGCCTTGTCGACGGCTTCGACGATCTCGCGGTGCGGGTTGTTCTGCCAGCCCAGGATGGTCCAGAGCGCCCCAGGACGCGCCGTGCGCAGCGCGCTCTCGACGGCCCGCGCGGCGTCGCCGATCGGCACGTCGCCGGGGGTGCCGCCTTCGTGCAGCAGGTCCATCTTGTACGAGGGGGCGGCGCCGAGCAGCTCGTTCTGTACGTCGTAGAACGTACCGGCGACGCGGCCGAAGGCGTCGCAGCGGGGGTCGAGCCAGTCGGGCCGGGGGAAACCGCCCCACACGCCCTGCGGCACCACGCGGGCACCCGGCTCGCGGTCGGTGAAGCCGGGCGGGACGGTCCCGAAGTAGCCGGGCAGCACCGGACTCATGCCGAGTTCGCGCAGCCGGGTCACGACGCGGACCGCCAACTCGGCCCTTTCGTGGAGGAGTTGTCGGGACAGGGGGCCGCCGAATCCGGACATGTTCTGGAGCAGCCACCAGGGCTGATGCGCGGGCCCGGGGAGCCAGGCGCGCAGCTCGGTGTCGTCGTAGCCGTGCTGGAGGAAGGTGCGGTGGTAGACGGTGTCGGCGCCGAGGTAGACCAGCACCTCGTTGTATCCGTGCAGGGCCAGGACGTCGAGCTCGCGCTCCCAGTACGTCCAGTCGTGGTAGGGGCCGGTGTAGCCGTCGTTGGTGTCGTTGAAGGCGAAGCGATGGGTGACGCCGGCCGTCTTCTCGATGGGCGCGGGCACGGCGGGCAGCGTGGCGGGCAGGCCGGTCTGCTCGCCCGTCCAGGAGATGTGGGCGTGGGCCACGTGCCGCAAGTACCAGTGGAATCCGGTGAGTTGAACGGCCGGGGTGCTGCCCTCGACGAGGATCCGCCCGGCGCCGCCCGAGACGCGGAAGCGGTCGCTGTCGCGGCCGGCCGCGCGGGGCGCGATCGCGCGGGGCGTGGCGCGGAAGGTGACCTGCCCCGCGTGGCGGGGCAGCAGCCGGGCCAGTGCCCGTGCGGCCGGGTCCGGCGCGGCGGGGGCGCCGGCCTGGGCGGCGTGCCCGGTCCCGGTGCTCGCCCCGAGGGCGAGGGCCGATCCGGCGAGTGAGCTCAGGAGCGTACGGCGGGAAAGGCGCATCCTTCGACGGAAGCAGCGACTCCGGGCGCGGTCAATGGAGCAGAACCGGTGGCGCCTTGGACAGAAGCCCTTTGGGTGAACCCCACCGGTTCACATCCGCCCCCGCGGCCCCACCCGGGCTCAGATCCAGCCCAGCTCCCACAGCCGCCACACGCCCGTGCCGTCGGAGAGGTACTGCGAGCCGCTGATGTCCTTGCTGCCGAGCACATAGTTCTTGCCCTGCCACAGCGGGATCAGCGGAACGTCCTCGGCGACCTTCTCCTGGAGCGCCTTGAAGTCGTCGGCGGTGCGTCCGCGGTCGGTGTACTCCTGGGTCTGGCGGATGAGTTCGTCCGCCGTCTTGTCGGAGTAGTTGTTGTGGAGGCTGTTGCCGGTACCGACGAGCGGCTGGCTGAAGTTGTCGGGGTCGGGGAAGTCGGCGAGCCAGCCGGCCGTGTACGCGTCGTACTTGCCCTCGGCGTAGTTCTGCTGCATCTTCCGCCAGTCGGCCTCGGCGATCAGGTTGACCTTGAACAGGCCGTCCTTTTCGAGCTGCTTCTTGATCTCCTCGGCCTCCGCGCCGTTCGCGCCGAGCTTGCGGTAGGCCAGGTCGAAGCGGACCGGGAGCTGCTCGCCCTTCAGGAGCGCCTTCGCCTTGGCCGCGTCGGGCTGCGGGTAGGCGTCGAAGAACGCGGTGCTGTGGCCGGTGAAGCCCTGCGGGATCACCGAGTACAGGGGGTCGACGGTGCCGCTGTAGACGGCGTTGACGAGCGCCCCGCGGTCGATGAGGGAGGCGGCGGCCTGACGGACCTTGACCTTGGAGACCGGGCTCGACGACTTGAGGTTGAAGTTCACCGCGCGGATGTCGTAGCCGGGGGAGGTGGTGATCCGCAGATCGGGTCCCGGCGACAGCTTGGCGAGGACCTGCGGCGGCATCTCGCGGTGGGTGACGTCGATCTGCTTGGCCTGCCAGGCGTCGTTGAGCTGGTCCGCCTCGGCGAAGTAGCGCACCGTGACGGGCAGCCCCCTCTTGGTCACCGCGCCGTGGTAGTGGGAGTTGGGCTCCAGGCTCGCGCTGACCGGGCGCCCCGAGGAGTCCTTCGTGTACCCCTTGAGCACGTACGGACCCGAGCCGGTCACCGAGTCGCCCTTGCGCAGGGAACCCGCGGGGTAATCGGTGCTGTCGACGATCGAGCCCGCGCCGGTGGCGAGCTTGGAGGGGAAGGTGGCGTCCTTGGTCTTCAGGTTGAAGGTGACCGTGTTCCCGTCGGCCTTCACCGAGCCGATCATGGCGAACAGCGGCTGGGGACCCAGATCGGAATTGATCTTGAAGATCCGGTCGAAGGAGAACTTCACGTCCTCGGCGGTCACCTTGCGCCCGCTGGAGAAGGTGAGGTCGTCCCGGAGCACGCACTGGTACGTCTGGAGCTTCTGCCCGACGAAGGTGCAGCTCTTCGCGGCGTCCGGGACCGGCGTCGCGCTGCCTTCGCGGAAGGTCATCAGCGACTGGTAGACGTTGTTGTAGATCGCCCAGGATCCCGCGTCGTAGGCACCCGCCGGGTCGAGCGAGGTGATCACGTCGGTCGTCCCGACGGAGATGGGGTCCTTCTTCGCCTGATCGGACGGCAGCAGCTGCCAGCCCCCCACGCCGGCGACCACCACCGCCGCGCCTATTGCCACCATCCGCATACGGATCGACCGCATCGCCGTGCTCTCCTCGGAACGCCCCACCCTTGCCGAACGCGCGGTGTCGGCACGCTGCGCCCGTGATGGGGCTCACCCAATCACACGACCTTCACATTGTGGAAGGGACAACCTTTTTCTCACAGCCACTCGTTAGCCGAGCGTGACGGAACCCTCCGTATCCGCCTGTTCACGGCGAAGTGTGCGCGGCGAGAGGAATCCGAGCGTCCGCAGGTTCTTCACAGAGCCCCCGCCCACCGGGCCCGGCGAGGCCGGCTCGATACTGGCTGGGAACGCCGTGCCCGACCCCCCGAAGGACTCCCCTCATGAAGCTCAGCCGTCGCGTCTCCTGGTTCCTGCTCGCGTTCGGGGCCTGGTCCTGGGTGGTCTGGGTGACCTTCGCCAAGAACCTGTGGGCCGATGCCAGCGGACTCGCCTTCGACCACGGCCGGCCCACGGCGTACTTCTGGGTCCACCTGACGCTCGCCATCGTCTCGTTCATCCTCGGGACGATCATCGGCGTCATCGGGCTTCGGGGCGTTCGGGCGAACCGCACGTAGAAGCCCCGGCCGTGCTCGACGGGAAGGGGAAGCGTACCGACGGGGCGGCCTACGGGTGGAGCGGACAGCCGGTTCCGGGGGCGCAGGGGCCCCCTCCCGGCAGGGGCGGGCGGGCGTGGGGGTCCGGGCGTGGGGGTCCTCCACGTGGCGGTAGAGGTATCGCTTCTGCGCCCTCCCTACGGGTGGCTTCCGCCGCCGAGGATGTATCGGAGCTGGCCACGCAATCCTGAGAGGGAGGCCCCAGACCTCGGCGCCCACATCCCCAACCCCCTGCCCCCTAGCAGCACTTCGTGCGTTTCCGCCATACGGTCGGCGCCGCCCTCGGCGCCCTCGCCCTCGTCGTCACCCTGCCCACCTCGGCCAACGCGGTCGACGGCTATGCCACCTACTCGTGGGGCACGGCGGAGAACCCGAAGTTCGGCAAGCTGGACCACCCGGAGGGAAGGGTCTGCATCAACATCCCCGAGGTCGAATCCGGTAAGAGCGCTTACGCCTGGAACTTCAAGAACAACACCCACTCGAACCTGTTCCTCTTTCCCGACGCCGAATGCCAGGGTGACCACACCTCTGTGAACGCCGGTGGAAAGCCTGATTCCAAGATCAAGTTCAAGTCCGTGTACTTCCGCCTGACCAACACCTGACCCACCGTCCAAGCCCTGGCTCATCGCCCCGGCGCAGCGTCAACGCCGCGCCGGGGCGGAGTCGTGTCACGCCACGCGAGCGGCCCCGAACTCCGTACGCGACGTGAGCCGATGGCAGCCGTAAGCCAATCCCGCATTCGCAGCCGCGTAAACCGGTCAGGGGGCCGCGGTGACGGTCGCTCCGGCCGCCGGCATCGTGGCCTTCGCCGCCACCTGGTCGCTGGTGACCTTGGCGTCCGCGGAGACGTCAGCTGACACGCAGGGGCTCACTGCCCTCTCACCTGCTCATTTCTGTCAGCAAGCCTCCACTGGTCAGTTGTCTGTGGAAGGTGATCCGGATGACCCAGCTCCACGCGCCGAAGGCGAGCAGGAACGAGGAGAGGGGGGCGGCTGAGTTTCATGGCTCCCCTACCGGCGCCACTCTCCGCGCACCTCCGGCCGGGTGGAGGCTCTCGGCGGGTCATCCGTACGATGATCGGTTCGGTGGACGCAGCATGTACGTTCTCGAACGTGCCTCCCGTGAACGTGATCAAGAGCGCCCTGCCTCTTCGACTCCCCGCGTCGCCTGCGCGCGCGCCGAAGCGAGCCGCCGGGCTCGCCCTGTCCGTCGCCGTGGCCGGCGCCGCCGTGCTGCCCGCGCTGGCCGCGGTCCCCGCCGCCGCGGTGCCCCGGGACGACAAGCCGGCCGCCTCCGCGACGCCCGGCGCCCCCGGCCAGCGCAACGACGCGCCGCCGACCGCCATGTCGAAGGTCGGTGGGGACCAGCTCGGCGAAGCCGGCACGCAGGTGCGTCTGGGCACCGGCGCGCCCGTGCTGCCCAAGGACGTGACCGGACGGTCCTGGATCGTCGCGGACGCCGAGAGCGGCAAGGTGCTCGCCTCGCACAACGCGCACTGGCGGCTGCCGCCCGCCTCCACCCTGAAGATGCTGTTCGCCGACACCGTGCTGCCCAAGTTCCCCCGGGACGAGCAGCACCTGGTGGTCGCCAAGGACCTGGCCGGACTCGGCGCCGGCAGCAGCCTGGTCGGGGTGAAGGAGAACCTGTCGTACTCGGTGCACGACCTGTGGCTCGGGGTCTTCCTGCGCTCGGGCAACGACGCCGTGCACGTGTTGTCGTCGATGAACGGCGGCGTGGCCCAGACCGTCACGGACATGCAGCACAAGGCCGACGACCTCCAGGCCCTCGACACCCGGGTCGTCTCGCCGGACGGCTACGACATGCCGGGCCAGGTCTCCAGCGCCTACGACCTGACGCTGTTCGCCCGCTCGGGGCTGCAGAACAAGGACTTCCGCGAGTACTGCGCGACGGCGACGGCGAAGTTCCCCGGCGCCGAGAACAAGGACAAGAAGCGCGAGGCGTTCGAGATCCAGAACACCAACCGGCTGCTCACCGGCGACTTCGGGCTCAACCCGTACAAGGGCATCGCGGGCGTCAAGAACGGCAACACCACCAACGCGGGCGCCACCTTCACCGGGGTCGCCGAGCGGGACGGCAAGGTGCTCCTCGTCACCGTCATGAACCCCGACTCGCGGGAGAGCCAGGCCGTCTACAAGGAGGCCGCGCGGCTGCTCGACTGGGGGTTCGCGGCCGGCGGGAAGGTCACCCCGGTCGGTGAGCTGGTCCCGCCGAAGTCCGCGACGGCCACGAGCCCCGCGGGCACGGGCGCGAGCGCCGGAAGCGTGCAGGGCGGCGCCAAGAACCGCCCCGATCAGGCGGGCGCCGCCAAGGGGAGCGAGAGCGGCGGCGCCGGCATCGCGCTGGGGATCATCGGCGGCGCGCTGGTCCTCGTCGCGGGCGCGGTCTTCCTGATCAACCGGCGCTGGCCGCTCCGGAGGCGGTGACCTCCGGTCCTTCGTCCTCGGTGAGAGCGGGGTCGTCCTCCTTGGACGGGGTGGCCGTCCACGCCGCGCAGAACAGGAGCAGCTTCGCCGTGAAGTTGATCCACAGCAGCAGCGCGATGGGCACCCCGAAGGCGCCGTACATGCTCTTGGCCGCGACGCCCTTCATGTAGCCGCCGAGCAGCAGCTTCAGGAGTTCGAAGCCGATCGCGAAGACCAGCGCGGCCACGAAGAGCCGGCGGCGCGGCGGGCTCACGCCGGGCAGCAGCGTCAGGACGTACAGGAGCAGCAGGAAGTCCGCGACGACGGCGACGGCGATCGCCGCGACGCGCAGCAGCACCCCGCCCGCGCCGCCCTCGTCGATGCCGAGCCTGTCGGCGGTCCAGCCGACGGCGGTGGAGCCGATGGAGGAGGCCGCCCAGGAGGCGAGTCCCGCGGCGCCGAGGCCGAGCAGGATGCCGCCGTCCTTGAGCTTGCGCAGGACGGGGTTCTCGTCGGCGTCGGCGTCCTCGGCCTCCCACACCACGCGCAGGCAGCCGCGCATCTGGGAGACCCAGCCGATGCCGGTGAACAGCAGCAGGGCTCCGGCGACGATGCCGACGGTGCCCGCGTTGTCGATCAGCGCCTGGAGGTCGAGCTGGTCGGAGATGCCGGGGACCTGCTCGGCGATGGTGTTCTGCAGCTTGTGCACCTGGTCGCCGGAGAGCAGCGCGGCCGCGATGGCGGCGCCGACGGTGAGCAGCGGGAACAGCGCGAGGAAGCTGATGAAGGTGATGGCGGCGGCCAGCCTGGACCAGTAGACGCGGTCGAGCCGCTCGTAGGAGCGCCAGGCGTGGGTCCGCATGAGGCGGGTGATCCAGGGCCCCACGACGGGAAGTTTCTTCAGCCAGTCCATGACGTACGACTACCCTCTCCGGCTCGACTGTGTCCGTGCGGAGGCAATCCTTCCGGTCCACCGCCGAAGACCAGCGTTCTCGTTCCCCAAAAGCGCAAACAGGTCGCGAGAGCCATGCCGAAGACGGCTCCGGAGAGGGTGTCGGCGCGCGGGGAGGTGAACCCGAGGCCGTAGTGCGAGACGGCGATGCACAGGACCTGCACGAGGGCGCCCGCGAGGTTCACGGCGAAGAACACGGCGTACTCGCGCCGGCCGGCCCGGCGCCCCCGGTAGGTACCGAAGGCGTTGCCGAGGTAGGCGACCGTGCAACCGGCCACGAACGAGAGGGACTTGGCGGCGACCGGGTCCCAGTCGAGGCCCGAGCGCAGCCATACGAACAGGCCGAGGTCGGTGACGTACGCGCAGACGCCGGCCAGCGCGAAGCCGATCAGCTCGGACCGGGAGACGCTCACAGGTCGGTCACCGCGAGCGCGTACATGGCGATCCAGACGAGGCCGATGACGGCGAGGGCGCGGTCGTGCAGCACCACGTCCTCGGGCGCGCCCGCGCCGCCCCGGTCGGCGAAGACGGCGTAGCGCAGGATCGCGCCGATGAACGGCACCATCGACAGCTGCCGCCAGGGCAGCAGCGCGCCGTTGGCGACGCCGCCGGCCTCCAGCGCCCACATGCAGTAGGCGAGCACGGCGACGCCCGCGGCGAGCTGCCACACGAAGCGCAGATAGCCGGTGGTGTAGGCGTCGAGGAGCGCGCGGGTGGCCGCGCCCCGGCCCTCCATCTGGAGCGCCTCGGAATACCGCTTGGCCGACACCATGAACAGGGCGCCGAACCCGGCGGTGATGAGGAACCAGCGGGAGAGGGGGATGCCGAGCGCGACCCCGCCGGTCATCGCCCGCATCAGGAACCCGCTGGTGACCACGACCAGGTCGACGACGAGGACGTGCTTGAGCTTGACGCAGTAGGCGAGCTGCATGACCACGTAGCAGGACAGGAGCGTGGCCGTCATCGCGTTGCAGGTCAGGGCGGCGCCCAGCGGTGCGAGCACGGCGAGGATCCCGCCGGCCGCGTAGGCGGTGGACACGGAAACCTGTCCGGCGGCGACCGGGCGGCGGCACTTGTCGGGGTGGGCGCGGTCGGCCTCGGCGTCACGGGCGTCGTTGATGAGGTAGACGGCCGAGGCGGCCGCGGTGAACAGGAAGAAGACCAGGGCGAGTTGGGTGATGTCTCGTGGGCTCGACAGTCGCCCGGCGGCGGCCGGCGCGGCCGCCACGAGCACGTTCTTGACCCACTGCCGTGGCCGGGCGGTGCGGATGAGCGCGCCGGGCAGGGCGAGCAGGCGGCGGGGCGCGGAGGCCGCGCCCGCCCCGTGTTCGTCGAGGAGCACGACACCGGGCTCGGTCATCGGCGCGTCCTTTCGAGGGTGCCCAGCATCCAGGCCGCGCCGGCTCGCGCGGTGACACCGCCGAGCAGCGCGCCGGCCGCGATGTCGCTCGGGTAGTGCACCCCGGCGACGAGACGCGAGACGCACATCGCGGCGGCGAGCGGCGGCACGAGGTGGGCGCCCGCGGGCCGCAGCGCCCCGTACGCGACGGCCGCGGCGGCCGCGGAGCTGGCGTGCGAGCTGGGGAAGGAGTGCCGCCCCGCGGTACGCACCAGGGGTTCGGCCGCCGCGAGCAGGGGGCGCGGCCTGCGCACCAGGCGCTTGACGCCCATGCTGGCCAGGTGGGCGGCGGCGACCAGGGCGGTGCCCCGCAGCCAGGCCCCGCGCCGGTCCCGGTCGACGGCGGCCCCCGCGAGCCCGGCCGCCAGCCAGAGCGCGCCGTGCTCACCGGCCCAGGACAGGGTGCGGGCGGCGGCTGCCACCCGCGGGTCCGCACCGCAGTCGCGCAGCGCGGCCAGGAGCCGCTCGTCGGCGTCGGTGCACGACGGCTTCTGCATCTTCCACCCCTCTTCCGTGACGTCGTCGGCCCGCCAACTGGCCGCAGGCCACCGGCGACTCTCCTGCGCCCGGCGAGTGGAATACGGGATAAATGGGACTGACACACAGGTAATCACCCATTTCGGTGAATGATTATCGGGATGGACGCCGCATCGACCGCGCTCCGCTCCGGACGTCGACACAGGGGCGCGAAGGCGGGGCGCGAACGTGGGCGCGCGCATGGGGCGCGTGACTCGGGCAAAGCGGACGACCAAGGCGATACGGTCACATTCATGTCTGCCGACACGACACCCGATACGGCGCCCCCCACGGCGCCCGCCGCCGCGCCCGCCCCCACCGGGGTGCCGACGTCCGTGAGCGGCTGGGGCCGCACCGCCCCCAGCACGGCCCGCGTGCTGCGCCCGCGGAGCTACGCCGAGGCCGCGGACGCCGTGCGGGCCTGCGGGGCGCGCGGCACCATCGCCCGCGGGCTCGGCAGGGCGTACGGGGACGCCGCGCAGAACGCGGGCGGCGCGGTCCTGGACATGACGGGGCTCGACCGCATCCGCACCGTGGACGTCGAGGCCGGCGTGGTCGTCTGCGACGCGGGCGTCAGCCTGCACCGACTGATGGAGGTGCTGCTGCCGCTCGGCTGGTTCGTGCCCGTGACCCCCGGCACGCGCTACGTCACGGTCGGCGGGGCGATCGGTGCCGACATCCACGGCAAGAACCACCACGTCTCGGGCTCCTTCACGCGCCACGTCCTCGACCTCGAACTGCTCACGGCGGACGGCACGGTACGGACCGTCTCCGCGGACAGCGCGCTGTTCGACGCGACGGCCGGCGGGATGGGCCTGACCGGAGTGATTCTGCGGGCCACCATCCAACTCCTGCCGGTGCAGACCTCGTTGATGGCGGTCGACACCGAACGCGCGGTGGATCTGGACGACTTGATGACCCGGCTCGAATCGGGTGACCATCGCTACCGGTACTCGGTGGCCTGGATCGACCTGCTCGCGCGGGGCGCCGCGACCGGCCGGTCGGTGCTGACCCGCGGCGAGCACGCGCCGCTCGACATGCTGCCGCCCCGCGCCGCCCGCAGCCCGCTCGCCTTCCGGCCGCGCCGGCTGCCGGCCGCCCCTTCCTTCCTGCCCGAGGGACTGCTCGGCCGCGCATCGGTCACCGCGTTCAACGAACTCTGGTACCGCAGGGCGCCCAAGCACCGCACGGGCGAACTCCAGCGCATCTCGACGTTCTTCCACCCCCTGGACGGGGTGCCGCACTGGAACCGCGTGTACGGGCGCGGCGGCTTCGTGCAGTACCAGTTCGTCGTCGGGTACGGCCAGGAGGAAGCCCTGCGCGCCATCGTGCGCCGCATCTCACGGCACGGCTGCCCCTCCTTCCTCGCCGTGCTCAAGCGCTTCGGCGAGGCCGACCCCGGCTGGCTGTCCTTCCCGCTCCCCGGCTGGACCCTCGCACTCGACATCCCCGCGAACCTGCCGGGCCTCGGCGCCCTCCTCGACGACCTGGACGAGCAGGTGGCGGGCGCGGGCGGCCGCGTCTACCTGGCGAAGGACGCGCGGATGCGCCCGGAGATCGTGGAGCGCATGTATCCGATGCTGCCCCAATTCCGTTCCCTGCGCGCCGAGTTGGACCCCCGCGGAGTCTTCACCTCGGACATGGCCCGGCGCCTGGGCCTGTAGCCCCCACCCATTTCTCTTCTTCCGCTAGCCCTCAAGGAGCCCTGATGAAGGACGCGTTCGGCACCCCGCAGTCGCTGCTCGTGCTCGGCGGTACCTCCGAGATCGGCCTCGCCACCGCCCGCCGCCTGGTCGCCCGCCGCACCCGAACGGTCTGGCTCGCGGGCCGCCCCTCCCCCGCCCTGGAGTCGGCGGCGGCCGGCCTGCGCGAGCTCGGCGCCGACGTCCACACCCTCGCCTTCGACGCGCTCGACTGCGCCGGGCACGAGGTCGCGCTCGGCAAGGTGTTCGCCGAGGGCGACATCGACATGGTGCTGCTCGCCTTCGGGGTGCTCGGCGACCAGACCCACGACGAGGGCGAGCCGCTCGCCGCGGTGCGGGTCGCGCAGACCAACTACACCGGCGCGGTCTCGGCCGGCCTCGTCTGCGCCAAGGCGCTCCAGGCCCAGGGCCACGGCTCGCTCGTCGTGCTGTCGTCGGTGGCCGGCGAACGCGGCCGCCGCAGCAACTTCATCTACGGATCGAGCAAGGCCGGGCTCGACGCGTTCGCCCAGGGCCTCGGCGACGCGCTGCACGGCAGCGGGGTGCACGTCATGGTGGTACGCCCCGGATTCGTCCGGACGAAAATGACGGCCGGCCTCGCCGAGGCGCCGCTCGCCACCACGCCCGAGGCGGTGGCCCTCGCCATCGAGACGGGGCTGCGTCGGCGGGCGGAGCTGGTGTGGGTGCCCGGGGCGATGCGCCTGGTGATGTCGGCGCTGCGGCACGTGCCGCGCGGGGTGTTCCGGCGGCTGCCGGTATGAGGCGGAACTAGCGCAGGGAGGGGTGGTCCAGGCAGGCGCCCTGCGCGGGGACGCCGAGCGCCCCGATGCCGAAGGGGTAGTCGCGCAGCTTGCGCCACACCCCGTCGGCGCCCTGCTCGTAGAGGGCGAACCCGCCGCACGTCCAGGACGCGGAGAATCCGGCGAGGGACTCGTGCGCCACGTCCATCGCCTCGTCGGAGATGCCGTGCGCCACGGTGACATGGGGGTGGTACGGGAACCGGAGCTCGCGCACCAGCGGGCCCGCCTCGTCCCGCACCCGCTGCTGGAGCCACGCGCACTCGCCCGCGCCCTCCGCCACCTTCACGAAGACGACCGGGGAGAGCGGGCGGAACGTGCCCGTGCCGCCCAGCCGCATCGTGAACGCGCGGCCCGCCGCCGCGACCGAGGCCAGGTGCGCCTCGATGTCCGGCAGGCACGCCGCCTCGACCTCGTGCGGCGGCAGCAGCGTGACGTGCGTGGGGATGCCGTGCGCGGCGGGGTCACCGAAGCCCGCGCGCCGCTCCTGGAGCAGGCTGCCGTAGGGCTCCGGGACCGCGATCGAAACGCCGAGCGTTACGGTCCCCACGTCGTTCTCCTCCGTGCTGTGGTGTCGATGCTGTGGTGTCGATGGTGTGCAGTGTGACGGGCCGGACGGCCGCTGACCAGAGGCCCGGGGCGAGCTCCGGCCACGCCGTCCCGATCCGGACCCGGTCAGTGCTTGGCGGGCAGCATGCCGACCTTGTCGTACGCCGTCGCCAGCGTCTCGGCGGCGACCGCGCGGGCCTTCTCGGCGCCCTTGGCGAGCAGCGAGTCCAGCGTCTCGGGGTCGTCGAGGTACTGCTGCGTACGGGCCCGGAACGGGGTGACGAACTCCACCATCACCTCGGCGAGGTCGGTCTTGAGCGCGCCGTACATCTTGCCCTCGTAGTCGGCCTCCAGATCGGCGATCGTCCTGCCGGTGAGGGTCGAGTAGATGGTGAGCAGGTTGGAGACACCCGGCTTGTTCTCGGTGTCGTACTTGATCACCGTGTCGGTGTCGGTGACCGCGCTCTTGACCTTCTTCGCCGTCGTCTTCGGCTCGTCGAGCAGGTTGATGAGGCCCTTCGGCGTCGACGCCGACTTGCTCATCTTGATCGACGGGTCCTGAAGGTCGTAGATCTTCGCCGTCTCCTTGAGGATGTACGGCTCCGGGACGGTGAACGTGTCACCGAAGCGGCCGTTGAACCGCTCGGCGAGGTCGCGGGTGAGCTCGATGTGCTGGCGCTGGTCCTCGCCGACCGGGACCTGGTTGGCCTGGTACAGGAGGATGTCGGCGACCTGGAGGATCGGGTACGTGAAGAGGCCGACCGTGGCGTTGCCGGCGCCCTGCTTGGCCGACTTGTCCTTGAACTGGGTCATCCGGCTGGCCTCGCCGAAACCGGCCAGGCAGTTCATGATCCAGGCGAGCTGGGCGTGCTCGGGCACGTGGCTCTGCACGAACAGGGTGCAGCGCTCGGGGTCCAGACCGGCGGCGAGCAGCTGCGCCGCGGCGAGCCGGGTGTTGGCGCGCAGCTCGGCGGGGTCCTGCGGGACGGTGATCGCGTGGAGGTCCACGACCATGTAGAACGCGTCGTGGGTCTCTTGCAGCGCCACCCACTGGCGGACCGCGCCGAGGTAGTTGCCGAGGTGGAACGAGCCTGCGGTGGGCTGGATTCCGGAGAGCACGCGCGGACGATTCAGGGCCATGCTCAGCATTCTCTCAGGTGGGCGCGCCCACCCGGAAACCCCGAGCTTGTGACCGGCCCCACAAGGTGACCCAGCACGCCGGGGGCTGCCGCCCCCGAAGCCCTCCGCGCCCGTGGCAGGGTGCCCGTCCTCAGCCCGTCCGGCGTTTGAGGACGAGCGCCCTTCAGGCGCGACGCGGGGTCTGGGGCGGAGCCCCGGGGGCTAGTCCAGGGGGAGGCCCGGGGCGGGGTGGGCGGAGAGGAGGTCTGCCACCTCCGCACGGATCACGGACAACGTGTCCTCGTCCCCGGCCCGCGCCGCGGCCACCCCCCGGTCCAGCCATTCGGCCACCCGCGCCATGTGGTCGACCCCCAGCCCCCGCGACGTCAGGGACGGCGTCCCGATCCGGATCCCGGAGGGGTCGAACGGCTTGCGGGGGTCGTACGGCACGGTGTTGTAGTTGACGACGATCCCCGCCCGGTCGAGCCCCTTCGCCGCGATCTTGCCCGAGACGTCGCGCGACGTCAGGTCCATCAGGATCAGGTGGTTGTCCGTGCCGCCCGACACGAGGTCGAAGCCCCGCTCCAGAAGCGCGTCCGCGAGGGCCTTCGCGTTGGCCACGACCTGGTGCGCGTACGCGCAGAACGCCGGCTGCGCCGCCTCGTGCAGCGCGACCGCGATCGCCGCCGTGGTCTGGTTGTGCGGGCCGCCCTGGAGCCCGGGGAAGACCGCCTTGTCGAGGGCCTTCGCGTGCTCCTCGCGGGACATCAGCATCGCGCCCCGCGGCCCCCGCAGGGTCTTGTGCGTGGTGGTCGAGATGACGTCGGCGTACGGCGCGGGCGAGGGGTGCGCGCCGCCCGCGATCAGGCCCGCGATGTGCGCGACGTCCGCGACGAGCACCGCGCCGGCCTCCTTCGCGATCTCCGCGAACGCGGCGAAGTCGATCGTGCGGGGCAGCGCCGTACCCCCGCAGAAGATCAGCTTCGGCCGCTCCTTGAGGGCGATCTCGCGCACCTCGTCGAGGTCGACGAGCCCGGTGTCGGCGCGCACCCCGTACTGCACGCCCCGGAACCACCGGCCGGTCGCCGAGACGCCCCAGCCGTGCGTGAGGTGGCCGCCCATCGGCAGCGCCATGCCCATCACGGTGTCGCCCGGCTCGGCGAAGGCGAGGTACACGGCGAGGTTGGCGGGCGAGCCCGAGTACGGCTGGACGTTGGCGTGCTCGACGCCGAAAAGGGCCTTGGCGCGCTGGACGGCGAGCCGCTCGACCTTGTCGATGTTCTGCTGGCCCTCGTAGTAGCGCCGGCCCGCGTAGCCCTCGCTGTACTTGTTCTGGAGCACCGTCCCCGACGCTTCGAGGACGGCCGTCGAGACGTAGTTCTCGCTGGGGATCAGGCGCAGGGTGTCGGACTGGAGCCGCTCCTCGGCGGCGACCAGGCCGGCCAGCTCGGGGTCGGCGGCCAGTAGGGCGGGGTGGGAAAGGGGAAGGCTCATGGCGTCCTCCGGGGTCCGGTGTCGGGTTCCCGGGGTGCCCAGGCGGGCGGCACCTCGTGCGGCAGGCCGCGCACGGCTTCCCCGGGGTCGTTTCCCCGCTCGCCAGTCGCCGCGCGTACCGAACACCCTACCGGCCGCCCGGAACGGCAAGGTTTCTTCGTCCGGCATCCGAGCGACGATAGAAAAGGGCACCATCGACGCCCCAAGCCGCATGACGATCGGAGAACCCGTGTCGACCCACGCAGCGACCGAAGACGCCATCCGTTCCGCCGAGGCCCACAGTGCGCACAACTACCATCCCCTGCCCGTCGTGGTCGCCTCCGCCGAGGGCGCCTGGATGACGGACGTCGAGGGCCGGCGCTATCTCGACATGCTGGCCGGCTACTCGGCGCTCAACTTCGGCCACGGCAACCGCCGTCTCATCGACGCGGCCAAGGCCCAACTGGAGCGCGTCACCCTCACGTCGAGGGCGTTCCACCACGACCGCTTCGCCCAATTCTGTACGGAGCTCGCCGAGTTGTGCGGCAAGGAGATGGTGCTGCCCATGAACACGGGGGCGGAGGCGGTGGAGACCGCCGTGAAGACCGCCCGCAAGTGGGGCTACAAGGTCAAGGGCGTACCGGACGGGCAGGCGAAGATCGTGGTCGCCCGGGACAACTTCCACGGCCGTACGACCACGATCGTCAGCTTCTCCACCGACCCGGAGGCCCGCGCGGACTACGGGCCCTACACGCCGGGCTTCGAGATCGTCCCGTACGGCGACCTCACCGCACTGCGGGCCGCGGTCACCGACAACACCGTGGCGGTGCTGCTTGAACCCATCCAGGGCGAGGCCGGCGTGCTGGTCCCGCCGGCCGGATACCTCGCGGGCGTACGGGAGTTGACGCGCGAGCGGAACGTGCTGTTCATGGCGGACGAGATCCAGTCCGGGCTCGGCAGGACCGGCAGGACGTTCGCGTGCGAGCACGAGGACGTGGTGCCGGACGTCTACATCCTGGGCAAGGCGCTGGGCGGCGGCGTGGTGCCGGTGTCCGCGGTGGCCGCCTCGTCGCAGGTGCTCGGCGTGTTCCGGCCGGGTGAGCACGGCTCGACGTTCGGCGGGAACCCGCTGGCCTGCGCGGTGGCCCTTGAGGTCATCGCGATGCTGCGCACCGGCGAGTACCAGCAGCGCGCTGCCGAGCTCGGCGACCATCTGCACCACGAGCTCGGGCTGCTGACCGGCGGCACGGGCCCCGTCGAGGCGGTCCGGGGGCGCGGCCTGTGGGCGGGCGTGGACATCCGTCCCTCGTACGGCACGGGGCGCGAGATCTCGGAGAAGATGATGGGCCGCGGGGTCCTGGTCAAGGACACCCACGGCTCGACGATCCGGATCGCCCCTCCCCTGGTCATCAGCAAGGAGGACCTGGACTGGGGGCTCGACCAGCTGCGCGAGGTCCTCGCGCAGCGCTAGCCGCCTTCCGTCAACGTGCCGGCCGCGACGGGCAGTCGGAGCCGGCACAGAAGACGGTGAGCGCCGTCCTGAGCGTGTCCTCCTGTTCCGGCCACGCGTCGGCGGGGGCGGCGGACAGGACGGCGTACTGCTCGCCGCCGGGCGTCGGGAAGGCGTAGTCCGCCACCTGGCGCCGGTGGCCGAGCTGCTGGTTGTCGTAGGCGTACACGAGGCGCGCGACCGGCCCGGTGATGCCGGGCACGGTGGCGTCGCCGGTGAGGCTGATCTCCTGGTACCCGGGGTTCTTCGCGAGCTCGCCCGAGGTCTGCTTGAGCGCGTCGTACGGGCTCAGACCGGCCTCGGAGACCGGGTACACCTGGATCAGCCGGGCTCCGTCCGGTGCGTTGTAGAAGACGCCCTTGGCGCCCTGGTCCCGACGGGTCCAGCCCGTCGGCACGTACATCCTGAACCCCCGTGGATCCTGGACCAGTTGGAAGCCGGCGGGCACGGTGGCGCTCGGCGACGCCGATGCCGAGGGCGACGGTGTCGGGCCGCCGCCACCGGTGCGCTCGGCCGTGCCGGAGGGCAGGGGCGAGGGCGGCGCGGAGGGTGAGGCGGCGGCCTTCGGGTGGTCGGAGCCGCCGCGGGCCAGGAACCAGCCACTGCCCGCGCCGGCCGCGGCGACGACGACCAGCGCGATCACCACGGCGACCGGCACCCGCCGGGCCCGGCGCGGCTCGGGGTACGGCGGGGGTTCGGGGTACAGCGGGGACTCGGGGTACGCAGGAGACTCGGGGAACGGCTGGGGTTCCGCGTGCGCTCCCGTCGTCGGGTGCGCACCCGTCGTCTTCGGGTACGGGTCCGGATCCGGTGTCCGGGGCGGCATCGCCGGAAGCGGCGGGGGTGCGGGTGGCGCGGTCGGCACCGGGGGCGCGGGCGCCCCGGAGCCCTCTTCCACCGTCTCCCACTTCTGGGTCGCCGCGTTCCAGCGGACCTCGCCCGTGCCCCCGCTCACCGCGGCCTCACATCCCGATCAGTTCGCGGACCCGCTGCACCAGCGTCTCGCCGGAGGCGAGCAGGCCGGTGAGGGCGGTGGCGCCGGCGAGCAGCTCGCCGAGGCGGGCGAGCCGTCCGGGGCTCGCCTGCCCCTCCGCGCGGATCTCCTCCTCGGTGTCGGCGAGTTCCGCGTCCAGGACGCGGGTCTGGTCGTTGCCCACGAGCTGGGCGAGTCCGGCCCTGAACTCCGTGATGGCGTCGAGGAGTTGGAGCTGGGCCTCGTCGGAGGCGCCCGCGCGGTAGACGCTGGACACCTTGTTGTGGTCGCCGACCGAGACGGACCCGGTCACTCCGCTGATGTGCACGGAACGCTGCGCGCCGCCCCGCTGTGTGCTGTCGTCACCCGGCATGGTCATCTCAGCCCTCGTTGTTGACGGTGTTGTGGTCGCCGACGCTGATCGCCCCTCGGGCGTTCTCGATCATGACGCCGCCCTGGGCGACGTTGACGATCTTCTGCTCGAACTGTCCGGTGTCGTAGCCCGCTTCGTAGAGCGCGTCGCGCACACCGGTGGTCACCCGGTCCTCGATGGACTTCACGTAGCGCCGGTAGTCCATGGCCTGGAACAGGGAGGTGCCGGGCGCCGCCGCCAGTTCGCGCACCGAGCGCGCCGGGCCGTCGGGCAGCGCCCCTGCGTGCCCGCCGGTGAGCCGGCGCCACAGGGAGGCGACGGCACGCACCAGGACGGCGAGGGCCTCGATCAGGGACCTCGGCGTCCGCTTCAGCGCCCACGCCGCCTTGCCCACCGGGGTGAGGCAGGCGAAGTTCCGGGCGGTGTGGTCCGCGCGCAGGAAGTCCTCGCGCAACGGCGGCAGGACGTGCGGGGCGATCTCCAGGACCAGCATGCCGCCCTGGGTGTGGACGCGCACGAACACGGTGGTGACGAGGTGCTCCTCCCAGCCGCCCACCCGGATCCGCAGGAAGTGCCGGCGTGCCTCGCCGCCCTCCTCAAGCGCGGCGGCCCGGTGCTGCTCGAACGCGTCGTCGCGGTAGGGCGCGTGGGTGCGCGAGGGCAGCCCGTCGACCGGCAGGAAAACGTACTCGGACACTTCGAGCTGGCGCAGCCGGTCGCGTACGGCCGCCGCCTCGGCGGGCGCGGTCGGCGCGGGCACGCGGAGCCGGGTGACCAGGGGTTCGACGATGCGCAGGATCTCGGCGTTGCTGACCCGGGCCGGGCTGCGGTCGCCCAGGGACTTGCGCGGGCGCAGCTGGATGGAGACCGACCAGGGCTCGAAGGGGTCGCCCGCGCCGCGGAAGGGCGCGTCGGAACGGTAGACGGCGAGCGGGGCGTGCTGCTCGGCGCGGATCGTGGCGGCCAGGCGCTGGAACCTGCCGTTGTCGCCGCGCTGCGCGGGGTCGGCGGCGAAGTCCTGGAAGCCCCGCGGGGAGAGCTCGGCCGCCATGGTCCGGGCGAACTGGAGGCGCTGGAGTCCGACGCAGAGCGCGATCACGGCGAAGCAGCCGACGATCCCCCAGCCGAGCCCCGGGCTGAGCCCCCGGTCCGCCAGGCCGACGGTGCCGCCGCCGAACACCAGGGCGGGGCCCGCGACGACCGGCGGGACGGTGTTCCCGCCGGCGGCGGCGTCGCCGAAGGCGTCGTATCCCCCGCTGCCCGAGCTTGCGTAGCCGCCGTAACTCCCGTACCCGGACGAGTAGGTGTGCGCGGAGGTGTCGTAGCCGCCGAACAGCGAGACCAGCAGGACGGCGGCGAACAGGGCGAGCACCAGCCGCGCCCACCAGCGCAGGAAGAAGGCCGGCACCGCGCGGTACCAGGGCGCGGTCCTGGCCCCGCCCCGGACGAGGCGGGCGAGGCCGAGCTGGAGGCAGGGGCCCACGAGGATCAGGAGGGCGTAGTCCGTGACGACCACGGCGAGCACCCAGAGCACGACGATGCCGACCGACCAGGCGATCTGCAGGTTGCGGGCGCGCAGCGCGTAGGCGAGGACGCGGGCCGCGTCGAAGCCGAGCGAGGGCGCGACGACCCGCTCCTCGTGGACGTACAGCTCGTCGATGACGGCGTCGCGGTACTCGTCGTCGAGATAGGTGCCGGCGGCCATCAGGCGGGTCGCCTCGCTGAGCGAGGGATGCACCGGCGGCAGTCCGCCGGCCGGCGCTCCCGTCGGCTGCGCCTGCTGCGGCACCTGACCCTGCGTCATGTCCTGCTCCCCCGGGACGGTGGGCGGACGCCTGACCTCAACTGGGCTCAACGGAAGGGGTGTTCGAGGCGCCGCCAGGGTGAACATGGTAGCGGCGCGCCATGGGCCGCGCCGCCCCGTTCACCGTGCGCACACATCACGTCGTCGGCGGGGCAGCGGCCGCCACCGGGGGCGCCCGGCCCCCGCGTTCAGCGGATCACATGGGGGACGAACCTCGCGTACTCGTCCGTCACCAGCCCCGCCGACTCCCGGATCCCGAGCCCGGCCGCCTCGTCCTCCACGACCCACGCCCCCAGCACCACCCGGTTGCCGTCGAAGTCGGGCAGCGGCGCCAACTCCTGGTAGCAGCAAGCCTCTTCGGGCCGGGGCGCAGGACCGGACCCCGGCGGGTGCAGGGTGACACCCGCGCCCTCCCGGCCGAGCAGGGGCTTCGCCACGTACCCCCGCCCGGAGGCGAGGTCGCGGGGGCCGTCCAGGTAGGCGGGGAGCAGGTTGGGGTGGCCGGGGTAGAGCTCCCACAGCACCGCGAGCAGCGCCTTGTTGGAGAGCAGCATCTTCCAGGCAGGCTCGATCCAGCAGGTCGCGCCCGTGCCGCCCCCGTTGTCGAGGGTGTCGAGGACCTGCGGCCCGAAGGGGTCGGAGGCCAGCCACTCCCACGGGTACAGCTTGAAGCAGGCCCGGATGAACCGGAGGCGGTCGTCCACGAAGCGGCCGGTGATGCTGTCCCAGCCGATGGTCTCGACGGAGAGCGCCTCCGTGTCCAGCCCCGCCTGCTCGGCCGTCTCGCGCAGATAGGCGACGGTCATGAGGTCCTCACCGAGCTCGTCGCCGTCGGAGTGGGCGAAGTGCACGGGGCCGGGCGGCAGCAGGCGCGCCTGGCGCCGCCAGGCCTCGACGAGGCGTTCGTGCAGCGAGTTCCACTGGTCGGCGCCGGGGAAGCGGTCCTCCATCCAGAACCACTGGGCGCTCGCCGCCTCGACGAGCGAGGTCGGGGTGTCGGCGTTGTACTCCAGCATCTTGGCGGGGCCGTCACCGTCGTACCGCAGGTCGAACCGGCCGTACAGGGAGGGGAGTTCGGAACGTCGGCGCCAGGACTCGGCGACCAGGTCGGCGAGCCGGCCGTCCAGGATGCCGAGGTCGGCGAAGCGGCCCTTCTCGACGATGTGGGCGGCCGCCGCCAGGCACATGCCGTGCAGTTCCTCGACGGTCTCCTCGAGCGCCTCGACCTCGGGCAGCGTGAAGGAGTAGTAGGCGCTCTCGTCCCAGTAGGGCCGCAGCGAGCCGTCGGGATAGCGGGTGAGCGGGTAGATCACACCCTGTTCCTCGACGGTCCGCTGCCAGTCGGGGCGCGGCTGTATGTGATGGCGTTCCATGTCTTCGCCCTACGTCGTTCCTGTGCCCGTGGTCCCTCAGCCGCCGCTGCTGCCGCTGCCGTGGCCGATACCGCCGCGCGAGACGCCGGACTTGTCGAAGGAGCCGCCGGAGACCTTGCCGCCCCGGCTGGTCCCGCCGTAGTAGTACGTGCCGCTGCCGCCGCTCTTGCACTCGTACTTCGGCAGTTCCTTGTACGTGACCGGGTTGACGCACCGCTTGTCCGGCTCGTCGCTGCACGCGGTGAGCGTGGCCGCGAGCATTCCCATCCCGCCGAGCACCACGGTCGTGGACCTGAACCTGCGCATCGTGCGACCTCCCCCATTCACCTGCTGGCTTCGCGTACTGGCTTCGTACGCGGACCGACTTCGTGCGCGTACCGACTTCGTGCGTGTACCGACTTCGCTGTGGGACGCGTTTCGGCCACACCCTAGTTCCCGCCCTGCGGCGAGCCACTCCCGGGCTTTCCCCCGCCCTCGCGGCCTGCGACTACAGTCCCTGTGTGTTCCTCGGAATGATCTGCGCGCTCGCCTCCGCCGTCTGCTTCGGCACGGCCACCGTCCTCCAGGCCGCCGCGACGCGTGCCGCCGAGCCCGGCACGGGGGCCGGCGCCGGTTCCGGTGTCGACGCGGCGCTGCTCCTGCGGGCCGTACGCCAGTGGCGCTATGTCGTGGGCCTCGCGCTCGACGGGCTCGGCTTCGTCTTCCAGATCGTGGCCCTGCGCTCGGTGCCGATCTACGCGGTCGGCGCGGCGCTCGCCGCCTCGCTCGCGGTGACGGCGGTGGTCGCCTCCCGCGTCCTGAAGGTGCGGCTCTCCGGTACGGAGTGGACGGCGGTCGGCGTGGTGTGCGCGGGCCTGGCCATGCTGGGCCTGTCCTCCGGCGCCGAGGGCACCGAGCCGGGCCCGGCCTCGCTGCCCTGGTGGCTGCTCGGGGTGGCCGCGGCGGTGCTCGCCGCGGGCATGGCCGGCGGGCGGCTGCCGGACCGGTCGCGGGCGCTGGTCCTCGGGCTCGGTGCGGGCTGCGGCTTCGGCGTGGTGGAAGTCGCCGTCCGCCTGATCGACGACCCCTTCGACTTCACCAACCCCGCCCTGTACGCGCTGCTGCTCGGCGGCGGCGCGGCGTTCCTGCTGCTGACCTCGGCCCTGTCGCGCGGCTCGGTCACCACCGCGACGGCCGGCATGGTCATCGGCGAGACCATCGGCCCCGCACTGGTCGGCGTCGCCTGGCTCGGCGACCACACCCGCGAGGGCCTCGGCTGGCTGACCATCACCGGCTTCGCGGTAGCGGTGGCGGGCGCCCTCGCCCTGGCCCGCTTCGGCGAGGCACCGACGGCCCAGGCGGAGGCGGCGCCGGGGACGGGACAGCGCCGCTGAGGCGTGGTGCCGGGTGACGCTTGGGCCCGGGGCCGGGCAGGTTTCCCTTTCAGCAGCCAGGCTCCGCTCGCGTCAACCAGACCGGCGCCGCCTCCGCAAAGGCTTCGACGGGAAAGGCTTCGACGGGCCGGCCCCCTTCACTCCTCCACCGCCGACAGGACGTCCAGCAGAACGTCCAGCGTGCCCGCCCACGCGGAGTCGGACGGCGTGCCGTAGCCCACCACCAGGCCGCCCCACTTCGCGGACGTCGCGTCGGGATGGCGGAACGCCCCGAGTCCCTGGATGGCCAGGCCTCGCCAGTTGGCCGCTCGGACCACGCTGCGCTCGTCCAGGCCCGGCGGCAGGCTCAGTACGACGTGGAGGCCCGCGGCGAGGCCGGTCACCCCGATGTGCGGCGCGTGTTCGGCCAGGGCCGCCACCAGTTCGTCGCGGCGGCGGCGGTAGCGCAGCCGCATTCCGCGGACGTGACGGTCGTACGCGCCGGACCGGATGAACTCCGCCAGCGTCAGCTGGTCGAGGGCTCCGCACGAATCTCCGGCGCCCTTCGCCTCCGCCACCTCCGTGACGAGGGACTCCGGCAGCACCATCCAGCCCAGACGCAGCGCCGGCGCGAGGGACTTGCTGGCGGTACCCATGTAGACGACCCGGTCGGGGTCCAGTCCCTGGAGGGCGCCCACCTGCCCCTTCCAGTACCGGACCGGCTTCCCTCGGGGTTGCAGGGGTGCGGGGGCCGTCGGGTGGCGGTCGTAGCGGAACTCGCCGTCGTAGTCGTCCTCCAGGATCAGGCCGCCGGTGGCCCGCGCCCAGTCGATGGCGGCCGCGCGCCGGTCGGGCAGCAGCGGAAGCCCGATCGGGAACTGGTGCCCGGGGGTCATGAGTACCGCACCCACGCCCCGGTGGTCACTCAACTCCCCTGTGTACGTGCCGAGTTCGTCGATAGGCAGGGCCGGGGTGCGCAGCCCCGCGTCGGTGAGCAGCTTCCAGTGGAAGTCGAGCCCGTACGACTCGACAGCCACGTCACGCACCCGGCGCGCCCGCAGCACCCTGCTCATCAGCGCCAGACCGTGCACGAACCCGGAGCAGACGACGATGCGCTCCGGCGAGGCGTACACCCCGCGGGAGCGGGCCAGATAGTCCGCGAGGACCGTGCGCAGCTCGACGCGGCCGCGCGGATCGCCGAACCCGAAGGCCTCGTGCGGGGCGGCCGCGAGCGCCCGGCGGGCCGCCTTGAGCCACTCGGCGCGCGGGAAGGAGGCGAGGTCGGGCGAGCCCGCCATCAGGCTGTAGGTGGGCTTGCCGCGGGCCGGCGGGCGGTGGGCGTGGGCGCGGTCCCGGCGGGCCTCGGCCCGCTGGGCCACCCGCGTCCCGGAGCCCTGGCGCGCGGTGAGCCAGCCCTCCGCCACCAGTCCCGCGTAGGCGTCGGCGACGGTGTTGCGGGCGATCCCCAGGTCCGCGGCGAGCGTGCGCGAGGACGGCAGACGGGTGCCGGGGGTGAGCCGTCCGCTGCGCACGGCCTCGCGCAGGGCGCCCATGAGGCCGGAGCGCAGGCCGGCGCCGCCCAGGTCGATGTGCAGGTCGACACCGAGCGTCTCCGGGGAAGTGGCCCAAGGTTTCACCATGGAAATGGACCATACCCGTGTGCCACACGAGACGTACGGTCGTTCCATGACGACGAACGAGAACACGAACTACGCGCCCGAGCACACCCCCCGCCTCCAGTGGGCCAAGGCCGCGCCCGAGGTCTACAAGGCCATGATCAAGCTGAACGCCGCGGCCGAGCAGGGTCTGGACCCCACGATCGCCGAGCTGGTGAAGATCCGCGCCTCGCAGCTCAACCACTGCGCCCTGTGCCTGGACATGCACACCAAGGACGCGCTGGCCGCGGGCGAGTCGGTGGAGCGGATCATCCAGCTCAGCGCCTGGGAGGAGTCCGCGCACTTCTACACCGCGAAGGAGCTCGCGGCCCTGGAGCTGACCGAGGCGATCACCGTCCTCACCGACGGCTTCGTACCGGACGACGTGTACGAGAAGGCCGCCAAGCAGTTCGACGAGGCCGAGCTCGCGCACCTCATCGCGACGATCACCGTCATCAACGCCTGGAACCGCTTCGGCGTGACCACCCGCGGCGTCCCGGGCCACTACACCGCGGGGATGTACAAGTGAGCACCGCGGCACGGGAGTTCCAGATTCCCGAGACGGTCCATCTGAGCCTCGCGGGGCTCGGCGCCGCCGCCAAGCGGGGCCTGGGCGACCCGGCCCTCGCCGAGCTCGTCATGGTGCGGGCGTCGCAGCTCAACCACTGCGCGTTCTGCCTCGACATGCATCTGGCCGCCGCGCGCGAGGGCGGCGAGTCCCAGAAGCGGCTCGACCTCCTCGGCGCGTGGGAGGAGGCCGGTGACGTCTTCAGCGAGCGGGAGCGCGCCGCGCTCGCCCTCACCGAGGCGATCACGGTCCTGACCGAGGGCTTCGTACCGGACGACGTGTACAAGAGCGCCGCCGCGCACTTCACCGAGGCCCAACTCGCCCATCTCGTCGCGGCGATCACGGTCATCAACAGCTGGAACCGGCTGATGGTGACCCGCCGCACCGCACCAGGAGAGACCCAATGGCACAGCTGAACCCCGCCGCCGTCTTCCGCGCCCTGCACCAGGGGCGCGCCGCCGGTGACCCGCTGATCCTGCCGGGGCCGTGGGACGCGGCCAGCGCCCGGGTCTTCGAGGAGGCCGGTTTCCCGGCCCTTGCCACGCCGAGCGCGGGCGTCGCGGCGTCCCTTGGGTACGAGGACGGGTCGACCCCCGCGGAGGAGATGTTCGCCGCGGTCACGCGGATCGTCCGGTCCGTGTCGATCCCGGTGTCGGCGGACATCGAGGGCGGGTACGGGCTGGCACCCAAGGAGCTGGTGGACCGGCTCCTGGAGACCGGAGCGGTCGGCTGCAACCTGGAGGACTCCGCCGACGGAGCCCTGAAGGACCCGGCCCGGCACGCCGACTACCTGGCCGAGGTGCGGGCCGAGGCGGGGACGCGGATCTTCGTCAACGCCCGCGTCGACACCTACCTGCGCGGCCGGCCCGAGCGGGACGAGACCATCGCACGCGCCCGCGCCTACGTGGCGGCCGGCGCGGACGGTGTCTATCCGATCGCGGCGCTCCCTGAGCACCTCCCGGAGATCGCCGCGGCCGTGCCGGTGCCGGTCAACATGGCGGCCCGGCCCGACGGCCCGACCCCGCGGCACCTGGGCGAACTGGGCGCGGGACGCATCACGTTCGGACCGGGCCTGCAGATCCGCGCGACCCAGGCCCTGCGCGACATCGCCCGCCAGGTGCGCGAGCTGTAGGCGCTCAGTCCTCCTCGGGCTCGTCCTGGACACGCAGGGCCGCCACCCACCTCGGCATCAGCCAGTGCGTGACCAGGGCGCCGACAAGCACCGGGAGCGTCACGGCCGTCGGGGACCGGCCCGTGGTCCCGTAGGCGCCGACGGCCACGGCGGTGGCGAGCAGCAGAACGGTGGTGATCCGGTGGGCCCGCGCCAGGACCTCGCTGCGCTCGGCGCGCTGGCGCTCGTCGAGGGCGCGGCGGCGCAGTTCGAGCAGGCCGCGGGTGGCGGCGTTGATGGCGCCGGTGGCGACGCACCACGGCAGCACCAGGGCGAGCATCGCCCAGGCCGCGGTGGTCGACGGGCCGGTGATCGTGGCGAGCCAGGCCGTCACGGTCGCTGCGCTCAGCGCCATGTGCGCGACGACGAGCACCCGCCTGCGGGCCGCGGTCGCGTACAGCGGCGCCGCCTCGCGCCGGTTCATGGTCCGGTGCATCCACCGGTCGTAACGCGTCAGCCGCGCGTCGCTCACTGGTTCCTCCCATAGGCCTCGTCGGTGAGCGGGCGGAACGGTGTCAGGGAGAACAGCGCCTCCACCGGGAGCCCGAAGTGCTCCGCGATCTTCAACGCCAGATCGAGGCTCGGGTTGTACTGCCCGCGCTCGATGTAGCCGATGGTCTGGTAGTGGACCCCCACCGCCTCGGCGAGGCTCTGCCGCGACACCTTCCGTTCGGCCCGCACCATCGCCAGCCTGTTGTGCACCTGCTCGCTCATGTATAAGAAGTACTACATTGATGAGCAGGTGCACAACGATTGGGGAGTTCACATGTCGAGCGGGGATTTCGATCTGTTCGGCCGTCGCAAGAAGCTGGCGGTCCTGGTGCTGCGCGACGCCAACGACATCGCGCGGGCGCTGCGTCAGGCGCTGGAGGACGCCGGGGAGGCGGAGCGGCCCGGCCTTGAGGCGGCGCTGCGGATCGCCGAGGAAGCGGTGGCCGTACCGGACCGGGAGCTGCGCGGGCGCTGGGTGCGCGAGCAGCGGGCCTCGGTCGGCTACCCGGGCCCGGACGACGAGTCGGTGCACGCCGTCAAGGCGCTGCGCAAGGCCCAGCCGGAGCTCAGCCTGCTCTCCGCGGTGCAGCTGACGCGGGACGCGGTGCGGGACTAGGCGGGGCCGGTCGGGACCGGTCGGGAGCAAGCGGCGTAAGCGGAAACGGGCGAAGCCCCGGCAGTGGCTGCCGGGGCTTCGTCACGGGTGCTTCAACAGGCGTCCGGACGGGCTCAGATGAGGCCGAGCTCGCGGACCGCGTCGCGCTCCTCGGTGAGCTCCTTGACGGAGGCGTCGATGCGCTTGCGGGAGAACTCGTTGATGTCCAGGCCCTGGACGATCGAGTACGCGCCGTCCTTCACGGTGACCGGGAAGGAGGAGATGATGCCCTCGGGGACGCCGTAGGAGCCGTCCGACGGGATGCCCATCGAGGTCCAGTCGCCCTCGGCGGTGCCGTTGACCCAGGTGTGCACGTGGTCGATGGCGGCGTTGGCGGCCGAGGCGGCGGAGGACGCGCCACGGGCCTCGATGATCGCCGCGCCGCGCTTGGCGACGGTCGGGATGAACTCGTCGGCCAGCCACTGCTCGTCGCCCACGACCTCGGCGGCGTTCTTGCCGGCGATCTCCGCGTGGAAGATGTCGGGGTACTGGGTCGCCGAGTGGTTGCCCCAGATGGTCAGGCGCTTGATGTCGGAGACCGTGGTGCCGGTCTTCTTCGCCAGCTGCGAGATCGCCCGGTTGTGGTCGAGGCGGGTCATCGCGGTGAAGCGCTCGGCCGGAACGTCCGGGGCCGAGGCCTGCGCGATGAGCGCGTTGGTGTTGGCCGGGTTGCCGACGACGAGGACCTTGATGTCGTCCGCGGCGTTGTCGTTGATGGCCTTGCCCTGCGGCTTGAAGATGCCGCCGTTGGCGGAGAGCAGGTCGCCGCGCTCCATGCCCTTGGTACGCGGGCGGGCGCCGACGAGCAGGGCCACGTTGGCGCCGTCGAAGGCGACGTTGGCGTCGTCGGTGATCTCGATGCCCCGAAGGAGCGGGAAGGCGCAGTCGTCGAGCTCCATGGCGGTGCCCTCGGCGGCCTTCAGGGCCGGGGTGATCTCCAGGAGGCGCAGGTTGACCGGCACGTCCGGGCCCAGCAGGTGACCGGAGGCGATGCGGAAGAGCAGCGCGTAGCCGATCTGGCCGGCCGCGCCGGTGACGGTGACATTCACGGGAGTGCGGGTCATGGCGATCTCCGTTGGAAACAGCGGGTGGTGGGGGGTTGCCCCTCGGCTCCGGGCACCCCGTAAACGCCGGGAACCTGACGTGCGACCGTCTGAATCTTGACGTGAAGAGATGTCCAGCGGTCAGGCTATCCGACCCGGGGGGTTCTACACCCCCGCCGCCCTGTGGGACGGCTCACGCTGATCGATCATCGGCCGGTTGCGGCCGTGCCCGCCGCACAGCCGCCCCTGCCGTCCTTCAGCGTGGCGCAGGCCTTCGCGGCCGCGGGCCCGTCGACGGCGAGCATCTTCGTGTAGACCTCGCGGCGGGCGGCCGCCACCACCGCCTCCTGCGCCGCGGCGCCCGCGCCGATCCGCACCCGGTCGCCGGGGGCGGCCTGCAGGAGCCGCGCCCAGGCGGCCTTGCACGTCACGCTGTAGCGCACCTCGACGACCGCGGCGCCGGCCTTGGCGCTGCCCACGGTGCGGACCAACCGGTCGGTGCAGTGCATCAGTTCGGGGTCCCGGCCGGCGCACGAGGCGGCGACGCACTTCACGCCCGCGGGCAGCGGGACCGCAGGGGACGGACGGCTCGGCGACGGCGGCCCGGCCGGCACGGGCGCCGTGCCGCTCGCGCCCGGATCGGCGCTCCTGCCCGAGTTCTCGCTCTTGCCCAGACCGGTCAGCAGGACGGCAGAGGCGATGACGAGGAGCGCGCCGACGACCCCGCCCACGAACATCACGATCCGGCGCCCGCGCCCCGGCCCTCCGGGCGGCCCGCCCGCCGCGGGCGCTCCGCGGACCCGCCCCGCCCTCCCCGGGTCCGGTGGACGGTCGGCGAGCCCCGCGCCCGGCGCCTGCGCGCGGGCCGTACCCGGCGGCGGGCCTTCGAGACCGGCCTCCTCCGGCGCGGCCCGCGCCCGGTCGGCCCGCATCGCCTCCACGGTGCGCTCGCGGCGCTGCTCGGAGCGGCTCCAGGCCCGCTCGGCCAGCTCCCACATCGTGGTCAGATGGACGGGGTTCGCGCCGGTCACTTCGGCGAGCGCGACGACGGCCGCCCTGGGGGCGAGCAGCCGGCCGCCGAGATACCGCTCCCACGACGTCCTGTCGTACCCGGTGCGGTCGGCGACCGCCGCGACACTGAGCCCGCTGCGGTCCACGAGCCGGCGCAGCTGACTCGCGAACTCCCTTACCTGCGGGTCGAGTTCATCCGGCAGCGCCTTCCAGCGAGGCATCGCTTCCCCCAGAGTCGTCGCGTCCCCCGGCGTGCTCGGCACGCGCCGGTCCAGGATGGCAGTTCCGGGGGTGGTGCGCACCGGCGCGCGACCCCGGGCGGGCCCCGGCCGGCGGGGTGGCCTGCGGTGGTCAGGGCCGGGGACCGCCCGGGGTGACCAGGCCGGTCTCGTACGCCATGACCACCGCCTGGGCCCTGCTGGCCAGGTCCAGTTTGCTCATGGCGCGGTTGAGGTGGGTCTTGACCGTTGCCTCGCTGATGAACAGCCGGTCCGCCATCTCCAGGTTCGACATGCCGCACGCGGTCAGCCGCAGCACCTCGGTCTCGCGGGCGGTGAGGGCGTCGAGCCGGGCCACCGGGCCGGTCTCGGGCCGGCGGGCGAAGGCCTCGACGAGACGGCGGGTGACGCTCGGCGCGAACAGGCCGTCGCCACCGTCGACCGCTGCGACCGCGGCCAGCAGCCGCTCCGGCCCCGAGTCCTTGAGCAGGAACCCGCAGGCTCCGGCCCGCAGCGCGTCGTAGACGTACTCGTCGAGGTCGAACGTGGTCAGGACCAGGATGCGCGGGGCGGGGTCGGCGGCTTCGGCCAGGATGCGCGCGGTGGCCTCGATGCCGGTCATGCCGGGCATCCGGACGTCCATGAGGATCACATCGGGCCGGGTCGCTGCGGCCTCGCGCACCGCTTCGACGCCGTCGGCCGCCTCCCCCACCACCTCCACCCCGGGGGCGGCCCGCAGCAGCCCGACCAGGCCGGCCCGGATGAGGAACTGGTCGTCGACGACGAGCACCCTGGTCATCCCGATGCGTCTTCTTCCCCCGGAGCCGGCGCTGCGGAGGTCGGCAGGGTCAGGGTCACGGCGAACCCGCCTCCGCTCCGCGGGCCGACGCTGACCGACCCGCCGTAGAGCTTGGCCCGCTCCCGCATGCCAATCAAGCCGTGACCGCCGCCCGTGCGCACTCTGTCCTGAATCACCTCCTCCCGCGCTGCGCCGTTGCCCCCGTTGACGACGGAAACCACCAACTGACGCCGTTCGTACCGCAGTTCCACGTCTGCCCGGGTGTCCCCCGCATGCTTGAGTACGTTGGTGAGGGCCTCCTGCACCACGCGGTACGCGCACAGCTCGACCCCGGGCGGCAGCGGGCGCGGAGTGCCGGCGACGCGCAGGGCGACGGGAACGCCGGCCGCGCCGATGCGGTCGGTCAGCTCGCCCAGGCGGCCGAGGCCGGGCATCGGGGCACCGGGCGGCTCGTCCTCCGCCTCGCGCAGCACCTGGAGCATCCGGCGCAGTTCCTCCAGCGCCTCGGCGCTGGTGCCGGAGATGGTGGAGAGCGCGGCGCGCGCGGTGGGCGGATCCGAGGCGAAGACGAACCCGGCGAGCCCGGCCTGCACGGAGATCACCGACATGTGGTGGGCGACCACGTCGTGCAACTCCCGCGCTATCCGCCCGCGTTCGGCGAGGACCTCGCGCCTGGCCCGGTCGGCCTGTTCGACGCGGAGCCGGCGCGCGAGCTCCGTGGAGCGCCGGGCCAGCACCCCGAAGCGGAGCAGCACGACCACGAAGACGAGGGCCTGTGTGACGACGGACGGCATGGCGCTGTGCGGGCTCGCCACCCCGGCGTACATCCAGGCCGCCGCCATGAGGACCCCGCAGGCGACCGCCGTCCGCAGGGGGCGCAGCGAGGCCACCGTGTACATCGAGAGCATCGGGCCGAAGCTGGTGACCACCGGCCAGTACCCCGAGGCCACGTACACGACGAAGACGAGGTGCGCCCAGAGCAGTACCGCGACCGGCGCGCGGACGCGGAACGCGAGCGGCAGCCCGGCGAGCGCGGCCAGCGCGTACCCCCGGGCGTCCAGCGCGTCCCACCCCTGCCGCGCCGACTCCTGCCCGAGCACCACGGAGGCACACGTCAGCGCCACGGCCATGAGCGCATCGGCGAACTGGGGGCGGATCCGCATCGTCGCAGCGTAGCCGCGGTGCGACCGGCGGGCGTCAACTTCACGACGTACCACGGGAGTTGCAGTTCCACATGGCCTACTGCCCCTGTAGGGGCGGGAGTTCAACCCGTCGCGGGACGCGCCGGACCGGGCGCCGGCCGTAGTTTCTTGGCCCAGCGGCACCGCGGAACCGGCCGACCACCGGGGCCGCGTGCACAGGCACCACGGGCCAATTCGGGGGACCCAACGGGGGGACCCGGCCCGTCCCGGGAAGGGAAACCACCACCCATGAACGTATCCGAGCGTCTCGTCCTCGCCATGGCGACCGCCGCCCTCGGCACCGGACTCGCCGTCGCACCGGTGGCTTCTGCGGCGCCGGCCTCCGCGAGCGTCGTCGGCGCGTACGGCTGCAAGTACACCGACAAGCAGCCGCAGATCAGCCGGGGCAGCTCCGGGCTCCCGGTGCAGGAGGCCCAGTGCCTGCTCAAGTACTGGAACGTCAACATCGGCCGGTACGGCGTCGACGGTCGGTTCGGCGCCGACACCGACCACGCCGTGCGCGAGTTCCAGAACCGGGTGAAGACCATGTGCCACATGCCCGTCGACGGGATCGTCGGGCCGAAGACGTGGAGCGCCCTCAAGCACAGCGGCTGCTGAGCCCCTTCAGGAACGACGGCCCGCACTCACCCGGGGGAGAGTGCGGGCCGTCCCGCGTTCCGGGCGGGCACGGCACGGTCCGAAGGAGAGGACCTGCCCGGTTAGCGCACGGTGAAGTGCACCGCGTCCTCCAGGAACGGCACGTTCAGCCAGGGGCGGGGCTGGGCCATGAGGGCGAGCAGCACGATGGCCACGCCGAGCACCCCGTAGGTGGAGATGTCGGTGAAGCGGGACCTGACGGCGAGCATCCCGACCGACGGCAGGGTCCAGCGCAGCGCGGCGCCCGCCATGAGGGCGGCGCCGATGATGACGAGCCCGACCCGGAAGGCGCTGCCGAACGGCTCGATCGCCACCATGAGCAGCCCGAACCCGACCGCGAGCAGCACGGAGAGCAGCGGCCACTGGCGGGCGGGCGCGGGCGCGTCGCCCGCCGCGGCCCGGCCGCCGCCCTCGGGGCGCGCGGTGTCCCGGGTGACGGAGGGAGGCCGCCGTGAACCGGCGGCACGCGCGGGTGCGTCGGGCTCGCCCTCCGCGGGCGCGGAAGGCTCCGCGTCCTTGGACGGCTCGTGACTCGTACCAGCACCCATGGGGTCAGGCCCTTTCGTGTCAGCCCGCGGCGGCGAGCTCGGCCGCTTCGACGACGTTGACGAGCAGTTGCGCGCGGGTCATCGGGCCGACGCCGCCCGGGTTGGGCGAGAGCCAGCCGGCGACCTCGGCGACGCCGGGGTGCACGTCTCCGAGGATCCTGCCGGTCTCGTCGCGGCTGACGCCGACGTCGAGCACGGCCGCGCCCGGCTTCACGTCCTCGGGCTTGATGAGGTGCGGGACACCGGCCGCCGCGATGATGATGTCGGCCTGCTTCAGGTGCTTCGACAGGTCACGGGTGCCGGTGTGGCACTGGGTGACCGTCGCGTTCTCGGAGCGGCGGGTGAGCAGCAGCGGCATCGAGCGCCCGATGGTGACGCCGCGTCCGACGACCACGACCTCGGCGCCGTTGATCTGCACACCGTGCTTGCGGAGCAGCTGGATGATGCCGTACGGGGTGCAGGGCAGCGGGCCCGGCTCGTTCAGGACGAGGCGCCCCAGGCTCATCGGGTGCAGTCCGTCGGCGTCCTTCGCCGGGTCCATCAGCTCAAGGACGCGGTTCTCGTCGATGCCCTTGGGCAGCGGCAACTGGACGATGTAGCCGGTGCACTCGGGGTTGTCGTTCAGCTCCCGCACCACCGCCTCGATCTCGTCCTGCGTCGCGGTCGCGGGCAGTTCGCGCTGGATGGAGGCGATGCCGACCTGGGCACAGTCGCGGTGCTTGCCCGCGACGTACTTCTGGCTGCCGGGGTCCTCCCCGACGAGCACCGTCCCCAGACCGGGGGTGATGCCCCTCTCCTTCAGGGCCGCCACACGGACGGCCAGTTCGGACTTGATCGCTGCGGCGGTGGCCTTGCCATCGAGAATCTGGGCGGTCATGTTTCCCATTCTTTCAGGACGACGCTTGATCGCCCAAGTTGCACTTGCACAACACATCCAGCGTTCAGCTGGACAAACTTATGTCTTATTTAGAACGATGATCCGCGTAGTGCCGCGGGCAGTGCCGGGGGGCGATCCGCTCAGAACAGTTCATCCTCCGCTCGGGCCGCGTCGTCCCCGCACAATCCAACGGAGGAAAGTCCGCCATGAGCTTCGGCGACCCGAACAACCCCTACGGGCAGCAGCCCCAGCAGGGCGCCAACCCGTACGGCCAGCAGCCGGGCGAGCAGCCCGGCTACGGCTACCCGCAGGGCCAGCAGGCCCCGCAGGGGGTGCCGCAGCAGGGCTACGGATACCCGCAGCAGCAGTACGGCGGTGCCCCCACGGGCCCGCAGACGATGCCGGGAACCGTCTCCGCGGCCCGCGTGATGCTGTGGGTCATCGCCGGCCTCCAGGCCATCGGTGCCGTCGTGATGACGATCGGCGCTGTCGGCATGAGCGCCGCCAAGGACCGGGCCCAGGCGAGGGACGACGTCCAGTTCCAGCAGCTCGCCGACTACCCGGTGGGCGTGCTCTACCTCATAGCCGCCTTCGCGGTGGCCTGGCTCGTTTTCGCCATCGTGCTCGCCGTGAAGTTCGGCAAGGGCGGCAACGGGGTGCGCGTCACCACGATGGTTTTCGCCATCGTGACCGCGGTGCTCGGCATCTACCCGTTCGTCATCGTCGGCCTGATCCACACCGTGCTCGCCATCCTGGTGGCCGTGTTCGTCGGCAAGGAAAGCGGCGCCCAGTGGTTCAAGCGTCCGCGCTACTGAGCCGGTGAGCTTCGGAGCGCCGAGCTCCGAACGCCGACCACGAGGGCCGCATCCCGCACGGGGTGCGGCCCTCTTGTTTCCCGGGGTCGGCGGATCAGCGGGTCAACGGGTCAGCGTTCAGTGGAAGAAGTGGCGCGTGCCGGTGAAGTACATCGTCACGCCCGCCTTCTTCGCCGCCTCGACCACCAGCTCGTCGCGGACCGAACCGCCGGGCTGGACCACGGCCTTGACCCCGGCGTTCGCGAGGATCTCGAAGCCGTCGGGGAACGGGAAGAACGCGTCGGACGCGGCGTACGAGCCCCGCGCGCGCTCCTCGCCCGCCCGCTCCACCGCGAGCTTCGCGGAGTCGACCCGGTTGACCTGGCCCATGCCGACGCCGACGGAGGCGCCGTCCTTGGCGAGCAGGATCGCGTTGGACTTGACGGCCCTGCAGGCGATCCACGCGAAGGCGAGTTCCTTCAACTCGCCCTGGCTCAGAGCCTCGCCGCTGGCCAGCGTCCAGTTCGCGGGGTCGTCGCCCTCGGCTTGGAAGACATCGGTGTGCTGGAGCACCGCGCCGCCCGAGACCGCCTTGAGGTCGCCCGGCTGGTGCGGGGTGCCGTCCACCTTGAGCACCCGGATGTTCTTCTTGCGGGCCAGCACCTCGACCGCGCCGTCCTCGTAGTCCGGGGCCGCGATGACCTCGGTGAAGATCTCGGCGACCTGCTCGGCCATCGCCACGGTCACCGGCCGGTTGACCGCGATGACGCCGCCGAACGCGGACAGCGGGTCGCACTCGTGCGCCTTGCGGTGCGCGGCCGCGAGGTCCGCGTCGACCGCGATGCCGCACGGGTTGGCGTGCTTGATGATCGCGACGCAGGGCTCGTCGTGGTCGTAGGCGGCGCGGCGCGCGGCCTCGGTGTCCACGTAGTTGTTGAAGGACATCTCCTTGCCGTGCAGCTGCTCGGCGTTGGCGAGCCCGCCCGGCTGCCCGTCGGTGTAGAGGGCGGCGGCCTGGTGCGGGTTCTCGCCGTAGCGCAGCGTCGACTTGCGCTCCCAGGTGGCGCCGAGGAACTCGGGCAGCTGGGCGTCGCCCTCCTCGGGCGCGTATACGTTGGTCATCCAGGACGCCACGGCCACGTCGTACGCGGCGGTGTGCTGGAACGCTTCTGCGGCCAGGCGCTTGCGGGCGGTCAGGTCGAAGCCGCCGTTCTTGACGGCGTCCAGGACGGCCGCGTACCGCTTTGGGCTGGTGACGACCGCGACCGAGGGGTGGTTCTTGGCGGCGGCGCGGACCATGGAGGGGCCGCCGATGTCGATCTGCTCCACGCACTCGTCGGGGCTCGCGCCGGAGGCGACGGTCTCCTTGAACGGGTACAGGTTCACCACGACCAGCTCGAAGGGGTCCACGCCGAGCTCGTCGAGCTGGGCCCGGTGGGCGTCGAGGCGCAGGTCGGCGAGGATGCCCGCGTGGACCTTGGGGTGCAGTGTCTTGACCCGCCCGTCGAGGCACTCGGGGAACCCGGTGAGCTCCTCGACCTTGGTGACGGGGACCCCTGCGGCGGCGATCTTCGCGGCGGTCGACCCGGTGGACACCAGCTCGACGCCGGCCGCGTGGAGCCCTTGCGCCAGCTCCTCCAGACCCGTCTTGTCGTAGACGCTGACCAGCGCCCGCCGGATGGGCTTGACGGTGTCCGTGTTAACCGAGTTCACCGATCTGAACCTTTCGTCCCTCAATGCGGTAGCCGTTACGGGCCAGGCGCCCCACGACATCGACGAGCAGCGTGCGCTCGACTTCCTTGATCCGCTCGTGCAGAGCGGCTTCATCGTCCTCGTCCCGGATCTCGACCACGCCCTGGGCGATGATCGGGCCGGTGTCGACGCCGTCGTCGACGAAGTGGACGGTGCACCCGGTGACCCTGGCGCCGTACGCGAGCGCGTCGCGTACGCCGTGGGCTCCGGGAAAACTGGGCAGCAGCGCGGGATGGGTGTTGACCACCCGGCCGCCGAACCGGGCGAGGAACTCCTTGCCCACGATCTTCATGAACCCGGCCGAGATCACCAGGTCCGGCGCGTGCGCCCCGGTGGCGGCGGCGAGCGCCGCGTCCCACTCCTCGCGCGAACCGTGGTCCTTGACCCGGCACACGAAGGTGGGGATCCCGGCCCGCTCGGCGCGCTCCAGGCCGACGATGGCGTCCCGGTCGGCGCCGACGGCCACGATCTCGGCACCGTATCCGGCCGGATCGGCCGCGATGGCGTCGAGCAGGGCCTGCAGATTCGTACCGGAACCCGACACCAGCACCACGAGCCGGGCCGGGCGGGTGCTCACGGGTGGGATTTCGTCGGGAGAGGCGGACGCGGAGGGGGGCGGGGAGGCCACAGCGGGGCTCTTTCTCGCGGTCGTACGTCTTTGTATGGTCGTACGAACGAATCGCGCCCCTCGATACGGGGAACTCTACGAAAGCGCCGACCGTCAGCAACGATACCGGCACACCGGACGGCCCCCACGGGACGGGGGCCGGACCGCCAGGTAGCGTCTGCGAGGACGCCGCGAGACGAGACCCGCCCCCGTGTGGGCGAGACCGGGAACAACACCGGCCTCACCTACGTGTTCCACGTGTTCGACTACTTGACGTACTTGTTTCACTTACATGCGAGATGCGACCCCCTGGCCCGACCGGCCGGTCGCGGGTCCGAGGGGAAGACGTTCACCAGATGCCGGACCGACGCCACCAGCTGTTCGCAGCCCGCCAGTCCTCCTCCCCCGGCTCCTCTCATTCGACGGACCCGGAGGACTCGGGACCGCAGGGCACGGGGAACGGCACCGGAGCGGGCCCCGCCGACGACAACCCCTTCGCCCCGCCGCCCGAGGGCAGGCCCGACCAGCCCTGGCGGCCGCGTCACCCGGTGCGGGGAGGCCAAGGGGGGCAGGGCGGTCAGGGTGACGGCCAGGGCGGCCCCGGTCACGGTTCCGGTCAGGGCCACGGTCCCGGCCAGGGTTCGCCTTGGGGCAGCCAGTGGAGCGACCGGCAGCCGGGGCGCGCGCAGGGCGGGTTCGGGCAGCGGCCGGAGCGGCCCGAGGGCGGCTCGGGCCAGACCCCGCCGCCCGCGCCCGGCCTGCGCTGGGACCCCACCGACCCGGCACAGCGCCGCGCCCGTTACGCCCTGCTCTCCGGAATGTGGGCGTTCTTCTTCGCCCTGTTCGACATGCCGGAGATCGCGCTGCTGCTCGGCGCGCTCGGCCTGTACTGGGCGATCAGCTCCCTGCGGGCCAAGCCGAAGCCGCCGCAGGAGTCGTCGGCCGCATCCGCCACGGGGACCGCGGCCACCCCGCCCGGCGTCCCGGCGGCGCCGCCCGTGCCGCAGTCCGCGCCGCGGCCCGCGGGCCCGCCCGCGCCCCGGGTCGCGCCGGGCAAGCCGCAGGTGACGGCGGCGGTGACCGGCCTCGTGACGGCGGTGCTCGCGCTGACGGTGGTGGCGTCGAGTTTCACGATGCAGATCGTGTACCGCGACTACTACAGCTGTGTGGACGACGCCCTGACCAAGACGGGCCAGCTCTCCTGCAACGACCTGCTGCCGAAGAAGCTGGTCCCGCTGTTCGGTGTGAAGGAGTAGATCCCGCGCCGATTGCGGGCGAGCCGCTTCGGACCGGATCCCGGGCGGCCGCGGCCCTCCTGGTCGCTCCGGGTAGGCCGGTCAGCCCGCCGGGGGCTGCTGCTCCCCGGGCCGGTCCTCGGCCCCGGGTAGGGGACCGGGACCGGGCGCGGCACCCTGTGGGGGCGGGTTGTGCGGCGGCCGTGATTCGGGGGCGGGTTCGGGTGCTGGTTTCGATGCGGATTCCGGTGCGGATTCCGACCGGGATTCCGGTCGCGGCTCCGGTGCGGATTCCGGTCGCGGCTCCGGTACGGGGTCGCGGTCCGGCCGGGGTTCGGGGGCCGGGGCCTGCGGCAGGTTCCCCTCGGCGCCGGGCGGGGGCGCGCCCTCGGCCCGCAAGGGATGCGGGGGTGCGGGAAGGTCCGTCGTAGCGGGGATGTCCGCCATCAGGCCGCCCGACGCCTCCTTGAGCGCGGCCCAGCGGGCCTCGCGCGCGCCGTCCTCGTGCCACAGCCCGGCCCCGCCGACCGGCAGGAAGTCGTACGCCTCGTCGTCGCCACCGTCGGACCCCGCGAACCCGTCGTAGCCGCCGTAACCGTCACGTCCGCTGTTACCGCCGTCATATCCGCCGGCCGTGGCCGCGACCGTGGCCGTGGACACCGGTGTCGTGTCCGGTGTCTTCCCGCGTCGGGCCGGCCGCCACGAGAACACTCCGGCGATGCGGGCCCGTACGGTGGCCCGCGCGGATCCACTCCCGGATTCCGGGGAGGTGCCGGCCCGCTCGGGGGCCGCCGCCCGCAGGCGCACGCCCCGCAGGAGCACCGCGCACGGCGCGCCCACGATCGCCGTCCACAGCAGCGCCGCGCCTGCGGTACGCCACCACACCGGGCCCAGCGAGGCGAGGGCCCCGCTGCCCAGCGGTCCGCTCGCCAGGGCCGCGAGGGCGGCGAGGGCGCAGCCGCACAGGGCCGCGCCGAGCAGCGTGTTCCGCGCGGTCTCCCGGCGCCCCCACCCCTCGGTCGCGGCCGCGCGGGCGGTGAACCGGCCCAGGACCGCTCCGGCCGCGACCGGCACCGCGGCGGCCGCCCAGTTCCACCAGGAGCCGTGTCCGCCGACGGGCACCGCCGCGAGCAGCGGGAAGTGCGGCAGGGCGGGGGCGCCCGCCACGCCGAGCGGGTTCGCCACCGCTCCCGCGCCGACGGCGAAGCCGGGGCCCAGCCCGTACGCGGCGCCCCACACCGCGGCGTTCGGCACCAGCGCGAGGGCGAGCAACAGGACCGCGATCCGCCCCGACCAGTCCTCCGCGAGCCGGAGGAACGCGTCCTCCGCCACCCCGATGTGCCACGCGAGCCCGGCGGCGGCCAGGAGCGCCCCGCCGCCGACCAGCGTCGCGGCGGCGGCACCCGCGGCGCGTGCCGCGGCGCTCGTACGGACGTCCAGAAGGGCGGTGCGCACACGGGCCGGGACGCGGGCGGGCAGCGGCCCGAGCGGGCGGCCGTGCGCGGTCCACACCCCGGCGGCGGTCGCGAGCACCACGGCGAGCGGCAGGTGCAGGGCGGCGCTGAGCGGGTCCGCGGGGAGCGGGCCCGCGGAGGCGTACAGCACGGTGGCGCCCGCGACCACGAGGTAGCCGCAGCTGACGGCCGCGAGCACGAGCCACCCCGAGGGCAGCGGGGCCGCGTCCTCCGCTTCGTACGCGTCGTCCTCGTCGGGCATCAGCGCGTCGCGGGCGGCGCGGTGCGCGAGCCAGACCGGCAGGGCCACCAGGAGGAGCGGAACGATGCCGACCGGGGCCGGGGTTCCGGTCAGCGTTTCTGGTCTGACCAGCTGCGTTCCATGGGCGAGCAGCCAGAGCGAGGCCGCGGTGCGCAGGGCGCCGCCGGGTCCGCTGTCGGGGTACGGGGAGCTGATCCACAGCACCATCACGAGCACGGCCAGGGCGCCGAGCCCGAGCCCCGCCGCGATCGCGCCGCGCAGCAAGCAGGTGGCGAGCACGGAGGAGCGCGCCTGGACGGAAAGCAACGGCAGGCCGCGGTCGGTCACTTGGGTCACGCGGCCCATGCTGCCAACGACACGCGCTTTCTCCGCGTAATAGGCGAATGACCGATGTGTCGCCCAATATACGGTTATGTACTTTTCATCCGGGTCATATCGAGCCGCCTCGCCCCGGATGCACGCGCCGACACGGCCTTCGCGGGGAGTCCTGGGAGCCCTTGATGACACAGAGCACGGCCGGTACCGATGAAAGCGATGCCATGTCCCCCCTGCCCACCCCCAAGGAGCGGCGCCGGCTGCGCGAGGCGAAGGCGCTGAGCGAAGCGCAGGTCGCGACGGCCCTCGGCGTCACGCGAGCGACCGTCCGTTCCTGGGAAACCGGCCGCACCACGCCGCGCGGGCGCAGGCGCGCCAGTTACGCGAGGCTGCTGGCCGCCTACGAGGCAGAAACGTCACCGCAGTCGGCCGCGCAGCCGGCCGCGGACTCGGCGGGGGCGCCCGGGGTGCCGCCCGCGGCCCCGGCCGAGCCGTCGCCGGTCGCGCCGTCGGCCCAGTCGGCCGGCGGGGCCGGAACGCCCGAGGTGACCGTCGAGGACGAGGCCGCCCACGTCAGCGGCAAACCCGGCGCCACCCATGACAGCGCCCCGAACGCCCACGCCGGCGATGACGACGCCCCGAACGCCCGCGCCGCCGACACCCGCGCCGCCGACGACCACGCCACCGACCCCGACCCCGACAACAAGCCCGGCGACGACCAGCGCGGCGGCGAGCACGCGGCCGACCGGCCCGCCGCCGCCCGCGCGCAGTCGGCGAACCCGGCCAAGCCGCCGGCCAGACCGCACGCGGTGAACACCCGGCCCAAGCCCGCCGCCGACGGGGCCGCCCCCAAGTCCTCGCGGCCCGGGGGAAGGACCGCGAGGCCCTCAGCGGCGCCGCACCCGGCGCCGGCTCCCGCCGCACCAGGCGCCTCCGTCACCGTGCCCGAACCCGCCAAGGAGGCGCCGAAGTCCACCGCCCTGACGGGTGCGGGAGCCGCGGCCACGGGTCACCTCCGTACCCTTCCCGAGCGTCCGCCGGAGGCCGGCGACGAGTCCTGCCCGGCCACGCCCGGCGAACCCCACGGCGGCACCACCCCCAAGAGGCGCACCGCGCCGGCCCCCGACGCCTCCGTCCCGGACGCCTCCGCCGTGGACGCGCACACCGCGCCCGCCGCGCACACCGAGCCCTCGTCCGCCGCCTCCGCGGGGCTCACCCCCGCCGAGGCGTTCGACGCGCTGTACGCGGCCACCGCCCCCGCGCTCGCCCAGCAGACGTACCTGCTGACCGGGCGCACCCGGCTCGCACGGGAGTCGGTGGCGCGCGCCTTCCACCTGGCATGGGAGAACTGGCCCCAGGTCGCCACCGACCGTGACCCGGCGGGCTGGGTGCGGACGGCGGCGTACGAGTACGCGATGGCGCCCTGGCACCGCTTCCGGCGCACTCACAAGCACCCCGACCAGCCGCCCGTGGAGCCTGAACGCCGGCAGCTGCTCGACGCGCTGCTCGCCCTGCCGCCCGCCTACCGCCGCACGGTGCTGCTCTACGACGGGCTCGGGCTCGACCTGCCGGAGACGGCGGCCGAGACGGAGGCCAGCACCCCGGCCGCCGCGAGCCGGGTGATCCAGGCGCGCGCCGCCATCGCCGAGCGGGTGCCCGCGGCGGGCCACGCCAAGACCCCGCAGGCCCTGTCGTCGGTGCTGCGCGATCGCATCACCGACCTCGCGCAGGCCGGGCCCGCCTCGCTGACCGCGCTGCCGGCGGCTCGGGTCGTACGGGTCGGTGGCGAGCGGCGCCGCCGGTTCTGGACCCGGGCCGCGATCGCCTTCACCACGCTGATCGTGGGCGCGACGGCCTTCACCGTCGTGACCGTCCCCCACCACCACGTGCGCCCGGTGCCGGTCGGCGCGCGGGTCGGCGGTGTGCCCGTCAACAGCGGCCCTCAGCGCCTGACCGGCGAGGACATCGAACTGCGCGACAAACTCCGCACGAACCCGGCCCGCGGCCCGCACCGCCTGGTCCTCGACATCCGCTGACCGCGCCACGCCGAGCCACGCCGGTCCGCGGCCCGGCACGCACGAGGGCCCGCACCCCCAGTGGGGTGCGGGCCCTTCATGCGTGCTCGCGGAGGCCGGCTCCGCGAGGCGGGTGCTCAGCTGCCGAGGATGGCGCGCGCGAGCTTGGCGGTCTCGGTCGGCGTCTTGCCGACCTTGACGCCGGCGGCCTCCAGGGCCTCCTTCTTCGCCTGCGCGGTGCCGGAGGAGCCGGAGACGATGGCGCCGGCGTGGCCCATGGTCTTGCCCTCGGGCGCGGTGAAGCCCGCGACGTAGCCGACGACCGGCTTGGTGACGTTGGCCTTGATGTAGTCGGCCGCACGCTCCTCGGCGTCGCCGCCGATCTCGCCGATCATCACGATCAGGTCGGTCTCGGGGTCGGCCTCGAACGCGGCGAGCGCGTCGATGTGCGTGGTGCCGATGACGGGGTCGCCACCGATGCCGACGGCGGACGAGAAGCCGATGTCGCGCAGCTCGTACATCATCTGGTAGGTCAGCGTGCCGGACTTCGACACCAAGCCGATACGGCCCGGCTTGGTGATGTCGCCCGGGATGATGCCGGCGTTGGACTGGCCCGGCGTGATGAGACCGGGGCAGTTCGGGCCGATGATGCGGGTCTTGTTGCCCTTGGAGTTCGCGTACGCCCAGAAGGCGGCGGAGTCGTGGACCGCGATGCCCTCGGTGATGACGACGGCGAGACCGATCTCGGCGTCGATCGCCTCGACGACGGCGGCCTTGGCGTGGGCCGGCGGCACGAAGAGGACGGAGACGTCGGCGCCCGTCTTCTCCATCGCCTCGGCGACGGAACCGAAGACCGGGACCTCAGTGCCGTCGAAGTCGACGGTCGTGCCGGCCTTGCGCGGGTTCACGCCGCCGACGATGTTGGTGCCGTCGGCCAGCATGAGCTTGGTGTGCTTCATGCCCGTGGCGCCGGTCATGCCCTGGACGATGACCTTGCTGTCCTTGGTGAGGAAGATAGCCATGGTGGTGTCTTAACCTCTTCCCTTACTTCGCAGCCGCGAGCTCGGCGGCCTTGTCGGCCGCGCCGTCCATGGTGTCCACGCGCTGCACCAGCGGGTGGTTGGCGTCGCTGAGGATCTTGCGACCCAGCTCCGCGTTGTTGCCGTCGAGACGGACGACCAGCGGCTTGGTGACCTCTTCGCCCTTGTCGGCGAGCAGCGCCAGAGCCTGGATGATGCCGTTGGCGACCTCGTCGCAGGCGGTGATGCCGCCGAAGACGTTGACGAACACGGACTTGACGTCCGCGTCGCCGAGGATGATCTCCAGGCCGTTCGCCATCACCTGGGCGGACGCGCCGCCGCCGATGTCGAGGAAGTTGGCCGGCTTCACGCCGCCGTGGTTCTCACCGGCGTACGCGACGACGTCCAGGGTGCTCATGACGAGACCCGCGCCGTTGCCGATGATGCCGACCTCGCCGTCGAGCTTCACGTAGTTGAGGTTCTTGGCCTTGGCGGCCGCCTCGAGGGGGTTGGCCGCGGCCTTGTCCTCAAGGGCCTCGTGGTCGGGCTGACGGAACTCGGCGTTCTCGTCGAGCGACACCTTGCCGTCGAGGGCGAGGATGCGGCCGTCCTTGGTCTTCACCAGCGGGTTGACCTCGACGAGGAGCGCGTCCTCGGCGACGAAGGTCTTCCACAGGGTCACCATGGCCTCGGCGACGCCCTCGGCGACCTCGGCCGGGAACTTCGCCTGGGCCACGATCTCGCGGGCCTTCTCGATGTCGACGCCGTCGACGGCGTTGACCGGGACCTTCGCGAGGGCCTCGGGGGTCTTCTCCGCGACCTCCTCGATGTCCATGCCGCCCTGCACCGACGCCATGGCGAGGAAGGTGCGGTTGGTGCGGTCGAGGAGGTACGAGACGTAGTACTCCGCCTCGATCTCCGGAGACAGCTCGGCGATCATCACCTTGTGGACCGTGTGGCCCTTGATGTCCATGCCGAGGATGTCCGTGGCGCGGGCGACGGCCTCGTCCGGCGTCGCCGCCAGCTTGACGCCGCCGGCCTTGCCACGGCCACCGACCTTCACCTGCGCCTTGACGACCGACTTGCCGCCGAGACGCTCAGTGGCCTCGCGCGCCGCCTCAGGCGTGTCGATCACTTCACCGGCCAGCACCGGTACACCGTGCTTGGCGAAGAGGTCCCTCGCCTGGTACTCGAACAGGTCCACGCGCGTCCGTCCCTTTTCAGTGGTATCGCGGTTGCGTTGTCTGCTGGGCGTGCCGCGAAGGGCAACGTGACGGCGCTGTCACTGAGGGAGGCGTACACGGTGTCCGAGTACGCGGCATGTCCGTCTCGCAGGTTATCTCCGAGGGACGTAGGTCCCTAAATCGCAGATCACACCTGGGCGGTGATACCTGTCACAGATCACCTGCTCGGGGCGCGCCCCGGTATGACCTCCCTCACGCCTCGGGTATCGGCAGCGGCCTGCGCTCGATCGCCGCGGCCATCACGTCGGGGAACAGGTCCGGGGTGCAGGCGAAGGCCGGGGCGCCGAGGGCGGCGAGCGCCGCGGCGTGCTCGCGGTCGTAGGCCGGGGCGCCCTCGTCGGAGAGTGCCAGCAGGGCCACGAACTGCACGCCCGCGGCCTTCATCGCGGCGACCCTCTTCAGCATCTCGTCCCGTATCCCGCCCTCGTAGAGGTCGCTGATCAGCACGACCACGGTGTCGGCGGGACGGGTGATCTGCGACTGGCAGTACGCCAGGGCCCGGTTGATGTCGGTGCCACCGCCGAGCTGGGTGCCGAACAGGACGTCCACGGGGTCGTCGAGCTGGTCGGTGAGGTCGACGACGGCGGTGTCGAAGACGACCAGGCGGGTCGCGATGGAGCGCATCGAGGCGAGCACGGCGCCGAAGACGGAGGCGTAGACGACGGACGCGGCCATCGACCCGGACTGGTCGACGCAGAGCACGACGTCCCTCTTCACGCCCTGCGCCGCCCGCCCGTACCCGACGAGCCGCTCGGGCACGACCGTGCCGTGCTCGGGCAGGTAGTTCTTGAGGTTGGCCCGGATCGTGCGGTCCCAGTCGATGTCGCGGTGGCGGGGCCGGCTGACGCGGGCGCCGCGGTCGAGGGCGCCGGTGAGGGTGGCCCGGGTGCGGGTGGCGAGCCGCTTCTCCAGGTCCTCGACGACCTTGCGCACCACGGCTCGGGCGGTCTCCCGGGTGGTCTCGGGCATCGCCTTGTTGAGTGACAGCAGGGTGCCGACGAGGTGCACGTCGGCCTCGACGGCCTCCAGCATCTCCGGTTCCAGGAGCAGCGCGGCGAGACCGAGCCGCTCGATGGCGTCGCGCTGCATGACCTGCACGACGGAGCTCGGGAAGTACGTACGGATGTCGCCGAGCCAGCGCGCGACGGACGGCGCGGACGCCCCGAGCCCGCCGCGGCTCTTGGCCCCGCTCCGGGCCGCGCCATCGGCCGCGTTCTGTGCCGTGTTCTGTGCGCCGCCGTAGAGGGCGGCCAGCGCGCCGTCCATCGCGGCGTCCTGTCCGGTGAGCGCGCGGCCGGTTCCCTCGGCGCCCGGCTCCCCGCCGAGCACCAGCCGCCAGCGCCGCAGCCGCTCGTCGTCACTTGGTCGCATGCTGGTCGTCATCTGCCCACCCCCACAGGGTTGTTGGAGCCTTCAAGGTTGCTCGGGCCATCGAGGTCGCCGGGTCCGTGGGGGCCGTCGGGTGGGGCAAGGGCGTCAATCCCCTTCATGTCGCCGGGAGTCACAGAGGGAGTCGTAGTGGGAGTCGTGGAGGGAGTCGTAGTGGTGCCGGTCCGGCCGAGGAGGAGGCCGATGAGCGGCAGTACGGCGTCGGCGCGCGCGGCGTCGAGGCCGGCGCCGAATCCGGGGGCGGCGGCGTCACCGGGCGCGGTGCGCGGCGCGGGGCCGCGCCGCACCAGCTCTCCCAACGTGCGCCGCACGCCGGCCTCGTAGGCGGCGAACGTCCGCCGCAGCAGCGGCAGTACGTCGGTGAACGCCTCCGGTGCCACGCTCGTGAGCCAGCCGTCCACCAGGGCCCGCAGCCGGTCGTCGTGTACCAGCAGCATGCCGCCGGAGGCCGCGCCGACGAACCCTTCGATCCACGCGGCCGCGTCGGCGGGCGCCGTGCCCGGCGAGAGCGCGAGCCCCATGTACCGGGCCGCTTCCTCGCTCTCGATGCGTCCGTCGTCCAGCAGCAGCCGTGCCGCGCGGCCGCGGATCACGCCGGGCACGGTGTCCCGCGCGGCGAGCCGGGCGAGCGTCGTGGCCCAGCGGCCGCGCAGCCCGGCCGCTGCCGACCCGGGCGGATCCGGGAGGAGACCCATCGCGGCGTGGACGGCGTCGAGGTGCGTACGCATCTCGGCCGCGCCGTCCGCGTCGAGGCCGGCGCAGGCGGGCGGCAGGCCCACGCAGATGCGCTCGGCGAGGCCCGCCGCCACCTCGGCGAGGCCGGCGGCGGGAGTGCCGCGGACGTCGCCGTAGCGCAGGGTGCGGGCGAGGGCCGGCAGGGCCTGCGCGAGGTGGGCGACGTCCGTGTCGAGCGCGGCCCGGTCGGCCAGGGCACGCATCACCACCCCCAACGCGTCCGGCAGTTCGGCCGCGAGACAGCGCTCGGCGAGCATGGCGATCGCACCGAGGGAGGTCGTGGCGACCGCGTCCGACTCCGCCTTCGCGGTGGCGGCGGCCCGCACGGTGGTGCCCCACACTCCGGCTTCGGCGACCCGCACCGACAGCTCGGGCTCCCAGCGCAGCCGCCAGCTCTCCCGGAAGGTGCCGGTGGAGCGGGCCTGGGTCCGCTCGCCCCAGCCGATGCCGAGCAGCCGCAGCCGGTGCAACAGCCTGCTGCGCCCCGCATCGGTCTCCTTGCGCAGATCGAGCTCCACCTCCCGCTCCAGCGCTTCCGGTTTGAGCCGCAGGCTCCGCTGCGTCCGCACGAGGTCGCGCTGGAGCGGGACGGCGGGCGCCGCGTCGGGCACCTCGCCGAGCACGTCGCCCACGACGAGGCGGTCCTGGACCAGGGCGAGCGGCACGTCGGAGCCGTCGCACATCACGGCCCGCACGGCGTCCGTGGTCTCGGCGAGACCGGGCAGCGGGCGGCCTCGCATCGCGGCGAGCGTCCCCGCGAGCCGGACGGCCTCGATGACGTGGGCCGGCGAGACTTGGCGGTCCTCCGCGCGGAGCAGCCCCGCCACCTTGGTCATCCACCGCTCGACCGGCCGGTCGGGGGCGCTGAACAGATGCCCGTACCAACCGGGCGAGTCGATCCCCGCGCCGTAGCCGCTGCGCCTGGCGAGCCTGCGGTGCGTCCAGGGCACCCAGGTCATGTCCGCCTTCACCTTGGGCAGCCCCTTGAGCAGGGCGCGGTCGGCGGCGACGGTGAACCTTCCGGCGAGGGCAGGCACATGCCAGGCCCCGCAGACCACGGCGACCTCGCCGGACCCGAACTCCCTTGTCGCAGCGCGCAGTTGCTGCCGCATGTAGGCCTCGCGGACGAGGTCGAGCGGGTGGCCTCCGTCGCCGTACGCCTCGCGCAGCGCGGTCATGGCCTCGCCGAGCGCGGCGAACGGGGCCCGCGGGTCCCCCACGGCGTCCCGGTGCTCGACGACGTCCTCCCACCAGCGCTCCGGGTCGTCGTATCCGGCGGCCTCGGCGAGCACGCCGATCGGGTCGACGAGGTGGGCGGGGTGGGCGGTATCGATCAACGGGCCGCTCCCGGCGGGCGCGGAGGCCGGCGGACCTGCGGGGGCAGCGGCCTCGGGCGCTCCGGGAGCAGGTGCTGCGGGGGCGGGTGCTGCGGGGTCCGGGGCATCCGTGGGCTGCACCCGGCCGTCCCCGCCCTCGGGGTCCTGACCGCTTGCGGGGCCCGCCGGCGGTTCGGCCTCCATCGCGAGCGAGTGGGCGGCGGGCAGATCGATGAAGCGAACCTGTGCACCGTGGGCCAGGGCCCATCGGATGGCCACCCACTCCGGGGAGAACTCGGCCAGCGGCCAGAACGCGGCCCGCCCCGGATCGTCGACGACGTGGGCGAGCAGCGCGACCGGCGGCCGCATGGCCTCGTCGGCGGCGAGGGCCAGCAGGGCGTCACCCTCGGGAGGGCCTTCGACGAGGACGGCGCTCGGCCGTGCGGCGTCCAGCGCGGCACGCACCGCCCGCGCGGAGCCGGGCCCGTGGTGGCGCACCCCGAGCAGCAGCGGCCCCGCCCCGCGCGGCGGGACGGTGCCCGGCACGGGCGTGGTCATACGGACACCTCGCGGCAGGCCCGGTAGAAGTCCTTCCAGCCGTCCCGCTCGCGGACCACCGTCTCCAGGTACTCCTGCCAGATGACACGGTCCGCCGCCGGGTCGCGCACCACGGCGCCGAGGATGCCGGCGGCCACGTCGCCGGACCTGAGCACCCCGTCGCCGAAGTGGGCGGCCAGCGCGAGGCCGCCGGTCACGACGGAGATCGCCTCGGCCGTGGAGAGCGTCCCCGAAGGGGATTTGAGTTTGGTGCGGCCGTCGGTGGTCACCCCGTCCCGCAGTTCACGGAAGACGGTGACAACGCGGTGGATCTCCGCCATGCCGTCGGGGACGGCCGGCAGGTCGAGCGAGCGGCCCAGCTGATCGACCCGGCGCGAGACGATGTCCACCTCGGCGTCTGCGGTGGCGGGCAGCGGCAGCACCACCGTGTTGAAGCGGCGCCGCAGGGCGCTGGAGAGGTCGTTGACGCCGCGGTCGCGGTCGTTGGCGGTGGCGATCAGGTTGAAGCCGCGCACCGCCTGCGTCTCGGACCCCAACTCCGGGATCGGCAGCGTCTTTTCGGACAGGATCGTGATCAGCGTGTCCTGCACGTCGGCCGGGATGCGGGTCAGCTCCTCGACGCGCGCGGTCATGCCCTGCGCCATGGCCCGCATGACGGGGCTCGGCACCAGCGCGTCCCGGCTCGGGCCGTGGGCCAGCAGCTGGGCGTAGTTCCAGCCGTAGCGGATCGCCTCCTCCGGGGTGCCGGCGGTGCCCTGCACGAGAAGGGTCGAGTCGCCGCTGACGGCGGCCGCGAGATGCTCCGACACCCAGGTCTTGGCGGTGCCGGGCACGCCGAGCAGGAGCAGGGCCCGGTCGGTGGCGAGCGTGCTGACGGCCACCTCGACGATGCGCCGCGGGCCCACGTACTTGGGGGTGATCACGGTGTCGTCGGGCAGGGAGCCGCCGAGCAGATAGGTGGCCACGGCCCACGGCGAGAGCCGCCAACGGGCCGGGCGCGGGCGGTCGTCGGCCGCGGCGAGCGCCGCGAGCTCGTCCGCGAAGGCGTGCTCGGCGTGCGGACGCAGGGCCTCCTGCGCCGCCGCCTCCCCACGCGATACGTCCTCCCCACGCGACGTGGGACGCGCGGCGGCACGGGAGTCGGCGTGCGGCTCGGCGTCGGAATCGGCGTGCGGCTCGGCGTCGGAATCGGCGTGCGGCTCGGCGTCGGAATCGGCGCGCGGCTGGACATGGGAATCGGCGCGGTACGCGACAGGGAAATCGGCGCGGGCGGGCTCGGTTTCGGATGCTGCCGCGGACCCGTTTTCGGACACGGTCATGGCTCCCCCTCCAGATCGTTCGACACGTTCGACCGGCTTGTGTTCCAACCGTGCACCACGCCACTGACAATCAGCGCCCGAGAGGGCTTTCCCGCAGGTCAGGGGCGATTGTCAGTGGTCGCCCGTACCTTCGGAACATGACTCAGCAGGGGGTCCGCTGGACGACGGAGCAGGTGCTCGCACTGGCACCTGACGATGCGTCACGCACGGCGGGAAGCAGGCTCGGCGCCGCCGGGTCGTGGTCGGGGAGCGGATGCGACGGATCGGGGGCGGTGTGGGGCCTGTGCAAAGGCAGCGGCAGCAAGCCGTACCGGACGGTGGTCGACACAAGTGGCCCCGCCTACATGTGCAGTTGCCCGAGCCGGAAGTTCCCGTGCAAACACGCGCTGGGGCTGCTGCTGCGCTGGTCGGAGGGCGCCGAGGGGGTGGTGCCGGACGGGGCGCCACCGGAATGGGCGGAGCAGTGGCTCGCGCGGCGCGGGCGCGCGGGGGCGGGCGGCACGGGCGACAAGAGGGAACCGGACACAACGGCCGCGGGCAGCGGTGTCGTTGATCCCGAGGGGGCACGGCGCAGGGCCGAGAGGCGGGCGGAGCGCATCACCTCGGGGTCGGTCGAGCTGGAGCAGCGGCTCTCGGATCTGCTGCGCGGTGGGCTCGCCACGGCGGAGCGGCCCGGGTACCGCCTGTGGGAGGAGACGGCGGCCCGGATGGTCGACGCCCAGGCACCCGGACTCGCGGTGCGTGTAAGGGAGTTGGGCGCGATACCGGGCTCGGGCACGGGGTGGCCGACGCGGCTGCTCGAAGAGTGCGCCCTGCTGCATCTGCTCGACCGGGCCTGGCTCGGCCGGGACGCGCTGCCCGAGCCCCTCGCCGCGACGGTGCGTTCCCGGGTCGGCGCGCCCACCGCGCCCCGGGGCCCCGCGATCCGCGACAGCTGGCAGGTCCTCGCCCAGTACGACACGGCCGACGCGAAGCTCACCACCCGCCGGATCTGGCTGTACGGAAGGGAGTCGGGCCGCTCGGCGCTGATCCTGGACTTCGGCGCCGCGGGCCGGGCCCCGGCGATCGCGCTGCCCGTCGGCCGGGCGATCGATGCCGACCTGACGCCGTACCCGGGCGCGGGCCGGGTGCGGGCCGCTCTCGGCGAGCGGCACGCGGACCCGGTCGCGGCCGACGGTCCGCCACCGGGCGGCACGACGGCCGAGGCGATGGAGCGGTACGGCCGGGCGCTGCTGGACGACCCCTGGCTCGAAGCGTGCCCGGTGACCCTGACCGAGGTGATACCGGTGCCGCCGGAGAACGATCGCGACGGGTGGCAACTGGCTGACGCCAAGGGCGACTTGGCGCTGCCGGTGACTCCGTCGTCGGGGCCGGCCCGCACCGGCCCGTGGAAGCTCTTGTCGGTGTCCGGCGGCGCGCCGGTGACGGTCTTCGGCGAATGCGGACACCGGGGCTTCACGCCGCTGGCGGTGTGGCCCGAAGGCGGGGTGGAAGCGGTGGCGTTGACGTGAAGGGCCGGGCCGCGGGGCGAGCCGGAAACGGCGGGGCGGCGCAGGCCCCAGCCGCCGAGAGGCCGGCCGGCCTCTCCGCCGACGGCCGAGAAACGGAGACGAACACGGAGACGGACACGGACACGGACGGAACGAGGGAGCCCATGACCAGCACCACCACGATCAGCGACGTCGACACCGATACCGCCGATACGGCTGACGCCCATGGCACCGATGCCCACGCCACTGACGCACACGCCGCTGACGCACATGCCGCTAACGCACACGCCGCTGACGCACACGCCGGAACCGGTGATGCCGACGCGGGCTCCTGCTCGTGGGACGAGCTGGTGACGGCGGCGCTCCTCGGGACCGATCGGCGCCCGGCGACCGGCGCTCCGGAGGAGCTTCTCGGGGCCGCGGCGAGGCAGACCGTACGGCGCAGGGCGGGACTGCTTCCGGCGACGGCCGCCGGTCGCCCGACCCCCGCACCGCCCGACGGGCGCCCCGCACTGCCGGACGCGGCCCGGCGCCGCCTGGCGCTGCTTCTCGCCGACCGCTCCGCGCCCGCCCACGCCGGAGGCCGGCGCGGGACCGCGCCCGATCTCGGCGAGCTCCTCCCGCAATGGCTGGCCATCGCCAACGAGCGGGGCCTGCGCCCGCCGGCGGCGCTCATGCCGGCGCTGCTCGACGCGGCACGCGCCCGCACCGATCTGCGTCCTCAGGCGCTCGCCTTCGCGGGGCCGTACGGCCTGTGGCTGGCCAGGTTCAACCCGGAGTGGCGCTTCGCGCTGCGGGGCACGTCGGGCGGCGCGGCCCTGCCCGACCCCGGGGACACCGGCGCCGTACAACTCCTGTGGGAGGAAGGGCTGTTCGCCGAGCGGGTGACGCTGCTTGCGGCGGTACGGGCACACGACCCCGAAGCGGGGCGGGTGCTGCTCGCCGGGACATGGACGACGGAGCGGGCCGAGGACCGGCTGATGTTCCTGGATTCGCTGCGGGGCGGCCTCTCCGCGTCGGACGAGCCGTTCCTGGAACGGGCGCTGGCCGACCGGAGCCGCAACGTACGGGCGACCGCCGCGGAGCTGCTCTCGGCGCTGCCCGGCTCCGCGCTGGCGGGACGGATGGCACGGCGCGCGGCGTCCTGCGTGTCCCTGGACCGGACGGGCGACGGGGCGGCGATATCGGTGGAGGCACCGCACGAGTGCGACGCCGACATGCAGCGGGACGGGATCGCTCCCAGGCCTCCGGCCGGGCGGGGCGAACGGTCTTGGTGGCTCGGTCAGTTGGTGGAGTGCGCCCCGCTCGACAGCTGGCCGGCCCGGCTCGGCGGACGGGCGGCCGACGCGATCGTGGCGCTGCCCGTGGCCGACGACTGGGGTGCGGAGCTGCACGCGGCGTGGTGCCGGGCGGCCGTGCGGCAGGGGAACGCGGAGTGGTCCCGCGCGCTGCTCGGTGCCCCGTCGGCGCCGCCCGGCGAGGGCGCCGGCACGGGCTCCCTGGCCGAGCGGGCCAAGCTCCTGTCCGTCCTTCCGCGGGACGAACGGGCGGACTGGGTGGCCCGGTTCATATCCGCGCACGGGTTGTCGGAGGCGTTCCAGTTGCTCGGGGGCTGTGTGGTCCCGTGGGCCGGGGCGCTGGGGCGGGCCGTGGTGGACGCGCTGGAGATCGCGCGGGATGCGGGCAGTTACCCGTGGAGCTTCAGCGGGGTCATGGGCTTGGCGGAGCGCTGCCTCGATCCCTCGGAGTCGCCCCGGCTCGAGGCGCTGACGGCTACGCCGCCGGAGGAGGAGGGGGCGTCGCCGGGGGCCGGGGGGTATTGGGCGGAGGCGTTTCAACGGTTGGTGGCTACGTTGTCGCTGCGGGCGGCGATGCGGCGAGAACTCGGCGCGTAACCCCCGGCCCTTCCCGGCCCGTGCCGCGCGCCCCTGAACCCGCCGTCGTGTGCGGACCGTGCCCGCTTCCCGCGCAGTTCCCCGCGCCCCTGACGGGGCTCGGCAGAGGCAACCTCAGCCCGTCATGGGGTCCCCCCCTGCTCATGAGGAGCTTGGGGGAGGGTGGGCGAACGCGTCGGGGGCCGGGGCCGCCCGATCCCGGGCAGCTGGGTTACGCCCCTGCCGGCTGGCGGCAGGGTGGGCGAACGCGTCGGGGGCCGGGGCCGCCCGATCCCGGGCAGCTGGGTTACGCCCCTGCCGGCTGGCGGACGTTCGCGTTCACCCAGCTCACGATCGACGTCGTAGTCGCTCCGGGAGTGAAGATCTCCGCCACACCGAGTTCCTTCAGCGGCGGGATGTCCGCCTCAGGAATGATCCCGCCGCCGAACACCTTGATGTCCTCCGCGTCCCGCTCCTTCAAGAGCTCCAGCACCTTCGCGAACAGCGTGTTGTGCGCCCCCGAGAGGATGGAGAGGCCGATCGCGTCGGCATCCTCCTGGATCGCGGTGTCCACGATCTGCTCGGGCGTCTGGTGCAGCCCGGTGTAGATGACCTCCATGCCGGCGTCACGCAGCGCCCGCGCGATGACCTTGGCCCCGCGGTCGTGACCGTCGAGCCCCGGCTTGGCCACCACCACGCGGATCGGACCAGTTACACCCATCACTGCCTCCACATGTCCCACCTGCGCACCCCGCGCCAAAGAGCCGGGGAAGTGAACGAACGTTATCCACAGCATCCCGCAACCCGCCGTTTCGCGGTGGGGAGGGAGGGGGAAATCACACGTGGGACACGTTCGTTTTGCACCGTACCCGCACGAGTCGGCCCTCGGCAGCAGTCGGCGGGCCGTTCCGTCCGGTCGGGCACGGCGCAAGGGGAGCCGCTACGAAGGCGCCGCACCACCGTGCTGCCAGCCGCGCAGCACGGTGGTCCGGCCCTCGCTCTTTGGGGCCGGTCCGGCTGCGGCCCTTCTCCCGCGGAGCCCCATGACGGCATACGGGGGACGGAGTGGCCTTCCGTATGTCATTCGGGAGGTCGCCGCCGTGCCGGTCATGTCGCTCTTACCGCTCGCCCTGCCGCCGCTCCTGCGCCGCGCCTGGCTGTCCGCGGCGCTGATCCGGGCCACCGCGCTCGACCTGGCCGTGCTCGCCGGGCACCTGCTCCTCTATCCGTCCGGCCTGACCCCCGAGCGCCACCCCGTGGCCGATCCCGCGGCCACCCCTCAGCTGCCGACATCCGGCAGGTCGCACCCGCCCGTGATCCTGCTGCACGGCTTCATCGACAACCGGTCCGTCTTCGTGCTGCTGCGCCGCTCGCTGGCCCGGCACGGCTGGCGGCATCTCGAATCCCTCAACTACTCGCCGCTGACGGTCGACATCAGGGTCGCCGCCGAGCTGCTCGGCCGGCACGTCGAGGAGATCTGCTCCCGCACCGGCCACCGCGAGGTGGACGTGGTGGGGCACAGCCTGGGCGGCCTGATAGCCCGCTACTACGTGCAGCGCCTGGGCGGGGACGCCCGGGTCCGTACGCTGATCACCCTGGGCACCCCGCACTCAGGGACGCGCTCGGCGCACCTCGCGCCCGCGCATCCGATCGTGCGGCAGATGCGTCCCGGCTCGGACCTCGTCGAGGAGCTACGCGCTCCCGCGCCCGGCATCCGTACCCGCTTCGTGAGCTTCTGGAGCGACCTCGACACGCTGATGATCCCGGTCGGAACGGCCCGCGTCGACCACCCCGATCTGCTCGTCCAGAACGTCAGGGTGACGGGAATCGGCCACCTGGCCATGCCGGTTCACCCGGCCGTCGCCGCGGGAGTGCGGCAAGCGCTGACCGCGGGGGAGCCGGAATCGGCCGACCAGGACGCGTTCTCGGTGGCCTGAGCACACCACCCCCAGGCCCGGGGCCCGCCGGGCCTCGCCGCCGCGTGGCCTGATCGCATCCCGAACACATCGCCCACATCTCGAACGTCCCTCGAACGCAGGGCCAAGGCTCTGCCCATAGTCCGCCGAAAGGCGGCCGATTGCCCGTTTCCCGCAAGCGCGAAGCCCCCCGAAGATTGTCGCTGTCGCGTACCGCCGGGTACAGTCACGCCACTGCTGCCCCCGGGACCCCCACCCCCATGGGGACCCCGGCCGCAGGTTCTGTTGCCGAGGCGAGAGAGAAGTTGGTGACTGACCAGCACGCCCACGCCGGGTACGTCGGACACGACGGTTACTTCAGCGGCAGCAACGGCCCTGGCGGCAACGGCCCCCACGCGCCGAGCACGCACAGCACCGGCGGTTTCGACGTCGATCCCCTCTTCGGCGCGATGGGGAACCCCTCCCCCGGTCCGGCCGGGCCCGCCGCGCAGAACGGCTACGCGACAGGCCGGGCAGGCCAGTTCGACACCGGCGCCTTCGCCACCGATGCCTTCGCCTCCCCGTACGACAGCACCGGCCAGTGGACGGTTCCGGCCCAGGCGACGGCGTACGAACCGGACGGCGCGACCGGCACGTTCGACACGAGCACGTTCGACACCGGCACGTTCGACACGAGCGGTTTCAACACCGGGGCCCTGCACGCCGGGACCACGGACAACACCGGCGCCTTCCCCAACGGTGCGTTCCACACGAGTGCCACGCACAGCAGCGCCACGCACACCGGCGCTTTCGACACCGGCCAGTTCGACACGGGCAGCTTCGACACCACGGGCCAGTGGGACGCGGGTGCCTGGACCCAGGCGCAGGACACCGGCCCGTACGATGCCGGCGTCTTCGCCTCCGCGTACGACACCACCGGCCAGTGGGCGGTGCCCGGCACCCACGCCGACACCGGGGCCTACGACGCCACCGCGTGGAACGCCACGCCAACCGCCCCGACACCCCCCGACGCCCCGGCCGCGCAGCCCGCCGCGCCCCAACTCCCGCACGAGACCGCCCAGTTCCCCCAGGTGGAGCTCGGTGACGCGGTCGACGAGGGGACCGGCGCGACCAACGGGCCCGACGAGAGTGCGGAGCTTCCCGCCGTGACGGTCGCGGCTTCACGGGCCGAGGCGCGGCGCGCCGGCAACCGTCGGCGGCGTACCCCCGCCAAGCGTTCGGCGCTGCTGACCGTCGCGGTGCCGTCGGTGTGCGTGATGGGGGTCGCCGGTGTCGCGGTGGCCTCGGTGGGCGGGCTGAGCGGCGGCAAGGACGAGGGCTCCGCCGTGGCGGCCGCGTCCGACCCGGCCTCGGTCAAGCCGGTCGCCGCCAACAAGAACCTCGACACCCAGCTGGCCAATCTCAGCGCCGACGCGAGCAGTTTCGCCGACCGGGCCAGCCGGACGCAGGAACGTATCGACCTGAAGGCCCGCCAGGACGCGGAGAAGAAGAAAAAGGAAGAGGCGGCCGCAGCCAAGGAGGCCGCGCGCCCCAAGTTCGTCCTGCCGGTGACGCAGAAGGGGCTGAGCGCCTACTACGGGCAGGCCGGCGTCAACTGGATGTCGGTGCACACCGGCATCGACTTCCCGGTCTCGTTCGGCACGCCGGTGATGTCGGCGATCGACGGCACGGTGCGCACCCAGTGGAACAGCGCCTACGGCAACATGGCGATGGTGACGGGCGCCGACGGCACGGAGACCTGGTACTGCCACCTGTCCAGCACCAAGATCCGTTCGGGTCCGGTGAAAGCCGGCGAGGTCATCGCGTACTCGGGCAGCTCCGGCAACTCCACCGGGCCGCACCTCCACTTCGAGGTGCGACCGCACGGCGGTTCGTCGATCGACCCCCTGCCGTGGCTGCGCAGCCACGGCCTGGACCCGACGTAGACGGCCCGGACCGACGTGGACGGCCCGGACCGACGTGGACGGCCCGGACCGACGTGGGTGGACGACCCGGACCCGACGTAGGCCGGGAAACCCCGGCCCGCCCCGCCTACGACCTCTCGACTACAGCTTCTCGACCGGCGCGTACCGCAGCAGCAGCTTCTTCGGGCGTTCGTCGCCGAAGTCGATCGTGGCCTGCGCGTCCGAGCCGGAGCCCGTCACCGTCATCACGGTGCCCAGGCCGAACTGGTCGTGAGTGACGCGGTCGCCGACCGACAGGGCGATCACCGGCTTGTCGGCGCCGCCGCGCCGGGTCGCGAAGCCCGAGGGGCCCGACTTGGAGCGCGAGGACGACAGCGAACTGCCGATGCCGCCGCCGAGCGACTTGCTGGACATCGGGCCGGCGGGCGCGGCCATCGGCCCGGTCCGCTTCCACTCCAGGTGCGCCGCAGGGATCTCTTCGAGGAAGCGCGACGCCGGGTTGTACGAGGGCTGGCCCCAGGCGCTGCGCATCGAGGAGCGGGTGAGGTACAACCGCTCGCGGGCGCGCGTGATGCCGACGTACGCGAGGCGGCGCTCCTCTTCGAGTTCCTTGGCCTGACCGAGCGCGCGCATGTGCGGGAAGACGCCGTCCTCCATGCCGGTGAGGAACACGACGGGGAATTCGAGGCCCTTGGCGGTGTGGAGCGTCATCAGGGTGATGACCCCCGAGCCGTCCTCGTCCTCGTCGGGGATCTGGTCGGAGTCGGCGACCAGGGCGACCTTCTCCAGGAACTCGGCGAGGGTGCCCGTGCCCTCCTCCTCGCCGCGCTCCTGCTCGAACTCCAGGGCCACGGCGGCCAGTTCCTGGAGGTTCTCGATGCGGGTCTCGTCCTGCGGGTCGGTGGAGGCCTGCAACTCGGCCAGATATCCCGTGCGTTCGAGGACCGCTTCGAGGACGACCGCGGGCCCGGCGCCGGAGTCCACGATCGTACGGAGCTCCTCCATCAGCGTGTTGAAGCGCTTGACGGCGTTGGCCGAGCGGGCCGCCATGCCGTACGCCTCGTCGACGCGGCGCAGCGCCTGCGGGAAGCTGATCTTCTCGCGCAGCGACAGCGCGTCGATCATCGCTTCGGCGCGGTCGCCGATGCCGCGCTTGGGCACGTTGAGGATGCGGCGCAGCGGGACGGTGTCCTCGGCGTTGGACAGGACGCGCAGATAGGCCAGGACGTCCCTGACCTCCTTGCGCTCGTAGAAGCGGACGCCGCCGACGACCTTGTAGGGCAGGCCGACGCGGATGAAGATCTCTTCGAATACGCGGGACTGCGCGTTGGTGCGGTAGAAGACCGCGACGTCACCCGCCTTGGCCTCGGCCTTGTCGGTGAGCCGGTCGATCTCGTCGGCGACGAACTGCGCCTCGTCGTGTTCGGTGTCGGCGACGTAGCCCGCGATCTGGGCGCCCGGTCCCGCGTCCGTCCACAGGTTCTTGGGGCGGCGGCCCTCGTTGCGCTCGATCACCGCGTTGGCGGCGGACAGGATCGTCTGGGTGGAGCGGTAGTTCTGCTCCAGGAGGATCGTCGTCGCGTTCGGATAGTCCTCCTCGAACTGGAGGATGTTGCGGATCGTCGCGCCGCGGAAGGCGTAGATCGACTGGTCGGCGTCGCCCACCACGCACAGCTCGGCCGGGGCCTGCGCCTCGCCGGAGGGGCCCACCAGTTCCCGTACGAGCGTGTACTGGGCGTGGTTGGTGTCCTGGTACTCGTCGACCAGGACGTGCCGGAAGCGGAGCCGGTAGTGCTCGGCGACGTCCGGGAAGGCCTGGAGCAGGTGGACCGTGGTCATGATGATGTCGTCGAAGTCGAGCGCGTTGGCCTCGCGCAGGCGCGCCTGATACAGCGTGTAGGCCTGGGCGAGCGTCTTCTCGAACCCGTCCGCAGCTTGGCCCGAGAACGTCTCTTCGTCGATCAGCTCGTTCTTCAGGTTGGACACCTTGGCGCTGAACGCCTTCGGCGGGAACTTCTTCGGGTCCAGGTCGAGGTCGCGGCAGACCAGGGCCATCAGGCGCTTGGAGTCGGCGGCATCGTAGATCGAGAACGACGAGGTGAAGCCCAGCTTCTTCGACTCGCGGCGCAGGATGCGCACGCACGCGCTGTGGAAGGTCATGACCCACATCGCGTTGGCGCGCGGCCCGACGAGCTGCTCGACGCGCTCCTTCATCTCGCCGGCGGCCTTGTTGGTGAAGGTGATCGCGAGGATCTGGCCGGGGTGCACACCGCGGGTCGCGAGCAGGTGGGCGATGCGGTGGGTGAGCACCCGGGTCTTGCCGGAGCCGGCGCCTGCGACGATGAGCAGCGGCGAGCCCGCGTGCACCACGGCGGCGCGCTGCTGCTCGTTCAGCCCCTCCAGGAGCGCCGCCGCGTCGATCGCGGGACGCGGGGCGCCGCCGCGGTAGTACGCGTCGCGGTCCACGGGTGCGTCGAACCGGCCCCCGAACAGGTCGTCCGGCACCGGCTCGGGTGCGTGCGACTCCTCGGGGGGCGGCGGGTGCTCCTCCTGCGAGGGCTGGAGGTCCGCCAGGAAGCTGTCGTCAAAGAGGCTGCTCATCGTCTCCCGAGTCTAGGCCGCCCCTCTGACACCGTGCCCCCGCCTTCGGGAACCCGGGCGTGAACCGGGTCTCGGCGCCGGAGGAGCGTCTCAGTGCCAGAGCAGCGCGATGAAGATGTTCACCACGGTGAGGGCACCGACCGCGCCGAAGACGCCCTTCTCGATCCTCTCGTCGTCCCGCTTCACATAGACGAGGCCGAGGATGACGATCAGGACGGCGAGCTTCACACCGATCTTGAGGGTGTTCACCGTCTCGCCGTTGGCCTGGCTCAGTCCGACCAGGGCGACACCGGTGACCAGCATGGTCAGGGCGCCGTGCAGCATCCCGGGGACGAAGCGTGCGGTGCCCGCGCTCATCGCCTTCATCTGCGTGAGGAATCCGCCGAGCAGCGCGGCGATGCCGATGATGTGCAGGCCGACGACGACATTGATGAGTACGTCCATGGGCCGGAGCCTAATTCCCGCTTATCAGGCTCTCTGCGGCGGGTGGGGCCCAACGGGCACTTCGGTCACAGCAGGCGCACAGTCCGGGGGCCAACGCCCCGGCTCCGGTCAAAAGTGGTCAGCGCAGCGCCGGAAAGCGGCACTTCCCGTCATGACCTCGCTGGGCCGTGTCGCCCAGGTTTAGCGTCCTCCCCCAGGTGGCCGACTCCCCACCGCCGTCGCACCACTGGGCGGCTGTCGGTCACCCCGCCGAAAGGTCCGGCGGCGGGCCGCTCCCCCTGTGCGGTCCGTCGTCGGAACGGGTTCCCCTCCCGGGGTGCCGCAGCCCGGAAGCACCGCCGTACGGAAGGACGTGAAGGCCCTCGTGGCTGCGCACCGCAAGCCCAGGCAGCATCCGCTCACCGGTCCCGCCGCCCGCACCGCCGCGACGCTCGCTCTGGCGTCCGCGGCCACCGCGACCCTCTTCGAGGGGTCCGGGCACGCGGATCCGAAGCTCACACCGGCGCAGGTGAAGGCCAAGGTCGACCAGCTGTACCACGACGCGGAGGTCGCGACGGAGGCGTACGACGGGACGAAGCAGAAGGCGGACGCGGCCGAGCGCGCGCTGAACGCGCTGCGGGACGAGGCGGCGCGCAAGACGGAGCAGCTCAACACCGCGCGCACCGCGCTCGGCTCCCTCGCGGCCGCGCAGTACCGCAGCGGGACCGTCGCTCCTGAGCTCCAGCTCTTCCTGTCGTCCGACCCGACGCGGTACCTGGACGACGCCGCGCTCGCCCAGCACGCCGGGGACCGGACCGCGATCGCGGTCGCCGGGGTGCGCAAGCAGCTCTCCGAACTCGACCGGCTGCACTCCACGGCCGACACCAAGCTCACCGAGCTGCGCGGGCAGCAGTCGACGCTGCGACAGCAGAAGAGCGACATCCAGTCGAAGATCACCTCGGCCGAGGATCTGCTCGCCCAGCTGAGCAAGCCCGAGCGGGCCGCCTACGAGGGGGCCGACGCGGCGCCCGCCGACGTCCGGGCCAGCCGGGCGTCCGACCTCCCGCGCGGGCCCGTCGTGGCCGCACCCAGCTCGCGCGCCGCGGCCGCCGTCGCCTTCGCCTACGGCGCCCTCGGCAAGCCGTACGTCTGGGGCGCGACGGGCCCCTCGTCCTTCGACTGCTCGGGGCTCACCCAGGCCGCCTGGCGCTCGGCGGGGGTGCAGCTGCCGCGGACCACGTACACGCAGATCACCGCGGGCTCCCGGGTCTCGCGTTCCGATCTCGCCCCGGGCGACCTGGTCTTCTTCTACGCGGGAATCAGCCACGTCGGGCTCTACATCGGCGGCGGCAACATGATCCACGCGCCGCATCCGGGGGCTCCGGTGCGGGTCGCGCCGATCGACGAGATGCCGTTCGCCGGGGCGGTACGGCCCGCGTGACGCGACTCGCGGACCGACTCGGTACCTGACGATCCGTCAGACCCCGCGTCCGACGGCCGGTCGCGCGCCTGCGCCCATCTCCTTGGTCAGCCAGCGGAAGACGTCCGGGACCTGGGCCTTCCACACCGCGCTCGCGTGGCCGCCGCCGTTGAGCTTGACCGCCGTCACCGCGGTGGGCGCCTTGGCGGCCTTCTTCAGGGCGAGCCCGTCGCTGTAGCCGTCACTCTGCTCACCGGAGACGAACAGCGAGACGCGGGGCGGGGCCGCCGCGTGCTTGAGGATCCACAGCGGGTTGGACTCCTCGCGGAGCTTGGGGTCCTTCGCGGTGATCGAGTCCTTCTCCGCGGCCGGATCGTTGTAGCCGGACAGGTCGACGCCGGCCCGGTAGCGGTCGGGGTGCTCGATGGCGAGCTTGGCCGCGCAGTGGGCACCCGCCGAGTACCCGGCGACGGCCCAGCCGTCGGCGCCGGGGGTGGCGCGGAAGTTGTCGGTGACCATCTTGCGGACGTCCACGCTCAGCCAGGTGTCGGCGTTGACGACGCCCGGCACATTGGCGCAGCCGGTGTCCTTGCCGCTCAGGAGCGTGGTGCGCGGCGAGACGAGGATGAAGGGCGCGACCTCGCCCCGCTCCATCAGCGGCGTGAGCTGCTCCTGCGACTTCAGGGTGCCGAACCAGGCGCCTATCGACCCCGGGTAGCCGGGCAGCAGCTCGACGACGGGGAAGGTCTTGCCCTGGTAGGCGGGGTCGTCGTACTGCGGCGGCAGCCACACCGCCACCTCGCCCTCGACCCCGGAGACCTGCCCCTTGAGCGTGGTCTTCATGACGCCCTTGCCGACCTTGTTCGTGTACGGCACGAACTTCTGCTTCACCTTGGGCTCGGTCGCCGTGTTCATGCCGCCGGTGCCGTCGGGGCCGAGGTCGGGGGCCGCGTTGACGTGGTCGCCGCCGCCGAGCAGGTCGTCCCAGGTGTCGTACAGGCCGTTCGCGTTGTTGACGAGCAGGAAGACCACGAGGATCGCGGTGACCTGGGCGAAGCCCAGCATGAGGAGCCGCGAAACCCAGCGCACGAGGGCCGGACCGCCGATCCTGGTCCACAGGAGGAGGGGCAGCAGCAGGGCGGCCGCGGCCGCGAGGATCGCGGCCACGAAGAAGGGGGTTCCGGTCAGGCTCATCACGCCCCCGAAGAGGGCAGGCCGTGAACACCAGTTGCCCTCTTTGCCAGCGTTTTACCAAAAGGTGATGCCTCGCGCCCTTTACTTCTCGGCGTGCCTCTCAGCGGGCTTCTCAGCGGGCTTCTCGGTCGGCGCGCTGCGGACGCCCGTCCCGGGGTCGGCGCCCGCCCCGGCCCGGGACCTTCCCGCGTCCCGGGGTGCGGCGGCCCTGACCCCGCCCACCTGGCCGGACAGCCAGCGGAACACGCGCGGCACCAGCGGCTTCCACACCACGTTCAGATGGCCCCCGCCGGTCTTGCGCACCCACACCTCGGTGGGCGGCTTGGCGGCGGCGTGCAGCGCGAGCCCGTCCTCGTAGCCGTCGCCCGGCTGGCCGGTGAGGTAGAGGGAGGTGCGCGGCGCGCGGCCGGCGTGGGTGAGCAGCCACAGCGGGTCGCTCGTGCGCCGCAGCACCGGATCGCCGGCGGTGATCGAGTCGGGCTCGGCGGCCGGGTCGTTGTAGCCGGACAGCGCGACGCCAGCGCGGTAGCGGTCGGGGTGCTCGACGGCGAGTTTGGCCGCGCAGTGCGCGCCGGCCGATATCCCGGCGACGGCCCAGCCGTCGGCTCCGGTGACGGCACGGAAGGTGTCGGTGACCATTTTGCGGACGTCCACGCTCAGCCAGGTGTCGGCGTTGACGACACCCGGCACGTTGGCGCAGCCGGTGTCCTGCCCCCCGGCGAGCAGCGCGGTGCGCGGCGCGACCAGAATGAACGGCTTGACCTCACCGTCCGCCATCAGCGGTCGGAGCTGCTCGGCGACATCGAGATTGGTGAACCAGTCCCGGGCCGAACCGGGATGACCGGGCAGCAGCTCGGCCACGGGGAAGTCCTTGTTCCGGTACGCCGGGTCGTCGTACTGCGGCGGCAGCCACACGTACACCTCGCCTTCCGCCCCGGAGACCCGGCCGGTCAGCCGCGTGACCTGGACACCCGGCCCCATGTCCGGGTCGCCGGCCGGCGCGAAGGCCTGCTTGACGCGGGGCTCCTGGGCGATGCGCCGCCCGCCGGTGCCGTCGGCGCCGAGATTGGGGGCGGCGGCGACATGGCTGTCGGTGCCGAGCAGGTCGCCCCATGTGTCGTAGAGGCCGTTGGCGTTGTTGACGGCGACGAACACCACGAGGACCGCCGTCGCCTGGGCGACGACCACCATGAAGAGCCGGACGGCTCCGCGCACCACGACCGGCCCGCCGACCCGGTGCCACATGAGCAGCGGCACCAGCACGGCGAGCGCGGCCACCACGATCGTGGTGACGAAGAAGGGCGTTCCGGTCAGGCTCATCACGTCCGGCAAGAGTGACATGAGCGCGCCCGGGTTGCCGGTTTTGCCATGGTTTTACGCGGGTGAACCGCAGGCTCCGATCGGCCGATCAGCCGGTCAGACCAGTCGTCGTGCCGTCGCCCACCGGGTCAGCTCGTGGCGGTTGGAGAGCTGGAGCTTGCGCAGCACCGCCGAGACGTGCGACTCGACCGTCTTGACGGAGATGAACAGCTGCTTGGCGATCTCCTTGTAGGCGTATCCGCGGGCGATCAGGCGCAGCACCTCGCGCTCGCGCTGAGTGAGGCGGTCCATGTCCTCGTCGGCCGGTGGCGCGTCCGTGGAGGCGAACGCGTCCAGGACGAAGCCCGCCAGGCGCGGCGAGAACACCGCGTCGCCGTCCTGCACGCGGAAGATCGAATCCACGAGGTCGGCGCCGGTGATGGTCTTGGTGACGTAGCCGCGGGCGCCGCCGCGGATCACCCCGATCACGTCCTCCGCCGCGTCCGAGACGGACAGGGCGAGGAAGCGCACCGGGTTCTCGGCGTCGGCCATCATCGCCGCCGAGCGGCGCAGCACCTCGACGCCGCCGCCGCCGGGCAGATGGACGTCGAGCAGCACGACCTCGGGGCGGGTCGCGGTGATGACCGTGACCGCCTGGTCGACGTCGGCGGCCTCGCCGACCACCTCGACGCCCGTGGTCGCGGTCTGGCCGATCTCCGCCTGGACCCCGGTGCGGAACATCCGGTGGTCGTCGACGAGGACCACCCTGACGTGGCGGCCTGTCGTTTCCTCGGTCATCCCTGTGCCCTCTCCATCTCCAACTCGACCTCCGTGCCCCCGCCGGGCACCGAACGCAGCCTGGCCGTACCGCCGTTGCGCTGCATCCGGCCGATGATTGATTCTCGTACGCCCATCCGGTCGCCGGGCACCGCGTCCAGGTCGAATCCGGGTCCCCGGTCGCGCACCGAGACGAAGACCGTGCGGCCCTCGACCTCCGCGTACACCTGGACGGCGCCTCCCTCGCCACCGTACTTGGCCGCGTTCACCATGGCCTCGCGTGCGGCCTGCATCTGTGCGGACAGGCCGTCGTCCAGCGGGCAGTCGCCGACGACGACCACCTCGATGGGCACGCCGTGCTTGTCCTCGACCTCGGCCGCCGCCTTCTTCACGGCCTCGGCGAGCGTCTGGGGCTCCTCCTCCTTGTCCTTGCCGGTGCCCTCCGGCTTGTAGAGCCAGGCCCGCAACTCCCGCTCCTGGGCGCGGGCCAGGCGCCGCACCTCTCCGACGTTCTCCGCGTTGCGCTGGATCAGGGTCAGGGTGTGCAGCACCGAGTCGTGCACGTGGGCGGCGACTTCGGCCCGCTCCTGGGCCCGGATGCGCATGAGGCGTTCCTCGGACAGGTCCTGAGTCATGCGCACCAGGTAGGGCCCGGCGAGCAGCGCGATGCCGGCGAGGACGGCTATCGCCGCGGTCAGGACGTTGCCGAGCTGGGCGGCCGAGCCGTTGACCACGACGAAGCCGGTCAGGCCCGTGCCCACCAGGGCGACCCCGGCGAGCCCCCGGGCCACCGGGAGCCACCGGCTGCGGCGGGCGCCCTCGGTCCAGCGGGCCCGGCGCGCGTTGTCGGCCTGGCGCCACACCAGGATCACGCCGACGCCGATGAGGAGGCTGGGCAGGACGTACGGGTTGGCCCAGCCGCCCACGTCCACCTTGGAGGCGAAGATCGTGGCGCCGAAGACCAGCGCGATCAGCGCGACGATCTGCCCCTTGTCGGGCTTGCGCAGTCTGCGCCGGCCGTCCGCGCTCACCTCGAACGCGGAGCGCTGCCCGGTCGTGGTGCCGCCGAGCCCCAGCGGCACCACGAACCAGAACGCCGCGTACAGGAGCGCCCCGAGGCCGTTGACCGACAGCAGCCCGAGGAAGACGATCCGCACCCACACCACCGGAAGGCCGAGGTGCCCTGCGAGCCCGCGCGCGACGCCGCCGAGCATCCGCCCCTCGGCGGAGCGGTACAGCTTGCGGACCGGCGCTTCGTCGGCCTCGGGCGGCGACGACAGGCGGGGGGTGGCGACTGGCATGCCCCGATCGTCACACGGCCACGGCCACCGGAGCATCAGGGTTGGCCCCCAGGCTTCCCTGAGGCCGGCCCCCGCACGAGGGGGAGGCCACCTCCCCCTCCCGGGGGACACCCTCTCCCCCGGGGGCCGGCCTCAGCCGCGGGCCGGCCCGACCCGTCGCGGGCCGGTCTCTCCCCTCCCGGGCCGGCCTCTCCCCTCGGGGGCGAAATCAGGGTGAGGCCAGGGTCGGGGCGGGTGCCGTGTGCCGCGCGGGGCCGTCACCATGTACGTATGAGCACGCCGACCGAGGTGTCCGTATGAGCACGCCGACCGAGACGCCCCCCGCGCCGCCCGACCCGGCCCCCGCGCCCCCGCAGCTGCGCCGCAGCAGCCGCAACAAGGTCATCGGCGGCGTCTGCGGCGGGCTCGGCCGGTCCTGCGACCTCGACCCGGTGATCTTCCGCATCGCGCTCGGCGTGCTCGCGGCCACGGGGGGCCTCGGCCTGGTCCTGTACGGATTCGCCTGGCTGCTGCTGCCGCTCGACGGCGAGGACGAGAACGAGGCCCGGCGCCTGCTCACCGGCCGCGTCGAGGGCGCGGCGCTCGTCGCCGTCCTGATGGCCCTGGCCGGCTGCGGGATCTTCCTGACGATGCTGAGGAACGGCCCGGTGATGACGTTCGCCGTGCTGCTCGTCCTGCTCACCGCGGGCGCGGGCGTCTGGTCGCAGCGCCGCTCCGCGGCCCCGGCGGACACCCCGCTCGACCCGGTCGCCGCCCAGGCCGCGGCGGACGCGCCGCCCGAGACGAAGGCTCCGCCCGCGCCGTCCCCGCCGTCCTGGTGGCGGGACCCGATCATCAAGGACGGCACCACGGGGCCGGTCGCCACGGGCTACCTGTGGGGCCCGGCGGACACGTTCGCGGTGCCGGCCCCCAAGGCCGGCAAGGCCGCGAAGGCGGCTGTCCGCGCCGGCCGCGGACCGCGCCCCATCGGCGGCCTCCTCTTCCTCGCGGCGCTGCTCGCCTTCGGCGCGGGCCTCGGCGCCCGTTGGGGCCACCAGCCGCTCGGCACCGGCCTCCAGACCGGGTTCGCGGCCGCGCTCGCCGTGTTCGGGCTCGGCCTGCTCCTCAGCTCGTTCCTCGGCCGTACGGGCTTCGGCACCCTGTTCCTCGCGGTGCTCACGGCCGCCCTGCTCGCCGGCTCCGCCGCGCTCCCCAAGACCATCGACGCGCACTGGGTGCGCACCGGGTGGGCGCCGGCCGCGATCGGCGAGGTGCGGCCCGAGTACCGCCTCGGCACCGGCGTCGCCACCCTCGACCTGAGCCGGATCGCCGTGCCCGCGGGCCGGACGCTCACGACCCGCGCCGAGGTCGGCGCCGGCCGCGCCAAGGTCGTCGTACCGAAGGACGTGACCGTGAAGGTGACCTTCGACCTGGGCCTCGCCGACATCCGGCTGCCCGGCGAGAAACCGGACGACCTGCGGGTCTCGGCGGACGACAAGCGCACGACGACGCTGGCACCGCCGGCCGGCGCCGCGGCCGCCGGCACCCTGGATCTGCATCTCGCGGTCGCCGTCGGCCAGGCGGAGGTGGACCGTGCAGCGTCATGAGTTCCGCCCCGGCCGGGTCGTCGCAGGGCTCGCCCTGATCGCCACCGCCGTGCTGTTCGCCGGGGACGCGGCGGGCCGGTGGAACACACCGTCGCCGGTGGTGATCCCGTTGATCTGCGGCGGGCTCGGGATCGCGTCGCTGGTGAGCTGGGTGGACTACGGGTTCCGGCGGCGCCGTCTGGCGAGGAAGGCGTCGGCGGACAGCAAGGGTGTCCCGGCCAGCACCAGCGGCAGCCAGGCCATCAAGTAGGCCAGGTCGTTGCCGTAGTAGTACGGGGTCGTCTGCCAGCTCACCGTCAGCCACAGGGAGAGCGAGATGAGGGCCCCGCCCAGCGCGGCGAGCCGCCCGAACAGGCCGAGCAGCGTGCCGATGCCGACGGCCAGCTCGCCCAGCGCGATGGCGTACCCGAAGCCGACCGGGCTCTTGAGGGCGAGGTCGACGAGCGCGGGGATCGCCGAGCTGTCCCGCACCCCGTGCATCAGCTCGCCGATGGAGCCGGTCCCGCTCGCGTGCAGGAACGCGCTGTCCGTGAGCTTGTCGAGGCCGGCGTAGATGAACGTCACCCCGAGGAAGACGCGCAGCGGCACCAGCGCATACGTGCGGGCCGTCGCTCGCCACCCCTGGGCCCGGTCCGCCCCGGTCCGCACCCCGGTCGCATGTCCATGAGCCATGGCTGATCCCGCCTCCATCCGATTCACCTGTCACCAGACGATACGGACGGGGGGAACGCGTGTCTCAATCCCGCACCGGTAGCCTCCCGCGCGCCGCGGCGCGGGGCCGGGGCGGACCGTGGCAGGAGCGGCGCCGGGCAGGGCCGGGCCGCTATTCCGCGACCTCCACCAGCACCCCGTTCGTCTCCACTCCCGCGGCCGTCACCACCCGCACCTCCACCCGCCCCGCCTCGACGTCCACCGGCACGGGCACGGTCAGCAGGGTGTCCGTCGGGTTGGCGAAGCCGCCGGGGACCGGGATCAGCGGGACGTGGACGTGGACGGCGCCGATGCGCACCACCATCCGCGCGAGCCGGTCCGGGGTGCCGGCGCCCGGCGGCACGAAGCCCACGCCCCGGATCTCGATGTCGTCCCCGGTCCTGATGGGCGCGTCCAGATCGCCCGCCTCCCGGGCCCGTACGACGGACAGGACCACCGGGCGGCCGCCCTCCGCGTACTTCGCGGCGAGGTACGTCGCGGCCGAGACCACGACGAGAACCGCCAACCCCCAGGGCAGGTCCGGGAGTTGCTCGGGCCGACGTGTCAGGCGTACGACCGCGAAGAGGAGCGCGACCAGGCTCACCGCCACGTACTGGGCGTCCGCGAGGCTGCCCCTGCCCGCGTCGTCGGCCAGGAGGTCGGCGCCGCGCGGGCGGTCGGCCCGCACCTTCTGGAGGCGCTGCCCGTGGATGCGCACGGTCACGACCCGGCGGACGAGGACCGCGATCGACGAGGTGAGGAAGACGACGGTCAACAGGCCGCCGCAGCGCGCCAGTTCGAGACCGTGCAGAACCCTGGCGCGCTCGGCGGCCTCCGATGCGGCGGCCAGCCGCAGGGCGAGGACCAGCGTCGTGAAGAGCGCGAGCAGGACCCAGGCCGCGGCGACCGCGCGCGAGGTGGAAAGGCGGTTGTCCTCCCCGAGCACCGGGGCGAGCAGGCCGCCGCCCGAGCGGTACAGGTGGGCCGTGACCGTCAGGAGCACGGCGACGGCGAGGGCCGCCAGGAGCCCGGCGGTGCGGGCCGGCGTCCATCCCGCTCCGACGGCGGTGGACGCCTCGGCGAGGGCGAGGGCGACCACGCCGCCCCAGACCGTCGCGAGGGTGGCCCGCCACACGCGGTCCGGCCAGCTCAATCCGGCTTCGCGGCCGCGTTCGGCGACCGCTCGGGCGGACTGGGTCAACTCGTCGGACACCCACTGCCGCGAGGCCCCGGCGGAATGGGCGAGGGCGGCGGGCAGCCCCTCTCCGGCGGCGAGCCCGTCCCGCTGGGCGAGGAACGCCGCCACCGCGCGCCGGTGCCCGTCCCGCGCGCCGTGCACGCAGTCACCGCCGCATTGCCGAGCCTCCTGGACCGCCACTTCGGGACTCCGCCTTCCGTCAAACCCCTTGGACCGTGGGAGGAATTGTCGCGCACGAATCCGGCCCGGATGCGGGCACTGCCCGGTCCTGAGGGTGATTGGCTAACCATCAAATTGACGTACTACGACACGAGTTCGGTACGGCACGCGAGGGCCGGCACGCTCGACGGCCCTCGGAACCACCTCCCCCGGGTGAGGCGTGTGCGAAGGAGGAGGCCGGTGACGCTTCATGACGGTGTGGCACCGACCCTGCCGTTTTAACCCATCCGGGTGGTTGAATAGCGCACATCACGTCACGTGACTTGACAAATCAGACACTGGAAAGGTTTCACATCATGACCACTCCGCCCACACCCAGCGTCCTCACCCTGACCAAGGAGCACGGCGCCGCCGACCTCGACGGTGTGACGAAGATGGGCATCGGCGCTTCCTGGGACACCACCTCCGGCGGGAGCGGCGCACTGCTGGGCGCCCTGCGCAAGGCGCGCGGCACCGACCTGGATGTGTTCGCCATCCTCATGAACGGCAAGGACCCGGTCCGTTTCGCCGGCCTGGACGTGACCGACCCCCTGCAGAACGGCGCCGTGACGTCCACCGGTGACAACCAGACCGGGCGCGGGGACGGCGACGACGAACTGATCGAGGTCACCTTCGACCGGGTGCCGCCCCAGGTCACCAGCATCGTGTTCATCTGCGCCGCCTACAAGAAGGGCAGCGACTTCCGGAAGGCCGCGAACGTGTCCTTCAAGGTCTACGACAGCACCGGCGGCACCACCCAGCAGGTCGCCGACATATGGCCCTCGCTCCTGGGCAACGGAAACGCCATCGCCGTCGCCAAGGCCTACCGCGTGGGTGCGTCCTGGAAGCTGGAAGTCATCAACACGCGCGGCACGGTCAAGCAGGGCGACCAGGACAGCCTGCTGCGGTTCGCGGTCAACAAGTAACCGTCGACGCATGACGGTCAACACGTGACGGGCGCCAAGTGGCGGTCACCCGGCAACGGCGCCTCGGCGGCCCGCCGTTGGGGGCCTTCCGGGGCGGCCGGTGCACAGATCTTCTCGTCTTCGCCGGCTCGTGCGATCGTGACCTGACGACATGTCAGACGCATGTCGGACACCGGACTCTGCGAGTGGGAGGTCACCGACGTGGCGCAGGACTGGACGGCGGTCTATCTGGCGCACCGGGAGACGTACGCCGCGTTCTTGACCGCGACGGACATGGAGGCCCGGGTGTCGTGGCATCGCTGGCGCGGCGAGTACGAGGACCGGCAGCAGGCGCTCGCCGCCACCGATGCCGCCTTCTCGACGACGCAGGCCGCCTTCAACATGATCGACCTGGAGGCCGTGGGCGCGGCCGCGGAGGCCGCGGCGCTCGTGGCGGCGATCCGGGCGATGCACGAGGCCGACGAGGAGCCCGCCGGCGTCTGGGAGGAATTCACCAGGCTGCGCACGGAGTTCGTCGCGGCGGCACGCGAACACCTCAAGGCCCATTGAGCCCGGTACGTCCATGGCGTCGCCCCTCGCGAGGGGCGACGCCATGGGCCGAGCGGTGGAGCTACTTCCCGTGCCGGGTCTCCCCGTGCCGGGTCACTCCCATTCGATCGTCCCCGGCGGCTTGCTCGTCACGTCGAGCACGACGCGGTTGACGTCGGCGACCTCGTTGGTGATGCGGGTGGAGATCTTCGCGAGCACGTCGTACGGCATCCGCGTCCAGTCCGCCGTCATGGCGTCCTCGGAGGAGACCGGGCGCAGCACGATCGGGTGGCCGTAGGTGCGGCCGTCGCCCTGGACGCCCACCGAGCGCACATCGGCGAGCAGCACGACCGGGCACTGCCAGATCTCGCGGTCGAGCCCGGCCGCGGTCAGCTCCTCGCGGGCGATCGCGTCGGCCTCGCGCAGCAGGTCCAGGCGCTCCTTGGTGACCTCGCCGACGATGCGGATGCCGAGGCCGGGGCCGGGGAACGGCTGGCGCTGGACGATCTCGTCGGGCAGGCCGAGCTCCTGGCCGACCATGCGGACCTCGTCCTTGAACAGCTTGCGCAGCGGCTCGACGAGCTCGAACTCGATGTCGTCGGGCAGGCCGCCCACGTTGTGGTGCGACTTGATGTTCGCGGTGCCGGTGCCGCCGCCGGACTCGACGACGTCCGGGTAGAGCGTGCCCTGCACGAGGAAGGCGACCTCGGGGCCGTCCTCCTGGAGGATCTCCAGCTGGGCCTGCTCGAAGACGCGGATGAACTCGCGCCCGATGATCTTGCGCTTCTCCTCGGGATCGCTGACCCCGGCCAGCGCGTCGAGGAACCGCTCCTGCGCGTCGACGACCTTCAGGTTCGCACCGGTCGCGGCGACGAAGTCCTTCTCGACCTGCTCGGTCTCGCCCTTGCGCATCAGGCCGTGGTCGACGTACACGCAGGTCAGCTGGGAGCCGATGGCCTTCTGCACGAGGGCCGCGGCGACCGCGGAGTCCACGCCGCCGGACAGGCCGCAGATGGCGCGCTTGGTGCCGACCTGCTCGCGGATGAGGGCGACCTGCTCCTCGACGACGTTGTGCGTCGTCCACGTCGGCTCGATGCCCGCGCCGCGGTAGAGGAAGTGCTCAAGGATCTGCTGGCCGTGCGTGGAGTGCAGCACCTCGGGGTGGTACTGGACGCCGTACAGCTTCTTCTCGTCGTTCTCGAAGGCCGCGACGGGCACGACGTCCGTGGAGGCCGTCACCGTGAAGCCCTCGGGGGCCGCCGAGCAGGCATCGCCGTGCGACATCCACACCGACTGCTCGGCCGGGGTGCCCTCGAAGAGGGTGGAGCCCATCTTGGAGACGGTCAGCGGCGTGCGGCCGTACTCGCGGGCGCCGTTGTCGTCGACCGTGCCGCCGAGCGTGGTCGCCATCAGCTGGAAGCCGTAGCACATGCCGAAGACCGGCACCCCGGCCTCGAAGATCGCGCGGTCCAGGCGCGGGGCGCCCTCGGCGTACACGGAGGACGGGCCGCCGGAGAGGATGATCGCCTTGGGGTTCTTGGCCAGCATCTCGGCCACGGGCATGCTGCTCGGGACGATCTCGCTGTATACCCGGGCCTCGCGGACGCGGCGGGCGATGAGCTGGGCGTACTGCGCGCCGAAGTCGACGACCAGGACGACGTCCGGGTTGTTGTCGGGCGCGGCTGCGGAGGGTGCTGCTGGCACGGGTGGCGGCCTTCCGGCGGTGGGAGGGGGTCGATGTTTGTCGATTCTACCGGGGCGGGCGGTGGCCGGTTCGTCTCACCATCCGAACCCGGATTGGTCCCCGCTGCGGGCGCCGGTCCATACTGTGCGCATGCGCGAGCACCAGACCTTCGTCTTTACCTATGGCACCCGGCCCGCCGGGCGCCATGGGTTCGTGGGTTTCGCCGCTTGAGCGACTGACACACACTTCCCAGAGCGCCCCGGGCCGACAAGGCCCGGGGCGCTCTGCGGTTTCCGGTCCTTGCCGATCCGGGGCGCCGCATCCCTCACCAGGAGCCCCCCATGAGCAGCACGACCGTCACCGGCACGACCCTCGCCGGCGCGCCCCTCACCGGCCCGGACGTCGCCGAGAGGACCGGCGCGCGCACCGACGAGGCCGCCGCGGTGATCACCGGCGCACGCGAGCGCATCGACGCGCTCGACGACCGCATCATCGGCCTGATCCAGGAACGCATGGCCGTGTCCGCCGTCATCCAGGAATCCCGCATCGCCTCCGGCGGCCGCCGGGTCAACCTCAACCGCGAGATGGAGGTCCTGGCCCACTTCCGCGACGCCCTCGGCAAGCCCGGCACCGCCCTCGCGATGACGATGCTGGAGCTGTGCCGGGGCCGTATCTGAGTTCGGGCGCTCCTCACCCGTACGGCGCCGTGACCGTCCCCGGCCCGGCTTCGTTGGTGGGGTGTCCGCGCCAGCCAGGGGCGGGCCCGAAGAAACCACGCGTGGCTCCGCTGGGGCGTGTGACGTATCTGCAAGTACGTCGTGGGACCTCGCCCCAGTGTGCGTGACCGGACGGCAGGGGACAGCAGCCCGGTCACACCCAAGAGCGGTCGGTTCCGGGGACGCCCGGAACCGACCGCATCCGGTCGGACGACCGCCCAGGTCGCGACCCTTCTCCTTGCTTCACTTCACCTTTCACCCACGGCAGTTGTGCCGTGTTCCCTCACACTCAGGTGCGGCTGACGACGCCGCATCCCTTCTGGCGCTCCGCGTCCAGCTGCTTGCTGCGGTCGTACGGGTCGACGGCGGAGCCGCTCGGCGAGGGGCCCGCGGGCGCGTCGCCGAACTGGGGATGCACGTATCCGTCGTAGACGTCGCACGCCGAGTTGGCGATGTTCTCGTCGTACGCGCCGATCCAGAGCCTGCCGCCGGTGGAGGCCTCGCCGGCCGGTCGTGCGACCTCGACGTCCAGGATCCGGCGCACGATCGTGCGGGCCACCTCCGTCGAGCCGGGCGCCGTCTTCGCCAGCGGATAGACGAAGGTGTAGTCGGCGTGCACGAGGACTCCCCCGCCGGACTTGGCGCTGAACGTCATGCGGCCCCGGGTCTTGACCACGCTCCCCACCAGCGCGACCTCCTTGGGGTCGAACCGCGTGAAGAAGGTCAGCGGGTCGTGGCCCTTGTCCGGCTCGGCCAGCGCGGTGGTGAGGTGGCCCAGGAAGTCCTTCTCCCGCGGGTCGATCAGCGCGAGCGCCGCCTCGGGACGGCCGCCGGCCAGGGTCACCGGGTTCAGGTCGGCGTCGATCAGCAGGGCGCGCGTATCGGCGAGGGCCGCGGCCACTCGCTCCTTGGAGAGTCCCCCGACCGCGGTGGCCCCGGGCACCTCGATGCCGGCGGCGCCGTCCGCGTACTGCGCCGCGGGAGAGCCGCGGAACGGCTCCTTGAGAGTGGGCTCGTCCGGGTCGAAGGAGGGCGGGGCGCCGGTGGGGGCCGCGGTCTCCGCCGGGAGCGGGGTGGCGGCCGTGGCCGTGTCGTCACCGCTGTCGTCACCGGTCAGCACGGACAGGGCGCGGGCGGGGTTGAGCGCGACCAGCAGGAGGCCCGCACACAGGAGGATGCCCAGCACGCCCCACGTGCGGCGCCTGCGCCCGGCCCGGCCGTCCATCTCCTGCCACGCGGGCCCGGACCGCCAGCCCTGGGGCTCGGCGGGCCGCCGCTTGCCCTTGCCGCCGCGGCCCCGGCCTGCGGCCTCGGCGGCCTCCCGCTCCTTGCGCAGCCGGTCGGTCACCAGCCGGGCGCGCGCCGAGGGCTCCTTGGGCGCCGCTGACGCCTTGATGTCCAGCTCGCTGTCGCGGACGAACCGCTCCCAGACCTCGTCCGGCACCGCGTCGTCGCCCGACGTCCCTCCCGAGGCCGGCTGCTTCTCGCTCACGTGAATCCCCTTGACGTGTCCTGGGCGGCACGGGCGGCCGCGGCAGCCGTTCGACAGGCGGAACAGCGCGATAGTTGCCCCGCCGGCGAAGTGGCGTGGATCACATAAGGATTTCGTGAAGACGGACAACCATTCACGTGAGTCGCAGGTCATGCAGACGGAACCAACAGCCTCGCCCGTGCTCTGTTCACGCCTGCGGGGCTCCACCAGGTCTCCGCGTTCGCGAGAGGCGCTGCACTCGGAGGGGGGTGCAGCGCCTCTCGCGTGTCCGGGTCTGCCGCACGGCAGCGGCGGCCGCCTACGCCTTCGGCTTCGTCGCCGGCCGCGCCCCCTGCGGCTTCGGCGGGACCGGCGGCAGGCCGAGGAACGGCAGCTTCAGCGCACCGAACGCCTCCGCCGGAACCGCCGGCGCCTTCGGCTCGACCGGAGCGAGCCGCACATAGGCCGCACCCTGCGCCGGGCGGGGGTCCTCATCGCCCTTGTTCGGCCACAGCGACATCGCCCGCTCGGCCTGCGCGGTGATCGTCAGGGACGGGTTCACGCCCAGGTTGGCCGAGACGGCCGCGCCGTCGACCACCGAGATCCCCGGGTGCCCGTAGAGCCGGTGGTACGGGTCGATCACGCCGGTCTCGGCCGAGTCGCCGATCGGACAGCCGCCCAGGAAGTGCGCGGTGAGCGGGGTGCCCATGAGCTCGCCGACGTTCGAACCCGCGAAGCCGTTGATCTCCGCCGCGATCGCCGCGGCGCCCTGCGTGGCCGCCCTGATCTGCTTGGGATTGGGCGCGCCGTGCCCCTGCTCCGCGGTCAGCAGGCCCTTGCCGACGCCGTCCCGCTTGAGGTGGGTGGTGAGCGAATTGTCGAGCGACTGCATGACCAGACCGATGATCGTTCGCTCGGACCAGTGGTGGTTGCTGATCGAACGTGCCAGGAGCAGGGGGTGCTTGGCGGCGTTGCCGAGCCAGTTGCGTACCCGGTTGACGCCGTAGGGCACCTGGAGGATCGACATGCCGCCCATCGCGTTCGAGCCCTTGCCGTAGCGGACGGGCTCGATGTGGGTGTTGTCGTCCGGGTGGATCGAGGAGGTGATGGCGACACCCCGGGTGAAGTCCACCTTGGGCACGCCGTGCCGTTTGCGGTAGCGGCGGGGGGTGGTCTGCGCGCCGACGAGCGCCTCCGAGTTGGTGCGGGTCAGCTCGCCCAACCTCTTGGATATGTAGGGGAGTTGCCCGCCCGCCTTCATGCGGTGCAGCAGCGTCTGGGTGCCGTAGGTGCCGGCCGCGACGACGACGTGGCGCGCGGTGAAGAGCCGGCCAGGGGCGTCCTTGCGGTCGGTGGGCAGCGTCGCGACGGCGTGGCCGCCGCGCGAGTCGCCGGTCACCGAGACGACGGTGGTCATGGGGTGGACGACCGCGCCCGCCTTCTCGGCGAGGTAGAGGTAGTTCTCGTTGAGGGTGTTCTTCGCGCCGTGCCGGCACCCCGTCATGCACTCGCCGCACTCGGTGCACGCCTTGCGGGAGGGGCCCGCGCCACCGAAGTACGGGTCGTCGACCGCCGTGCCGGGCCGCGCCTTCGCCGTGCCGTCACCGTCCTGGCCGTCGCCGAAGAAGACCCCGACGGGCGCCATGTGGAAGGTGTCGCCGACGCCCATGCGCTGGGCGGCGGCCTTGAGGTGGACGTCGGAGGGGGTCATCGTCGGGTTGAGGCGCACGCCGAGCATGCGCCGCGCCTGGTCGTAGTAGGGCGCCAGCTCGTCCTGCCAGTCGGTGATGGACTTCCACTGCGGGTCGTCGAAGAACTGTTTCGGCGGCACGTAGAGGGTGTTGGCGTAGTTGAGCGAGCCGCCGCCGACACCGGCGCCGCCGAGCACCATCACGTTGCCGAGCAGGTGGATGCGCTGGATGCCGTACAGGCCGAGCTTCGGCGCCCACAGGTAGTTCTTGATGTCCCAGGAGTTCTTCGGCAGGGTCGCCGCGGTGAAACGCCGGCCCGCTTCGAGCACGCCGACGCGGTACCCCTTCTCCGTGAGCCGCAGCGCCGTCACCGAGCCGCCGAAGCCCGAGCCGACCACGACGACGTCGTAGTCGTACCCGCCGTCCTCGTCCGGATTCTGCGCTGGGGGTACCTGGGACATGGCTCTCCTCGTGCACGGGGTCAAAGTGAACTTGGGCGGGGGCGAGCTTCGAAGAGACGGCCTAGCGCAGGCGCAGCGCCTTCATCGCCTTGAGGCTGAGGGTCATGAAGGCCGCGTACTTCTCGTCGTCCATGCCGAAGGAGGGGGCGAGCGGGATGACGCGCTGCTGGGCGACGGTCTGCGCCTCGGTGTACTTGAGGATGCCCTCGGAGCCGTGGCGGCGGCCGAGCCCCGAGTCCTTCATGCCGCCCATCGGCGACTGGACGCTGCCGTACGCGGGGGCGTACCCCTCGTTGATGTTGACCGTGCCGGTGCTCAGCTTGGCCGCCACCTCGTGGCCGCGGCGCGAATCCTTCGTCCAGACCGAGGAGTTGAGGCCGTACGGCGTGCCGTTGGCCTGCTCGATCACCTCGTCCTCGTCCGTGAAGCGGTAGACGGAGACGACCGGCCCGAAGGTCTCCTCGGTGCACACCGCCATGGGCGCCTCGACGCCGTCCAGGATGGTGGGCTCGTAGAAGAGCGGGCCGATGTCGGGGCGGGCGACGCCGCCGGCGACGAGCGTGGCGCCCTTGGCGACGGCCTCCTCGACGTGCCGGGTGACGGTCTCCAGCTGACGCTCGCCGACCAGCGAGCCCATGTCCGCCCCGTACGCCAGCGACCGGCCGAGCCGCATCGCCTTCGTCCGTGCGGCGAACCGGTCGAGGAACGCGTCGGCGATCGACGCGTGCACGTACAGCCGCTCGATCGAGATGCAGAGCTGTCCGGCCGAGGAGAAGCAGGCGCGCACCGCGCCCGCCGCCGCCTTCTCCACATCGGCGTCGTGCAGCACGAGCATGGCGTTCTTGCCGCCCAACTCCAGCGACACGCCCACCAGTCGGGCCGCCGCGCCCTGGGCGACCTCGCGGCCGGTGCGGGTCGAGCCGGTGAAGGAGACGTAGTCGGCGTGCTTGACCACCTCGGGGCCGACGACGGGACCGTCACCGAGCACGACCTGGAAGACCTCGGCCGGAAGGCCCGCCTCGATCAGCAGGTCGCGCGCCCACAGCGCGGTCAGCGCGGTCTCGGTGTCGGGCTTCATCACGACGGCGTTGCCGGCGACGAACGCGGGCAGCGCGTCGCCCACCGACAGCTCCAGCGGGTAGTTCCAGGGCGCGATCTGCCCGACCACCCCGCGCGGCTGGCGCAGCTCGGTGACCTTGGTCAGGGTAGGCACGACTCCCGTGTGCCGCTTGGGCTTCAGGTAGGCGGGGGCCTTGCGCCCGTAGTGGCGGGCGGCGACGGCGACCGCCTGCACCTCCTCGTGCGCGTGCAGGCGCGCCTTGCCCGTCTCCAGCTGGATCAGGTCGAGCACCTCGGCCTGGCGCGCGAGCACGAGATCGTGGAAGCGCAGCAGCACCGCGGCCCGGGTACGGACCGGTGTCGCGGCCCAGGCGCGCTGCGCCGTGCGGGCGCGGGCGAACGCCTCGGCGACGTCGTCGGGCGTGGACTCGGGCAGGTCGGCGAGCTTCTCCCCGCTGAACGGCGTGTGGTTGGCGGTCCGCCCCGAGCCGACCACACCCCGCGTGAGCTGGGCGACCAGCTGCGCCGTGACGACGTCTGCGGCGGTGCGCGCCCCCGCCGGGGCGGGGGCCACCGGATTGGTACCGGCGGGCGTGAGGGTGGTCGTGGGCGAGGCCTGCGAGTCCGTCATGGGGGGAGCGTATGCCGGGAAGGGCACTTTCGGTACCCGTCGGTAACAGCTTTTCGGGGCCCGCCGATCATGCCAGCGATCACTGGCCGCATAAGTGCTGATCAGCGACTTGTGCGGTCGACGACGGATCGGACACGGACCGGATCACAGGTCGTGGATCTTCAGGCCTCCGGAGACTTCGGCGAAGAGTGCCTCGCCGTCCTTGGCGCCCTTGCCCGCCGCCGGCATCGAGACGCGCAGCCGCCAGTAGGCCGTGCCCTTACCCGGCACGAGCAGCTCGTGGTAGCGGTAGCGGACCGGATTGGTCCTGGAGGAAGCCGAGTTCGGGGTGTAGTCGGTGACCAGGTCGTACGCCTTCTTGCCCTGGTGCTCGACGGTCGCGGTGGTCACCTTGCCGTCCTTGAACTCGATACCGTCCTTGCCGCCCTTCTCGTAGTACGCCTTCCAGGTCGCGGGGTCGGCGGGCAACGTGGCGCCGGTCTTGTCCGTGGCCGGGTCGAGCCGGTCGGCGTAGATCGTGAAGACGGCACTCGGGTCGTCGTACGTGACGCTGTCGCCGTCGCTGCTCTGGGTGCGGGCGTAGTCGTCGGGGACCGTCATGTCCGCCTTGAGCACCTCGTTCTCCGGCCTGACCTGCCAGCCGTCGGGAAGGCCACCGCCGCCGAACGGGTCCGCGAGGAGCAGCACGAGCGCGGCCGCCACGGCCACGAAGCCGCCGCCGAGCCCGTACCGCGCACGGCGGCTCTCGGCGAGGACGGGCGGCAGCCAGCGGTTCGCGCCGGGTGCGCTCCCGCCCGCGGACCGCCCGGCCGCGGCACGTCCGCCGGCGGACCGCCCGCCGGGCCGTCCTGCCGCGGACTGCCCGTTCGTCGTGGACGCGGCCGGTTCGGGGGCGGCCACGGCCTCCAGGGTGGCCCGGACCTCCGCCGAACTCGGCCTGGCCGCAGGGTCCTTGCGCAGCAGCTGCATGACGAGCGTGCCGAACGCGCCGGAGCCGCGGGCAGGCATCTGCGGCTCCGCGGACAGCACCGCCTGGAGGGTCGCCGGGGTGTTGCTCCGGCGGTAGGGCGACATGCCCTCGACGGCCGCGTACAGGACGACGCCGAGCGACCACAGGTCCGACTCCGGGCCCGGACGCTGCCCCAACACCCTTTCCGGAGAGATGAATTCGGGCGAGCCGACGAAGGCACCCGTCTCGGTCAGGCCCTGTTCGCCCTCGACCTGGGCGATGCCGAAGTCGGTGAGCACGACCCGGTCGCCGCGCCCGAGCAGCACGTTGTCCGGCTTGACGTCACGGTGCAGGACACCGGCCTCGTGCGCCGCCGCGAGCGCGCCGAGGACGGCGAGACCGGTCCTGGCGGCCTCGCGGACGTCGAGCGTGCCCTCCTGGAGCCGGTCGGCGAGCGACTGGCCGCGCACGAGTTCCATCACGATCCACGGCTTGCCGTCCTCCCCGCCCTCCATGACGACGTCGTGCACGGTGACCACGGACGGATGGTCGATGCGGGCCGCGGCGCGGGCCTCGCGCCGCATGCGCAGATGGACGGTGGACCGCTCGCGATCGCCCAAGTGGTCCGGCACGCGCGGCTCCTTGACCGCCACGTCACGCTCGACGACCTCGTCGCGGGCCCGCCAGACCGTGCCCATTCCTCCGTGCCCGAGCCGTGCGACCAGCCGGTAGCGCCCGCCGAGCAGCCGGCCGGTGCCGTCGTCGACGGGTTGCTGCGCCGGGCCGTGGTGCTGCGTCGGCTCGTGGGCCGCCGGGTCGTGCGGCCGCGCCGGCTCGTGCGGTGCCGGATCGTGCGGCCGCGCCGGCTCGTGCGGCTGCTGCCGCGGCACCGGGGCGGGCTGCGGGGGCCGCAGGGCGTAGCTGGTGGGCTCGTCCGCCCGCCCTCCATCGTTCGTCATGACCACATCCTGACGAACGGCGCCGCCCGGTGCCACGCCGGGCCCGGTGCGGATGCAGAGCCGTGACACAAGTTCAGAGTTCGGGTACGAAGGAGTCGAGCGCGGTGTCGAAGGTCCGCTTGGCCTCGTCGAGCCGGCCGACCGGCGCCGACACCCACACGTCGTACATCCGCCCCAGGGCGTCCCAGCTGATGTCGTAGGTGTGCCGGGCTCCCTCGGTCTTGGTGAAGCCGTTCCAGGTGAACTCCCACAGCGCGGCGTCGTGCCCGCGGTGCGTGGTGGCGGTGACCTTGCCGTCGCGGTATCCGGGGTTGCTGACAGGCCCGGCAGCGGCCTCCTGCCGCATGACGCCGAGCGGCCCCGCGGGCACGGTGTGCTGCGTCCGGATCCCCACTTTCAGGGCGCCGTCCGGGGAGTTGTAGAACACGCGCTGCGCGTCGGTGGTGCGTACGTAGCCCTCGGGCAGCGCGAGCCCGAAGCCGTCCGGGTCACGCACGAAATGGAATCCGGCGGGGATCGGCGGCGGGCCGGCCCGCCGCGGGGGCGGCGGAGGCGGCGGAGGCGGCCGCCGTGGCGCTTCGCCCTGCGCCGCGGACGCGGTGGTGACCGGGGACGCGGGCGCGCCGGCGACCATGCTCGGCACGGACCGCTCCCCCGCGTCGCGACCCGTTTCCAGGCCGCCGAGCGCGAACACCGCGACGGCCGCGCCCGCCCCTGCCAGGACGAGCACGAGGGCGGCCCCCGCCAGAAGGCTCCGGGCCCGCCACGGCCGGGCGACGGACACGGTCGCGGCGCCGGGGGTGCCGGGCGGATCGGAAACGGCGGCCCGCTCGGAAACGGCGGCCCGCTCGGAGCCCTCGGGCGGCTCGGAGAGCTCGGGCCGCTCGGGGCCGGTCCACCCCGGGACGGGCGACTCGGCGGACGGGGATACGACGGATGGCGATACGGCGGGCGGAGACACGGCGGGCGGCGGGGTCGTCGCGGAGGGGATGCGGTCGGCCGGCGTGGGGCGCGGCCACGGTGTGCTGCCCGTGGCGATGAAGACGCGCAACAGCGATTCGGCCTCGGCCGCGCCGATGCGGCACGCCGGGTCCCGCTCCAGGAGACCCTGGACGACGGGCAGCAACGGCCCCGCGGCGGCGGGCGGCCGGATCTCGTCCACGACGACGGCGTGCAGGACTCCGCCCAACGAGTCCCGGTGGAAAGGCGATTCACCACTGAGGGCCGCGCAGAGCAGCGCGCCGAGCGACCACAGGTCGGAGGCGGGCCCGGCCCCGGCGCCCTGCATCCGTTCCGGCGCGGTGTACTCGGGCGAGCCGACGAACGCGCCCTCCTCGCTGATCGTCGCGGCACCGGGCACCTGGGCGATGCCGAAGTCGGTGAGCACGACGCGCCCGTTGTCCTCCTCGATGAGGACGTTGGCGGGCTTGAGGTCGCGGTGGAGCACACCCCTGGCGTGCGCGGTGGCCAGCGCACCGAGGAGCGCCACCCCGATCCGCGCGGCCTCGTCGGCCCCGACGGGCCCCTTGGTGGCGAGGCGGTCGGCGAGCGAGCCGCCGTCGACGAGTTCCATCACGATGTACGAACGGCGGGCACCGGCCGCGTCGTCGGGCGGGCGGTCCTCGACGACGTCGTGCACGACGATCACGTGCGGGTGTTTGATCTGGGCGACCGCACGGGCCTCGCGCAGCGCCGCGGTGGCCGGGGCGCCGCCCTCGGGGTGGAGTTCCTTCACGGCGACCTGGCGGCCGAGCAATTCGTCGTGCGCCCGCCACACCGTGCCCATCCCGCCCCGCCCCAGCCGCCTCCCCAGGCGGTAACGCCCGGCGATCAGGCGGGAGTCGGGCCGGTCACGAGGTGCGCCTGGATCCTGCTCTGCTGTGGGCATGGGGTTCCCCCTCGATCTCCCCGCACGCGTGAAGGCCCATCATGCCGCACCCCGGCGGCCTCCGGCGGCGTTCGCCACACGTAGGGAAACCGGCCGCTCGCGCGCCGCTCGGCCGCCCGCTCGGCCACCCGGCGGGCCGCCCGCTCAGCCGCCCGAGGCCGAGGGCTGCCAGCTCTGGAGCACCGTGTCGAACTGCTGGCGGATGGTCGCCCAGTCCTCTTCGGGGCCCGACATGTAAAGGGCGTACTCGGGCTTGCCGCCGTCGCCGTAATACATCTGGTCGATGGCGTGCCGCTTGCCGGGGAAGTCCTGCTTCTCCGTGTAGGTGAACTCCCAGAGGGAGGACTTCACCTGGTCGCGGTAGTTGTTGCTGTGCAGGGTGACCCGCTTGTACAGGGGCAGCCGGTCCTTGAGCGACTTCTCCATGTTGAGCATGTGCATGTACGGGTTCTCGAAGTCCGGAACCTTGTCGATGCTGATGCGGATGCGGTGCTTGCCGTTGTCCGGGGTGTAGTCGATCTCGGTGCCGTCCATCTGGCGCTTCCAGCCCTTGGGCACGAGCAGGGTGAAGCCGGCCCTGTCCGTGACCCGCTGCCAGCCGGCGGGCACCGACTGGTCGCCCCCGCTGGGCTGTCGGCCGGCCTCCGGGGACGAGGGCGCGGCGGACCCGGTCGCACCCGGCCCCGCTCCCGTGCCAGAACCGCCCCTGCCCTCCTGGTACTTCAGGTAGGCGAACCCGGTGCCCACGCCGACCACGGCGGCCAGCGCGACCACCAGCGCCACGGTGCGCCAGCGCCGCCTGCGGGGCGCCGGTGCCTGAGCCGGAGCCTGCCCCTGCCCGTGCCCCTGCGTCGGCACCCGAGGCGGCTGGGGCGCTTCGGGGGCCGGCTGCGGGCGCGATGCGGCGTTCGCCACGGTGGGCCCGGTCTGCGCGCCCGCGGCCGAGCGCAGCTCCGCCGCGGAGAGCGGCCCCGTCGGCACATGGGCCTGGGCGGCCAGGGACGCGCGGCCCTCCATCGCGTCGAGGAACATCCGCTCGGCCTGCTCCACCGAGGGCCGTTCCTCCGGCGACTTGCGCAGCAGCGCGATGATGACGGGCCCCAGCGCTCCGGCCCGGTCCGGCGCCGGAGGCTCCTCCTCCACCACGGCCTGCATGGTGGAGATCGGCGAGTCCCTCCGGAACGGCGACTCGCCCTGCACCGCGGCGTACAGGGTGGCGCCGAGCGACCACAGGTCGGAGGCGGGCCCCGGGTGGGCTCCCTGGACCCGTTCGGGCGCCAGATAGTCGATGGAGCCGACGAGTTCACCGGTCCTGGTAATGGTGACGTCGCCCTCGATGGCGGCGATCCCGAAATCGGTGAGCAGTACCCGGCCGTCCCGGGCGAGCAGCACGTTGCCCGGCTTCACGTCCCGGTGCAGGACACCGGCCGTGTGCGCGGCACGCAGCGCGCCGAGGACGTGCAGCCCGATGCGGGCGGCTTCGCGCGCCTCGATGCGGTGGCCGTCGGCCTCCTTGACGGCGTCGGCGAGCGAGGGCCCGTCGACGTACTGCATGACGATCCAGGGCCGGTTGTCGTGGTCGAGGACGTCGTGGACGGTGACCACGCCGGGGTGGGTGATGCGGGCGGCGGCCCGCGCCTCCTTCTGGGTGCGGGCGTGCAGTACCGCCCGGTCGGCCTCGGCGACGTACAGGGCGGCGGTCAATTCCTTGACGGCCACGGTACGGTGCAGGACCTCGTCGTGGGCGCGCCAGACCTTGCCCATGCCGCCGCGGCCTATCGCGTCTCCGAGCCGATAGCGCCCGGCCAGCAACAGCCCCGCTCCGGAGCCGCTCGTGCTGTGAGTGTTTTCCACGTCCCCCGCCCACCCAGACCTTTCCTACGGAGCCAGATTACGGAGCGGAATCCGGCCAGGGAACCTCGGGGGCACCCAACCGTGACCCCGCGAACCGTCCTTACCGCGATGACCTGGTCTTTCACCGGAGCAACGCAATCCGCACACACGTGGAATCCCGTGCCGGCGGGGCGATTTCGGAGAGTGCGGAGCGTGACCGGCCGTCAGCGAGCGGCCCGGTAGGCGCCGGTGGCCTGCCCGAAGATCTCTGTCACCTTGTCACGCTGGGACTCGGGTCCGATCACCTGGACCACGTGATATCGGCCATTGACAATGAGGGCGAGATTGCGGACGTACACCTGCCGTCCGCTGCTGTCCCGCCAGGTGAACTGCCCCTCGGCCATGGTCTGCTGCCCCACGTCGATGCGCCGCAGTCCCGTCGACGTGGACCAACTGGAGTCCCGGAACGGCTGGAGTTCGCGCTCCTTGTCCGCCTGGTAGGCCAGCGGATCGGAGCCGTCGGCCTGCACGGTGTCCCGGCCCGGAACGACGATCAGCGTGAAGTCGCCCCCGACATACCGGACTTGCCCGGCATCGTTCATGGGCTGCCGCTGCCAGCTCCTGTCGACGCCGACCTGGAACCCCTCGGGGTCCTTGCGTACGACGTAGCCGGCGGCCGGCGCGGAACTCGTCCCGCCGGGGCCGGTGGTCTGCGTCTGCTGGGACGGCGGCGTGCCGCTGGGCGTCGGCGCACGGGGGCTGTCCGCCGACGAGCCGGGGCTCTGCTGCCCGCCGGATCCGGTCGGCCGGGCGCCGCCCGTGTCCTGCGCCGAGTCGGAGCGGGGCATGAACAGCACGGCGTACGCGATCGCGCCGGCCAGCAGCAGCAGGACGAGGACCAGCAGCAGCCGGCCGAGCGACCTCGGCCTTCCGCTCGGCGCCGCGGCCTGGCGGTGCCGGTGCCGGCCGTGCTCGGCGGGGGGCGCGGCGGGTTTCCTTCTGCGCCGCACCAGTTCGCCCCTGCGGCGCACGATGGGGAGCTTCTTGTCGTCGGGGACGATCACCGGGGCAACACGGATGCCGGCCTCGGGTTCGGGTGCGGAGCGCACCAGCGAGCGCAGCCAGCCGCGCAGCTCCTCGAACTCGGGCCGCTCGGTGGGGTCCTGGCGCAGCAGCGATTCCACGACGGGCCGCAGCGGCCCGCACTCCTCGGCGAACGCGGGCGGCTCTCCGCACACCATCTGTACGAGCTCGGCCGCGCTCTCCTCCGGGTACGGGGCGTGTCCCTGGACCGCGCGGAACAGCAGGGCGCCCAGGGCCCACAGATCGGTGGCCGGGCCGATCGGCGGGGCGAGGCGCCAGTTCTCGTGTATGGGTCCGGCCTGCTCGGGCGCCCACCGCTCGGTGACCGCCCCGACGACGGCCATGCGGGTGTGCCGGGCCCGCTCGGCGGCGAGCCGGTTGGCGGGACCGCGATAGGGCGCGGTGCGGCCCTCGGGGGCGGGGTGCCGTTCGGGGGCGGGGTGCCGTTCCGAGGCGGGGTGCCGCCGAGCCTCGGGGGTCCGTTCCTGGGAGGGGGCAGGCACGGGTGCGGAAGGAGCCGGGTGCGGCAGGCGCTGGGAATCGGCGCGGAAGGCATCGGCGCGGAACCCCGGCGGCAGCGCGGGCGTCCTGGGCGCGGGGGCCTGGGCGCGGGACGGTTCGTAGCCTTCGGGGCGAGCGGGCCGGGCGGACCGGGCGGGTCCGGTGGGCGCGTCGGCGCCGTTGTGCGGGCGCGGCGCTTCGGGGTGCGGGACCGGTGCGTCGGGGCGCGGGGCCAGTGCCTCGGGGCGCGGGGCCTCCTCGGTCGGGCGCCCGGCGGAGCGCGGCACCCAGCGACCCGTCACGGGGTCGTACTGGCGGCGGGTGCGGCCGGAGTCGGGGCCCTGGTCATCGGCGTAGGGGCTGGCGCCTCCGCTCGGCACCCGCACCCCGCGCACGGGGTCGTACATGCCCTGATCGGTGCCGGCCCCGCCCTCCTCGGCTTCGCCCCGCTCCGCCCGGCCGGGCGGAGCGGCCTGGCCGGGCAGAGCGGCCTGCTCGTGCTCCGGGTCCGGCCGCTGCTCCGCGTCCGGCCGCTGCTCCGGCAGGGAAGCGTCCGTCGCGGCGCGCGCGGCCGCCCTGGCACCCGCGCGGTACGCCGCGATCACCCCGGCCCGCCCGGCGGCACCGGGCGGCGCTGCGGGGGCTCCCGACGGCGCGGGGTGCGCTTCGGACGGGGGGCCGGTGGCGGTCCCCGTAGCGGGGTCCGGTGCCGAAGTGCCGTGCGGGGGCGCTTCGTCGAGCTCGTACGCGGTCGTGGGCCGCGGCGCGCCGCCGAATCCGTCGTCGTCCGAGGAGAGCGGCACGGGGGCGTATCCACACAGCGCCTCCTGTGCGGCGCCCACCGCGAGCCCGGTCAGGACGACCCGCCCGTCGTCGCATATCAGGACGGTGCGGGCCGTGATGTTGCGATGCGTCCAGCCGTGCGCGTGCAGCACCCGCAACGCGGTCAGCACGTCGGAGGCGACCTCCGCGGCACGAAAGGGGTTGAGCGGACGGTCGGCGAGGAGCGCGGACAGCGGGCGCGCGGCGATCAGTTCGCTGACGATCCACAGCGAACCGTCCTGCGCGAACACGTCGAAGACCTGGTCGAGGCGCGGATGATCGGGGATCTGCGCGGCCGCCTGGGCCGCCTCGACGGCGCGCCGCACGGCCGGCTCGGCGGGCCTGCGGGTGGTGCGCCCATACCCGGGAGCCTCGCCGTATCCGCTCCCGTCGCCGTACCCGGCGTCGTCGCCGCCGCGCATGTAGGCGTCGGGGGTCCCGTACGCGTCGTCGCCTTCGAGCACTTCCGCGTCGACGATCTCGGGCAACGGGATCTGACGGACCAGTACTTGCTGCCCGCTGTAGGTGTCGAAGGCGCGTGTCTCGACGAGATCGTAGGTGTCGTCAAGAGGCAACGGCAGCCGATAGCGGTCGGCAAGCACCCGACCCGCGTAATCGTCCACGACGCCTCCCCACAGCGCGCTGTTCCCCCGGATCACGGCACTCACTCCCGCCGCGACCCGTCAATTCCGGTCGTTTACCGGCCTGTTGCGGATGCGTACCGTCCGCGAGCTCTCACGATACGTGGCCTCGGCGCGTCACGTCCGGGGGATACCCCGTTTCCCCGGCGGCCCCGCAACAGCCCGTTCACAGGGGCAGGCGGGCACAGGGGGTAGGGCGGGCACAGGGGGTAGGGCGGGCACAGGGGGTAGGGCGGGCACAGGGGGTAGGGCGGGCACAGGGGGTAGGGCGGGCACAGGGTCAGGCGGGCTGGAAGGTGGCGAAGAGCGCGGCCAGCGTCTGCTGCGTCTGCGGCTTCGACCAGTCCTCGTCCTTGGCCGAGAACATGATGCCGTAGCCCCGGCTCGTGCTGACCACGAAGCCGCGGTCCACGGAGTGGTACTTGGTGCCGCTGTCGTCGTAGGTGAACTCCCAGTCGGCCGCGGGCCAGCCGCGGTAGCTCACCGCGGCTATCTTCACCCGCTTGTAGCCCGACCTCGTCATGGACGACTCCTGGTTCATCCAGTCGGCCACCGGGTTCGACTTGGGGGTGTCGGTCCAGCCGATCAACAGGCGCTGCCCGTCGGGGCCGGTGAAGCGGGCGCCCGCGTCGTCGGTCGACTTGTACGACCAGCCCGCGGGCAGCCCTATGGAGAAGCCCTGATCCGACTTGTAGGGCGTGGTGGCCACGGAACCGTCGCCACCGCCCTTGCCGCCGTCACCGGTGCCCGAGCCGTCCCCCGTGTTCGTGTCGTCGCCGGTGCCCTTGCCGTCGCCCTGCCCGGCCGACGAGCCCTGGCCGGCCGTGGAGCCCTGGCCGCTCGTCGAACCCTGCCCCGACGGGGTGCTCCCGCCGGACGACGTCCGACCTCCGCCGCCCTTCTTGCTGCTCGCGGGAGATCCCCCGGCCGCGGGCCCGCTGGAGGCGGCCTTGTCCCCCTTGGGCTTGCCCGACGTGTCGTCCCCACCGCTGAGCGTGACGGCGAGCACCGTGCCGAGTATGGCGAGCGCGGCGACCACCGCGATGATGATCAGGGTGCGGCGCGGCACGACATCGGTGAGCGAAGCGCGCGGCGGCGGGACCGGGCCGGAGGGCGAACCGGTCCTCGACCGCGGCGCGGGCACCCCCTTGGAGCGGACGTCCCGCGCCTCGCGGGCGCCTTGTGCCTTCTCCTTGGCCGACGCCTTGGCCTCGGCGGCCGCGTTCCGTACGGACTTCAGCGCGCCGCGCATCCGCTCGGCGGCCGCGTCGGTCTTCGGCTCACGGGGCAGCGGGGGCAGCGGAACCACCCGGGTCGCCTCGGACGACACCGGCTCGGGCGCGGGCTCCGGGCGCTCGGGCGCGTTGAGCACCTCGGTGAGCAGTTTGCGCGCGGCCGCGTTGTCCAGCCGCTGCGCGGGGTCCTTGGCGAGCAGCCCGTAGATGACCTGCTCAAGCAGCGGCCCGGCGTTCTTGGGCGGATCGACCGGCTCGGTCATCACAGCGGTGAGCGTCGCGATCGCCGAGCCCTTGTCGTACGGCGGTACGCCTTCCACGCTCGCGTACAGCAATCCGCCGAGGGACCAGAGGTCGGCGGCAGGACCCGGCTTGTGCCCGCGGGCCCGCTCCGGCGAGATGTACGAGGGCGCGCCGACGAGCATGCCGGTGGAGGTGATGGAGGGGTCGCCCTCCACCTGGGCGATGCCGAAGTCGGTCAGGACGACCCGGCCGTCCTCGGCGATCAGCACGTTGGACGGCTTCACGTCACGGTGCAGGATGCCCTCGCGGTGCGCGGAACGCAGGACGTCGAGGATCGCGAGGCCCACCTCGGCGGCTCGGCGGGGCGTCAGGGTGCCGTCCTCGCGGACCGCTTCGGCCAGAGACTTGCCCTCGACGAGTTCCATGACGATCCAGGGCCGGTCGTCCTCGTCCACCACGTCGTAGACCGTCACGGCGGCGGTGTTGCGGATCCGGGCGATCGCCTTGGCCTCACGCAGGGTGCGCGTGATGAGGCGCCGCTTCTCGTCGTCGTCGATGCTGGAGGGGAAGCGGAGTTCCTTGACGGCGACGGTCCGCCCGAGCGTCTCGTCGACGGCGCGCCAGACGGTGCCCATACCGCCCCGGCCCAGAACGCCACCGAGCCGGTACCGGCCGGCGAGCAGCCGGCCTTCCCCACCACCCGCATCGCTCTCGGCCCCGGCCCCGGCCCCGGCAGCAACTGCCGCGACCCCCGCGCCGGATGAGCCTCCCTTGCCAAGCCCCACACCGCTCCTACCCCCGCCCCCACTCCTACCGCCCGCCGCACCGGGCTTGGCGTCGGCGGCCTGGAGGCCCGACTTGGCGCCGGGAACCTGGGGAGCCGGCTCGGCATCGGCGAGTTGAGAGCCCGCCTTCACGGCCGGCTTACGGTCGGCAGGACCGGAAGCCTGCCTGGCGCCGGCAGCCTGGGGGTCCGGCTTGGCACCGGAGGCCCGGGGATCCGGCTCGGCATCGGCGAGTTGAGAGCCCGCCTTCGGAGCCGGAGTGCGGTCGGCGGGACCGGAGTCCGACGTGGTGTCGGCGGGCTGGAGGTTCGACGTGGTGCCGCTTCGCTTTGCGTCGGCGGGACCGGAGTCGGGCTCGGCATCCGCGGACCGGGAGCCGGACTTGGCGTCCTCCGCCTTACCGGTGGCCTTCGCCGCCCCTCCCGCATCGGCCGACTTGGCCTTCGGCGCGGGGGCGGCCCGCTCGGCACCCGCCGCTTCCGCAGCGGACTTGGCGACCGACCTCCTCGGATCGGGCCGGCCGGGGGCCGCATTCGACGCCTCACCCGCACGCGGCTCGGCCGCGGAGGTCAGGTCCGGCTCGGCGGCACGCGAAGCCGGGCCCCGACCGGGCTCGGCCGTCGGGTCGGCCGCGGATGCGGCGTCCGCCGCATCCGCCTGGCGCCGCCCGGACTTCGTACCCGCCTCGCCCGAGGCGGATTCTGCGGGCGTCGACGACGCCCCCGGCTCCTGTCGCTCGTCCCGCTCGGGTTCCCGCGACTGCTCCGCCTCCGACATGCGTCCCCTCTGCGATTCCTGATCTTCGCCCGCGCCGGCCTCGGCCCGCGGCCCGCCGCGACCTGCCTCATGGAGGCGGCCCGGCTCACCGCTCCGACCTGCTTGCCCTGCCGGGTACCGGACCCGCCCGGAGCCGTACTCGAACCCGGCGTCCGCGCGAGGCCCGTAACCCGCCCTGGCAGAGCCCCCATTGTCCCTCACGCCGGGACCGGCGATGGTCCCGGGTCCGTCGGCCGCCAAGTTGGCGGCGGCGTAAGGGAAGCCCAGCGTGCCGAGGCTTCGGAGCCCGTTCGTTGCAGCGATGACGACAGCACTGTGTGTCATCGACACGGCGTCAAAACCCGGCAAAGCGGGCCCTTCCAGCGTCGAGCAACGCCCGAGCACCGTCCGGGCAAAGCCCGGTCGGCGCCGCCGACGCACGGCCCGGCCCGGCCCCGGCCCACGGCACCAGCCACGACATCGGCCGGTCGTCGGACGACGGTCTCCCGCCACCCGGCACCACACCCCGAACCGCACCGCACCGCACCGCACCGCACCGCACCGCACCGCACCGCACCGCACCCGAGAGCGCACCCTGCGCCGCAACCGCCGAACACCTCACTCGCCGACAGCCGCCACACCGGCGAGGACCTTCCCCACCCGGGCGAGCGGCATCGCCAAGTCGTTCGTGGCCACCGTAGTACCGCGACGGGCCGCTGAGTACCGAGCCGGAGTACGGAGGCCGCGTACGCGGCCCCGCCAACTCCACCCCGTACGAAGCCTCTCCGGTCCCGCACGGCCCTGGCAGGCCGTGCGCGCCTCAGACCGGTGCGATGTCCGGCCCGCCTCAGACCGGTGCGATGTCCGGCGCCCCGAGCCGGGCCGCGTCCGCCGTCAGGTCGTCGGGCTGGCGCTGCGACTCCCGCTCGGCCTCCACCCGCTTCTCGTAGTGCTCCACCTCCTTCTCGATCTGCTTGGTGTCCCAACCGAGGACCGGCGCCATCAGCTCCGCGCACTCCCGGGCCGAGCGGGTGCCGCGGTCGAAGGTCTCGATGGAGATCCGGGTCCGGCGGGTCAGTACGTCGTCGAGGTGGCGGGCTCCCTCGTGCGATGCCGCGTACACGATCTCGGCGCGCAGGTAGTCGTCCGCCGCGGCGAGCGGTTCGCCGAGCGCGGGGTCGGCGGTGATCAGCTCCAGGAGGTCCTCGGCCATCGAGCCGTAACGGTTCAACAGGTGCTCCACGCGCACCACATGGAGCCCGGTCCTGGCCGCGATCCTCGCCCTGGCGTTCCACAGGGCCTTGTAGCCCTCGGCGCCGAGCAGCGGCACGTCCTCGGTGACGCAGGCCGCCACCCGCTGGTCGAGCGCGTGCACCGCCTCGTCGACGGCGTCCTTCGCCATCACCCGGTACGTCGTGTACTTGCCGCCCGCCACGACCACGAGACCGGGCACCGGGTGCGCGACGGTGTGTTCGCGCGAGAGCTTGCTCGTCGCGTCGGACTCCCCGGCGAGCAGCGGCCGCAGGCCGGCGTATACGCCCTGGACGTCGTCCCGGGTCAGCGGCACCGCGAGCACCGAGTTGACGTGTTCGAGCAGGTAGTCGATGTCGGCGCTGGACGCGGCGGGGTGCGCCTTGTCCAGGTCCCAGTCGGTGTCGGTGGTGCCGACGATCCAGTGCCGGCCCCAGGGGATCACGAAGAGCACGGACTTCTCGGTCCGCAGGATCAGGCCGGTATTCGAGTGGATCCGGTCCTTGGGCACGACCAGGTGGATACCCTTCGAGGCCCGTACATGGAACTGCCCCCTCTCCCCGATCAGCGCCTGGGTGTCGTCGGTCCACACCCCGGTCGCGTTGACCACCTGCTTGGCGCGGATCTCGTACTCTCCGCCAGCCTCTCCGTCCTGCACCCGGGCGCCGACGACGCGTTCGCCCTCGCGCAGGAAGCCCACCACCCGGGCCCGGTTGGCGACCTGTGCGCCGTACGAGGACGCGGTGCGCACCAGGGTGGTGACATAGCGGGCGTCGTCCATCTGCGCGTCGTAGTACTGCAACGCTCCGACCAGCGCGTCCTTCTTCAACGCGGGCGCCACCCGCAGGGCGTGGCGGCGGCTCAGGTGACGGTGTGTCGGCAGGCCCCTGCCGTGTCCCGACGACAGGGACATCGCGTCGTAGAGCGCGACGCCGGATCCCGCGTACAGCCGCTCCCAGCCCTTGTGCTGCAGCGGGTAGAGGAAGGGGACGGGTTTCACCAGGTGCGGGGCGAGCCGTTCCAGCAGCAGGCCCCGCTCCTTGAGTGCTTCGCGCACGAGGGCGAAGTCGAGCATTTCCAGATAGCGCAGCCCGCCGTGGATCAGCTTGCTCGATCGGCTGGATGTGCCCGACGCCCAGTCCCGCGCCTCGACGAGGCCGGTGGCGAGGCCGCGGGTCGCCGCGTCGAGTGCCGTGCCCGCGCCGACCACCCCCGCGCCCACGACCAGCACGTCGAGCTCGCCTTCCGCCATGGCGGCGAGCGCCTGTGCGCGCTGCTCGGGTCCCAGTGTCGCTGTCCTCACGGCATGCCTCCGGTTGGTCGGGGTTGGTCCCGCAGACCGGGTGGTCTGGCTCACACACTCGATTCTGGACGGGACCACCGACATCGGCCACCGCCTGTGGACAACACTCGCTCCCCCACACCCTCCCAATGCCGCAAATCAGTCATATTTCCTCTTAGTCTGACATTCCGCACGCCCATTCTGTCCACAGGGCTTGCGCTCCATGTCCCCTCCGGCTAAGGGAAAGGACGGTCACATGCCCGCAGACCTCGCCGTCATCGGACTCGGCCACCTGGGCCTGCCCCTCGCCCAAGCCGCCGTCGCCGCCGGCATCCAGACCGTCGGCCACGACACCGATCCACACGCCGTCGCCGAACTCACCGCGGGGCGCACCCCCGTCGACGGCTCGCTCACCCCCGCCGATCTGCGCCGCATGCTCGCGGGAGGCTTCCGCGCCACGTCCGACCCCGCCGAACTGGGCCGGGTCCGTACCGCCGTCATCTGCGCCCCCACCACCCTGGGCGCCGACCGCACCCTCGACCTCGGCGCGGTGGGCGACGCCGCCCGCGCGCTGGCCGGCCGGCTGCGGCCGCACACCACCGTCATCCTGGAATCGGCCGGATACCCCGGAACCACCGAGGAATTCCTGCGCCCGCTCCTCGAAGAGGGCTCGGGCCTGCGGGCCGGGCGGGACTTCCACCTCGCCTGCTCCCCGAGCCGCATCGACCCCGGCAACCGCACCCACAGCTTCGCCGCGACCCCCAAGGTCATCGGCGGGCTCACCCCGGCCTGCACGGAATCCGCCGCCGCGTTCTACGGCCGCCTCACCGACAAGGTGGTGCGCGCCCGGGGGCTGCGCGAGGCCGAGATGTCCAAGCTGCTCGAAACCAACTTCCGGCACGTCAACATCGCCCTGGTCAACGAAATGGCCGTGCTCTGCCACGACATGGGCGTCGACCTCTGGGACGTCATCCGCTGCTCAGAGACCAAGCCGTTCGGCTTCCAGGCCTTCCGGCCGGGCCCCGGCGTCGGCGGTCACGGCATCCCGCTCGACCCGGCCCCGCTGCCCTACGCGGGCCTGCGCATGGTGGGCCTCGCCCGCGAGATCAACGCGCACATGCCCAGCTACGTGATCCAGCGTTCCACCACGCTCCTGAACGAGCACGGCAAATCGGCCCGCGGCGCCCGTGTCCTGCTCCTCGGCGTGACCTACAAGCCGGACTCCGCCGACCAGGAGGGCTCCCCCGCCCGCGAGATCGCCGGGCGCCTGATGGACCTGGGCGCACAGATCACCTACCACGACCCCCACGTGCCGACCTGGCGTGTCCGCGACCAGCCGGTGCCGCGCGCCGACTCGCTCTACGAGGCCGCCGCCCACGCCGATCTGACGGTGCTGCTCCAGCACCACCGCACCTACGACCTCCAGGGCCTCGCGGTCAAGGCGCAGCTCCTCCTGGACACCCGTGGCGCGACTCCGGCGGGAGCCGCGCACCGGCTGTGATTCCGGTGCGGTCCCAGTGTGATCTCGGTGCGGTTCCAGTGTGATCCCAGCGCTTATTTATCCCCTACGTGCACGCGGACGCGGCTGTTACTCTTCGGGGCCGCTCAATCGCACAGTCGTGCGCTTGTCCATGTTTGTTTCCAGGGGGAACGCGAAGATGAGCCAGTCCTTTCCGCCGCCGCAGCAGCAGCCGCAGCCCGGCCCGTACGACCAGGGCCAGCCGCCGCAGGCCGGCTTCGGCTACCCGGCGGCGCCGCCGGCCGCTCCGGTGCGGAACAACTTCGCGCTCGGCCTGATCGCCGCGATCGTCGCCGCTGTCGTCACCGCCGGCATCTACGGCGCGATCATCGGCGCCACCAAGCATGAGATCGGCTATGCGGCCGTGGCGGTCGGCTTCGTCGTCGGCTTCGCCACCGGCAAGCTGGGCGGCCGCAACCCCGCCCTGCCCGTCCTCGGCGCCGTGCTCTCGCTGATCGCCGTCTACTTCGGCCAGCTCCTGGGCGAGGCGATCATCATCTCCAAGCAGCTCCCGTTGAGCGTCACGGAGCTGTTCACCCAGCACTTCAGCGACCTCAACCACGTCTGGAAGGACGACGCCGACCCGCTCACCTTCCTCTTCTTCCTGATCGCGGCCGTCGCCGCCTTCTCGGGCGCCAAGAAGGCTTCCGCCTGAGCATTGCGTCGAACGCACGCGAACACGAACATGCCGAAGGGGCCCGGATCGTCAATCGATCCGGGCCCCTTCGGCGTGTACGGGATTCAGCGCTTGTGCTGCGCGTCCGCCACCGTGACCTCGACCCGCTGGAACTCCTTGAGTTCGCTGTAGCCGGTCGTCGCCATCGAGCGGCGCAGGGCGCCGAACAGGTTCATCGAGCCGTCCGGGGTGTGCGAGGGACCGGTGAGGATCTCCTCGGTGGTGCCCACGATGCCCAGGTCGACTAGCTTGCCGCGCGGCACGTCCTCGTGGACGGCCTCCATGCCCCAGTGGTGGCCGTGGCCCGGCGCGTCGGTCGCGCGGGCCAGCGGGGAGCCCATCATCACCGCATCGGCGCCACACGCGACGGCCTTGGGGATGTCGCCCGACCAGCCCACGCCGCCGTCCGCGATGACGTGCACGTAGCGGCCGCCGGACTCGTCCATGTAGTCGCGGCGGGCCGCGGCGACATCGGCGACGGCGGTGGCCATCGGAACCTGGATGCCCAGGACGTTGCGCGTGGTGTGCGCGGCGCCGCCGCCGAAGCCCACCAGGACGCCGGCCGCGCCGGTGCGCATCAGGTGCAGGGCCGCCGTGTAGGTGGCGCAGCCGCCCACGATGACCGGAACGTCCAGCTCGTAGATGAACTGCTTCAGGTTGAGCGGCTCGGCCGCACCCGAGACGTGCTCGGCCGAGACGGTGGTGCCGCGGATGACGAAGATGTCGACCCCCGCGTCCACGACCGCCTTGGAGAACTGGGCGGTGCGCTGCGGGGAGAGCGCGGCGGCGGTGACGACACCGGAGTCGCGCACCTCCTTGATGCGCTGCCCGATCAGCTCTTCCTTGATGGGCGCCGCGTAGATCTCCTGGAGGCGGCGGCTCGCGGTCGCCTCGTCGAGATCGGCGATCTCGTCGAGCAGCGGCTGCGGGTCCTCGTACCGGGTCCACAGACCCTCGAGGTTGAGCACGCCGAGGCCGCCGAGCTCACCGATGCGGATCGCCGTCTTCGGCGAGACCACGGAGTCCATGGGGGCGGCCAGGAAGGGCAGCTCGAAACGGTAGGCGTCGATCTGCCAGGCGATCGAGACCTCCTTCGGGTCCCGGGTACGCCGGCTCGGGACGATGGCGATGTCGTCGAACGCGTACGCCCTGCGGCCGCGCTTGCCGCGCCCGATCTCGATCTCAGTCACGTTGTGTGGGCCTTTCCCTCTACGTCTGCATGCTCCAGTATCCCCGACACACGGGCGAGGGGCGGCCCCGGGAACTCCGGGACCGCCCCTCGGGCGTTCTGCGGGCGTCAGCGCTTGTTGTAGTTCGGCGCCTCGACCGTCATCTGGATGTCGTGCGGGTGGCTCTCCTTGAGGCCCGCCGAGGTGATCCGGACGAACTTGCCGTTGGCCTGGAGCTCGGGCACGGTGCGGCCACCGACGTAGAACATCGACTGGCGCAGGCCGCCGACGAGCTGGTGGACGACGGCGGAGAGCGGGCCGCGGTAGGGCACCTGGCCCTCGATGCCCTCGGGGATCAGCTTGTCGTCGGTGGAGACGGTCTCCTGGAAGTACCGGTCCTTGGAGAACGAACGCTGGTCGCCGCGGGACTGCATCGCGCCGAGCGAGCCCATGCCGCGGTACGACTTGAACTGCTTGCCGTTGATGAAGAGCAGCTCGCCGGGCGACTCCTCGCAGCCCGCGAGCAGCGAACCGAGCATCACCGTGTCGGCGCCCGCGACGAGGGCCTTGGCGATGTCGCCCGAGTACTGCAGGCCGCCGTCGCCGATGACGGGGACGCCCGCGGCCTTGGCGGCGAGCGAGGCCTCGTAGATCGCGGTGACCTGCGGGACGCCGATGCCGGCGACGACGCGGGTGGTGCAGATGGAACCGGGGCCCACGCCGACCTTGATGCCGTCGACGCCCGAGTCGATGAGCGCCTGGGCGCCGTCACGGGTGGCGATGTTGCCGCCGATGAGGTCGACGCCCGAGGAGTTCGACTTGATCTTGGCGACCATGTCGCCGACCAGGCGGGAGTGCCCGTGCGCGGTGTCCACGACGATGAAGTCGACGCCGGCGGCGATCAGCGCCTGGGCGCGCTCGTAGGCGTCGCCCGCGACGCCTACGGCCGCACCGACGAGCAGCCGGCCGTCCTTGTCCTTGGCGGCGTGGGGGTACTTCTCGGCCTTGACGAAGTCCTTGACCGTGATGAGGCCCTTGAGGATCCCGGCGTCGTCGACGAGCGGCAGCTTCTCGATCTTGTGGCGGCGCAGCAGCTCCATGGCGTCCACGCCGGAGATGCCGACCTTGCCGGTGACGAGCGGCATCGGCGTCATGACTTCGCGCACCTGGCGGCTGCGGTCCGACTCGAAGGCCATGTCGCGGTTGGTGACGATGCCGAGCAGCTTGCCCGCCGAGTCGGTCACCGGGACGCCGCTGATGCGGAACTTGGCGCACAGCTCGTCGGCCTCGCGCAGCGTGGCGTCCGGGTGCACGGTGATCGGGTCGGTGACCATGCCGGACTCGGAGCGCTTCACCAGGTCGACCTGGTTGGCCTGGTCCTCGATGGAGAGGTTGCGGTGCAGCACGCCGGCGCCGCCCTGACGGGCCATGGCGATGGCCATGCGCGCCTCGGTGACCTTGTCCATCGCCGCCGAGAGCAGCGGGACGTTCACCTTGACGTTCTTCGACAGATAAGAGGAGGTGTCGATCTGGTCGGGCGCCATGTCGGACGAGCCCGGCAGGAGCAGGACGTCGTCGTATGTCAGCCCGAGCGTCGCGAACTTCTCGGGCACTCCGTCGACGTTTGCAGTCATGACACCTTCCCCAATGGCCTTGATCGGTGCGGATGTCCATGCTAACGGGCTGTGCGGGTGTCTCATTCCACGAGCAAGATCATCGGGATTCTTTGTACGTTCACACGTGGAGCCGGGGGGTCGCGCGGCTCCGCGTGCCCATGGTCCGCATGCCGATGGTCCGCATGCCGATGGTCCGCTCGCGTCGGTCCGCCTACGGCTCGGCCTATTGCTCGGCCAGGGCGCGCAGCCGGCTCAGGGCGCGGTGCTGGGCGACACGGACCGCGCCCGGCGACATGCCCAGCATCTGCCCGGTCTCCTCGGCGGTGAGCCCGACGGCGACCCTCAGCACCAACAGCTCCCGCTGGTTCTCCGGCAGGTTGGCGAGGAGCTTCTTGGCCCAGGCGGCGTCACTGCTGAGCAGCGCGCGCTCCTCGGGTCCGAGCGAGTCGTCGGGCCGCTCCGGCATCTCGTCGGAGGGCACGGCCGTCGAGCCCGGGTGGCGCATCGCGGCCCGTTGGAGGTCGGCGACCTTGTGCGAGGCGATGGCGAAGACGAAGGCCTCGAAGGGGCGCCCCGTGTCGCGGTAGCGCGGCAGCGCCATCAGGACGGCGACACAGACTTCCTGGGCGAGGTCCTCGACGAAGTGGCGAGCATCACCCGGCAGCCGGTTCAGGCGCGTGCGGCAGTAGCGCAGCGCGAGCGGGTGGACATGGGCGAGCAGATCGTGCGTGGCCTGCTCGTCGCCGTCGACAGCACGGTGAACGAGGGCACCGATGACCCCTTGCGCCGTAGCCTCGTCGTCGCGCATCGGTCCATGGTGCCCCGGGGCCGTCCCGTCCGCGGCACCGCGTCCGTAGTTGTGCACTGAAGCGTTATGAGCGGGTGCGCCGGAACCCATCCCCTGCACCCCCCTCCCGCTCGACCGACCTGTCCCCGAGGAACTCCACACCTACAAGGATGCGGCATCGCGGCGGAAGCAACACCTACTGCTGCCGTTCGCGGGGCGACCGGGCCCGTCCGCCGGGTGGCGGACGGGGCTCCGACCGGCTGTCTCACCTGCCGTCAGCGCACCAGGCCCCAGCGGAAACCGAGCGCGACGGCGTGCGCGCGGTCCGAGGCGCCGAGCTTCTTGAAGAGCCGCCGGGCGTGCGTCTTGACCGTGTCCTCCGAGAGGAAGAGCTCGCGGCCGATCTCGGCGTTGGAGCGTCCGTGGCTCATGCCTTCGAGCACCTGGATCTCCCGCGCGGTGAGCGTGGGCGCCGCGCCCATCTCGGCCGACCGCAGTCTGCGCGGGGCGAGCCGCCACGTCGGGTCGGCGAGCGCCTGGGTGACGGTCGCGCGCAGTTCGGCACGCGAGGCGTCCTTGTGCAGGTAGCCGCGGGCGCCGGCGGCGACCGCGAGCGCGACCCCGTCGAGGTCCTCGGCGACCGTGAGCATGATGATCCGGGCACCCGGATCCGCGGACAGCAGCCGACGGACGGTCTCCACGCCGCCCAGACCGGGCATGCGTACGTCCATCAGAATCAGATCCGAGCGGTCGGCACCCCAGCGGCGGAGGACTTCCTCGCCGTTGGCCGCCGTCGTCACACGCTCGACGCCGGGCACGGTCGCAACCGCGCGGCGGAGCGCCTCGCGGGCAAGCGGGGAGTCGTCGCAGACGAGGACTGATGTCATGGCCGCCCTCCGCAGCTGATGCGCGTCACCTTGAGCCTCCAGGCTGGGTACATGGGTCACCTGAGCGATTGGCGCTCTCGGACACTTGCCCGAGCGCTTGTTCTTTCAATCGCCTCCGCACTCTCAACGACGGTCACTCGAAAGAGTTACGGGTCCGGCGGGCACGTTCGGCACTCTACGTGAGGAAGCGTGCACACAGGAGAGTGTGGCGCGCCGCGGGCCCAGGTTTTGCTGCTATGCCCCATTTAGCGGCTTTTCTTCACTTTTGCTGGTGTCTGTGGCTACATTCCCAATGAGTCATATTTACATCTACTTACACAGGAGATGTACCTTCGTCGGTACGTACGTGTTCGGATGAGCCCTCGCGCGCACCCGTCCCGTACTGGCCCGCCCATCCGCCTCAGCACGGTTTCAAGGGGACAAGAGCAATGGCAGATTTCTCCCGCCTTCCCGGACCCAACGCCGATCTGTGGGACTGGCAGCTACTAGCGGCCTGCCGTGGAGTCGACAGCTCGCTCTTCTTCCACCCGGAGGGGGAACGCGGCGCGGCGCGGAGTGCGCGCGAGAGTTCGGCGAAAGAGGTGTGCATGCGCTGCCCGGTCCGGGCGCAGTGCGCGGCCCACGCCCTCGCCGTACGAGAGCCCTACGGAGTCTGGGGAGGGCTCACCGAGGACGAGCGCGAAGAGCTCATGGGCCGGGCGCGCAACCGCCTGGTGTCGGCCGCGGCTCCCATGGCGGGCGGCATGGAGGCGCCTTGACGGCTCGCGGAGCGAACCGGATCAGAAGAAACGTTCCTGCGCCGTTTGGCCCAGCGCCGCCCACCAAGTGACGGCTTGAGGCCGCATCCCCGGGCCGCATCCCGGGCCGCGTTCCCGTGGCCGCGCGCCACGGCGGCGGCTAGTCGCGCGACGCGGCCCTCGCCAACTGGTCCAGGGTGGCCTCGACGGCCGGGACCCGGGCCAGGTCGGGCAGCGTGAGCGCGACGATCTCCCGCTCGACGGCGGGCTCGACGGTGACCGTACGCGCACCCTTGGGCCGTACGGACTCGATGGCGAGCTCCGGCATCACCGCGACCCCCAGGCCTGCGCCCACGAGCCCGATCACCGCCGGATAGTCGTCGGTCGCGAAGTCGATCCGCGGCGTGAAGCCGGACTCCTCGCAGACCTCCACCAGTTGACGGCGGCAGCGCGGGCAGCCCGCGATCCAGGACTCCTCCGCAAGGTCCCCGATGGCGACGGCCCCGGCCTCGGCCAGCGGATGCCCCTGCGGGACCAGGCCGACCAGCCGGTCGACGAGGAGCGGGCGCACCACCAGGTCGTCCCACTCGGTGGCGTTCGAGCCGTAGCGGAAGGCGAGCGCGATGTCGCAGTCGCCCTCGCGCAGCATCTCCACGGAGCGCGGCGGTTCGGCCTCCACCAGGGAGACCCGGGTGCCCGGGTGGGCGGCGCGCAGCGCGGCGAGCGCGGTCGGCACGAGCGTGGAGGAGCCGCTCGGGAAGGAGACCAGGCGCACCCGGCCGGCGCGCAGGCCGGCGATGGCCGCGACCTCCTCCTCGGCCGCGGTCAGCCCGGCCAGGATGCCGGAGGCGTGCCGGACCAGGACCTCGCCGGCCTGGGTCAGACGCATCTCGCGGCCGGTGCGGATGAGCAGGGGGGTCCCCGTGGAGGATTCGAGGGCCTTCATCTGCTGGCTGACAGCGGGCTGGGTGCAGCCCAGCTCGCGGGCCGCCGCCGAGAAGGAACCGGTGGCGGCGACGGCGCGCAGGACGCGGAGATGACGGGCCTCGATCATTCTTCGAGCATAAGCGCATTTTGGAGTCATCGAGAAAAATTCGATCGCGTCTTTGAGTTCGATTCGGCTAGCGTTCCGCCATGGAGCTTCTGTCTGTGAACGTGGGCCGCGCGAGGGCCGCCGCCTACACCGATGCCGAGAGCGGCCGCACGGGCGTGGACAAACGCCCGGTGAACACCGCCGTCCGGGTGTTCGCGCCCGGCCCGCGCGGCGTGGGCGCCAGCGGCGTGGAGGGCGACGACGTCTGCGATCTGCGCTTTCACGGCGGCGACCACCAGGCCGTCTACGCCTATGCCCGCGAGGATCTGGACGCCTGGGAGAAGGAGCTCGGCCGCGCACTGCCCAACGGCTCGTTCGGCGAGAACCTCACCACGTCCGGCGTCGACGTGAACGACGCCCGGATCGGCGAGCGCTGGCGGGTGGGGCGCTCCGCGGTCCTGGAGGTCGCCTCCGGACGCATCCCCTGCCGTACGTTCGCGGGCTGGCTCGATCAGAAGGGCTGGGTCCGGCGCTTCACACAGGCGGCGGTGCCCGGCGCGTACTTCCGGGTGATCCAGCCGGGCGAGATCCAGGCGGGTGATCCGGTCGAGGTGATCGAACGACCGGATCACGAAGTTTCGGTCGCCTTCTGGTTCCGTGCGTTCACGACGGAACGGACGCTGATGCCGCGCGTTCTCGCGGCGGGCGACGCCCTGGAGCCCGATGCGCACGACATGGTGCGGACATACCTCGCGAAGCACGGTTCCTAGCGGGTTCTCGGCGGGTTCTCGGCGGGCTCCCGGCGAGTTCCCGGCGAGGTCGCGGCGGGTTCCCGGCAGGAAGCGGCGCTTCGGGTCCGGCTCGGGGCGGCCGGAGCCCCGGCGAACCGGTGCGGAGCGGTGAAGACCTGCCGGAGGGATCGGTCACGGCCCGTGAAGACCGGCGAAGAAGCGCCGCTATTGCGGCAGTTCATGGCGGTCGACACCAGTTCGGCGGCGGGGCGGGGCCGGTCATCGGGCGCTGAGCGGGGGCATTAACGTGCGCCTATGACGACTGCACTGATTACGGGAGCGACGGCCGGCATCGGTGCCGCGTTCGCGCGGCGCCTCGCGGCCGATGGGCACGATCTGGTGCTGGTGGCCCGGGACGGCAAGCGGCTGAGCGAGCAGGCCACCGAACTGCACGACCGGCACGGCATCGAGGCCGAGGTGCTGAGCGCCGACCTGTCCACGGAGGACGGCATCGCCGCGGTCGAGGAGCGGCTCTCCCAGCCCCGCCGGCCGGTCGATCTCCTGGTCAACAACGCCGGGTTCGGCAACAAGGGCCGCTATCTCGAAGTGCCCATGGCGGACGAGCTGACCATGGTGAAGGTACACATCGAGGCGGTCCTGCGGCTGACCTCGGCGGCGACCGCTTCCATGCGCGAGCGCGGCCGCGGCGGAGTCGTCAACGTGGCGTCGGTCGCGGCGTTCGTACCGCGCGGCACCTATGGCGCGTCCAAGGCGTGGGTCGTGCAGTTCACCCAGGGCGCGGCCCGGGACCTGGCCGGGACCGGCGTGCGGCTCATGGCGCTGTGCCCCGGGTTCGTGCGGACCGAGTTCCACCAGCGGGCCGGCATGGGCACCGACAACATCCCGGGCTGGATGTGGCTGGACGCCGACAAGCTGGTGGCCGCCGCCCTCACCGACCTCGCGCGCGGCAAGTCGCTCTCGATCCCCGACCCGCGCTACAAGGCGCTCATGGGCGCGGTGAAGCTGGCGCCGCGCGGCCTGCTCGGCGGGATCACCTCCAAGACGGGCCGCAAGTACGGCCCCCAGTAAGCCGCGCGACAACCCGGCCTGGTCCCACCCGGGAGGCCGCGCGGCACCCCGCGTGGTCTCACCCGCCCTCGTCCATGCGGACCGCCGGACCGGCGGGGTCGAGCACGAGCGTGCAGGTCGTCCCGTCCGGCCAGCTCACGGCGACGGTGTGGCCGGTGACCTCGATGCCGGCGAGGGTGTGGGCCGGTGCGGGCTCCGGTTCCGCCGTGAGGGAGGCGAGCGCGACGAACAGGGAAGGCGCGGTTCCCGTTGCGCCGTGGAGCGCCCGGACCTGTGAGCCGTGGCCGAACAGGGTTGATCCCGCGGCCAGTTGGCACGGCTCGCCCGCGTACCCGTGCACGGGATGGAGCTGTGCGGTGTGCCCGGGGGTGACGGCCCAGCCGGTCTGGCGGACGGGGGTGCCGGGGACGGCGCCGACGACCAGATGGGCGCGGACCTCGGCGCGCCCGTGCGCGAGGGTGACCGAGACGATCCGTACACCGGGCGGGCCCGGCCGTGGCTCGGACAGCGATGCGGCCCAGCCCGGTCCGTGGCCCAGCGGGACGGCGGGGCCCCGGGTGGTGGACGCGCCCTGAGACAACAGCCCGAAGTGGTTGTCGGGCACACCCTGCGAGGTGGGGCCGGTGCGGGTCGAGTAGGCGAAGCGGGCATAGCAGGGGTCCTCCTCCTTGCCGCCGCCCACATGGTTGTTGCTGCCGTGGTTGTGGAGGCGGACCAGGCCGTCCGCCGCGGTCGACTGGATCAGCAGGCCGGGCGGGCCGAGGGTGCGGGTGGCGTCCTCGGTCTCGGCGGGCAGCGGCTCCTCGACCGCCGTCCAGGCCGGATGCTCGGGCGGCAGGAGCAGGCCGAGGTAGCCCTTGGCGGCCCAGTACGGCGATGCCGGTCCCGAGTAGTGCTGGATCACCGGCGGATACGGGCCGTGCCAGCCCAGCGTGAGCAGGCCCGCCGTGTCGGTGGCGCCTTCGCCGGCGGGGCGGTCGAGGAAGTACTTCAGGGTCCCCGAGGCCAGACGGCGGGTGGCGCCGGGGCTGAGCGGGGTGTGGCCGGTGAGCGTACCGAGCCAGGGTGCGGCGGCGGCCGCGAAGCGGTAGGTGAGCGAGCGCCCGTACGGCATCGGTGCGCCGTCGGCACCGAACAGGCGGCTGTGGGCGTCCAGTTGGTCGTGCAGGCGGGGGCCGTAGCGGGCCAGGAGGTCCTGGTCGCCGGCGAGATGGGCGTGCAGAACGGGATAGAAGTGCAGGGCCCAGGCGTTGTAGTGGTCGAAGGAGCGGTTCGGCCCGTCGCTGTACCAGCCGTCGCCGAGGTACCACTGGTCGATCCGTTCCAGGGCGCGCTCGATGGTGGCCGCGGCCCGGTCGGTCTCGATGCCGGCGTCCTGGAGGAATCCGGCGACGGTGAGGCCGAACAGCCACCAGTTGTTGTCGACCGGGGACGGGCCGAGGGTGGGCAGCAGCCAGTCGACGGCCCGTTGGCGGACGCGGTCGTCGAGCCCGTCCCAGAGCCAGGGGCGGGTGAGCCGCAGCCCCAGGGCGACGGAGGCCGACTCGACGACGGCCTGCGGGACCTGGGTGGGCTGCGGCCAGGCGTCGGGAGACGCCGCGTCCAACGCACCGCTGGGAAGCGGGTGCCGGGTGCCCGAGGCCAGGCCGTCGGCGTACCGCTCCAGATGACCGTGGGGATCCTCGCCCCCGGCGCCGGCCACGCGGAAGGCGGCCAGCAGCCAGGTGCGGGCGTACCCTTCGAGCCCGTCCGAGCGCGGCCCCGACCAACTCGGCCGCGCGCCGGGCAGGTTGATCAGACCCAGACCGGGCGATGCGTGGGGGCGTACGGCCAGCAGGAGCCGGTCCGCCGACCGCTCCCAGTGCTCGCGGGTCCAGCCGGTGTACGGGCTGAGCGCACGGTTCTCCGGCGCGACGGGCATGGTGCGATGCTCCTCGGTGGCGGGGCGGGGGCGGTGGCGCACGGGCGGGGCCGGGCGAGGTGGGGGCCGGGTCGGGGTCATCGGGTCCGCGCGAAATATCTGGGAACTTAGAACCCGATTTGATCGAACGTCAATGGATCAGACCGAATGATCGAAACTCCCGTCGTTCGATCACGCCGTACTAGGGTCATGGCCCACCGGGCCACCACACCGCGAAGGGGATGCCGCCGTGCGTGAAAGCGCTGCTGAACGTCATGACCGACTGCTGGACGTGGTGCGCCGGCACGGCTCGGCCCGGGTCTCCGAGCTCGCCGTCCACTTGGGGGTCTCGCCGGTGACCGTGCGGCGGGACGTGGAGTTCCTGGCCACCGAGGGGCGGCTGGACCGGGCGCACGGTTCGGTGTCCTGGCCGGGCGCGGGCGAACCCGGCCCGACGGCCGCCCGGCCCCCGGCCACCCCGCACCACGACCGCGCCCCGGCCACCGGCGCCGCCCCCGCCACCGGCTTCCGCTCGCGCTCCGGCTCCGGCTCCGGCTCCGGCTCCGGCTCCGGCTCGCGCGAGCTCGTCATCGGCATGCTGGCGCCCAACGCCACGTACTACTTCGCCGAGGTCATCCGGGGCGCGCACGAGGCGGCGGCCGCGGCGGGGGCGCGGCTCGTCCTGCGGATCTCGGACTACCGGCCGCAGGAGGACGCGGGCCGGGCGGCCGGGCTGCTCGCGGCCGGGGCCGACGGCCTGCTGATCGCGCCGGGCTGGAAGGAGCCGGGCGACCCGGTCGAGCACGGGGCCTGGATCGCCGGACTCCCGGTGCCGACCGTGCTCCTGGAGCGGCGCGGGGTGCCGGGACGCGAGCTGGACGACCTGGACCGGGTCTGCTCCGACCACAGCCACGGCGTGCTCATCGCGGTGCGCCACCTGCTGGGCCTTGGACACCCGACGCCCCTGCTCGTGGCGCGGTCCGACAGCCCCACCGCGATCGCCGTGCGGGCCGGATACCGGTACGCGCTCGGCGCGCTGGGCCTCACGTCGCCGCTCCCGGTGATCGATTCGGTCTCGGCGGAGGCCGATCCGAACGGCTTCGAGGGGGCCGTGCGGGCACTGCGCGGCGCGGTCGCCGACGGCCGGGCCACGGCGGCGCTCGTCCACAACGACGTGGACGCCATCCGGATCGTGCAGCGCCTGGCCGAACTGGGCGTGCGGGTGCCGGACGACCTGGCCCTCGTGGCGTACGACGACGAGGTGGCGGCCCTCGCGGACATCCCGCTGACCGCGGTGGCCCCGCCCAAGCACGAGGTCGGGCGGTACGCGGCCGAGCTGCTGATCGAGCGACTGCGCGGCGCCGCGGTGGACGGCGCAGGTGTCGGCGTCGGCGAGGGCGCTCCGCGGCGCCATGTCGACCTGCTGCCGAGGCTGCGGGTACGCGCCTCGTGCGGGGCTCCCCCCGAGCCCCTGCGCGTCCCGTGAGCACCTCGGGGCGTCCCGGGAGCACCGGGGGAGCGCCCCGAGGGCACCCATGAGCGTTCAATCCTGACGCACGACCATTCAATCTTTCTCTGATCTTTTTTCGATCAATCGAACTTTCGCTCTTGACTTCGGTCAGAACTGGGCCAAGGATCGCGGCCATCGCCTCGTCCCCTCCCGTTCAGGAGCCGTTCCGTGAGCCGCAGTTGGACCAGATCGACCTCCGCCCTCGTCGGTACCGCCACCGCTCTCGCCGTGCTCACGGCCTGCGGCGGCGGGGACAGCAAGACGAGCGATGCGGGCAAGGGCACCGCCGACAAGCCCGTCACCATCACCTTCTGGGCCTGGCAGAAGGGTTCGAAGGATGTGGTGGACGCCTTCAACGCCTCGCACAAGAACATCAAGGTGAAGTTCGAGGAGATCCCCTCGGGCAACGCCGGCGGCTACGCCAAGATCTCCAACGCGGTGAAGGCCGGCAATGCGCCCGATCTCGTGACCGTCGAGTACCCGATGCTCCCCGAGTTCGTCAGCCAGGGCTCGTTCCAGGACATCAGCACGTACGTCACCGACGACGTGAAGAAGCAGTTCCTGCCGCAGGCGATCCAGCAGACCACGCTCGGGGGCAAGAACTGGGCGATCCCCTTCGACGCGGCGCCGCAGGCGTACTTCTACCGCAAGGACTTCTTCGACAAGAACCACATCGAAGTCCCCAAGACCTGGGACGAGTTCAAGGCGGCCGCGCAGAAGGCCAAGGCCGCCGACCCCAAGGCCCGCATCGGCACGTTCTTCCCCGACGACCCGACCACGTTCGAGGCGATGGCCTGGCAGGCCGGCGCCCAGTGGTTCAAGGCCGACGGCGACACCTGGAAGCTCAACACGGCCGACGCGGCCACGAACAAGGTCGCCGACTACTGGCAGGGCCTGCTCGACGACAAGCTGGTGCAGAACGCGGTCTCCTTCAGCCCCGAGTGGACGGCCTCCCTCAAGGACGGCTCCACCGTCGGCTACCTCGGCGCCTCGTGGGGCGCGGGCGTGCTCGGCGGGACCGTGCCGGACCAGAGCGGCAAGTGGGCGGTGGCCCCGGTCCCCACCTGGGACGGCAAGCCCGCCAGCGGCATGCTCGGCGGCTCCACCTGGGCGGTGACCAAGGGCAGCACCAAGACGACGGCCGCCCTCGAATTCGCCCAGTGGATGTCGACCACCGAGGCGGGCATCGACGCGCGCATCAAGTCCGGTACGTCGAGCGCCTTCCCGGCCGACATCGCGCTGCGCCCGGCCGCCAAGAAGGCGTTCGACGCGAAGTTCTACACCGGCCAGGACGTCTACCAGCTCTTCGACGCCGCGGGCGGCTCGATCAACGCCAACTGGGGCTGGGGCCCGAGCATGGGCACCACGAACACCACGCTCAAGGACCAGCTCGGCAAGGTCGCCGGCGGCTCCGTCACGATCAAGGACGCCATCAAGGCCGCCCACGACGCCACGGTGACCGAGCTGAAGAAGCGCGGGCTGAAGGTCGAGGGCTGACCGGATGAGGACGAAGCGGCGTCCCGCGCAACGCGCCGGGGCGGAAGGCGGAGCGGAAAGCGGGACCCGGCGCGTGCCGGACCCGACGGGCGAGGAAGGCCACCGTCCGGCCCCGGCGGACGAAGACGGCACGGCAACCCCCCGCGCCGCGGCCGCCGGTACGCCCGGGTCCGGCCCGGCCGGCCGCAGGGCCCTTCGCGTCCGCGGGGCGCGCAGCCGTACCAACGCGGCCGCCGGCGTGCTGCTCGGCCCGTTCTTCGTCCTGTTCACCGCCGTGACGCTGGTGCCGATCGGGTACGCGATCTGGCTGAGCCTGTTCACGGAGAAGCAGTCCGGTCTCGGCTTCGGCGGCGCCACATCCGTGTTCAGCGGGCTCGACAACTACACGGCGGCGCTCGGCGACCGGGCGTTCCGCGAGGGCTTCTGGGTCCTCGCCGGCTACTGCGTCGTCTACATCCCGCTGATGGTCGGCGGCGCCCTCGCGCTCGCGCTGCTGCTCGACTCGACGCTGGCCCGCGCCCGGCGCTTCTTCCAGCTGGCCCTGTTCCTGCCGCACGCCGTGCCCGGCATCATCGCCGCGCTGGTCTGGGTCTACCTCTACACACCGGGCCTCAGCCCGGTCGTGAAGGCCATGAACTCCGGCGGCATCGGCTTCGACTTCTTCTCCTCCAGCGGCACGCTCCCCTCCGTGGTCAACATCGCCCTGTGGGAATGGCTCGGCTACAACATGGTCATCTTCTACGCGGCGCTCCAGGCCATCGACCGTTCCGTCCTGGAGGCGGCCACCGTGGACGGCGCGGGCGAGTGGCGCACCGCGTTCGGCATCAAACTCCCGCTGATCCGGAGCTCGTTGGTGATGGTGGCGCTGTTCACCGTCATCGGCTCGCTCCAGCTCTTCACCGAACCGCTGATCCTCAACCAGGGCGGCAGCTCGACGGTCACCACCACCTGGACGCCCAACATGTACGCCTACACCGCCGCGTTCAGCCGCAACGACTACGGCCTCGCCGCCGCCGCGGCCGTGCTCCTCGCGCTCGCCGCGGCCCTGCTCTCCTTCGTCGTCACCCGCCTCACCAACCGGAAGGGGGCCACGGCATGACCTCCCCCACGGCAACCGAAGCGAACGCCGCCCCGAGGACCGCCGGGCACACGGGGGCCGCCACCCCGCCGCGTACCGCGACGCCGGACCGGTCACCGAGCCGCTGGCTGTCGCGCACCGCGGTCAACGGCGCGCTGCTGCTGTCCGTCCTCTACACGCTCTTCCCCCTGGTGTGGCTGGTCACGGCCGCCACCAAGGACACCGGAAGCCTGCTGTCCGGCGAGGCCTTCTCCTTCAAGGGCTTCGACCTGGGCCACAACCTGTCGCAGCTGGCGTCCTACAACGACGGCGTCTACTTCCGCTGGTACCTCAACTCCCTTCTCTACGCGGGCGGCGGCGCGGCGATCTGCGCACTGGTCTCCGTCGCCGCGGGGTACGCCTTCGACAAGTACGCCTTCCGCGGCAAGGAGAAGCTGTTCGGTGTCGTGCTGCTCGGCGTGCTCGTGCCGACCACGGCGCTCGCCCTGCCCATGTATCTCCTGGCCAGCAAGGTCGGCCTCGTCAACACGTACTGGTCGGTCCTGATACCCGTTCTGGTCAACCCGTTCGGGGTGTATCTGTCGCGCGTGTTCAGCGCGAGCTACATCCCGGGCGAGGCGCTCGAAGCCGCCCGTATCGACGGCGCCGGCGAGCTGCGCACGTTCTGGTCGATCGGCCTGCGCATGGTGATGCCGGGCTTCGTGACCGTCTTCCTCTTCCAGTTCACCGCGATCTGGAACAACTTCTTCCTCCCCCTGGTCATGCTCAGCGACCAGAAGCTCTTCCCGCTGAGCCTCGGTCTGTACGCCTGGAACAGCAACACCCATGCCGAGCCGAGCTATTACCCTCTCGTCGTCACCGGCTCCCTCCTCGCCGTCATCCCCCTGATCGTCGCCTTCGTCTCCCTCCAGCGGCACTGGAAGGCCGGGCTCACCGCCGGCAGCCTCAAATGACCGGCCCGGACACCCAGTTACCCCCGGCCAGCGCCTCGTGAGGAGCCCGAGTCCCACCATGCACCACACCACTGACAATCGGCCCGCCCTGCTGCTCGCGATGGGCCCCGGCATCGCCGGCCGGCTCCTCACCGAGCACCACCGCACCCGGCTCGCCGCCCTCACCCGCACCGACCCGCACCTGGTCGCACACGAGCTGGCGGCGCCCGCGGGCCCGGTCGCGGAGGCCCTCGCCGAGGCCGAGGTGCTGCTCACCTGCTGGGGCGCTCCCCCGCTCACCAAGGACGTCCTGGAAGCGGCCCCGCGGCTGCGCGCGGTCGTCCACGCCGCGGGCTCCGTCAAGCACCACATCACCGACGCCTGCTGGGAGCGCGGCATCGCGGTGACGTCGGCCGCCGCGGCCAACGCCCTCCCGGTCGCCGAGTACACGCTGGCCGCGATCCTCTTCGCGGGCAAGGAGGTGCTGCGCTCCGCCCAGCGCTACGCCGAGCTGCGCACCGCTCCCGCGTGGCTGAGCGAGACCGAGCACACCGGCAACTACCGGCGCACCGTCGGCCTGGTCGGCGCGTCCCGCATCGGACGGCGCGTGATCGAGCTCCTGCGCCCCTTCGACTTCGAGGTCCTCCTGTACGACCCGTACGTCGGCGGAACCGAAGCGGCGGCCCTGGGCGTTGAACAGGTGTCCCTGGACGAGCTGTGCGCCCGCAGCGGCGTCGTCTCCGTCCACGCGCCCCAGCTCCCCGAGACCCGCCACATGATCGACGCCCGCCGGCTCGCCCGGATGCCGACGGGTGCCACGCTGATCAACACCGCCCGCGGCTCGCTGGTGGACGAGCCGGCCCTGCTGGCCGAGCTGCTCTCGGGCCGCCTGCACGCGGTCCTGGACGTCACCGACCCCGAACTGCCGCCCCGGGAGAGCCCGTTGTACGACCTGCCCAACGTCCTGCTGACCCCGCACATCGCCGGCTCGCTCGGCAACGAGCTGTACCGGATGGCGGACCTGGCCCTGGACGAGGTGGAGCGCTTCGCCTCCGGCCTGCCGTTCGCGGACCCGGTCCATCCGATGTCGCTGGGGCACTCGGCGTAGGCGGTCCGGCGTACGCACATGCCGAAGGCCCGGCACCCCCCGAAGGGGATGCCGGGCCTCTACCGCGTGCGGCTACCGCTGACGGGGTGCGTCAGTGGGAGTGGCCGTGGCCGTGACCGGCCTCGGGCTCCTCCTCGGCCGGCTTCTCGACGACCAGGGTCTCGGTCGTGAGCAGCAGGGACGCGATGGAGGCGGCGTTCTCCAGGGCGGAGCGGGTGACCTTGACGGGGTCGATGACGCCGGCCTTGACCAGGTCGCCGTACTCGCCGGTCGCGGCGTTGAAGCCGAAGCCCTTGTCGAGCTCGCTCACCTTGGAGGTGATGACGTAGCCCTCGAGGCCGGCGTTCTCGGCGATCCAGCGCAGCGGCTCGACGACGGCGCGGCGCACGACCGCGACACCGGTGGCCTCGTCGCCGGTCTTGTCGAGGTTGCCCTCGAGGACCTTGGCGGCGTGCACCAGGGCGGAGCCACCACCGGAGACGATGCCCTCCTCGACCGCGGCGCGGGTCGCGGAGATGGCGTCCTCCAGACGGTGCTTGCGCTCCTTGAGCTCGACCTCGGTGGCGGCACCGACCTTGATCACGCACACGCCGCCGGCCAGCTTCGCGAGGCGCTCCTGGAGCTTCTCGCGGTCCCAGTCGGAGTCCGTGGCCTCGATCTCGGCCTTGATCTGGTTGATCCGGCCCTCGACGTCGCCGCTGTTGCCGCCGCCGTCGACGATCGTGGTGTCGTCCTTGGTGATGGTGACGCGGCGCGCGGTGCCGAGCACCTCGAGGCCGGCCTGGTCGAGCTTGAGGCCGACCTCTTCGGCGATGACGGTCGCACCGGTGAGGGTGGCGATGTCCTGGAGCATGGCCTTGCGGCGGTCGCCGAAGCCCGGGGCCTTGACGGCCACGGCGTTGAACGTGCCGCGGATCTTGTTGACGACCAGGGTGGAGAGCGCCTCGCCCTCGACGTCCTCGGCGATGATCAGGAGCGGCTTGGAGGCGCCGGCCTGGATGACCTTCTCCAGGAGCGGCAGCAGGTCCTGGATCGAGGAGATCTTGCCCTGGTTGATCAGGATGTACGGGTCGTCGAGGACGGCCTCCATACGCTCCTGGTCGGTGACCATGTAGTGGGAGAGGTAGCCCTTGTCGAAGGCCATGCCCTCGGTGAACTCAAGCTCCACACCGAAGGTGTTGGACTCCTCGACGGTGATGACACCGTCCTTGCCGACCTTGTCCATGGCCTCGGCGATGAGCTCGCCGATCTGCTTGTCCTGGGCGGACAGCGCGGCGACGGCGGCGATGTCGGTCTTGTCCTCGATGGGACGGGCGGTCGCGAGGAGCTCCTCGGACACGGCCTTGACCGCGGCGTCGATGCCCTTCTTCAGGGCGGCCGGGGAGGCGCCGGCGGCGACGTTGCGCAGACCCTCGCGGACGAGCGCCTGGGCCAGGACGGTCGCGGTGGTGGTGCCGTCACCCGCGATGTCGTTGGTCTTGGTCGCCACCTCCTTGACGAGCTGGGCGCCGAGGTTCTCGTACGGGTCGTCGAGCTCGACCTCGCGGGCGATGGTCACGCCGTCGTTGGTGATGGTGGGGGCGCCGAACTTCTTGTCGATGACGACGTTGCGGCCCTTGGGGCCGATCGTCACCTTCACCGTGTCGGCAAGCTTGTTGACGCCGCGCTCAAGGGCGCGACGGGCGTCCTCGTCGAACTTCAGGATCTTCGCCATGGGAGCGGTTCAGCCCTCTCGAAAACTCGGGTTAATGACACTGCGCCCCTCGCCGCCCGGCAATCAGCGGGGTGACCAGGGGCGCAGCTCTCAAAGCATTCGCTTCGGTGAATTACTTCTCGATGATCGCGAGCACGTCGCGAGCCGAGAGGACGAGGTACTCGTCGCCGTTGTACTTCACCTCGGTGCCGCCGTACTTGCTGTACAGCACGACGTCGCCGACCTTGACGTCGAGCGGCAGACGCTCGCCGTTCTCGAAGCGGCCCGGACCCACGGCGAGGACGGCGCCCTCCTGGGGCTTCTCCTTCGCGGTGTCCGGAATGACCAGGCCGGAGGCCGTGGTCTGCTCGGCGTCGAGCGGCTGGACCACAATGCGGTCCTCAAGCGGCTTGATGGCAACCTTGGAGCTGGCGGTCGTCACGATCCGGTCTCCCCCTTCGGAGATCTCACGGGGTTAACTGTTTGGGGTGGCGACCAGGTGGATCCGTCGTCGCGGGTGCCGGACCTGCCCGTCGCTGTGTTGGCACTCTCCGGTGGGGAGTGCCAGAAGCGAGACTAGGACGGCGGTTAGCACTCGGTCAAGCGGAGTGCCAATCTCGCGCCTGCGCGCCGGATCACCCCGAGAGCGCCGGGCCGTCGGCTCCGTACACGGAACACGAGCTTCGGACCGTCAACCGGCTTACAGAGGGCGCGAGTTGACCCGCGAGGGGCGCGGCCGCCGACGGGCGAGCTGTGGGTGACGAGGGGCCGGGCGCCCGGAAACGGTCAGAGATAGTCCTCGATGCGGCCCACGGTGAAACCCCGCGACCGGATGTGTTCAAGGACCTGCGTGGTCATGCGGGTGAGGCCGGCGCTCCGGCCGGGTCCCCGCAGCTCGGCCCGCACGATGTCACCGGGACGCAGGACCCGGGCGCCCTCGGCGTACCGCAGGCCGTCGGCCGTCATCGTGACGCGGGCCAGCACCATCGCGCTCAGCCCACACTCCTTCGCGGCGCGTACGGTGCGCGCGTCGTAGGACCCGTACGGCGGCCGGAACAGTCTCGGGCGCCGCCCGTAGCGCGCGGCCAGCCGGTCCTGCTGGCCGCAGATCTCCGCCCGCTGGCGCCCGTAGGTCAGGGTCCGCAGATCGGGGTGGCCGAGGGTGTGGTTGTAGATCCCGGCACCCAGGGCGCGCAGGGCGTCGATCCGGGCGCGGGCGGACACGGCGGCGGCCGCCGCACCGGTGTCGGCGGCGGTACCGGCGTCGGCGGCGGGAGCGACACCCCGGTCGAGGTCGGCACCCCGGTCGAGGTCGGCACCCCGGTCAAGATCGGTACCCCGGCCGGAACCGGCACCCCGGTCCGCCCCGGCACCCCCGTCGGCGCCGGTGAGGAACAGGGCGACGGGCAGCTTGAGGTCGCGGATCATGCGGGGGAAGGCGGGGTCCGTGACCGGCCCGTCGTCGAAGGTCAGGAACACGACCTTGGCCCGCACCGGGACGCGGTCGACGACGAAGGGCACCCCGGGCCCGCCCCGGGGCGCCACCGGCCGGGGCGCGGGCGCCAGGGGGGCGGCGAGGCCCCAGCGCCGGGCGGCGACCGTGCGCGCGTCCGACCCGGGGGGCGGCACGGCGTGCTGGGCGGCCTTGCGCCCGAGCCGTTTGAACGGGGCGACGGGCGCGGTCGGTTCCGAGCACCCGGCCAGCGGCCCGAGCAGCGCGCCGGCCGCGAGCAGTCCGGCCAGGGCGGCCCGGAACCGGCGCGCCCGCGTCACCTCGGCTCCCCGGACCCGCTCACACGTAGTCCTCCAGCCGGGCCACGGCGTACCCCTTGTCCGTGACCACCTTCATGACCTGGCGGACCATGTCGGCCATGGTCCCGTTCCAGTCCGCGTGTCCGCGGAAGTGGGTCAGGATGATGTCGCCGGGGTGCAGGTCGCGGTCCCACTCGCGCCACTCCATGTGGTCGGTGAACGCCTCTTCCGCCCACAGGGGGGCGGCCGTGATCCCGCACGACTTGGCGGCCTTGAGGGTGTCCTCGTTGTAGTTCCCGTACGGCGGCCGCAGCAGCCGGGGACGCTTGCCGGCCCACTGGCCGATCTTGTCCTGCTGGTCGCAGATCTCGTGCCGCTGCTCCTCGTAGGAGAGCGCCGGCATGTAGCGGTGGTTGAGGGTGTGGTTGTTGAGCGTGACCCCGAGGCCCTGCATCTTCTTGAAGTACTCGTGGTCGTCCTTGACCAGGTAGTCACTGAGGAACGCGCTGTAGGGGATGCGCAATTCCTGCATCATCTTCAGGAAGGCCGGGTCCTTCTCGGCGCCGTCGTCGATCGTCAGGAAGACGATCTTGTCCTTGGTGGGGACGGTGGTGAAGACGGGCGGCAGCGAGTCGCCGCCGTCGGTCTCGAACCCCGGCCGGTTGGTGATCTTCGGCTTGATCGCGGGCGCCGGCGGGGCCAGCAGCGGCGGCTTGGCGAGCCCCCACTTCTTGACCGCGGCGAGCCGGGCTACTTCGGCGCGCTTGGCCTGCTCGGCCTGACTGAGGGCTCCGGCTGCCCCCTGCTTGGCGGCCTGCGGACCCGGCCTGCCCGCGTCCTCGGAGGAGCAGCCGGAGGCGAGCAGGGCGGCGGCGAGGGCCAGAACGGCGCAGGCGGCCTTGGTTCTGATTTTTCCCTTTTGTCGTACTAGTTGCATGGCGCCGCATCCTGTCAGGCGCGGCCCCCGCGACCCGTACGACACCGCCGTCACGGCCGCACCATCGCCCGCCTGGCCCACAGCGAGCCCACGACTGGACGACAATGACGGGGTGAACGACCTCGACACCTTCTCCCTCCTGCTGGCCGACGAGGGCCGCGCCCTGCTCGCATCCCTGCGGGAGTACGACCCGTCCCAGGAGCTCGCGGTCGCCACCCGGCTGCGCCGCGAGCACGACGCGGGGCTCGTGTCGGCGGCGCTGGGGCAGGCGCGGCTGCGGCAGCGGGCGGTGGCGAAGTTCGGGGCGGCGGACGCGCACCGGATGTACTTCACGCCCAACGGTGTCGAGCAGTCGACCCGCACCTCGGTCGCCACCCATCGCGCGCGGGCCTTCGCGTCCCGGGGCGTACGCAGCGTCGCGGACCTGTGCTGCGGCATCGGCGGTGACGCGCTGGCGCTCGCGCGGGCCGGGATCTCGGTCCTCGCGGTCGACCGGGACCCGCTCACGGCGGCGGTGGCACGGGCCAACGCGGAGGCTCTGGGCCTCGCGGACCTCATCGAGGTGCGGTGCGCGGACGTGACGGACATCGACACGTCCGGGTACGACGCGGTGTTCGTGGACCCGGCGCGCCGCGGCGGGCGGGGCCGCATCTTCGACCCGGAGGCCTACTCGCCACCCCTGTCGTGGGCGACGTCGGCGGCCCTCGCCGCGCCCTTCGCCGCGCTGAAGATCGCCCCGGGCATCCCGCACGAGGCGATCCCGCCGCAGGCCGAGGCGGAGTGGATCTCGGACGGGGGTGACGTGAAGGAGGCGGTGCTGTGGTTCGGCACCGGCGTGACCCCGGGCGCGGTCCGCGCCACCCTGCTGCCGTCGTCCGCCTCACTGCGGTCGGCGGCGCCGCTCGCCGCGCCGCCGGTGGGGGCGGTGGGGCGCTATCTGTACGAGCCGGACGGCGCGGTCATCCGCGCGCATCTGGTCGCCGAGATCGTCGAGCGGTGCGCGGGGCGTCTGATCGACGAGACGATCGCGTACGTGACGAGTGACGAGCGGTACGTGTCGCCGTACACCTCGGCGTACGAGATCACCGATCAACTCCCGTTCAACCTGAAGAAGTTGAAGGCGTTGTTGCGGGAGCGGGGGGTGGGGGTGCTCACGGTGAAGAAGCGGGGGTCGGCGGTGGAGCCGGAGGAGATCCGGCGCCGCGTCAAGCCCTCCGGGCCCGGTGCGGCGACGGTCTTCCTGACCCGCGTGGCCGGCGCCCCCACCATGCTGATCGGCCACCCCCTCCCCCCAACCGGGGCTCCGCCCCAGACCCCGCTCGCGCCTTGAGGTCGCTCGTCCTCAATCTCCCCCAAGGCCTTAAGGACCAGGGGACCCCCATGACGGGCTGGGTATGCCTCCACCGAGCCCCGTAAGGGGCGCGGGGAACTGCGCGAGAAGCGGGCACGACCCGCACACGAAGGCGGGTTTCAGGGGCGCGAGGAACTGCGCGGGAAAGCGGGCACGGCCCGCAGACGAGAACGGGCCTTAGGGGCGCGGGGAACTGCGCGGGGTGGGTCAGGCCAGGTCCGTGAGGTCTTCCGCGTAGATCTGGGCGAGGGGCTGAGGCCCCACATAGCGCTGGCAGTTGCACTGCCCCGATTCGAACCGCAGCGGCTTCTTGTTCTCGTCCCAGGCGACCGGAACCTCAACCCGCTCATGACACTTCCCCGCCTTGTCATGCTTGGCCAAGTGGTGCGTGCACCCGCACACCGGCTCGGGCGCCTTGTGCGCGGCCTCCACGGCGAGCCGCTCCTGCTTCGCCGCCTCCAGCCGCTCCATCTTCCGCTCGTGCCGAGTCCGCAGCGCCGTCCGGGCGTTGTCGATCGCCCAGCCGAATCCGCCCATCCAGAAAACGATCAGGAACCACCAGTACCAGGCCATGACGGCCGTCCTTCCCCCGGGCCGCGCCCCAGCACGACGCGGCGATGCTCCAGGATAGAGCGCACTGTTTCAGCGCGCCCGCGCACCCGCACCCGCCCCCGCACCCACCAGCGAGCGCTGCACCCAACGCCGGTACGCCGCTGCCTTCGCCACGCCGACGAGCCCCGTGAGCCAGCAGATCAGGCCGAGCCCCATGCCGTAGACGACGAGGGCGTACGTGTCGTGGCCCGGCTCAGCGGTCGCGGGCAGCACCAGGCAGACGGCGAGCCCCGCCCCGCACAGGACGACCGAGGGCACCAGCCAGGCGAGGCTCAGGCCCGGCCTTCGCAAGTTGCGGTCGAGCACGGGATCGCGGTCCAACTCGGCCCATTGGCACAGGAGTTGACGTATCCGGCGATCCTTGCGCAGACCGAACCCCACGGCGAGACCGGCGGGAACCATCACGCCGAGGCCGAGCAGCAGCAGGAGTCCGCCCACGATCGCGGTGAGGACGTCGGTGAGCGAGGTGAGCGCCGCGCCGACCAGCGACCAGCCCAGCGCCAAGAGCGCCGCCCACAGCCAGAGCAGGCCGAGCCGCCCGGCCCCCAAGTACCCCTTGACCAGGGCCTCCAGAGCCTGAGCTCGGTCGGCGAGCAGCGCGTTGCGGTCGCGCCAGGCGCGTATCTCGACCGGCGGGGGCGAGGGAGGGAGCGGCGGACGGGACGACATGCGCCAGAGGCTATCCGGGGCGCCCCCGGGTTGGGCGGCCGACCTGGGTCATGTTCACAACAGTCGACCGAATCCCTTCCCTCCGGGCGCCGGCCCGGCTCCGCGCGATCCGCCCGTCACGCGTCCCGGAGCGTCTGGAGGTCGAGCTTCTTCATGCCCATGACCGCCGCCATGACCCGGTCGGTCTTCTCCGCGCCCTGGCCGAGCAGCTCGGGCAGTTCGGCCGGAACGATCTGCCAGGACAGTCCGTACTTGTCCTTCAGCCACCCGCAGGGGCCTTCCTCGCCGCCTTCGCCGAGCTTGGTCCAGAACCGGTCGATCTCCTCCTGGTCCTCGCAGGCCACCGCGAGCGAGAGGGCCTCGGTGAAGGTGAACTGCGGGCCGCCGTTGAGGGCGATGAAGTGCTGGCCGGCGAGGTAGAACTCGACGGTCATGACCGTGCCGGTCTCGCCCGGCGCCGAGGCGGCGTAGTGGGTGATCCCCGCGACGCGCGAGTCGCCGCCGAAGACGGAGATGTAGTGGTTGGCGGCTTCCTCCGCCTCGCTGTCGAACCAGAGGAAGGGGGTGATCTTCTGGGTGATCTTCGCGGTCATCGTCGGCCTCCTAGCCGTCGCCGGTCCCCTTGTGGGCGGCTACACCAGGGAGACCGGCCCCGCGTGCGGAACTCATCGCGGTACGGCCGGGAAACACCGCCTTTTCCTACGGACCGGCCGTACCAGCACATCACCGCGGACAACGGGCGGCAACATGTGACCGTGGCGGGGTCCCCCGGCCCCGCCCGCGTCCGGCACGATCAGCCGCGTCGCCGGCACGATCCGCCCGGACGGGCCCTAGCCCTCCGCGATCTCGCGCACCTCCGACGTGATGTCCCACTCCTTCTCGTGGGTCCGGAGGAAGCGCTTGGTCCACTCCAGCGCCTCCGCCTTGTCCTTGGCCTGGATGATCGCGTATCCCCCCACGACCTCCTTGGACTCGGTGAACGGGCCGTCGGTGACGGTCATTTCACCGCCGTTCCAGCGGACCCGGGTGCCCTCGGCGGCCCCGGTGAGCCCGGCGGTGTCCAGGAGGACCCCGGCCTTGGTCATTTCCTCGATCAGCTCGCCCATCCGCTGCATGAGCTCGGCGCTCGGGCCGCCCTCGGGGGCGTTGTTCTCGTCGATGCGGAGCATCGTCAGGTAGCGCGGCATGGCCGGTCTCCGTTCGGTTCTGTGCGGGTCTGCGTGCGTGACGCGGGGAGGTTTTCCCCACCTCTCACTCCTACGTCGAACGGGAGCCGCCCGGATCGACACCACCCCGGAGAAATCTTCCGAATTCCCGCGGCCCGCGTTTTCACCGGTCAGGACCTCAGGACGTCAACACCACGAGCCGCTGGGTCGCCCTGGTCATCGCGACATAGCGGTCGACGGCCCCCTCGATGCCGGTGCCGAACCCCTCCGGGTCGACGAGGACCACCAGGTCGAATTCGAGCCCCTTGGACAGCTCCGGGCTGAGCGACCGCACCCGGGCCGTGGCACGGAAACCGGGATCTCCGATCACGCAGGCGATCCCGTCCGCGTGCGCGGCGAGCCAGGTCTCCAGGACCGAGTCCAGGTCCGCGACGGACCCGTGAGCGACCGGAATGCCGCTGCCGCGCACGGAGGCCGGCACGTTGGCGTCGGGCAGGGCGGCGCGAATGACCGGTTCGGCCTCCGTCATCACCTCTTGAGGGGTGCGGTAGTTGATGCTCAGGGAGGCCACCTCGGCCCGGTCGAGTCCGATCCGCTCCAGGCGTTCGGTCCACGACTCGGTGAATCCGTGCCTGGCCTGGGCGCGGTCGCCGACGATGGTGAAGCTGCGCGAGGGGCAGCGCAGCAGCAGCATCTGCCACTCCGCGTCGGTGAGCTCCTGGGCCTCGTCCACGACGACGTGCGCGAACGGCCCCGCGAGCGGGTCGGGCTCGGCCGTGGGCAGGGCGCTGTCGTCGATCAGGGTGTCCTGGAGGTCCTTTCCGCGCAGCATCCTCAGCGCGCCCTCGCTCTCGTCGCCCGCCGAGTTGAAGTCGGATGCCGAGATGATCTCGGCGATGACGCCCGACATCCGTTCCCGCTCCGTGGCGACCACCGCGTCGTGGCGCCGCCTGCGCCGCTCCGTCTCCGGGTCGCCGAGCCGCTGGCGGGCCGCGTCCAGGAGCGGCAGGTCGGACACCGTCCAGGCCCGCGCGTCCGCACGTCGCAGCCTGCGTACGTCGTCGGGGCCCAGCCAGGGCGCGCACATCCGCAGGTAGGCCGGGACCGACCACAGGTCGCCGACCACGTCGGCCGCTTCGAGCAGGGGCCACGCGCCCGCGAGGGTGTCGGTCAGCTCGCGGTCCAGGCGCAGCGCCTGGCGGAACTCGTCGAGGGTGACGTCGTCGCCGTCGTACCGGTCGAAGAGGATCGCAACGAGCGCCTCCCAGACCTGTTCGCGGCCCTCGTTGTGCGGGGTGCCGGGGCCGGGCGCCCCGAAGGCCTCGGCCCAGTCGTCGGCGGTCAGGCGCAGGTCGCACCAGGGGGTGGTGACGGTCACGGTCCCGGTGGGCGGCTCCTCGTAGAAGGCGACGGCCTTCTCGATCGCCCCGACCATGTCCGCGGTCGACTTGAGCCGGGCCACCGCCGGGTCGCCCTCCTCCTCGGCGTCGGCGCCCTCCGTGACGAGGTCGCGCAGGATGCACGTCCGTACGCCCTCCTCGCCCAGGCTGGGCAGTACGTCGGCGACATAGTCCAGGTAGGGGCGGTGCGGGCCGACGAACAGGACGCCGCCGCGCCGGTGGCCCAGGCGCGGGTCGGAGTAGAGCAGGTAGGCGGAGCGGTGCAGGGCGACGACGGTCTTGCCGGTGCCGGGGCCGCCGTCGACGACGAGCGCGCCCCGCGAGCCCGCGCGGATGATGGCGTCCTGGTCGGCCTGGATGGTGGACAGGACGTCGTGCATCCGGGCCGAGCGGTTGGTGCCGAGGCTCGCGATGAACGCGGACTGGTCGTCCAGAGCCGCGTGTCCTTCGAGTCCGTCCGCGCTGAACACTTCGTCCCAGTAGTCGCTGATCCGGCCCGCCGTCCAGCGGTAGCGGCGGCGGCTCGCCAGGCCCATCGGGCCGGCGTGGGTCGCCGCGAAGAACGGTTCGGCGGCCGGGGAGCGCCAGTCGGTCAGGAGGCGGCGGCCCTCGCTGTCGGTGAGCCCGAGGCGGCCGATGTAGAGCGGCTCGGGGTCGTCGGCGGCGACGATGCGCCCGAGGCACAGGTCGAGGCCGAAGCGGCGCAGGGTGCGCAGCCGGCCGGTGAGCTGGTGGACCTCGATGTCGCGGTCCATGGCGGCCCGGCCGATGCCGCCGGGTGCCCGGCGCAGCTCGTCGAGACGGCCGGAGAGTTCGGTGATCGTTTGGTCGAGGGTGCGGGCGATGGCGGCGAAGTGCCGCTCGTCGCCTCCGATCAGCGCCGGATCGGCCTTGGCGGCAAGACGGTCGGGAAGGTCGAACGCGCTGGAGGATCCAGATACCGACAACTGCACACGCACTTCGTGAAACTCCCATTTCCGCAGGTACTGGCCCGAGGCCAGTGATTCTGCGGCACGATGGGGGCCTTGCCGCAAGCCCCCCAGTGCGCTATATCTTGATAGTGGCGAGGAGAGCACGTACTCCTCGCCTTTTTGTTTTCCCGCCCGCGCGATGATTACGGTTGCGGACTCCCGGCCTGCGAACTCCCGACCTGCGGACTCCAGGCCTTTAGACGTAATCCTCCAGGCGGGCCACCGTGAAGCCCTGTTCCTGTATGTGGCGCAGCATGTTCGCCGTCATCTGCGTCATGGACGTGCCCTTGAGTTCCTTGGGGCCACGGAAGTGCGCCAGGATGATGTCGCCGGGGTGCAGCTTCTTGTCGCCGCGCTGGTACTGCATGTTGGTGATCTGCATCGACTCGCGCCACAGCACCATCGCCCGGATGTCACAGGACTTGGCGGCCGCGCGCGTGTTCTCGTTCCAGTTGCCGTACGGGGGCCGGAAGAGCCCGGGTGCCGTGCCGTACTCCTTGCCCAGCTTCTTCTCCTGGGTGCATATCTCGTTCTTCTGCGCGGCCTCGCCGAGCGTGCGCAGATTGGGGTGCGAGAGCGTGTGGTTCTCTATGGAATTGCCGAGGCCCTGCAGCGGTTTGAAGTAGCCGTAATCGCCGCGGATGATGTCGTCGGTCAGGAACATCGTGAAGGGGATCTTCAAGTCCCGCATCATGTCGACGAACTTGGGGTCCTTCTCGGCCCCGTCGTCGAACGTGACGAAGACGATTTTCTCCTTGGTGGGTATGTCGCTCACCACCGGCACCTCGCCCGGCTTGCCCTTCACCGGCTTCTCGGCCGGCGGCGCGGGCAGCGCCGCGAAGGGCTTGAGTCCCCACTTCCGGTACGCGGCCTCGATGGCAGCCGCGTCGTCGCGCGGGGACGACGACGCCGGGGGCGCATCCCCGTTCTTGCCGTCCGGAGTCGCGCCGGCCGCAGCGCCACCGCCGCCGCCCGAGGAACAGCCCGCGATCATCAGAAGACCGAAGAGAGCCGCACCGACAGCCTTCTTGCGCACGACAACCCCGCCCATCACTGGCCCTGTCCGTCATCAACTTACGCACAGGTGGATGACATAAAGGGTCACAGGGTTGCCTCAAACGATCGACCAGCGACAGTCGCGCCGCCCGGAGCTGCGCTCAGCCGACCGACTCGAAGCGCCAGCGGTGCACCGGCCGGGCCACCAACCCGCCCGCAGGCTCCGGGAGTTCGGGCAGCTCGGCGTCGTAGGGCGCGTCCCACCAGGTGATGACGAGCACCCGGTCGCCGTCCGCGCGCAGGATCTCGCGGCGCAGCGGCGAACCGGCCACCGGGTGCTCCCGCACCCAGGCGAGCAGATCGCCGCCCCGGCCCTCGGCGGCCCGCGCCTCCCACATCAGGGCGACGGTCATGAGTACAGGTTCTTCTCGCCGACCTCGTGCACGTGATCGTGGCCGTGCGCGTGGGAGTGCGCGTGGGAGTGCGCGTGGGAGTGCGCCCCGCCCGGTGCCCCCGCCTCGCCCGGTACGTGCGGCTCGGTCACCGGCAGCGAGGAGTCCGCGGAGAGCTCCAGGTCGGAGGCGGGCCGGTTCCTGGCCACCATCTCGGCGCCGAGCGCGGCGACCATCGCGCCGTTGTCGGTGCACAGACCGGGCCGCGGCACCCGCAGCCGGATGCCGGCCTTCTCGCAGCGCTCCTGGGCGAGCGCGCGCAGCCGGGAGTTGGCGGCCACGCCGCCGCCGATCATCAGATGGTCGACGCCCTCGTCCTTGCAGGCCCGTACGGCCTTGCGGGTCAGCACGTCCACCACGGCCTCCTGGAAGGACGCGGCCACGTCCCGCACCGGCACCTCCTCGCCCGCGCTCCGCTTGGCCTCGATCCAGCGGGCCACCGCGGTCTTCAGGCCGGAGAAGGAGAAGTCGTACAGCGGGTCGCGCGAGCCGGTGAGGCCGCGCGGGAACGCGATCGCCTTCGGGTCGCCCTCGCGCGCGAGCCGGTCGATGACCGGGCCGCCGGGGAAGCCGAGGTCGAGCACCCGGGCGATCTTGTCGAAGGCCTCGCCCGCCGCGTCGTCGATGGTGGCGCCGAGCGGGCGGACGTCCGCGGTGATGTCGGGGGCGAGCAGCAGCGAGGAGTGGCCGCCGGAGACGAGCAGCGCCATCGTCGGCTCGGGCAGCGGCCCGTGCTCCAGCTGGTCGACACAGATGTGCGAGGCGAGGTGATTGACCCCGTACAGCGGCTTGTTCAGGGCGTACGCGTACGCCTTGGCGGCCGAGACGCCGACGAGCAGCGCGCCCGCGAGACCGGGGCCCGCGGTGACCGCGATGCCGTCGAGGTCGCGCGCGGAGATCCCTGCGGTCTTCAGGGCGCGCTCGATGGTCGGCACCATCGCTTCGAGGTGGGCCCGCGACGCGATCTCGGGGACCACGCCGCCGAACCTGGCATGGGTGTCCACGCTGGAGGCCACGGCATCGGCGAGCAGCGTCGTCCCGCGCACGATGCCGACGCCGGTCTCGTCGCAGGAGGTCTCGATGCCCAGTACGAGCGGTTCGTCAGCCATCAGTCAGTCTCTTCTGTTCCTTGGACGTATTCCTGGACGGTCAGTCGCATCACGAGCGCGTCCACATTGCCCGGCTGGTAGTAGCCGCGCCGGAACCCGATGGGCTCGAAGCCGAAGCGCTCGTAGAGCTTCTGGGCCCGGGTGTTGTCCACGCGCACTTCGAGCAGGACCTCGTCGCACTCGAAGGCGGTGGCGTGCTTGAGGAGATCGGTCAGGAGGCGGGCGCCGAGCCCGGTGCCCCACTGGTCGCGGGCGGCGGCGATGGTCTGGACGTCGCCAAGGTCACCGGCGGCGGCGAGCCCCGCGTAGCCCACGAGCCGCCGCTCCCCGTCGTCGAAGGTCTCGGCGACCACGTAACGGCGGGTGGCGCCGGGGCCCCGGGCATGGGCGAGTTCGGACCAGAACATCCCCTCCGACCAGGCGTCCTCGGGGAAGAGTTCGTGTTCGAGGTCGAGCACGGGCGCGATGTCCCACCAGCGCATCTCGCGCAGGACGGCCCCGGTCGCTTCGGTCACTTCGGGGTGACCACCTTGTAGTTCTTGGGCACCTGCGCGTCCGGCCGGCGCAGGTACAGCGGCGTCGGCGGCAGGAAGGGCGTGCCCTCGGCGAGCTTCTCGGCGGCGAGCGAGGCGAGCGCGCCGGCCGACTGGTGCTCGGGGCCGAGCGCCTTCGGGAACGCCTCCGGGTAGAGCACCGCGCCCTGGCCGACGACGGGCAGGCCGCTCAGCTCCTCCGCGATGTCGGCGGGCCGGTCGACCCCGGGATCGCCCGCGCGCGTACGGAAGTCGTCGTAGCGGGCCCAGTAGACCTCCTTGCGGCGGGCGTCCGTGGCGACGACGAACGGTCCTTCGATGCCGGAGGCGTAGGCGAGTCCGTCCAGGGTGCACAGACCGTGGACGGGCACGCCGAGCACCGAGCCGAAGGTCGCGGCGGTGACCAGGCCGACGCGCAGTCCGGTGTAGGGGCCGGGACCGACCCCGACGACCAGGTCCGTCACGGTGTCCAGGGCGAGACCGGCCTCGGCGAGCACCCGGTGGACGGCGGGCAGCAGCAGTTCCCCGTGCCGGCGGGCGTCGATCTGGCGGGCCTCGGCGACGACGGAGGAGCCGTCGTGCAGGGCGACGGTGACGGCGGGGGTGGCGGTATCAACGGCGAGCAAGAGCACGCGAACAGCCTACGACCAAGGCGGCGGGGGCACGGCGTCCCGCCCGAGCCGTCACCTGCTGCTACCGTCAGCCGCAGGTATGACCGTAGACATGCACGTACGTACGAAAGGGGAAGCCCAGGTGGCAAGGAGCAGCACGGGATTCGTGGCCGGGCTCACCGCGGCCGCTCTCGCGGTGGTCGGCTTCCTCGCCTATCAGGCTTCGGCGAGCGCGCCTCCGGCCGCCGACCTGGCGGCCCCCAGCAGCAGCGCGTCCGCGTCGGCCAAGCCGTCGCACCTGCCGCCCGCGGGCTCCCCCGCCGTCAAGCCCGACCTGTCGGTGCCGGCCAACTCGGGCACCGGGGTGCGGGTCGTGTACTCGCTCGGCGCCAAGCGGGTGTGGCTGGTGGGCGTCGCCAAGACGCCGCGGACCTTCGCCGTCGTACCGTCCGCGATCAGCCCGAAGCCGGGCACCTACATCGTGACCTCGCGGACCGGGCACACCACGGGCTCGGACGGGGTGGCCATCGAGCACGTCGTGGTGTTCACGACCAGCAAGAACGTGGTGGTCGGCTTCAGCGCCGCGGTGAACGACTCGATGTCGAGCCCCAAGACGGAGAAGAAGACCGGCGGGATCCGCATGAAGCGGGCCGACGGCGACGCGATGTGGGCGTTCGCGACGCACAACTCGAAGGTCGTCGTCGTCCCGTAGCCCGCGCGACGCCACTCGATGGGACTACGCGGCGTCCTGGCGGGCGTCACCCTCGTCGGCGGCCGGAGCGCTCTCGCGCGGCGGGGTCGACACGGCGCTCGCCGCGGCGCACGAGGCGAGCAGATCGTGTATCGACACCCCGAGCGGTGCCGGGACGCCCCGCGGGGCCTGTGGCTTCGCTTCGCGTTCCGGCACGGTCATGGCGGCCTCCTGGGGCTGCGGAAGAAGGCGCGGTTAGGCAGACCTAACCAGGTCTCTTACTCCATGTGACCACGCCTGGTGCGACCGGCGCAACATTTTGCCGACGTCTTGTCGGAACGTACGGTGCGCTCCAGCCGCGCGCGGCCGCCGCCTCAGAGATTCTCGACCCCGGCGCCCGCCCAGCGGGATCCGATTCCGGTGACGGTCACCGTCCTGCGGTCGTCGTCGCTCTCGCCCACGGCCCGGTCGATGAGCACCTGGAGCCGGTCGTCGGAGAGCTCCTCGACCTTGCCCTCGCCCCATTCGACGACCACCACGGACTCGGGCAGCTCCACGTCGAGGTCGAGGTCCTCCATCTCGTCGAGCCCTCCGCCGAGCCGGTAGGCGTCCACGTGCACGAGGGCGGGGCCGCCGACGAGCGAGGGGTGGACCCGGGCGATGACGAAGGTGGGCGAGGTCACGGCGCCGCGCACGCCGAGGCCCTCGCCGAGACCGCGGGTCAGGGTCGTCTTCCCGGCGCCGAGCTCCCCGGTGAGCATCACGAGGTCGCCGGGGCGGAGCAGTTTGGCGATGCGGCGCCCCAACTCCTGCATTTCGGAAGGTGAGTCGAGGGTGAGGATGGTGCCGGCGTCAGCCGCCGGGCTGCTGTGCGGTGCTTCCATACGTCCCAACGTTAGCGGCCTGCGGCACCGCACCGACCCGGGCCAGGAGGTCGGCGAGACGGTCGGTGACCGTCTCGGGGTGCTCCAGCATCACCAGGTGGCCGCCGTCCGGCACGATGACCAGCTCGGCGTCGGGGAGCAGATCCGCGATGGCCTCGCTGTGCGAGCTGGGCGTGACCAGGTCGCGGTCGCCGGCCAGGACCAGGACGGGGACCTCCGCGAAGATCGCGAGGGCCGCCGTCTTGTCGTGGTCGGAGAAGGCCGGGTAGAACTCCGCGACCACGTCGATCGGGGTGCTCTCGATCATCCGCTCGGCGAACCGGGCGATCGCCGGGTCGACGTCCTTCGAGGAGAACGAGTACCGCTTGATCATGCCCGCGAACAGGTCGGCCGTGGCCCGCCGCCCGCGCTCCACCAGCTCGGCCTGCGAGCCCAGCGCCTTGAGCACGCCGGGCAGTACCCGCCGCACCGCGTTGACACCGGCGACCGGAAGCCCGTAATTGACCTCGCCCAGCCTGCCCGAGGACGTACCGACGAAGGCGACGCCCACGACGCGGTCGCGGATCAGCTCGGGGTACTGGTCGGCAAGCGCCATGATCGTCATGCCGCCCATGGAGTGGCCGACCAGGACGAGCGGGCCCTCGGGCGCGGCCGCGTCGATGACGGACTTCAGGTCGCGGCCCAGCTGGTCGATGTCGATGGGCACGCCGTCGCGCTGCGCCTTGCCGCGGTCCGAGCGCCCGTGGCTGCGCTGGTCCCAGTGCACCGTGCGCAGCACGCCGCGCAGCGCCGCCCGCTGGAAGTGCCAGGAGTCCTGGTTGAGGCAGTAGCCGTGCGAGAAGACCACGGTGACCGGGGCCGGCACCTTGCGCCCGAACAGCCGGCGCTTGCGCGAGCCGTGGGCGCCCGCCTCCGGCTCCACCTCGTCGCACTCGTAGTGCAGGACCGTCCCGTCGTCGGCGACCGCCCTGCCCGGTGTGCCGCGCAGTGCCCCGTAGGGCCCGGACGCGTCGAGGGCGAGCCTCGCCTTCCTGCGCATGCCGCGCCCGACGGTCAGCCGCTCCATGGCCACACCCGCCGCCGCGCCCGCGGCGACCACGCCTATCGCGGCGCCCGCGATCGAGGCCAGACGCCAGGTGCCCGCCGCCGACTGGACGTCCCGGACCGCGGATACGACGGCGTCCCCCGCACTGGTCTCGCTCACCGTGCCGCTCCGCTCCTGCTCGTCGCCGCTCTTACCGTTCCCGACCCGTGTCCGTGTCCGTGACTGCGTGCTCGTGCTCGTTGACGTAGACGCGGGGAACCCGCGCACCGATGCGCGTCACGATCTCGTAGGCGATGGTGTCCGCCGCCCGCGCCCAGTCCTCGGCCGTCGGCTCCCCCCGGTCGCCCGGCCCGAACAGCACGGCCCGCGCACCCGCCTCGACGGTGTCCCCTTCAAGGTCGACCACGAACTGGTCCATGGCAATGCGGCCCGCCGCGGTCCGCACCTTTCCACCCACCAGGACCGGGCCCCGCCCCGAGGCGTGCCGCGGAATGCCGTCGGCGTATCCGAGCGGGACGAGACCGAGGGTGGTCTCGCTCCTGGTGACGTACTGATGCCCGTAACTGACACCGTGACCCGCCGGTACGTGCTTGGACAGGGCGACCGACGCCGAGAGCGTCATGACCGGCCGCAGCCCGAGCTCCCGCGCGGTGCCGAGCTCGGGCGCCGGAGAGACGCCGTACAGGGCGATGCCGGTGCGGACGAGGTCGAAATGGGACTCGGGGAGGGTGAGGGTGGCGGGCGAGTTGGCGATGTGCCGCACCTCGGGGGTGGCGCCCGCCTTCTCCGCGTACGCCGTCATCTCCTGGAACACCGAGAGCTGGGCCGCGATCGAGGGGTGGCCGGGCTCGTCGGCGCACGCGAAGTGCGACCACAGGCCGGTGACCTCGACCCCGGGGGCGGCGAGCGCCGCGTGCACCAGTTCCGGCCAGTCGGCGGGCTGGCAGCCGTTGCGGCCGAGCCCGGTGTCGGCCTTGAGCTGAACCCTGGCCGTGCGTCCGGCGGCGCGGGCCGCGTCGGTGACCTCGCGCAGCGCCCACATCCCGCTCACCGAGACGTCGATGTCCGCCTCGATCGCCTCGCGCCAGGGGTCGCCCGGCGTCCACAGCCAGCACAGCATCCGGCCCTCGACGCCGGCCGCGCGCAGGGCCAGCGCCTCGTGCGGGGTGGCGGTGCCGATCCAGGTGGCGCCGGCCTCCCGTGCGGCCCGCGCGCACGGCAGCGCGCCGTGCCCGTAGCCGTCCGCCTTCACCACGGCCATGAGCTGCGCGCCCGGTGAACAGGCGCGCAGCGTCCGGACGTTGGCACGCAGCGCGCCCAGGTCGATCTCGGCGCGGGCGCGCCCGGCGGGGTATTGAGTCATCGCGGTCATCGCGCCAAGTCTCTCAGAGCGTACGAGGACCGTACGCGGACCCGGATTGTGCCGCGGGACACACCCGCTCAGGTGCCCTCGCGGTGCCCCCACACGTAGACGGCGTCTCCGGTGCGCAGGGCGCCCCAGAGGCTGCGCGCGTCGGCGAGCGTGAGGTTCACACAGCCCTGGCTGCCGACGGTGGTGTAGACGCTGTGGTAGATCGCGTGGAAGGCCTGGCCGCCGTCGAAGAACTGGGCGTAGGGCATGGACTGGTGGTAGATCGTCGACCAGTGGTTCTTGTGCCGCCAGTAGACCTTGTGCCAGCCGGCCCGGGTGGGGAGCGAGGCCCGCCCGCTGCGGATCGGCACCGGACCGTACGTCACCTTCGTTCCGGTCTGCACCCACATCAGCTGCCGCGCGAGGTCGACGCAGGCCACCCGCGTCTTCTTGACGGGGCACTTGTGCGCGGCGTTGGGGTTCTTGCGGGCGGACAGGAACTGCATCCGCGACCAGGTGACCGGTCCTGCGAAGCCGATGGTCGGTGAGATGCCCTGCGCCTGCTGGAACTTGCGGATCGCCGCACAGTCGGCGGGTGACTGCCGTCCGTCCGCCCTGAGCCCGAGCCACTTCTCGACCTGGCGCTGGTGCGGCCCTGTCTTGGCGGTGCAGCTGCCCGGCTTGGCGGCGACCTCGCTGAGCGGTACGTACTCGACGAGCCGGTACGTGCCGGCGGGAGCCTCGGCGGGCTCGGCCCGGTCCTCGTCGGCGCCGGGCTGGTACACGAGCGGCGGCAGCACCTGGTCCGGCGTGTCGAGCGGCCCCGCCTCCCCGCCGACCGGCACCCCGGGCACGAGCGCCTCGCTGGCGCCGGGCGCGGCGTTGCCCGGGGCGGGCGGGGCGGGGGGTGCGGGGGTGACGGGCCTGAGGCTCGGCGGGGGCGGGTCACCCGGCCCGGGGGCGTCGCCCGTTCCGGGGGCGGTTGTTCGGGGTGTGGTGGGGCCCGTTCCGGGTGTGGTGGCGCCCGGGGCGGTGGGGCCCGTTCCGGGGGTGGTGGGGCCGGGGGCGGCGGCGCCCAGCGTGAGCGCGGCCGCGAGTACGAGACCGCAGGTGCCCCATTTATAGCGTTTACTAGGTGTTCGTCCATGGCTCATGCCCCCAGCGAACCCCCCACCCCCGGCGTGTCGCGGAAGCCGCGCGGCAGGTGTCACCCCGGGGGTGTGTTCGCCTTGGCCGGGCGGGGCGGGCGGGCGGGCTGTTCCCCGCGCCCCTAACCCCGCTTTCGTCTGCGGACCGTGCCCGCGCCCCGCGCAGTTCCCCGCGCCCCTAAAACCCCGTTTTCGCCTGCGGGCCGTGCGTAGTTGCTCGCGCAGTTCCCCGCGCCCCTTGAACGGCGGGTTTTCGGGTGCGGACCGTGCCCGCGCCCCGCGCAGTTCCCCGCGCCCCTGAAACCCGCCTTCGGCTGCGGGCCGTGCCCGCTTCTCGCGCAGTTCCCCGCACCCCTTGAACGGCGGGTTTTCGGGTGCGGACCGTGCCCGCGTCCCGCGCAGTTCCCCGCGCCCCTGAAACCCGCCTTCGGCTGCGGGCCGTGCCCGCTTATCGCGCAGTTCCCCGCGCCCCTGTAGGGCACCCGGCGCCGACGGCTCGCGCCCACCGCGGCGGAGCCGCGCGATGTCACAGCCCCGCGCCCCTAGCTACTCGGTGCCGGCCCGCATGGACACCCTCAGCCCGTCATGGGGGTCCCCCCTGGCCCTTAAGGCCTTGGGGGAGATTGAGGACGAGCGCCCTTCAGGCGCGAACGGGGGTCTGGGGGCGGAGCCCCCAGGGAGCCGCACCCCTCAAGTAGCCGCACGGGCGGGAGGGTGGGTGGGAAAACGCGTCGGGGGCTGGGGCGGAGCCACAGGGAGGGGGGTCGTCCCAACCCCGCCGCACGGGCTGGGCCGGGCTCCGGCGGAGCCAGGGGATTGGGGGTGGAAGGAATCGGGGAGAGTGGGCGGCATGCGTACCGCCTACCGCGTTGAAACCGTCCGCGCCGCCGAGGCCGACCTCATGCCCCACCTCCCCCACGGCACCCTCATGCAACGAGCCGCCGCCGGCCTCGCTGCAGCCTGCGCCGACATCCTCGGCCGGGTGTACGCCGCAAGGATCGTGCTGCTCGTAGGCAGCGGGGACAACGGCGGCGACACGCTGTACGCGGGGTCCCGCCTGGCCCGCCGGGGCGCCGCCGTCCACGCCGTACTGCTCAGCCCCGACCGCACCCACCCCGAAGGCCTCGCCGCGCTGAAGCGGGCCGGCGGCCGGGTCGCCGACGACCCCTTCGAGGTGCTGGCCGCCGCCGACCTCGTACTCGACGGCATCACCGGCATCGGAGGCCACGGCGGGCTGCGCCCCGACGCGGTCCCCGTAGCCCGCGCCGCCCGCGGCTCGGGCGCGGTGGTCGTCGCCGTCGACCTGCCGAGCGGCGTGGACGCGGACACCGGCGAGGTGGCGGGCGAGGCGCTGCGGGCCGACGCGACGGTCACGTTCGGGACGTACAAGCCGGGCCTGCTCATCGACCCCGCGCGGGAGTACGCGGGCGCGGTGCGGCTGATCCCCATCGGGCTCGACCTGCCGTCCGTACCGGAGGTCGAAGCCCTCCAGCACGCCGACGTGGCGGACCTGTTGCCCACCCCGGCCGGGGAGAGCGACAAGTACCGCAGGGGTGTCGTCGGGGTCGTCGCCGGCTCGGCCCGCTATCCGGGCGCGGCGGTCCTCGCGGTCGCCGGCGCGCTGCGGGGCGGCGCGGGCGCGGTGCGGTACGTCGGGCCGGGCGGGGACGCGGTGCTCGCCCGCTTCCCCGAGACCCTGGTCTCGGACGGCCCGCCCGCCAAGGCCGGGCGGGTCCAGGCGTGGGTGGTGGGCCCGGGGCTCGGCGACGGGCCCGGCGTGGACGACGTGCTCGCGTCGGACGTCCCGGTCCTGGTGGACGCGGACGGGCTGCGCGGGCTCGACCCCCGTACGGTACGGGCCCGCTCGGCGGACACCCTGCTCACTCCGCACGCGGGTGAGGCGGCGGCGCTGCTCGGGGTGGCCCGCGAGCGGGTCGAGGCGGAACGGCTCGCCTCGGTACGGGAACTGGCGGAGCGGTTCGGGGCGACGGTGCTCCTGAAGGGCTCGACCACGCTGGTCGCGGGGCCGGACGGGCCGGTACGGGCCAACGCGACCGGGACGCCCTGGCTAGCCACGGCCGGCAGCGGCGACGTGCTGTCCGGGCTCGCGGGGTCGCTGCTCGCGGCGGGGCTCGGTGCGCGGGACGCGGCGTCGGCGGCGGCCTACTTGCACGGGCTCGCCGGACGGCGGGCAGCCCAGGGTGCGCCGACGACGGCATACGCGGTGGCCGAGGCGCTGCCGGCGACCTGGCGCGACATCACCCACCCCGCCTGACCCGGGGCTCCGCCCCAGACCCCGTTCGCGCGTTTTCCCGCCCCCCGCCCGTGCGGCAACTCTGAAGGCGCGGCCCCCCTGGGGCTCCGCCCCAGACCCCGTTCGCGCCTTAAGGGCGCTCGTCCTCAATCTCCCCCAAGGCCTTAAGGGCCAGGGGGGACCCCCATGACGGGCTGAGGATGCCTCCACTGAGCCCCGTAAGGGACGCGAGGAACTGCGCGAGCAACCGTCCACGGTCCGCACACGACAACGGGGTTAGGGGCGCGAGGAACTGCGCGAGAAGCGGGCACGGTCCGCACACGACAACGGGGTTAGGGGCGCGGGGAACTGCGCGAGCAACCCAGCACGGCCCGCACCCAAAACCCCCCGGAGGGAATCGTCACCCCTCCGCAATCACCACCGCGGACGCGACCCCCGCATCATGGCTCAGCGAAACGTGCCAATGCCGAACCCCCAGCTCCCCCGCCCGAGCCGCGACGGTGCCCCGGACGCGGAGCCGTGGCTGCCCGCTCCCCTCCACGTACACCTCCGCGTCCGTCCACAGCAGCCCCGCCGGCGCACCCAGCGCCTTCGCGAGGGCCTCCTTCGCCGCGAAGCGGGCGGCCAGCGAGGCGACGCCACGCCGCTCGCCGCTCGGCAGCGTCAACTCGCTCTCCACGAAAAGCCGTTGGAGCATCGCGGGGGTCCGTTCGATGGACGCCCCGAACCGCTCGATCTCGGCCACGTCGATGCCGACCCCGATGATCACTCGACCCCTCCCTCACTCACGCACCGCTCCACCCTCGCCCACCCACTCATCCACTCGCTCGCCCACTCGCCCCCCCGACCGCCTCACTCCACCTCACTCCACCTCACTCCACCGTCACAGACTTGGCCAAGTTTCGCGGCTGGTCCACCTCGTTGCCCCGGGCCGTCGCCAGCTCGCAGGCGAAGACCTGGAGCGGCACCGTCGCCACCAGGGGCTGGAGCAGGGTGGGTGTGGCCGGGATGCGGATGAGGTGGTCGGCGTACGGGACGACCGCTTCGTCGCCCTCCTCCGCGATCACGATGGTCCGCGCCCCGCGCGCCCGGATCTCCTGGATGTTCGAGACGATCTTGTCGTGCAGGACCGACCGGCCGCGGGGCGAAGGGACGACCACGACCACCGGCAGGTCCTGCTCGATCAGCGCGATCGGACCGTGCTTCAGCTCGCCCGCCGCGAACCCCTCCGCGTGCATGTACGCGAGCTCCTTGAGCTTGAGCGCGCCTTCGAGGGCGACGGGGTAGCCCACGTGCCGGCCGAGGAAGAGCACCGTGTCCTTGTCGGCGAGCGAGCGCGCCAACTCCCGTACCGGCTCCATGGTTTCGAGGACGCGGTCGACCTCGGTGGCGATCTCGGCGAGGTCGCGCACGACGTCCCCGATCTCGTCGCCCCACTTGGTGCCGCGCACCTGGCCCAGGTACAGGGCGACGAGGTAGCAGGCCACCAGCTGGGTGAGGAACGCCTTCGTGGAGGCGACGGCGACTTCGGGGCCGGCGTGCGTGTAGAGGACCGCGTCGGACTCGCGCGGGATCGTCGAGCCGTTGGTGTTGCAGATCGCCAGCACCTTCGCCCCCTGCTCACGGGCGTGCCGCAGCGCCATCAGGGTGTCCATGGTCTCGCCGGACTGCGAGATGGCGATGACCAGGGTGTGCTGGTCGAGGATCGGGTCCCGGTAGCGGAACTCGCTGGCCAGCTCCGTCTCGCACGGGATCCGCGTCCAGTGCTCGATGGCCAGCTTCGCGATCATGCCCGCGTGGTACGCCGTGCCGCATGCCACGACGACGACCTTGTCGATCTCGCGCAGCACCTTGTGCGGGATGCGCAGTTCGTCCAGGGTCAGCGAGCCCGCCCCGTCGATCCGGCCGAGCAGCGTGTCGGCGACGGCCTTGGGCTGCTCGGCGATCTCCTTGAGCATGAAGTAGTCGTAACCGCCCTTCTCGGCGGCGGAGGCGTCCCAGTCGACGTGGTACGAGCGGGTCTCGGCCGGCGCCCCGTCGAAGTCGGTGACGGTGACGCCGTCGCGGCGCAGCTCGACGACCTGGTCCTGGCCCAGTTCGATCGCGGAGCGGGTGTGCGCGATGAACGCGGCGACGTCGGAGGCGAGGAAGGCCTCGCCCTCGCCGACGCCCACCACGAGCGGCGAGTTGCGCCGCGCGCCCACCACGACGTCCGGCTCGTCGGCGTGCACCGCGACCAGCGTGAACGCGCCCTCGAGGCGTCCGCACACCTGACGCATGGCCTCCGCCAGGTCCTGGCAGGAGGAGTAGCTCTCGGCCAGGAGGTGCGCGACGGTCTCGGTGTCCGTCTCGGACTCCAGCCGGTGCCCGCGTTCGGCGAGCTCGGCCCGCAGCACGGCGAAGTTCTCGATGATCCCGTTGTGCACGACGGCGACGCGCCCGGCGTTGTCCAGGTGCGGATGCGCGTTGACGTCCGTCGGCCCGCCGTGCGTGGCCCACCGGGTGTGCCCGATGCCGGTGGCCCCGGCGGGCAGCGGCGCTTCCAGGAGCGCCTTCTCCAGATTGATCAGCTTGCCGGCCTTCTTCGCCCCGGCAAGACCGCCGTCGGCGAGCACCGCGACGCCCGCCGAGTCGTAGCCGCGGTACTCGAGCCGCTTCAGCCCCGCGAGCACGACGTCCAGCGCCGACTGCCCGCCCACATAACCCACGATTCCGCACATGGCGGCAGCCTACGACCGGCGCCCCCCATTTCCGTCTCACCCGCGCGTGCGACCCTTCGTCCGCATTTCGCGGCTTACGGCAAGTGACCCACCCCACCCCCCACGCACGTCATACAGCCGCAACAATGGAGTCGTGATCACTTCGCCGCCACGGAGCGCCCACCGCAAGCCGGAGGCGACTCCCTATGTGGACCTGACACGCGCAGAGTGGAGCGCGCTGCGTGACAAGACGCCGCTGCCGCTGACCGCCGACGAGGTCGAGCGCCTGCGCGGACTCGGCGACGTCATCGACCTCGATGAAGTGCGCGACATCTATCTGCCGCTGTCCCGGCTGCTCAACCTGTACGTGGAGGCGACCGCTCATCTGCGCGGCACCCTCAACACGTTCCTGGGCGACGCGGGCAACGGGCACGGCACCCAGCACGGCACCCCGTTCGTCATAGGGGTCGCCGGGTCGGTGGCCGTGGGCAAGTCGACGGTGGCCCGACTGCTCCAGGCGCTGCTCGCCCGCTGGCCCGAGCACCCGAGGGTCGAGCTGGTCACCACCGACGGCTTCCTGTATCCGATGGCGGAGCTGGAGCGGCGCGGCCTGATGTCGCGCAAGGGGTTCCCCGAGTCGTACGACCGCCGGGCGCTGACCCGGTTCGTCGCGGACATCAAGGCGGGCAAGGACGAGGTCACCGCGCCCGTCTACTCGCACCTGATCTACGACATCGTGCCGGACGAGCGGCTCGTGGTGCGCCGCCCGGACATCCTGATCGTGGAGGGCCTCAACGTCCTTCAGCCCGCCCTGCCCGGCCAGGACGGCCGCACCCGGGTGGGCCTCGCGGACTACTTCGACTTCAGTGTGTACGTCGACGCCCGTACCGAGGACATCGAGACCTGGTACCTCAACCGGTTCCGCAAGCTGCGCGAGACGGCCTTCCAGAACCCGTTCTCGTACTTCCGCAAGTACACCCAGGTCTCCGAGGAGGAGGCCCTGGACTACGCCCGTACGACCTGGCGGACCATCAACCGGCCCAACCTGGTGGAGAACGTGGCGCCCACGCGCGGCCGCGCCACCCTCGTCGTGCGCAAGGGACCCGACCACAAGATCCAGAAGATCTCCCTGCGCAAGCTCTGACGCTCCGACCCCCACGAGGAACCGTGCTGCACCTGCGTCTGATCGTGCCCGCCGACCGCACCGACGAGGTGGTCCGCACCGTGGAGTCGACGGTGGGCACCGCCCACCTCGTGGTGCTGCCGGGCGCGGCCCGCAACCCGGTGGGCGACCTCGTGCTGTGCGACGTGGCCCGCGAGGCCGGTGACACGCTCATCTCCGCCCTGCGGGCGATGGGTCTCGACCGCGACGGCTCGATCGCCGTCGATCACATCGATCTCTCGCTCTCACGGCGCGCCGACAAGGCCGAGGCGGATGCCCCGGGCGAGGGCGCCGACGCGGTCCTGTGGGAGTCGCTGACCGACGCCACGCACGAGGAGTCGACGCTGTCGGTGACCTACGTGGCGTTCCTCGCCCTCGCGACGATGCTCGCGGCGTGCGGTGTGATGCTCGACAACGCGATCCTGATCGTGGGCGCCATGGCGGTGGGCCCCGAGTTCGGGCCGCTCGCCGGAATCTGCACCGCCCTGGTGCGGGGCGCCCCGCGCCTCGCGTGGCGCTCCCTGGTCGCGCTGGTGGTGGGCTTCGCCGCCGCCATGCTCCTGACCGCCGGGTTCGGGTGGCTGATGGAGCTGCTCGGCCTCTTCGACCAGTCGATGATCGAGGCGCCCCGGCCCAACACCGCGTTCATCTTCCAGCCCGACTGGATGTCGTTCGTGGTGGCGTTCCTGGCGGGTGTCGCGGGAACGCTCTCTCTCACCTCGGCGAAGTCCGGTGCGCTGATCGGCGTGGCGATCTCGGTGACCACGGTCCCGGCCGCGGCCAATGCCGCGATGGCGTTCAGCTACGAGGACTACGGCCAGGCCTGGGGCTCCAGCTGGCAACTGCTCGCCAACCTGGGCGGCATCGTCCTGTCCGGGACGTTCACGCTGCTCGCCCAGAAAGCCCTCTGGGCGAGACAGCGCAAGCGTCGACCGGCCTAACCCAGCGTCGACTTGACCACGTCGGCGAGCCGGCCCGCGACCGAGCGGGCGTGCTCGATGTCGGCGGCCTCGACCATCACGCGGACCAGCGGCTCGGTGCCGGAGGGGCGCAGCAGCACCCGCCCGGTGGCGCCCAGCTCGCGCTCGGCCTCGTTGACGGCGACCCCCAGTTCGGCGCAGGTCGCGACGCGGGACTTGTCGACGTCGGGGACGTTGACCAGGACCTGCGGCAGGCGCGTCATCACCCCGGCGAGGTCGGCCAGGGTGCGGCGGGTCGCGGCGACGCGGGCGGCCAGCATCAGGCCGGTCAGCGTGCCGTCACCGGTGGTCGCGTGGTCCAGGATGATCACGTGGCCGGACTGCTCGCCGCCGAGCGCGTACCCGTGCTCCTTCATCGACTCCAGGACGTAGCGGTCGCCGACGCCGGTCTGGACGAGCTGGATGCCCTCGCCCTCCATGGCCAGCTTGAAGCCCAGGTTGGACATCACGGTGCCGACGACGGTGTTGCCGCGCAGCGTGCCCGCCTCGCGCATGGCGAGCGCGAGCACCGCGAGGATCTGGTCGCCGTCGACCTCGTTGCCCTCCGCGTCCACGGCGAGGCAGCGGTCGGCGTCGCCGTCGTGCGCGATGCCGAGGTCGGCGCCGTGCTCCACGACGGCCGCCTTGAGGAGGTCGAGGTGGGTGGAGCCGCAGCCGTCGTTGATGTTGAGCCCGTCCGGCTCGGCACCGATGGTGACGACCTCGGCGCCGGCCCGCGCGAACGCCTCGGGCGAGACCCGGGCGGCCGCGCCGTGCGCCTCGTCCAGGACGACCTTCAGGCCGTCGAGGCGGTTGGGCAGCACCCCGATGAGGTGGGCGACGTACCGGTCGAAGCCCTCGCCGTAGGAGCGGATGCGGCCCACGCCGGCGCCGGTCGGCCGCTCCCACGGGGCGCCCGTGCGGTGCTGCTCGTAGATCGACTCGATGCGGTCCTCCAGCTCGTCGGCGAGCTTGTGGCCGCCGCGCGCGAAGAACTTGACACCGTTGTCCGGCATGGCGTTGTGGCTGGCCGAGAGCATCACGCCGAGGTCGGCGCCGAGCACGCCGGTGAGGTACGCCACCGCGGGGGTGGGCAGCACACCGACCCGCAGGACGTCCACGCCCGCGCTCGCGAGGCCCGCGACGACCGCGGCCTCGAGGAACTCTCCCGACGCCCGGGGGTCACGCCCGACCACGGCGGTCGGCCGATGCCCCTCGAAGGTCCCCGCTTCGGCGAGCACATGTGCCGCCGCGACCGACAGGCCGAGCGCGAGCTCCGCCGTCAGATCCGAGTTGGCGACACCGCGCACGCCGTCCGTGCCGAAGAGTCGTCCCACGTCTGTCCTCCGAAAACCTGAAAATGCGGGGTAGATAACTGCGGGGTAAATAACTGCGGGGTGGATAGACGAACGCCCCGGCAGCACGGAAGGTGCTGCCGGGGCGAACGAGAGCCGTAGTGGCAGGCGCGGATTTAGCGCTTGCTGTACTGCGGAGCCTTGCGGGCCTTCTTGAGACCGGCCTTCTTGCGCTCGACCGCACGGTCGTCGCGGGAGAGGAAGCCGGCCTTCTTGAGGGTGGCGCGGTTGTTGTCCACGTCGGCCTCGTTCAGCGCGCGGGCCACGCCGAGGCGCAGGGCGCCGGCCTGACCGGACACGCCGCCACCCGAGATGCGGGCGATGACGTCGTAGCGGTTGTCGAGCTCGAGCACCTTGAAGGGCTCGTTGACTTCCTGCTGGTGGACCTTGTTCGGGAAGTAGTCCTCGAGCGTACGCCCGTTGATCTTCCACTTGCCGGTGCCCGGAACGATCCGGACGCGGGCGATGGCGTTCTTGCGACGGCCCAGGCCGGCGGCCGGCTGCGGGTCGCCGAAGCGGGACGCCATCGACTCGGTGGTGTACTCGCCCTCGACGGGGACCTCGGACTCGAAGGTGGTGACCTCCGCGTAGGTCTCTTCGCCCTCGACGGGGGTCTCGACAGTGGTCTCGGCCACGATGCTCCTCAGATTCTTTTCTGTCTTAGGGGGTGTGGCCGGAACTACTGCGCGACCTGGGTGATCTCGAACGGCACCGGCTGCTGGGCAGCGTGGGGGTGCTGGTCGCCCGAGTAGACCTTCAGCTTCGAGAGCATCTGACGGCCCAGGGTGTTCTTCGGGATCATGCCCTTGATGGCCTTCTCGACGGCCTTCTCCGGGTTGTTCGCCAGGAGGTCGTCGTAGCGCACCGCGCGGAGACCGCCCGGGTAGCCGGAGTGGCGGTAGGCCATCTTCTGGGTCTTCTTGTTGCCGGACAGGTGAACCTTGTCGGCGTTGATGATGATGACGAAGTCACCCATGTCCATGTGGGGCGCATAGACGGGCTTGTGCTTGCCGCGGAGGAGGTTCGCGGCGGTGGTCGCCAGACGCCCCAGGACGACGTCCTGGGCATCAATGACGTGCCACTGGCGAGTGATGTCGCCGGGCTTGGGGCTGTACGTACGCACTTCGTAGCCTTCGCTTCTTAGTGGATGGGGTCCAAACACATTTGCACCCTGAAGCGATCATGCAGCTGGGACTCACAGTGCCGGGGACACTGCCCGTATGCGAGTCACTGGTAACTGCTCCAGAGAACCTGCGTAAGAGCTCATCGCGTGAGAACGACCTAGCCAATACGCATAACAAACCAGAAGACTACCCGGGCGCACCCCGGCGGGTCAAAACCGCCCGGCGCCACCTGCCCGGGTTCGCCCCTCACGGCCTCTGGCCTGCGCGAACGTCTAGCGCGCCCGCTCCACGCGGCGCTCGTCCCACACCGGCTCCGGCGTCTCGCGCACCACTCCGTCCGAGCCGAAGACCAGATAGCGGTCGAACGACTTCGAGAACCAGCGGTCGTGCGTGACCGCGAGCACCGTCCCGTCGTACGACTCAAGACCGTCCTGGAGCGCCTCGGCCGACTCCAGGTCCAGGTTGTCCGTCGGCTCGTCGAGCAGCAGCGCGGTGGTGCCGGCCAGCTCCAGGAGCAGGATCTGGAAGCGGGCCTGCTGGCCTCCCGAGAGCTTCTCGAAGGGCTGGTCGCCCTGCCGCTCCAGCTCGTAACGGCGCAGGACCGACATCGCGGCCCCGCGGTCCTTGGCGTGCTCGCTCCACAGGATGTCGACGAGGGTCCGCCCGAGCAGCTCGGGGTGGGCGTGGGTCTGCGCGAAGTGCCCGGGAACGACGCGCGCCCCCAGCTTCCAGTTCCCCGTGTACGCCACCGACGGGTCCCCCGCGAGCATCCGCAGGAAGTGCGACTTCCCGGAGCCGTTGGAGCCGAGGACCGCGACCCGCTCGCCGTAGAAGACCTCCAGCGAGAACGGCTTCATCAGACCGGTCAGCTCAAGGTTCTCGCAGGTCAGGGCGCGCACACCGGTACGGCCGCCGCGCAGCCGCATGGTGATCTCCTGCTCGCGCGGCGGCTCCGGGGGCGGCCCCGCGTCCTCGAACCGCTTGAAGCGCGTCTGCATCGCGTGGTAGCGCGACGCCATGTCGGGGCTGATCGCGGCCTGGTTGCGCAGCCGCAGGACCAGCGCCTTCAGCCGGGCGTGCTCCTCGTCCCAGCGCCGCTTGAGCTCCTCGAAGCGCGCGAACCGCTCGCGCCGGGCCTCGTGGTACGTGCCGAATCCGGCGCCGTGCACCCACACGTCCGTCCCCGCCGGGCTCGGCTCCAGGCTCACGATCCGCTCGGCGGCCCGCGAGAGCAGCTCCCGGTCGTGCGAGACGAACAGGACGGTCTTGCGGGTCTCGCGCAGCCGCTCCTCCAGCCAGCGCTTGCCCGGCACGTCCAGGTAGTTGTCCGGCTCGTCCAGGAGCAGCACCTCGTCGGGCCCCCGAAGCAGCGCTTCGAGCACGAGTCGCTTCTGCTCGCCGCCGCTGAGCGTGCGTACCTCGCGGAACTGGGCCTTGTCGTACGGCATCCCGAGCGCGGCCATGGTGCACATGTCCCACACCGTCTCGGCCTCGTACCCGTGCGCCTCGGCCCAGTCGCTGAGCGCCTGCGCGTAGCGCATCTGCGCGGCCTCGTCGTCGACCGTCATGATCAGGTGCTCGGCCGCGTCGACCTCCGCGGCGGCCTCCTTGATCCGCGGCTGGGCCACGGAGACCAGCAGGTCACGCACGGTCCGCTCGTCGCGCACCGAGCCGACGAACTGCGGCATCACCCCGAGCCCGCCGCTCACGGTCACCGAGCCGCCGTGCGCCTGGAGCTCGCCGGAGATGATCCGGAGCAGCGTCGTCTTGCCGGCTCCGTTGGCGCCGACCAGGGCCACCACCGAGCCCTCCGCCACCCGGAACGACGCGTCGCCGAGCAGCACCCGCCCGTCCGGCAGGTAGTACTCCAGGTGTGCAGCCTCTAGATGTCCCATGCTGCGGATTGTCGCCCAGTCCCTACCCCCCTGAACAATCGAATTAGGATGCGCGGCATGAGCTTTGGGCAAGGGGGACCCGGGTGGGGCCCGGGGGATCAGCAGACACCGGACTGGGCGGCCCTGGCCGACGCGTCGGCCACACGCAACCGGCGCCGCAAGTGGCTGTACATCGGCGGCGGCGCGCTCGCCACGGCGGCGGTCGTCGCGGTGGTGGCCACCGTCATCGTCACCGCGGGGTCCAAGGACGACGGGAAGTCCGCGAGCGCGCTGCCCTCTCCCCCGGCGCTGCCCAGCGACAGCGCCCACCCGCAGCCCTCGTTCTCCAAGGTGGCCCCGCCGCCACCGCCCAACCCGCACGACTTCATATCCGACGCGAAGAAGGACACGGCCCCGCTGAGCGTCGACACGCTCTTCCCCGGCAAGTCCCTGACGGCGGGCGACCGTACGTACACCAAGGGCGCCACCGCCCGGACCGCCAACTGCGCCTCCGCCACCCGCGGTTCGCTCGGCTCCACCCTGACCGCCGACGGCTGCGACCAGGTCTTCCGGGCCACCTACGTGCGGGACGGCGTCGCGGTGACCATCGGCGTGGCCACCTTCCCGACCGAGGCCAAGGCGCTGCACGCCAAGCAGCAGGCGGGCATCGGCCTCGCCCCGCTGGCCGGCTCGGGCGTCCCCGGATTCTGCGACGGCGGCCACGCGGTCTGCCGCAACCTGTTCAACTCCTACGGCCGGTACGCCTACTTCAGCATCAGCGGCTACACCAACGGCAAGAGCGTCACCAAGGACGACAAGAACGCCTTCGCCGCGGGCGACGACCTGGCCGAATTCACCTTCCGTCAGATCGTCGCCCGCGGCCAGTCCGAAGCCCAGGCAGCCGCGACGGCCCCGGCGGGGTGACGGTTCCCGTCAGCAGCACCCGCCCGCAGCCCGGCCCGAACTCCCGGGCAGCGTACGGACGTTGCGTGCCTCCTTGCTGCGCGCGGCCAGCAACGCGTCGGCCGGGTAGCCGACTTCCTCCAGGGTGAGGCCGTGCGGCTTCACCACGTGGACGGAGGAGTCGCGCACCGCGGCCGCGAGGACCGCGCCGGGCCACTCCACGGCCCGGTGCCCGTCGCCCACGTGCAGGAGCGCACCCACCAGGGAGCGCACCATGTTGTGGCAGAAGGCGTCCGCGCGCACGGTCGCCGTGACGATCCCGTCGTCGCCGCGCACCCAGGACAGCTCCTGAAGCGTACGGATCGTGGTGGCGCCCTCGCGCTTCTTGCAGTACGCCGCGAAGTCGTGCTCGCCCAGCAGCGGCGCGGACGCCGCGTTCATCGCGTCGACGTCCAACTCCCAGTCGTGCCACAGCACATGACCGCGCAACAGCGGGTCGACGCCGCCCACGTCGTCCGTCACCCGGTACGCGTACCGGCGCCAGATCGCCGCGAACCGCGCGTTGAACCCGCTCGGCGCCTCGGCCACCCGCCAGATCCGGACATCGTGCGGAAGCCGCCCGGCCAGGCGCCGCAGCAGCTTCTCGCGGTGCTCGGCCCACACCTGCTCGGGCAGGTCCACGTGCGCGACCTGGCCGCGCGCGTGCACCCCGGCATCGGTGCGGCCGGCGACCGTCAGGGCGTACGTCACGTCCGACCGGGTCACCGTGCGCAGCGCGTCCTCGATCTCGCCCTGCACGGTCCGGCGGCCGAGCGGCTGCCGGGCCCAGCCGGAGAAGTCCTTGCCGTCGTACGACAGGTCAAGACGCACCCGGACGTGGCCGGGCTCCACCTCATCGCTCACGTAAGCGTTCCTCTCAGAGCATCCACACAGCGGAACGGGCCCGCCCCCCGAAGGGAACGGGCCCGTCCACAGCCTTCAAGAACGCTTACGCGTCCTTGGCCTCGTCGTCGGCCGGCTTGGTGTCCTCGGCCTTGGCCTCGGACTCCTTGACGGCGCGCACGGTGGCGGCCTCGGCCTCGGCGACGGTCGCCTTCTTGGCGATCTCGCCCTCGACCAGCTCGATCACGGCCATCGGCGCGTTGTCACCACGACGGTTGCCGATCTTGGTGATACGGGTGTAGCCACCCGGACGCTCCTCGTAGCGGGGCGCGATCTCGGTGAAGAGGGTGTGGACGATGCCCTTGTCGGTGATCGTCTGCAGCACCAGGCGACGGTTGTGGATGTCGCCCTTCTTCGCCTTGGTGATCAGGCGCTCGGCGACGGGACGCAGGCGACGGGCCTTGGCCTCGGTCGTCGTGATCCGGCCGTGCTCGAAGAGCGACTTCGCCAGGTTGGCGAGGAGCAGCTTCTCGTGCGCGGCGCTGCCGCCGAGACGAGCACCCTTTGCGGGACGCGGCATGGTGATTCTCCTAGTGATCTGCACCGGCCGTACGAGGTACCGATGTCAGTGTCCGAGCAGGCGGTTACCTGTCGGAGATCCAAGCCCCCGAAGGGGCTTGGAAGGGGCGCGGGGAAGAGTCGATGTGCGACTCCGTCGCGTGGGCGCGCCCAGCCGGAGCCGGGCCCGCAGAAGCAGTACAGCCTCCCCGCGGAGCGTCTTAGTACTGCTCGGTCTCCACGAAGCCGGCGTCGGCATCGTCGTCCGCGCCGAACGCGTCGGCCGCGGCGGTCGGGTCGAAGCCGGGAGGCGAGTCCTTCAGCGCGAGGCCCATACCGGCCAGCTTCGCCTTGACCTCGTCGATCGACTTCGCACCGAAGTTGCGGATGTCGAGCAGGTCCGCCTCGGAGCGCGCCACGAGCTCACCCACGGAGTGGATGCCCTCGCGCTTGAGGCAGTTGTACGACCGAACGGTGAGCTCGAGCTCCTCGATCGGCAGGGCGAGATCGGCGGCGAGGGCGGCGTCCGTCGGGGACGGGCCCATGTCGATGCCCTCGGCGTCGATGTTGAGCTCGCGCGCCAGGCCGAACAGCTCGACCAGGGTCTTACCGGCCGACGCCATGGCGTCACGGGGACGCATGGCCTGCTTGGTCTCGACGTCGACGATCAGCTTGTCGAAGTCGGTGCGCTGCTCGACACGGGTCGCCTCGACCTTGTACGTGACCTTGAGCACCGGGGAGTAGATGGAGTCGACCGGGATGCGGCCGATCTCCTGGCCCAGCTGCTTGTTCTGCACCGCGGAGACGTAGCCGCGACCGCGCTCGACGGTCAGCTCCATCTCCAGCTTGCCCTTGCCGTTGAGCGTGGCGAGCACCAGGTCGGGGTTGTGCACCTCGACACCGGCCGGCGGGGCGATGTCAGCAGCGGTGACCAGGCCGGGACCCTGCTTGCGCAGGTACATCACGACCGGCTCGTCGTGCTCCGAGGAGACGACCAGCTGCTTGATGTTCAGGATGAGGTCGGTGACGTCCTCCTTGACGCCCGGCACGGTGGTGAACTCGTGCAGGACACCGTCGATCCGGATGCTGGTGACAGCGGCACCGGGGATCGAGGAGAGGAGCGTACGACGCAGGGAGTTGCCGAGCGTGTAGCCGAAACCGGGCTCCAGGGGCTCGATGACGAACCGCGAGCGGTACTCGTCAACAACCTCTTCGGTCAGCGAAGGGCGCTGAGCGATAAGCATGGGGAGATCCTTCAGTCATGGGCACCCACTATTTGATGCCCTGCTGGGTACTGCGTACTGCAAGGGTACGGGCGGCACGGCCCGAATGAGCCGTACCGCCCGAGCCTTCAAGGCAATCCTTGAAGCAGCCGTGCGTCAGACGCGGCGGCGCTTCGGGGGACGGCAGCCGTGCTGCGATATCCCGGGGGATAACCCCCGGACCCCCAGCCGACCGCCGAGCCGATGCCCAGCCGTGCGTCAGACGCGGCGGCGCTTGGGCGGACGGCAGCCGTTGTGCGGCGTCGGGGTGACGTCCTGGATCGAACCGACCTCGAGGCCAGTGGCCTGGAGGGAGCGGATCGCGGTCTCGCGGCCGGAGCCCGGACCCTTGACGAAGACGTCAACCTTGCGCATGCCGTGCTCCTGCGCGCGGCGGGCGGCCGACTCGGCGGCCATCTGCGCGGCGAACGGAGTCGACTTGCGGGAGCCCTTGAAGCCGACGTGGCCGGCGGACGCCCAGGAGATCACGTTGCCCGAGGGGTCCGTGATCGAGACGATGGTGTTGTTGAACGTGCTCTTGATGTGCGCGTGGCCGTGAGCGACGTTCTTCTTTTCCTTGCGGCGCACCTTCTTGGCAGCGCCCTGACGACCCTTGGGGGGCATGTCTTACTCCAGATGGAGGGGAGGTGATCGGTCCTACAGCGAAGACCGCTGAAAAGCGTCCGCTGTGGACTACTTCTTGCCCGGCTTCTTCTTACCGGCGATGGCGCGACGCGGGCCCTTGCGGGTACGAGCGTTCGTGCTGGTGCGCTGGCCGTGGACCGGCAGACCACGACGGTGACGCAGACCCTGGTAGCAGCCGATCTCGACCTTGCGGCGGATGTCGGCGGCGACCTCACGGCGAAGGTCACCCTCGGTGCGGAGGTTGGCGTCCACGTACTCGCGGATCTTGACCAGGTCCTCTTCGGCCAGGTCACGAACGCGGGTGTTGGGGTTCACGCCGGTCGAGGCGAGGATCTCCTTGGACCGGGTACGCCCGATACCGAAGACGTAGGTGAGTGCGATCTCCACGCGCTTTTCGCGCGGGATGTCGACACCGGAAACGCGTGCCATTTACTGGCTCCAGTTGTTTTCGGGGGTCTTCCACAGCACCGCTCCCGACCGCCGTACTAGGTACGTTTCGGGTCCCCGGCCCCCGCCGGAGGTGTCACCAGCCGGGGAAACCGGCCAGGTGGGCGCTGCGTATGTACGTTTGCTCGCGTCGCTCGAAGAACTGCGGAGTGCAGGTCGGTCGGCGTGCGTCAGCCCTGGCGCTGCTTGTGGCGCAGGTTGTCGCAGATGACCATGACCCGGCCGTGACGGCGGATCACCTTGCACTTGTCGCAGATCTTCTTGACGCTCGGCTTGACCTTCATGGGATGTCAGGTTCTCCGGGTCAGTGCCACCGCCGCCCGTAAAGGCGACGTGGGCAAGATCTACTTGTACCGGTAGACGATCCGGCCACGCGTCAGGTCGTACGGAGAGAGCTCCACCACGACCCGGTCATCCGGGAGGATACGGATGTAGTGCATCCGCATCTTGCCGCTGATGTGCGCGAGGACTTTGTGACCGTTCTGAAGTTCCACCTTGAACATGGCGTTCGGGAGGGACTCGATCACGGTGCCCTCGATTTCGATGGCACCTTGCTTCTTGGCCACGCTTCGCCTTTCGAATCGGCTACCTTGATCGACTCCCGCAGCCGTGTGTGGACACACGGGTACACGAGAGCCGACGCATCAGTCTACGACAGGCCACTCGAAAAGACGAATCCGGGGAGTTTGCCCGCCATCGTAGATCCTTAAGCGGCCTGACGTACGTGTCTGGCACAGCGGGTCGCGCGCGCTCAGCCCAGCGGGTCCGGCGCCGTCGTGACCCCGTACTCCGCCAGCTTCGCCCTGCCACCGTCCGGCATCGTCAGAACCAGCGGACCACTTTCCGTCAGCGCCACCGAATGCTCCCAGTGCGAGGACCACGAACCGTCCGTCGTGATGACGGTCCAGTCGACCTATCCCCCACGCCGCTCTCGCGGGCTCGGCGCCGGGGCGCCTCACAAGCTTCGAGCCGGCTGCGCCGGCCTCCGGCCGGCAACCCCTCAGCCCAGCGGGTCCGGCGCCGTCGTGACCCCGTACTCCGCCAGCTTCGCCCTGCCACCGTCCGGCATCGTCAGAACCAGCGGACCACTTTCCGTCAGCGCCACCGAATGCTCCCAGTGCGAGGACCACGAACCGTCCGTCGTGATGACGGTCCAGTCATCCTCCAGGACCTCCGTGCGGGCAGTGCCGAGGGAGACCATCGGTTCGATCGCGAGGCAGAAGCCGGGGATGAGCTTCGGGTTGTGGCGGCCGAGCATGCGGCGCTTGTCGACGTAGTTCAGGAGGTGCGGGTCCATGTGCATCTCGGACCCGATGCCGTGGCCCCCGTAGTCCTCGACGATCCCGTACTTGCCGGTCGAGGGGCGCGGCTGGCGCCGGATGTACGACTCGATCGCGCGCGAGACGTCGACGAGCTTGTTGCCCTTCTTCACCGCGGCGATGCCGGCCCACATCGATTCCTCGGTGACCCGGGAGAGCTCGATCAGCTCGGGCGCGTGCCCGGAGCCCACGAACGCGGTGTACGCGGCGTCGCCGTGCCAGCCGTCGATGATCGCGCCGGCGTCGATGGAGATGATGTCGCCGTCCTTGAGGACGGTCTTGTCGTCCGGGATGCCGTGCACGACGACCTCGTTGACCGAGGTGCAGATCGTGGCGGGGAACCCGCCGTACCCCAGGAAGTTCGACTTCGCGCCGTGCTCGGCGATCACCTTGCGGGCGACCTCGTCCAGGTCCTTCGTCGTGGACCCGGGCACCGCGGCCTCGCGGGTGGCGGCGTGGATCGCGGCGACGACCAGCCCCGCCTCGCGCATCTTCGCGATCTGCTCGGGGGTCTTGATCTCCACCATGTGCGGCTCACGCCTTTCTGGACGGCTACGGGTCACCCACAACGATACGGCGTCCCCGGTCGCGCCCGGATCCCCATGGGCTCGCCTCCAGCTGCGGCCAGCGCGCAGTTCCCCGCGCCCCTAAAACCCCGGTCCGCCTTCGCGTGCGGGCGCGAGCCCGTACGTGCTTGCCCGCGCAGTTCCCCGCGCCCTAAACCCGCCTTCGTCCGCGGACCGTGCCCGCGTCTCGCGCAGTTCCCCGCGCCCCTCAGGTATCCGGTGCCGGCCAGCATGGACATCCTCAGCCCGTCATGGGGGTCCCCCCTGGCCCTTAAGGCCTTGGGGGAGATTGAGGACGAGCGCCCTTCAGGCGCGAACGGGGTCTGGGGCAGAGCCCCAGGGAGCCGAGCCTCTCAACTCCCCGCACGGGCGGGTGGGTGGGAAAACGCGCGATACGGGGTCTGGGGCGGAGCCCCAGGGAAGTGGCCAGGGACGCGAAACGGCCGCGGCACCCCCCGTGAGGGGCACCGCGGCCGCAAGCAGCACGCACCGACCGCGAGAACTACGCCGCTTCGCGACGCAACGCGTCCATCGCCTTCTGAGTGACCGCGTTCACCTTGCCGAGCGCGGTGATCGTGATGACCAGCCCCTGCGCCCGGTAGTAGTCGATGATCGGCTCGGTCTCGCTGTGGTAGACCTCGAGCCGCTTGCGCACGGTGTCCTCGGTGTCGTCAGCGCGCTGGTACAGCTCACCGCCGCACTTGTCGCAGACACCGTCCTGCTGCGGGGCGTTGTACGCCACGTGGAAGACGTGCGCGCTGTCCTTGCGGCAGATCCGCCGGCCGGCGATCCGCTTGACGACCTCGTCCTCCGGGACTTCCAGGTCGAGCACCGCGTCGAGCGTGACGCCGTCCGCCTTCAGTACCTTGTCGAGCGCCTCGGCCTGCACCACGTTGCGCGGGAAGCCGTCGAGCAGGAAGCCGTTCTCGGCGTCCGGCTCGGCCATGCGGTCCTTGGCCATCCCGATGGTGACCTCGTCCGGCACCAGCTGGCCGTCATCCATGAAGGCCTTGGCAGCCTTGCCCAGCTCCGTGCCCTGGCTGATGTTGGCACGGAAGAGGTCGCCCGTGGAGATGTGCGGGATCGCCAGGTTCTGGGCAAGGAACGCGGCCTGCGTTCCCTTGCCTGCACCGGGCGGTCCGACGAGGACGATTCGCATCAGCGGAGGAACCCTTCGTAATTGCGCTGCTGAAGCTGGCTCTCGATCTGCTTAACGGTTTCCAGACCCACACCCACGATGATCAGGATGCTCGTCCCGCCGAGCGGGAAGCTCTGGACGCCGCCGAAGATGATCAACGCCATTGTCGGTACGAGCGCGATCAGCCCCAGATACAGCGACCCCGGCCAGGTGATCCGGTTGAGTACGTAGCTCAGGTACTCAGCGGTCGGTCGGCCAGCCCGGATGCCCGGGATGAAGCCACCATACTTCTTCATGTTGTCGGCGACTTCCTCGGGGTTGAACGAGATCGCCACGTAGAAGAACGCGAAGAAAACGATCAGCAGGAAGTAGCTGACGATGTAGTAAGGATGGTCGCCCTTGGTCAAATTGTCCTTGACCCAGGTCGCCCAGCCGGCCGTCGAGTTCGAGAACTGGACGATCAATGCCGGGATGTAGAGCAGCGACGAGGCGAAGATGACGGGGATCACACCGGCCTGATTGACCTTCAGCGGAATGTAGGTCGAGGTTCCGCCGTACGACCTGCGGCCGATCATGCGCTTCGCGTACTGCACCGGGACGCGCCGCTGTGCCTGTTCGACGAAGACCACGAGCCCGACCATGACCAGGCCCACCAAGAGCACGGTGCCGAACTCGATCCAGCCGCCGGCCAGGTGGCCCTGCTTCTTGATGGCCCACAGGGAGCTCGGGAAGCTGGAAGCGATCGAGATGAACATCAGGATGGACATGCCGTTGCCGATGCCGCGGTCGGTGATGACCTCACCGAGCCACATGACACAGGCGGTACCGGCGGTCATCGTGATGACCATCGTGATGGTGGTGAAGATCGAACGGTTCGGGATGATCTCGGTGGCGACCTGGCACCCGTTGAAGAGGGCGCCGCTGCGGGCCGTGGCCACGAGACCGGTGCCCTGGAGGATCGCCAGCGCCACGGTCAGATAACGCGTGTACTGCGTGATCTTCGCCGTGCCCGCCTGGCCCTCCTTCTTGAGGGCTTCCAGGCGCGGGATCACCACGGTCAGCAGCTGCAGAATGATGCTCGCCGTGATGTACGGCATGATGCCGAGCGCGAAGATCGTGATCTGCAGCAGCGCGCCGCCGCTGAACATGTTCACCAGGCCGAACAGACCACTGTTCTGCTGAGCCTGGTCCACACAGGTCTGCACGTTCTTGTAGTTCACGCCGGGCATCGGCACATGCGTGCCGAGCCGGTAGATCACGATGATGCCGAGTGTGAAGAGCAGCTTCTTGCGCAGGTCAGGCGTCTTGAACGCCTGGGCGAACGCGGTGAGCACGGTGCCTCCTGCGACCCCCGCGCACGTGCGTCAGGGTGACGGTCTTGAGGTTCGACGAATAAGGGATTGAAGGTCTTGATCTGCCAAAAATCCGTGCCGTAGCCGTCCAGGCACACAGCACGGAACTTAGACAGTGCACGCCACCTTACCGGCGACCGTGCCCCCCTAGGAACGACCAACCGGGGATGCCCCATTTGAGAGGCATCCCCGGTCGGATGTTCAAGCCATCAAGCTGTCTCAGACGAGCTCGGTGACGGTGCCGCCGGCGGCGGCAATCTTCTCCTTGGCGGAGCCGGAAACGGCGTCAACCGAAACCTGCAGCGCCACGGAGATCTCGCCCTGGCCCAGGACCTTGACGAGGCTGTTCTTGCGAACCGCGCCCTTGGCGACCAGGTCGGCCACCGTGACCTCTCCACCCTCGGGGTAGAGAGCGCCGAGCTTGTCCAGGTTCACGACCTGGAACTCGGTGCGGAACGGGTTCTTGAAGCCCTTCAGCTTCGGCAGGCGCATGTGGAGGGGCATCTGGCCACCCTCGAAGCGCTGCGGAACCTGGTAGCGGGCCTTCGTACCCTTGGTACCACGACCTGCGGTCTTACCCTTGGACGCCTCACCACGACCCACACGGGTCTTGGCGGTCTTGGCGCCCGGAGCAGGACGGAGGTTATGGGCCTTCAGCGGGCTGTTCTCACCCATGTCAGTCGACCTCCTCAACCGTCACGAGGTGGCGGACGGTCTGCACCATGCCGCGGAACTCGGGGCGGTCCTCCTTGACAACCACGTCGTTCAGGCGCTTGAGCCCGAGCGAACGCAGGGTGTCGCGGTGGTTCTGCTTGCTGCCGATGTACGACTTCGTCTGCGTGATCTTGAGGCGGGCCATTAGACACCCGCTCCCGCACGAGCACGGAGCAGAGCCGCGGGGGCGACGGCCTCGAGGGGCAGACCGCGGCGGGCCGCGATCTCCTCGGGACGCTGCAGGCCCTTGAGGGCCGCCACGGTCGCGTGCACGATGTTGATCGCGTTGGAAGAGCCGAGCGACTTCGACAGGATGTCGTGAACGCCGGCGCACTCCAGAACGGCGCGCACCGGGCCACCGGCGATAACACCGGTACCGGGGGCGGCCGGCTTCAGAAGCACGACGCCCGCGGCACGCTCGCCCGTGATCGGGTGAGGGATCGTGCCCTGGATGCGCGGAACCTTGAAGAAGTTCTTCTTGGCTTCCTCGACACCCTTGGCGATGGCCGCGGGAACTTCCTTGGCCTTGCCGTATCCGACACCTACGGTGCCGTCACCGTCGCCCACCACGACCAGCGCGGTGAAGCTGAAGCGGCGACCACCCTTGACAACCTTGGCAACGCGGTTGATCGCGACGACGCGCTCAACGTAAGCGGTCTTCTCGGCGGCAGCGCCACCGTCGCGACCCTTCCGGTCCCGCCGCTCGCCGCCACCGGCACCGCTTCCGCGGCGCTGGGGTCCAGCCATTGGATTTACCTCTCTCTGTTACGTCCGTTAGTCCCGGAACCGGGGCTTAGAACTTCAGCCCGGCTTCGCGGGCGGCGTCAGCCAGAGCGGCAATGCGCCCGGCGTACCTGTTGCCACCACGGTCGAACACGACGGTCTCGACGCCGGCGGCCTTGGCGCGCTCGGCGACCAGGGCGCCGACCGACTTGGCCTGCGCGGACTTGTCGCCCTCGCCACCACGGATCGACGCGTCCAGAGTCGACGCCGACGCCAGGGTGTGACCCTTGAGGTCGTCGATGACCTGAGCGGTGATTCCGCGGTTGGAACGCGTCACGACGAGGCGCGGACGCTCCGCCGTACCCGACACGTGCTTGCGGATGCGGACGTGGCGACGTGCCTTGGCGGCACGCTTGTAAGCGTCGCCCTTGGCGATCTTCACACCGTATGCCATGGCTTACTTACCAGCCTTTCCGACCTTGCGGCGGATGACTTCGCCGGCGTACTTGACACCCTTGGCCTTGTACGGGTCGGGCTTCCGCAGCTTGCGGATGTTCGCGGCGACCTCGCCGACCTTCTGCTTGTCGATGCCCTCGACCGAGAACTTCGTGGGCGACTCGACCTTGAAGGTGATGCCTTCGGGGGCCTCGACGGTGATGGGGTGGCTGTATCCCAGCGCGAACTCCAGAGTGGAGCCCTTCGCCTGGACGCGGTAACCGACACCGCTGATTTCGAGCGCCTTGATGTACCCCTGGGTCACACCGGTGATCATGTTGGCCACCAGCGTGCGGGACAGGCCGTGCAGGGCCTTGTTCTGACGCTCGTCGTTGGGGCGGGTGACGTTCAGAACGCCGTCCTCACCCTTCACGATCTCGATGGGAGCCGCAACAGCGTGCGTGAGGGAACCCTTGGGGCCCTTCACGTGGACCGTGCGGCCATCGATGGTGACGTCCACACCGGCGGGAACCTGGATGGGGAGCTTGCCGATTCGCGACATTGCTTTTCCTCCGTTCCCGACTACCAGACGTAGGCGAGGACTTCCCCACCTACGCCCTTCTTGCCTGCCTGCTGGCCGGTGAGCAGACCGTGGGACGTGGAGATGATCGCCACGCCCAGGCCGCCGAGCACCTTCGGCAGGTTGGTGGACTTCGCGTACACACGCAGACCGGGCTTCGAGATCCGCTTGATGCCCGCGATGGAGCGCTCACGGTTCGGCCCGAACTTCAGCTCGAGGACGAGGCTCTTGCCGACTTCGGCGTCCTCGACCTTCCAGCCAGTGATGAAGCCCTCCTGCTGGAGGATCTCCGCGATGTGCGACTTGATCTTGCTGTGCGGCATCACGACGGAGTCGTGGTACGCCGAGTTAGCGTTGCGCAGACGAGTGAGCATGTCTGCGATCGGGTCAGTCATGGTCATGAATCGGCCTTCGGCCTCTCTCGCCGCGGTTTCCTGTATGCGCCATCCCTCTCCCCACTCAGTGGCGGGACGGGTGCGGTGCGGGGACCTACGGCGTAGTAAGTCGTTATGGGCGGCGGACGCCCAACCCCACAAGCCTACGGCATGGGGAGTCGGGCCTCCGCCGACCAGATACTTACCGAGAGCGTCCGGAAATTCCCAAGTCCCTAAGGACAGCGGGGAATTACCAGGAGCTCTTGGTCACGCCCGGCAGCTCGCCACGGTGAGCCATCTCACGGAGGCACACGCGGCACAGGCCGAACTTGCGGTAAACGGAGTGGGGACGACCGCAACGCTGGCAGCGCGTGTAACCGCGCACACCGAACTTGGGCTTGCGGGCAGCCTTCGCGATGAGAGCCTTCTTCGCCATCTCGCTTACGCCTCCTTGAAGGGGAAGCCGAGGTGACGAAGGAGGGCGCGGCCCTCGTCGTCGTTGGTCGCCGTGGTGACCACGGTGATGTCCATACCCCGGGTACGGTCGATCTTGTCCTGGTCGATCTCGTGGAACATGACCTGCTCCGTGAGACCGAAGGTGTAGTTGCCACGGCCGTCGAACTGCTTCGGCGACAGACCACGGAAGTCACGGATACGCGGCAGCGCGAGCGACAGCGTACGGTCCAGGAACTCCCACATGCGGTCACCACGGAGGGTGACGTGGCAGCCGATCGGCTGACCCTCGCGCAGCTTGAACTGCGCGATGGACTTGCGGGCCTTGGTGACGGCCGGCTTCTGTCCGGTGATCGTGGTGAGGTCGCGAACCGCGCCGTCCATCAGCTTGGAGTCGCGGGCGGCGTCGCCCACACCCATGTTGACCACGATCTTCACGAGGCCGGGGATCTGCATGACGTTCTCGTACGAGAACTCGTCACGCAGCTTGCCCGCGATCTCCTCGCGGTACTTCGTCTTGAGACGCGGAGTGGTGGTGGTAGCCATCAGATGTCCTCACCCGTCCGCTTGGCAACGCGGATCTTGTTGCCCTCGTCGTCGAAGCGGAAACCGACGCGGGTAACGACCTTGTTGCCGTCCTTCTCCACGACGAGCTGAACGTTGCTCACGTGGATCGGGGCCTCGGTCGTCACAATGCCACCGGTCTGCGAACCGCGAGCGGTCTGGCCGGCCTTGGTGTGCTTCTTGACCCGGTTGACACCCTCGACCAGGACGCGGTCCTCGCGGGGGAAGGCCGCGATGACCTTGCCCTGCTTGCCCTTGTCCTTACCGGTGATGACCTGAACCAGGTCGCCCTTCTTGATCTTCATGCTTACAGCACCTCCGGCGCGAGCGAGATGATCTTCATGAACTTCTTCTCGCGCAGCTCCCGGCCCACCGGGCCGAAGATGCGGGTGCCGCGGGGGTCGCCATCGTTCTTGAGGATGACGGCCGCGTTCTCGTCGAAGCGGATGTACGAGCCGTCCTGACGACGACGCTCCTTGACGGTGCGCACGACGACAGCCTTGACGACGTCGCCCTTCTTCACGTTGCCACCGGGGATCGCGTCCTTGACGGTAGCGACGATGACGTCACCGATACCCGCGTAGCGGCGACCGGAGCCACCGAGCACACGGATGCAAAGGATTTCCTTCGCACCAGTGTTGTCGGCGACGCGCAGTCGCGACTCCTGCTGGATCACGTCTATCTCCTGATCGTCTGCCGGTTCCCGGCGGGGGCCACGGACCTCTTACGAGGTGCGGCCCCCACCGAGCCTGGCGGAACCACTCTGAGGGAAACCCCCCAGAGAATTTCCTTACTTGGCCTTCTCGAGGATCTCGACGATGCGCCAGCGCTTGCTCGCCGACAGCGGACGCGTCTCCATGATGAGGACGCGGTCGCCGACGCCGGCAGCGTTCTGCTCGTCGTGCGCCTTGAGCTTGTTCGTACGGCGGATGACCTTGCCGTACAGCGCGTGCTTCACACGGTCCTCGACAGCGACGACGACGGTCTTGTCCATCTTGTCGCTGACGACCAGACCCTCACGGGTCTTGCGGAAACCGCGCGCTTCAGTCGTCTCAGTCACATTCTTCTCGCTCATCAGGCGCTCTCCACCGTCTCGATGCCCAGCTCGCGCTCGCGCATCAGGGTGTAGATCCGGGCGATGTCCTTACGGACGGACTTGAGCCGACCGTGGTTCTCGAGCTGGCCCGTCGCCGCCTGGAAGCGGAGGTTGAACAGCTCTTCCTTGGCTTCGCGGAGCTTGTTGAGGAGCTCCTCGTCGCCCAGCTCGCGCAGTTCGGACGCCTTGGTTCCGGCCGACATCACGCCTCACCTGCCTCGCGCCGGACAATGCGGCACTTCATCGGGAGCTTGTGAGCGGCTCGCGTGAGCGCCTCACGAGCAATCTTCTCGTTCGGGTAGGACAGCTCGAACATCACCCGGCCCGGGTGAACGTTCGCGACCCACCACTCCGGAGAACCCTTACCGGAACCCATGCGGGTCTCGGCAGGCTTCTTCGTCAGGGGGCGGTCCGGGTAGATGTTGATCCAGACCTTGCCGCCACGCTTGATGTGGCGGGTCATCGCGATACGAGCCGCCTCGATCTGGCGGTTGGTCACGTACGCCGGCGTGAGGGCCTGAATGCCGTACTCGCCGAACGCAACCGTCGTACCACCCTTGGCCATACCGCGGCGCTTGGGGTGGTGCTGCTTGCGGTGCTTGACCCTACGGGGGATCAGCATTTCGGTCAGGCCTCCGTTCCGGTGCTCTCAGCCGGAGCGGCGGCGGCGGGAGCCTCGGCCTTGGGGGCCTCGGCAGCCGGCGCAGCCTGCTGCGGCTTGCGGCCGCGACCGCCACGCTCGCCGCCACGTCCACCGCGGCCACCGGCCGGACGGTCGTTGGCGCCACCACGGGCCGGGCGGTTACCCGCACGGGCCGCTGCGTTCTCGGCGCGAACCTCGGCGATGTTCTTGACGTCGCCCTTGTAGATCCAGACCTTCACGCCGATGCGGCCGAAGGTCGTCTTGGCCTCGAAGAAGCCGTAGTCGATGTTCGCGCGCAGGGTGTGCAGCGGCACACGGCCTTCGCGGTAGAACTCCGAGCGGGACATCTCGGCGCCGCCGAGACGGCCGCCACACTGGATCTTGATGCCCTTGGCGCCGGCCTTCATGGTGCCCTGCATGCTCTTGCGCATGGCACGACGGAAGGAGACGCGGGAGGAGAGCTGCTCGGCAACGGCCTGAGCGACCAGCTGAGCGTCCATCTCGGGGTTCTTGACCTCGAGGATGTTCAGCTGGACCTGCTTGCCCGTGAGCTTCTCGAGGTCGCCGCGGATGCGGTCGGCCTCGGCGCCACGGCGGCCGATGACGATGCCGGGACGCGCGGTGTGGATGTCCACCCGCACGCGGTCACGGGTGCGCTCGATCTCAACCTTCGAGATGCCGGCGCGCTCCATGCCGGACGTCATCATCCGACGGATGGCGACGTCTTCCTTGACGTAGTCCTTGTACAGCTTGTCGGCGTACCAACGGGACTTGAAGTCCGTGGTAATGCCGAGCCGGAACCCGTGCGGGTTTACCTTCTGGCCCATTACCGGGTTCCTTCCTTGCTGCTGACGACCACGGTGATGTGGCTGGTCCGCTTACGGATCCGGTAGGCACGGCCCTGAGCACGCGGACGGAACCGCTTCAGGGTCGGGCCCTCGTCCACGTACGCCTCGCTGATGACCAGCGAAGAGGCGTCGGTGTGGTCGTAGTTGTGCGCGGCGTTGGCAATGGCGCTGTCCAGCACCTTGCCGACCGGCACGCTCGCGGCCTGCGGGGCGAAGCGCAGGACCGCCTGAGCCTCCGTGGCATCCATGCCACGGATAAGGTCCACCACGCGGCGGGCCTTCATGGGCGTGACGCGGATGTACCGCGCCTGGGCCCTGGCTTCCATGGTTGTCCCTTCGGTGTAAGTCATAGTCGTTACCCACCCCGCGTTAGCGGCGCTTCGACTTCCGGTCGTCCTTGACGTGGCCGCGGAAGGTGCGAGTCGGCGAGAACTCGCCGAGCTTGTGGCCGACCATCGACTCGGAGACAAACACCGGGACGTGGGTCTTGCCGTTGTGCACCGCGATCGTGTGGCCGAGCATGGCCGGGATGATCATCGAGCGACGGGACCAGGTCTTGATGACGTTCTTGGTTCCAGCTTCGTTCTGAGCGTCCACCTTCTTTACGAGGTGTCCGTCGACGAAGGGTCCCTTCTTGAGACTGCGCGGCATCTAAACCCGCTCCTAGCGCTTCTTGTTCGTCTTGCGGCGGCGGACGATGTACTTGCTCGATGCCTTCTTCGGCGAGCGAGTACGACCCTCCTTCTGACCCCACGGGGAGACCGGGTGGCGACCACCACTGGTCTTGCCCTCACCACCACCGTGCGGGTGGTCAACCGGGTTCATCGCGACACCGCGGACGGACGGGCGAACGCCCTTCCAGCGCATACGGCCGGCCTTGCCCCAGTTGATGTTCGACTGCTCGGCGTTGCCGACCTCGCCGATGGTGGCGCGGCAGCGGGCGTCGACCAGGCGAATTTCGCCGGACGGCATACGAAGGTGGGCCATCGTGCCCTCCTTCGCCAGCAGCTGCACCGAAGCACCCGCGGAGCGGGCGAACTTCGCACCGCCGCCGGGACGCAGCTCGATGGCGTGGATGGTCGTACCGACCGGGATGTTGCGCAGCGCCAGGTTGTTGCCCGGCTTGATGTCGGCCCCGGGGCCGTTCTCAACGCGGTCACCCTGGCTCAGGCCACGGGGCGCGATGATGTAGCGCTTCTCGCCGTCTGCGTAGTGCAGGAGCGCGATGCGCGCGGTGCGGTTCGGGTCGTACTCGATGTGAGCGACCTTCGCCGGGACGCCGTCCTTGTCGTGACGACGGAAGTCGATCACGCGGTAGGCACGCTTGTGGCCACCGCCCTGGTGACGGACGGTCACACGACCGGTGTTGTTACGGCCGCCCTTGCTGTGCAGGGGGCGGACCAGCGACTTCTCCGGCGTGGACCGCGTGATCTCGACGAAGTCGGCGACGCTGGAGCCACGACGGCCCGGAGTCGTCGGCTTGTACTTGCGGATACCCATTTCTCAGTCCTCGTCCGATATTCGGACCAGGGCGCTCCGTTAGGAGGCCTGGCCGAAGATGTCGATACGGTCGCCCTCAGCAAGGGTCACGATGGCGCGCTTGGTGTCGGCGCGCTTGCCGAAACCGGTCTTCGTGCGCTTGCGCTTGCCCTGGCGGTTGATCGTGTTGACCCCGGTGACCTTGACCGAGAAGACCGCTTCCACGGCCTGCTTGATCTGGGTCTTGTTGGAGCCCGGCTTCACGATGAACGTGTACTTGTTCTCGTCGAGCAGCGCGTAGCTCTTCTCGGACACAACCGGCTTGACAAGAATGTCGCGCGGGTCCGTGAAGGTCTTGCTGGTGATCTCGGCCATCAGGCCTCGCTCCCCTCGTTGTCATCGGCCTTGGGGCCAGACACGAAGGACTCGAAAGCGGCCTGGGTGAAGACCACGTCGTCGGAGACGATCACGTCGTACGTGTTCAGCTGGCCCGGCTCCAGGATGTGGACCTGGGGCAGGTTGCGGGCGGACAGCCACGCGGCCTCGTCGGCGCGCTCGACGACCAGGAGCAGGTTGGCGCGCTCCGAGATCTTGCCGAACAGCGTCTTGGCGGCCTTGGTGGAAGCCGTTCCGTCGACCACGCCGGTGACGACGTGGATGCGGGAGTGGCGCGCCCGGTCGGAGAGGGCACCGCGCAGGGCGGCGGCCTTCATCTTCTTCGGGGTGCGCTGCGAGTAGTCACGCGGCTGCGGGCCGTGGACGACGCCACCGCCGGCGAACTGCGGCGCACGGGTCGAACCCTGGCGCGCGCGGCCGGTGCCCTTCTGGCGGTACGGCTTGCGGCCACCACCACGGACTTCGCCGCGGGTCTTGGTCTTGTGCGTGCCCTGACGGGCAGCAGCCAGCTGCGCGACAACGACCTGGTGGATCAGCGGAACGCTGGTCTTCGCGTCGAAGATCTCCGCGGGGAGCTCGACGGTACCGGCCTTGTCGCCTGCCGGCGAAAGGATGTCAATGGTGCTCATTACCTCAAGCCCCCTTGGCCGCGGTACGGACCAGGACGAGGCCGCCGTTCGGACCGGGGACCGCGCCCTTGATGAGGAGCAGACCCTTCTCCGCGTCAACCGCGTGGATGGTCAGGTTCTGGGTGGTGACACGCTCGTTGCCCATGCGGCCCGCCATGCGGACGCCCTTGAACACACGGCCAGGGGTGGCGCAGCCACCGATGGAACCGGGCGAGCGGTGCTTGCGCTGGACGCCGTGTCCGGCGCCGAGGCCCTTGAAGTTGTGACGCTTCATGACACCGGCGAAGCCCTTGCCCTTGCTCTTGCCCGTGACGTCGACCTTGACGCCGGACTCGAACACCTCGGCAGTGATCTCCTGGCCCAGCGTGTACTCGCTGGCGTCAGGGGTGCGGAGCTCCACCAGGTGGCGGCGGGGAGTCACGTCGGCCTTGGCGAAGTGACCCTTGAGGGGCTTGTTCACCTTGCGCGGGTCAATCTCGCCGAAGGCGATCTGGACCGACTCGTAACCGTCGACGTCGTTCGTGCGGACCTGCGTCACGACACACGGCCCGGCCTTGATGACGGTGACCGGGACAACCCGGTTGTTCTCGTCCCAGACCTGGGTCATGCCGAGCTTCTCGCCCAGGACGCCCTTGATGTTCTTGCTCATCTCGGCCCGTCCCTTCAGAGCTTGATCTCGATGTCGACACCGGCCGGAAGGTCGAGGCGCATCAGCGAGTCAACCGTCTTCGGCGTGGGGTCGAGAATGTCGATGAGGCGCTTGTGCGTGCGCATCTCGAAGTGCTCGCGAGAGTCCTTGTACTTGTGCGGCGACTTGATGACGCAGTACACGTTCTTCTCAGTGGGCAGCGGCACCGGGCCCGCGACCGACGCACCAGTGCGCGTCACCGTCTCGACGATCTTCTTCGCCGAGGAGTCGATGACCTCGTGGTCGTAGGCCTTGAGCCGGATGCGGATCTTCTGTCCCGCCATGGCTACCTAGTAGTCCTTTGTCTCGTAACGCTCTGGAACCCGGGGGTTCTACTGACTTCCGTCTCCGACCCACGCGGTCGGGCGTGTCGCACTCCCTCTACGCAGAAGTCCCATACGGGATTTCCCAACCAAGGGGATGCGGGCCACAAGACCTCGCAATCGGGGGCAGAACACCCACCGGACGCCTGGCCGGAGCCCCGCTGACACTTCCCGGAAGATTCCCGTACGTCCGCCCCATCAGGGGCGACGAGTACTGTGGGACTCGCTTCCGGTCCTCCCGGCGGGAGACGCGCAGCATCGGCACTCAACCGAGCAACCCCGACAGTCTGCCACACCCGCCCATGGCCTGGCCAATCGCAGCCGGGAAGCGTACCCCACGTCACATGCGCTCACGCATTCGGCACGCGTGCCGGGCCGCCCCGGCCCGGGACACGGCTCTCCGACCCCGAGCGTGCCCGGCCTCCGTATTGGGGACGCACGCCCTTCAGACGACCCCAGGGGCCGGCCTTCGACTGCGGACCGTGCCCGCGTCTCGCGCAGTTCCCCGCGCCCCTAAGACCTCGGTCGACTGCGGACCGTGCCCGCTTGCTCGCGCAGTTCCCCGCGCCCCTGACGGGGCTTGGCAGAGGCATCCTTAGCCTGTCCGGCGATTGAGGACGAGCGCCCTTCAGGCGCGAACGGGGTCTGGGGCGGAGCCCCCCGCGACCCGGGACGCGGGACACCGGGACCCGGCGTTCCCCGACGTCAAAAGCCTTTCAAGCCCCAAAGGGCAAACCCCCACCCAACCCCTCCAGCCTCCCGTCACTCACACGAGTGACATCGCTCAACTCGGCTGGATTTACCGGCAGTTGACTGGCATATGCTCGCGCCGACAGCCTCGGACTCCGGGGCGACGACAACCCCACACATGCATCGGCCCCCGGCCGGGACTGGCATCCCGATCGAGGGCCTGACCAACTAGGAAGCACAACCTTCCCGATGGCTCTTCAGAACCCTAGCGCGCCCTCGCGCGCCTCGTCCCGCGTTCCCGACGGCACCTCCCACTCCGGTGTCATTCACGCCAACACCCGGCACACCAGCCGGTACACGGTCGTCGGCAATCACCTCGCCCAGCACCGCGAACTCTCCCTGCTCGCGATCGGCCTCGCCGTCCACATCCAGTCCCTGCCGGCCGGGGCCCGCATCGGCATCAAGGTCCTCGCCGACCGCTTCCCCGAGGGCGAGACCCGCATCGCCGCGGCGCTGCGCGAGCTGGAGGCGTACGGATACCTGCGGCGCAGCCGGGAGCGGCTGCCCAGCGGCCGGGTCGTGACCCGTACGGTGTCCTGCAACCAGCCCGGACCGGGCCGACCGTCGCGCTGCGGCCCACCAGGAACGATCCGCACGGCACCCACAGCCCGCACGCCCCGCAGATCCACGCCCTCGCCGGCGGCGCCCGCGGAACCCCCACCCACCGGGGCGGAAACCCACCCCGAGGCAGCGGCACTCCTCGTCGCACTACGCCGTCACGAACCCCGGCTCCTGCTCGCCGAACGGGACGTCCACCGTCTCGCCCCGCTCGTCGCCGCCTGGCTCGACCGCGGGGCCGATCCCGATGCCGTACACCGCACCCTGACCGCGAACCTCCCCGAGCCGCTGCACCACCCGGCGTCCCTGCTGGCCCACCGCCTGGCCGCGCTGCTGCCCCCGCCCCTGCCGGCCCGCCCCGTGCGGACGCGCCCGGATCCCCTCCAGACCTGCGAAACCTGCGACCGGGCGTTCCGCGGCCCGGCCCCGGGCCACTGCCGCGACTGCCGACCCGACCTCCAGGAGGCCGCCTAGCATGAACGTGACGACCCTTGCCCCCGGGCAGACACCACAAGGAGCGCACGCCATGAGCATCGCCCCGGACGACGCACGGCGGGACACGCAGCACCTCTACCGGACGATGCGGGAGTTCGTTCAGTCGATGGACGACACGCTTCCCGGCAAGTTCGAGATCACCAAGGAAGGGATCGTCCACGACATGATGTCGCCCGTGAAGCAGCACGAGCTCACGGCTCTGCGCCTGCGCAAGCGCCTTGAGGGCGTCATGCCGGACAAACTCGTCGCCCACACAGGAACCCCGGATGTCGAGGACGCACCCGAGGGAGTCATGCGCCACCCGGACGTGATGCTGATCTCCGAGGCGGATATGGAAGGCGACGGCTCCTTCGACCCCCGCACCCTCATCGCCGCCATCGAAATCGTCTCCCGCTCCAACCCCGACAACGACTGGGTCGGCAAGATGCGGGACTACCCCCTGCTCGGCATCCCGGTCTACGCGATCTTCGATCCCCGCACGGGGACCGGTGCCGTCCTCTCCGACATTCACCCCACCCCCGCGGGCCCCCGCTACGCGACCCGCAAGGACTTCGTCTACGGCGAGGACGTCACCATCGCCCAGTGGACCATCTCCACCGATTCGCTGCCCCGCTACCCATAGCGCATACGCCGAAGCGCCCCGCTTCCGGCATCAACCAGGCGTGGGGCGCGAGCAGTTGAAGAGTCAGCTCCCCGACGCGTACGCCACGAAGTTCGCCCACGTGTTCCGCGCCAGCGCAAGCTGGGGGCCACCCACGCTCTTGGAGTCACGGACGTGGACGGCGCTGGGGGCGATCGCGATCTCGACGCAGGAGTCGCCTTCGCTGCTGCTGCTGTAGCTGCTCTTGAACCACGCCAGGTCGGAGGCGCCCCCGGCCCAGGTGTTGCGGATCATGTTTCCCCCAGCAGGTGCTCGATAAAGGCGGTGGACTCACGCGGCGTGAGAGCTTGCGCCCGGATGATGCCATAGCGCAGCTCAAGGATACGGAGCTGCCTGAGATCAGAGACCGGCCGGCCGTTGGCCACGGCTGACGAACGTCCCACCGCCGAGCCGTCAGCGAACTTCAGCACCTCGATGCCCCCAGCCAGTCCGGCGTGCTCCACAAGGTTCACCGGCATCACCTGAAGCTCGACGTTCCGCAACTGCCCAACCACCAGCAGATGTTCCAGTTGGCGGCGCAAAACCGCCTCCCCGCCGAGCGGGCGCCGAAGCGTCCACTCCTCCAGGACGAAACTGAGTTCTGGCGTCTGCTTACGCTCGAAGACCACTTTGCGGGCCACGCGCGCGGCAATGAACCGCTCCACCTCGTCCTCGGTATAGGCGGGGCGTCGCATCAGGAGAAGCCCGCGTGCGTACTCCGGCGTCTGCAACAAGCCGTGAATGTTCAAGGGGTCGTACAGCTGAAGCTCGACCGCCTTCGCCTCGCTGTCCCCCAGTTCCCGAACCTTCTTCGGATACCGAACCTTCGCCACGTCCTCCTTCATCGCCGAGATGAGCCCGCCCGCCCCCAGGACCTCGTCCGCCTTGTCCAGATACTCAGGCTGGGGGATCCGCTTGCCTCCCTCGATCTTGTAGACCATGTCCTCGCCGTACCCCACCGCCTCCCCGAACTCGGCGGCCCGCATCCCCTTCGCCTCGCGCCGCAGCCTCAGCTGCCGCCCGACCGTCGCGACGACCGCCACACCCCAGTCGTCGTCCGGATCCACCTCCCACCCCGGCTCGTCCGCCTCACCCTTGAGCCGGCCCGTGTCGCCGTCCACCTGCCGCATCCCGCACCCCTCCGTCGTACGTCCACGCCGCACCGCCCCATACCCGTACCGCCCGTGCCGACAGCCACGACAACACCGGACAAACTCCGGACAGTCACCGTACGGACCGGCTAAGTCACTGTTCACGGTACGCACACGCCGCCACGCTCAGTCACGTGAACCAGGGAAACTCCACCCAACCCCTCGCCCCTGCCCGGCACTTCAGCGTCCTGCTGTCCTCCACGCCACGCGGCGCCCACCTCGCCCGCTTCCTGGCCACGGAGTGGCTGCGCACCTGGGGCCTGCCACCCGGCATCATCGGCACCGCCGAACACCTCGTCGCCGAGCTCGCCGCAAACGCCGCCACGCACGGCCGGCTCCCCGGACGGGACTTCCGACTTGCCCTCCACGCCACCACCGAGGCGCTCCGCATCGAAGTGACGGACACCCGGGGCAGCGACCTCCCCCGGTACCAATTCCCGTCCCCGGAAGCCGTATCGGGGCGCGGCCTGGTCCTCGTGGACGCGCTCGCCGATCGCTGGGGTGTCGAACTCGGACCCGTCCCCCGAAAGACCGTCTGGACGGAACTCGACCTTCTTCCCGTGGAATGATCCGCGGGACCGGAGCACAGCGGTCCACTCCGGCCCCGCACCTCCCATAGCCGCTACCCCGGGCACGCAACCCCGCCCCCCACTCCCCCATCTCACTGGGCGCGCGATCCCGCCGGATCGCGGAGACCGGGCGAGTGAGGGAGACAGGGCGCACGTGGACGAGCGAGCTAGGCCCGCCGGGCCGGGGCGAAGGGTCGTGCTCGGGGGTGCCGCCGTCGCGGGGCTCACCCTCGGTGTCGCGGGGTGTTCCGTTCCGCCGGCGGGGCGGGCCGAGAAGCCGGCCCCGGTCGGCGCGCTCGGCGCCACCCCCCGCAAACCCCTCCTGCTCCAGATCCTCGCCCACCCCGACGACGACCTGTACTTCATGAACCCGGACACCCAGCACACCCTCGACTCCGGTGTGCCGCTCGTCAGCGTGTACGTCACCGGCGGCGAGGCCAACGGGGACAACCGGGTCGTCAGTGACACCACCCCGCGCGTGTACGACAAGGCCGCCTATTCGTCCGCTCGGCACCAGGGGCTGCGGCAGGCCTACGCCACGCTGCTCGGGCTCGACAAGTACACGCCCTGGGAGAAGTCCGTCGCCGAGCTCCGCGGCGGCCACCGCGCCGAGGTCAACCGGCTCCAACACCGGGGCCGCAGCGTGGAGTTGGTGTTCCTCAACACCGCGATGCACACTCCGCTCGGGGGCAGGATGGGGCTGCCCAGCCTCTGGGAGGACCATCACCTCCGGCTCCCCGTCGTCATCGCCGAAGGGTCGCCGCTCACCCGGGCCGAGGCCTACACCTACGACGACCTGCTGGACGTACTGGAAGGGCTCCTCGCCGCGTACTCCCCCACCCTCGTCCAGACCCTCGATCCCGACCCGGACATCCAGCACAGCTCTCCCCAGAACCGCGCGCACGACTCCGAGCAGCCGGGGTACTCCGACCACGCCGACCACACCGCCGCCGCCTCCTTCGCCTGGGCCGCGATGATCCGGCACGCCGAGCGGGGCAACGCCTTCCTCGCCACCGCCTACCGCGCGTACTACAACCGGCACTGGCCGAAGAACCTCCCCGCCGGCGTCCTCGCCGAGAAGGCCGCGCACCTCGTGCCGTACGGCGGCGACAAGGGCTGGGAGTGTGGGAACCCGGGCGGCTGCGGCGACTACAACGTCGGCGGGAAGCGGCCGCTCACCAACTGGAAGGGGTGGGTGCGTTCCACCCACTACCGCCACCCGGGACCACGGCTGCTCGTGTCCGACGACGGCGCCCACGCCTATGGCGTCCTCGGGCTGCGAGCCGTGCGCTGGAGCCGGGGCGCCGACGACCGATGGGGCGCCCCGCAGGACCTCGGTGGCGGCCCGCTCGCCCCCGTACTCGCCGGCGCCACCCTGCCCGACGGCCGGCAGCTCCTGTTCGCGCTGCGCTTCTCCTCGCTCCAGGGGCGCGCCGGCGCCAACACCCGCGAGGTCGTGATGGCCGAACAGACCGCGGCCGCCGGGGAGTTCACCGTCTGGAAGGGGCTCGGCAACCCCGAGCGCGGGGACGACCGGGGGCGCCGGATCGGGCCGCCGGTGGCCGTCGCCGCGCCGGACGGGCGCGTCCACCTGTTCGTGCGCACCGCCGACCGCGGCGTCAGCACCCGGGTGCGTGAGGCCGGCGGCGCCTGGTCGCGGTGGCGCGATCTGGGCGGCGAGTCCGTGCAGGAGGGGCTGAGCGCGGTCGTGGACGGGCGCGGGCGCGTGCACCTGTTCGCGGCGGGTGCCGACACGGTCCACCACTGGACGCAGAGCGCCCCGGGCAAGCCGCTGACCCCCGTACCGTCCCGGCTTCCGCTCGCCGTGGACGCGGTGGCCCCGGTCCCGCTCGGCGACGGCGTGCAGCTGTTGTACCGCACCTCGGCCGACCCGGGGAGGGCGCTCAAGGACCCCGGCTCCCCCGCCTCGCCGCACCTCACCTCCGTACGGACGGACGGCGGCCCGGCGCGGCCGGTGGCGCTCGACGGGTACGGTCCGGTCGCCGCGGCCGGCGACTTCGTGCTGGGGACGGACGAGCACGGCCAGGTCCAACTCGCCGGAGCGGGGCGGGTGTCGAAGCGGGCCGGCGGCGTCGTCCCGGTCGGCCCGCCCACCCTGTACGTCCACGGCGGACGGGCACTCGCGGTGGGCCTCGGCGTCGACGCGGCCCCCTGGAGCTGGCGGCCCTGACGCCTCGCGGGCCCCCGCATGGCGGCCCCGACGCTTCGCGGGACCCCCGCACGAACGGCGAAGAGCCCCGCACCTCGAAAGGTGCGGGGCTCTTCTGACAGCTCAGTGAGCTACCAGGTCAGACAGTCAAGTACTTACTTGACGATCTTGACGACCTGGCCGGCGCCCACGGTCCGGCCACCCTCACGGATGGCGAACTTCAGGCCCTCTTCCATGGCGACGGGCTGGATCAGCGCGACGTTCATGGAGGTGTTGTCGCCCGGCATGACCATCTCGGTGCCCTCGGGGAGGGTGACGACGCCGGTCACGTCCGTGGTACGGAAGTAGAACTGCGGGCGGTAGTTGTTGAAGAACGGCGTGTGACGGCCACCCTCGTCCTTGGACAGGATGTACGCCTGGGCCTCGAACTCGGTGTGCGGGGTGACCGAACCGGGCTTGATGATGACCTGGCCGCGCTCGACGTCCTCGCGCTTGATGCCACGAAGCAGCAGACCGACGTTCTCACCGGCCTGGCCCTCGTCGAGCAGCTTGCGGAACATCTCGATGCCGGTGACCGTGGTGGTGGTCTTCTCGGTCTTGATACCGACGATGTCGACGGTCTCGTTGACCTTCAGGACACCACGCTCGATACGACCGGTGACGACGGTGCCACGACCGGTGATCGTGAAGACGTCCTCGATCGGCATCAGGAACGGCTTGTCGACGTCACGCTCGGGCTGCGGGATCGCCTCGTCGACGGCGGCCATCAGGTTCAGGACCGACTGGCCCCACTCCTTGTCGCCCTCGAGCGCCTTGAGCGCCGAGACCTTGACGACCGGCAGGTCGTCGCCCGGGAACTCGTACTCGGAGAGGAGCTCACGAACCTCGAGCTCGACGAGCTCCAGGATCTCCTCGTCGTCCACCATGTCGGCCTTGTTCAGGGCGACGACGATGTAGGGAACGCCGACCTGGCGGGCCAGGAGCACGTGCTCCTTGGTCTGCGGCATCGGGCCGTCGGTGGCGGCAACCACGAGGATCGCGCCGTCCATCTGCGCGGCACCCGTGATCATGTTCTTGATGTAGTCCGCGTGACCGGGGCAGTCGACGTGGGCGTAGTGACGCGACTCGGTCTGGTACTCGACGTGCGCGATCGAGATCGTGATACCGCGCTGGCGCTCCTCAGGAGCCTTGTCGATCTGGTCGAAGGCCGAGGCCTCGTTCAGGTCCGGGTACGCGTCGTGCAGCACCTTGGTAATGGCGGCCGTGAGGGTCGTCTTACCGTGGTCAATGTGACCGATGGTGCCGATGTTGACGTGCGGCTTAGTCCGCTCGAACTTTGCCTTCGCCACTGGGGTCCTCCTGCGGAGTGGTTCTGGTACGCCTTACTCATCGGCGCCAGGTGATCTTTGCTGGGATGCCGGGGCCCGGGGCATTCACCGTAAACCCGATGGTTTACGCCGAATGCCCCAGGAGCTCCGGTGACAAGCCTAAAGCGTGAACTCGGGAGAGTTACTCGCCCTTGGCCTTCGCGATGATCTCCTCGGCGACGTTCCGCGGAACCTCGGCGTAGGAGTCGAACTGCATCGAGTAGCTTGCGCGACCCGAGGTCTTGCTGCGGAGGTCTCCGACGTAGCCGAACATCTCCGAGAGGGGCACGAGGCCCTTCACGACGCGGGCGCCGCTGCGCTCCTCCATGGCCTGGATCTGGCCACGGCGAGAGTTGATGTCACCGATGACGTCACCCATGTAGTCCTCGGGCGTGACGACCTCGACGGCCATCATCGGCTCGAGGAGCACGGGCGAAGCCTTGCGCGCGGCCTCCTTGAAGGCCTGCGAACCGGCGATCTTGAACGCGAGCTCGGAGGAGTCCACCTCGTGGTAGCCACCGTCGAGCAGGATCACGCGGACGCCGGTCAGCTCGTAGCCGGCCAGGATGCCGAACTGCATGGCCTCCTGGGCACCCGCGTCCACCGACGGGATGTACTCCCGGGGGATGCGGCCACCGCTGACCTTGTTCACGAACTCGTACGACGCCTCGCCGCCCTCGATGGGCTCGATCGCGATCTGCACCTTGGCGAACTGACCGGTACCACCGGTCTGCTTCTTGTGGGTGTAGTCCACGCGCTCGACGGCCTTGCGGATCGTCTCGCGGTACGCGACCTGCGGCTTGCCGACGTTCGCCTCGACGCGGAACTCGCGACGCATGCGGTCGACGAGGACGTCGAGGTGAAGCTCGCCCATACCACCGATGATGGTCTGGCCGGTCTCCTCGTCCGAGTGAACCTGGAAGGAGGGGTCCTCCTCCGCGAGGCGCTGGATGGCGACACCCAGACGCTCCTGGTCACCCTTGGACTTGGGCTCGATGGCGACCTGGATCACCGGCGCCGGGAAGTCCATGGACTCCAGGATCACCGGGTTCTTGTCGTCACACAGCGTCTCACCGGTGGTGGTCTGCTTCAGGCCCATCACGGCGACGATGTCGCCGGCGCCCACCGCCTCGATCTCCTCACGCTTGTTCGCGTGCATGCGGTAGATCTTGCCGATGCGCTCCTTCTTGCCCTTGACGGAGTTCAGCACCGCGGTGCCGGCCTCCAGGCGTCCGGAGTAGATCCGGATGAAGGTGAGCTTGCCCAGGTGCGGGTCGCTCGCGATCTTGAACGCCAGCGCCGACAGGGGCTCGTCGTCGGACGGCTTGCGCTTGACGACCGCCTCCGGGTCCTTGACGTCGTGGCCCTCGATGGCCTCGACGTCCAGGGGAGAAGGCAGGTAGCGGATGACCGCGTCGAGCAGGGGCTGGACGCCCTTGTTCTTGAACGCGGTGCCACAGAACACGGGGGTGACGGTGGTGTCGCCGCCCTTGCCCGACGCGATGGTGATACGACGCACCGCGGCGTACAGCTGCTCCTCGGTGGGCTCGATGCCCTCGAGGAAGAGCTCCATGATCTGGTCGTCGTTCTCGGCGACGGTCTCGACCAGCTTGCCGCGCCACTCTTCAGCGGCCTCGGTGTGCGTGGCCGGGATGTCGACGACGTCGTACATCTCGCCCTTGGTCGCTTCCGCGGACCACACGAGGGCCTTCATGCGGACCAGGTCCACAACGCCCTCGAAGTTGGCCTCGGCACCGATCGGCAGCTGCATGACGATCGGGGTCGCGCCGAGGCGGTCCACGATCATGTCCACGCAGCGGTGGAACTCGGCGCCGGTACGGTCGAGCTTGTTGACGAAGCAGATACGCGGAACGCCGTAACGGTCGGCCTGACGCCAGACCGTCTCGGACTGCGGCTCCACACCGGCGACACCGTCGAACACGGTGACCGCACCGTCGAGGACGCGGAGCGAACGCTCCACCTCGACCGTGAAGTCCACGTGGCCCGGGGTGTCGATGATGTTGATGGTGTGGTCGACGTCCTCGAGCGGCCAGTGGCAGGTCGTCGCGGCGGACGTAATCGTGATGCCGCGCTCCTGCTCCTGCTCCATCCAGTCCATCGTGGCAGCGCCGTCGTGGACCTCACCGATCTTGTACGACACACCGGTGTAGAACAGGATCCGCTCGGTGGTGGTCGTCTTGCCCGCGTCGATGTGAGCCATGATCCCGATGTTGCGGACCTTGGCCAGGTCAAGTGAAGTGGTAGCCATATCGGCTCAGTCTTCTCTCGGTCTCGATGTGGGTGCGACTACCAGCGGTAGTGCGCGAAGGCCTTGTTGGACTCGGCCATCTTGTGGGTGTCCTCACGCTTCTTGACCGCAGCGCCGAGGCCGTTGGAGGCGTCGAGCAGCTCGTTCATGAGGCGTTCGGTCATGGTCTTCTCACGGCGGGCGCGGGAGTAACCCACGATCCAGCGAAGCGAGAGGGTGGCGGCGCGACCGGGCTTGACCTCGATCGGCACCTGGTAGGTGGCGCCACCGACACGGCGGGACTTGACCTCAAGAGACGGCTTGACGTTCTCAAGAGCGCGCTTCAGCGTGATGACCGGGTCAGCACCGGTCTTCTCGCGGAGGCCCTCCATGGCGCCGTAGACGATGCGCTCGGCGGTGGAGCGCTTGCCGTCCAGCAGGATCTTGTTGATCAGCGAGGTGACAAGAGGAGAGCTGTAGACCGGGTCGATGATGACCGGGCGCTTCGGGGCGGGGCCCTTACGAGGCATTCTTACTTCTCCTTCTTGGCGCCGTAGCGGCTGCGGGCCTGCTTGCGGTTCTTGACACTCTGCGTGTCGAGCGAGCCGCGGATGATCTTGTAACGAACACCCGGCAGGTCCTTCACACGGCCACCACGCACGAGCACGATCGAGTGCTCCTGCAGGTTGTGTCCCTCACCCGGGATGTAGGCCGTGACCTCGATGCCGGAGGTCAGACGCACACGCGCGACCTTACGGAGCGCCGAGTTCGGCTTCTTCGGGGTGACTGTGAACACACGCGTGCAGACGCCGCGACGCTGGGGCGAACCCTCGAGCGCGGGCGTCTTGTTCTTCTCGACCTTGTCCTGCCGGCCCTTCCGGACCAGCTGCTGGATCGTAGGCACTACTTCTCCGGTTTCTGTGTGCCGTAGTAAAACTAACCTGAAACACGTCGCCGACCCACGCGGTCGGGTGTGTCGAATACTGCAGACCCTGCCCTAGGACAGAAGAAGCGCAGATTGCGGTGGCCGGTCCAGAAGCTCCACTGCGGACGTAGGCACGCAGCCGAGCCCAGGCACACCCCAGGCACAAGGTCTGAGCGTACCTACCGCATCGACTTGGGTCAAAACAAATGGCCACGCACGCGGCCCCACGGGCAGTGGGACATGTCACCGCATACCCCACCGGGCTCCACGGTGAGACGAACCGTCTCACCAGGCGGGCCTCCGCGGCCTCCTCGGGAGCCGCGAAACCTCTCCCGGATCGAGCCGATCCGCACGGCTCCGGGACCCTTCCGGACCCTTCATGCCCCTTCCGGCCGGCGAAAACCCCGAAGGGCGCCCGCCCCGCGCGAAGCGGAACGGGCGCCCTTCGGTACCTCTGACGTACGCCTTACTGGTTGTACGGACCGTAGTCGTAGTCCTCCAGCGGAACGGCCTGGCCGGAGCCGGTGCCGAACGGCGAGTAGTCGATGTCGTCGTAGCCGACGGCCGAGTACATCGCGGCCTTGGCCTCTTCGGTGGGCTCGACCCGGATGTTGCGGTAGCGGGACAGACCCGTACCGGCCGGGATGAGCTTACCGATGATGACGTTCTCCTTGAGGCCGATGAGGCTGTCGGACTTGGCGTTGATCGCCGCATCCGTCAGGACTCGGGTCGTCTCCTGGAAGGAGGCGGCCGACAGCCAGGATTCCGTCGCCAGCGAGGCCTTGGTGATACCCATCAGCTGCGGACGGCCGGAGGCCGGGTGGCCGCCTTCCGTGACCACACGACGGTTCTCGGTCTCGAACTTCGAGCGCTCGACGAGCTCGCCCGGCAGCAGCTCCGCGTCGCCGGACTCGATGATCGTCACGCGGCGCAGCATCTGCCGGATGATGATCTCGATGTGCTTGTCGTGGATCGACACGCCCTGCGAGTTGTAGACCTTCTGGACTTCGCCGACCAGGTGGACCTGGACCGCACGCTGACCGAGGATCCGCAGCACGTCGTGCGGGTTGGTGGCACCGACGGTGAGCTTCTGGCCCACCTCGACCGCGTCGCCCTCGCCGACCAGGAGACGGGCACGCTTGGAGATCGGGAACGCCGTCTCCTCGCTGCCGTCGTCCGGGGTGACGACGAGCTTCTTGGTCTTCTCGGTCTCCTCGATGCGGACGCGTCCCTTGGCCTCCGAGATCGGCGCGACACCCTTGGGCGTACGGGCCTCGAAGAGCTCGACGACACGCGGCAGACCCTGCGTGATGTCGTCACCGGCCACACCACCGGTGTGGAAGGTACGCATCGTCAGCTGGGTACCGGGCTCACCGATGGACTGGGCGGCGATGATGCCGACCGCCTCACCGATGTCGACCAGCTTGCCGGTGGCGAGCGAGCGTCCGTAGCAGAAGGCACAGGTGCCGACCGCGGACTCACAGGTCAGGACCGAGCGGGTCTTGACCTCCTCGACACCCGCACCCACGAGGGCGTCGATGAGCACGTCACCGAGGTCCACGTTGGCCGGCGCGATGACCTTGCCGTCGACGACGACGTCCTCGGCGAGCATGCGGGCGTAGACGGAGGTCTCGACGTCCTCGGTCTTGCGCAGCACGCCGTCGGCGCCCCGCTCCGCGATCTTGAGCTTGAGGCCGCGGTCGGTGCCGCAGTCCTCCTCGCGGATGATGACGTCCTGCGAGACGTCCACCAGACGACGGGTCAGGTAACCCGAGTCGGCGGTACGCAGGGCGGTGTCCGCCAGACCCTTACGGGCACCGTGCGTGGAGATGAAGTACTCCAGAACGGTGAGGCCCTCACGGAAGGACGCCTTGATCGGACGCGGGATGGTCTCGTTCTTCGCGTTCGACACCAGACCACGCATACCGGCGATCTGACGCATCTGCATCATGTTTCCTCGGGCACCCGAGTCAACCATCATGAAGATGGGGTTCGTCTTGGGGAAGTTCGCGTTCATCGCCTCGGCAACCTCGTTGGTCGCCTTGGTCCAGATCGCGATGAGCTCCTGCGTGCGCTCGTCCTTGGTGATCAGACCGCGCTCGTACTGCTTCTGCACCTTCTCGTCCTGGGCCTCGTAGCCCTGGACGATGGCCTTCTTGGCCTCCGGCACGACGATGTCCGAGACGGCGACGGTGACGCCGGAACGGGTCGCCCAGAAGAAGCCGGCCGCCTTCAGGTTGTCGAGCGTCGCCGCCACGATCACCTTGGGGTAGCGCTCGGCGAGGTCGTTGACGATCTCGGAGAGCTGCTTCTTGCCGACCGAGTAGTCGACGAACGGGTAGTCCTCGGGCAGCAGCTCGTTGAAGAGCGCGCGGCCCAGGGACGTCCGCAGACGGAACGAGTCGCCCTGCTGCCAGGTCGTCTCGCCGTCCTCGTCGAGCGGCGGGGTCCAGCCGCGCGGCGGGACGGTGCCGATCGGGAAGCGGATGTCGATCTTCGCCTGGAGCGAGAGCTCCCGGGCGTCGAACGCCATGATCGCCTCGGCGGTCGAGTTGAAGGCGCGGCCGGCGCCCTTCACCTCGCGCTCCTCCTCGTCCGTGGTGAGGAAGAAGAGACCGAGCACCATGTCCTGGGTCGGCATGGTGACGGGACGACCGTCGGCCGGCTTCAGGATGTTGTTCGAGGACAGCATCAGGATGCGGGCCTCGGCCTGCGCCTCCGCGGAGAGCGGCAGGTGGACGGCCATCTGGTCACCGTCGAAGTCCGCGTTGAACGCGGTGCAGACGAGCGGGTGGATCTGGATGGCCTTGCCCTCGACCAGCTGGGGCTCGAAGGCCTGGATGCCGAGGCGGTGCAGCGTGGGCGCACGGTTCAGCAGAACCGGGTGCTCGGCGATGACCTCTTCGAGGACGTCGTACACGACCGTGCGGCCGCGCTCGACCATCCGCTTGGCGCTCTTGATGTTCTGCGCGTGGTTCAGGTCGACCAGGCGCTTCATCACGAACGGCTTGAAGAGCTCCAGCGCCATGGCCTTCGGCAGACCGCACTGGTGGAGCTTGAGCTGCGGGCCGACGACGATGACGGAACGCGCGGAGTAGTCCACACGCTTGCCGAGCAGGTTCTGACGGAATCGACCCTGCTTGCCCTTGAGCATGTCGGACAGCGACTTCAGCGGACGGTTGCCGGGGCCCGTGACCGGGCGACCACGACGGCCGTTGTCGAAGAGCGCGTCGACGGCCTCCTGAAGCATGCGCTTCTCGTTGTTCACGATGATCTCGGGGGCGCCGAGGTCAAGGAGTCGCTTCAGGCGGTTGTTGCGGTTGATCACGCGGCGGTACAGGTCGTTCAGGTCGGAGGTCGCGAAGCGGCCACCGTCCAGCTGCACCATCGGACGCAGGTCCGGCGGGATGACCGGCACGCAGTCGAGCACCATGCCCTTGGGGCTGTTGCTGGTCTGCAGGAACGCGGAGACGACCTTGAGGCGCTTGAGCGCACGGGTCTTCTTCTGGCCCTTGCCGGTGCGGATGATCTCGCGGAGGCGCTCGGCCTCCTCGTCGAGGTCGAAGGTCTCCAGGCGCTTCTGCAGGGCAGCGGCACCCATCGAGCCGTCGAAGTACGTGCCGAAACGGTCACGCAGCTCGCGGTAGAGCAGCTCGTCGCCCTCGAGGTCCTGGACCTTGAGGTTCTTGAAGCGGCTCCACACCTCGTCGAGACGGTCGATCTCGCGCTGCGAACGGTCGCGCAGCTGCTTCATCTCGCGCTCGGCACCCTCGCGCACCTTGCGGCGCACGTCGGCCTTGGCACCCTCGGCCTCGAGCTCGCCGAGGTCGCTCTCGAGCTTCTTGGCGCGGGCTTCGAGGTCCGAGTCGCGACGGTTCTCGATCTGCTGACGCTCGACGGAGACGTGAGCCTCCAGCGACGGCAGGTCGCGCGTCCGGCGCTCCTCGTCCACGAACGTGATCATGTACGCGGCGAAGTAGATGACCTTTTCGAGGTCCTTCGGCGCGAGGTCGAGCAGGTAGCCAAGACGCGACGGAACGCCCTTGAAGTACCAGATGTGGGTCACGGGAGCGGCAAGCTCGATGTGGCCCATCCGCTCGCGGCGCACCTTGGCACGCGTGACCTCTACGCCACAGCGCTCACAGATGATGCCCTTGAAGCGGACGCGCTTGTACTTGCCGCAGTAGCACTCCCAGTCCCGGGTAGGACCGAAGATCTTCTCGCAGAAGAGTCCGTCCTTCTCGGGCTTGAGGGTGCGGTAGTTGATGGTCTCCGGCTTCTTGACCTCACCGTGTGACCACTGACGAATGTCGTCAGCAGTGGCGAGGCCGATCCGCAGCTCGTCGAAGAAGTTGACGTCGAGCACTTGTCGTCAATCCCTCTTTCGGGGTCGATTCTTCAAGATGGTCTGAGGGGGGTCCTGGGACGGTGGGGGCTCTTAGCGAGCCCCCACCAGACCCGTCAGACCTCTTCGACGCTGCTCGGCTCGCGCCGGGACAGGTCGATACCGAGCTCCTCCGCAGCGCGGAAGACGTCCTCGTCCGTGTCGCGCATCTCGATGGACATGCCGTCCGAGGACAGCACCTCCACGTTGAGGCAGAGCGACTGCATTTCCTTGATGAGCACCTTGAAGGACTCGGGAATGCCGGGCTCGGGAATGTTCTCGCCCTTGACGATGGCCTCGTAGACCTTCACACGGCCGGTCACGTCGTCGGACTTGATGGTCAGCAGCTCCTGGAGTGCGTACGCGGCGCCATAAGCCTCAAGCGCCCACACCTCCATCTCACCGAAGCGCTGGCCACCGAACTGGGCCTTACCACCCAGCGGCTGCTGGGTGATCATCGAGTACGGACCGGTCGAACGAGCGTGGAGCTTGTCGTCGACCAGGTGGTGCAGCTTCAGGATGTACATGTACCCGACCGAGATCGGGTCCGGGAACGGCTCGCCGGAGCGGCCGTCGAACAGGTTGGCCTTGCCCGAGGGCTGGACCAGCCGGTCGCCGTCGCGGTTGGGGATCGTGGCCTCGAAGAGACCGGTGATCTCGTCCTCGCGGGCGCCGTCGAAGACCGGGGTCGCGACGTTGGTACCGGCGGCGACCTGGTCGGCGCCGATGGCCTGAAGACGCTGGGCCCAGTCGTCGGCCAGACCGGAGACGTCCCAGCCGCGGCTGGCGAGCCAGCCGAGGTGGATCTCCAGGACCTGTCCCGGGTTCATTCGGGACGGGACACCGAGCGGGTTGAGGATGATGTCGACCGGAGTTCCGTCCTCGAGGAACGGCATGTCCTCGATCGGAAGGATCTTCGAGATAACACCCTTGTTGCCGTGACGGCCGGCGAGCTTGTCACCGTCCGTGATCTTGCGCTTCTGCGCCACGTAGACACGAACCAGCTGGTTCACGCCCGGCGGCAGCTCGTCGCCCTCTTCACGGTCGAAGACGCGGACGCCGATGACCTTGCCGATCTCGCCGTGCGGCACCTTCAGCGAGGTGTCACGCACCTCGCGGGCCTTCTCGCCGAAGATCGCGCGCAGCAGGCGCTCTTCCGGCGTCAGCTCGGTCTCACCCTTGGGCGTGACCTTGCCGACGAGGATGTCGCCGGCGACGACCTCGGCACCGATACGGATGATGCCGCGCTCGTCGAGGTCGGCGAGGACCTCCTCGGAGACGTTCGGGATGTCCCGGGTGATCTCCTCCGGGCCGAGCTTGGTGTCACGGGCGTCGACCTCGTGCTCCTCGATGTGGATCGAGGAGAGGACGTCGTCCTGCACGAGGCGCTGCGACAGGATGATCGCGTCCTCGTAGTTGTGACCCTCCCACGGCATGAACGCCACGAGCAGGTTCTTGCCCAGCGCCATCTCACCCTGCTGGGTGGCGGGACCGTCGGCCAGGACCTGGCCCTCGATCACGCGGGCGCCCTCGTCGACGACGACCTTCTGGTTGACCGAGGTGCCCTGGTTGGAGCGGGCGAACTTGGCGATCCGGTACGTGGTGTACGTGCCGTCGTCGTTGGCGACGGTGATGTAGTCCGCGGAAACCTCCTGGACGACACCCGCCTTCTCCGCCTTGATGACGTCACCGGCGTCGACCGCGCAGCGGTACTCCATGCCGGTGCCGACGAGCGGCGCCTCGGACGTGATCAGCGGCACGGCCTGACGCATCATGTTCGCGCCCATGAGGGCACGGTTGGCGTCGTCGTGCTCGAGGAACGGGATCATGGCGGTCGCGACCGACACCATCTGGCGCGGCGAGACGTCCATGTAGTCGACCTCGGTGCCGGGCACGTAGTCGACCTCGCCACCACGGCGGCGAACGAGGACGCGCGGCTCGGTGAACCGCATCTCGTCGCTGAGCGCGGCGTTGGCCTGCGCGATGACGAAGCGGTCCTCCTCGTCGGCGGTGACGTAGTCGACCTCGTCGGTGACCTGGCCGTCGACGACCTTGCGGTACGGCGTCTCGATGAAGCCGAACGCGTTGACGCGGCCGTACGAGGCGAGCGAACCGATCAGACCGATGTTCGGGCCTTCGGGCGTCTCGATCGGGCACATGCGGCCGTAGTGCGACGGGTGCACGTCACGGACCTCGAAGCCGGCCCGCTCACGGGAGAGACCACCCGGGCCAAGCGCCGACAGGCGGCGCTTGTGGGTGAGGCCCGACAGCGGGTTGTTCTGGTCCATGAACTGCGACAGCTGCGAGGTGCCGAAGAATTCCTTGATCGACGCCACGACCGGGCGGATGTTGATCAGGGTCTGCGGCGTGATCGCCTCGACGTCCTGGGTCGTCATGCGCTCACGCACGACGCGCTCCATACGAGCCAGACCCGTACGGACCTGGTTCTGGATGAGCTCGCCGACGTTGCGCAGACGACGGTTGCCGAAGTGGTCGATGTCGTCGGTCTCGACGACGATGTTCCGACCCGACTCGCCGACGGTCTCGGTCTCACCGGCGTGCAGCTTGACCAGGTACTTGATGGTCGCGATGACGTCGTCGGTGGTGAGCACGCCGGCGTCCAGCGGCTCGTCCGCGCCGAGCTTCTTGTTCACCTTGTAGCGGCCGACCTTCGCGAGGTCGTAGCGCTTGGGGTTGAAGTAGAGGTTCTCGAGCAGCGTCTGAGCGGCCTCGCGCGTCGGCGGCTCGCCCGGACGCAGCTTGCGGTAGATGTCGAGCAGCGCGTCGTCCTGGCCCTGGGTGTGGTCCTTCTCCAGGGTGGCGCGCATGGACTCGTACTCGCCGAACTCCTCGAGGATCTGCTCGGTGGTCCAGCCGAGAGCCTTCAGGAGGACGGTGACGGACTGCTTGCGCTTGCGGTCGATGCGGACACCGACCATGTCGCGCTTGTCGATCTCCATCTCGAGCCAGGCACCCCGGGAAGGGATGATCTTGGCCGTGAAGATGTCCTTGTCGGACGTCTTGTCGATGTTGGAGTCGAAGTAGACACCCGGCGAGCGGACCAGCTGCGACACGACGACACGCTCGGTGCCGTTGATGACGAAGGTGCCCTTGTTGGTCATGAGCGGGAAGTCGCCCATGAAGACCGTCTGGGACTTGATCTCGCCGGTCTCGTTGTTGGTGAACTCGGCGGTGACGAAGAGCGGGGCCGCGAACGTGAAGTCGCGCTCCTTGCACTCGTCGATCGAGTTCTTGGGCGGCTCGAAGCGGTGGTCGCGGAAGGTCAGGGACATCGACCCGGAGAAGTCCTCGATCGGGGAGATCTCTTCGAAGATCTCCTCCAGACCGGACTTGGTGGGGACGTCCTGTCCGCTCTCGAGAGCGGCCTCGACGCGGGACTTCCAAGCGGCATTGCCGAGCAGCCAGTCAAAGCTCTCGGTCTGCAGCGCAAGAAGGTTCGGAACCTCAAGAGGCTCCTTGATCTTTGCAAAGGAGATGCGCAGCGGGGCGGTGCTGGCGCCGTTGTTCGTATTGGCGGTCGAGGCGTTGCGCGAGGCGGCCAAGAGGGGGTCCTTCCGAGGGCTCGGACTCACTACGCGCGTACCGGTCCCACGTGGGCACAGAGAGAGACGTTTCCGATTCGGCCGCGAAGGCCAAGGTCAGGGCGGTTCAATCCGAGGTGCTCAAGCGAGGGCATGCCCCTGGTGACGGGCAGGGGACAGCTAACAGGCAGCGCAAAGGGACAGTGTAGCCACTCGGCTCACTGATGTCCAGGGCGGATTCTTCGACACCCGCGTTGCTCTTCTCAAGTACCTCGGTACCTCGGTTGGCCGTGCGCCGCGCAGACGCAGATTAGTACTGCCCTCTTCGCCGTCGATCCATGCCTCGGATGCGGATCGTTGTGACGACGCGTCCTGAGAATTGCGCGCTGCGTGCGGTTCGTCAAGACCCCTCCGCTCCCCGGAGATGGCCGCGGGAGTTGTTACGGAGCCTGCGCCTGCGTTCTCACCAGCAGACGGCGAAGATCACCATACTCCCCGAGGGGCCCCGTGCAAGGCAGGCGTCGCTAGGCGTCGCGGGTACGCCGAAGGGCGACCACCCGGATGGGTGATCGCCCTTGGCGGTGCCCAGCGGCGCGCGAGCGCGCCTGCCGGACGGGTGCGGGCCCGTGAGGACCCGCGAGGTGTTACTTGACCTCGACGGAGGCGCCGGCGCCCTTGAGGGACTCGGCAGCCTTCTCCGCGGCCTCCTTGGCGACCTTCTCGAGGACGGGCTTCGGAGCGCCGTCGACGAGGTCCTTGGCCTCCTTCAGGCCCAGGGAGGTCAGCTCGCGCACGACCTTGATGACCTGGATCTTCTTCTCGCCGGCACCGGTGAGGATGACGTCGAACTCGTCCTGCTCCTCGACGGCCTCGGCGGGGGCGCCCGGACCGGCGGGGCCGGCAACGGCGACGGCCGCGGCGGCGGTGACGTCGAACTTCTCCTCGAAGGCCTTCACGAACTCGGAGAGCTCGATGAGGGTCATGTCCTCGAACTGGGCGAGCAGGTCTTCCTGGCTGAGCTTCGCCATGATGGGCGATCCTTCCACTAATTCGGCGGGTGCCGGATGTACATGAAGGCGGGCGTACGTTCGGCCCGCTGCGACCGTCGCCCTAGCGGGCGGCGGTCATTGCGCGAGCCGAGTTACTCGGCACCGCCCTGCTCGGCGAGCTTGACGCGAAGCGCTTCCGCGGTGCGGACGAACTTCGACGGCAGCGCCTGGAAGAGCGAGGCAGCCTGGGACTGCTTGCCCTTGAACGCGCCGGCCAGCTTGCTGAGCAGAACCTCGCGGGACTCGAGGTCCGCGAGCTTCTTGATCTCATCGGCGGACAGCGCCTTGCCATCAAGGACACCGCCCTTGATGATCAGGTTCGGGTTCTCCTTGGCGAAGTCACGAAGACCCTTCGCCGACTCCACCGGGTCACCGGTGATGAAGGCAACCGCCGTCGGACCAGTGAACTGGTCGTCCAGCGAAGTGATCCCGGCCTCGTTGGCCGCAATCTTGGTCAGCGTGTTCTTCACCACGGCGTACTGGGCGTTCTCACCGAGCGAACGACGCAGCGTCTTGAGCTGCGCCACGGTGAGACCCCGGTACTCGGTCAGCACGGCGGCGTTCGAGCTGCGGAACTGGTCCGCGAGCTCGGCTACCGCGGCAGCCTTGTCGGGCCTTGCCATAGAGCGTCGGCCTCCTTCCGGGTGATGAGGACCGCTCAGAAGGGGCCGAACAATACGAAACGCCCCGGCGCAGGCGCACGGGGCGTAGCTCAACCAGAATGAATCCTGGGAACTTTCCACGGTCACCTGCGCGGGTCGTCCGCATTCAGCGGATCCTTCGGCCACCGCCCCTTCGGATGAAGGCACGGCAACGACCAGCGGTCTTTGGCTTCTGGGAGAGCGTACGGTACGGCGTCCGTGTCAAGCAAATCCGCTCGAACGGACCCCGCGCGGACCGGCTTCGAGCCGGGGCGCCCGGGGGCCCTCAGGCGCTCTTCGAGCCCGCGGACGAGCCCTTCATCATCTCGGCGAGGTCCGTGACCTGGTCCGCCGGCGGGGCCTGCACGGTGACGGGCTTGTTGTAGTCCCGGAACTTGACGGTCATGTCCAGGGGGCCCTTGGGGGACGCGGCCTGCGTCCGGAACTGCTTGGTGTGGTCCTGTCCGTCGATCCACATGTCCATCTGCAGCGAGCGGATGCCCCACTCCTCGTACTGCGTCAGGGACTTCTCCGCGCGCTTCCTGGCGGCGGCGTCCTTCCCCTTGAGGCTGTCCCGCAGCTGGTCGAGGGTGACGGTGCCCGCGTAGTGCGTGGTCTTCACACCGTCGACGGTCTCCTCGCCGATCTTCTTGAGGTCCTTGGCCGCGGTCAGGTTGTTGGACTCCTCGGCCGGGTTCTTGTCCGCCTGGTTGCCCAGACCGGCCAGTGGGTCGCCGCCGCCCTGCTGCCCCAGGGCGGACAGGTCGAACTTGATCCAGGACTTGCCGTCCGCCCGTTCGCCGCCGCTCATGTACATGACGTTGTTGACGAAGCGGATCTCGAACGCGCCGGACTCCGCCCCGGCGCCGCCCTTGGCCTTCATCTGCATCGCGAGCGGCTTCATGCTCATCGACGCGGTCGCCTCGATGGTGCCGGCCTCGGGCGTCTTCCCGGCCATCGTGTACGAGAGCGACGTCAGCCCGCTGTTCTTGGCGGCGGCGCGCTTCACGGCCGCCGCGAACGTCGCCTCGGCGGGCCTGCCGGCCGCCTGGCCCGTGGAGCCGTCGCCGGCCGTGCCCGCGGCCGGCTTGTCGCCCCCCGAACAGGCCGCGAGGCCGGTGACCAGAACCCCGGCCAGCACGGCGGTGGCGGCATTGCGATACAGGTGACGCATGTGGATCCCCCCAGGATCTGCTGGTGCCGCACATCGGTAATGATTCGGCAAACTCCGATGATCGTAACGGTTGCCACTGGTAAGTCGCACACGAAAAAAACCGGCCCCCGCCCCTCCGAAGAGGTGCGGGGGCCGGTCTCGCTACGCGGCGTACGTCTCGTACGCGAACCCGCGACTGCCGGTGATCCGTGGGATCAGACGGCGGCCGGGTCCTCCTCGACGAGGAGGTTGCGGGTGCGGTTCTGGTCCAGGGTGATACCGGGGCCCATCGTGGTGGCGAGGGTCGCCTTCTTGATGTAGCGGCCCTTGGCGGCGGACGGCTTCAGACGGAGGATCTCGTCCAGAGCCGCACCGTAGTTCTCCACCAGCTTGGTGTCGTCGAAGGACACCTTGCCGATGATGAAGTGCAGGTTCGAGTGCTTGTCGACGCGGAACTCGATCTTGCCGCCCTTGATCTCCTCGACCGCCTTGGCGACGTCGGGGGTGACCGTGCCGGTCTTCGGGTTCGGCATCAGACCACGGGGACCGAGCACGCGGCCGAGGCGGCCGACCTTGCCCATGAGGTCCGGGGTGGCGACGACGGCGTCGAAGTCCAGACGGCCCTTCGAAACCTCGTCGATGAGCTCGTCGGAGCCGACGATGTCGGCGCCCGCGGCAAGCGCGGCCTCGGCACGGTCGCCGGTCGCGAAGACCAGGACCCGGGCGGTCTTACCGGTGCCGTGCGGGAGGTTCACGGTGCCACGGACCATCTGGTCGGCCTTGCGCGGGTCGACACCCAGGCGGAAGGCGACCTCGACGGTGCCGTCGAACTTGGTCGTGGAGGTTTCCTTGGCGAGACGGACGGCCTCGAGCGGCGCGTACAGCTTGTCCGCGTCGATCTTCGCGTCCGCAGCGCGGAGGGTCTTGCTGCGCTTCACTTCAGCTCCTGTATTGATGTCAGGCATGGAGTCGTGGTGCGGGCCAGCGCTTGGCCCTGCCACTGGAGGTCAGACGGGGGTGAGCTGAGATCAGCCCTCGACCGTGATGCCCATGGAACGGGCGGTGCCAGCGATGATCTTCGACGCGGCGTCGAGGTCGTTGGCGTTCAGGTCGGCGAGCTTCGTCGTGGCGATCTCGCGCACCTGGGCCTCGGTGATCTTCGCGACCTTGGTCTTGTGGGGCTCGCCGGAGCCCTTCTCGACACCAGCGGCCTTGAGGATCATCTTCGCGGCCGGCGGCGTCTTGGTGATGAAGGTGAAGGAGCGGTCTTCGTAGACCGTGATCTCCACCGGGATCACCCAGCCACGCTGCGACTCGGTCGCGGCGTTGTAGGCCTTGCAGAACTCCATGATGTTGACGCCGTGCTGGCCGAGCGCGGGGCCGACCGGCGGAGCCGGGTTCGCCGCACCGGCATTGATCTGGAGCTTGATAAGCCCCGTGACCTTCTTCTTCTTGGGAGGCATTGCTCTCTCCGGGTCCTAGTGAGAGTGAACCGCCTTCATCCGATCAACCGGATGGAGGCATACCGCACAACGATAACGGGTATAGCTGCGCGGCTAAAAACCGAGCAGGTCAGAGGGGCTGCGAGAGCTCCTCTGACCTGCTCGGAAGTGCTGGTTCCAGAAAGCGTTCCAGGGTGCCCGGAAGCGTCAGTTCTTCTGGATCTGGTCGAAGCTGAGCTCGACCGGGGTCTCGCGGCCGAAGATCTCGACGAGGCCCTTGACCTTCTTCGAGTCGGCGTTGATCTCGTTGATGGTCGCCTGCAGCGTCGCGAACGGGCCGTCGGTGACGGTGACCGAGTCGCCCACCTCGAAGTCCAGGACCTGGACCTCGACCTTGCGCTGCGGAGCCGGCTTGCCCTCGGCCTCTGCGGCCTCGCGGGCGGCCTTCTCCTCGGCCTCGGGGGCGAGCATCTTGACGATCTCGTCGAGGGTCAGCGGGTACGGGTCGTAGGCGTTGCCCACGAAGCCGGTGACGCCGGGGGTGTTACGGACGACGCCCCAGGACTCGTTCGTCAGATCCATGCGGACGAGAACGTAACCGGGCAGCTTGTTCTGCCGGACGTTCTTGCGCTCGCCGTTCTTGATCTGGACGATCTCCTCTTCGGGGACCTCGGCCTGGTAGATGAACTCCTCGACGTTCAGCGAGACGGCACGCTGTTCGAGGTTGGCCTTCACACGCTTCTCGTAACCGGCGTACGTGTGGATGACGTACCACTCGCCGGGCAGGAAGCGGAGCTCCTGGCGCAGGGCCTCGACGGGGTCGACCGGGGCGGCGGGCTCCGCCGGCTCCTCGGTCTCGTCCTCGTCGGACGCGGCGGGCTCAGCGGACTCGTCGGTCTCATCGGCGTCGGCGGACTCGGTGAGTTCCGCGGACTCCTCGTCGGAAGCCTCGTCGTCGGAGGCGTCGCTCGCCTCGGCGGACTCGACCTCGTCGGTCGCGGGCTCGGCGTCGTCGGACTCGACGTGCAGGGCAGCCTCTTCGGCCGCTTCGCCCGCAGCGGCGTCGGCAGCCTCGGCCTCGTCCTCGTCGGCCGCCTCGACGATGTCGAGCTCGTCCTCGACGGACTCGACCGACTCGATGGCGTCGTTCAGGTTCGGGTCAGACACGGTGGCTGCTTCTTCCTGGCTACAGATGGGGTGGAACATGCGAAAGGGGCGCCAAAAGGGGCGCCCTTCGCGGATCAGCCGAAGACGTACTTGACTACCTGCGAGAAGCCGGAGTCAATCAACGTCACGATGCCAATCATGATGACGACGAACACGATCACCACGGAGGTGTATGTCGTCAGCTGGCTGCGTGTCGGCCAGACAACTTTACGGAGTTCGGCGACGACCTGCCGGTAGAAGAGCGCGAGACGGCCCAGAGGGCCCTTCTTTCCGCGCTTACCGCCCTTGCGGGCCTTCTTCTTCGAATCCTTGGACTCCGCTGCCTCGTCCTGGGCATCAGGCATGTCGATGGAGCCCACGGCGTCCGTCACGCTTCTCACCTGATTCCGGGTCGTGGCCGTGCCGCGCCCGGTGGAGCCGCACGGCGGTGCATTGAAGTACGTACATGCGCACACATCCTGGCGAAGGTGTGTGTAGCAGGGCCGGAGGGACTTGAACCCCCAACCGCTGGTTTTGGAGACCAGTGCTCTACCAATTGAGCTACGACCCTTTGTGGTTCCCCCAACCTACCGCATGCGGTGGTGTGGTCGGTGAGGGCCAACAGGCAGTGAGTGTACGTGGTCGGCGGCCCGGCGTCGAACAGCTTCCCCCTGAACACCCCCCGGACGTCCCCGTACCGTCGCCGCGCCGTCACCGCTCCGCCGCCGCGGCACGGGCGCCCGGCGCCCGGCTCGGACGCCTGTCCACATGCTGACCGGTCCGTGAAACGCGGGTGCTCCCGCCGCGCGAGGTCTGGGACCATGGCCGGCATGAGCGCTGCAACTCCCTCGTCCTCCTCCCCCACCGAGCGCCGGGTCTCCGCGCGCATCGGCGCGATCTCCGAGTCCGCGACCCTCGCCGTCGACTCCAAGGCCAAGGCCCTCAAGGCCGCCGGGCGCCCGGTCATCGGCTTCGGCGCGGGCGAACCCGACTTCCCGACGCCCGACTACATCGTCGACGCCGCGGTCGAGGCCTGCCGCAACCCGAAGTACCACCGGTACACGCCGGCCGGGGGGCTGCCCGAGCTCAAGGCCGCGATCGCCGCGAAGACGCTGCGCGACTCCGGGTACGAGGTCGACGCCTCGCAGGTCCTGGTGACCAACGGAGGCAAGCAGGCGATCTACGAGGCGTTCGCGGCGATCCTCGACCCGGGCGACGAGGTCATCGTGCCGGCCCCGTACTGGACCACCTACCCCGAGTCGATCCGCCTCGCGGGCGGTGTCCCGGTGGACGTGGTGGCCGATGAGACGACCGGCTACCGCGTCTCGGTGGAGCAGCTGGAGGCGGCGCGCACGGAGCGTACGAAGGTCGTCCTGTTCGTCTCCCCCTCCAACCCGACCGGCGCCGTCTACAGCGAGGCCGACGCCGAGGCGATCGGGCGCTGGGCCGTCGAGCACGGGCTGTGGGTCATGACGGACGAGATCTACGAGCACCTGGTGTACGGCGGCGCCGCGTTCACTTCACTGCCCGCGATCGTGCCCGAGCTGCGCGACAAGTGCATCGTGGTCAACGGTGTCGCCAAGACCTTCGCGATGACCGGCTGGCGGGTCGGGTGGATCATCGGCCCGAAGGACGTCGTGAAGGCCGCGACCAACCTCCAGTCGCACGCCACGTCCAACGTGTCCAACGTGGCCCAGGTCGCGGCCCTCGCCGCCGTCACCGGCAACCTGGACGCCGTGGCGACGATGCGCGAGGCCTTCGACCGCCGGCGCACGACGATGGTGCGCATGCTGAGCGAGATCGACGGGGTGGTCTGTCCGACGCCGGAGGGCGCGTTCTACGCCTACCCGTCGGTGAAGGGCCTGCTCGGCAAGGAGATCCGCGGCAAGCGCCCGCAGACCTCGACGGAGCTCGCCGCCCTCATCCTGGACGAGACCGAGGTCGCCGTCGTCCCCGGCGAGGCCTTCGGCACCCCGGGCTACCTGCGGCTCTCGTACGCGCTGGGCGACGAGGACCTCGTCGAGGGCGTCTCGCGGATCCAGAAGCTGCTGGCGGAGGCGCGGGACTAGGCCTTCCGTTGGTACGGGGGCGACTGTACGGGGGCGACCCCACCTACCGGTCTCGGTAGGTGGGGTCGCCCCCGTTCTTGCGTTCGGGCAAGCCCACGTTCAGGGAAAGCCCTACCGGTGCGGCGGTGGCGTGCGGCAGGATCTTGGGATGGAGCACGTTCGCGACGTACGAGACCTGCCGAAGGCCCATCTGCACCTGCACTTCACCGGATCGATGCGGCCCGCCACCCTGCTGGAGCTCGCCGACAAGTACGGCGTGCGGCTGCCCGACGCGCTGACCGGCGCGGAGCCGCCGAAGCTGCGGGCCACCGACGAGCGCGGCTGGTTCCGCTTCCAGCGCCTGTACGACACGGCCCGGTCGTGTCTGCGCGCCCCCGAGGACATCCAGCGCCTGGTGCGCGAGGCAGCCGAGGAGGACGTCAGGGACGGCTCCGGCTGGCTGGAGATCCAGGTCGACCCCACCTCGTACGCCCCGCTGCTCGGGGGGCTGATCCCGGCCCTGGAGATCATCCTGGACGCGGTCGACTCGGCCTCGCGCGAGACCGGGCTCGGGATGCGCGTCGTGGTCGCGGCGAACCGCATGAAGCACCCCCTCGACGCGCGCACCCTGGCCCGCCTCGCGGTCCGCTACGCCGATCGCGGCGTGGTCGGTTTCGGCCTGTCCAACGACGAACGCCGGGGCATGGCAAGGGACTTCGACCGCGCCTTCGCGATCGCCCGCGAGGGCGGGCTCCTCGCGGCCCCGCACGGCGGCGAACTGTCCGGCCCCTCCTCCGTACGCGACTGCCTCGACGACCTGCACGCGCGGCGGGTCGGGCACGGGGTGCGGGCCGCGGAGGACCCCCGGCTGCTGCGTCGCCTCGCAGAGCGGGGCATCACCTGCGAGGTCTGCCCCGCCTCCAACGTCGCGCTCGGCGTCTACGAGAAGCCCGAGGACGTGCCGCTGCGGGTGCTGTACGACGCGGGGGTTCCGATGGCCCTGGGCGCGGACGACCCACTGCTCTTCGGCTCGCGCCTGGCCGCGCAGTACGAGATCGCCCGCCAGCACCACGGCTTCACCGACCCCGAGCTCGCCGAACTGGCCCGCCAGTCGATCCGCGGCTCGGCCGCACCCGGGGACACCCAGGAGAAGCTCTTGGCCGGGGTGGAGCAGTGGCTGTCGGCCTGAGCCCGCCAAGCACGGAAGCGGCCCCATGAGGGGCGCGGGGAACTGCGCGAGCAGCCACGCACGGTCCGCAGCCGAAGGCGGGCGGGCGACGCCTCCGGCTCGGCGCCCTGCCGAGGTCAGCCGACCCCGCGCAGCACCGTCCGCGCCACGCCCCGCGCAAACTCCTCCAGCCCCTGCGGCGGCACCCCGCTCTCCGTCATGTCGTACGCGAACGCCCGCTGCGCGCACGCCCCGAGCAGCAGACACGCCGCCGCATACGTGTCCGCGTCCGCGTCGATCCGCCCCGCCCGCCGCTCCGCACGGAGATACGCGTCGACCCCCTCGATCGGCGCATGGGGCCCCGAACCGAGTTTCCGCAGCGCCTCGTCGTGGCGGCGCTTGAGCTGGGGGTCGGCGTACAGCGACGCCGCGATCGGGAAGCTCTCCGCGTAGAACAGCGCCGCCTGGCGCGCGATGTCGGTCAGGTTCTCCTCCACCGAGCGTTCGCCCGGCTCCGCGGTCAGCCGTTCGACCAGCGGTCCGAGCTGGGGCAGCCGCTCCTTCAGGACCGTCACGAAAAGGTCCTCCTTGCTCGCGAAGTGCTTGTAGAGCGCCGCCTCCGAACACCCCGCCGCCTTCGCGATCTCCTTCGTCGTGGCCCGCGCGAGCCCGATGGTGTGCATCAGCTGGTGCGCGGCGTCGACGATGCGGACGCGAGCGGGCTGCGGCTGCGGCTGCGGCTGCGACTGCGACTGCGACTGCGACGACTGCATGGACGCTCCAACGAGGCTTGACGCAAGGGCGGGTACCTCCCCACTCTAGGGGTGAGTGAATACTTACCCACCCCAGGAGGGTGAAGCGATGAGGCTCACGGTCTTCGGTGCCACCGGCGGCATCGGCCAGGAAATCGTCAAGCAGGCCCTGGTCTCGGGCCACGAGGTCACGGCGGTGGTGCGCGACCCGGCCCGGTTCGCCGTGACCGGTCCGGGCCTCGACGTCGTACGGGCCGACCTCACCTCCCCCGAACCCCTGCGCGCGGCGGTCGCCGGGCGGGACGCGGTGCTGTCCGGCCTGGGCGCCCGCAAGCGTTCGGACGCGGGAATCACGACCCCCCTCACCCGGGCGGTACTGGCCGCGATGGAGGCCGAGGGGGCGCGGCGCATCGTCGTCGTGAGCGCGGCACCGGTCGGACCCGAGGCCCCCGGCGACGGGCTGCTCGACCGCGGCATGCGGTCCATGATCGGCACGATCCTGAAGGACGTGTACGTCGATCTGCGGGCGATGGAGGCCGCGTTGGCGGCCAGCGCCACGGACTGGACGTCCGTACGTCCGCCCAAACTCACCGACAAGCCGCTCACCGGCGTGTACCGCCGCGTCGTCGGCGGCAACCCCACGGCCGGGCGGACCATCGCCCGCGCGGACGTGGCGCACGCCATGCTGGGGTGTGTCGAGGACCCCTCGACGGTCAAGCAGGGCGTGGGGGTGGCCTACTGAGGGCGGAAGCCGCCGAGGAGTCGAAGGGGGCGGCGGGGCGGGGAGGCCCCGGGCCGGGTCGAAAGGGAGCGTCACGGGGCGCTTCCCTTCGACCCGGCTCGGTTCGGGCCGGGTCGGTTCTCCCCGGCTCGGCTCCGCTACAGCTCCACGCCCACGCCCACCGGCTCGTTCACCAGCGTCACCCCGAAAGCCCGCTCCACCCCCGCGACGACCTCGCGGGCGAGCGCCAGCAGGTCTTCGGTGGTGGCGCCGCCGCGGTTCGTCAGCGCGAGGGTGTGCTTGGTGGAGATGCGGGCGGGACCGGTGCCGTACCCCTTGGTGAACCCCGCCTTGTCGATCAGCCAGGCCGCCGAGGTCTTCGTACGGTCGGTGCCCGCGGGCCACGCCGGGGGTGTCACGTCCGCGCCGAGCCGCTCCCGCGCGCGGGCGAGGAAGGCGTCGTACGCCTCGTTGGGGAGGATCGGGTTGGTGAAGAACGAGCCGGCCGACCAGGTGTCGTGGTCCTCGGGGTCGAGCACCATGCCCTTGCCTGCGCGCAGCTTGAGGACGGTCTCGCGGGCGGTGGCGGCGGGCACGCGGTCGCCGGGCTCGACGCCCAGGGTGCGGGCGGTCTCGGCGTACTTGACCGGCGCGGACAGCCCGTCCGCGTCCTCAAGCTCGAAGACGACGCGCAGCACGACGTAGCGGTCGGGATGCTGCTTGAAGCGGCTGTGCCGGTACGAGAAGTCGCACGCGGCGTTGGTCAGCGTGACGGTGGCGCGGTCGAGGCGGTCGTAGGCGACGACGTGGGTGATGGTGCTGGAGACTTCCTGGCCGTACGCCCCCACGTTCTGGATCGGGGTCGCGCCGGCCGAGCCGGGGATGCCGGCGAGGCACTCGATGCCGGCGAGCCCGGCCTCGACGCTGCGGGCCACGGCGTCGCTCCACCCTTCGCCGGCGGCGAGTTCGAGCCGGGTGCCGTCGAGGTGGAAGCCGCGGGTCGCGATGCGCAGGGCGGTGCCGGCGAAGCCCTTGTCCCCGATGAGCAGGTTGCTGCCGCCACCGATGACCAGCAGCGGGGTGCCGCTGTCGTCGGCCTCGCGGACGGCGGCGACGACCTCGTCGTCGGTGGTCGCGGTGACCAGGCGGTCCGCCGGGCCGCCGAGGCGGAGGGTGGTCAGGGGGGCGAGGGGGGCGTCGTGAAGTTCCTGCACGGGGTCCAGCGTACGGGTGCGGATGGGAGGGGTGCGCCGCCCTGCGGTCGGCCGTGCGGGCAGATGCGGTGGGCCGGGGCGTGGCATCACCGGCATGTTGCGCATTCCCCGGGGGTGGGGGTGTGGACACGGCGGGGTCACCTCCTCATACGTCGCGCCGTGCGGCCCCGCCCCAAGGAGCCCGGAACCGGCGCTCCTCCTTGCGGGGCACCCCGCCACGTCCCCACCCGACCGGACCGCGCCCGTCCGTCGTGGACGGCCGCGGTCCGAGCCCTCAGCCCACCAGCTCCCGCTCCGCCTCGAACACCGCACCCTCGGCGCGCCGCCCCGCGGAAACGCGAGGAAGCAGTGCCGCGGCCACCGCCGCCGCGCCCACCGCCCCCGCGCCCACCCACAGCGCCGGGCCCAGGCCGTCGACGAAGGCCTGCGCCGATCCGTAGCCGCCCTGCGCGGAGAAGACCGAGGCGAGTACGGCGACGCCGAGCGCGCCGCCGACCTCCCGGAGCGCGTTGTTCGCGCCCGAGGCGATGCCCTGTTCGGAGGGCCGCACGCTCGACATCACGAGGTTCGCCGCCGGCGCGAAGTACAGGCCCATGCCGACCCCGCTGATGATCAGCGCGGGCAGCTGCTCCGCGTACGACATCTCCGGCGAGACGATCACGGCGAACCAGGCAAGTCCCGCGGCCTGGAGCGCGAGGCCCGCCGCCACGACCGGCCGTCCGCCGATCCTGTCGGACAGGTAGCCCGCGATCGGCGCGGCGATCATCGGCATGCCCGTCCACGGCAGCATGCGCAGACCCGCCTCGGTGGGCGAGTAACCGATGACGTTCTGCAGGAACTGGCTGAGCAGGAAGATCGAGCCGAACATGCCGACGAACATCAGCAGGCTCGCCGCGTTGATCGCGGAGAACGCCCGGCTGCGGAACAGCCGCATCGGCAGCATCGGGTTCGCGGCCCGCGTGCCGTGCACCACGAAGCCGGCCAGCAGGACGGCGCCGAGTATCAGCCCGGTGAGTACGGTCGCGCTCGTCCAGCCGTCCGGGTTGCCGCGGATCAGCGCGTACACGATCCCGAAGAGGCCGCCGCTGGCGAGCAGCGTGCCGAGGATGTCCAGCGGAGCGCCCGTGCCGTGCGACTCGTTCAGGCGCAGCCGGGCCAGCGGCAGGACGATCAGGCCGAGCGGAACGTTCAGCCAGAAGATCCACTGCCAGGACGCGTGTTCCGTCAGGCTGCCGCCGATCAGCGGGCCGGATGCGACGGCCAGGCCGTTCACCGCGCCCCAGATCCCGTACATCAGGCCGCGTTTGGCGGCGGGCACGGCCGCGGTCAGCAGCGTGAGGGTGAGCGGCATCATGATCGCGGCGCCGACGCCCTGGATCGCGCGGGCCGCGATCAGCCCGTCGATCCCGGACGAGAGCGCCGCGCCCGCCGAGGCGCCGGTGAAGATCGTCAGTCCGGTGATGAACAGCCGCCTGCGCCCGAACCGGTCGCCGAGCGCCGCCCCGAACATCAGCAGCACCGCGAAGGTGAGGGTGTACGCGCTCACCGTCCATTCGAGGTCGTCGAGGGCTCCCCCGAGGTCGTCGCGGATCGAGGGCAGCGCGGTGGTGACCACCAGGTTGTCGAGCGCCGCCATGAACCCCGCGACGCTGGTGACGGCCAGCGCCCAGCCCGCGCCCCAGCGTTGTCCACCCCGCTGTTTCGGCTGCTCGCGGTTCTGTGGGTGCTTCGGCATCGTTTCCCCCTTGACGTGCATCTTTGGATTAGTTATTGATCACTAACTTTTTGGGGCGACCGTCGGCCCCGACGGCGGCCCCCGCGGCTACCCGCCGCACATCCCCTGCAGGCCGCTGAGCCCCTTCCACATCCGGTCCTCGGGCGGGAACCCCAGTGCCACCAGGGTGTTGATGAGCATCCCGCAGGCCAGGAACGTCGTCGCTCCGGCCGCGTCCGCTCCCAGCGCCAGCAGGATCGTGTCGTAGAGCTCCGTCCACCCGGCCCGCGCCGCCTTGCCGAACTCGTGGTCGCCGGCCGCCTCCGCGGCGGCCGCGGTCACATAGATCTGCATCTGGAGGAGCAGCTTGTCGCGGTCCTCGGTGATCAGCCTCTGATAGGCGCTGCCCATCGCCCCCAGGGCCTCCTCGCCCTGAAGGCCCTCGGCCGCGTCCCGGAAGACCGCGACGATCTCGTCGATGCACCGGCCCGACGCCGCGAGGAAGATGGCCTGCTTGTTGGGGAAGAGGCGGAAGAGGTACGGCTGCGAGACGCCCACGCGCTTGGCGATCACCTCGGTGGAGGTGCCGTGATAGCCGTTGCGCGCGAATTCGACCATCGCCGCACGGACGACGCTCTCGCGCCGCTCTTCTGCGCTCATCCTGACCATGGACAGTAAGTTAGTGGCTGATAACTAACTTGGTCAAGGGGGGACGCGCGGGACCCCGGGGCGCGGCCCCGGAGTCCCGTGGCCGTCAGGCCAGGCGCACGACCGCCCGGGACATCCCGAGCACCTTCTGGCCGGCGCTCGTCGCGGTGAGGTCCACGCGGACCGTGCGGGCGTCGTCGTCGAGCTTCGCCGCCACCTTCGCGGTGACCTCGATCAGGGCGCCGGTGTCGTCGTTGGGGACCACGACCGGCTTGGTGAAGCGGACGCCGTACTCGGTGACCGCACCCGGGTCGCCGGCCCAGTCGGTGACCACGCGGACCGCCTCGGCCATGGTGAACATGCCGTGCGCGATGACGTCGGGCAGCCCGACCTCCTTCGCGAACTTCTCGTTCCAGTGGATCGGGTTGAAGTCGCCGGACGCGCCCGCGTACCGCACGAGCATGGCGCGGGTCACGGGGAAGGACGCCGCCGGCAGCTCGGTGCCGGGCTCGACGTCCTCGTAACGGATCTTCGCGGTCATCTCAGGCCCCCTCGGCCGCTCGGGACACCAGCTTGGTCCAGGCGGTCACGACGTGTTCGCCCGCCTCGTCGTGGACCTCGCCCCTGATGTCCAGGATGTCGTTGCCCGCAAGGGACTTGATCGCCTCGATGGTCGAGGTGACGGTCAGCCGGTCGCCCGCGCGGACGGGACGGCTGTACGCGAACTTCTGGTCGCCGTGCACCACCCGGCTGTAGTCGAGGCCCAGCTGCGGGTCCTGGATGACCTGGCCGGCCGCGCCGAACGTGATGGCGAACACAAAGGTGGGCGGCGCGATCACATCGGTGTGCCCCAGGGCCTTGGCCGCCTCCGGGTCGGTGTAGGCCGGATTCTCGTCCCCGACCGCCACGGCGAACTCGCGGATCTTCTCGCGGCCGACCTCGTACGGGGCAGTGGGCGGGTAGGTCCGCCCCACGAAGGACTGGTCGAGCGCCATCGGCTGGCTACCTCCTGTTGATCAGGAATGAAGGGTGCATCAGGGATGAACGGTGCAACGCCGAGAGGCCGCTCCCCGGTGTGGGGAACGGCCTCTCGAACGAGCCTGAGTGCCAGACGCCGTGGTTAGCGGGTCTCGCGGTGCGCAGTGTGCGAGTTGCAGCGCGGGCAGTGCTTCTTCATCTCCAGTCGGTCCGGGTTGTTACGCCGGTTCTTCTTGGTGATGTAGTTCCGCTCCTTGCACTCCACGCAGGCCAGCGTGATCTTCGGGCGGACGTCGGTGGCAGCCACGTGAGTGCTCCTTGACGGACGGGTTGACGGATGAACGCATAAAAGAGTAGCCGATCGAAGGACCGACCCCACAATCGGCTACTGTGTGTAGCGGTGACCGGACTTGAACCGGTGACACAGCGATTATGAGCCGCTTGCTCTACCGACTGAGCTACACCGCTTTGATACGGAGTCCCTCACCCGAAGGTGAGGGCTTCCGCACCAGAGCCCCAATACGGAATCGAACCGTAGACCTTCTCCTTACCATGGAGACGCTCTACCGACTGAGCTATTGGGGCGAGCGAGGAAGACATTACACGCACTCTCGCCGATCGCCCAAATCCGTTTCGTGCCGCCCTCGGACGCCCCTCTCGGGACGCCGTCCCACCGGTCCCGTAGGCCACTCAGGGCCACACCGGTACGACTATTCCGCTCCTCCTCGATGCGCGCCGCGGCCGCCCCTAGGCTCGCCTCACGCTGCGTGATCATGCCCGCCCGAGCCCGATCACCCGAGCCCGATCAGGAGCGCGATGTCCGACAGCCACCAGCAGCCGGCCCACTCCCCCGGCACCGGCGAAGGCCCCGACCCCGCCTCCGGTTCCTCGTTGCTGCTGTGCGGCGCCAGGCTCGCCGACGGCCGGAGCGTGGACGTGCGGCTGGGCGGCGGCCGCATCGAGGCGGTGGGCACCGCGGGCAGCCTGGCCGCACACGGCTCCGCACGCGTCGACCTGGACGGCTTCCTGCTACTGCCCGCGCCCGCCGAGCCGCACGCCCACGGCGACACCGCGCTGACCGCCCTCAGCGCCGAGGGCCCCGTCGCGTACGCGGTCGAGGAGGTCCAGCGCCGGGCCACCGAGGCCGCCCTGCTGCAGCTCGGCCACGGCGCCACGGCGCTGCGCTCGCACGTACGCATCGACGAGGTCAGCGGGCTCGACCCGCTGGAGGCGGTGCTCCAGACCCGGCGCTCCCTGCGCGGCCTCACCGAGCTCGCGGTGGTCGCGGTGCCGCGGCTGCTGACGGGGGTGGCCGGCGCGGACGGGCTCGCCATGCTGCGCGACGCGGTCAAGATGGGCGCCTCCGTGGTGGGCGGCTGCCCCGATCTCGACGCCGACCCGGCCGGCTACGCCGAGGCCGTCCTCGAACTCGCCGCCGAGCACGGCTGCGCGGTCGACCTGCACACCGACGCCGCCGACCCGGCGCGCCTCGCCCGCCTCGCGGCGATGTCCGGCGGTCTGCGCCCCGGCGTCGTCATCGGCCCGTGCGGCGGCCTGTCCCGGCTCCCCCGCGAGACCGCGGCCCGCGCCGCCGACCAACTCGCCTCCGCCGGGGTCGCGGTGACCTGCCTCCCACAGGGCGGCTGTGGCATGACGGACCGTCAAGGAGCAGCTCCGGTAAGACTGTTGAGGTCGGCCGGGGTGCGACTCGCGGCGGGGAGCGGCTCGTTGCGCGACGTCTCCAACCCGGTCGGCCGCGGCGACCCGCTGGAGGCCGCCTACCTGCTCGCCTCCCAGGCCGGCCTGCGTCCCGAGGACGCGTACGCGGCGGTGAGCACGGTGGCCCGCGAGACGATGGGGCTGGCCGAGGTGCGCGTGGAGGCGGGCTTCCCCGCCGAACTGCTCGCGGTGCGCGGCGAGCGCATCGCGGGCGTCCTCTCCCTCGCCTACAGCCGCATCGTCATCCACCGGGGCCGCGTGGTGGCCCGTACGAGCGCGGTGCGCGAGTACTGCGACTCGGCCGCGGCGGTCGCCCTCGACCTGCCCCGCCAGGGGCGGTCGGAGTCCGGTCGCGGCGAGCCCGGCTGACACTCCACCGGCGAGCGGCGCGATCTCCGCGTACCGTCGTGACCATGCGCATTGTCATTGCTGGAGGTCATGGTCAGATCGCGCTGCGGCTCGAAAGGCTGCTCGCGGCGCGGGGCGACGAGGTGGCGGGCATCATCCGCAAACGGGAACAGGCGGACGACCTGCGGGAGGCCGGCGCGGAGCCGGTCGTGCTCGACCTGGAATCGGCGACGGTCGACGCGGTCGCCGATGTGCTCGGCGGCGCGGACGCCGTGGTGTTCGCGGCGGGCGCGGGCCCGGGGAGCGACGCCGCGCGCAAGGAGTCGGTGGACCGGGCGGCGGCCGTGCTGCTGGCCGACGCGGCGGAGCGGGCGGGCGTGCGGCGCTATGTCATCGTCTCGTCGATGGGCGCGAGTTCCTCCCACGCCGGCGACGGCGTCTTCGACGCCTACCTGCGTGCGAAGGGCGCCGCCGATGACGCCGTACGCTCCCGGACGGCCCTGGACTGGACGGTTCTGCGGCCCGGATCGCTGACCAACGACGCGGGCAAGGGCCTGGTCTCGCTCGCCGCGTCGACGGGATGCGGCACCATCCCCCGCGACGACGTGGCGGCGGTCCTTGCCGAGCTCCTGGACTCCCCGGCCACCGCGGGCCTGACCCTGGAGCTGATCAGTGGCTCGGCGCCGGTGACGGTGGCGGTGAAGGGCGTGGCGGGGAACTGACCGCGTCCCTCGGGACGGGCTCGGCCGGGCCACGGCGGCACAACGAAGAAACCCCGGGTGACCTTTTCAGGTCACCCGGGGTCTCACCCAGTGTGGCGGCGCCAGGATTCGAACCTGGGTAGGCAGAGCCGACGGATTTACAGTCCGTTCCCATTGGCCACTCGGGCACACCGCCATGGGATGTCGCCCTTGGTTTCCCGCCTTGCGGCGGTGCTCCGTGGCAACGACGTAAACGATACCCGATGCCCAGGGGTGGTCCGCCACCCCATTGATCAGCGCTGCGCCGGGCGGGGGGTGGCTAGGCTTTGGGGCGGTGGTTCGGCAGTGGGGCCGGGTCGCCGCGCGCTCGGCCACCGGTTCGTGCGCACCCCGACACACCCCGACCCAAGGAGCCACAGGACATGGCCGACTCCAGTTTCGACATCGTCTCGAAGGTCGAGCGGCAGGAGGTCGACAACGCCCTCAACCAGGCCGCGAAGGAGATCTCGCAGCGCTACGACTTCAAGGGCACGGACGCCTCGATCTCGTGGTCCGGCGAGAAGATCCTCATGCAGGCGAACGGCGAGGAGCGGGTCAAGGCGATCCTCGACATCTTCGAGACCAAGCTGATCAAGCGCGGCATCTCCATGAAGTCGCTGGACGCGGGCGAGCCGCAGCTGTCCGGCAAGGAGTACAAGATCTTCGCCTCCATCGAGGAGGGCATCTCCCAGGACAACGCCAAGAAGGTCGCCAAGGCAATCCGCGACGAGGGGCCCAAGGGCGTCAAGGCGCAGGTGCAGGGCGACGAGCTGCGCGTCTCGTCCAAGAGCCGTGACGACCTCCAGGCCGTCCAGGCCCTGCTCAAGGGCAAGGACTTCGACTTCGCGATCCAGTTCGTCAACTACCGCTGACCCGGTCCGCACCGCTCGCGGGACGCCTGGCCACGGTGTCCGATTTCCGCCAGCGCGGGACGCTCGGGGGTCGCAGACTCGATGTCGTACACGAAGAAGGGAATGTGCGATGACTGTCTACGCGACCCTCGACAGCCCCCTGGGTGAGCTGTTGCTCGTGGGTGAGGAGTCGGCGACCGCGCCGGGCGGGACCGCGCTGGTCTCGCTGTCGGTGCCGGACCAGAAGGGCGGCGCCGTCGTCCAGGACGGCTGGGTGCGCGCGCCCGAGGCCTTCGCGGGGATCGCCGCACAGCTGCGGGCGTACTTCGCCGGTGAGCTGACCCGGTTCGACATCGAGTACGCGGCCGGCTCTCCCGGCACCGAATTCCAGCGCCAGGTCTGGGCCGAGCTGGACGCGATCGAGTACGGCACGACGACCTCGTACGGCGAGATCGCCCGGCGGATCGGCGCCTCGGCCGTCCTCGTGCGGGCGGTGGGCACCGCGATCGGGCGGAACCCGCTGCTCGTGGTGCGGCCCTGTCACCGCGTGATCGGCTCCGACGGCTCCCTCAAGGGCTACGCGGGCGGCCTCGACCGCAAGCAGGCCCTGCTCGGGCTCGAAGGCGCCCTGGCGTCATGAGCGAGGGGCTGTTCCGGCTGCCCCGGCCCGAGCGGGTCGAGGTCGCGCCCGGCGCGGTCCACGTGCCGGGGTGGCTCCCGCCGGGGCGGCAGCGCGAACTCGTCGCGGCCTGCCGGGAGTGGGCCCGCGGGCCCGTACCGATCCGTCACACCGAGCTGCCCGGCGGCGGCGTCATGTCGGTGCGGACGGTGTGTGTCGGATGGCATTGGCAGCCCTACCGGTACACGCGGGTCGCGGGCGATGTGAACGGGCTTCCCGTCGCGCGGTTCCCCGACTGGCTGGCCGAGTTGGGGCGGTCCGCGGTGACCGCCGCCTACGGTGACGCGGACGCGGCCGCGCGGTACGCGCCCGATGCCGCGCTCGTCAACTTCTACGACGACACCGCGAAGATGGGGCTGCACCAGGACAAGGACGAGAAGTCCGACGCGCCCGTCGTCTCGCTCAGCATCGGCGACAGCTGCGTCTTCCGGTTCGGCAACACCGAGAACCGCGGGCGGCCCTACACCGATGTGGAGCTGGTCTCCGGCGACCTGTTCGTTTTCGGCGGTCCGTCCCGGTTCGCGTACCACGGCGTGCCCAAGGTGCTGCCGGGAACGGCCGAGCCGGCCACGGGCCTGGCTCGCGGCCGGCTCAACATCACGCTGCGCGACACCGGCCTCGCCGGCTGACCAACCGCCTTGGTGGGCGGCCCCGTCGCTCAGCGGCTGCGCGAATTGCCGAACAGGATGCGGTAGATGATCAGCAGGACGAGCGAGCCGCCGATCGCCGCCGCCCAAGTGGCGCCGTCGTAGAAGTGGTTGGCGATCGGACGGTCCAGCCAACGCGACGATATCCAGCCGCCGACGAACGCGCCCGCGATGCCGATGAGGGTCGTGCCGATCGGGCCGCCCGGATCGCGGCCGGGGAGCAGGATCTTGGCGACCGCCCCCGCGAGCAGGCCGAGAATGATCCAGCTGACGATGCCCATGCCGGGACCTGCCTTTCGTACACGCACACTGAGCGGGGTGCGTCTGCCGTATGCGGAGACACCGGCCTCCGGCCCCGCGACCGTTCGGTTCGTGAGGGAGGACGCCCCGGTGGCGCGCACGGTTGCGGCCCGCGGCGGGATGCGGCCCAGGACACAGACCGTGGCACGGGGACGCGGCCCGGGTCGGCCCGGGTCAGGCCGGGTCGGGTCGGGTCAGGCCGGCCCGGGGCGGGTCGGGTCGGGTCAGGCCGGCCCGGGGCGGGTCGGGTCGGGTCGGGTCGGGTCGGGTCGCCCAGGGCACTGGGCCGCGCTCCCTTCGCTCAGCGTGCGGCGAACGGCTCGTCCGTACGGACGATTTCCTTGCCCAGGGGCAGCAGCGACACCGGGATCAGCTTGAAGTTGGCGAGGCCCAGCGGGATGCCGATGATCGTGACGCACAGGGCGATGCCGGTGACGATGTGGCCGAGCGCAAGCCACCAGCCGGCCAGGACCAGCCACAGGACGTTGCCGACGCAGGACGGCGCGCCCGCGCCCCGCCGGTCGACGACGGTGTAGCCGAACGGCCAGAGGGCGTACATGCCGATGCGGAAGGCCGCCACGCCGAACGGGATCCCGATGATGGTGATGCACAGCAGCAGACCCGCGAGCAGGTAGCCGAGGAACATCCAGAAGCCGCAGAGAATCAGCCAGATGACGTTCAGGATTGTCTTCATGGGCGGCGACCTGCCATCTGTTCGAGTCGGGCGATGCGTTCCGCCATCGGCGGGTGGGTCGAGAACAGTTTGGACACTCCCTGACCGGGGCGGAAGGGGTTGGCGATCATCATGTGGCTCGCCGTCTCGATCCTGGGCTCGGGCGGCAGCGGAAGCTGCTTGGTGCCCGCCTCCAGCTTGCGCAGCGCGCTGGCCAGGGCGAGCGGGTCACCGGTGAGCTGGGCGCCGGACGCGTCGGCCTCGTACTCGCGGGAGCGGCTGATCGCGAGCTGGATCACCGAGGCGGCGAGCGGGCCGAGGATCATGATCAGGAGCATGCCGAAGATGCCGGGGCCCTCGTCGTCGTCGGAGCGGCCGATCGGGATCAGGATGGCGAAGTTGACGAGGAACATGATCACCGAGGCGAGGGCGCCGGCGACCGAGGAGATCAGGATGTCCCGGTTGTAGACGTGGCTCAGCTCATGGCCGATCACGCCTCGCAGCTCGCGCTCGTCGAGGATCTGGAGGATCCCGTCCGTGCAGCACACCGCCGCGTTGCGCGGATTGCGGCCGGTCGCGAAGGCGTTCGGCGCCTGGGTGGGCGAGATGTAGAGCCGGGGCATGGGCTGGCGCGCCTGCGTGGAGAGCTCGCGGACCATCCGGTAGAGCTCCGGGGCCTCGAACTCGCTCACCGGGCGCGCCCGCATGGCCCGCAGCGCCAGCTTGTCGCTGTTCCAGTACGCGTAGGCGTTGGTGGCAAGGGCCACCACAACGGCGATGATCAGCCCGGTGCGGCCGAAGAAGCCGCCGATGACGATGATGAGCGCGGACAGTCCTCCGAGGAGGACGGCGGTCCTCAGCCCGTTGTGCCGGCGGTGCACGGTACGCCCTCCAAATGGTGCGGTGGGGAGCCTTCGCTGGGTGGTCCTTCCGATGTCCAGTGGACTCTCCCGTACTGGTCAACGCCAGGCGAGGGACGCTGGTTCCCTTGTGCGCGCTGGAGGGCGCGTTACTCCGTTCGGGGCGCGTCAGCGCGGGGCGGGCAGCCCGGCCATCTCCAGCGCCCTCGGGTCGGGCTCGATCTCGCTGGTGCAGTGCGAGCAGCGGGTCGCGATTCCGGGGATCTGGGAGTAGCAGCGCGGGCAGTCGCGCAGGGCGGCCTTGATGTCCACCGGCTTGTTGCTGTCCCGCCGGTCGAAGCGGGCCTGCACCTTCATCATGGGCACGACGACGATGAAGTAGAGCACCGCGGCGGTGATCACGAAGGCGATGGCCGCCCCGACGAACTTGCCGTAGGGGAACGTGACGCCTTCGGCGGTGAAGGTCGCCGTGCTGAAGTCGCCGGTCGAGCGGGTGGCCATGCCGATCAGCGGGGTGATGAAGGCGGTACTGAATCCCGTGACCACCGCGGTGAAGGCCGATCCGACGGCCAGACCGACCGCCATCGTCACTATGTTCCCGCGCAGGATGAAGTCCTTGAACCCGCTCAGCACCGCTCTGCTCCTTGATGTGTCTCGTCTGGTTCCGCGCCGTCGCACGTGCGTGCACGCCCGGATGTGCGCGTACGACAGTGCCTTCTCAAGGCCGTACGCACCAAACCGTGCCCTGGCGCCGGGGTCGCCGAAACGCGCGAGCGGCCGCATTGGGGGCGCGCACGGAGCCGGCCGGGACTGCTCCGGCTCTCGCGCACCTACCGCGGCCGCGGGGGGAGGCGCGTCCTCAGAAGAGGGTCACCGTGGCGAAGTGCAGGGCCAGTTGGGGAAGGCCGGACAGGACGACCCCGGCGGCCGCGGTGAGCCCGATGGCGACCGCGAGCGGAACCGGGACACGGGGGCGCACGGGCCGCGCGGCGGCGGTGCCCCCGGCGCTCCCGGCGCTCCCGGCGCTCCCGGCCGGGCCGGATTCCTCCGCTTCCTCCGCGCCCTCGGGCGAGCGGAACAGGATCGCGGTCCAGCGCAGGTAGTAGTAGAGCGCGACGACCACGTTGACCGCCATGACGACCGCGAGCCAGCCGAGACCCGCGTCGACGGCCGCCGAGAACACGGTGACCTTGGCGAACAGGCCGATGATGCCCGGCGGGAGGCCGGCCAGGCACAGCAGGAAGAAGGCGAGCGCGAGCGCCGCCAGGGGGCGCTCGGCGTACAGCCCCCGATAGTCGGTGAGACGGTTCAGAGGACGGCTGCGCGCCACCAGCGCGGCGACCGCGAAGGCGCCCAGGTTCACGACGGCGTACATGAGGGCGTACGCGACGGTCGCGCCGACCTTGTTGTCGCCGGAGTAGGCGGCGGCCGCGATCGGCACCAGGAGGTAGCCGGCCTGGCCCACCGAGGACCAGGCGAGCAACCGGACCGCGCTGTGGGCGCGGGCGGCGGACTGCCGCAGGGCCGCCGCGTTGCCGATGGTCATGGTCAGAGCGGCGAGCACCGCGAGCGCCGGGCCCCACACGTCGGCGTACGCCGGGAAGGCGACGACGGTCACCAGGATGAGCCCGGAGAAGCCGACCGCCTTGCCGACGACGGAGAGGTAGGCGGCGATGGGCAGCGGCGCGCCCACATAGGTGTCGGGCACCCAGAAGTGGAAGGGGGCCGCGGCTGTCTTGAAGGCGAAGCCGACGAGCGTGAGGACGACGCCCGCCTCGGCCACGGTCTCCAACTGGCCGGGAACGGTGGCCAGTTTGGTGGCGAGCTCCGTGAGGTGCAGGGTGCCCGTCGCCGCGTACACGAAGCTGACGCCGAGCAGCATCACGGCCGTCGCGGTCACCGACGACAGGAAGAACTTGAGGGCCGCCTCGGAGGACAGCCGGTCGCCGCGCTTGAGGCCGACGAGCGCGAACGCGGGCAGCGAGGCCACTTCCAGGGCGACGACGAGGGTGGCCAGGTCGCGGGAGGCGGGCAGCAGGGCCGCGCCGGCCGCCGACGACAGCAGCAGGAACCAGAACTCGCCCGCGGGGAGGTTCTCCTCGGCGTCCTTCATCGCGAGCAGCGCGGTGAGCAGGGCGCCGCCGAGGACCAGCGCCTGGATGACGAAGGCGAACTGGTCGACGGTGTAGCTGCACGCGTCCGGATTGGCGGTCAGGCAGAACGTGGAGCGGCTGCCGGTGCGCAGCGGCACCAGCGAGGCGAGGGCCGCGACCAGGCCCGCGACGGTGATCCAGCCCAGCAGCGGCTTGCGCCTGGGCGGCAGGAACAGGTCGGCGAGCAGCACGACGAGGGCGACGGCCGCGGTGATCAGCGGCGGCGCGATCGCGACCCAGTCGACGGACTGGACCAGGCTCGCGGTGCCGGCCGCCGCGGTGGTGACGTCGGGGGTCACGACTTGCCTCCTGCGAGGAGCTTCTGGACGGCCGGGTCGGTCAGGCCGAGGAGGACCGCGGGCCAGAGCCCGGCGAGGACGGTGAGCGCGACGAGCGGGCTCCACGCGGCGAACTCGTAGCCCTGGATGTCGGCGAGCTGCGGGCCCTCGGCGGGCTTGCCGCCCATGCAGACCCGGCGCACGACGACCAGCAGGTACGCGGCGGTGAGCAGGGTGCCGAAGGCCGCGATCGCCACGAAGGTGAGGAACGCGGGGCGGCTGAGGCCGGCCGCGGGGTCGAACGCGCCGAACATGGCGAGCATCTCGCCCCAGAACCCGGCGAGTCCGGGCAGTCCGAGCGAGGCGACGGCGGCGAAGGCGAGGAGACCGCCCAGCCGCGGGGCGCGGCCGTAGAGGGCGGCACCGGTGGCGCCGGCGAGGGTGTCGAGGTCGGCGGTGCCGTACCGGTCCTTGAGCGCGCCGACCAGGAAGAACAGCAGGCCGGTGATGAGGCCGTGGGCGATGTTGGCGAAGAGCGCGCCGTTGACGCCGGTGGGGGTCATCGAGGCGATGCCGAGGAGCACGAAGCCCATGTGGCCGACGGAGGAGTACGCGATGAGCCGCTTCAGGTCGCCCTTGTTGCCCTCTTTGGCGAGGGAGAGGCAGGCGAGGGATCCGTAGATGATCCCGGCGACGGCGAAGGCGGCCAGGTAGGGCGCGAAGGTGTGCATGCCGTGCGGCGCGATGGGCAGCACGATGCGGACGAAGCCGTACGTGCCCATCTTCAGCAGGACGCCGGCCAGGAGCACCGAGCCGACGGTCGGGGCGGCGGTGTGCGCGTCCGGGAGCCAGCTGTGCAGGGGGAACATCGGGGTCTTGACCGCGAGCCCGATCCCGATCGCCAGAACGGCGATGACCTGCACGGACGTCGTCAGCCCACGGCCGTTGTCAGTGGCGAGTGCCACCATGTCGAATGTGCCCGCCTTGACCCCGATCAGGAGCAGGCCGAGCAGCATGACGACGGAGCCGAGCAGGGTGTAGAGGATGAACTTCCAGGCGGCGGCGGTCCTCCCGGCCCCGCCCCAGCGGGCGATCAGGAAGTACATCGGGATGAGAACCATCTCGAACGCGAGGAAGAACAGCACGAGGTCGAGGACGGCGAAGGTGGCGAGGGTGCCGGACTCCAGGACGAGCAGGAGCGCGACGAACGCCTTCGGGCCGGGGCCCGCAGGCATCTTGAAGTAGGAGTACAGCGCGCAGAGGAAGGTCAGCAGCGCGGTCAGGACGAGGAGGGGGAGCGAGATGCCGTCGACGCCGAGGTGGATGTGGACGTTGAGCGCCGGGATCCACTGGATGTCCGTCGTGGCCTGCATCTTCGACGGGTGGCCGTGGTCGAAGCCGAGCGCGAGGACGATCGCGGCGAGCAGGATCACGCCGGTCACGGTCACGCCGTGGCGGAGCACGGCCTGCTCGGGGCTCCTGCCCTTCAGGCCCGGCGGGGCGGGCAGCAGGGCCGCCACGGCGCCGATGAGGGGGACGACGACGATGAACGCCAGAAGGAACTGCATCACGGACTCGCTGATATCGATCACGGCTCAGGACCCCGCGGTGACGTTGGCAAGGACGACCACGGCGGCCGCCAGGACGAGTGAGCCGGCCAGCAGCGCGCCGAGGTAGCTCTGCACATTGCCGTTCTGCGCCCGGCGCACGGCCCGGCCGAGCCAGCGCGGCCCGGCGCTCGCAGCGCGCACGTACGTCTCGACGACCTCCCGGTCAAGGAAGCGGACCAGGTCGGCCGCGGCCAGGGCAGGGCGCACGAACAGGGCGTGGTAGACGGCGTCCAGGTGGAAGCCGGTGGCCGCGTGGCGGTGCAGCGGGCCGAGCAGGAACCGGCCCGGGTCGGCCGGGTCGGGGGCGGACGCGATGGAGCCGTAGACCTCGGTGTGGCTGGCGATGGCCTCCTCCTCGACCAGGCTGCCGTCGCCCTCGGGGTGCGCGGCGACGGCGCCCATCGGGGTGCGGGCGGCCAGGGCCGAGGTGTGGCGCCAGGCGGCGTAGGTGACCAGGCCGCCGACCACGGCGACGCCCGTGGACAGTACGGCGGTGGTGACAGCCGGGGTGAGGGCGCGTCCGTCGAACCAGTCGCCGAGGTAGCCGGTGGTCAGTCCGAACGCGAGGGAGGGGATGGCGAGCACCCACAGGACGGCGTTCATGACGATGGGCTGACGACCGTGGTCCGGGGCTTCGGCTCCCCTGCCGCGGAAGGCGAGCAGCCACAGGCGCATCGCGTACGCGGCGGTGAGCAGGGCGGCCAGGAGTCCGGCGATCAGCACGGTCCAGCCGGCGCCCGGCGGGGCGACCTGGCTCTCGCCGAGCGCGGTGTGCTCGGCGGCGGACAGGACGGCTTCCTTGGAGAAGAAGCCGGCGAACGGCGGGATCGCGGCGAGCGCGAGCAGGGCGACGGTCATCGTCCAGAACGCGTCGGGGATTTGCTTGGCGAGGCCGCCCATGCGGGACATGACGGTCAGGGAGTTGGTGCCGGTCGCGTGGATGACCACACCGGCGGCGAGGAAGAGCAGCGCCTTGAAGGCGCCGTGCGACAGGAGGTGGAAGACGGCGGCCCCGCGGTCGCCGACGGCCAGGGCGCCCGACAGATAGCCGAGCTGGCCGATGGTCGAGTAGGCGAGGACGCGTTTGATGTCGTCCTGGGCGAGCGCGGCAAGACCCGAGCCGACCATGGTGATCGCGGCCATCACGGCGAGCACCGTCATCGCGGCGGCGGACGCGGCGAAGACGGGGAGCAGCCGGGCCACGAAGTAGATGCCGGCGGCGACCATCGTCGCGGCGTGGATCAGCGCGGAGACCGGGGTCGGGCCGGCCATCGCGTCGGGCAGCCAGGTGTGCAGCGGGAACTGGGCGGACTTGCCGGCCACGCCCGCGAGCAGCAGCAGGGCGATGAGGGTGGGGTGGTCGATGCCGCCGGTCAGGGCGGCCTGGACGACGCCGGTGATCCGGAACGTACCGGCGTCGGTGGCGAGCGCGAACAGACCGATGAGGAAGGGGACGTCGCCGAGCTTGGTGACCAGGAAGGCCTTCAGGGAGGCGGCCCGCGCCTCGGGGGTCTCCCAGTAGTGGCCGACCAGGAAGTAGGAGCAGATGCCCATGACCTCCCAGCCGACCAGGAGCACCATCAGGTCGCCGGAGTAGACGACGAGCAGCATCGCGGAGGTGAACAGGGACACGAGCGCGGCGTACGAGGTGTAGCGCGGGTCGTCGCGGAGGTAGCCCGTCGAGTAGAGCTGCACGCAGGTGGCGACCAGGCCGACGAGGACGGCGACGAGGACGGCGAACCCGTCCAGGTGGAGGGCCAGTTCGATCGGCACCGAGCCGGTCGGCGTGAGCCGGGTGGCCGCGTCGATCGCCTTGCCGCCGCCCTGGTCGACGGCGACGACGACGGCGAGGACGAACGCGGCGAACGTGGGGAGCACCGCGAGCGGGCGGACGAAGCCGGGGGCGCGGCGGCCGAGCAGCAGGCCGGCCGCGGCTCCCAGGAACGGAAGGAGCGGAACGAGGACGGCGAGGGTCGTGGTGGTCACGCGGCGGCCTCAGCCTTCTGTGCCGGGGCGGCGGGGTCTTCGGGACCCTCGGGGTCTTCGGGGCCGGCCGGGTCGGGGCCGCGGCCCTCGGCGGTGTCACGGAGCTTGTCGATGTCGGCGGTACCGCGGTTGCGGTACACGGCGAGCACGATCGCGAGGCCGATGCCGATCTCGGCGGCGGCGATGGCGATGGTGAACAGGGTGAGCGCCTGGCCGGCGTGGAGGCTGTCGCGCAGCCAGACGTCGAAGGCGACGAGGTTGAGGTTGACGGCGTTGAGCATCAGCTCGACGGACATCAGGACCAGGATCGCGTTGCGTCGCGCGAGCACACCGTAGAGGCCGGTGCAGAACAGGAGGACGGCGAGCACGGCGGGATAGGCGAGGTGCATCAGCGCGACTCCGTCTCACGGGGGGCGGCGGCGTCCGCGGAGGTGTCGCCGGTGCCCGGGGTGCCGCTCTTGCGGGACAGCACGATCGCACCGACCAGCGCCGCGAGGAGCAGGACGGACAGCGCCTCGAAGGGCAGCACCCAGTGCCGGAAGAGAATCTCTCCGGACACCTTGGTGGAGCCCTGGGCGGGTCCGTCCAGATCGATCCAGCTCGTGCGGAAACCGTCCACGACGACCCAGACGAGGGTTCCGGCCGCGGCGACGGCCACCGTGAGCGCCACCCAGCGGTTGTTGGAGTCGGCGTCCGGGGAGCGGCCGATGGGGGCCCTGGTCAGCATCAGTCCGAACAGGAGGAGCACCACGATCGAGCCGACGTAGATGAGGACCTGCACCCAGGCGATGAACTCGGCGGTGAGCAGGAGGTATTCGACGGCGAGGCCGCCGAGCGCCACGACGAGCCACAGGGCGGCGTGCACCAGCTGCCGGGTCGTGACGGTCATGACGGCCGCGCCGAGGGTGGCGATGCCGACGAGGAGGAAGGCGATCTCCACGCCGGTCGGCGACAGGAAGCCCTGCGGCGCGGTGAGGGCCGCCTGGGCGAGGATCGCGCTCATGCCCGACCTCCCTCGGGGCCGGAGTCCGGGTTCGGGGCGGGGTCCGTGGGAGCGGCGCCGTCGGTGCCGGCCTGCGCGCCCTCGCTCCCGGCCTGCGCGGCTTCGGCTGCCTGGGCGGCGGCCAGTTTGTCGGCGGCCTTGCGGGCGGCGACGACTTCCTTGGGCTCCTCGGCGCCGGGGTCGAGCGCGGGCGGGGCCGGGACCGTCCACATCCAGTCGCGCAGCTTGTCGCGCTCGTGGGTGAGCTCGTGGATGTCCGTCTCCGCGTACTCGAACTCGGGGGACCAGAACAGCGCGTCGAAGGGGCACACCTCGATGCAGATGCCGCAGTACATGCAGAGCGAGAAGTCGATGGCGAACCGGTCGAGGACATTGCGGCTGCGTTCGCGGCCGCCCTCGACGGCGGCGGGCACCGTCTCCTTGTGGGAGTCGATGTAGATGCACCAGTCGGGGCACTCGCGGGCGCACAGCATGCACACCGTGCAGTTCTCCTCGAACAGGCCGATCACGCCCCGGCTGCGGGGCGGGAGTTCGGGCTGGACATCGGGGTACTGCGCGGTGACGGTCTTCTTCGTCATCGTGCGGAGTGTGACGGCGAGGCCCTTGGCGAGGCCGGAACCGGGGACAGCCATTAGCTGATCGCCACCTTCACGATGCCGGTGAGCGCGATCTGGGCGAGCGCGAGCGGGATGAGTGTGGTCCAGGCGAGCTTCTGCAGTTGGTCCTCGCGGAGGCGGGGGTAGCTGACCCGGAGCCAGATGACGACGAAGGCGAGCACGGCCGTCTTGAGCAGGGTCCAGACCCAGCCGAGGCCGTCGGCGCCCCACGGGCCGTGCCAGCCGCCGAGGAACAGAACGGTGGTGAGGCCGCACAGGACGACGATGCCGGCGTACTCGGCGAGCAGGAACAGCGCGAAGCGCAGGCCCGTGTACTCGGTGTACGCGCCGAAGATGATCTCGGAGTCGGCGACGGGCATGTCGAAGGGCGGGCGCTGGAGTTCGGCGAGACCGGCGACGAAGAAGACGAGCGCGCCGGTGATCTGCCAGGGCAGCCACCACCAGTGGAAGGCGTTGAGGATGCCGGGCAGCGAGACCGTGCCGGCGGCCATCGCCACGGAGGCGGCGGCGAGCAGCATCGGCAGCTCGTACGCGAGGAGCTGGGCGGCGGTGCGCAGTCCGCCCAGGAGGGAGAACTTGTTGGCCGAGGCCCAGCCCGCCATGAGCGAGCCGAGCACGCCCACGCCCATCACGGCGAGCACGAAGAAGATGCCCGCGTCGACGGCCTGGCCGACCGCGCCCGCGCTCGGGCCGATGGGGACGGCCACGAGGACGAGGAGGTAGGGCAGCAGGGCGACGGCGGGGGCGAGCTGGAAGATCCGCCGGTCGGCCGCGGCCGGGACGATGTCTTCCTTCTGTGCGAACTTCACGCCGTCCGCGACGAGTTGGGCCCAGCCGTGGAAGCCGCCGGCGTACATCGGGCCGAGCCGGCCCTGCATGTGCGCCATCACCTTGTGCTCGGCCTGCCCCACGACCAGCGGGAGGACGAGGAACACGACGAAGACGACGACCAGCCTGATGGCGACGTCGAGTGCGTCATTCACGCGGGTCGCCTCCGGCGGGGTCGTTGGGGTGGGCGGGTTCGTTCGGTCCGGCGGGTTCGTTCGGTCCGGCGGGTTCGTTCTGTTCGGCGGGTTCGTTCGGTCCGGCTTCACCGGTTCCGGCATCCGGGGCGGGTTCCGCCTCCGGTCCCTCGTCGGCGAAGGCGGGTTTGGGGTGGTGCCAGGGGGCGTCGGAGCTGCGGGTACGCGGCCGCGCGGCGGCCCCGCCCGGCCCGGACTCCTCCGCCGCACCCGGAGCCGCTTCCGTCCCCGGGGTCACCGGAGTCGCCCCCGCATCCGGAGTGGCCGGGTTCGCCGGACCGGCCGGAGTCGCCCCCGCATCCGGGGTCGCCGGAGTGGTCGGGGCGGCCTCCGTCGCCTGCGAGGCCGAGCCCTCCGATGCCGTGCGGGCCCGCCGCACCGGACGGTCGCCCGCCGCGCGCACGGGACGCTCCCCCGCCGCGCGGGCCGGGCGGTCGCCCGCCGCGCGTGGGGTTCGGGCCGGGCGGGACGGGGCCGGGGGGAGCTGGCCCTTCAGGGGGCCCCACTCGTTGGGGTCGGGGACGCCGGGCGGAAGCATCTGACGGCGCTTGGGCCCGCCGTGTGCCGCACCCGCCGCGGGCTCGCCGGGCTCCTTCGCTCCCGGCCACGCCTTCGCGACGCGCGCCGCGAGGACGAAGTCCTTGCGCAGGGGGTGGCCCTCGAAGTTCTCGGGGAGGAGCAGCGGCACCAGGTGCGGATGGCCGGCGAATTCGACACCGAACATCTCGTGGGTCTCGCGCTCGTGCCAGGCCGCGCCCGCGTACACGTCGATGGCCGAGGGCAGCGCGGGGGCCGTGTGCGGGACGGTCGTGCGCAGGAGCAGGCGGCGGACCGTGCCGTCGGCCAGGGCGACGACATGGGCGCAGACCTGGAAGCCCGCGTCCGGTTCGTCGACCGCGCTCAGCCAGTCGAAGTAGGTGCAGCCCAGCTGGTCGCGGGCGGTCTGGAGCGCCGCGATCCAGGAGTCGGCGGGCACGTCGACGGTGAGCAGGCCGTACGCCCGCGCCGCCGTGGCCTGCTCGCCGAAGACGTCGGTGACGCCGTCCGGCAGGGTGTCGTACGCGTTCACGCCCGGCCCTCCCCGGGGGTCGGCGGCGCGGCGACGAGCCCGCTGGTCAGCTGGGCCGGGGTGGCCGCGTTCGCGTACCGCTCGCCGAGCGATTCGCGGGCGATCTTCTCCTGGAGCTTGAGGATGCCCTGGAGCAGCGCCTCGGGCCGGGGCGGGCAGCCGGGCACGTACACGTCGACCGGGATGATCTGGTCGACGCCCTTGGTCACCGAGTACGAGTCCCAGTACGGGCCGCCGCAGTTGGAGCATGCGCCGAAGGAGATGACGTACTTGGGCTCGGGCATCTGCTCGTACAGCCGCTTGACCGCGGGCGCCATCTTGTCCGTCACCGTGCCGGAGACGATCATGAGGTCGGCCTGGCGCGGTCCGGGCGCGAAGGGGATCACGCCGAGCCGGATGAAGTCGTGGCGGGCCATGGAGGCCGCGATGAACTCGATGGCGCAGCAGGCGAGGCCGAAGTTGAAGACCCACAGGCTGTAGCGGCGGCCCCAGTTGAGGACCACCTTCATCGGCGCGGGGGCCAGCCTCGACAGGACGCCGAGCCGCTGCGGTTCGGGCAGCAACTGGGGGTCGGGCAGCGGCTGCGGCTCGGGCACCTGCTGGGGGTTGGTCACGTCCATTCCAGGACGCCCTTCTTCCATGCGTAGAGCAGTCCCAGGGCCAGGAAGCCCAGGAAGATGAACATCTCGACGAGGGTCGTCGCGCCGAAGCCCGCGGCCGCGAAGACGGTCGCCCAGGGGAAGAGGAAGATCGAGTCGACGGCGAAGATCACGTACAGGAAGGCGTAGACGTAGTAGCGGACCTGGGTGTGGGCCCAGCCCTCGCCGACCGGGTCGACTCCGCACTCGTACGTCAGCAGCTTCTCCGGCGTGGGCACGGCGGGCCGCAGCAGCCGCCCGGCCCCGAAGGCCACGGCGACGAACAGCACTCCGATCACGGCGAGGAGGCCGACGACCGAATAACTGTGGAAGTAGTCGGCAGCCAACGCCGGCGTATGGCGCACGGTCGGTTCCGGCACGTCGCGCCCCTCGTTCCTGGCCTCGATGGTCTCGTCGCGCCCCGTTCGACGCTGTGTACGGTCGGGAGTCTAGGCCCTGCTAAGGGCCCCCTTGGAAGGCGCGTCTCGCGGGCTGGGCCGCCGGGGTGGGGTTTTCCCCCGTACAAGAGGGTGCGGCACCCCATGGCGCCGCCGATCCCGGCCCGGCACCCTGGGGACCATGACCAGGACCCTCCGCGACCAGCAGCGGTACGCAGCACCACCCGCAGGCGGCCCCGCCGGCGCCGGCACGGACGCGCCGCCCGTGGTGCGGTTCGCCTACGACCGGCACACGTGGAAGGAGGTCGTCCACCTCCTCGCCGACCTCCCGATGGGGATCTTCGGATTCGTCTACGTCGTCGTGATGGTCGTGCTGGGGCTCGGTCTTTCCGTCACCGTGATCGGTCTTCCGCTGCTCGCGGCGGGCCTGCTCGGCGCGCGTCAGCTGGGTAAGGCGGAGCGGGCCAGGGCGCGGGGTCTGCTCGGGGTGAGCGTCGAGGAACCCACACCCATCCCGGCGAGCCCGAGCAGGCACGGCGGGTTCTTCCCCTGGCTGTGGACGAGCCTGCGGGACCCGGTGGCCTGGCGCAATGTGCTGTACGAGTTCGTGCGGCTGCCCTGGGGGATCCTCACCTTCGCCGTGACACTGGTCTCACTCGTCGTGGCCTGGCCGGTGCTCGGGTTCGTCGTGCGCGGGCTCGCCAACGTCGACCGGATGATGGTGCGCGCCCTGCTCTCGCCCTCCGACAGCCTTGAGCGGCGGATCGCCGAGCTGGAGTCCGACCGGGGCGTGGTCGTGGACACGGCCGCCGCCGACCTGCGGCGCATCGAACGGGATCTGCACGACGGGGCGCAGGCCCGTCTGGTGGCGCTCGCCATGGGGCTCGGCCTGGCCAAGGAGAAGCTGCTCGAAGACCCGGACGCGGCGGCCGTCATGGTCGACGAGGCGCACGGCGAGGTGAAGCTGGCCCTCCAGGAGCTGCGCGACCTGGCCCGCGGCATCCATCCCGCGGTCCTCACCGACCGCGGCCTGGACGCGGCCCTGTCCTCCGTCGCCTCGCGCTGCACGGTCCCGGTGAAGGTCGCGGTCGACCTGCCGGCCCGGCCGGCCCCCGCCATCGAGGGCATCGCGTACTTCACGGTCTCCGAGCTGCTCCAGAACGTCAGCAAGCACAGCAGGGCGCGGGCCGCGTCGGTCGAGGTGTGGCGCAGCGCCGAACGGCTGCTGATCCAGGTCGAGGACAACGGTGTGGGCGGCGCGCGGCTCGACGGCGGCAGCGGCATGGCGGGGCTCGCTGAGCGGCTCGGGGCGGTGGACGGGCTGCTCGTCCTCGAATCGCCCGTCGGCGGCCCGACCGTCGTGACGGCCGAACTGCCGTGGCGCGACCGGGGACCGAAGGACTGATTCCGCTCCCTGGCCGCCCGGAGGTAGGGAAAACCCCCGGCCGAAGAGGGTGACCGGCTCCATGGTCGCGGGCGGCGCCGGACGCGAAGCTGGTGTTCAAGAGGGGCCGCGGTCACGACGGCGGCCGCATCACGAGTGAGGGACGGGGACAGGACCGATGGCCATGGAGACGGAGTACGGGTACGGCGGGGCGCACTCCCGGGAGCCGCGGCGGCACTTCCTTCCGCCGGTGCTGCGCGCCCCGTTCGAGGGCCGGACGTTCCGCGAGTTCGGCTACCTCCTGCTGAGCATGCCGATCAGCGTGGTGCTGTTCTGCTGGGCCGTCGTCATGGTGTCGATGAGCGCCGGGCTCCTGGTCACCTTCGTCGGCATTCCTCTCATGGCGGTCAGCCTGCTGGGCTGCCGCGCCTTCGGGGTGATGGAGCGGGCGCGGGCGCGGGCGCTGCTCGGGGTGGAGATCGCCGAGCCGCGGTCGGTGCGCTCGCGGGGCGGCGTCATGGCCTGGGTCGGCGGGATCCTCAAGAGCGGGGTCTCCTGGCGCCACCTGCTCTACTCGGTCGTGCACTTCCCGTGGGCGCTCTTCGCCTTCATCACCTCGGTGACGACGTGGACGGTGGGCTGGACGCTGCTGTCGTACCCGCTGTGGCAGTGGGTGTTCCCGGCGTACACCAACCAGGACGGCATTCAGGTCTACGGCGGCGACAAGCACAACGTCTACCTGGACACTCCCGCCACGGTCGCCCTGACGGCGGCGGTCGGGCTGCTGATCACGCTGGTCGTGCCGTGGCTGATCCGGGCGCTCGCCGCGATGGACAAGGTGCTCGTGGTGGGTCTGCTCGGCCCGTCCCGGCTGGAGGAGCGGGTGAGCGAACTGGAGTCGGACCGCGGCGTCGTGGTGGACACCACGTCGGCCGACCTGCGGCGCATCGAGCGGGATCTGCACGACGGGGCGCAGGCCCGTCTGGTGGCGCTCGCCATGGATCTGGGTCTGGCCAAGGAGAAGCTGACCGAGGACCCGAAGGCGGCGGCCGCGATGGTCGACGAGGCGCACGGCGAGGTCAAGGTCGCGCTCCAGGAGCTGCGCGACCTGGCCCGCGGCATCCATCCCGCGGTCCTCACCGACCGCGGCCTGGACGCGGCCCTGTCCTCCGTCGCCTCACGCTGCACGGTCCCGGTGAAGGTCGAGGTGGACCTGCCGGCCCGGCCGGTCCCGGCGATCGAGGGCATCGCGTACTACACCGTCTCCGAGCTGCTCCAGAACGTCAGCAAGCACAGCGGTGCGAGCCGGGCGACGGTCGATGTGTGGCGCGCCGGCGACCGGCTGATGCTCCAGGTCGGTGACAACGGGCGCGGCGGGGCCGACGCCTCGGCCGGCTCGGGGCTTGCGGGACTCGCCGAGCGGCTGGACGCGGTGGACGGCATCCTGGCCGTCGACTCGCCGCCCGGCGGGCCGACCACGATCACGGCGGAGCTGCCGTGGCGGGCGTAGGGCCGCCCCCTCGCTCCTGACGGCCCCCCGGCCCTCGACCCTCGGTCCCCAAACACGGGGCCGGGGGTTTTTGCCTGGCGGGGGCGGATTCTTGCCCGAATGCTGGGATGCTGGGTGGGCACAACGCCACGGCTCGCACAGGGCCGTGGGGCGGGCCCCGACGGGAGCCCGCCCGGAGAAGCAACGGAGCACGGGGGGCTGCAAAGTCGTGGAGGACAGGGTGCGGGTGGTCATCGCCGAGGATTCGGTGCTGCTCAGGGAGGGCCTGACCCGGCTGCTGACCGACCGGGGGCATGACGTCGTCGCGGGTGTGGGCGACGGCGACGCGCTGGTCAAAACGGTGGGCGAGCTGGCCGAAGCGGGCACGCCGCCCGACGTGGTGGTGGCGGACGTACGGATGCCGCCGACGCACACCGACGAGGGCGTGCGCGCCGCCGTGCTGCTGCGGGCGCGGTACCCGGGGATCGGGGTGCTGGTGCTCAGCCAGTACGTGGAGGAGCAGTACGCCACGGAGCTGCTCGCCGGGTCGAGCCGGGGCGTCGGGTATCTCCTGAAGGACCGGGTCGCCGAGGTGCGGGAGTTCGTCGAGGCCGTGGTGCGGGTCGCCCGGGGCGGCACCGCTCTGGACCCCGAGGTCGTGGCCCAGCTCCTGGGGCGCAGCCGCAAGCAGGACGTGCTGGCCCATCTGACGCCGCGTGAGCGGGAGGTGCTCGGCCTGATGGCGGAGGGGCGGACGAACTCCGCGATCGCCAAGCAGCTGGTCGTCAGCGACGGAGCCGTCGAGAAGCACGTCAGCAACATCTTCCTGAAGCTGGGGCTCTCGCCGAGCGTCGGGGACCACCGGCGCGTCCTCGCGGTCCTGACGTACATCAACTCATGACCGTGTGGCGCCCTGTCGGGGATCGAGCGGGACCCTGCCGCCGGGGGCGAAAGTCGGTCACCGGGCCGGATCGGGTCACCCCTCGCGGGGACCCCCGGCGCGGCGCGGCCCGGCGGACTCCCCGAGCAACCGGCGAGGGAGTCCCGGGCGTCTGAGAGAAGGGTCCGGGGGCGAACAGATCGTGGCAGTTCAGGGCAGTGAGGCGTCTCAAAAGAGCGTCCAATATGTGAGCGGTCCAGGGAAGGCCACCCTTACCGACGTAGGGTGGGCCTTGGCGCTACCGGTCGGCCGGATGCGCCCGAGCAGCCGCCCGAGGGAGGTCCAGTTCAGTGACCAGCCAGGTCAGTAGCCCAGCCGAGCAGGCCGACGGAGCCGATGAGGCTCTCGTCGGGGAGCAGCGCAGGCCCGCCGAGAAGGAAGTGCGGCGCCTCGACCGCGTCATCATCCGCTTCGCGGGTGACTCGGGCGACGGCATGCAGCTCACCGGCGACCGGTTCACTTCGGAGACCGCGTCGTTCGGCAACGACTTGTCGACGCTGCCGAACTTCCCGGCCGAGATCCGGGCACCTGCCGGAACGCTGCCGGGCGTCTCCAGTTTCCAGCTCCACTTCGCCGACCACGACATCCTCACGCCGGGCGACGCGCCCAACGTGCTGGTGGCGATGAACCCGGCGGCGCTGAAGGCGAACCTTGCGGACGTGCCGCGCGGCGCCGACATCATCGTGAACACGGACGAGTTCGCCAAGCGCGCGATGGCCAAGGTCGGTTACGACACCTCCCCCCTCGACGACGGCTCGCTCGCGGCGTACAACGTGCACCCGGTGCCGTTGACGACGCTGACGGTCGAGGCGCTCAAGGAGTTCGGGCTCTCCCGCAAGGAGGCCGAGCGCTCGAAGAACATGTTCGCGCTCGGGCTGCTGTCGTGGATGTACCACCGGCCCACGGAGGGCACGGAGAAGTTCCTGCGGGCCAAGTTCGCGAAGAAGCCGGCGATCGCCGAGGCGAACGTGGCCGCGTTCCGCGCCGGGTGGAACTTCGGCGAGACCACCGAGGACTTCGCGGTGTCCTACGAGGTCGCGCCGGCGACCACGGCCTTCCCGGCCGGCACCTACCGCAACATTTCGGGCAACCTTGCCCTGTCGTACGGTCTGATCGCGGCGGGGCGGCAGGCGGACCTGCCGCTCTACCTCGGCTCGTACCCGATCACGCCGGCCTCCGACATCCTGCACGAGCTGTCGCGCCACAAGAACTTCGGCGTGCGCACCTTCCAGGCGGAGGACGAGATCGCGGGTATCGGCGCGGCGCTCGGCGCGGCGTTCGGCGGCTCGCTCGCCGTCACCACCACCTCAGGGCCGGGCGTGGCCCTGAAGTCCGAGGCGATCGGCCTTGCCGTCTCGCTCGAACTGCCGCTGCTGATCGTGGACATCCAGCGCGGCGGCCCCTCCACGGGCCTGCCGACCAAGACCGAGCAGGCCGACCTGCTCCAGGCGATGTACGGCCGCAACGGCGAGGCGCCCGTGCCGATCGTGGCGCCGAAGACGCCCGCCGACTGCTTCGACGCGGCGATGGACGCGGCCCGCATCGCGCTGGCCTACCGCACCCCGGTCTTCCTGCTCTCGGACGGCTACCTGGCCAACGGCTCCGAGCCGTGGCGGATCCCCGAGACCGACGAACTGCCCGATCTGCGCGTGCAGTTCGCGTCCGGCCCCAACCACACCCTGGCCGACGGCACCGAGGTGTTCTGGCCCTACAAGCGCGACCCGCAGACCCTGGCCCGCCCCTGGGCGATCCCTGGCACCCCGGGTCTCGAACACCGCATCGGCGGCATCGAGAAGCAGGACGGCACGGGCAACATCTCCTACGACCCGGCCAACCACGACTTCATGGTCCGCGTCCGCCAGGCCAAGATCGACGGCATCGAGGTCCCCGACCTGACGGTGGACGACCCGGACGGCGCCCGCACCCTCGTCCTCGGCTGGGGCTCCACCTACGGTCCCATCACCGCCGCCGTCCGCAGACTGCGTGCCCAGGGCGAGCCCATCGCCCAGGCCCATCTTCGGCACATCAACCCCTTCCCGAAGAACCTCGGCGAGATCCTGGCCCGCTACGACAAGGTCGTCGTGCCGGAGATGAACCTGGGCCAGCTCGCCACCCTGATCCGCGCCAAGTACCTGGTCGACGCACAGTCCTACAACCAGGTCAACGGCATGCCGTTCAAGGCGGAGCAGCTCGCCACCGCGCTCAAGGAGGCCATCCATGCCTGACGCTCACAGCAACGAGCTCCTGCAGCTGGTCCCCAGGGCCGAGGGCAAGCAGACGATGAAGGACTTCAAGTCCGACCAGGAAGTGCGCTGGTGCCCCGGCTGCGGCGACTACGCGGTCCTGGCCGCCGTGCAGGGCTTCATGCCCGAGCTCGGCCTGGCCAAGGAGAACATCGTCTTCGTCTCCGGCATCGGCTGCTCCTCCCGCTTCCCGTACTACATGAACACGTACGGGATGCACTCCATCCACGGCCGCGCCCCGGCGATCGCGACCGGCCTCGCCTCCTCGCGCCGGGACCTGAGCGTGTGGGTGGTCACCGGTGACGGCGACGCCCTGTCCATCGGCGGCAACCACCTCATCCACGCGCTCCGCCGCAACGTGAACCTCAAGATCCTGCTGTTCAACAACCGGATCTACGGCCTGACCAAGGGCCAGTACTCCCCCACCTCCGAGGTCGGCAAGATCACCAAGTCGACGCCGATGGGGTCGCTCGACTCGCCGTTCAACCCGGTGTCCCTGGCGATCGGCGCGGAGGCGTCGTTCGTCGCGCGCACCGTCGACTCCGACCGCAAGCACCTCACCGAGGTGCTGCGCCAGGCCGCCGAGCACCCGGGCACCGCGCTGGTGGAGATCTACCAGAACTGCAACATCTTCAACGACGGCGCCTTCGAGGTCCTCAAGGACAAGGAGCGGGCGGAGGAGGCCGTGATCCGCCTGGAGCACGGGCAGCCGATCCGGTTCGGCGCCGACGGCGCCAAGGGCGTGATCCGCGACGCGGCCACCGGCGACCTCGTGGTCGTGCCCGTCACGCCCGAGAACGAGGCGGACATCCTGGTCCACGACGCGCACAACGCCTCGCCGACCACGGCGTTCGCGCTGTCCCGTCTCGCCGACCCGGACACCCTGCACCACACCCCGATCGGTGTCTTCCGTTCCGTGGACCGTCCGGTCTACGACACGCTGATGGCCGATCAGCTCGACACGGCCATCGAGCAGAACGGCAAGGGCGACCTGGGCGCGCTGCTCGCGGGCAAGGACACCTGGACCGTCGTCGGCTGATCCAGTGGCATGAGCGCCGGGTGCCCGGCCGGGGAGTCTGCGCGGACCCCGGGCCGGGCACCCGTACTCATGGGTCATGGACCGTCTCACCTACCGCGTCAAGCGGCGCCTGCTCGGCAGGCCCCTCACCACGGAACGCGCCGGCGACCAGAGGCTGAGCAACCGCACGGCGCTCGGGGTCCTGGCGTCGGACTGCATCAGCTCGTCGGCGTACGGCTCCGAGGAGATGCTCCGGGTGCTGGTCCCGGTGGCGGGGGCGGCCGCGTTCTCGCTGCTCATGCCGGTGACCGGGGCGATCCTGCTCGTTCTGCTCCTGCTGACGCTCTGCTACAGCGACGTCGTCATGATCTACACCCGGGCCGGCGGTTCCTACGTCGTGGCCCGCGAGAACTTCGGCCCGACCGTCGCGCAGATCGCCGCGGTCGCCCTGCTCGTCGACTACATCGTGACGGTCGCCGTCCAGGTCTCGGCCGGCACCAGCGCGATCGTCTCCCTCGCCCACCTGGCCGGCGGCGGCCCCACCGCGATGGACCACCTCCAACTCCCGCTCTCCATCGGGGTGATCCTGGTCCTCGCGTACGGAAACCTGCGTGGGCTGCGCGAGGCGGGCCGGCTGTTCGCGCTGCCCGCCTACCTCTTCATGGCCGCCGTGGGCCTGATGCTCGCCGTGTCCGCCGTGCGCGGCCTGACCGGCGGGCTGCCCCGGGCCGACCTGCACGCGGCGGGCGTGGTCCCCGTCGGCACCCCGGGGAACGGCTGGCTGTACGGGGCCTCGCTGTTCATCGTGCTGCGCGCCTTCGCCAACGGCGGCTCCTCGCTGACCGGCCTGGAGGCGATCTCCAACGGCGTCTCGGTGTTCCGCGATCCCCAGGGCCGCAACGCCCGCCGCACCCTTCTCACCATGAGCTGTGTCCTCGGCGCCCTCGTCCTCGGCGTCTCCGCCCTCGCCCACGTCACGCACGCGGTCCCCTACGCGGACGGCACCCCGACGGTGATCGCGCAGGAGGCCCATTTCGCCTTCGGCGGCGGGGTGCTGGGGACGGTGGGTCTGGCCTTCGTGCAGCTGGCGACGGCCCTCGTGCTCTACACCGGCGCCAACACCCCGTTCACCGGTTTTCCGTTCCTGGCGAGCTTCGTCGCCGAAGACCGCTTCCTGCCACGCCTGTTGACCCGGCGTGGACACCGGCTCGCCTTCTCCAACGGGATCATCGCGCTGACCGCCGTCTCCCTGGCCCTGCTGATCGCGACCGGCGCGAACGTGGACAGGCTGGTGGCGCTGTACGCGATCGGGGTGTTCACGGCGTTCACGATGGCCGGGGCGGGGCTCACCGCGTACCACTGGCGCCGTCGCGAGCGGCACCGGCGCCTCAAGCTCGGCGTCAACACCCTGGCGGCCGTGGTCTCCGCCGCCGTCGTCGTGATCTTCGCCGTCACCAAGTTCACGGAGGGCGCCTGGCTGGTGGTGGTGATCTTCCCGCTCGGGGTGTGGGCACTGACCCGGATCAACCGCGAGTACCGGCGCGAGGCCGCGGCGCTCACCACCCTCCAGGCACCGGGCGCCGATCGGCGGCCGCCGGGGCGGCACGTGGTGTTCGTCCTCGTCGAGACGCTCGACCTGGCCACCCTCAAGGCGCTGCGGTACGCGCACGAGGTGCGGCCCGACGACATCAGGGCCGTCCACTTCGCGGTCGACGAGCCGCGTGCGCGCGAACTCGCGGCGGCCTGGGAGGCGACGGCGGCGACCTCGGTCCCCCTGGATCTCTTCGCGTGCCCCGACCGGCGCCTGCGCCACGCCATGGTGGAACTGGCCGGCCGCACCACCGAGGACGGCGCGACGTCCCTGACCGTCATGGTCCCCCGGCGTCTCTACGGCAACGCGCTGGGCAAACTGCTGCACCGCGGCACGGCCGAGCAGATGGCGAAGGCTCTGGAGCACCTTCCGTCCGTAGCCGTGACGATCCTGCCCTTCGACGTGTCCCGCGCGCTGCGCCTCCTGGACGCCGGCCACGCGCCCCAGCCGGACTGATCTACGCGGACTTGGCCTCCCGAGCGGCGTCGTAGGCGGCCCGCGCCCGCTGCACGTCCTCCATCCGCACCCCGGTCCACCGCGCCAGCGCCCGCACCTGCTCGGCGGCCTCCCGGCCGAGCGGGGTGAGCGAATAGTCGACGCGGGGCGGGATCACCGGCTTGGCATCGCGGTGCACGAAGCCGTCGCGCTCCAGCGTCTGGAGGGTCTGGGCCAGCATCTTCTCGCTGACCTTGCTGACCTCGCTGATGCTGCCGATCGCGCGGCGCAGTTCGCTGAAGCGGTACGAGCGCTCCAGGAGCGCGTCAAGGATCAGGACGCCCCACCGGCTGGTCACGTGCTCAAGGACGAGCCGGTGCGGACACATGCCCTCACGCCGGGCCCACTCGCCACGGGTCCACTCACTTACCGCCATAGCAGTACCTTACTTCAAGGTGGGTACTTACGAGAAGTTAGCACTAACCGTACGGTGGAGAGAGCCGGAGGCACCCCATCCGCGACCCTCCCCCCGTCCCACCAAGGAGATCCACCATGAGCATCGTCATCACAGGAGCCACCGGAGCGCTGGGCACCCTCGTCGTGGAGGAGCTGCTCGCCCGGGTACCGGTGAGCGAGGTCGTCGCCGTCGTCCGCGACAGGGAGAAGGCGGCCGGGCTCGCCGAGCGGGGCGTCGAGCTGCGGGTGGCCGACTACGACGAGCCCGCCACGCTGGCCGGCGCCTTCCGGTCCGGCGACCGGGTGCTGCTGATCTCGGGCAGCGAGGTCGGGCGCCGGGTGCCGCAGCACACGGCGGTGATCGAGGCGGCGAAGGCCGCCGGCGTGGCCCAGCTCGCCTACACGGGCATGTTCGGCGGCCCCGACGCCGACCTCGCGCTGGCCGACGAGCACAAGGCGACGGAGCGGCTGATCCTCGACTCGGGCCTGCCGTACACGTTCCTGCGCAACGGCTGGTACACCGAGAACTACACGGCCAACCTCGCCCCGGCCCTCGAACACGGAGCGGTCCTCTCCAACGCGGGCGAGGGCCGGGTCGCCTCGGCCGCCCGCGCGGACTACGCCGCCGCCGCGGCGGTGGTGCTGACCGAGGACGGCCACCTCGGCCGGGCCTACGAGCTGAGCGGTGACGTGGCGTACTCCTTCGCCGAGTACGCGGCCGAGGTCGCCGCCGCGTCGGGCAAGCCGGTCACCCACACCTCGGTCGCCCCCGAGGCCCACCTCGCGGTGCTGACCGGCGCGGGCGTGCCGGCCGCATTCGCGGAACTCCTGGTCGACGTCGACCACGCCATAGAGCGGGGCCTGCTGTCCGGCACCCCGGGCGACCTCGCCCGCCTGATCGGCCGCCCGACCACCCCGATGGCCACGTCGGTCCGCGCCGCCCTGGCGTCGTAACCCGGCGCCCGCCGCGTCCCGCACCCCGCGGCCCGCGGCCGTCAGGACCATATTGCGGTACGCACATGACACCCTTCCCGGTTCGGCGCTACCTTCAGCGGGATCCAGCGCGCACCGGGAGGGCCAGTGGCCGAGGAACCAGCGGGACACCAGGCGGGACGCCTGACAGACCTGACGGAACAGGAGTCGGGACAGCAGGCGGGACAACAGCGGGCCGGCCTGCTGTACGGGATCGGCGCGTACGGGATGTGGGGGCTCGTCCCCCTGTTCTGGCCGCTCCTCGAACCCGCCGACGCCCTGGAGATCCTGGCCCACCGCATGGTGTGGTCCCTCGTGCTCGTGGCGGCCGTCCTGATCGTGCTGCGCCGCTGGGCGTGGATCGGCGAGCTGGTGCGCCGGCCGCGCAGGCTGGCGCTCATAGCCGTCGCCGCCGTCGTGATCACCGTCAACTGGGGCGTCTACATCTGGTCGGTCAACTCCGGCCATGTGGTGGAGGCGTCGCTCGGCTACTTCATCAACCCGCTCGTCACCATCGCGATGGGTGTGCTGATCCTCAAGGAGCGCCTGCGGCGGGCCCAATGGGCGGCGGTCGGGATCGGTGTGGCGGCCGTGGTGGTCCTGACGGTGGGCTACGGCCGGCCGCCGTGGATCTCCCTCACGCTGGCGTTCTCGTTCGCGACGTACGGCCTGGTGAAGAAGCAGGTGAACCTCGGCGGGCTCGAATCGCTGGCCGCGGAGACGGCCGTGCAGTTCCTGCCTGCCCTCGGTTACCTGATCTGGCTGAGTGCCGAAGGGCGGTCCACGTTCGCGACCGGGGGCGCGGGGCACGCGGCGCTGCTCGCCGCGACCGGTGTGGTGACCGCGATTCCGCTGGTCTGTTTCGGCGGCGCGGCGATCCGGGTGCCGCTCTCGACGCTCGGCCTGCTCCAGTACCTGGCACCGGTCTTCCAGCTCCTGCTGGGCATCGTGTACTTCCACGAGGAGATGCCGCCGGAGCGCTGGGCGGGCTTCGCGCTGGTGTGGCTCGCCCTGACCCTCCTGACCTGGGACGCCCTGCACACCGCCCGGCTCTCCCGCAGGGCCCTCACGGCAGCGGTGGCCAACGCGCCGGGCCGCGCCGGGCCGCTGGACCTGATCCCGCCCCCGAGCCTGGCGCCGGAGGCGCCGTCCGCCCCGAGGACCCCGCCTGCGCCGACGGCCTGAGGGGCGGCCCCGGGGAAAAGGGCGAGACACCCCCGCCCCGCCCCCGCTACCCTCGCCCCATGCCCACGTACTCGTACTACTTCTTCCGCTGACACCCCCGCGGCCGCACTCCCGCAGCCGCGCCATGCCCTCAGCCAGGAAGAAGCCCGTACCGAGTACCCCAGGGATCCCCCATGCGCCCACGCGCCCAACACCCGTCGCACCCGTCGCACCCCTCCCAACTGACCCTCACCGCCGTCCGCAAGGCCTACGGCGACCGCACCGTCCTCGAAGACGTGTCGTTCGCGGTCCGCCCCGGCGAGCGCGTCGCCGTCATCGGCGAGAACGGGTCCGGCAAGTCCACCCTGCTGCGGCTGCTCGCCGGCGCCGAGCGGCCCGACAGCGGCGAGGTCACCGCCGTCTTCCCGGGCGGCACCGGCCACCTCGCCCAGACCCTCGGCCTCGCTCCCGACCGCACCGTCCAGGACGCCGTGGACTTCGCGCTGTCCGACCTGCGCACCCTCGAAGCGGACATCCGCACGGCGGAAGCCCGCCTCGCGGACGCGTCCGAGGCCCAACTCGCGGCGTACGGCGATCTGTTGAGCGCCTACGAGGAGCGCGACGGCTACCGCGCCGGAGCCCGTACCGACGCCGCACTGCACGCGCTCGGCCTCGCCCACCTGACCCGCGACCGCGCGCTCGGTTCGCTGTCCGGCGGCGAGCGGTCCCGCCTCGCACTGGCCTGCGTACTGGCCGGCGCTCCCGAGCTGCTGCTGCTCGACGAACCGACCAACCACCTCGACCGCCACGCCGTCGACTGGCTGGCCGGACAACTGCGCACCCACCGCGGCACGTTGATGGTCGTCACCCACGACCGCGCCTTCCTCGAACGCGTCTCCACGACGATCCTCGAAGTGGACCGGGACCTGCGGACGGTCGTCCGGTACGGAGACGGCTGGGCCGGATACCGCACGGCGCGGGCCGCGGCGCGCCGCCGCCGGGAGCTGGCGCACCAGGAGTGGGCCGAGGAGCTGACCCGTACGCACGAACTGGTCGAGGCCGCGGGCCGTCGCCTCGCGGCCGCCGGAAGGGACCCGGGCCAGGGCTTCGGCAAGCACCGCCGCTCCTCGGAGGCGAAGCTGTCCGGGCAGGTCAGGGCGGCCAGGACGCGCCTGGACCAATTGCGGCGCGAGCCGGTCGCGGCGCCGCCGCCACCCCTGCGCTTCAGCGCCCGCCTCACCACGGCGGCGAACGCCGCACCCGAGGGCCCGCTCGTCGAGCTGACGGACGTGAGGGTGGGCGACCGCCTCGACGTGCCCTACCTGGCCGTCAAGCCGGGGCAGCGCCTACTGGTGTCCGGACCCAACGGCGCGGGCAAGACCACGCTGCTCCGCGTCGTGGCCGGCGACCTCGTTCCGGACACGGGCGGCGCAAAGCGGATGAGTCGTCATATCGGTTATCTGGCACAGGAGTTGCCCGCAGAACGGGAGGCGGCCGCGACTCAGGGGATGACCCTTCTCAGTGCGTACGCCGCCGGACGCCCCGGCCTCCCCGACGAGTACGCCGACGAGCTGCTGACCCTCGGCCTGTTCCGGGAGGAGGACCTCGCCGCGCCGGTCGCGGCGCTCTCCGTCGGTCAGCGGCGCCGGCTGGAGCTGGCCCGTCTGGTGACCCGCCCCGCCGATCTCCTCGTCCTGGACGAGCCGACCAATCACGTGTCGCTCGCACTGGTCGAGGAGGTGGAGGAGGCGCTGGCCGGCTACCCGGGCGCGATCGTCGTGGTCTCGCACGACGAACGCTTCCGGTCGTCCTTCACCGGCGACCGGCTGGAACTCCGCGCGGGCAGCCCAGTGAGCTGACGAAGCGCCATTCATTTCCCGAAGACTCACTGACGCCCCCTGGAGCCCCCTGAAGGCTCGGGGACCTCCCAGGGGAGCCTCCTCGAAGATTCCCCGGAGACAACAAGCATGCACATGCATATACTGCATGTGCATGCTTCTTTGGGCCACGACAGGCCTGGGCTACGTACGGAGGGGACCATGGCTCGCGACTTCCTTTTCCTGCTCGGCAGCACCCGCGAGGGCGGCAACACCGAGGCACTCGCACGGCAGGCCGCGGAGCAGTTGCCCGCGGGCGACACCGCCCGCTGGCTGACCCTGACCGACCTCGAACTCCCGCCGTTCCGCGACACCCGCAACACCGAGGGCCGCATACCGCCCGCCCCCACCGGCGATGCCGCGATGCTCATGGAGGCGACCCTGGCCGCCACCGACCTGGTGATCGTCTCGCCCCTGTACTGGTACAGCGTCTCGACCCCGGTCAAGCACTACCTCGACCACTGGGCGGACTGGCTCCACCACCCCGAACTCGACTTCAAGGAACGCATCTCCGACCACACGTTGTGGGGCGTGACCGTGCTGGCCGGAGCCGACCACTCCGTGGCCGACCCCCTGGTGGGCACCCTGCGCCACTCGGCCGCGTACCTGAACATGCGGTGGGGCGGTGTGCTCCTCGGCACCGCCGGCCGGCCCGGCGAGATCGAGGGCGACCTCGGCGCCCTCACCCGCGCGAAGACCTTCTTCAGCTCGACGCCGGTGCCCGCAACGCACGCATGACATGAGCCACCAGCTCGTCCACCCGATCCCTCGTGGGAAGCGGGCGGCGCAGCGCATGGCGGTAGTAGAGCGGGCCGTAGAGCATTTCGACAGCCAGCGGCAGATCCGCGTCCGGGGGCAACTGGCCCTGCTCCTGGGCGCGTTGCATGCGCTCGTAGACCAGCGCGACGCGCGGGATGACGAACCGCTCGTTGACCGTCGTGGCCAGCCGCTCGTCGTGCAGTACCTCGGAGAGGATCCCGGTGTACGCGGGGCCGGCCACGGGCGCGCTGAACAGGTGCACCAGGCTGTTGATGTGGGTGCTCAGGTCGGCGTCGATGACGCCGGTGTCGGGGAACGGCGTGTCACTGACCACGAGTTCGGTCACCGCGTCGAGCAGGACGGCGCCCTTCGTGGGCCACCAGCGGTAGATCGTCTTCTTGCTGACCCCGGCGCGCGCCGCGATGGCCTCGATGGTGACCTTGCCGTATCCGTTCTCCGTGCACAGGTCGAGCGCGGCCGACAGGGTCGCGCGACGCGACTTCTCGCTGCGCCGCCGTGAGTTCGGGGCGGACTCGGACGGGGTGATCATGTCCTCACTCTACGAGCAGGCCCGGAACCGGATTGACACCAGAACGTACGGCTCCAACAATGACACGGGAAACGGAACGTGTCGTGTCGAGCCGTCACGGGGGTGGGCTCGACGCGACCGTACCGCTTCCCCCTCGCGCCGGGTTCAGGCGCTGATGTCCTTCGTCGTGAAGCGTGCCCACGCGGCCGAGCCGAACACCGCCACGTACAGGGCCTGGAGTTCGAGGTTCTTCACCAGCTGGTCCCAGTAGACGGGTTCGCGCAGGACGTCCGCGAAGGACAGCCAGTAGTGCGGGAACAGGTACGGTCCGACCGCCTGCAACTGCGGTATCTGGCCCAGGATCTGCACCGTGATCAGCAGCCCGACGGTCGAGGCCATCGCCGCGATCCCGCTGTTGGTCAGCGTCGAGATGAACAGGCCGAGCGCGGCCAGCCCGGACAGCGAGACGGCGACCACCCCGGCGACCGCGGCCGCCCGCAGCAGCCCGTCCACGAACGAGATCTGTGTGCCGGAGATCGTCGTGACCTCGCCCAGCGGGAAGAGCAGCGCGCCGACCGCGAGCGCGGACGCCGCGACCACCAGCGTGGCCGTCAGGCAGAACACGAGCACCGAGGCGTACTTGGCAAGCAGCAGCCGGGTGCGGCCGGCCGGGGCGACGAGCAGATAGCGCAGGGTGCCCGAGCCGGCTTCGCCCGCCACGGCGTCCCCCGCCACCACGCCGACCGCCATCGGCAGGAAGACCGGCAGGGTGGCCGCGAGGGCCGCGAAGACCAGGAAGAGCCCGTTGTTGGTGATCTGCGAGACGAAGGCGGGGCCGTCGCCGCCCCTGCCGCCGCCACCTCCGCCGCCGCCCGTCTCGATCCGTACCGCGATGCCGATGAGGACCGGCACCGCGGCGAGCACCCCGAGCAGTGCGAGCGTGCGCCAGCGGCGCAGCACGGTGACGATCTCGGAGCGGAAGAGGCCGAGCGACCACAGGACGCTCGGCTTGCGCGCGGCCGCCGGCCGCGGATCCCGGTCCGTCACGCCCACCGCCTCAGCCCGCGACATCGAAGCCCTCCCCGGTCAGTGCGACGAACGCGTCCTCCAGGGAGGCCCGCTCGGCCGCGAATCCCCGCACCCGCACCCCCGCCCGCACGAGCTCGGCGTTGATGTCCGCCAACTCCACGTCGTCATGCGGCAGTTCGCCTGTTACGCGGTCCTCTCCGGCCACCGTCACATCGGCGATCCCGCGCTCTTTGAGGAGGCGGGCCGCCGCCCCGGTGTCCGGGGTGGTCACCGCGAGCCGCCCGCGCGCGCCGCCCGCGAGTTCGGCCACCTCGCCCTGGACGACGAGCCTGCCCTGGTTCATCACCGCGGCATGCGAGCAGACCTGCTCGATCTCGTCGAGGAGGTGCGAGGAGAGGAAGACGGTCGTGCCGTCGTCCGCCAACTCCCTGATGAGGGAACGGATCTCACGCATGCCCTGCGGGTCGAGACCGTTGGTCGGCTCGTCCAGGACGAGCAGGTCCCTGCGCTGGAGCAGGGCCGACGCCAGACCGAGGCGCTGCTTCATGCCCAGGGAGTACGCCCGCGCCTTCTTGCCCGCCGTGACCGTGAGTCCCACCCGGTCGAGGGCCGCCGCCACCCGGGCGGCGCGGGTGCGCGGGTCGGCGGTGGGGTCGGCCGCGTCGTAGCGCAGCAGATTGTCGCGGCCCGACAGGAACGGGTAGAGGGCCGGCCCCTCGATGAGGGCGCCGACCCGGGGCAGCACCGTGCGAGCGCCCCGCGGCATGGGCCGGTCGAGGACCCGCGCGGTGCCGGACGTCGGTTCGATGAGCCCCATCAGCATGCGGATGGTGGTGGTCTTGCCGGAGCCGTTGGGGCCGAGGAAGCCGAAGACGCTGCCGCGGGGCACGGTGAGGTCGAGCCCGTCCACGGCCAGCTGACCGCCGCGGAACCGCTTGCTCAGGCCCCGCGTCTCGATGACCGCCGAACTGTTGCCCACCGCGCCCCTTCCCGAACCGGAGGCCGAACCTCCGGGCTCCGCCCACGCCCGAAAGGCTCCAGACCTCTGAAAGGCCCGCCAGACCCCTGGAGGGGCCGGGCCCGGCCCGGGAGGGAAGCCGGTCGCTCCCTCCCCCGAACCGCTCGTCCCCCGTTACCGGCTTACTTGTTGGAGTTGGCCGCCGCGATCAGCGCGTCCTTGGTCACCGCACCCACGTACACCTTGCCGTTGTCCGTGATCAGGGCGTTGACCAGGCGGGTCTTGAAGACCGTGCCCGTGCCGAACGAGCCGGACGCCTTGTCGCCGAGGGAGTCGAGGAACTTCTGCGCGTCCCCGCCTCCCTTGCCCTGCTCCGCCTTCGACATGCCCTTGCCGCCGGTGTCGAACGCGGCGATGGCGGTCCAGCCCTTCCCGATCACCTTGGCGTTCTTGCCGTTCTTGACGTCGCCCAGGCCGCCGAGCCCGCCGGGCAGGCTCTGCTCGGGCTTGAACGTCTGCTTCTTGCCGTCGTCCTCGGTGACCTTCGCACCCTTGGGCGGGGTGAAGGTGAAGGTGCTCGCGGACGGCTTCGAGAAGTCGACCTTGGTGAAGCCCGCGTCGACCACGGCCTTGCCGCCCGCGCTCGACGAGAGCGTGAACTTCAGCGGCACACCCGTCTTGGCGTCGACGGCTATGCGGACCGAACCGATCGTCGAACCGGACTGCTTGGGCTTGATCAGGAGCTGGTACGCGTCGTGCCCGGCCACCTGGGCCGTGCCGTCGACCGACACCGCGGTGGTCGGGTCGACGTTCTTCAGGAACTCGTCGGCGAGCGCCTTCGGCGTGGTCGGAACGCCCGCGCCGGGGGTCTTGTCGCCGTGCTCCTTGCTTCCGTGCTCCTTCGCGCCGTGCTCCTTGGCCGCGTCGGCCGCGGAACGCTGCGCGTGGTACGCCTGGTTGGAGCCGCTGTCGTACGCCCAGACGTCGTTGCCGTTGTGGATCAGGCTGTACTCGGCCGCGTCCTCCAGGATGGACACCTTCTGGCGGTCGGGGCCGTCGGCCGCGACGCGCAGGGTGTGGGTGCCCGAGGCGAGCTCGGTGAGCTTGGCCTGCGGTGCGGCCGACTTGTCCGAACCGCCGCCCCTGGGGGCGAGCGAGCCGAGGCTGTCCAGGCCGGGCAGGCCCAGGTCGGTGCTGATCTTCACCGTGCCGGAGAGCTGCTGGGTGTCCGACGCGGCGATCTTCTCGATGAGCTGCTGTGCGCTGATCTTCGGCAGACTGGGGTCACCGGCCGCGGCGAGCGCCGGGACCAGTCCGATGGTCGCGGCCGCCACGCCCGCTACCGCGACCGGGACGATGTAGCGCGCCGCCTTCCGGCGGCCCGCGCCCGGCTCCTGGCCCTCGTCGGTGGCCTGTGCGCTGTCGTTCGGTGCCATGTGTGCCCTACCTCCGTGGTCGGCGGCGTCCGTCCGTCGTGCTCAGTTCCACCCCGCGCCGCCATTCTCACCCGAATTGGTCAGGAGTGGTGATATCCATTCGACCAAAATGCACGGCCCCGCGCGTCAGCCCCCAGGAGCAACCCGGCGTACCTCTCTGGGATGACGGAACCCGGCACCGCCGGTCCCGCCCCGTAGGGGTACCCCGTCACCCGACCGGGCAACATGCCCGAAAGACCCCGTTTGGCGTGAGTGCGGAGCCTCCCGAATCCGTATCCGGAGGTGAGAGCACGTCACACTTCGAAGGGGGTTCGCCATGCTCAGGACCCAGCGCTACGCCGTGGGCACCGTCGCGGGGGCTTTCGTTCTCGCCCTGGCAATCAGCGGCTGCGGCAGCAGCGGCACCGGCTCCGCCCCTGGCCCGTCGGGGAGCTCGACCAGCTCCGCCCGGCCGGCCGCGGCCACCTTGTCCACCGCGAAGGTCGACAAGGTGGGCACGGTCGTCGTCGACGGCAAGGGGTTCGTGCTCTACCGCTTCGACAAGGACACCGCGAAGCCGGCGTCCAAGTCGAACTGCTACGGCACCTGCGCCACCCAGTGGCCGCCCGCCCTCACGACGGGCAGCGTCAATGTGAAGGGCATCGACAGGTCCCTGGTCTCCACGGTCACCCGCGCCGACGGCAGCAAGCAGCTCACCCTCGCCGGCCGGCCGCTCTACCGGTATGCCGAGGACAACGCCCCGCACGAGGCCTCCGGTCAGGGCGTGGGCGGCATCTGGTTCGCGGCCACGCCGACTGGCGCGAAGGCCGCGACCGGCGCCGGCGCCACCTCGGGAGGCGGCTCCGGCTACTGATCAGCCGGCCCGGTGCACGACCGCGTCGCAGAGCTCTTCGAGCGCGGACTTGGCGTACCCCGAGGGCAGCGGCGCGAGGGTGGCCCTCGCCTCCTGCGCGTACCGCACGGTGTCCCTGCGCGCCTGCTCCAGGGCCGGGTGGACGCGCAGCCGGCGCAGCGCCTCCGCGTGCCGTGCGTCGTCGCTGAGGTCGCCGTCGAGCAGCGCCACCAGCTCCAGGTCCTCCGCGCGCCCGTCCTTGGCGGCCCGCGCCCGCAGGTGCAGCACCGGCAGCGTGGGGATGCCCTCGCGCAGGTCGGTGCCCGGGGTCTTGCCGGACTCGTGGGAGTCGCTCGCGATGTCCAGGACGTCGTCGGCGAGCTGGAAGGCGGTGCCCAGGCGCTCGCCGTACTGCGTGAGGATGTCGACGACCGACTCGTCGGCGCCGGACATCATCGCGCCGAACCGGCCGGAGACCGCGACCAGCGAGCCGGTCTTGCCGGCCAGCACGTCGAGGTAGTGGTCGACCGGGTCGCGCCCGTCGCGGGGGCCCGCGGTCTCCAGGATCTGTCCGGTGACGAGCCGTTCGAACGCCTCGGCCTGAATCCGTACGGCCTCGGGGCCGAGATCCGCCAGTATGTGCGACGCGCGCGCGAAGAGAAAATCACCCGTGAGGACCGCGACGGAGTTCCCCCAGCGGGTGTTGGCGCTGTCCACGCCGCGCCGCACGTCGGCCTCGTCCATCACGTCGTCGTGGTACAGCGTCGCGAGGTGGGTGAGCTCGACGACCACGGCCGAGGGCACGACGCCCGGCGAGTAGGGATCACCGAACTGGGCGGCCAGCATCACGATCAACGGCCGGAACCGCTTGCCACCTGCACGGATGAGGTGTTGCGCGGCCTCCGTGATGAACGGGACCTCGCTCTTGGTGGCATCGAGCAGCCCCGCCTCGACAGCTGCCAATCCGGTCTGGACATCGGCTTCAAGTGCCTGGTCCCGCACGCTCAGCCCGAACGGCCCGACGACGGTCACGAGGGGTACTCCTGTCTGCTGACGATCACACGGATTGTCGATGTGTCGCTGCCTTCACTCAAGTCAGCGTATCGGGTCGCTGTTCGATCACCATGGGCGCCTTCCCGTCGCCCCTCGCGCACACTCCCCCGTACCCCGGTATGTTCTTGATCAGCTCATACGATCAGGAGTGGAGCTTTTGTCCGAAACGATGGCTGAGACCCCCGAAGAACCGGCCGCGGACCAGCCGCCGCCGCAGGACGACCACGCCCTTTTCGGTCAGCCCCGCGGCCTGGTCACCCTCTCCGGTCTGGAAGTCTGGGAGCGTTTCTCGTTCCTCGGCATGCAGGCGATCCTCGTCCTGTACTTCGCCGACTCCGTCGCGCACGGCGGCATGGGCATGTCCGCGGGCACCGCGGCCTCCGTGTCGGCCGCGTACGGCACGCTCGTCTATCTGGTCTCCGTCGCGGGCGGCTGGCTCGCCGACCGCATCCTCGGCTCCTACCGCGCGGTCCTGTACGGCGGCATCCTCATCGCCTGCGGCCACTACGCGATGGCCGTGCCCGCCTCGGTGATGACCTGGGTCGGCCTCGGCCTGATCAGCGCGGGCACCGGCCTGCTGAAGCCCAACGTCGCCACCATGGTCGGCAAGCTCTATCGCACCGACGACGAGCGGCGCGACGCCGGATTCGCGCTCTACTACATGGGCATCAACATCGGCGCCTTCCTCGGCCCGCTGGTCACCGGCTGGCTCGGCGACCACGAGGGCTGGCACTGGGGGTTCTCGGCGGCCGCGATCGGCATGACGTTCGGCCTGATCCAGTACGTCCTCGGCCGGCGCCACCTGGCCGGACGCAAGCACGCGGCCGAATACGCCCTGCCGCCCGAGGGCCTGCGCCGCGCGGTGCGCCTGATGGTCCTCGGCGCCGTGATCGTGGCGGCGCTCGCCGTGCTCCTTTCGCTCGGCGGCTGGCTGACGATGGGCCGCTTCGTCGACCTGCTGACGCTGATCTCGGTGATCGCTCCGGTGGTCTACTTCGCGGTGATGTTCGCGAGCCCCCGCGTGAGCGCCGAGGAACGCGGCCGCCTTCGGCCGTACGTGGTCCTGTTCCTGGCCTCGGTCGCCTTCAACTTCATCCTGTTCCAGGCCTACTCGACGATGATGCTGCTGGCCTCCACCAACGCCGAGACGACCATCCTCGGTTTCCACTTCCCGGCCAGCTGGTACGCCTCCGCGCTCGGCGCGTTCGAGGTGGCGCTCGCGCCGGTGGTGGCCGCCGTGTGGGCCCGCATGGGACCGCGCCAGCCGCACGCCTCGAACAAGATCGCCTTCGGTGTCGTCCTGGGCGGCCTGTCGTTCCTGCTGATGGTCCTGCCGACCTCGGGTCACTCCAGCGACACGTACAAGATGGCGGCCTGGTGGATCGTCGGCTCGTACCTGCTGCTCGGACTCGGCGACATCCTGCTCGAAACCTCCGGCATGTCGGCCACCACCAAGCTCGCCCCGCGGGCCTTCTCCAGCCAGACGATGTCGCTCTGGTTCCTCTCCCTCGCGCTGGCCAACGGCATCCAGGCACAGACCGTGAAGGTGTACGGAAAGGTCTCGAACCCGGCGTACTTCGGCGTCAACGGCGCCATCGCGGTGCTCGTCGGCATCGCGGTGATCGTCGCCGCCCCCTGGCTCAAGCGCACCATGCACCCCGTCCACTGAGCACGCACCCTGTTCTCCGAGGTCGTCGCCATGCACATCCGCATCGAATTCCCGTACGAGACGCAGCGCGAGGATGTCCGGATCCCGCTGCCCGACGGCACGCTCCTGTACGCGCGCGTCTGGCGCCCGGTCACCGACGAGCCCGTGCCGGCGCTGCTCGAATACCTCCCCTACCGCCTCACCGACTGGACGGCGCCGCGCGACTGGCAGCGCCACCCCTGGTACGCCGGGCACGGCTACGCCTCCGTACGGGTCGACGTGCGCGGACACGGCTGCTCCCAGGGGCTGCCCGGTGACGAGTACGACGCGACGGAGCTCGCCGACGGTGTCGCGGTCGTCAACTGGCTGGCCCGGCAGCCCTGGTGCACCGGCAAGGTCGGCATGTTCGGCATCTCGTGGGGCGGCTTCAACAGCCTCCAGATCGCCGCGCTCGCGCCCGAACCGCTGAAGGCGATCGTGACGGTCTGCTCGGCCGACGACCGCTACGACAACGACGTGCACTACATGGGCGGTTCGGTGCTCGCCGTGGACATGCACGCCTGGGCGGCGACGATGCTGGCCTTCGTCGCGCGCCCGCCGGACCCCGCGTTCGTCGGGGAAGAATGGCGCGAAATGTGGCTGGAACGGCTCGAAGCGGTGCAGCCGTTCATCCACACCTGGCTCGCCCACCAGACCCGGGACGCCTACTGGAAGCACGGCAGCGTCTGCGAGGATTACGGGGCGATCGACGCGGCCGTCCTCGCGGTGGGCGGCTGGCACGACCCGTACCGCGACACGGTCCTGCGTCTGGTGGAACACCTCCCCGCCGATCGCGTACGCGGTCTCATCGGACCCTGGTCGCACCAGTACCCGGACCGCGGGCTGCCTCCCGGGCCCGCGATCGGCTTCCTCCAGGAGACCCTGCGCTGGTGGGACCACCACCTCAAGGGCGAGGAGACGGGCGTCATGAAGGAGCCGCTGCTGCGCTCCTGGATCAGCGATACGCACCCGCCGGCCACGGTCTACGCGGAGCTTCCGGGGCGCTGGGTGGGCGACCCCGCGTGGCCCTCGCCGCACGTCGCCCCGGTGTCGTACGCGCTGGGCGGCGAGCCGGTCCAGGTGCGCTCGCCGCAGCACACCGGGCTGGACGCCGGGCGCTTCTTCCCCTTCGGCAACGACGCCGACCTGCCTCCGGACCAGCGTGCCGAGGACGCCCACTCGGCCGCCTTCGACTTCCCGGTACCGGCCGACGGCGGCCCCCTGGACATCCTGGGCCGCCCGCGCGTCACCCTCCGCCTGCGCATGGACGTGCCCTTCGGCCAGGCGATCGCGCGCCTGTGCGATGTGGCTCCGGACGGCTCGTCGACGCTGGTCACCCGGGGCGTCCTCAACCTCTCCTCCCGGCACGGCCGGGACCGCGCGGACGCGTGGCCGCTGGGCGCCACGGAAGACGTGGCGTTCCCGCTGAACGGCATCGGGCACGCCTTCCCGCCGGGTCACCGCATCCGGCTCGCGGTGTCCTCGGCGTACTGGCCGTGGATCTGGCCGCAGGCCGACTCGGTGGGCTTCACCCTCGACCCGGCCGGCTCCTCCCTCCAACTCCCCGTACGGGAAAGGACGCCGGACGACACGATCGCCTTCGCCGACCCCGAACAGTCCGAGCCGCTCGGCGTCTCCTACCCGGCCCCGCTGGACGAGCCCCGGCCGGAGCGGCTCGTCGTACGCGACGTGGCGAAGGGCGAGTGGCGCCTCGAAGTCGACCCGCGGTACGGCGGGACCCGGGTGTACCCGGACGGCCTCGAATTCACGGAGGACGCGCAGGAGACGTACGTGATCGAGTCGGACGACCCGCTGTCCGCCCGCACGCGCTCCCAGTGGCACGTGCGGTTGCACCGGCCGGAGCTGGGGTGGGACGTGAGCGTCGACACGCGGTCGGAGATCACGTGCGACGCGGCGGATTTCGTGACGTCGGACGAAGTGGTGTGCCGGGAGGGCGACGAAGTCGTCTTCCACCGCACCTGGCAACGCCGAATCCCCCGCGAAGCGGGCTGACGCCGGACCACCTACCAGGGGCGCGGGGCCGTGACATTGCGCGGCTCCGCCGCGGTGAGCGCGACCGGACGACGCCGGACGAGCGCGACCGGTCGACGCCGGACCACCTACCGAAGGCACAGGGAACCGCGCGGACGGCCCCCGGCGGGTTTCGGGAAGGGGCGGGGCGGGGCGGGGGGAAACTCAGGCCGTCGCGATCGACGCGGCCAGCCTCGGGGACGCGTACGTCGTGCCGCACACGAACCGCATCACCGGCCCGAACGACGCCGCCGCGGGCAACCCCGTGAAGTAGAGCCCCCGCACCGAGGACTGATACCCCGCATCCAGCACCGGCGCCCCCCGTGACGTCAGGAGCCGAGCCCGCACCCCGTGCCCCAGGAAGTCCAGCGCCGCCACGTCCATGCGATACCCCGTCGCCGCCATGACGTGGTCCGCCGACAGCTCCCGCTCGGGCCCCGCACCCCCGCTCAGCGTGAGCACCGGCCGTCCCCCCTCCACCCGGGCCCGTACGATCCGCCGCCCGTCGCTCACCGCGACCCGCCCGGTGAACCGCTCGCGCAGCCACCACGCGCCCAGCGGGCCCAGCACGTTGCGGACCAGGTAGTGCCGGGCGGCGGCGGGCAGATGGCGTACGTGGGTCGCGTGGTTGGAGAGGGCGTACAGCGACCACGCCCTGCCGAAGGGCGAGCCGGGGCTGAACCGGGGCTGCCCGTCCGGCGGCACGCCGAAGCCGACGGCGCCCGCCCGCCGCGCCACGACCCGTACGCTCGCCCCCGCCTCGGCCATCAACACCGCGTTCTCCAGGGCGGATTGACCCGCCCCGACCACCAGCACCTCGCGTCCCGCGAAGCCGGACAGGTCGCGGTGCTGGGCGGCGTGCGAGACGGGCCCGGCCGCGGAGGGCCCGTCGGGTATCGCCTCGGCCAGTTCGCGCGGCATCCGGGCGAGGCCCGTGAGCCCGGTGGCCACGACGACCGCGCGCGCCCCGAAGCTCTCCCCCGAGTCCAGCTTCAGGGCGAACCCGCCGCCCGGCGCCCGGTCCACCGAGACGACCCCGACCCGCTCCAGATCGGGAAAGAGCTTCGCGGCGAACCACTGCCCGTACGCGGCGAAGTCCTCCACCGGTATCAGGTCCCACTCCGATTCCAGGCGCCGCGTGCCGGTGTCCGCGCAGAAGTCCAGCAGTCCGTGGCCCCGCTGCGGCGCGTCGATGACCGAGGCGGCCGGTGTCGACTTGAGGAGCATGCCCGCCGGCATGTGCTCGCGCCAGCTCACCATCGGCGAGCCGAAGATACGGACCGGGACGCCCCGGGCGCGCAGGTGGGCGGCGGCGGACAGACCGAACGGCCCCGCCCCGATGACCGCCACCGGAGATGTCGTCGTACGCGCTGCACTCACTCGCAGTCCCCTCTCGGTTCCCGGGCCCGGCCGAATCCGGCCCCGGACGAACGTCAACAGCGGTGCGCCACCCGCTGGTTCGGCCCGGACGTCATCCGGCCGACGCGCGCCGGGAGCTGCGCCAGAGCCGGTACAGGTGCCGCGCCCCGGGCCGCACGAAGCGGGCCAGCATCGTCAGGAAGGGCCAAGGGTCGTCCCGCGCGATCCAGGCGAGCTCGGTGCCGGCCGGACGGCCGGGCGCGTGCGGGGTGGAGTAGCCGCTGCGCCGGTAGGCGAGCAGCGCGGGCAGATCGATGTTCTCGACCACATAGCGGCGCCCGGCGCACTGTTCGCCCTCCGGCACCCGGCGGCCCGTGAGGTGGAGGTGCTGGGCGCGCACGACATCGACGCCCGCCTCGCTCTCGAAGAGGCGGAACTGGGCGCCCATGCGCGGGTTGAAGTCCAGAAGCTTGTACCGGCCGTCGCGGCGGTCGAAGCGCAGATCGAGGTCGACGATGCCGGTGAACCCGATCCGCTTCACGAACTGCTTGGCCAGCGCGGCCAGTTCGGGGTTGTCGACGACGTACGCACTGGCCGTCATCCCGGCGTGCGGCGGCCAGGACCGCACCTTCACGCCGGTGAACAGCGCGAGCGGCGCGCAGTTCTCGTCGAAGTAGGCGTGCACGATCCAGTCCTCGGCGTGCTCGCGCGGCAGGTACTCCTGGAGGATCACGCCAGGCCGCTCGCCCCAGCGACGGGCCAGCGCGAGCAGGTGCGGCCGGTTCTCGATCCGGGTGGTCCCCGCCACCGCGGGGTTGCGGCGCCGCACGAACGCCTCGCGGTTCTTGGCCACCACCGGGAAGAGCGCGTGCTCGGCGAAGTCCTCGACGTCGGCGTACGTCTCGGGGAAGGCGGCAGCCGGGGACGGCACACCGTGCTCCACGCACAGTTCGTGCAGCCCCTGCTTGCTGGCGAGGCGCCGGGGCAACTCCGGTGCCACGGGCGGGAAGAGGAAGAGGTCCGCGAGCTCCTTCTGGTGCTCGGCGATCAGCACCGCCGCCTCTTCGTCGGTGGGGATCAGAACGGCGGGCCGCCCGATCCGTCTGCCGACGGCGAGCAGCCCGTCGACCAGCGCGGCCGGCTCCTCGGCGCCGGTCGTCGGCCAGGCGAAGGCCCGCGTGAGATAGCGGGAGTGCGCCGCGGGTGTCCTGCGGTCCTCGGTGATCGCGTACATCGGCACACCCAGTCTGCCGAGACTGCGGATGGCGCCGACCCCTCCGTGGTGCAACGGATAGTTCCCGAACTTCACGATCAGTCCGGGCACGTCCCGGTCCGCCCTGAACAGCACGCCACTGCCCGCCACCAGCCCCCCTCGGGACAGAAAGCCCCACAGCCCGACAGGGCGCGCGGCCCCCTCGCCGGTCCCGCCCCGGACACAGACGCTAGGCGGAAACGACCTCCATCGGAGACGGCGTTTCCGGACATTGCGAACTCTTTAGGCACTGCCGCGCCGCGCACCGTCCACGTAACGTGTAGCCCACACCCGTGGAAAGCGAGGCAGGCACCGATGTCCGAGCAGAGCCCGCTCGACGTGGCCGAGGGCGACCCCTTCGGCCCGCACAACCTCCCGTACGGCGTCTTCTCCACGCCGGACCGCCCGGCCGACCGCAGGGTCGGCGTCCGCATCGGCGACCACGTCGTGGACGCGGGGGCGGCGGCGCACGCGCTGGGCTCCCCGTACGCGGCGCTCCTCGCCAAGCCGAGCCTCAACCCGCTGCTCGCGGCGGGGCGCACGGCCTGGCGCGATGTGCGCCGGGCGCTCACCGCCTGGGTGACGGTGCCCGCGCACCGCCCGGTGATAGAGCCCCTGCTGCATCCGCTCGCCGAGGTCGAGATGCACCTTCCGTACGAGGTCGCCGACTACGTCGACTTCTACGCGAGCGAACACCACGCCACCAACGTCGGCCGGATCTTCCGTCCCGACGGCGCGGCGCTCACCCCCAACTGGAAGCACCTGCCCATCGGTTACCACGGCAGGTCCGGCACGATCGTGGTCTCGGGCACGGAGGTGCGCCGCCCCCAGGGCCAGCGCAAGGCCCCCGCAGACCCGGCGCCGGTGTTCGGGCCGTCCGTCAAACTGGACATCGAGGCCGAGGTGGGCTTCGTGGTGGGCACGCCGTCCGCGCTGGGCGAACCGGTGGACCTGGCCTCCTTCGACGACCACGTCTTCGGCCTGTTCCTGCTCAACGACTGGTCGGCGCGGGACATCCAGGCCTGGGAGTACGTGCCGCTCGGCCCCTTCCTCGGCAAGTCCTTCGCGACGTCGGTCTCGGCATGGGTCACCCCCCTCGAAGCCCTGACGGCGGCCCGCGTCGCCCCGCCGGCCCGTGACTTCCCGCTCCTGCCCTACCTGGACGACTCCGCCGAGGAGGTACCGGGCGGGTTCGACCTGCGCATCACGGTCTCGATCAACGGCACGGCCGTCGCGGAGCCGCCGTTCTCCTCGATGTACTGGACGGCCGCGCAGCAGCTGGCCCACATGACGGTGAACGGCGCGTCGCTGCGCACGGGGGACGTGTTCGGCTCGGGCACGGTCAGCGGGCCCGAGCGCGGCCAGCGCGGATCGCTCCTCGAACTGACCTGGAACGGCACGGAGCCGCTGGAACTGCCCGAGGGCAAGCGGACGTTCCTGGAGGACGGCGACGAGGTGACCCTCACGGCCTGGGCGGCCGGCCCGCACGGCGTGCCGGTCGGCCTGGGCGAGGTCCGCGGCCGCGTCACCCCGTCGCCGTAACGGTTCCCCTCCCGGGGGCGCGGCTTCCCTGCGGGGCGGGGCGCGGCTTCCCACACCCCCGGTTCGCCGTCGAGTGCGGGCCGGCGGGGCCGTTCGCGCAGTCCCCCGCGCCCCCTAACCCCGCCTTCGGGTGCGGACCGTGCCCGCCTCTCGCGCAGTTCCCCGCGCCCCTGCGGGGCTGACCTTGGCAGGGTGCCCGGTGCAGGCATACCCAGCCCGTCATGGGGTCCCCCCTGGCCCTCAAGGCCTTGGGGGAGTTTGAGGACGAGCGCACTTCAGGCGCGATACGGGGCCCGGGGCGGAGCCCCAGGGCTTAGGGGGTGTCGGACAGGACGGACAGGACGGCTTCGCCGTACTTCGAGCGCTTGGCCTCCCCCACCCCACTGACCGTGGCAAGCTCCTCCAACGACCCAGGCCGAACCGTCGCGATCTCCCGCAACGTCGCATCGTGGAAGATGACGTACGCCGGAACCCCACCCTCCTTCGCCTGCGCCGCCCGCCACACCCGCAGCGCCTCGAACACGGCAAGCGCCTCGGGCGGCAGGTCGGCCGCGGCCGCGCCGGCCCCGCCCCCGGACTTCTTCGCCGAGCTCCGCCCCGCCCGCACCGGCTTCTCCGGCTCCGTTCGCATCCGGACCTCGCGCCGCCCCCCGAGCACCTCCCCACTCGCCTCGGTCAGCACCAGCGTCCCGTACTCCCCCTCCACCGCGAGCAGCCCCTGCGCGAGCAACTGCCGTGCCACGCCCCGCCATTGGGCTTCCGAGAGGTCCTCCCCGATGCCGAAGACCGACAGCGCGTCATGGTCGAACTGAATGATCTTCGCGGTCCTGCGGCCGAGCAGGATGTCGATGATCTGGCCGGCGCCGAACTTCTGGCCCCGCTCGCGCTGAAGGCGTACGACCGTGGAGAGCACCTTCTGCGCCGCCACCGTGCCGTCCCACGTCTTGGGCGGGGTGAGGCAGGTGTCGCAGTTGCCGCAGTTCTCGGCCGTGGCCTCCTGGCCGAAGTAGCCGAGGAGTTGGGCCCGTCGGCAGGAGGCGGTCTCGCAGAGCGCCAGCATCGCGTCGAGGTGCGCGGCGGCCCGGCGCCGGAACGCCTCGTCGCCCTCGCTGCCCTGGATCATCTTGCGCTGCTGGACGACGTCCTGCAGTCCGTACGCCATCCAGGCCGTCGACGGCATCCCGTCACGCCCGGCACGGCCGGTCTCCTGGTAGTAGCCCTCGACCGACTTGGGCAGGTCGAGGTGGGCGACGAACCGGACGTCCGGCTTGTCGATGCCCATGCCGAACGCGATGGTCGCCACCACCACCAAGCCCTCCTCCCGCAGGAAGCGGGACTGGTTGCCGGCGCGGGTGCCGGCGTCGAGCCCCGCGTGGTACGGGACGGCCTGCACGCCGTTGTCGCTCAGGTACTGCGCGGTCTTCTCGACCGAGGCGCGCGAGAGGCAGTAGACGATGCCCGCGTCGCCGTCGTGCTCCTCCTTGAGGAACGAGAGGAGCTGCTTCTTCGGGTCGCTCTTGGGCACGATCCGGTACTGGATGTTGGGCCGGTCGAAACTGGCCACGAAGTGCCGCGCGTCCGGCATGACGAGGCGCTGGGTGATCTCGCGGTGGGTGGCGTCGGTGGCGGTCGCGGTGAGCGCGATGCGGGGCACGTCGGGCCAGCGCTCGCCGAGCAGGGACAGGGCGAGGTAGTCGGGCCGGAAGTCGTGGCCCCACTGGGCGACGCAGTGCGCCTCGTCGATCGCGAAGACGGAGATCTTGGCGCGGGAGAGCAGGTCGAGAGTGGCCTCCACGCGCAGCCGCTCGGGCGCGAGGTAGAGCAGGTCGAGCTCGCCGGCGAGGAGCTCGGCCTCGACGGTGCGGCGCTCGTCGAAGTCCTGCGTGGAGTTGATGAATCCGGCGCGCACGCCGAGCGCCCGCAGGGCGTCCACCTGGTCCTGCATCAGGGCGATGAGCGGGGAGACCACGACGCCGGTGCCGGGCCTGACCAGCGCGGGGATCTGGTAGCAGAGCGACTTGCCGCCGCCGGTGGGCATGAGGACGAGGGCGTCGCCGCCGGCCACGACGTGCTCGATGACGTCGCCCTGCGCGCCGCGGAAGGCGTCATAGCCGAAGACTCTGTGCAGTGTCGCCAGGGCCTCGCTCTCGGCGCCCATCGTCTGCGTTCCGCCGGTTGCGCTCATCGCTCTGTCCCCCGTACTGGTCCGTCGGCTGCCTCACCCTTCACGCAAGCAACGATAGGCGCCCCCACCGACATCCCACGAAGTTGTCCACAACCCCCGGGGCGGGGACACAAAAGGGCCCCGGCGCCACCCACCCGCGCCGAGGCCCCCTCGCGACAACCCGCTACCGGACGAACACGCTCGCATGGTGCGCCAGGTCGAGGAAGTACTGCGGCGCCACACCGAGCACCAGCGTCACGGCCACCCCCACCCCGATCGTCGTCATCGTGAGCGGCGACGGCACCGCCACCGTCGGCCCGTCCGCCTTCGGCTCGCTGAAGAACATCAGGACGATCACCCGGATGTAGAAGAACGCCGCGACGGCGGAGGAGATCACACCGACCACGACCAGCGCGCCCGCGCCTCCCTCCGCCGCCGCCTTGAACACGGCGAACTTTCCGGAGAACCCGGAGGTCAGCGGGATGCCCGCGAAGGCGAGCAGGAAGACCGCGAAGACCGCCGCCACCAGCGGCGAGCGACGGCCGAGGCCGGCCCACTTGGAGAGGTGCGTCGCCTCGCCGCCCGCGTCCCGCACCAGCGTGACGACCGCGAACGCGCCGATCGTCACGAAGGAGTACGCCCCCAGGTAGAAGAGGACCGAGGAGATGCCGTCCGCGTTGGTGGCGATGACACCGGCCAGGATGAACCCGGCGTGCGCGATCGAGGAGTACGCGAGGAGCCGCTTGATGTCGGTCTGGGTGATCGCGACGACCGCGCCGCCCAGCATCGTGATGATCGCGACGCCCCACATGACCGGCCGCCAGTCCCAGCTCATGCCGGGCAGCACCACGTACAGGAGGCGGAGCAGCGCGCCGAAGGCCGCGACCTTGGTGGCCGCCGCCATGAAGCCCGTGACCGGGGTGGGCGCGCCCTGGTAGACGTCCGGGGTCCACATGTGGAACGGCACCGCGCCGACCTTGAACAGCAGGCCCATCAGGAGCATCGCGCCACCGATGAGCAGCAGCGCGTCGTTGCCCATGGTGCCGGCGAGCGCGGGGTCGACGTTCTGGACCGAGCCGCTGACGACGTCGGCGATCGTGGCGTACGAGACGGAGCCCGCGTAGCCGTACAGGAGCGCGATGCCGAAGAGCAGGAAGGCCGAGGAGAACGCGCCGAGCAGGAAGTACTTGACCGCCGCTTCCTGCGACATGAGCCGCTTGCGCCGGGCAAGCGCGCACAGCAGGTAGAGCGGGAGGGAGAAGACTTCCAGGGCCACGAACAGGGTCAGCAGGTCGTTCGCCGCCGGAAAGACCAGCATCCCGGAGACGGCGAACAGGGCGAGCGGGAAGACCTCGGTCGTGGTGAACCCGGCCTTGAGCGCGGACTTCTCGCTGTCGCTGCCGGGCACGGACGCCGCCTGGGCGGCGAACGAGTCGACCCTGTTGCCGTGGGTCTCCGGGTCGAGGCGGCGCTCGGCGAAGGTGAAGACCGCGACGATGGAGGCGAGCAGGATCGTGCCCTGGAGGAACAGCGCGGGGCCGTCGACCGCGACCGCGCCCATGGCCGCGATGTGTGCCTTGGTGGTGCCGTAGCCGCCGGCCGCGAGGCCGACCACCGCCGCGAAGGCGGCGGCGAGCGCGACCACCGAGAGGAACACCTGCGTGACGTAGCGGGCGCGGCGCGGGACGAAGGCCTCCACGAGGACGCCGATGACCGCCGCGCCCACCACGATCAGCGTGGGCGCGAGCTGCGCGTACTCGATGTGCGGCGCGGGGATCTTGTCCAGCTTTCCCTCGGCCGCCGTGGTCCACAGGCTGTGGACAGCTGATGAGCTCACTTGGCCGCCTCCACCGCAGGGTTGGGGTCCTTCTTGTGTACGTCCGACATCGTGTGCCGCACCGCCGGGTTGACGATGTCCGTCAGCGGCTTCGGGTAGACACCGAGGAAGATCAGCAGCGCGATCAGCGGGGCGACCACGAGCAGCTCGCGGACCTTGAGGTCGGGCATGCCCTGGACCTCCGCCTTGACCGGTCCCGTCATCGTCCGCTGGTAGAGGACGAGGACGTAGAGCGCGGCAAGGACGATGCCGAGGGTCGCGACCACGCCGGCCACCGGATAGCGGCTGAACGTGCCGACCAGGACCAGGAATTCACTCACGAACGGAGCGAGGCCCGGCAGGGACAGGGTGGCGAGACCGCCGATCAGGAACGTACCGGCGAGCACCGGCGCGACCTTCTGGACGCCGCCGTAGTCCGAGATGAGGCGGGAGCCACGGCGCGAGATCAGGAAGCCGGCCACCAGCATCAGGGCGGCCGTCGAGATCCCGTGGTTGACCATGTAGAGCGTGGCGCCGGACTGGCCCTGGCTGGTCATCGCGAAGATGCCCATGACGATGAAGCCGAAGTGCGAGATCGACGCGTACGCCACCAGGCGCTTGATGTCGCGCTGGCCGACCGCGAGCAGCGCCCCGTAGATGATGCTGATCACGGCGAGCACCACGATCACCGGCGTCGCCCACTTGCTGGCCTCCGGGAAGAGCTGGAGGCAGAAGCGCAGCATCGCGAAGGTGCCGACCTTGTCGACGACCGCGGTGATCAGGACGGCGACCGGCGCGGTGGCCTCGCCCATCGCGTTGGGCAGCCAGGTGTGCAGCGGCCACAGCGGGGCCTTCACCGCGAAGGCGAAGAAGAAGCCGAGGAACAGCAGGCGTTCGGTGTTGGTCGCCATGTGGAGCGAGCCGCTCGCGCGGGCCGCGGCGATCTCGTTCAGCGAGAACGAGCCGGCCACCACGTACAGACCGATGACGGCGGCCAGCATGATGAGCCCGCCGACCAGGTTGTAGAGCAGGAACTTGACGGCCGCGTAGGAGCGTTGGGTCGCCGCAGCCTCGTCGCCCTGTGCGTGGGCCCGGTCGCCGAAACCGCCGATGAGGAAGTACATCGGGATGAGCATGGCTTCGAACAGGATGTAGAAGAGGAAGACGTCGGTGGCCTCGAAGGAGAGCACCACCATCGCCTCGACGGCGAGGATCAGGGCGAAGAAGCCCTGGGTGGGCCGCCAGCGACTGCTGTGGGTCTCCAGGGGGTCGGCGTCGTGCCAGCCGGCCGCGATGATGAACGGGATGAGCAGCGCGGTGAGCCCGATGAGGGCGACCCCGATGCCGTCGACGCCCAGTTCGTAGCGGACTCCGAAGTCCTTGATCCAGGCGTGGGATTCGGTCAACTGGTAGCGGGCGCCGCCCGGTTCGAAGCGGACGAGCTGGATCGCGGCGAGCACCAGGGTGCCGACCGAGACCAGGAGCGCCAGCCACTTGGCGGCGGTGCGCCGTGCCGCCGGGACGGCCGCGGTGGCGACGGCGCCGAGCGCCGGGAGGGCGGCCGTGGCGGTGAGGAGGGGGAAGGACATTGCGTTACACCGCCCTCATCAGCAGAGTCGCGGCGATGATCACCACAGCACCTCCGAACATCGAGACCGCGTAGCTGCGGGCGAAGCCGTTCTGCAGCTTGCGCAGGCGGCCGGAGAGCCCGCCGACCGAGGCGGCGGTTCCATTGACGACTCCGTCGACCAGGCTGTGGTCGAGGTAGACGAGCGAGCGGGTGAGGTGTTCGCCACCGCGGACCAGGACCACGTGGTTGAAGTCGTCCTGGAACAGGTCGCGGCGGGCGGCCCGGGTGAGCAGCGAGCCGCGCGGGGCGACGGCCGGCACGGGCTTGCGGCCGTACTGGGCGACCGCGAGGCCCACGCCGATCAGCAGGCAGACCATGGTGGCCGCGGTGACCGTCCACTCCCCCACCGGCGAGTCGCCGTGGCTGAAGGAGGTGACCGGCTCCAGCCACTTCACGAAGCGGTCGCCGATGCCGAAGATGCCGCCGGCGAAGACCGATCCGAAGGCGAGGACGATCATGGGGATCGTCATGGTCTTCGGGGACTCGTGCGGATGCGGTTCGGCGTGGGCGCCGTGCGTCTCGGCGGCGGGCTCCACGCCCGGCTCGGCCGGCGATGCGGTCTTCGCGTTCTTCCAGCGCTCCTCGCCGAAGAAGGTCAGCACCATCACACGCGTCATGTAGTACGCGGTGATCGCGGCGCCGAGCAGGGTGACCGCGCCGAGGATCCAGCCCTCGGTGCCGCCCTTGGCGAACGCCGCCTCGATGATCTTGTCCTTGGAGAAGAATCCCGAGAGACCCGGGAAGCCGATGATCGCCAGGTAGCCGAGGCCGAAGGTGACGAAGGTGACCGGCATGTACTTCCGCAGGCCCCCGTACTTGCGCATGTCGACCTCGTCGTTCATGCCGTGCATGACCGAGCCGGCGCCGAGGAAGAGCCCGGCCTTGAAGAAGCCGTGCGTCACCAGGTGCATGATCGCGAAGACGTAGCCGATCGGGCCGAGGCCGGTGGCCAGGACCATGTAGCCGATCTGCGACATCGTCGAACCCGCGAGGGCCTTCTTGATGTCGTCCTTCGCGCAACCGACGATCGCACCGAACAGGAGCGTGACCGCGCCGATGACCACGACGACCGTCTGGACGTCGGGCACCGCGTTGAAGACCGCGCCGGAGCGGGTGATCAGGTAGACGCCCGCGGTCACCATGGTCGCCGCGTGGATGAGGGCCGAGACCGGGGTCGGGCCCTCCATCGCGTCACCGAGCCAGGACTGGAGCGGGACCTGCGCCGACTTGCCGCAGGCCGCGAGCAGCAGCATCAGGCCGATCGCGGTGTCTCGGCCCGAGCTCGCCTGGCCGGCCCCGCCGAGGACGGTGGAGAAGGCGAAGGAGCCGAACGTCGTGAACATCACCATGATGGCGATGGATAGCCCCATGTCGCCGACCCGGTTGACCAGGAAGGCCTTCTTCGCGGCGGTCGCCGCGCTGGGCTTGTGCTGCCAGAAGCCGATGAGCAGGTAGGACGCGAGGCCCACGCCTTCCCAGCCGACGTACAGCAGAAGGTAGTTGTCGGCGAGGACCAGGAGCAGCATCGCCGCGAGGAACAGGTTCAAGTAGCCGAAGAAGCGCCGGCGGTTCTCGTCGTGCTCCATGTAGCCGATCGAGTAGATGTGGATCAGCGTGCCCACACCGGTGATCAGCAGGACGAAGGTCATCGACAGCTGGTCGAGCTGGAAGCCGACGTTGGCCTGGAAGCCCTCGACAGGGATCCAGCTGAACAGGTGCTGGGTCGCCGTCCGCTTGTCGGCGGCGCGGCCCAGCATGTCGAAGAAGAGCACCGCGCCGATGACGAAGGACGCGGCCGCGAGCAGGGTGCCGATCCAGTGGCCGGCCCGGTCGAGGCGCCGGCCGCCGCACAACAGGACGGCCGCTCCGAGCAGGGGCGCCGCGATGAGCAGCGCGATGAGGTTCTGTGTGTTTCCCACGGTTGCAGCGACCCCTTACAGCTTCATCAGGCTGGCGTCGTCGACCGAGGCCGAGTGGCGGGAACGGAAGAGCGACACGATGATCGCGAGTCCGACCACGACCTCCGCGGCGGCGACGACCATCGTGAAGAACGCGATGATCTGGCCGTCGAGGTTGCCGTGCAGCCGGGAGAAGCAGACGAAGGCGAGGTTGCAGGCGTTGAGCATCAGCTCGACGCACATGAAGACCACGATCGCGTTCCGCCTGATGAGCACCCCGGCGGCGCCGATGGTGAACAACAGGGCTGCCAGATAGAGGTAGTTCACCGGGTTCACTTGGCGGCCTCCTCTTGGTCGCGCCCGAGGTCGTGGTCGCGCCCGGCATCGCTGCCGTGCCCTGAGTCGTTGCCCCGGCCGAGCCGGCCTTCCGAGCGCTGCTCCAGTGCCTTGAGGTCGGCGAGCGCCTCCCTCGACACGTCGCGGATCTGGCCGCGGCCGCGGAGCGTCTGGTTGACGGTGAGCTCGGAGGGGCTGCCGTCGGGAAGCAGGCCCGCGATGTCCACCGCGTTGTGCCGGGCGTAGACGCCGGGGGCGGGCAGCGGGGGCAGGTGCTTGCCGCGTACGCGCTCCTCGGACATCTCGCGCTGGGTCTTGGCGCGCTCGGTGCGCTCCCGGTGGGTGAGCACCATCGCGCCGACCGCCGAGGTGATCAGCAGGGCGCCGGTGATTTCGAAGGCGAAGACGTACTTGGTGAAGATGAGGGTCGCGAGGCCCTCCACGTTGCCGTTGGCGTTGGCCTGGCCGAGCCCGTTGAAGCTCTTCAGGGAGGCGTTGGCGATGCCCGCGATCAGGAGCACCCCGAAGCCGAGCCCGCAGGCCGCGGCCCACCAGCGCTGGCCCTTGATGGTCTCCTTCAGCGAGTCGGCGGCGGTGACGCCGACCAGCATGACGACGAAGAGGAACAGCATCATGATCGCGCCGGTGTAGACGACGATCTGGACGACGCCCAGGAAGTACGCCCCGTTGGCGAGGTAGAACACCGCGAGGATGATCATGGTTCCGGCGAGGCACAGCGCACTGTGCACGGCCTTCTTCATGAGGATCGTGCACAGGGCGCCGATCACGGCGACCGTGCCGAGCACCCAGAACTGGAAGGCCTCGCCGGTGGAGGTGTGCGAGGCCGCCGCGGCGAGCAGCTCGGTGGGCGCGCTCATGCCCCCACCGCCTTGCCGGACGCCGGCTCGTCGTCACCGAAGGTGGAGGCGCCCTCCTGGGGCCGCTCCCCCTTGCTGAGCGCGACCTGGCGGACGGTGCCGGGCGCGGCCTCGGTGACCAGGCCGCGGTAGTAGTCCTGCTCGTCCATCCCCGGGAAGATCGCGTGCGGGCTGTCGACCATGGTGTCGTCGAGGCCGGCGAGGAGCTGTTCCTTGGTGTAGATCAGGTTCTCGCGCGAGGAGTCGGCCAGTTCGAACTCGTTGGTCATCGTGAGCGCCCGGGTGGGGCAGGCCTCGATGCACAGGCCGCACAGGATGCAGCGGGCGTAGTTGATCTGGTAGACGCGGCCGTAGCGTTCGCCCGGCGAGTAGCGCTCCTCTTCCGTGTTGTCGGCGCCCTCCACATAGATGGCGTCGGCGGGACAGGCCCAGGCGCACAGCTCGCAGCCGATGCACTTCTCCAGGCCGTCGGGGTGCCGGTTGAGCTGGTGGCGGCCGTGGAAGCGCGGCGCGGTGACCTTCTGCTGTTCCGGGTACTGCTCGGTCAGCCGCTTCTTGAACATGGCCTTGAAGGTCACGCCGAAGCCGGCCACCGGGTTGAGGAACGTGTCCTGCGACCCCTGCGGCTCCTGTGACTTGTGCGACCCGGCCGGGTTCTTCCCGGCCTTCGCCGGGGCCTTGCTCGAAGACTTGCTCAATGACTTGTCGGATGGCGTGTCAGACACCGTCGCCCTCCCTTCCTTCTCCGTCACTCTGAGTATCCGCCCCACCACTGACAATCAACTCGCGCTCCTGGCGCGGCCGTCGGCGGGGTACGGGCGGAAGGGTCTGACCGGGCAGCGGCGGCACCGGGAATCCCCCGGCCATCGGGTCGAAGGCGGCGGGCGGCGTCTGCGCCTGCTCGTCCTCCTTCTTGCTCCGGAACACGTCCACGACGAAGGAGAGCAGCAGCAGCGCGACGACGGCACCGCCGACGTACAGCACGATCTTCGAGAAGCCGTAGCCCTCGTTGTGCAGCGCCCGTACGGTCGCGACCATCATCAGCCAGACCACGGAGACCGGGATGAGGACCTTCCACCCCAGCTTCATCAGCTGGTCGTAGCGGACCCGGGGCAGCGTGCCGCGCAGCCAGATGAAGAAGAAGAGCAGCAGCTGGACCTTGATGACGAACCAGAGCATCGGCCACCAGCCGTGGTTCGCACCCTCCCAGAACGTGCTGATCGGCCAGGGGGCACGCCAGCCGCCGAGGAAGAGGGTGACCGACACGGCCGAGACGGTGACCATGTTGACGTACTCGGCGAGCATGAACATCGCGAACTTGATGGACGAGTACTCGGTGTTGAACCCGCCGACCAGGTCGCCCTCGGACTCCGGCATGTCGAACGGCGCCCGGTTGGTCTCGCCGACCATCGTGACGATGTAGATGATGAACGAGACCGGCAGCAGCACGATGTACCAGCGGTCGCCCTGCGCCTCCACGATCTTCGAGGTCGACATCGACCCCGAGTAGAGGAACACCGAGGCGAACGCCGCGCCCATCGCGATCTCGTAGGAGATCATCTGCGCGCAGGAGCGCAGGCCGCCGAGGAGCGGGTACGTGGAGCCGGACGACCAGCCCGCGAGGACGATGCCGTAGATGCCGACCGAGGCGACGGCCAGGATGTACAGCATGGCGATCGGCAGGTCGGTGAGCTGCATCGTGGTGCGGTGACCGAAGATCGACACCTCGTTGCCGGCGGGCCCGAACGGGATCACGGCGATCGCCATGAACGCGGGGATCGCGGCGATGATCGGGGCCAGGACGTAGACGACCTTGTCGGCCCGCTTGACGATGACGTCTTCCTTCAGCATCAGCTTGATGCCGTCGGCGAGCGACTGGAGCATGCCCCACGGGCCGTGCCGGTTGGGGCCGATGCGCAGCTGCATCCAGGCGACGACCTTGCGCTCCCACACGATGGAGAACAGCACGGTCACCATCAGGAACGCGAAGCAGAAGACGGCCTTGACGACGACGAGCCACCAGGGGTCGCGGCCGAACAGGGAGAGGTCCTCCGCAGCGAGCGTGATCACGCCTCCACCACCTCCGAGGGGGCATCCGTAACGGCCGGTCCGATGCGGACGACCTGTCCGGGGACCGCGCCGGTGTCGGCGGCGACCCCGCCGCCGACGGAGTTCAGCGGCAGCCACACCACCCGGTCGGGCATGTCGCTGATCCGGAGCGGGAGGCGGACGGTGCCGGCCGGTCCCGCGACCTGGAGCAGGTCGCCGTCCTTGACGCCGGACTCGGCCGCGGTGTCCGCCGAGAGCCGGGCCACGGCCGCGTGCCGGGTGCCGGCCAGCGCCTCGTCGCCCGCCTGGAGCGAGCCCTGGTCGAGCAGCATCCGGTGACCGGCGAGGACCGCTTCGCCCTCGGCGGGCCGGGGCAGCGCCAGCGCCGTCTCCAGGGGCTCGCTCGCGCGCGGCCCGTCCCAGGTGCCGAGCCGCGTCATCTCGCGCCGCACGGCGTGGACGTCGGGCAGGGCGAAGGTGCCGCCGTCGGCGCCGGTGGCGCCCGCGACCGCGTCGGCCAGCATGTGCAGGACCCGCGCGTCCGTGGGCGCCAGGGTGCGGGTCATCTGCTCCGGCTTGAGCGCGGCCTCGAACAGGCGCGCCCTGCCTTCCCAGGTGAGGAAGGTGCCGGACTTCTCGGTGACGGACGCGACGGGGAAGACCACGTCGGCTTGGGCGGTGACCGCGCTCGGCCGCAGTTCGAGGCTGACCACGAAGGCGCCTTCGAGGGCCTGACGTGCGCGCGCCGGGTCCGGCAGGTCGGCCGGGTCGACGCCCGCGACGAGCAGCGCGCCCAGTTCGCCGGTGACGGCGGCCTCGACGATCTGACCGGTGTCGCGGCCGTAGCGGTGCGGGAGTTCGCGTACGCCCCAGGCGTCCGCGACCTCCTCGCGGGCCCGCGGGTCGGTGGCCGGGCGGCCGCCGGGCAGCAGCGACGGGATCGCGCCCGCCTCCACCGCGCCGCGCTCGCCGGCCCGGCGCGGGATCCACACCAGGTCGGCGCCGGTCGCAGCAGCCGCGCGCACCGCGGCGGTCAGCGCGCCGGGCACGCCCGCGAGCCGCTCGCCGACGATGAGGACGGCGCCCGGGGCTCGCAGCGCCTCGGCCGCCTTCGCGCCGTCGTCGTCCAGGCCGACGCCGCCCGCGAGCGCGTCGAGCCACTCGGTCTCGGTGCCGGGTGCGGCGGGCAGCAGGGTGCCGCCCGCCTTCGCGAGGCCCCGCGTCATGTGGGTGGCGAGCGAGAAGGTGCGCTGGCCGTGCTTGCGCCAGGCCTTGCGCAGCCGCAGGAAGACGCCGGGCGCCTCCTCCTCCGACTCGAACCCCACCAGGAGGACGGCCGGTGCCTGCTCCACGGACGCGTAGGTCGCGCCCCGCCCGTCGAGGTCACGGCCGCGGCCCGCGACACGGGCGGCCAGGAAGTCGGCCTCCTCCGCGGAGTGCGTACGGGCCCGGAAGTCGACGTCGTTGGTGTCGAGGACGGTCCGCGCGAACTTGGCGTAGGCGTACGCGTCCTCGACGGTGAGCCGTCCGCCGGCGAGCACCCCGGCCCGGCCGCGCGCGGCGGCGAGCCCCACGGCCGCCGCCTGAAGCGCCTCGGGCCAGCTAGCCGGTTCGAGGTCGCCGTCGGCGTTGCGCACCAACGGCGTGGTCAGCCGGTCGTGCTGCTGCCCGTAGCGGAAGGCGAACCTGCCCTTGTCGCAGATCCACTCCTCGTTGACCTCGGGGTCCTCGGCCGCGAGGCGCCGCATGACCTTGCCGCGCCGGTGGTCGGTGCGGGTCGCGCAGCCGCCCGCGCAGTGCTCGCACACCGACGGCGACGACACCAGGTCGAAGGGGCGCGAGCGGAAGCGGTACGCGGCCGAGGTCAGCGCGCCGACCGGGCAGATCTGGATGGTGTTCCCGGAGAAGTACGACTTGAACGGGTCGCCCTCGCCGGTGCCGACCTGCTGGAGCGCGCCCCGCTCGATCAGCTCGATCATCGGGTCGCCGGCGATCTGGTTGGAGAACCGGGTGCAGCGGGCGCACAGCACACAGCGCTCGCGGTCCAGGAGCACCTGGGTGGAGATCGGGACCGGCTTCTCATAGGTGCGCTTCTTGCCTTCGAAACGCGAATCCGCGGAGCCGACCTGCATCGCCTGGTTCTGCAGGGGGCATTCGCCGCCCTTGTCGCAGACCGGGCAGTCCAACGGGTGGTTGATGAGCAGGAGTTCCATCACTCCGCGCTGGGCCTTCTCGGCGACCGGCGAGGAGAGCTGGGACTTGACCACCATGCCGTCGGTGCAGGTGATGGTGCAGGACGCCATCGGCTTGCGCTGGCCCTCGACCTCGACGATGCACTGGCGGCAGGCGCCGGCCGGGTCGAGCAGGGGGTGGTCGCAGAACCTCGGGATCTCGATGCCGAGCTGTTCGGCGGCGCGGATCACCAGGGTGCCCTTGGGGACGCTGATGCCGACGCCGTCGATGGTCAGCGAGACGAGATCCTCCGGCGGCACGGCCGCCTCGCCGCCCCCGGAGGAAGCGCTACTCGTCGTCACAGTCATGCGGTCACCTCCGTGCTGTCGTCCGCCCAGGCGGTGGACCTGGCGGGGTCGAAGGGGCAGCCCTTGCCCGTGATGTGCTGCTCGTACTCGTCGCGGAAGTACGTGAGCGAGGAGAAGATCGGCGAGGCGGCGCCGTCGCCGAGCGCGCAGAACGACTTGCCGTTGATGTTGTCGGCGATGTCGTTGAGCTTGTCGAGGTCGTCCATCGAGCCCTTGCCGGCCTCGATGTCGCGCAGCAACTGGACCAGCCAGTACGTTCCTTCTCGGCAGGGCGTGCACTTGCCGCAGGACTCGTGGGCGTAGAACTCGGTCCAGCGGGTGACCGCCCGCACCACGCAGGTGGTCTCGTCGAAGCACTGGAGCGCCTTGGTGCCCAGCATCGAGCCGGCCGCGCCCACTCCTTCGTAGTCGAGGGCCACGTCGAGGTGTTCGTCGGTGAACATCGGCGTCGAAGAGCCGCCCGGCGTCCAGAACTTGAGGCGGTGGCCCTTGCGCATCCCGCCGCTCATGTCGAGCAGCTGGCGCAGCGTGATGCCGAGCGGCGCCTCGTACTGGCCGGGGCTCGTGACGTGCCCGCTGAGCGAGTACAGCGTGAAGCCCGGGGACTTCTCGCTTCCCATCGACTTGAACCAGTCCTTGCCCCGGTTCAGGATCGCGGGAACCGACGCGATGGATTCGACGTTGTTCACCACAGTGGGGCACGCGTACAGACCGGCCACAGCGGGGAAGGGGGGTCGCAGCCGGGGCTGGCCGCGACGGCCTTCGAGGGAGTCGAGGAGTGCGGTCTCCTCGCCGCAGATGTACGCGCCGGCGCCCGCGTGCACGGTGAGTTCGAGGTCCAGACCGCTGCCGAGGATGTCCTTGCCGAGGAAGCCCGCCTCGTACGCCTCGCGCACGGCCTCGTGCAGCCGCCGCAGGACGGGGACGACTTCGCCGCGCAGATAGATGAAGGCGTGCGAGGAGCGGATCGCGTAACAGGCGATCACGATGCCCTCGATGAGGGAGTGCGGGTTGGCGAAAAGGAGCGGGATGTCCTTGCAGGTCCCCGGCTCGGATTCGTCGGCGTTGACGACGAGGTAGTGCGGCTTGCCGTCGCCCTGCGGGATGAACTGCCACTTCATCCCGGTGGGGAAGCCGGCGCCGCCGCGGCCGCGCAGACCGGAGTCCTTGACGTACGCGATGAGGTCGTCCGGCGTCATGGCGAGCGCCTTGCGCAGGCCCTCGTAGCCGTCGTGTCGCCGGTAGGTGTCCAGGGTCCACGATTCGGGCTGGTCCCAGAAGGCGGAGAGGACGGGTGCCAGGAGCTTTTCCGGGCTCCCGTTGCCGTTTCCTTCGATCTCGGTGGCCAAGGTCATCACTCCCCCTCCTCGGAGACCGGGCCCGCCGGGTGCTCGGGGTCGGAGGCCGAGGTCTGCTGCGGTGCGTCGTGCGAGCTCAAGTGGTGCGAGCCCGGCTGGGGCCGGTCGTGCGTGTCCTGGCCGCCGCGCGGGTGCACCACGCGCGCGCCCGGCGTCTCGCCCTTGGCGAGCCGCAGTCCGGCGAGCGAGGCGGGGCCGGCGCCGCCGGTCGCGGCGACCGCGCCGGGGCGCTCGTCGGGGAAGCCGGCCAGGATGCGCGCGGTCTCCTTGTACGTGCACAGGGGCGCGCCCCTGGTCGGCTCGACGGGGCGGCCGGCGCGCAGGTCGTCGACGAGGCGCTTGGCGCTCTCGGGGTCCTGGTTGTCGAAGAACTCCCAGTTGACCATCACGACGGGTGCGAAGTCGCAGGCGGCGTTGCACTCGATGTGTTCGAGCGTGACCTTGCCGTCGTCGGTGGTCTCGTTGTTGCCGACCCCCAGGTGCTCCTTCAGCTCCTCGAAGATGGCGTCGCCGCCCATCACCGCGCAGAGCGTGTTGGTGCAGACGCCGACCTGGTACTCGCCGGACGGCTTGCGCCGGTACATGGAGTAGAAGGTGGCGACCGCGGTGACCTCGGCCGTCGTCAGCTCCAGGAGGTCCGCGCAGAAGGCCATGCCGGTGCGCGAGACGTATCCCTCCTCCGCCTGGCAGAGGTGGAGCAGCGGCAGCAGCGCGGAGCGGCTGTCGGGGTAGCGGGCGACGATCTCCTTGCCGTCCGCTTCGAGGCGGGCGCGCACATCGGCCGGGTAGCCGGGCGCGGGCAGTTGGGGCATGCCCAATTGAATGTCGGTCACCGGTCGACGCCTCCCATCACGGGGTCGATGGACGCGACGGCGACGATGACGTCGGCGACCTGGCCGCCCTCGCACATCGCCGCCATGGCCTGGAGGTTGGTGAAGGACGGGTCGCGGAAGTGGACCCGGTAGGGGCGGGTGCCGCCGTCGGAGACGACGTGCACGCCGAGTTCGCCCTTGGGCGATTCGACGGCCGCGTAGGCCTGCCCGGCCGGCACCCGGAAGCCCTCGGTCACCAGCTTGAAGTGGTGGATGAGGGACTCCATGGAGGTGCCCATGATCTTCTTGATGTGGTCGAGGGAGTTGCCGAGTCCGTCCGGGCCGAGCGCGAGCTGCGCGGGCCAGGCGATCTTCTTGTCCTCGACCATGACCGGGCCCGGCTCGAGCCGGTCCAGGCACTGCTCGACGATCCTGAGCGACTGGCGCATCTCTTCGAGGCGGACCAGGAAGCGGCCGTAGGAGTCGCAGGTGTCGGTGGTCGGCACGTCGAACTCGTAGTTCTCGTAGCCGCAGTAGGGGTCGGTCTTGCGCAGGTCGTGCGGGAGGCCGGCCGAGCGCAGGATGGGGCCGGTGGCTCCGAGCGCCATGCAGCCGGTCAGGTCGAGGTAGCCGACGTCCTGCATGCGAGCCTTGAAGATGGGGTTGCCGGTGGCGAGCTTGTCGTACTCCGGCAGGTTCTTCTTCATGGTCTTCAGGAACTCGCGGAGCTGGTCCACCGCGCCCGCCGGCAGGTCCTGGGCGAGGCCGCCGGGGCGGATGAACGCATGGTTCATGCGCAGCCCGGTGATCAACTCGTAGAGGTCGAGGATGAGTTCACGATCCCGGAAGCCGTAGATCATGATCGTGGTCGCACCCAGCTCCATGCCGCCGGTGGCGATGCACACCAGGTGCGAGGAGAGCCGGTTGAGCTCCATGAGCAGCACGCGGATGACCGAGGCCCGGTCGGGGATCTGGTCGGTGATGCCGAGGAGCTTCTCGACGCCGAGGCAGTAGGCCGTCTCGTTGAAGAACGGCGTCAGGTAGTCCATGCGTGTGACGAAGGTGGTGCCCTGCGTCCAGGTGCGGAATTCGAGGTTCTTCTCGATACCGGTGTGCAGATAACCGATTCCGCAGCGGGCCTCGGTGACGGTCTCGCCGTCGATCTCGAGGATCAGCCGGAGCACGCCGTGCGTGGAGGGGTGCTGGGGGCCCATGTTGACGACGATGCGCTCGTCGTCGGCCTTGGCCGCGGACTGCACGACGTCGTCCCAGTCGCCGCCGGTGACCGTATATACGGTCCCCTCGGTCGTCTCGCGGGCGGACGAGAAGGGGGTCCCGGAGGGACTCGTCGAGGGGTGGTGGCCGGGCGACGGGTGGGCGTGCGGCGTTCCGTGTGAAGTGGACATCAGGTGTACGACCTCCGCTGGTCCGGAGCCGGGATCTGGGCGCCCTTGTACTCGACCGCGATGCCGCCGAGGGGGTAGTCCTTGCGCTGCGGGAAGCCCTGCCAGTCGTCCGGCATCATGATCCGGGTCAGCGCGGGGTGGCCGTCGAAGACGAGACCGAAGAAGTCGTAGGTCTCGCGCTCGTGCCAGTCGTTGGTCGGGTAGACCTCGACGAGCGAGGGGATGTGCGGGTCGGCGTCCGGAGCGCTGACCTCCAGCCGGATCAGCCGGCCGTGCGTGAGCGAGCGCAGATGGTAGACGGCGTGCAGCTCACGCCCCTTGTCACCGAGGAAGTGCACGCCGCTCACGCCCGTACAGAGCTCGAAGCGCAGGGCGGGGTCGTCGCGCAGGGTGCGGGCGACGCGTACGAGGTGCTCGCGCGCGATGTGGAAGGTGAGTTCGCCGCGGTCGACGACCGTCTTCTCGATGGCGTTCTCGGGGAGCAGGTCCTGCTCCTCCAGGGCGCCTTCGAGCTCGTCGGCGACCTCGTCGAACCAGCCGCCGTAGGGACGCGAGGTGGCGCCCGGCAGGGTGACGGTCTTGATGACGCCGCCGTAGCCGCTGGTGTCACCGCCGTCGGCGGCGCCGAACATGCCCTTGCGTACGCCGATCACGTCGCCGGTGTTCTCGCGCGGGGCGGGGACGCCCTGTTCGGGAGTGTCCGGAGTGTCGGGAGAGCTCACCGCAGCAGCCCCTTCATCTCAATGGTGGGGAGCGCCTTGAGAGCCGCCTCCTCCGCCTCGCGGGCCGCTTCCACCTGGTTGACCCCGAGCTTGGAGCCCAGGATCTTCTGGTGGAGCTTGAGGATCGCGTCGATCAGCATCTCGGGGCGGGGTGGGCAACCGGGCAGATAGATATCAACCGGAACAATGTGGTCAACGCCCTGAACAATTGCGTAATTGTTGAACATTCCGCCCGACGAGGCGCAAACCCCCATGGAAATGACCCACTTGGGGTTGGGCATCTGGTCGTAGACCTGCCGCAGGACGGGCGCCATCTTCTGGCTGACCCGCCCCGCCACGATCATCAGGTCGGCCTGGCGCGGGGAGCCGCGGAAGACCTCCATGCCGAACCGGGCCAGGTCGTAGCGCCCGGCGCCCGTCGTCATCATCTCGATGGCGCAGCAGGCGAGGCCGAAGGTTGCGGGGAAGACGGATGACTTGCGCACCCAGCCCGCGGCCTGCTCAACAGTGGTCAGTACGAAGCCGCTAGGCAGTTTCTCTTCGAGTCCCATAGGTGCCCCTCAGCCCCTCAGTCCCATTCCAGACCGCCGCGCCGCCACACATACGCGTAGGCGACGAAGACGGTGAGCACGAAGAGCAGCATCTCCACGAGCCCGAAAAGCCCCAGGGCGTCGAAGGTGACCGCCCAGGGGTAGAGGAAGACGATCTCGATGTCGAAGACGATGAAGAGCATCGCCGTCAGGTAGTACTTGATCGGGAAGCGACCGCCGCCGGCCGGCGTGGGAGTCGGTTCGATGCCGCACTCGTACGCCTCAAGTTTGGCCCGGTTGTACCTTTTTGGGCCGATAAGCGTGGCCATGACCACGGAAAAGATCGCAAACCCTGCCCCGAGGGCGCCGAGCACGAGGATGGGCGCGTAGGCATTCACGCTCCTCGCTCCTTCCAGTCGTCCTTGACCGTTGGACCGCACAGCGGGCCCTGCGAACGCCTCGGCCTTCCTCATGCATCGCGCGAAGATCGCGTACATGTGAGGCAGTTCACAAGCCCGACTGCCCCGCATCCTATGCCCGCCGGTCTGTGATCTGCGACACGGGGTGCGTCAACGCCTTTGTGATCTCCACCACCTGACGAAGGATCATGAAGTCGGATGAGCGGTGATCTTCATACGCGAAGCGCCTGAGTGATCACGAGACGTGACATTCGATGGTGTTACCGCTGGTCGGCGGCGGTCTGGCATTATCAAGGGATGTGCGCTACAGGCAAATTGGCAAGGAAAGCCCGTCAGTGATAAATGGCCCCCGCTCACCCGCGCGAGGGACTTCGCCGCCCAAAGGTGGACGCGTGCACCCGTTCACGAGACCCGCACGCACATCACGTCCGGCCGGATCCCTTCACACTGTGACCTGCGTCACGTACCAACGGTCGTGAAATCAACGGGGCTTGGCCATCGACGTGAGGGGATGGTAAGCGCCGGGCAATTCGGGCGTTTCATGGAAAACGCATGATCACAGCCCTGATTGGGGCTGCCGGGTTTGTCCGTTACGGCGTCAATAAGTGCCGCCACGAAGCGGATTCACAGCTTCCGAGGTCAACTGTGGCGCAGCCCACGTTTCTTGAAGGGAACCCTGAACCCCTGATAGCGGTTATTCCCATGTCCCACACCGCTCACATACCCAGCCACCGGAAGCCCCGCCGCAGCGCCTCGAAGGTCTCGCTCCGGGCCGGAGTTGCCGGTGGCGTACTCAGCACCATCGCGCTGGCAGGTGCGGCCGCCCCGGCCATCGCCGCTCAGCCGGTCACCGAGACCATCGAGATGCCGACGCTGACGGGCGACCTCGCGACCACCGCGGCCGCTTCCGCCCAGGCCACCAAGGCAGTTGCCGCCGACCTCCAGCTCCAGGCCGCTCAGGACGCCGCCGCGTCCACCGCCGCCAAGGACGCCAAGAAGGCCAAGGACGACGCCGAGGCCAAGGCCAAGGCCGCCGAAGCCAAGGCGAAGGCCGAAGCCGAGGCCAAGGCCAAGGCCAAGGCCGACGCCACCGAGCGCGCCTCCCGCTCCGCCGAGCGCACCACGCTCAAGTCGACGTCCGCCAAGTCCGCCGGCACGACCTCGTTCAAGGCGTCCAACGCCACGGGTTCCGCCGCCGCCATCGTGAACTTCGCCCTGGCCCAGGTCGGCAAGGCGTACGTCTCGGGCGCCACCGGCTCCAGCGCGTACGACTGCTCAGGTCTCGTGCAGGCCGCCTACCGTCAGGTCGGCGTCGACCTGCCGCGCGTCTCGCAGGACCAGTCGACCACCGGCACCGACGTCTCGCTGTCCAACCTCCAGCCGGGCGACATCCTTTACTGGGGTGGCAAGGGCTCCGCCTACCACGTGGCGATCTACGTGGGCGGCGGCAACTTCGTCGGCGCGCAGAACCCCTCCACCGGCGTCGTCGAGCGCAGCCTGGACTACGACGCCCCCTCGGGCGCCGTCCGCGTTCTCTGAGCCACACAGCGGCCTTCTGAGCCGTACCCGCACCGCCTGCAAGGGCCGTTGCTCCCCCGCTCGGGAGCAACGGCCCTTCGGCGCGCCCGGAATGTGTTGAACTCTGCCCGTATCCGGGCAGCATCCACCTATCAGGGGGTGGGCGCATGGACGAGCAGGTGCGGGACGCGGAACCGCAGCCCTACGAGGTCTACGCCGACGGGCTCGGCATGTTCGCCGCGATCGGGATCGTGTTCATGGTGCTCGGCCTGTGGATGCTGACCGGCATCCGGCCCTGGCAGGGTCCGGTCGACTGGTCCAAACTCGCCTTCGGGTGGGGATTCGCCCTGTTCGTCATCGGCGCCGGCGCGTTCTTGGTCATCGCCTGCGTGTACGGGGCGCTGCGGCCCGTCATCCGCGCGGACGTGACGGGAATACACCTCGCCACGCGGTTCGACGCGCCCTGGTCGCAGGTGCGGGAGATCGAGGTCGGCACGGTGGCGATCTGGGAACTCGGGGACGAGGGCACGGCCGGCGGCTACGAACACCACCGCGCGGTGTGGGTGACGCTGCACGACGGCAGACGCCACGAGTACGTGGCCCGCCGCCAGAACGGCGGCCTCTCCCCGGACGAACTGCGCACCGGTCTGTCCCGGTTCGCCGGGGAGGTCCCGGTGCGGTGGACGGACGAGGTGGAGCGGCGCAGCTGACAGGTCTTCGCACCGGCCGGCCCGGACCAACCCGAACCGGCCTGACACGCAGGGGCGGTGCGGCGCGGAGCGATGAGTTTTCGCGTGACCCGGGGTCAGAATGCGTGGTCGGTGGGGCACGGCAGCACGCGTGGCTGCGGTTCGCACCGTACCGAACCCACCCGGAACGGGATACGAGAAACCGAGGCACCCCCATGCGCACCCTGATCAGCACCGCGTTCATCTCGCTCGACGGCGTGATGGAGGCTCCCGGCGGCGAGCCCGGCTACCGCAACTCCGGATGGACCTTCAAACACGCCGAGTTCCTGCCGGAGGCGTTCGAGATCAAGGGCCGCGAGCAGGAGGAGGCCTCGGCGATGCTGCTTGGCCGCACCAGCTACGAGGCGTTCAGCCCGGTGTGGCCCGGTATGGAGGACTTCGCCGGCTACAAGGCGATGCCGAAGTACGTCGTCTCCACCACCCTCACGGAGGACGACCTGGTGTCCAACTGGGGCGACACGACGATCCTGCGCTCCCTCGACGACGTGGCCGCCCTGAAGGAGACCGAGGGCGGCCCGGTCATCATGCACGGCAGCGCCGCCCTGAACCACGCCCTCTCGGACGCCGGCCTGATCGACCGTTACCACCTGCTCGTCTTCCCCCTCCTGCTGGGCGCGGGCAAGCGCCTGTTCAGCGCGACCGACAAGGACGCGCAGCGGCTGAGGCTCGTCGAGCACGAGGCGTACGCGAACGGGCTCCAGAAAAACGTGTTCGACGTGGTGCGCTGACCGAGGCCTAGGATCCTTGAGCCGGCGATCGGCGCGGTGTGAGGTGCTCAGCGAAAGGATTCACCCCGGGGATGCTCATATCTTCGAAGTCCCGCAAGGCCGTGGTGCTCGGCGCCGCCGCGCTGATGCTGACCGCGTGTTCACAGGGTTCGGACAGCGGTGCGCCGAGCGTGGCCTGGATCAAGGAGAAGGCGAGGGTGGCGGGCGCCGCCGGTGCGTCGAAGTGCCCGGTGCCGTTCGACATCGCCGCGGCGGCCAAGGCCGCGGGGTACAACGGCGGGGCGGGGGCCGGCACCGAGCACCCCGCCGCGACGGGATTCGTCGACGGCGCGCCCGACACCCCGACCAGCCAGGCCGACGGAGCGATGCTCGAATGCGTGTACCGCCTCGACTCGCGGACCCTGCACGTCTACACCGTCGGCGCGGGCAAGGGGCCGGCAGTGGGTCTGCTGTACCCCCGCCTGGCGGCGGACGCCGGAATGACATCGGCCGAGATGACGCCCTGGCTCAACAAGGCGGTCGTGGCGGATCGCGGCCGGACGGTGCCCATGCCCGGCCGGACGGTCGTGACGGAGCGGCTGCCCATGGAGGGAGCGGGCGACGTGGCCCTGACGCTCAGCCTTGGCGAACACGCGAAGGCGGACCCTCTGTTGGAGCGCCTGACCAAGGAACTGGCGGCCCAGGCGAAACCCTGAGCCGCCCGCCCCGCACCGGGCCGGCACCTACCGTCGTCGGATGACGCGTTGCGACCGGCCGGTCAAGCCTTCGGGGCCACCTTCGACAACCCGTTGATGATCCGGTCCATCGCGTCCCCGCCCGTCGGGTCCGTCAGGTTGGCCAGCATCTTCAGCGTGAACTTCATCAGCAGCGGGTGGGTGAGACCGCGCTGCGTGGCGATCTTCATGACCTTCGGGTTGCCGATGAGCTTCACGAAGGCACGGCCAAGGGTGTAGTAGCCGCCGTAGGTGTCCTTGAGGATCTTCGGGTAGGCGTGCAGGGCCAGTTCACGCTGGGCGGGGGTCGCGCGGGCGTGGGCCTGGACGATGACGTCCGCGGCGATCTGGCCCGACTCCATCGCGTACGCGATGCCCTCGCCGTTGAACGGGTTGACCAGGCCGCCCGCGTCACCGACGAGCAGCAGGCCCTTGGTGTAGTGCGGCTGGCGGTTGAAGGCCATGGGCAGGGCGGCGCCGCGGATCGGGCCCGTCATGTTCTCCGGGGTGTAGCCCCAGTCCTCCGGCATGGACGCGCACCACGCCTTGAGGATCTCGCGCCAGTCCAGCTCCTTGAAGGCGGAGGAGGAGTTGAGGATGCCGAGGCCGACGTTGGACGTGCCGTCGCCCATGCCGAAGATCCAGCCGTAGCCGGGAAGCAGCCGCTCCTGCGGGCCGCGCCTGTCCCACAGTTCGAGCCAGGACTCCAGGTAGTCGTCGTCGTGGCGGGGCGAGGTGAAGTACGTGCGTACGGCCACGCCCATCGGGCGGTCCTCGCGGCGGTGCAGGCCCATCGCGAGGGAGAGCCGGGTCGAGTTGCCGTCGGCCGCGACCACGAGCGGGGCGTGGAAGGTGACCGGGGTCTTCTCCTCGCCGAGCTTGGCGTTGACGCCGGTGATGCGGCCGGTGCGCTCGTCGGTGATCGGGGCGCCGACGTTGCAGCGCTCGTACAGCCGCGCACCCGCCTTCTGCGCCTGCCGGGCGAGCTGCTCGTCGAAGTCGTCGCGCTTGCGCACCAGTCCGTAGTCCGGGTACGAGGCGAGGTCCGGCCAGTCGAGCTGGAGGCGGACGCCGCCGCCGATGATCCGCAGGCCCTTGTTGCGCAGCCAGCCGGCCTCTTCGGAGATGTCGATCCCCATGGAGACGAGCTGCTTGGTGGCGCGCGGGGTCAGACCGTCGCCGCACACCTTCTCGCGCGGGAAGGCGGTCTTCTCCAGGAGCAGCACGTCGAGTCCGGCCTTGGCCAGGTAGTACGCGGTCGTCGAACCGGCCGGGCCGGCGCCGACGACGATCACGTCCGCGGTGTGTTCGGAGAGCGGCTCGGTCACAGCGGGATCTCCCGAAGACTCGAATTTGCGTGCCGAGAAGCACAGGACACGTGCAGTCTATGGGTGGCCGTTGATCGACATCGCGAAGGGTTGCCCCCGCCATGAGCTCTGTGTCCCCCGAGTCCCCGAAGCCCCGGGTACCCGAGAAGTCCCTGCCCGTCGTGCGGCTTCGGGTGCCCACCGAGGAGGACGCGTACACCTGGCACCGGGTGTTCGACGACCCGGACGTGATGGAGTTCCACGGCGGCCGCGCGGCCGAGGTCTCGGTGTACGAGGAGCTCACCGCCCGCCAGCGCAAGCACGACGCCGAACACGGCTTCTGCCTGTGGACGATGCTCGACGAGGACGACGAGGTCATCGGCTTCACCGGCGCGCAGCCGTGGCCGCTGGACGACTGGGGCCCGGTCGGCGAGATCGAGATCGGCTGGCGCCTGGCCCGCACCCACTGGGGCCGCGGCTACGCGACCGCGGCCGCCCGCGCCACCCTGGCCCGCGTCCGCGCCGCGGGCGTCCCGCGTGTGGTGGCGATGGTCCACCCCGGGAACGTCCGTTCGGTGGCGGTCACGGAGCGCCTCGGGATGACGCTCTCCACGACGTACCCGTCCCGGAAGCTGGGGGTGGACGCGCTGTGCTTCCGCCTGGAGCTGGAGGCCCGACCCGAGACCCCGCTCGGTGACCGGGCCGAGCCTAGGCGGCCTTGAACCCCCGGTGCAGTGCGACGACGCCGCCCGTCAGGTTGCGCCAGGCCACCTTCGACCAGCCCGCCCCTTGCAGCCGCGCCGCGAGCGCGTCCTGGGCGGGCCAGGCGCGGATGGACTCCGCGAGGTACACGTACGCCTCCGGGTTGGAGGACACCGCCGTCGCGACGGGCGGGAGGGCGCGCATCAGGTACTCCGTGTAGACCGTCCGGAACGGCTTCCACGTCGGCTGTGAGAACTCGCAGATCACGACCCGGCCACCCGGCTTGGTCACCCGGTACATCTCGCGCAGCGCGGTGTCCGTGTCCTGGACGTTGCGCAGCCCGAAGGAGATGGTCACCGCGTCGAACGTGTCGTCGCGGAACGGCAGCTTCGTCGCGTCGCCCGCCGTGAACGGCATGTGGGGCTGGCGCCCCTTGCCGACCTTCAGCATGCCGAGGGAGAAGTCGCAGGGCACGGTGTACGCCCCGGCCGCGGCGAAGGGCTGCGACGAGGTGGCCGTGCCGGCCGCGAGGTCGAGCACCTTCTGCGCGGGCCGCGCGTCGACCGCCTTCGCGACCTCCTTGCGCCACAGGCGGGCCTGGCCGAGGGAGAGCACGTCGTTGGTGAGGTCGTAGTGTGCCGCGACGTCGTCGAACATCGAGGCGACTTCGTGCGGCTGCTTGTCCAGGGATGCGCGGGTCACGCTTCCCATTCAAGCAGTACGCGGCCGGGCCCCGGGCGCCCGGCCCTCACCGGCCCGGCCGGGCCACGTACATTCTCCTTTCGGTGCCACGGGGGCGCACATTCACGAGAGCGGGTGCACACGACGTGCGGAGTTTCCTGAGAGTGCCGGTCGCGGGGGCCGGCGTCCTGGCCGCGCTGGTGTGCGCGGGGTGCTCCGCGTCCCCGGACGCGCCGGCCGCGACCGGCACCCCGGCCGCCCCGGCCGCGACGGGCCCGCTGAGCGTCACGTACTCCCCTTACGTCAGCGCCACCACCGCCGCGCCGACCGACGCCGTGGGCTCGCCCTCCGTCTACAACCTGGCCTTCGTCGTCGCCCACGGCTCCACCTGCCGCGCCGTGTGGGACGACGACACCGCGATCGTGGACAGGGACGTCAAGGACCGGGCGACGGCCCTGAAGAAGTCGGGCGCCGCGGTACGGGTGTCCTTCGGCGGGCAGGCCGGCAAGGAACTCGCGCTCACCTGCCGCACCCCCGCCCAGCTCGCCGCCGCCTACGGCACGGCGCTCGACGCGGCGGGTGCCACCGAGGCGGACTTCGACATCGAGGGCGCGGCCCTGACCGACCCGGCCGCCCTCACCCGGCGCTCCGAGGCGATAGCCCTGTTGCAGAAGCAGCGCGCCTCGCTCAAGGTGACCTTCACGCTCGCCGCGATGCCGACGGGGCTGACGCCCGAGGCGACGGCGCTGCTCACGGCGGCCAAGGGGCACGGTGTGAAGGTGTCGGCCGTCAACGTCATGGCGATGAACTACGGCACGTCGTTCGGCGGGAACATGGGCGACTACGCGGTGCGGGCGGCGACCGCCGCGCAGGGTCAGCTCAAGCGGGTGCTCGGGCTCTCCGACCGGGCGGCCTGGCAGGGGCTCGGGATCACGCCGATGATCGGCGTCAACGACGTCAAGGGCGAGACGTTCACGCTCGACGACGCGGCGAAGGTACGGAAGTTCGCCCGCGACAAGGGCGTCGGGCGGATCTCGATGTGGGTGTCCTACCGCGATCAGAAGTGCGGCGACGGGATCAAATCGGCTGTGGCACAAGCCGGTTGCAGCGGGGTGGACCAGGAGCCGGGCGCCTTCGCGAAGGCGCTGTCGGGGAGGTGAGCGGGGCGAGGGCGAGGGCCGACGGCGGCAGCGGGGCCGACGGCGGGCGCCGGGAAGACACCACCTAGCGGCGCCGGTGCAGCAGGCGCCCGCCGATGACGGTGGCGATGCACGTCCCGGCCCCCCGCTCGGCGAGCGCGACCGCGTCCGGTACCGCGAAGACCGCGAACCGGGCCGCGGCGCCCACCGCGAGCGGGGCCCGGAAGGCGTCGGCGGGGTCGGCGCCGACGAACGGGTCGAGGGTGGCCGGGCCCTCCGCGTCGGGGATCGGCACGACCTCAAGTCCCGCCCGGTGCACGGCGGTTCGCACCGCCGGGGTGGTGAGCCGCACCGCCACCGCCACCACGCCGCGCGCGAGGAGCTTCTGGGTGCAGCGGCGCGCGCTGTTGCCCTTGCGGGACTCGCTCGGCGCGAGGTCCGCGAGCGCGGCCCCGGTGAGCGGCTCGCCGCCCAGCTCGTCGAGCTCGAAGGGGTCGTCGGGGAAGTAGGTGTGCTCCAGGAGCGCCGTGCCGTGCCGGTTGACGAGCCCCGGCGTCAGCACTCCGGGCCAGCGGCGGACGCGGGCCGCGGGGTGCGCGGCCGCGACGTCCTCGTACGGCCCGATCGCCGCGATCCGGTCGCCGTCGACGAGCACCGCTCCGCCCGGGACCGGCTCGTCGCCGGCCCCGGTCAGTAGCAGCTCTGCGGCGTGGATCGTCAACACCTCAGGATCACGGCCTCAGTTGGACGCGAGGAGCTTGAGCTCCGGGTGGGCCGTGCCGCCCTCGATCGCGGTGGAGGAGATGTGCGACTGGACGCGGGCGTCGACCGGGTCGTCGGCCGGGTCGTCGTGCACGACGAGGTGCTCGTAGGTGGTGGAGCGCTGGGCGGGCACCCGGTCTGCCGTGCGGATCATGTCGATCATCTCGCGGAGGTTGGAGCGGTGCTTGGCACCGGCCGACGAGACGACGTTCTCCTCCAGCATGATCGAGCCGAGGTCGTCCGCGCCGTAGTGCAGGGTGAGCTGCCCGGCCTCCTTGCCGGTGGTCAGCCAGGAACCCTGGATGTGGGCGACGTTGTCGAGGAAGATCCGCGCGATGGCGATCATGCGCAGGTACTCGAAGATGGTCGCCTGGGTGCGGCCCTTGAGGTGGTTGTTCTCGGGCTGGTAGGTGTACGGGATGAACGCGCGGAAGCCGCCCGTGCGGTCCTGTACGTCGCGGATCATGCGCAGGTGCTCGATGCGCTCGGCGTTGGTCTCGCCGGTGCCCATGAGCATGGTGGACGTCGACTCGACGCCCAGGCCGTGCGCGGTCTCCATGATCTCCAGCCACCGCTCGCCGGACTCCTTGAGCGGCGCGATCGCCTTGCGCGGCCGCTCCGGGAGGATCTCCGCGCCGGCGCCCGCGAACGAGTCGAGCCCGGCGGCGTGGATGCGGCTGATGGCCTCCTCCACACTCACCTTGGAGATGCGGGCCATGTGCTCGACCTCGGAGGCGCCGAGGGAGTGGATGACCAGCTGCGGGTAGGCCTTCTTGATCGCCGAGAAGTGCTCTTCGTAGTACTCGACGCCGTAGTCGGGGTGGTGCCCGCCCTGGAACATGATCTGGGTGCCGCCGAGCTCGACGGTCTCCGCGCAGCGGCGCAGGATGTCGTCGAGGTCGCGCGTCCAGCCCTTGGCGGTGTCCTTGGGCGCGGCGTAGAACGCGCAGAACTTGCACGCCGTCACGCAGACGTTCGTGTAGTTGATGTTCCGCTCGATGATGTACGTCGCGATGTGCTCGGTACCGGCGTACCGGCGGCGGCGCACCGCGTCGGCGGCGGAGCCGAGCGCGTGCAGCGGCGCGGAGCGGTACAGGTCGAGCGCTTCCTCCGGGGTGATCCGCCCACCCTCGGCGGCGCGGTCGAGAACGGACTGGAGATCGGCCTTCTCAGTCACCGGGGGTGTCCCTTTCGGAAGGGTTACGGGCGGACCGATCCAGCGTACGGCAGCGGCCCTGCCCCGCTGATCGGGGGCCGCGAACCCGGCTAGGCGGTGGCCGCGCCGAGCAGCAGCCCGCAGAACGCTCCGGCGGTCAGGAACGGGCCGAGCGGGAAAGCCTCCTTGCGGCTCGCGCGGCGCAGCAGGAGGAGCCCGAGCCCGTACAGCGCGCCCAGGACGAGACCGAGCAGCGCGCCGGTCAGCAGGCACGGCAGGCCGTACCAGCCGAGCATGACGCCGAGGCCGAGCGCGAGCTTCACGTCGCCGAAGCCGAGTCCTGCCGGGTTGATCAGGAACAGCACGCCGTATCCGCCGCCGAGCGCGAGCCCGCCGAGCAGGGCGGCCGGCCAGGCACCGGCGTGCCCGGGGACGAGCGAGGCCGGCCCGAGCAGCACGACCGCGGCGCCGGCCAGCGGGAGGGTGAGGACGTCGGGCAGCCGGTGAACGGCGAGGTCGACGAGACAGAGCAGCACCGCGATCGGGGCGAGCAGCAGCCAGACCACGAGTTCGGGGCGGGGCCCGGTGGCGGCGGCGAGGGCGGCGCAGACGAACGCGGTGACCAGGCCCGTGGTGAGCGGCCGCGCGTGACCGGCCGCATCGCCGCAGGTCCGGCACCGGGCAGGCCCCAGCCATCCTTCCCAGGCGCCCGCCAAGGGGTGCCCGGCCGGACAGTCGGCATGCCAGGTCCTGTCGGGTGCGACGGCGAGCCGGTACGCGGGCCGCGGCAGAAGCCGCCCCACGCCCGCGCCCCACCCGGCCGCCACGGCGATCAGCGTCGCGTCCACCGTTGTGGTCACCGTTGTGTTCACCGGACCAGGGTGCCCGCAGGCCCCTGGCCGCCGCTGCGAAACGGGTGTCACGGAGCCGATCCGTGTGCGGCCGGACGGCGCGGGCGCGTCACACGGTCCTGCCGTCCCCCCGGGTGTCACGGAAGCCGAGGATGCCGATCGACGCGTCGAGGAGGGTGCCGGCCCGGGTGAGCGCGGACGTGTCGGCCGGTTCGAGGACGAGGGCGACCGCCAAGTCCGTGGCGTCGACGGAGCCTTCCGCCGTGCCGGTGCGTTCGATGCCCAGGTGTCCCACGGCCCGCCGGATCGTGACGACGGCCCCCGGTCGCCGGAGCGTCACGTCCCTGCCCGGCCCGGACGGCCCGGTGGAACGGTAGACGTAACTCCGCTCGCCACACCGGACGTCGAGCCACCGTGACGCCTTCAGGAACCCTTCGCCCCGGAGGTCGAGGGCCACCTCCGTACCGTCCAGGGTGAGCCGTCCGCCGGGCAGCGCGGGGCGGCCTCCCTCCCGGCCGCTCGTGAAGACGGCCCGCGGGAGGCGGTCGCCGTCGACCACGACCTGGTTCCTGCACCCGCTCTGTTTCGTCACCTCGGCGCACACGGTGACGGCGCCGAACGGACCCATCAGGCCGCGGTATCCGTGCACGGTGGCCGAATGGATCGGGGTCAGATCGAAGGTGAACGGTTCCATCACCCCTTTCTCTCACGCCACTCGGCGACGGGGACAACCGGTACCGGGGAGCGGAACGGTCCGCCGGCCGGGACTGGCGAAATCGCGTACCGCCTGGTTAGCGTCGTCCTGCTCGACGCCACGACCACAGCTCCAGGAGTACGTATGAGCCGCCCCACCACACCGACGGCCCTCGGGGCGACCGGTGTGTACACCGAGAAGGTCCCCATGGCCTGGTCGGGCAGCTGCGTCGGCGGCTGCCTCGCCGCAGTCGCGTACATGGGCGTGGACTCGATACCCCAGGACACCGGTGTGTGGCTGATCGTGTCCGCGCTCTTTCTGCTCCTCCCGCTGCCCCGTCTGGCGGTCCCGATCTCCAGGGCGATCCACAACCGGATCAGCGTCGGGATCCGTGCGCGCCAGGGCGAGCCGCTCCGCATCGCCACGCGTGACCGCGGGGCCTTTCTCGGGACGTTCGCCGGCGCCACGGCTGTGCGGTAGGCGACACGTGCCCACCTTCGCCTTCGAGCTGCGCACGTTCAGGAACAGAAGAGAGACCGGCCGCAGGGGAACCGTCGGACCGTTCGGCGAAGTCACCACGAGGCGGCCGAAGACGACGTTCTGGCGCGGCGCGGACATTCCCGGATTCGGCGAAGTACGGCTGGAAAGTGAAGGCCTGCCGGACACGCGGTACCGCTTCGGCGCTTCGAGCGCCGACCACGACGTGGATCGTGGGCACCTTTTCGTCGAGGGCACCGAGATGTCCTTCGACTACGACCGACGGGCCTTCAGGAACAGATCCCGAGCGCTGACCATCCACGGGGAGCACCGCGACTACACCTACTCCGTACTCCAGGTGCATCGCCGCGTCGTCCTCGAACGTCCAGGGATACGCGTCGGTTTCGAACGCGGGAAGAGTTCCACGGGAAAGGGCGGCAGCAGCTTCGGCGTCGCCACAGGTGATGTGGACGCCCTGGACATGGCGCTGGCCATCATTTTCGAAGAGGTCAACACGTCTGCTCTGACATCCATGGGTGCCACCTCAGCCATGATCAACAAGATTGCCAACCTTCCCCGGTCCAATGAGTAAGCGGCAGGAAAAATGAGCGACGTCACCTTCGAGCTGCGCAGCTACTGGACGAAGACGCACCTCGGTATCGCGGGACCCGCGGGGCCGTTCGGCGAGGTGTCCACGAGAGAGTCGAGGCCCCGACTTCGCTCCAAGCTTCAACTCCCGTACCAAGGGGTCGAATTGCTAGGCGACGCCATGCCGGAAGCGGCGTACCGCTCACCCGGCACGAAGACCGAATGCACGCCGGACAGCACGCTCACCGTCGACGGGGTGGCGGCGGAGTTCGACTTCAACAGGCGCGCCCTGCGCAACACCTCCCGGGCCCTGCACATCGCCTGGGGAGAACGCCGCTACACCTACACCGTCCTGCGGGTCTTCCGCAGCTTCGCGCTGGAGCGCGACGGCGTGCGGGTCGCCTTCCAGGAGCGCACCGAGGGCAAGGAGCGGGTGCACGCGGGGAGCATGACCGGCGCGGCGGACGCGGTCGACCTGGCCATCGCCGTTCTGCTCCAGCGCGTCGACACCTCCGCGCTCACCTCGGTCGGTGCGGTGTCGATGGCCCTGGACGCGGTGTTCTCGCGGGGGAGCGGCGAGCCGGTCGACTGCTCCGACTGATCCGACCGACCCGGGCCGTGGCCGCGCGCCCTCAGCCGTCCCCCAGGAACGCGTACGCGAAGGCCAGGCGGCGGTCCAGCCAGTCCTGCTCGACCCTCAGGAGCTTGACGCTCTCGGACACCATCACCGCATCGCCGTCCGCCACCCATTCCAGCGTCCTGGCCTTGCGCTGGGGGCCGTGGGAGTCGTCGGGCCCCAGGCCCGTCACGATGTTCAGCACCTCGGGAACGAAGTTCTCCGCCGCCCGGTGGGCCAGCCGCGCGGGGTGCCACTGGTTGCGCCCGACGACGTCCGGGTGACCGGGCTGGTGCATCCGCCAGGTGTGCTTGAAGAGCCTTCCCGACGGCGGGATCCGCCGCAGGGTGCCGATGGGCCGGTGTTCGGCGTCGTACACCTCGTAGCGGCTTTCACCGTCCGGGAGTTCCCGTGCCACGAGGTAGCACAGCAGGCGCTGGGATTCCGCGTCCTCGTAGAGGCAGCGGTCCATGGCGGTCGGCGGGACCGGGGGTGTGGAGCGGGCGACGTAGGCGCAGGGGGCGAACACCTGCCCGTCGCCGCTGCCCGCCGGTACGCGGATGGCGCGCGGGCCGCGCACCGGGCGGGGGCGCCTCTTCGTGGCGGGGCGCTCCATCGAGCCGATGGTGAACTCCCGCACCCCCGCCCACGCGACGGGCGCCACCGGCGCCTCCTCGCGCGTCTCGCGGCCCTCGCGTCGCCTGAAGGCCACGTCCGCTCTCCTTTGATCGCCGGTGATTACGTGCCGCCGTCCGACCGCCGCTAGGACAGGTGCGGCTGCGTGTAGACGAGGACGGGGACGTGCGGCGCGAACGCGTCGACCGCGGCCTGGAGGCGTTCCGGGTCGAGGCGCCAGAAGTTGATGGGCCGGCTGGCCTTGAGCAACTCGTAATCGACGTGCGGGACCAGCGTCGCGGCCCTTTCACGGCTCATACGGCTGTTCATGCCGGGCAGCGGGGGCGCGCCGGCCTTCCTCTGCACACCGATGTGGTTGATTCCGTTGCCGGCGGTCAGCTGGCGCCACACCACCATGGCCGTGATGTCCTGCCAGGGCACGAAGGCCAGCTGGCTCTCGTACCGCGCGGGGGCTCCCCCCAGCAGGACGCCGTCGGCGTCGACGCGGAACGCGACCAGCCTCTTCCACTTGTGGCCGCCGAGGAGCTGGAACGGCGTACGCCTGAAATGGGCTTCGTATACGGGCGCGTTCTCATCGTTCATGACGCGGTTCAGCCTAATGCGGCAGCCGAGCGGGGCGCCGGGTGGGCTACTGCTTCGTGAGCGTCCCCGTCGGGCGGCCCGCGGCCGCCTCCTGCGACGCGAAGCGGAGCCTGCCGTCCGGCTGGAGGGTGTACGTCATCGTCGCGGTGGCCCCGGTGCAGCCGAAGGTCGACCGCTGCGCCGGGTCGGTGCGTTCGGTGATGTGCAGCACCGTGGCGGTGGCGGAGTCCAGAGCGCCGACACCGTGGCACTCCAGGGGACCGACGGTCGTGGTGGTGCGCACCACGTCCGTTCCCTTCGCGCCCTTGGTGATCACCGCGGTGTACTCGTACCCCGAGGTGCCGTTGTCCTGGGTGAGTACGCCTTTCCAGGTGCCGACGAACTCACCTGCCACGGAGCCCAGTCGACTCTCCCCCGCGGGCGGCGACGCGGCCGGTGTCGGGGCGTGCGAACCGGTCGCCGCCGGGGCCGAACTCGCGGGATTGGCGCCGGTGTTGGCCGTGCGGCCGCCCGGCAGCAGGTCGTAGAGGAACGCCGCGCCGACCGTCACCGTGGCCAGCGCTCCGGCCACCGCGAGCGCCACCGTGCAGCTGATCCTCCGGCCGCGGCCGCGTTCGCCCGGTTCGGCGGCGGTCGCCACGGACAGGGCCACGCGCGGGCCGCGGTCGGCGGGGCTCGGCGGGGCGGAGGGCCGCGGGGGCGTGCGGGGGCCGGGGAACGGGCCCGGTTCCGCGTGGCCGGACGAGTCCGCCTCCGTGAGGTCGGGCGAGCCTGGTTCCGCAGACCGCGGGCCCGGTTCGGCCCGACCGTACGAGGCGTCCGGCGGGCCGAAGACACCGGCCCCGGAGCCCGAGCCGGAGCCCGAGCCGGCCGGATGGCCGTCCCCGGGGGTCCCCGCCTCGCCGCCGAGCGCCGGGCCGCCGATCGCCGCGCTGCTGAACGGGATCGGGCCCGAGCCGGAGACCGCGTCCTTCGGCTCCAGGTCGAGCAGCCGCACCGCCGAGCGGCTGACCTCCTCGACGAGGGGGCCCGGCAGCCAGCCCCCGCGCACCAGCTCCGCCGCGCCGGCCGGGGCGAGACGGGCCGCGAGGGCGGCCGGGGCCGGGCGGTCGGCGGGCGCCTTGGCCAGGCAGGCCGCGACCGCCTCGCGCACGTCGCCCGCGAGGGCCGCGCCCAGTTCGGGCGGCTCGTGCACGACCTTGTAGAGGAGCGCGGCCGAGGAGTCGCCGGGGAAGGGCGGCTCGCCGGTCGCCGCGTACGCGAGGACGGCACCCAAGGAGAAGAGGTCCGCGGCGCCGGTCGCTCCCCGGCCGAGGATCTGCTCCGGCGCCATGTAGCCGGGCGATCCGATGGAGACGCCGGTCGCGGTGAGCGAGGCCGTGCCGTCGGTGGCGCGGGCGATGCCGAAGTCGATGAGCCGGGGGCCGTCGAGGGTGAGCAGCACGTTGGACGGCTTCACGTCGCGGTGGACGAGGCCGAGCGCGTGGACGGCGGCCAGCGCCTCGGCGAGCCCGGCTCCGAGGGCGCGTACCGCCCGTTCGGGCAGCGGGCCGTGGTCCAGGACGGCCTGGGTGAGCGAGGGGCCTGCGACATAGCCCGTCGCCACCCACGGAACCGGCGCCTCCGGGTCGGCGTCGAGCACCGGCGCGGTCCACTGGCCGCCCACCCTGCGGGCCGCCTCGACCTCGTGCCGGAACCGCGCCCTGAACTGTTCGTCGAGCGCGAAGTGGGGGTGCACCACCTTGACCGCGACGGTGCGGCCGCCCGCGCTGCGCCCCAGGTACACGCGGCCCATGCCGCCCGCGCCGAGCCGGCCCAGCAGCCGGTAGGAGCCGATCGTGTGCGGTTCGCCCGCTTCCAGCGGCTGCAACGACTGCATCGCGGTGCTCCCCCCACGCCCACCAGTTCAAGCCGGTCGCACAGCAGCGTAGAGGCGTACGTGCTCGGGATCACCCCCGGCCGGGAGGGATCCCGGCCGGCGCGAGCGAACCGAACGGCGCGTTCCGCACTCTTGACTGGCGTGGTTCGTGGCCGATCGCCCACAATTCCGCACGGGCCGCGCCCGCCCACCCCAAGCGTCCCCCACCCCTGGTCCCCGGCCCCCCGGCCCCCAGATCCACCGATCCACCGATCCCAGATGCACGGAGCCCCCGAATGAACCGTCGCCGTCCCGCCGCCCTGATAGGAGCCGCCGTCATCGGCTCGATCGTGCTGGTCACCGGCTGCTCGGACGAGGGCAAGCCGGTCAGCTTCGACTCGGGGCCGAGCGGCCCGTCCGCCCAGGCCTCGATCCAGGGCGGACAGAAGAACGGTGAGGCCTCCGCGAAGAACGGCGCCGGCGCGCAGACGCTGCTGCCGACCGGGCCGAAGGCCGAGTTCACCACGCAGAGCTCGCTCGGCGACGGCACCAAGATCGGCGTGACGACACTCAAGGGCGCGAAGTCGGGGTTCACGGGCAAGGTGTGGGTGTGGGCGCCCAAGCAGTACTTCGACGCCAAGTACCGCGACAGCGGCTTCCCGGTGCTCATCGCGCTGCCGGGCGGAAACGGTTACCCCAAGAACTACTGGATGGGCACCGACCTGAAGCTGCAGAGCAGCATCAGCGAATGGTCCAAGACCGGCAAGAGCCTGCCGTTCATCGTCGTCATGCCGGTCCTCAACCCGGACGCCAAGCACTACTACGACGGCAGCGACATTCCGGGGCAGCCGAAGATGGGCACCTGGATGACGGAGGACGTGCCGGACCTGGTGCGGGCCAACTTCCGCACCTTCAAGTCCCGCGACGGCTGGGCCTTCATGGGCTCCTCGTCGGGCGGCTTCGTCGGCCTGAAGTCGGTGCTCAAGCGCCCCGACCTGTTCAAGGCCGCGATCGCCTCCGGCCCGGACATCGTGCCGGACTCGCCGCTGTGGGCCGGCCACGACGCCGAGAAGCAGGCGAACAACCCGGAGAAGCTGGCGCAGGACCTCATCGACAGGAAGGGGCCCGAGGTCGCCCTCGCCTTCCAGGTCGGCACCAAGGAGACCACCGTCGTGCCGAAGGTCGAGCAGTTCATCAAGACGTACGGCAAGGGCCCGGTGAAGACCCGCCTCCAGACGATCCAGGGCGGCACCCACAACGCCCACACCTACGTGACGGGCATGGGCGAGGGGACCATGGAGTGGATCAGCAAGCAGATGCTGGCCCCGGTCCCGTCACCCTGACCGCGTCCCGAGCGCGTCCCGCTTCCCGAACCGGGACGGGCCGTTACGGAGCGAGCAGCTCCACGCCCACCTCGGCGGGGAAGCCGGTCGTCGGCCCGGTCCGCCGCGCGAACTCCCGTACGCCTTCGAGCTGTTCGGCGCCGAAGCGGAAGTCGAGCGTCGTGAAGTAGCGCTCCAGGAGGTCGGCGTCGAAGACCTCCCAGCGGGCCGCCTGCTCGGCCACCTTGGTGACCTCCTCCAGGGAGAGGTCCCGCGAGGCGAGGAACGCCTCGTGCACCTGCCGGACGAGGGCGGGCTCGCGGGCCAGATAGTCCTTGCGGGCCGCCCACACGGCGAAGACGAACGGAAGGCCCGTCCACTCCTTCCACATCGCGCCGAGGTCGTGGACCTGGAGCCCGAGCCGGGGCGCGTCGTGCAGCGAGGCCCGCAGGGCGGCGTCCCCGATCAGTACGGCTGCGTCGGCCTCGCGCATCATCAGGCCGAGGTCGGGCGGGCACGTGTAGTAGTCGGGGGTGACCTTGTACCGCTCGGCGAGCAGGAGCTGCGCGAGGCGTACGGAGGTCCGGGAGGTGGAACCGAGCGCGACGCGCGCCCGGTCGAGGTCTTCCAGCGGGCGCTGCGAGACGATCACACAGGACATGACCGGCCCGTCGCAGCCGACCGCGATGTCCGGGAAGGCGACCAGGTCGTCGGCGTTGCGCAGGAACTCGACGAGGGTGATCGGCGCGATGTCGAGGGAGCCGTTCACCAGCTGCTCGCTGAGCTTCTCGGGGCTGTCCTTGGTCAGCTCCAGGTCGAGCAGGGTTCCGGTCCGCGCCAGGCCCCAGTACAGGGGCAGGCAGTTGAGGAACTGGATGTGGCCGACGCGCGGCCGGCCGCCGTGGTGCTGGGGGCTGGTTGAATTGTCCACATGCCGAGGCTAGACCCGTCCCACTGCGTGGACGGCGCCGGGCCTCCCGGGGGTCGCGCGGGCCGCCCGGACGGATGCCTCGCGCGGGGCGTTGCGCGGGGTGCTCTGCGGGGCGTCGTGCCTGGTCCGGCGCTTGCCCGGTCGACCACCCCGTCACCTGCCCGGCGGACGGACAAACGTACGAGCGAAGTGATCTTTCCCTCTACCGCGGCACGCGAGCTGCGTGCTACGCTCAGCGCAAGTTGCAGTTTGGTTTCCCTTGCAGTACAGAGCCTGCGGAGCATGTAACCCGCAGGCTTTTGTAGTTTTCAGACTTGTTTGCAGGTTCTGGAGCAGGGCAACCCTTTGGCCCAAGGAGGGCTTATGGCTACCGGAACCGTGAAGTGGTTCAACGCTGAAAAGGGCTTCGGCTTCATCGCCCAGGACGGCGGCGGCCCGGATGTCTTCGTCCACTACTCCGCGATCAACGCGTCTGGTTTCCGCTCCCTGGAGGAGAACCAGGTCGTGAACTTCGACGTCACTCAGGGCCCGAAGGGCCCGCAGGCGGAGAACGTCACCCCGGCCTAACTTCTCCGGGTTGGCGATCGCTGACTTAGCAGTACCCAAGGAGCCCCGTCCTGCCGGACGGGGCTCCTGCCTTTGCCCCGCCCGGCGCCGGGCGGGGGCCGTTCGCGAGAAGCGGGCACGGTCCGCGGACGAAAGCGGGGCCGGGTGCGCGGGTGAACTACGCACAAGGAGCTGGGTCGCGCCCCGCTCAGTCGTACAGGGCCGCTATCTCCGACGCGAACCGCTCAAGCACCACCTTCCGCCGTACCTTCAGCGTCGGCGTCAACTCGCCCCCCTCCACCGTGAAGTCCCGCGGCAGCACCGCGAAGGCACGGATCCGGGCGGGCCGGGACACCTGTTCGTTGGCCTCGGCCACCGCACGCCCCACCAGCTCGCGCACCTCCGCCGCGTCACGCCCCGCCGCGGCCTCCGCCTCCACCGTGATCAGCGCGACCGGATACGGCCGCCGGTCGCCCGCCATCACCGCGTGCGAGACGAACCGGGACCGTTCGATGGCCAGCTCGACGTGCGAGGGCGTCAGGTTCTTGCCGGCGGACGTGATGATCAGGTCCTTCTTGCGGCCGGTGATCGTCAGATAGCCGTCCGCGTCGACCGCGCCGAGATCCCCCGTGTGCAGCCACCCCTCCGCGTCCAGCGCCTCAGCCGTGCCGAGCGCGTTCGCGTGGTAGCCCGGGAAGACCATCGGGCCCCGGGCGAGCACCTCCTCGTCGTCCGCGATCCTCACCTCGCACCCCAGGACCGGCCGCCCCACCGTGCCGTACCGCACCGCGCCGGGGTGGTTGAGCGAGATGACGCCCGCCGACTCGGTCATCCCGTACCCCTCGAAGACCTGGATCCCGCAGGCCCGCAGGAAGTCGAGGACCGCCGGGTCGATCGGGGCGCCGCCCGTCAGGGCCCAGCGAAGGCGCCCGCCGAAGGCGGCCCTGACCAGGCTGAACAGCGAGGCGTCCGCGGCTTCGTAGGCGGCGCGGCGCTCCGGCGGAAGCGCGTCGTCCGCCGCGAGGACGCCGACCGCGACCGCCGCGTCGAACCGCTCGCCGCCGCCCTCCTCCGCCTCGGCGAGCGAGCGCACCACCGAGTAGACCTTCTCGAACAGGCGGGGTACGGAGGGCAGATGGGTCGGCCGCGCCTCGGCCAGCTCGCCGACGACGTCCTCGATCCGGCCGCCGAAGTAGCAGAGCTCGCCGCCGTACAGGAGCGTGGAGAACTGGATCAGCTGGGCGAGCAGGTGGGCGAGGGGCAGGTAGAGGTAGGTGCGGTCGCCCGGACCGCCCTGGATGAGGTGCAGCGTGGCGTCCTGGACGGCGCCGAGATTGCCGTGGGTGAGCCGGCAGCCCTTGGGGAGCCCGGTGGTGCCGGAGGTGTAGACGAGTTCGGCGTCGTCCTCGGGGCGCACCGCTTCGGCGCGGGCCAGCAGCTCGTCGAGCGGGGCGGCGAGTGGGGCAGCGGGTGAGGCGGCGGGTGAGGCGGCGGAAGCATCCGCCGCCCCGGCCGGCCCGTCGCGGCCCGCCATAGGCATCGGCATAGGCATCGGCATAGGCATCGGCAGGACGTGGGCGAGCGCGGGCAGTTTCGGGCGCAGCTCCTCCACGCGGGCCGCCTCGGCGGGCCCCTCGCAGAAGACCGCCTTCGCGGCGGAGTCGGACAGCACCCACGTGGTCTCCTCGTCGCCCGCTGTCGGGTACACCGGCACCACGACCGCGCCCACCGCGAGGCAGGCGAAGTGCGCGTACGTCCACGCGGGCCGGGTCTCGGAGAGGATCGCCACCCGGTCGCCCGCCCGGATGTCGAGCGCCAGAAGGCCGCGCGCGGTGTGGCGCACGGTGTCGCGCAGCTCGGTGTACGTCACGGAGACCCACGCCCCGTCCGCGGCGCGGAAGCGGAGCGCCGGGCGGTCCGGGTGGCGCCGCGCCGCCCACTCGGTGAACAGGGCGAGCGTGCGGGGACGGCTGGACGGCTCCTGGTGTTCGGCGCTCTCGCGGTGCTCACTCTGTGGGGTCATGACCCGACGGTAGGTACGTTTGCCGGCCGCGGGGGATGACGGGAAACGTCACCCCGGCTGACCTCAACGCTCAACCCCGCTACCGTCGTTGACCATGGCGACGCCGACGATCACCGTGCACCACGTGCGGGCCGTGCTGCGCGGCGCCGAACGGCACGGCATCGACACCGTGCCCCTGCTCCAGGCGTCCGGCATTCCCCCGCTGCTGCTGGGGGACGACCGGGCGCGGGTCACCCCCGCCCAGTTCGCCCATCTCTTCCGTGCCCTGTACCGGGCGACGGGCGACGAGTTCCTCGGGCTCGGTGGGGCGCCGAGCCGCCCCGGTACCTTCGCGATGATGTGTCATGCCGTGCTCGGCTGCCGCGACCTCGGTGGTGCCGTGCGCCGGGGCACCGCCTTCTACGGGCTGTTCGCGAACGGCCCCGATCTCGCGCTCGACGTGAGCGGCGGGGACGCGGTGTTCACCGTGCGCGGCGATCTCGCGGGCCAGGACGAGGACCGGTTCCTGACCGAGTGCCTCGTGATCATCTGGCACCGGCTGTGCAGCTGGCTCGTGGGCCGCCGCATCCCGCTCGCCCGCGCCGCCTTCGGCTATCCGCCGCCCCGGCACGGGGACGAGTACGAGTCGCTGTTCGGCTGCCCGGTCCGCTTCGGCGGCACCCGCACCGAGGCGGTGTTCGACGCGCGCTGGCTGACCGCCCCCCTCGTGCGGGACGAGGCGGCCCTGGGCCAGATGCTGCGCCGCTCGCCCTTCGAACTCCTCAGCCGGCACACCTACGGCACGACGGTGGCGGAGCAGGTGGGCCGGGCCCTCGCGGGCGCCCTGCGCGCCTCGCCCCGGCTGCCCACCCTGGAGGAGACGGCGGCCAGGCTCGCCATGTCGCCCGCGACCCTGCGCCGCCGCCTGGCACGCGAGAGCACCTCGTTCCAGCAGCTCAAGGACGCGGTCCGGCGGGACGCGGCGATCGCGGGGCTCGCCGAGGGCCGCGAGCCGATCGCGGAGATCGCGGCGCGCCTCGGCTTCTCGGAGGACACCAGTTTCCACCGCGCCTTCCGCCGCTGGACGGGGACGACGCCGGGCTCGTACCGGCTCGGGCACTGAGCCACCGGCCTGCGCGAGGCCGGCACCGTGCCGCGGGCCCGCGCGAGGCCGGCACCGCAGCGCCGGGCCTGCCCGAGGTCCGCCCGGGTCAGTGAAGGTGAGCGGTACGGTCAGCTCCGTACCTACCGGTCAGTCACTACCTTCTCCTCAACTGCCCGACCCCACCGGACCGTTGGGAGAGCCGCATGCACGTCCGTACAAGAGTCGCCGGCGCCGTAGCCGCCGCACTCCTCCTCTCGGCAGCCACCCCCACCGCATTCGCCGACGACGCCTCCTCCCCCGCACCGGGTGACGTCGTCACCCAGTCCCCCACCGAATTCCATCCGCTGCCCGGCCAGTGGACCAACACCCTTGCCTGGCACGTCACTTACCGTTCCACCAACGCCAAGGGCGGCCCGAACACCGTCTCCGGCACCGTCATCGTGCCCAACGACGGACACAAGGGCCCGCGCCCCCTCGTGACGTACGCCGTCGGCACGGTCGGGCTGGGCGACTCCTGCGCGCCGAGCGCCAACTTCCCGTACGGGACGGCCGTCGAGGCCACCCTGATCAACCAGGTGGTGCAGCGGGGCTGGGCCGTCGCGGTCACCGACTACGAAGGGCTCGGCACTCCCGGCGACCACACCTACACGGTCGGCCGGGCCGAGGGCACCGCCGTCCTGGACGCGGCCCGCGCCGCCGAACGGCTCGGCATTCCCGGCGTCGACGCCGGCTCCCCCGTGGGGATCATGGGCTACTCGCAGGGCGGCCAGGCCAGCAGCTGGGCGGCCGAACTGCACGATTCCTACGCTCCCGACCTCAAGGTGAAGGGCACCGCTACCGGCGGCGTGCCGGCCGACCTGATGAAGGTGGCCGCCTCCAACGACGGCGGACTCGGCTCCGGCCTCATCCTCATGGCGGCGGCCGGCCAGGACGCGGCCTTCCCCGAACTGAAGCTGGGCTCGTACCTGAATCCGGCGGGCAAGGCGCTGGTCGACTACTTCAAGAACAACTGCGTGGCGGTCGACACCACGGTGGGCTCGTTCAAGCACATCACCGACGTGACGGTGAAGAATCCGCTCGAACAGCTTGACTGGCAGGCCCGGTTGGCCGAGTCCAAGCTCGGCACCCACCGCCCGGACGCACCGGTGTACCTGTACCACGGCACGATCGACGAGCTCATCCCCTACGCGGTCGGGCAGCAGCTCCGGTCCGACTGGTGCGCCGGGGGGACGGACGTGGAGTGGCACGCGCTGCCGCTGCTCGGCCACATCGGCGGGGTGACGGTGGGCGGGATCCCCGCCGCGAACTGGCTCGCGGACCGCTTCGCGGGCAAGGCCACGCACCCCAACTGCTAGCACACGCACGGTCATTGACGCCACGCCCGTTCCGGCACGCCCGGTGCGGGCGCGGCCCGTAAATGCACCCCGGCGCCCCCGGCGGGCGCGGCCCGCATGCGCGCCCCTCCCGCCGCCCTACAGGCCGTACCGGCGCGCGGACTCCTCCTGCTGCGCGAGGCGGTGCAGGGCGCGCAGCACCGGCTCGAAGAGGACGGTCGCCGCGACGGCGGTCTCCACCTTCTCCTCCTCGGAGGGGTGGCTCTCCACGAAGTCCAGGTCACGGACGGCCGCCTGGTGCATCAACTGGGCGTAGGGCGCCATGAGTTCGGCGTCCCAGGGGTAGCCGAGACGGTTGAGCGTCGCGACGGCGACGATCAGCGCCCGGTGGTCGGGCGAGAGATCTCCCAGCTCGCGCCCCGTCGACCAGCCCAGCAGGTCGAGGAGCCGGCCGACCTCGGTGCGGGCGGCGGCCACGCAGGGGTCGCCGTCGTCGGGGTCCGGGCCGTGCGGCAGCGCCCACAGGGCCGCGCCGAGGCGGATCGTACGGTCCAGGGAATCGTCGTCGACGTACCCGATCACCTCCTTGGCCGTCGCCACCGGCAGCCGGCCCACCTCGATCAGCGCGCGCACCAGACGGAGCCTGCGCAGATGGCTCTCGTCGTACGCGGCGGTGGTAGCGCCGACCTTGCGGCCGGGCGCCAGCATCCCCTGCCGCAGGTAGTACTTGATCATCGCGGTGGAGACCCCGCTCCGCTCGCTGAGCTCCGCAAGCCGCATCTCTTGCGCCCTCCCTCGGACAACGCCATTATCCAAGGAGCCACCCATGGATAACTCCATTATCCAACAAGGGAGTTGTCCGATCCGGGGCCATGCCGACGAAGGAGCTGGAGGCACGATGTCCGCCAAGCCGATCCCGGGCCGTACGACCGCCGCCGCCGAGGGCGACGCGGTGGTGCTGCTCATCGGGATGCGCGTCAACCACTTCTGGGCCGTGCACCAGTGGATCCCCGTGGCCCTCGCCATGCTCCGGATGCTCCGCGAGCTCTCCGCGGACAGGAGCCACGGGCACCTCGGCCACGTCCTGCTCACCGCCTCCCCGCGGACGTACTACGTCGTCCAGTACTGGGAGTCGAAGGAGAAGCTGTACGCCTACGCGCACTCGCCCGCGATGTTCCACCACAGGGCCTGGGCGATCCTCAACCGCAAGGAGCGCAAGGGCGCGATGCGCGGGCACGTCGGGCTCTGGCACGAGACGTACATCGCCCCCGAAGGGTCCTACGAGTCGATATATGCCGACATGCCGCCGTTCGGCCTCGCCGCGGCGACGGGCGTCCTGCCGATCGAGAGCCGGGGACGCCGGGCGAAGGACCGCCTGGCCCACCGCTCGAAGGCCCGGACCGATTCGAACGTACGGGGTATGCACTAGCGTGCAGCGGGAACCAAGGTCATCACACCCCCGTACACAGCGCCGTCCCCGAACTGACCGGAAGGGCCGCGACCGGCTCCCCGGCTAGGATCCTCGCCTTGTCAGACACAGCTCTGCGTTCCACGCTCCCCAGCCCCCGCACGGTACGGCCGCCGCTTCCCGCGCCGCCGGGCCCCAGGGGGAGACCACCGCGGCTCTACGTGCTCGACGGACTGCGGCTGATCGCGGCGCTCATGGTGGTGGGGTTCCACTTCGCCGGCTACGACCGGTACGGCGACCACGGGGCGTGGGGGCGGAGCACCGCGACGCTCTTCCCCGGCGTGCACGGCATCGCGAGTTACGGCTGGCTCGGCGTCGAGCTGTTCTTCCTCATCAGCGGATTCGTCATCTGCATGAGCTGCTGGGGCCGCACGCCGCGGGACTTCTTCATCTCCCGGGTGGTGCGCCTGTACCCGGCGTTCTGGGTCTGCGTCACCGCCACCGCGCTCGTGCTGTGGTTCTGCGGCGACCGCACGATCACCCTGTCCCGCGTGCTGACCAACCTCACGATGGTCCACGAACCGCTGGGCGTCGCCCACGTGGATCCCTCGTACTGGTCGCTCTGGGCCGAAATGCGGTTCTATCTGCTGTTCGCGGTCGTCGCGTACAAGGGCCTCACCTACCGGCGCGTGGTCACCTTCTGCGGCCTGTGGCTGCTCGGCGCCATACTGGCGCCCACCTCGGGGATCCCGCTCCTGGCCGTCGTCTTCCAGCCGCAGTTCGCCCCGTTCTTCGTCGGCGGCATCGTGCTGTACCTCATGCACCGGTTCCGGCCCGCGCCGCTGCTGTGGCTCCTCCTCGGCGCATCGTGGCTGCTGGCCCAGCAGCAGCTGGTCCGGCTCGTCAAGGACGAGAACTGGGCCGGCCTGCACCCCTCGTGGCCGGTGGCACTGACCGTCGTCACCGCCTTCTACGCCGTCCTGCTCGCCGTGGCCCTGGGCAAGGCCGACTTCCTGAACTGGCGCAGGCTCACCACGGCCGGCGCCCTGACGTACCCGCTCTATCTCCTGCACGAGTCCATAGGCTGGGCCGTGATCGAGCGCCTCCACACCCGCATCCCGGCCCACCTCCTGATGGCCGGCCTCGTCGCCGCCCTCCTCGCGGCCGCCTGGGCGGTGCACCGCTTCGTGGAACGTCCGCTCGCCCGCCGCCTCAAGCACTGGCTCAACGGCAACCTGGCCACCCCCCGCCCGACCCCGGTCACGGGGTCCCGCACGACCCCGGCCCCGGGCTCCGTCGCCGCCCGCCAGGACGTGATGCCGCCACCGCGCTGAGGGCGCTGAGGACACTCAGGCCGCGACGGGCGCGGACACGCGGACGGCCTGGGCCGGCAGTTGGACGCCACAGGCGCAAAGGTATGCGTCGTCGAACGACGGCCAAGGCGCTGGCTCAGCGGTCACGGATGGTGCTGGAGTGCGCGGGGGGCCATTCCTTGATGGAAGTGTCGCGCCGGCTGCGGATCGCTCCGGACACGGTCCGCACCCGGCGGCGGCGCTTCATCGAGCACGGCCTGGACGGGCTGGGCGACGAGCCGCGGCCGGTGTCCCTCGGAAGATCGTTGAGCGGTGGCTCGCCGAGCTCACCCAGAAGAAGCCCAAGCGCGCAGTCCACCGCTCCGTCCAAGCCCTCGAACGCGACATCCGGTCATGGCTGACCGACCGGAACGATCAGCCCAGGCCCTTCGTCTGGACGAAGTCAGCCGACGAGATCCTGGACAAAGTCGCCTCGTACTGCCACCGAATCTCTGACTCAGGTCACTAGTCCGCTCTCGGTTTCCACGTTCTCGCTTCTCGCAGGGCTGTGGTGCGTGCGGTCCATACCATTGTCACGGAGAGCAGCGCAGTGAGCATCAGGAAGATCAGACAGAGTGCTCCCGACAGCTCAGCCCCTTCGGTGCCACTGCTGATGGGCTGTGCCAGGAGGACGTAGGCGGCGGTGCCCGCGGCGCCTGCCGCAAGTGTCGGCAGGCCGAGTGCCCAGGTGGCCGTAGCGCCAAAGACTTGGGCGTGGCCAGTCAGGACGGTGACGGGTGCCAGGCCACGCGAGAACCGCAGGAATTCGGAGAGCGCGGAGAACGTCATCGCCAAAGCGATGACGAGGGTGCCGACGGTGCCGAGGAAGGGAAGCCAACGCGCATGGTAGCCAAGGGTGTAGGACTGGTTTCCCTCAGCCAGTGGCCTGATCACGGCGTCGGTGCTCAGTGTCAGCCGTGCCGTGCGCTTGACCTCCGGGATGTCGAGGGTCGTCCCTTTCGCTGTGAACACGACGAGCCAGGTGTCCTGCGGATCGAGTCGTGTGGTCACTCCGGTGCGGACGGTGGCCGCGGTATTGCCGAAGTAGGTGTACGTCGTGGCCTTGAGTCGCCGGTCAAGCTGGTCGTAGCCGAGCTTGGCAGTGGCGTTGGGGGCGGGGCAGGGCAGGTTGAGCGCGGCGAGATCCGGGCACGGCGCTTGGATGATCCTTCCGCTGCTTGAACCGTCGGACTGGAGGTCGGCATGCCCGAGGGACACGACATGAACGCCCGGGGGAAGAGCGTCCCTGAACTCCTGACTGGGACGCGCTCGGTCGGCGGCCTGCACCATGGCCATGCTTCGGCCTTCGGCCGAGTCGAGCACTTTGGTGTCGCCCGAGCGGTTGTCGAACATGCTGGTGACCAGCTGCGTTTCACCGATCACACCGATCGCGATGACCAGCGTGGAGACGAGGCGCACGACCACTCCTGGGCGTGCGGCCAGCGACCGGGCAGCAATCAGCTGTCCGGGACTCCCCCTTCGGCGGGCGGTGTTGGCCAACCGGGGCGCGACACGGGCGATGAGCAGACCGATGGCCGAGGGCAGGGTGGCGAGTGCGCCGACGACTGCTATCAGGTAGAAGACCGGTGACTGGCTTCCCTGGCGCGTCGTGCCGGTAAGTACGGCCAAGGCCAGGAAGCAGGGACAGGCGACCAGAGCCGTCTTGCGCAGGAGTCCGCCGGTCGCCACCAGACTGCGGGACGTCTTCCTCCGTCGGTTGGCGGAGGGCTGAATCAGCAGAGTGATGGCGAGTACCACCAGTCCCGCGCCAAAGACCACGCTCAACAGGGTTCTGACTGCATGACGGAGGTCCGCCGCTGCCAGCGTGTAGTCGATCCACGGCAGCGTGGCGTTCCACAGCAGAGCGGGTAGGAGGGCCAGTACTGCGAGGACGGTGCCGAGGGCAACAGGGGGACCTGAGGCTCCCAGGTCCATCCAGATCCGGGATCGTCTGCTCACACCCAGAATGTTCAGCAGCCGTGCACGCCGGTCGTAGCCGTGTGCACCCAGGCGTGCGGCTGCGACGGCCAGAGTCGCGGACGGCAGGCCGAGCAGCAGCGCCACGACCATTCCGAGCTGCCTCTCCTCCCCGTCCCCGATGACTCGGACGTCTCCGAACGAGGGGCCGGGTGAGCCGAATCCAGTGATCCCGTCGAGGTAGCTGGTGTTCAGCATGGTCGCGCTGGGGCGGGTATAGACGAGGCGTTCACCCGGCGTGGCCAGTCCACTCTCGCCGATGCGGCCAGCCACCTTCCCGTACCGGGCCGCGTAGTTCTCGGAGGCGGGTCCGTCCGCCAGCGCGGGGGACAGAAAGGCCTGGCCCGGTGCAGGCCAGTGGTCGAGTCCAGGCGGTAGAGGGGCATCTTCGGCCAGCGGCGCGATCACGATCACGCTGTATTGGCGGCCGTGTTCGCTCTCCCAGTACCGGCTCCACAGTGCCTTCGCCGGCTGCCCCTTCTCGGCCATGACCGGGTTGCGCGCCAGTCCTCGTGTCTCACGCCCCTCGAACGTCGCGCTGGAGGCAACGAAGGCGGCGGCGCACAGAGCGGCCACCAGCGTGGCCAGGGCCAGCGCGATCAGACGGGTCCGTCCGCTCTCGGCCCGGCGTGCCGCCTCCCGCCCGACGCGGACGAGCTGCCACCACAGGGGTGCTCCTGATGTGTTCTTCACATGTCACCCGCACCGGGCGCATCGACCAGACGCCCCTGAGCCAGATGCAGGACACGGTCGGCCCGCGCTGCCACGGCCGGGTCGTGCGTGACCAGCAGCATTCCGCAACCGGTATCCCTCGGAACCTGGAAGAGAACCTCGGCGACCTGGTCCCGGGCTTGCTCGTCCAGAGCCCCCGTCGGCTCGTCTGCCAGGAGCAGTGACGGCTCGGCCATCAAGGCCCGAGCCACGGCGGCGCGTTGCCTCTCGCCACCGGACAGATCGGATGTCGCAACTCCGTCTGCCCGAACGCCCAGGTCAGTTAGCAGTCTGTGGGCCCGAAGGAAGGCGTCCGCGCGTCCGCTACCCGACAACAGCGCTGGCAGGGCGACATTCTCTACCGGAGTCAGTTCCGGCAGGAGTTCCCCGAATTGGAAGACCATGCCAAGGTGACGCTGGCGCCATCGGGAGAGCTTGCTCCCCCTGAGGGATGCCATGTCTGCCCCAGCCACCCCTAATTGCCCGGCATCGGCCTTGGTCAGACCGAGAATGAGGGACAGCAGCGAGCTCTTCCCCGAGCCCGACGGCCCCATCACGGCTACTGACTGCCCCGACCGCACCACCAGGTCCAGGCCGACCATCAGCTTCCTGCCGCCGACTTCATAGTCGAGCCCGCGCACATCCAGCGGGACCTCAACTGGCGCCATCCCATCCACCCCTTTCCCGCAACTGGCCCACCACCAAGCAAGACGGGCGCAGAGTGCGCACCGTTGACCGCCTTGAACACCCCGGTGGGGGCACGCCCGTTCGGCATGCCCCCACCGTTGTCACATTCGGACCGCGTCGGCTCCAGCCGTGCGCGTGGTTGTCCGTCCACCAGTCGCTGCAGTTGTCGGGCTCGTACGGGTATGAGGTGCAGGCCTGCATGTCCCAGATTCGGCCACCACTGTTGCTGTGGGCAGTGGTTCCCTTCCCCGACTTGTTCCACAGCGTGTAGACGTCGCTGTCCGGGTAGTTGCGGTTGTACTTCGTGTAGACGGGGTTGCCGTCAGCATTGGTGTCCATCACTCCGGCCACATGCTTCCATCGGGTCACGCAGGCCTCACGGCACCTTGTCTGAATCCGATGCGAGTATCGAACGTTGAACCAAGGCGCTACGACATCGATGTCTACGGCAATCGGAACCCCACGAAACTTGGCACCGTTCCCACAGCTTTGGACCGAGACAGCCAAGCGGAACGGGCTTCCGCTGGAGCGACAAGACAGCGTCGTTCTCCCCATTGGCTACTGTTCCCAACTCGCAATTGGCGGGATCTTGAGCGCGAACCGCCGAGAGTGGGCTAGCCGTGAAGCACGGCTTGGCGCGGTCGGCGAGGTAACTGTCCACTACGGCCGGCAGCTGTTGGCCGTATGCGGCCAAGGCGTGCCGTTGATCGAGGGTGACTCCGGGACCCGAGAAAGCAGCCGATCAGACGCACTCAGTCGGCGTTGAGCTCTACGTGCACAGAGCCCTCACCGCCCCGGATGGGAGACTTCCCTCGACGATCACGCGTGGCGCGAGCATGCCAGAGCTCCCGCTCTGATCCGTCCCCGGCGTGCTCAGCCCCGCTTGCAGTTGAACGAACGACGCCGCCCGCACCCCCAGCAGCGCGGGGGCGCGGACGGCGTCCACGTGTGGTGCTTACGCGGCAGCCGGAACGGCCACCTTCTGGTCCGGCTCATGCGTGGCGACCGTGTCGTCCACCGGGGAGGCGGACGCCCTGTTGAACGCGTCGACATCCAGGATCTTTTCCCGGGCCGAGACGATGACCGGCACCAGAGCCTGGCCCGCCACATTCGTCGCGGTGCGCATCATGTCCAGGACCGGGTCGATGGCCATGAGCAGGCCGACGCCCTCCAGGGGCAGGCCGAGGGTGGAGAGGGTCAGGGTCAGCATGACCGTGGCGCCGGTCAGGCCGGCCGTCGCGGCGGAGCCGATGACCGACACGAAGGCGATCAGGACGTAGTCGCCGACACCGAGGTGCACGTCGAAGATCTGCGCGATGAAGATCGCCGCGAGCGCCGGGTAGATCGCTGCACAGCCGTCCATCTTGGTGGTGGAGCCGAACGGCACGGCGAAGGAGGCGTACTCCTTGGGGACGCCGAGGCGTTCGGTGACCTTCTGGGTCAGCGGCATCGTGCCGACCGAGGAGCGGGAGACGAAGGCCAGCTGGATCGCGGGCCAGGCGCCCTTGAAGAACTGGATCGGGTTGACCTTGGCGACGGTGGCGAGCAGCAGCGGGTACACGCCGAACATCACCAGGGCGCAGCCGATGTAGACGTCGGCGGTGAAGGTGGCGTACTTGCCGATGAGGTCCCAGCCGTAGTCGGCGATGGCGAAGCCGATGAGGCCGAGGGTGCCGAGCGGGGCGAGCCGGATGACCCACCACAGGGCCTTCTGGAGGAGTTCGAGGACGGCTTCGCTGAGCGTGAGGATCGGCTTGGCCTTCTCGCCGAGCTGGAGCAGGGCGATGCCGGCGACGGCGGCCATGAAGACGATCTGCAGGACGTTCAGCTCGGTGAAGGGCGTGATCACGTCCGTCGGGATGATGCCCGTCAGGAAGTCGAGCCAGGAGCCCGTGTGCTTGGGGAGCTTGCCGTCCTTCGGGGTGAGGCCGGTGCCCGAGCCGGGGTTGGTGAGCAGGCCGATGGCGAGGCCGATGGCCACCGCGATCAGCGACGTGATCATGAACCAGAGCAGGGTGCGCGTGGCGAGCCGGGCGGCGTTGTTGACCTTGCGCAGGTTGGTGATCGACACCAGGATCGCGAAGAAGACGAGCGGCGCGACGGCCAGCTTCAGGAGCTGGACGAAGATGTCGCCGATCTGACCGAGGGTGTCCTTGAGCCAGCCGATGTCCTGGCTGCGGGCGAGCCAGCCGAGCAGGCCGCCGAGGACGAGGCCGGCGATGATCTGGGCCCAGAAGGGGAACTTCGAGGATATGGAGAAGCCGGACTTGGGCTTGTCCGGAGCGGTCGCGGAGGACACGGAAACACTCCCGGGTGAGCGGAGACGGGGACTGATCGACGTTCAGAGGTGAGCGCGGCGCCCGTTCACGAGGGACTGGTCGCGTGGACCGGTCACGTAAGCCTGGGGACACCGCCGCATGATGCCGGGGTCAGACGTCGCGGCAACAGACCGCGGACATGCAGCGGCAGAGGTCGACATGCAGGCGCGCCACGAGCGGAACGGATCCGCCGGTGGGGTGCTGGTGCACAGCTGCTGTCGTCATGTCGAACACGTTAACACTTGAACTTTGAGAACCTCAAAGCAGTTCTTTTACCCCGGGATGACCAGTGGGACGACCGAGGGGATGACCGGGGGATGACCAAGGGATGCCCAGGGCGCCGGGAACGGCGACGGCCCGGTCCCGCAGCGGTGAGCTGCGGGACCGGGCCGGCCGGGGTGGTGTGAGGAACGCGACGCGGGACTGCGGGACGACGCGGGACTACTGGACGACGCCGTCCTCCTGCGAACGGTTCGCCTCCAGCTTCGCCTTGGCGCTCTCCACCTTGCTGACGATCTGGGCGGACATCGCGTCGCGCTGCTTGCGCAGCAGTACGTAGCTGAGCGGCGCGGAGATGACGAGGGCGAGCAGGACGACCCAGATGAGGTTCGAGTTGCCGTTGCCCTTGGGCACGATGCCGAACTGGACCAGCAGCCCGACGAAGACCAGGCTGCCGATGAAGATCCCCACGCGCAGCATCGTGTACCAGATGGTGGCGCTCGGCTTTGCGGCGTTCACGGCTGACCTTCTCTCTACGGCGGCACCTGCCCGACTAGTGAAGCACGCCCACAAATGGATCAGTTCAGCGGGAGCAGCATGATGATGTCGTCCCGGTCGTCGTCGGCGGCCACCCGGATCGCGCCGGGCACCCGGCCGACCTCCTTGTAGCCGCAGGAGGCGTAGAAGCGGTCGACTCCGGTGCCGCCGCGGCAGGTGAGCCGGATCGCCTCGATGCCGTCGAGCGCCCGTACCGCGTCGGCGGTCGCCCCCATGAGGTCGCGGCCGTAGCCCTTGCCCTGGTGGGCGGGGTGCACCATGACGGTGTAGAGCCACACCCAGTGCGTCATGAGGCGGTGGGTGTTGTACGCGATGAACGCGGTGGCGGCGACCCGTCCGTCCTCGTCGAACCCGACGAGCAGCCGCATCCGCCCCTCGCTCATGGCCAGGAGGTGCTTGACCAGTTCGGGGCGTACGTCCTCGACGGTGACCGGCGGCACGAAGCCGACGGCCCCGCCCTCGTCGGACACCTCGGCCCACAGGGCGAGGAGTCCGTCCCGCAGGGCGGGGGTGACCGGGGGGTCGAGCCGGAACGTCAGTGCCACGCGACCGCGCTCAGAAACGCATGAGCTGCGGCGTCTCGCGCAGCTCGGTGTCCGGGCCCGGGTACTCGCGGATGATCTCGTACCGGGTGTTGCGCTCCACGGGGCGGAAGCCGGCCTCGCGGATGAGGTCGAGCAGGTCGTCCCGGGTCAGCTTGTTCGGCGTGCCGTAGTTGTCGGCGTCGTGCGTGATCTTGTACTCGACGACCGAGCCGTCCATGTCGTCGGCGCCGTGCTGGAGGGCGAGCTGGGTGGTCTGGAGACCGTGCATGACCCAGAAGCACTTCACGTGGGGCACGTTGTCGAAGAGCAGGCGCGAGACCGCGAAGGTCTTGAGCGCCTCGGCACCGGTCGCCATCGTGGTGCGCGCCTGGAGCTTGTTGCGGACCTTGCCGTCCTGCATGTCCACGAAGTCGTGCTGGTAGCGCAGCGGGATGAAGACCTGGAAGCCGCCGGTCTCGTCCTGGAGCTCGCGCAGGCGCAGCACGTGGTCGACGCGGTGGCGCGGCTCCTCGATGTGCCCGTAGAGCATGGTCGAAGGGGTCTTGAGCCCCTTCTCGTGCGCCAGGCGGTGGATGCGCGACCAGTCTTCCCAGTGCGTGCGGTGGTCCACGATGTGCTGGCGGACCTCCCAGTCGAAGATCTCGGCGCCGCCGCCGGTCAGCGATTCGAGGCCGGCGTCGATGAGCTCGTCGAGGATCTCGGAGGCGGTCAGTCCGGAGATCGTCTCGAAGTGGTGGATCTCGGTCGCCGTGAACGCCTTGAGCCCGACGTTCGGCAGGGCCTCCTTGAGGGCCTTGAGCGAGCGCGGGTAGTAGCGCCAAGGGAGCGTCGGGTGGAGCCCGTTGACGATGTGCAGCTCGGTGAGGTTGTCGTTCTCCATCGCCTTGGCGAGGCGGACGGCCTCCTCGATGCGCATCGTGTACGCGTCCTTCTCGCCCGGCTTGCGCTGGAACGAGCAGTACGCGCACGACGCCGTGCACACGTTGGTCATGTTGAGGTGACGGTTGACGTTGAAGTGGACGACGTCGCCGTTCTTGCGGGTGCGCACCTCGTGGGCGAGGCCGCCGAGCCAGGCCAGGTCGTCCGACGCGTACAGCGCGACGCCGTCCTCGCGGCTGAGCCGTTCACCGGCCCGGACCTTCTGCTCCAGCTCGCGCTTGAGTCCCGCGTCCATCAAGGCCGCCTCCCATATGTGTGTCTTTCAGGCTCCACCCAAGGTACGCCCCGCCCTACTCGGGAAGTTCCCCGACCCGGTTCTCCCACTTCGTGGAGAGCACGATCGTGGTACGGGTGCGGGAGACGCCCTTGGTCGAGCCGAGGCGGCGGATCGTCTTCTCCAGGCCGTCCACGTCTCCGGCCCGGATCTTGAGCATGTACGAGTCGTCGCCGGCGATGAACCAGCAGTCCTCGATCTCCGCGAGGTCACGCAGGCGGCGGGCCACGTCCTCGTGGTCGGCGGCGTCGGAGAGGGAGATGCCGATCAGCGCGGTGACGCCGAGACCGAGCGAGGCGGAGTCCACCGTGGCGCGGTATCCGGTGATGACACCGGCCGCCTCCAGGCGGTTGATGCGGTCGGTGACGCTGGGGCCCGAGAGCCCGACGAGCCGGCCCAGTTCCGCGTACGAGGCCCTGCCGTTCTCCCGCAGTGCCTGGATGAGCTGCCTATCGACGGCGTCCATATGCCTGAAGCCTTCCATTGTTCAGCGATACCGCGAGTTTACGTGTAGAATCTAAGGCATGCAGGGGAGACACCCTGCGAATCATTCAGCTGTGTGGATAAATTTCCAGCAGATCAAAGACGATCTTTCAGGAGTTGTCACCGTGTACACGATCGAGATGGCCTATGCCCGCATGCGCGAGCTTCAGGACCTGGCCAACCGGTCCCGTGCCCACCAGACCGCGACGAAGCCCCGCGCCCCCAAGCGCGCCGCCAAGAAGCGCTAATCCCCGCGAGAGCCTCCTTCGAGGTCGCGGCCGCGCCCACCCGGGGCGTGCCCCGATCCGAGCTCTCCCTCCCAGCGGCGGTACAGGCCGTGCGGCACCCCCGCCGCGTCCAGCACCCGCCCCGCGACGAAGTCCACCAGATCCTGGATGTGCGTCGCCCCCGCGTAGAACGCCGGAGAGGCGGGCAGCACCACGGCGCCCGCCTCGTCCAGCGCCACCAGGTGCTTGAGGGTCTGTCCGCTCAACGGCGTCTCGCGCACCGCGACCACCAGCCTGCGCCGTTCCTTGAGCGTCACGCTCGCGGCCCGCTGCAACAGGTCCTTCGAAAGCCCGAGCGCGACCCCGGCCACACAGGCCGTCGACGCCGGCACGATCAGCATCCCCTTCACCGCGTACGACCCCGACGAGGGCCCGGCGGCCAGATCCCCGGCCGCCCAGTGCCGTACGTCCGACACGTCCACGGCGCCGAAGGTGTCCGGCTTGCCGTCCGCGCCCCGCGCCAGCCACGCCCGCAGGTCGTCCCGCCAGTGGGCGTCGCGGAACGCGATGCCCGTCTCGTCGAGCAGCGTCAGTCGCGAGGCACGCGAGACCACCAGGTCCACGCTCTCCCCGGCCGCGAGCAGCGCGCGCAGCACCGCGGCCGCGTACGGCGTGCCCGAAGCACCGGACACCCCCACGACCCACGGCGTGCGCTGCTGACTGTGTACGTTCACGTGCTCCACGTGTCCGAGCCTATCCGCCGCCCCGTGGGCGAGGCGGCGCCAGGTACTAGACCGTCAGCCCCCGCACCACCAGGTCGAGCAGCGCGCACACGAAAAGGGCGATCCCGATGAAGCCGTTGACCTGGAAGAACGCCCGGTTGAGCCGGGAGAGGTCGTGCGGCTTGACCAGGGTGTGCTCGTAGAGGAAGGCGGCGAGCACGATGACGAGACCCAGCCAGAAGAAGGCCCCGGCGCCGGTCGCCAGCGCGTACCAGACGAGCAGCGCCATCGTCACGGTGTGACAGCCGCGCGCACCGTAGATCGCCGCCGGGATGCCGAAGCGGGCCGGCACCGACTTCACGCCGTGGCCGCGGTCGGCCTCCACGTCCTGGCAGGCGTAGATCAGGTCGAAGCCGCCGATCCAGATGCCGATGGCCAGGCCCAGGATCACCGCGTCCCACGACCACGAACCCGTGACCGCGATCCACGCGCCGACCGGGCCCATCGCCTGCGCGATGCCGAGGATCGCCTGCGGGAAGTTGGTGAACCGCTTCCCGTACGGATAGACCACCATCGGGATCACCGCGACCGGCGCGAGCGCCAGGCACAGCGGGTTGAGGGCGGCCGCCGCGCCGAGGAAGACGACGAGCGCGATGGCCGCGCCCGTCCAGGCGGAGCGCACCGACACCGCGCCGGTGACCAGCTCGCGGCCCGCGGTGCGCGGGTTACGGGCGTCGATCTCGCGGTCGATGATCCGGTTGCACGCCATCGCGAAGGTGCGCAGACCAACCATGGCGACGGTGACCAGGAGCAGCCGCCCCCAGTGGATGTTCTTGTCGAGCTGGAACATCGCGGTGAGCGCCGCGGTGTAGGCGAAGGGCAGCGCGAAGACCGAGTGCTCGATCATCACGAGGCGCAGGAAGGCTTTGGTGCGGCCCGGCTGGGGCACCGCTGCGGCTGAGGCACTCACTAGAGCCCGTACTCCTTCCAGCGGCGGTCGACCTTCGCCGCCGTATCCGCGTCCGACTCGACCATCGCGGGCCAGCCGCCGTCGCGCGTGTAGCCCTCCTCGGGCCACTTCGCGGTCGCGTCGATGCCCGCCTTGCCGCCCCAGAACTGCTGGTAGGAGGCATGGTCGAGGTGGTCGACCGGGCCTTCGACAACGGTCAGGTCGCGGGCGTAGTCGGTGTTGCCGAAGGCCCGCCAGGACACTTCGTGCAGGTTGTGGACGTCGCAGTCGGCGTCCACGATCACGATGAGCTTGGTCAGCGACATCATGTGCGCGCCCCAGATGGCGTGCATCACCTTCTGCGCGTGCTTGGGGTACTTCTTGTCGATCGAGACGATCGCGCAGTTGTGGAAACCGCCCGACTCCGGCAGGTGGTAGTCCACGATGTCCGGCACGATGATCTTGAGGAGCGGCAGGAAGAACCGCTCGGTGGCGCGGCCGAGGGGTCCGTCCTCGGTCGGCGGGCGGCCGACCACGATGGACTGGAGCAGCGGGCGCCTGCGCATCGTGACGCAGTCGATCGTCAGAGCGGGGAACGGTTCCTGCGGGGTGTAGAACCCGGTGTGGTCGCCGAACGGCCCCTCGGGCAGCGTCTCGCCCGGCTCCAGCCAGCCCTCGATGACGACCTCGGCGTTGGCCGGGACCTGGAGCGGCACGGTCTTGCAGTCGACCATCTCGATCCGCTTGCCCTGGATGAACCCGGCGAAGAGGTACTCGTCGATGTCGCCCGGCAGCGGCGCGGTCGAGGCGTACGTGACGGCCGGCGGGCAGCCGAAGGCGATCGCGACCGGCAGCCGCTCGCCGCGCTTGGCGGCGACCGCGTAGTGGTTGCGGCTGTCCTTGTGGATCTGCCAGTGCATGCCGATGGTGCGCTTGTCGTGGCGCTGGAGGCGGTACAGCCCGAGGTTGCGCACGCCCGTCTCGGGGTGCTTGGTGTGCGTGAGGCCGAGGTTGAAGAACGAGCCGCCGTCCTCGGGCCAGGTGAACAGCGCGGGCAGCTGGTCCAGATCCACGTCGTCGCCGGTGAGCACGACCTCCTGGACGGGGGCCGCCTCCTGCTTCACCTTCTTCGGCGGTACGTGGACCATCGAGCCGAGCTTGCCGAAGGCCTCGCGGATGCCGACGAAACCCTGCGGGAGTTCGGGCTTGAGCAGGCCGCCGATCTTGTCGCTGATCTCCGCGTACGACGTGAGGCCGAGCGCCTTGAGCAGGCGGCGGTCGGTGCCGTACACGTTCATGGCCAAGGGCATGGAGGCGCCCTTGACGTTCTCGAAGAGGAGGGCGGGGCCGCCGGCCTTGTTGACCCGGTCGACGATCTCGCCGACTTCCAGATACGGGTCGACCTCGGCCTTGATGCGCTTGAGGTCGCCCTCGCGCTCCAGCGCCCTGAGCAGCGATCGGAGATCGTCGTAAGCCATGGGGTCCAGTATCGGGCACCGGATACCCTGGGCCGGTCACCGGGGCCGAGGCACGGCCCGCAACCGTTCCCGGGGGGACCGTTAGAACATGCTCAGGTATCTGCCGTTCCTGCTGGTCCTGGCGCTGTGGATCTACGCGTTCATCGACTGCCTCAACACCCCTGAGTCGGAGGTCAAGGGCCTCCCCAAGGTGGTGTGGATCATCATCGTGCTGCTCTTCGGGGAGGTGCTGGTGGGGCCGGTCGCGTGGCTCGTGGCGGGCAAGGTCCGCCGGGGCCCTGCGCGGTGGACGGCGCCGGACGACAACCCGGAGTTCCTCGCGTCCCTTGAGGACCGCAAGCGGCGCGACTTGGGCGAGGAGGCGTAGCCGTCCGGGTTGCCGGGGCTCGGCCCCGGGCCCCGATTTCACCTGCGGACCGGTTGCTCGCGCAGTTCCCCGCGCCCCCAAAAACCCGGTTCGCCTTCGGGTGCGGGCCTTGCCCGCCTCCCGCGCAGTTCCCCGCGCCCCTGACGGGGCTCGGTGGAGGCCACTTCAGCCCGTCCGGCGATTGAGGACGAGCGCCCTTAAGGCGCGAACGGGGTCCGGGGCGGAGCCCCAGGAGGCCCGCCCCAGCCGTGCCGCGCACCTACAACCGATCAGACGCCGGCGTAGGAGTGCTTGCCGTTGACGAAGATGTTCACGCCGTAGTAGTTGAACAGCCAGCACCCGAACGCGATCAGCGCGAGCGTCGCCGCCTTGCGGCCCTTCCAGCCGGCCGTGGCGCGTGCGTGCAGGTAGCAGGCGTACGCGACCCACGTGATGAAGGACCAGGTCTCCTTCGGGTCCCAGCCCCAGTAGCGGCCCCACGCGTCGCCCGCCCAGATCGCGCCCGCGATGATCGTGAACGTCCACAGCGGGAAGACCGCCGCGTTCACGCGGTAGGCGAACTTGTCGAGCGAGGACGCGGCGGGCAGACGCTCCATGACCGACGTCGCGAACGTGCCCGGCTTGCCGCCCTCGGCGAGCTTCGCCTCGTACCGGTCGCGGAAGAGGTACAGGATCGTGGCGACCGCGCCCACGTAGAACACCGCGCCACAGAAGATCGCGGTGGAGACGTGGATCCACAGCCAGTACGAGTGGAGCGCCGGCACCAGCTGGTCGCTCGCGGTGTACAGCACGGTGACGGCGAGGCCGAGGTCGAGCAGGACCGTGGTGACCAGCGGGAGGCCGAGCCAGCCGACGTTCTTCTTCAGGGCGAGCAGCGCCAGGTACACGCCGACCGCGACCGTGGAGAAGGTCAGGTTGAACTCGTACATGTTGCCCCACGGCGCCCGCTGCACGGACAGCGCGCGAGCGAGCACACCGCAGAACTCGATGAGGAAGCCGAGCACCGTCAGGGAGACGGCGATGCGGCCGTAGAGGTCACCCTTCTCGTCTCCGCCCGAAGCGCCGGGTCCGTCCGGCACGTCACGCGTTCCGGCGACCGAGCGGGTCACGACCTTGGGGCGCTCCAGGACCGCGGTGCCACCGTTCTTCGTGGCGACCTCGACCTTCACGGTGCCCGCGTCCTTGGCCTGCTGACCGGTACCGGTCAGCGCGGCCGCCGTACGGGCGACCTTGCTGCGGCTGCCGAAGAGCCACTCGGCCATGTTGGCGAAGAAGGCCAGCAGGTACACGGCCATCGCGGAGTAGATGAGGTAGTTGCTGGTGTGCGCCAGGCTCTCATTGGTGGTGGCGGCGAGATTCACTTCTCAGCCCCTTCGGCAGGAACGACTGACGGTTCGGGTTCGGGATCCGGCGCGGTCGGCGCCTGCGGGATGAGCGTGACCGCGAGATCGGCCAGCTCCTCGGGAAGCTTCGCGGACTCGCTGCGGCCGAGCCCGGCCATCTCGACGACGGTCACTCCGTCGTCGCCCCGGACGGCCCGGACCCAGATCCGGCGCCGCTGGATGAACAGCGAGCCGGCGAGTCCCGCGATGGCGCCGATCGCGCCGGTGAGGGCGAGACCGTTGCCGGGCTGGTGGGAGATCTGGAAGCTCGCCCACTGCTTGATGGGGCCCTTGTCGAAGGTGATCGACCCGGCGCCGTCGGGGAGTTGGAGGCTTTCGCCCGGCAGCAGCAGCTTTTTGAGGATCTTGCCCTGGTCGTCCTTGAAGGGCTTGATCGAGGGGCTGCTGGTGTTCAGCTGGTACACGTTCTGCGGCAGCCCCGAGTTGACCCCGAGGTCGCCGTGGTAGGCGCCGATGTTGAGCACCGGGAAGTCGGGCGCGGGGAACTTCGAGAACATCTGGGTCGCGCCGGTGCCCTTGCCGCCGAACGTGGGCACGAAGAACGCGGCGAAGCCGAGCTGGTCCTTGTTGCCCTTGGCGTCGCGGTAACCGTCGAGCACCTTGATGGCGCCGCTCGAGGTCAGGTTGTTGTCCATCGGCAGCAGCGGCGTGGCGCCGTGGAAGACGACGTTGCCCTTGCCGTCCTTCACGGTGACCGACGGCGCGTAGCCGTGCGAGAGCAGGTAGACCTTCGAGCCGTCGACCACGAGGGGCTTGTTGACCTCGACGGTCTTCTGCTGCGACCGGCCCTGGGCGCCCTCGGCGTACGTCAGGTGCGCCTTGAACTCCCGGGCCGTACCCAGCTCGGGGCCGCTGCGCTCGTACGACGCGTCGAAGCGGTCCAGGGTGAAGCTGAAGGGCGCCAAGTCCTCGGTGTCGAAGAGCGAGCCCGAGCGGAAGTCGTCGTACTGGGTGAGGGTGTTGGAGAACCCGTCGCCCTGCACGATGAGCTTGCCGCCCTCGGACTTGAAGAGCTGGCCGGTGGCGAACGCCACCAGGATCACGATCAGCGAGACGTGGAAGATCAGGTTGCCGGCTTCGCGCAGATAGCCCTTCTCCGCGGCGACGGCGTCACCGCTGATCCGGGAGCGGAAGCGGCGCTTCTTGAGCATCGCGAGCGCGGCCTCGCGGACCTGCTCGGGCTCGGCGTCGGTGCGCCACGTCGTGTACGCGGGCAGCCGGGTCAGGCGGCCGGGAGCGGCCGGCGGGAGTCCGCGCAGCTGGCCGACGAACTGCCAGGTGCGCGGCACGATGCAGCCGATGAGCGAGACGAACAGCAGGATGTAGATCGCGGAGAACCACACCGAGCTGTAGACGTGGAACAGGCCGAGCTTCTCGTAGATCGGCGTGAGGGTGTCGTGCCGCTTCTGGAAGTCGGCGACCTTCATCTCGTCGACGCTGGTCTGCGGGATCAGCGAGCCGGGGATGGCGCCGAGCGACAGCAGGAACAGCAGGATGAGGGCGACCCGCATCGACGTCAGCTGCCGCCAGAACCAGCGGAACCAGCCGATGACGCCGATGCCGACGGGTCCGTTGGACCGTTCCTCGGTGGGGGCGGTGGAGAGCTGTGCCCCGGCCTCGCCGAGGTCGGGCTCCGGAGTCGATTCGGTCTTGCTCATGCGTCAGACACCCACCTGAAAGCCTTGGGACCAGCCCTGTACCTGCTGGACGAGCTCCGCCCAAGCGCCGGTGAGCAGCAGCACGCCGGTCACGATCATCATGCCGCCGCCGATCCGCATCACCCATACGTAGTGCTTCTTGACCCAGCCGAAGGCGCCGAGCGCCTTGCGGAAGGCGACCGCCGCGAGCACGAACGGCAGCCCGAGGCCGAGACAGTACGCGACCGTCAGTATCGCCCCGCGGCCGGCACTCGCCTGGTCCATCGCCAGCGCGTTGACCGAGGTGAGCGTGGGGCCCAGGCACGGCGTCCAGCCGATGCCGAACAGCGCGCCGAGCAGCGGCGCTCCGGCGAGACCGGTCACCGGCCGCTTGTGGACGCGGAATTCGCGCTGGGTCATCCACGGCATGAGGCCCATGAAGAAGACGCCCATGAGGATCATCAGGACGCCGAGGACCTTCGAGAGCGTGTCGCCGTAGTCCTGGAGGTTCTTGCCGAAGTAGCCGAACAGGGCGCCGCCGGAGACGAAGACCGCGGTGAAGCCGAGGACGAACAGGCTGGCGCCCGCGACCATCCGGCCGCGCCGCGCCTCGGCCAGGTCGGTGCCGGTGACCCCGGTGACGTACGAGAGGTAGCCGGGGACCAGGGGCAGTACGCAGGGCGAGAAGAACGAGACGAGGCCGCCGAGCACGGCGACCGGCAGGGCCACGAGAAGGGCCCCGCTGAAGACCGTCTCGTTCATCGAGCCGACGGCGGCCAGTGCCATCACGCGATCACTTCTCCGCGATCAGCGGGTCGATCATCTGGTGCAGTTTGGTGTCGTCGAGTGCCATGAGGGCGCGGCCGGCGATCTTTCCGTTCCGGTCGAGGACGATCGTCGACGGAATGGCCTGCGGATTCAGGCTGCCCTTCGGGAAACGCAGAATGAGCTTGCCGATCGGGTCGTACAGGCTCGGATAGTCGACGCCGAATTCCTTCTCGAACTGCTGGGCCGGGCCCTTGTCCGTGTCGCGGGTATTGATCCCGACGAACTCGACCCCCTTGGCCTTCGTCTCCTTGGAGACCTTGGCCAGATACGGCGCCTCGGCCCGGCACGGGGCGCACCAGGAACCCCACACATTCAGCACGACGATCTTGCCCTTGAGGGACGCGACGTCGAGCTGCTTGCCGTCGACGGTCGCACCGGACAGCTCGGGGGCCGCCTGGCGGTTCCCCCGGGCCACGGTGGCGATGCCGCCGGTGCCGGTGACGAACTTCGTGTCACCGGAACCACCGGACGTACCACCGGAACCGCAGGCCGTCAGGGTCAGCGCACCGGCGGCCACGGCAGCCGCGGCCAGCGTCAGGGTGCGACGGCGTCGGAAAGCAGGACTCACGGACATGTGAAAAGTTTCGCATGGCGGATTCGGGGATCTTGCGCGCCCCCCTGCATGCCCGTAAAGCCCCTTGTCAGGAAGGCCTAAACGGACTTCATGAACGTGTTCCAGCCACCGGCAGGAGCCTGCCCCACGCCCAGCGTACGGAGCTTGGCGAGCACCTTCGGGTCCTGTACGTCGAGCCAGTCGCAGTACTGCTTGAAGGAGACGAGCCTCACATCCTTCTTCGCGTCCCGCTGCGCCACGATGCCCTTGAAGGCCTCTTCGACGGCGTCCATGTAGATGCCACCGTTCCACTGTTCGAAGTGGTTTCCGATGTAGAACGGCGCGCGATTGGATTCGTAGGCGCGCTTGAATCCGGCGAGATATGCCTCGGTGGCCTGCTTGCGCCAGCCCGGGTAGTTGGCCGGCGGCGCCTTGGTCGAATTCTTGGACTGGTTGGCGAGGATGTTGTAGTCCATCGACAGGACCTGGAACGAGTGCCCGGGGAAGGGTATTTGCTGGAGCGGCAGGTCCCACAGGCCGTGCCGCTTGACCGGCCACACCTGGGTGCCGCCGGGCGAGGAGGCGTCGTAGCGCCAGCCCAGCTTCTGCGCGGTGGGCAGCAGGTTGTCCTGGCCGAGCAGACAGGGGGTGCGGCCGCCGGCGAGTTCGCGCTTGTAGTCGAACGGGAGCGGGTCCTCGTCCGTCCAGCCGGTGTTGGTCTTCCACTGGGTGACGAAGTCGATCGCCTGGTCTATCTCGCTCTGCCACTGGGCGGCGGTCCAGTGCTCGACCGTGCCGCGTCCGGTGCAGAAGTGACCGTTGAAGTGCGTGCCTATCTCGTGGCCGTCGGTCCAGGCCTGGCGGACGTACTTCAGCGTCTCCTTGATGTGCGGGTCGGAGAGGTAGCCGATGTCGGAGGCGCCGACGGCGTTGTTCGGCGGCCGGTAGAGGCGCTTCTTGGCCTCGGGCAGCAGATACAGGCCGGAGAGGAAGAACGTCATCCCCGCGCCGTGGTCCTTGGCGAGCTGGAGGAAGCGGGGGAACAGGCCGTTGCCGACCTCGCCCGCGCCGTCCCAGGAGAAGATGACGAACTGCGGCGGGGTCTCGCCGGGCTGGAGCGGGACGGGCTTGTCGGGCTGGTGCGGCTGCTTGCCGGTGTCGGCGGTGGAACCGTCGCCTATCAGTTTGGCGTCGGCCTTCTTGGCGGCCGGATCGCCGCCCTTGTCGCCCTTGCCGCTGTCGCCGCCCGAGCCGCTGCCGCCCGAACTGCCGCATCCGGCGAGGCCGGCCGCCGTGGCGGCTCCCAGTCCCAGTCCCAGCATGCCCCTTCGGCTGAAGTTCCGTCCGTTCTCCCGCATACGCCCGTCCGTTCCCATCGCGTCGCACCGTCGTCTCGTCGTCCTCGAACCCAAGCGCGTCACCGCAGTTGGGCGATGTGTGAGATGCCAGGAGAAACCGGGGTGGTTCCCCACAGCTCGCACAAATCTTCGTAAACCGTACGAGATGAGGAGTGCGGGTCGAGGGGGCGGGGGGTGGGGATCGCGTGAACACCGGGGCGGACGGGGTGGTCCGGCGGGCCGGCCGGAGCACTCCGGCCGGCCGCGGACGTCAGGCGCCGAAGGCCTTCGACGTGCCCTTGACCGGCTTGGCGCCGGCCAGCAGATGCGCCGGTACGAGATCGCGCGCGGGTTCGCTGTAGCCCACGGACACGATCCGGTCGCCCTGATAGGTGAAGCTGGTCAGCGAGGCCAGCGTGCACTGCCGCTTGCGGGGGTCGTGCCACAGGCGTCGCTTCTCGACGAAGCTACGCAGGATCCAGATCGGCAGCTGGTGACTGACGCACACCGCCTCGTGGCCGCGGGCCGCGTCCCGCGCCGCGTCGAGCGCGCCCATCATCCGGACGACCTGCTCGACGTAGGGCTCGCCCCACGACGGGCGGAACGGGTTGGTCAGGTGCTTCCAGTTGGCGGGCTTGCGCAGGGCGCCGTCACCTACTCCGAAGGTCTTGCCCTCGAAGACGTTGCCCGCCTCGATCAGACGCGGGTCGGTGCCCAGGTCGAGGCCGTGCGCCTTGGCGATCGGGGTGGCCGTCTCCTGGGCGCGCTCCAGCGGGGAGGCGACGACATGGGTGATGTCGCGGCCGGCCAGGTGCTCGGCGACCCGGTCGGCCATCTCGCGGCCGAGTTCCGAGAGGTGGTAGCCGGGGCGGCGCCCGTAGAGCACGCCGTCCGGGTTGTGCACCTCGCCGTGGCGCATCAGGTGAACCACGGTCAGTTCGTTTCCTGCGGTGTTCTCGCTCATGCCGTGGCCTCCGCTGCGGCGCGGGCCGCTGCGGGCAGCGCAGCCGCGATGCGCTCGATCGCGCGCTCGTCGTGGGCGGTCGACACGAACCAGGACTCGAACGCCGAGGGCGGCAGATAGACGCCCTGCGACAGCATCGAGTGGAAGAACCCGTTGAAGCGGAAGGACTCCTGCTTCTTCGCGTCGTCGTAGTTGCGGACCTCGTCGGCCGTGAAGAAGACGGAGAACATGTTGCTCGCCGTCTGCAGCCGGTGGGCCACGCCCTCCTTGCTGAGCGCGCCGGTGACGAGCCCCTGGATCTCCCGCGAGACGGCGTCGACCTTCACGTACGCCGCGTCGTCGAGCAGCCGCAGCTGGGCGAGGCCCGCGGCGGTGGCGATCGGGTTCCCCGACAGGGTGCCCGCCTGGTAGACGGGGCCCGCCGGAGCGAGGTGGCCCATCACATCGGCGCGGCCGCCGAACGCCGCGGCCGGGAAGCCGCCGCCCATGACCTTGCCGAACGTCATGAGGTCCGGCGTGACGCCGTCGATCCCGAACCAGCCCGCCTTCGAGGTACGGAAACCGGTCATCACCTCGTCGGAGATGTAGAGCGCGCCGTTCTTGGCACAGGCCGCCTTGAGACCGGCGTTGAAGCCGTCGGCGGGCGGGACGACGCCCATGTTGCCGGGCGAGGCCTCGGTGATCACACAGGCGATCTCGCCCGGGTTGGCGTGGAACGCCGCGTGCACCGCGTCCAGGTCGTTGTAGGGCAGCACGATCGTGTCGCCGGCCTGGGCGCCGGTCACCCCGGGGGTGTCGGGAAGGCCGAAGGTGGCGACCCCGGAACCGGCGGCGGCGAGCAGCGCGTCCACATGACCGTGGTAGCAGCCGGCGAACTTGATCACCTTGGCGCGGCCCGTGAAGCCGCGGGCCAGGCGGATCGCGGACATGGTCGCCTCGGTGCCCGAGGACACCAGACGGACCTGCTCGACCGGCTCGATCCGGGCCACGATCTCCTCGGCGAGCGCGACCTCTCCCTCGCCGGGCGTGCCGAAGGAGGTGCCGCGGGCGACGGCCTCCTGCGCGGCTGCGACGACCTCGGGGTGCGCGTGCCCGAGGATCATCGGGCCCCACGAGCACACCAGGTCGACGTATTCGCGCCCGTCGGCATCGGTCAGGTAGGGCCCCGTACCGGACACCATGAACCGGGGCGTACCGCCCACGGCCCGGAAGGCTCGGACGGGGGAGTTCACACCGCCGGGCGTCACGGCGGACGCACGGTCGAAGAGGTTCTGCGAAACTGGGGCGTCGTATTCGTACGGATAGCTCACACCCGCCATGGTGGCAGAGGCCCGGACGTTCTTGCGGACCGGTGTTTCACCGCACCCGCGCTGGGGAGGTCAGTGACACGATGATCCGCAGATGATCGAGTTGCATCGGCGGATGATCGGGTTGCGCGGTGGGGCGCGCGCCGCATACAAAGCAGTCGGGCTACAAGCAGTCGGGTGAAGGATATGCATCGCGGTGGCGGACTGGGCGAAGGGACCGACGACCGGGGTCCCGAGCGCGCCCACCGTCGGGGACGGCACCGGCGACGCGACGCCCAGGACCGGCTCGACCGGGTCGCTGGCGCCGCAGGAGCGGGGAACGCCGCAGGGGCGGGGAACGGAAGTGGCCGGATGGGGGTGACCTACAAGTACTTCGGCGCGCCGGACGGCGCGACGGCCGCCCGGGTGCCCGTCACCATGCGCCCCGAGGAACTCGGCGGTGACGAACTGGGCATGGGCGGCATGTTCACCAAGATCAAGCCGGAGACGATGGCCGCGATGGTCCTCACCGGCATTCAGGGCATACCCCTGCACAAGGTCCCACCCCTGGAACTCGTCGTGCTCCACCCCGACTACGCGGTGGTCAAGCTCCCCATGACGGTCGTCGACCCGCTGCGCGGCGTCGGGGAGGAATCGGTGGGCGCCGCCGCCTTCATCTGGTCCACGGTCCCCGACCGCGGCGGCCCGCGTGACGCCTACAACGTGTACCAACTCCTGCACGAATGGCAGGACTTCTCGCACCGGCTGCACGAGGCGGGGCACCAGCCGTACTGCCTGGTCTGGCCCTGACCCTCCGGAGCCGTCCGCCGTACGGTCGCCCCAGCGGCGCTACCGAGCCGCAGGCGCCCGGCCTGCGGGAACGCCCCGAGGGGCGCGGCGAGGGCCCGGCCGAGGGGTTTGGTGAGGGGCTGGGCGAGGGGACGGGCGAACCGCTTGGCGACCGGCTTGGACCTTCGTCCATTCGGGCCCTCAAGTGCGGTGTACTTTCCGACGGACTCTTTGTATATGCGGCGTGAAGGCGCCTATCTTGTCGCACATGCAGTCCTACACCATCGGCCAGGCAGCGCGTCTGCTCGGCGTCAGCCCCGACACCGTGCGCCGCTGGGCCGACGGCGGCCGCGTCACGACCCATCGTGACGAAGGCGGCCGCCGACTCATCGACGGGCGGGACCTGGCCGCTTTCTCCATCGAGGTCGGCCAGTCCTCCAACGGCGAGGAGGAGGTGCCCTACACCTCCGCCCGCAACGCCTTCCCCGGCATCGTCACCGCCGTCAAGCTCGGTGACGTCGCCGCCCAGGTCGAGATCCAGGCCGGCCCGCACCGCCTGGTCTCCCTCCTGACCCGGGAGGCCGTCGAAGAGCTGGGCCTTGAGGTGGGCATGCAGGCCATCGCACGCGTGAAATCCACCAACGTGCACATCGACCGCACCTAGGTCGAGAACAGGCCAGTCACGTACGTCCCCGCGGCGTCGCCCCTTCCCCCCGCTTCCACGGGCATCCGGCAACGGAGATCCGGTCAGGGGAAGCCCTCACCTCCCGGCGCGGCTCGTCAAGCATCCGAAGGAGCTCCACCCATGTCCGTCATGGCTCTCAGCGCACAGCGCCGCCGCGCCGCCGCGGCCGTCGTCTCCGCCGCCCTGCTCATCCCGCTCGCCGCGGCCTGCGGCAGCGACAAGGACAGCGGGAGCGGCACGACCGCCTCGCCGTCCGGCAGCGCCGCCTCCACCCCGAAGGCCGCGCAGCTGACCGTGCTCGCCGCGTCCTCGCTCACGGACGTCTTCAAGGCGGCCGGTGCCGCCTACGAGAAGGAGCACCCGGGCACCAAGGTGACGTTCTCCTTCGCCGGTTCGCAGGAGCTCGCAGCCCAGGTCAAGCAGGGCGCTCCCGCCGACGCCCTGGTGACCGCCGACACCAAGACCATGGACGGCCTCAAGGCCGATGTGAACGACTCGTCGATCATCGCCAAGAACCGTCTGGTCATCGCAACCGACAAGGGCAACCCGAAGAAGGTCGAGGGCCTCAAGAACCTGTCCGACACCAACCTGAAGGTCGTCCTCGCGGCCCCCGAGGTTCCCGTCGGCCGCTACAGCAAGCAGGTTCTCGACGCGCAGCACCTCACGGTGAAGCCGGTCTCCCAGGAGCCCAACGTCCGCGCCGTGCTGTCCAAGGTGGAACTGGGCGAGGCCGACGCCGGCATCGTCTACAAGACCGATGCCGCCTCCGCCAAGGGCAAGGTCGACACCGTCGACATCCCCGACGCGCAGAACGCCGTGGCCCAGTACCCCGCCGCCACCCTCAAGACGTCGAAGAACGCCGACGCCGCCGCCGCGTTCGTGAAGTGGCTGTCCTCCCCCGAGGCCCAGAAGATCCTCGCGGACGCGGGCTTCCAGAAGCCGTAACCGGCCCGCTCCCCTGGCCGCTCCAGCTCCATCTCCCTTGCGGGGCCCGCCCGTTCGCCGCCCGTCCGCAGCGGGCGGGCGGGCCCCGCCATCAGGACTCCGGGGAACCCCATGACGCGCAGTCGCTCCCGCCGCCCACGCCCGCCCGTCGCGCTTGCGCTGCCCGCGCTGCTCGCCATCGCGTTCCTGCTGATGCCGCTCCTCGGTGTGCTGGCCCGCACCTCCTGGGGCGAACTCGGCGGTGACCTGACGAGCCCCGAGGTCACCGAGGCGCTCCGGCTCTCGCTCGTCGTCTCCTTCTGGGCGCTCGGCCTCTCCCTCCTTCTCGGCGTGCCGCTGGCCTGGCTGCTGGCCCGCGTCGACTTCCCCGGCAAGGCCCTGGTGCGCTCCCTGGTGCTGCTCCCGATGGTGCTGCCGCCCACGGTGGGCGGCGTCGCCCTGCTGCTCGGCTTCGGGCGGCGCGGACTGCTCGGGCCGTGGCTGGAGAACACCTTCGGGATCACGCTGCCGTTCCACACCTCCGGCGCCGTGGTGGCGGCCACCTTCGTCGCGATGCCGTTCCTCGTCATCAGCCTGGAGGGCGCGCTGGGCGGCCTTCGTCCCCGCTACGAGGAGACCGCCGCCTCGCTCGGCGCCTCCCCGGTCCGTGTCTTCCTCACGGTGACGCTGCCCATGGTCGCGCCCGGCCTCGCCGCGGGCGCGGCGCTCACCTGGGCCCGCGCGCTCGGCGAGTTCGGCGCCACCATCACCTTCGCCGGCAACCTTCCCGGCACCACCCAGACCCTGCCGCTCCAGGTCTATCTCCTGCTCCAGGACTCCCCCGAGGCGGCGACCTCGGTCTCCCTGCTCCTCCTCGCCATCGCGATGGCGGTCCTGGTGGCGCTGCGCGGCCGCTGGACCGGCGCCGCGTCGGTCCGCAGCGGCGCGCCCGCCACGGCCGCACCCACGGACACCGACGCCGCCCCCGCCTCGGACCCGAACGCCCCGGGACGGACGACCCCGACCGCCCCCGGCGACCCGCTCCGTCCCGGCGGCCCTGATGACCCCGACGGCCCCGACGGCCCCGACGATTCCGACGGCTCTGACGGCTCTGACGGCCCTGACGGCCCTGACGGCTCTGACGGCTCTGACGATTCCGGCCGCTCCGGCAGCCCCCTCGATGGCACCAACTCGGCGCCATTCAAGGCGAGTTGGCCCCTGCGGGCCGAGGTGACCGGGTTCAATCAGCTGACGCTCGACGCCGACCCCGGCACCACCATCGCCGTCGTCGGCGAGAACGGCGCCGGCAAGACCACCCTGCTGCGGGCCCTGCTGGGCCTCACCCCGCGCGCCCATGCCGAGCTGCGCCTGGGCGACCTCGACGTCACCGCCCTGCCGCCCCACAAGCGCGGCGTCGCCTGGGTGCCGCAGGACGGCGCCCTGTTCCCTCATCTCACCGCGCTCACGAACACGGCGTACGGGCTGCGCGCCCAGGGCACTTCGCGCGCCGAGGCACGCGCAACAGCCCAGCACTGGCTCGACCGCCTGGGCGTCGGCCACCTCGCCCAGCGCAAGCCCGCCCAGCTCTCCGGCGGCCAGGCCCAGCGCGTGGCGCTCGCGCGGGCGCTCGCCGCCCGGCCGCGCCTGCTCCTGCTCGACGAACCCCTGGCGGCCCTGGACCAGACCACCCGCGCCCGCGTCCGCCACACGCTGCGCACCCACCTGGCGGGCTTCACCGGCGTCTGCCTGATCGTCACCCACGACCCCGTCGAAGCCCTCTCGCTCGCCGACCGTGTCCTCGTCCTCGATCACGGCCGCACCCTTCAGGACGCGCCACCCACCGAGGTCACCCGGCACCCCCGCTCGCCGTGGGTGGCCCGCATGCTCGGCCGCAACGCGTGGCCCGGCACCGCGACCACCGACGGCCTCCTCCTGGCCGGCGGCGGGCGGATCGTGGCGGCCGAACAACTGCCGGACGGCAGCAGGGCATTGGCGATCATCACGCCGGAGTCGGTGTCCCTGCACCGCACGCGGCCGGACGGCAGCCCCCGCAACGTCTGGCCCGGCACGGTCCGCGAGGTCACCGCGAGCGGCAGCAGGCTGCGGGTGCTCATCGGGTCCGCCGAGTCGCCCGATCTGATCGCGGAGATCACCCCGGAGGCCGCCGCCGAGCTGGCCCTGGTGGAGGGCGTGACCGTGTGGTCGAGCGTGAAGGCGACCGAGGTGACTCTCGTATCGCTGTGAGCCGGCGCCCCTAGACTGGCTGCCCGGGGCGACAGGCACGGCCACCATGCCGGGGAGAAGACGGGAGACGACGGTGACGACGAGCGGCATCGACCCGTCGACCGAGGTGCTCGGCGAGGCAGCGGGCGTCTTCGGACTCCTTGCCTCGCCCGCGCGGCTGCACATCATGTGGGCGCTGAGCCACGGCGAGTCCGATGTGTCGGGTCTGGCCGAGAGGGTCGGCGGTGCGCTGCCGGCCGTCAGTCAGCATCTGGCGAAGCTGAAGCTCGCGGGACTCGTGCGGTCACGGCGGGAGGGACGCCGCGTGGTCTATCTCGTGGACGATCCGGATGTGGCCCAGATGGTGCGCTGGCTGGTCGCGCGGCTGGGCGGGGGCGTCAAGCTGCCGGGACCGTCGGGGCTCGTCCGTGACCTGGGCGCCTGAGCGGGTCACTCCGCCGCATCCGGCGCGCTCTTCTCGTTCTCCGCGGTCTTCGGCGGGTTTCTCGTCGCGCTCTTCGTCGCGCCCCGCTCATCTTTCGCGTACGCGTTCTCTGCAGTTGTCAAGGAGCACTCCGCTGGAGCTGCTGCGTTCACTCGGCACGAGCCCACGGGGACTGGTGGAGTCCGATGCCGAGAAACGACTCCTGCGTTATGGGGAAAACGTCCTTCCCGCGCGTCGAGTTCCGTCCCTGCCGATCATTTTTCTGCGCAGTCTGCGCGACCCGTTCACGGCCGTACTCGCCTCGCTCGCGCTGGTGTCGGCGCTCGTCGCCGCGTGGGCCACGGCCGCGGTCATCGCGGTTCTCGTGGTGGTGAGTTGCGGGCTGCGGGCGGCCGGCGAGCACCGCGCCGACCGTTCGGCGGCGGGGCTGCGGCAGCTGGTGGCCGGCACGGCGACCGTGCTGCGCAGGGCGACCCGGGAAGCGGCGCCGGTGGCGCGCGAGGTCCCGGTGGACCAGGTCGTGCCGGGCGACGTGGTACGCCTCGCGCCGGGTGATCTCGTACCGGCGGATCTGCGTCTGCTGCGGGCCACGGGATTGACGATGCATCAGGCGGCGCTGACCGGGGAGACCCTGCCGGTCCCCAAGTACCCGGTGGACGACCCCTCGGCGTGGCGGCCAGCACCGACCGGGCCCCAAGCCGAGCCGCCGGCCGGACCTCCGCCCCCCGACCCGTCCGCGGCCCCCGGCACCGGCCCGTCCCCGGACACCCCCGATCCGGCCGGCGACTTCGACCGGCCCGAACTCTGCTTCCAGGGCAGCAGCGTGGCCTCCGGCAGCGGGACCGGTGTGGCGATCGCGACCGGGGCCGGCACCCGGTTCGCGACGGCCGACATGACGCCCGGGAACGACCGGCGCACGACCGCCTTCGACCGGTCGGTGTACGGCATCTCCTGGATCCTGATCCGCTTCATGCTGCTCACCCCGCCGCTCGTCCTGATGGCCAACGCGGCGCTCCGCGGCCGCGGCATCGAGACCCTGCCGTTCGCGGTGGCCGTCGCGGTCGGGCTCACACCCGAAATGCTGCCGGTCATCGTGACGACCACGCTCGCGCGCGGCGCGTCCGCGCTGGCCCGCACCCATCAGGTGATCGTCAAGCGGCTGCCCGCACTGCACGACCTGGGCGCCGTCGACGTCGTCTGCCTGGACAAGACGGGCACCCTGACCCAGGACCGCCCGGTCGTGGAGTGCTCCCTCGGCGCGGGCGGCGCTCCCGACGACTCCGTGCTGCACTGGGCCGCCGTCAACAGCCTGTGGACTGTGCGCCTCGCAGAAGTACCCAGTGCCGACGCCCTGGACGAGGCCATCCTCGACGCGGCGGAGAACCGCTCCCCCGACGGGGCGGACGCCCTGGAGTACGACCCCGTCACCGCGCTCCCCTTCGACCCGGTACGCCGCCTGTCCACCGCCGTCATCAGGAGCCCGCGCCGGCTCGGACACCACACCCTGGTGGTGAAGGGCGCCGCCGAGAGCGTCCTTGAGCGGTGCGCGCTCGACGGCGAGGAACGCCGGCGGATCGCCGCGCTCGCCGACCGGATGGCCGCCGACGGGCTCCGCGTCCTCGCCGTGGCCCGCGCCGAACGGCCCGCGGCCACCCGCCCGTACACCCCCGCCGACGAGCACGGCCTGACCCTCACCGGCCTGGTCGGGCTGCGGGACGCTTCGGCGGACACGGCCGCCGAAGCGCTCGACGCGCTGCGGCGCAGGGGGATCGCCGTGAAGGTGCTGACCGGCGACCATCCCGGCACGGCGGCCCGCGCCTGCCGCGACCTCGGCCTGCCACCGGGCGAGGTGGTCACCGCATCGGCCACCGACGCGCTCAGCGACGCCGACCTGGGCGGACTCGCCGACAGGAGTACGGTCTTCGCGCGCTGCTCCCCCGAGCACAAGGCCCGCATCGTGCGCGTCCTGCGCGAGCGCGGACATGTCACGGGATTCCTCGGCGACGGGGTCAACGACCTGCCCGCCCTGCGCGCCTGCGACGTCGGCATCTGCCCGCCCGAAGCGGTGGACGTGGCCCGTGAGGCGGCGGACGTCGTCCTCGCGGCGAAGGATCTGACCTCGCTCGATCATGCCGTCATGGCGGGGCGCGGCAGCGGCGCCGCCATCGCCGGATACCTGCGGATCACCCTCTCCTCGAACCTCGGCAACGTCATCGCGATGCTGACCGCCGGTCTGCTGCTGCCGTTCCTGCCCATGCTCCCGGCGCAGGTCCTCGTCCAGAACCTGTGCTTCGACGCGGCCCAGTTGGCCTTCGCCTACGAGTGTCCGCGGGCCGGCGCGCTGCGGCACCCGCTGAAGCTGCGCCCGCGCGAAGTCCTCGCCTCCGTGACCGGGTTCGGGGTGCTGAACGCCGCCGCCGACCTCGCGACCTTCGCGGTACTGGCCTGGGCGGTCAGCGACGCCCGGTCCGAAACCGCCTTCCACGCCGGCTGGTTCACCGAGAACCTGCTGACCCAGGCCCTGGTGATGGTCCTGCTGCGCACGGGCCGGGGCGGCGGCGTCCCGGCCACCGCGGGCGTCCTCGCGCTGACCGGCCTGCTCCTGCCGCTCTCGCCGCTCGGCCCGCTGATCGGCATGGCCGCGCTGCCCCTGGCGTACTACCCGCTGCTCGCCCTCGTGCTCACGCTGTACGCGGGCGCCCTGCACTGGCTCACCCGGCGAACGGGGCGCCCGGAGCACCAAGGGCACCCGACCCCCGCGTAACGCCTGGTCAGGGGCATTGTCAGACCCGGCGCCTACAGTTCTGGACATGAGCGACACAACCCGTGAACTGCCCCCGCGCATCGGCCTGGTGGCCTGGTCGGCAGGCGATCTCGGCCTGCTGCGCAGATCGAACGCGCCGGAGATGACCGAGCACCTCGGCGGCCCGGAGTCCGAGGAGAAGGTGCTGTCCCGGCACGCCAGGTACACCGCCATGAGCGCCCGCCCCGCCACCGAGGGCCGGATGTTCAAGGTCGTCCTCGCCGACACGGGCGAGGCCGTCGGATCGGTCGGGTACTGGCCCCACATGTCGCAGGGCGCGGAGGCGTACGAGACGGGGTACGGCATCCTGCCCGAGTTCCGGGGCCGCGGCCTGGCCGTCGCGGCGCTGCGGGCGGTCGTGGCCGAGGCCCGCGCCGCCGGCGGTCCGCGCACGCTGCACGCCTATCCGTCCGTGGACCACGCGGCATCCAACGCCACCTGCCGCGGGGCCGGATTCGTGTGCGCCGGCGAGGTCGCGTTCGAGTACCCGCCGGGCACGCCGATCCGCTCTCACGACTGGTGGACCGAACTGGGGGACGGGGTCGGTCCGGACGGGCTCGGTCCGGACGGGGTCAGTCCAGCGGCTTGTTGAAGTTGAAGGCGGTCACCGCCATGCGCTCACGGAAGTAGAAGCGGTGCGCGTCGGTGCGGTGCGTGTTCGAGTCGAGGTTGAGGGAGGTGCAGCCCGCGGCTCTTGCGTGGCCCTCCAGGTGTGCGAGGAGGGCGTGGCCCACGCCGGTGGAGCGGACGGCGGCGGCGGTGACCAGGTCGTCGACGTACAGCTTGCGCACCGCACCGGTGTTGACGACGATCCGCCACCCGGCGGCGCCCACACAGACTCCGTCGTCGTTGTACGCGGCGGTGAAGCGCAGCCCCTGGGCGTGCCCCTCGCCGTAGATCTCGGCGAAGAGCTCTTCGGTGAGGTGGGGGCGGAGTTCGCTGAGTACCGGCAGCAGGTCGTCCGTCAGACGCGGGTCGCCCGGCTCAAGGTCGATGATCTTCATACCGGGAAGGGTAGAGGGAGTGCCCCCGGCCCGCGAGCTCCCGGCCGGCGGGATTCCGGCCGGCGGGATTCCGGTCGGCGAGGCCCTTGCCCGAGCTCCCCCGCTCGGGCCGCCCTGGCCGGCGCACCCTGCCGACGCACCCTGCCCGGCACCCCGTTGCTCGTCGATGTGGGCTCAATACCGTCGTTGCGCGCTCGACGCTCGCCATACGCGCTTGACGTCCGCGGCACCGGCGAGGATATTTATCTGCGTCACGCAGCTTCTGCAGCATGCAGCGTATGGTCCCGAGGGCGCCCGCACCGCACCGCACCCCGATGCAGGCTCGATGACGCAGGCTCGATCCCCGTACTCCGCCACGCACCTGCGCCGCCCACCCCGCACCTCCGCACCCCCTCTCAACTCCCCTGATCCGAAAGGTATTTCCACCATGACGGTTCTGATCACCGGCAGCCGCGGCAAGGTCGCCACCACCCTCATCCCGCTCCTGCGCGAGCACGGCATCGCCGTGCGTGCGGCCTCCGCGAGCCCCGACAAGCTGACCGTTCCCGCCGGCGTGGAGCGCGTGGTGTGCGACCTCGACGACCCGGCGACGTTCCCGGCCGCCCTGGCCGGCGTCGAGTCGGTCTTCCTCTACGCCAACCCCCATCACATCGAGGCGTTCCTCGCCGCCGCGAAGGCCGCAGGCGTCCAGCACATAACCGTGCTCTCCTCCAGCTCGATCCTGGAGCCCGGCGCCGACACGAACGCCATCGCGGCCATGCACAGCGCCGTCGAGCGCGGCATCGAGCGGTCCGGCATCGAGGCGACGTTCCTGCGGCCCGGCGCGTTCGCGGGCAATGCGCTGGGCTGGTCGTGGACAGCGAAGTCCGCCGGTTCCGTGGATCTGCCGTACCCCGAGGCCCAGTCGAGCCCGATCCACGAGGCGGACATCGCGGAGGCTGCCTTCGCCGTCCTCACCCGGCCCGAACTGCGCGGCCGCGCCTACCACCTCACCGGCCCCGCGTCCCTGACCGCGGCCCAGCAGGTCGCGATGCTCGCCGAGGCCACCGGGCGTCCGCTCACCGTCAACCCGGTGAGCGCCGAGGCCTGGAAGGCGTCGACGGCCGAGTTCATGCCCGCGACCGTCGCGGACGCGCTGCTCGGCTACTTCGCCTCCCACGAGGGCCACCCCGACGCCGTCACCCAGGACGTCGACGAGCTCACCGGCCACCCGGCCCGCACCTTCGCGTCCTGGGCCGGCGAGAACGCGGACGCCTTCCGGCCCTGAGGAGCAGCGGGCCGGGCCTCGCCAGGTCCGGGTACCCCTGAGGGGCGCGGGGAATTACGCGACCGACCACGCACGGCCCGCGCCCACACCCACACCCCCACCCACACTCGCACCCACGCCCGCACCCGCTAACCGGCCATCGGTGGGCTCGGCGTCACGAAGCCTCGGCGTCGTGCGCCATGAATTCCGTGGCCGGAGCGCGGCGGCAGTGCGATCCTGGCGGCGTGAACGGACCGGAGATCCAGATCGACTTCGCCCCTGAGCTGCACGTCTTCGTAGCGGCGAAGCGCCGCCAGGGGCGCAGCGCCGTCGTAACGGACGGCGCGTCCACCCTCGGCCATGTCGTCGAATCGCTGGGCGTGCCGCTCACCGAGGCCGGCCGGCTGCTCGCCGACGGCCGCGAGGTCCCCGTCTCGCACCTCCCGGTGGCGGGCGAGACCGTCGAGGTGCGCCCCGTCGACCGTCCGCAGGCGGTGCCGGGCGCTCCCCTCCGCTTCCTGCTCGATGTCCATCTCGGCACGCTGGCACGGAGGTTGAGGCTGCTCGGCGTCGACGCCGCGTACGAGAGCGAGGACATCGGCGACCCGGCGCTCGCCGCGCTCTCGGCGCGCGAACAACGCGTCATGCTCTCGCGGGACCGGGGGCTGCTGCACCGCAGGGAGCTGTGGGCCGGGGCGTACGTCTACAGCCATCGCACCGACGAGCAACTGCGGGACGTACTGGGACGGTTCGCGCCCGCCCTCGCGCCCTGGACGCGCTGCACCGCCTGCAACGCGCCGCTGCGCGAGGCCGACAAGGAGTCGGTGGGCGACCGCCTGGAGCCCGGCACCCGCAGCACGTACGAGATCTTCGCCGAGTGCGGCTCCTGCGAGCGGGTCTACTGGCGCGGGGCCCACCATGCGAGCCTGGAGGCGATCGTCGACGAGGCCGTCCGCGAGTTCGGACGGGCCGATCCCCAGTCGCACAACACCGCCTGACGCAAAATCAGAGACGCAAAATCAGATCGGACCGTTGATCAGATCAGCCCGCCCCTGAGGTGTTCGCACTGGACGGTGCTGAGGGCGATCGTGCGGCGCATGTGCGTGGCGATGAGCGCGATCTCGTCGTCCTCGTACGCGTCGAACATGTCCCACCAGGCGCCGTTGAGCCGGGCCCAGACGGCGCCGAGCTCCGCCATCCGCTCGGGCACCACCTCGACGAGCACCCTGCGGCGGTCCTCGGTGTCGCGGCGTCGCGTCACGTACCCGGACTTCTCCAGGCGGTCGACGAGCCGGGTGGCGGAGCCGGTGGTGAGCCCGGTCAGCTCGGCGATCCGCCCCGTGGTGACGGGACCAGGTTCGAGCCCCAGCAGGTTGAGGCACTGCAAGTCCGTCGGGTGCAGGCCCAGATGGTCGGCGAGCGCCTGGTTGAAGAGCGCGTACGACGCCATGTAGCGGCGGGCCACCGCGCCCAGGTCACGCAGCAGATCGGCTCGCGGGCCGCGGCCGGGAACCCCGCCGGCGCTCTTCTTCTGTGCCATGCAGAGAGTGTACGGCGCAGGGGTTGCCCTCGGTTAGCCGTCGCAGCGCGACAACGAGCCCGCGCACGACAACAGGCCGGGCGCGGCAACAAGCCCGCGCACGACATCAAGCCGCGCGCGACAACGGACCCGCCCGCCGGGGCGCCGGCGGTCAGGCCCCCTCGGCCGTCAGATAGCGCTGGACCGTGGGGGCGAGCCACGCGACGACCTCCTCGCGGGACATCGCGGCCGCGGGCGGGAAGCGCAGCACGTAGCGGGTCAGGGCCAGGCCCAGGATCTGCGCGGACACCAGGGCGGCCCGGCGCGGGGCGTCGTCCGGGTCGGGGCAGACGGCGGCGGCGAGCGGCACCATCTGCTCGGAGAAGATCGCCCGCACCCGCTCGGCACCGGTCGCGTTGGTGACGCCCACCCGGAGCAGGGCGGTCAGCACGTCGTCACCCTCCCAGCGGTCGAAGAAGTGGGCGACGAGCGCCGCGCCGAGGCCCTCGGCGGGCAGGGTGCGCGGGTCCGGGAACCCCAGATCGATCTCGGACGCGGCCGCGAACAGGCCCTCCTTGTTGCCGTAGTACCGCATCACCATCGACGGGTCGATCCCCGCGTCCCGGGCGATGGCGCGGATGGTCGCGCGTTCGTAGCCGTCGGCCGCGAAGCGCTCGCGGGCGGCTTCGAGGATCGCGGCCTTGGTGGCTCCGGAGGTGCGTCGGGGGCCACCGGCGGGGGCTTCGGTCGTCATGCCAACAAATGTAGGCCAACGGTTGTTGACACGCCAGTTCCGACGGTTCTACATTTGCCAACAAGCGTTGACCCACAGCCGTTGACCACAGGCGTCGGCCCATCGCGGCCGGCACCCAGGAGGCAGCCATGAACGACTCCAGCGACTCCAATGACTCCATCCACACGGCCGATCCGGCGTTAACCCCGGACGTCCTCGTCGTCGGCTCCGGCCCGACGGGGCTGCTCCTCGCGGGAGACCTGGCCGCCGCGGGCGTGCCCGTCACCGTCGTCGAGCGCAGGCCGCGCGGAATCAGCAACATGACGCGCGCGTTCGGCGTCCACGCGCGCACCCTGGAAATGCTCGACGCCCGCGGCCTCGCGGACGAGCTCATCAAGGGGGGCTCGGCCATCGATCACATGGACATGTTCGGCCACGTGACCCTCGACCTGACCCGGCTGCGCTCACGCTTCCCGTTCCTGCTGGTCTCCCCGCAGTACGAGATGGAACGCCTCCTGGAGCGGCGGGCCGTGGCCGAGGGCGTCCAATTCCTTTATGGGACCGAGCTGCTGAGTCTGCGTCAGGATCACGACGGGGTCACCGCCGACCTGCGCGAAGCCGACGGCGGGCGGCCGCTGACCGCCCGGTCCCGTTACCTCGTCGGCACCGACGGCGCGCGCAGCGGGGTCCGCGAGTCCCTCGGGGTGCCGTTCCCCGGCGCGGCCGTGATCCGCTCGATCGTGCTGGCGGACGTGCGCCTCGACACGGAACCGGACGTGATGCTCACCGTCAACGGCTCGGGCGACTCCTTCGCCGTCATCGCGCCGTTCGGCGACGGCTACTTCCGGGTCATGGGGTGGAACCGCAACCACCAGGCCCCCGACACCGCCCCCGTCGACCTCGACGAGCTGCGCGGCATCGCCCGCGAGGCCCTCGGCGCCGACCTCGGGCTGCACGACCCCCGCTGGATCTCCCGCTTCCACAGCGACGAACGCCAGGCCCCGTCCTACCGGGTCGGCCGGGTCTTCCTCGCCGGGGACGCCGCGCACGTCCACTCCCCCGCCGGCGGCCAGGGCATGAACACCGGCCTCCAGGACGCCGCGAACCTCTCCTGGAAGCTCGCCGCCGCACTGCGCGGCCGCGTCGCCGACCCCGAGGCGCTGCTCGACAGCTACGAGACGGAGCGCCACCCGGTCGGCGCGTCGGTGCTGCGCAGCAGCGGGGCCCTGGTGCGGCTCGCGATGGCCCACACCCCCCTTCAGCGCGCGGTCCGCTCGCTGGCCACCCGCTCCCTCAAGGCCGTCCGCCCCATCGCCGACAAGGCGCTCGGGATGATCAGCGGCGTCGGCATCTCCTACCGGGCGGAGCGCGGATCACACCCGCTCACCGGACGGCGCGCCCCCGATCTGGGCCTCGCGGACGGCCGCCTCTACGAGGCGCTGCGGCGGGGCGAGTTCGTCCTCGTGACACCCCGGGGCGCCCGGAGTGCGGCGCCCGAGGGCGTGGTGCGCGCGCACTGGAGGAGCGGGCGCGGCAGCACGCTGCTCGTGCGGCCGGACGGATACGTGGCCTGGGCGAGCGACAACCCGGACCCGGCCGGGCTCCACGCGGCGCTCGATCGCTGGACGGGGCACGCTTAACGGCGGATGCCGGCCCGGCCGTTCGGGGCCGGGCATCCCAACTGGCAGAAAATGAAGCTTTGTTCAGAACGCGTACGCGTCGCCCGTGGCCAGGGCCAGGACCCGGTGGGTGTTGTTGACCAGGTTGCGGTCGCTGATGCCGCCGTTCCATACGGTGTCGATGTCGACGCCCACCTCGTTGGGAGTGCCGACGGTCGCCACGTCCAGCGCGAGCCGCACACCGCTGCCCGCGCCCCGCATCGCGCCGGTGCCGCAGTGCAGTTCCGCGGGGCCGGTGCGCAGACAGCTGGGCGGCAGGGTGGCGTCCCGGTCGAGCGGCACCGAGAAGCGCAGCCGCACCGTGGCCCCGGCTACCGGCGCGGGGCCGTGGTTGGCCGTCGCGAGCCACACGCCGATCCGGCCGTTCCACAGGGAGACATGGCCGTGGTACGACACGTCCGCCTCGATCCCGGCGTCGGCGGCGCCCGCCACCGGGCCCGAACTCCCCGCCGTCGCACCGTCGTCGTCGCCGGGGCCGGGGCCGGCGGCCCCGCTCGGCGTGCCGGTGGCGATCAGCGTCGCCGCGACCAGGACGGCGACGGCGACGGTCGCCAGGGTTCCGCGCACCCGACCCGGCCGGGCGCTCGCGGCCCCGGCCGCGCCTCCCGCCTCGCCCGACCCGCACGCCCGACGCGCTCCGCCCAATCTGTTCATCACACGAACGACCATGGGCGAAAGGTACCTTTCACCCCGCATTTCGCCGGGACGCCACCCCGAGCGCTCCCGAGCACTCCCCCCGAGCACTCCCCCCCGAGCCCTCTCCGTAACGCCGCATCGTCCGGGGCCGCAACGCCCTTTCGTCCGGCGCCGGGACTACGCACGGTCCGGCGCCGGACCGTGCGTGCCACCCTGTCCCCATGCTCGTCGCCCGCTCCGTGCTCCTGTTCGTCCTGGCCGCCCTGTTCGAGATCGGCGGTGCCTGGCTCGTGTGGCAGGGCGTGCGGGAGCACCGGGGCTGGATCTGGATCGGCGCCGGTGTGCTCGCGCTCGGCGTCTACGGCTTCGTGGCGACGCTTCAGCCGGACGCCGAGTTCGGCCGGATCCTCGCCGCGTACGGCGGTGTCTTCGTGGCGGGCTCGATCGCCTGGGGCATGGTCGCGGACGGCTACCGCCCGGACCGCTGGGACGTCACCGGCGCCCTGATCTGCCTCGCCGGGATGGCCGTGATCATGTACGCGCCGCGGGGCCGCTGAGCGCGCGGGCCCCGGCCGCCGGAGCGGACCCCCGGCCGCCCCGCCTATCCTGGCGGCGTACTCACCACACGCGCGAGGAGCACGACATGACTGCCGCCGGGACCCCGATCGCCGTCGTCACCGGAGCGAGCGGCGGGATCGGTGCCGCGACCGCGCGCGGGCTCGCCGCCGCCGGCTACCGCGTGGTGCTGACCGCCCGCCGCAAGGACCGCATCGAGGCGCTCGCGGCCGAGATCATCGAGGCGGGCCACCAGGCGACGGCGTACCCGCTGGACGTGACGGACCGTGCCGCCGTCGACGAGTTCGCCACCGCGTTCCGCACCATCGGGGTCCTCGTCAACAACGCGGGCGGCGCGCTCGGCGCCGACCCGGTCGCGACCGGCGACCCGGACGACTGGCGCCAGATGTACGAGACCAACGTCATCGGCTCGCTCAACGTCACCCAGGCCCTGCTGCCCGCGCTCGAAGCGTCCGGCGACGGCGCGGTCGTCATCCTGTCCTCCACGGCCGGCCACGCCACCTACGAGGGCGGCGGCGGTTACGTGGCCGCGAAGAACGGCGCCCGCGTGCTCGCCGAGACGCTCCGCCTGGAGATCGTCGGCCGCCCGGTGCGCGTCATCGAGATCGCGCCCGGCATGGTGAAGACCGACGAGTTCGCCACCACCCGCTTCCGCGGCGACACCGAGAAGGCCGCCAAGGTGTACGCGGGCGTCGCCGAGCCGCTCAGCGCCGAGGACGTCGCCGACACCATCACCTGGGCGGTCACCCGGCCCAGCCACGTCAACATCGACCTGCTGGTGGTCCGCCCCCGCGCCCAGGCCTCCAACACCAAGGTCCACCGCGAGCTGTGAGCGGCGGGGCCGGGAAGACGGCCCCGGCCCACTCACCCCTTGACGCAGATGACCTGCTTGAGCTTCGCCACGACCTCCACCAGGTCGCGCTGCTGATCCATCACCTTCTCGATCGGCTTGTACGCGGCGGGGATCTCGTCCACGACGCCGGCGTCCTTGCGGCACTCCACGCCCCGCGTCTGCTCGGCCAGGTCGCGCGTGCTGTACGCCCGCTTGGCCGCGCTCCGGCTCATCCTGCGGCCCGCGCCGTGCGAGGCCGAGTTGAAGGACGCCTCGTTGCCGAGCCCCTTCACGATGTACGAGCCCGTGCCCATGGAGCCCGGGATGATCCCGAAGTCCCCCGAGCCCGCCCGGATCGCTCCCTTGCGGGTGACCAGCAGGTCCATGCCGTCGTACCGCTCCTCCGCCACGTAGTTGTGGTGGCAGGAGATGACCTCCTCGAAGGCGACCCGGGCCTTCTTGAACTCCTTGCGCACGACGTCCTGGAAGAGGGCCATCATGACCGCCCGGTTGTACTTGGCGTACTCCTGCGCCCAGAACAGGTCGTTGCGGTACGCCGCCATCTGCGGGGTGTCCGCGACGAAGACGGCGAGGTCACGGTCGACGAGGTTCTGGTTGTGCGGCAGTTCGCGGGCCACGCCGATGTGGAAGTCGGCGAGCTCCTTGCCGATGACGCGCGAACCGGAGTGCAGCATCAGCCAGACCGCGCCCGACTCGTCCAGACAGAACTCCACGAAGTGGTTGCCGGAGCCGAGCGTCCCCATCTGCTGGGCTGCGCGCTCCTCACGGAACCTGACCGGCTCGGCGATCCCCCCGAACCGCTCCCAGAGCCCGTTCCACCCCGCCACCGGGAAGCCGTGCAGGCGGCCCGGGTCCACCGGCGAACGGTGCAGGCCCCGTCCCACCGGAATGGCCTGCTCGATCTTGGAGCGGAGCCGGGAGAGGTCGCCCGGCAGGTCGTTGGCGGTCAGCGAGGTCTTGACCGCGGACATGCCGCAGCCGATGTCGACGCCCACGGCGGCCGGACACACCGCGCCGTGCATGGCGATGACCGAGCCGACCGTGGCGCCCTTGCCGTAATGCACGTCCGGCATCACCGCGAGCCCCTTGATCCACGGCAGGGTGGCGACATTGTGCAGCTGCTGCATCGCGCCCGCGTCGACGGACGCCGGGTCGGTCCACATCCTGATGGGCACCCGAGCACCGGGCATCTCCGTGTACGACATAATTCTGCGATCCCCCGTGAGTGAAAACGTAAGCGAAAAGCGGCACCAGGGCCCAAAACGGCACGTATGGCAAAACTGGTACCAACGCCCACAACCAGGACAGTGGACCGGCGTTCACAGGTGCACGTGCGATACACATTGTGTCCGGCCACCGCCCTGCGGCGGCAACCCGTTTTCCCTCACCGCCGTCCTGCTGGAAGGAGCCTTCGAACCGTGCAGCGAAAGGCGTACGTGCCTGGTCTCGCACTTCTGGTGGCGCTCGCCTCCGGCTGTTCCGCGGCCTCCGGATCCGACGGATCGAGCACCGACTCCAAGGGCGGCGTGACCAAATCCGCCGTCGCGCCGCCCGGCAAGTACCGCACCCTGCCCGAGCCGTGCCACGCGGTGAGCCAGAGCGCGCTCAAGGACATGCTGCCGGGCGCGGCCGCCCTCCCCGAGGCCGACGCAACCAAGGAGTACGCCGGCTCCGCCGACCTGACCTACGACACCGACCGCAGGGTCGGCTGCCGCTGGAAGGACGAGACGGCCGACGGTGTGCGAAGGCTCACGGTCGACTTCGAGCGGGTGGTGTCGTACGACCCGACGGTGAGCGACGACGACCAGACGCAGGAGCTGTACGCGAAGAAGGAGACGGCGGCGAACCTGCCCGCTCCCCGCAGCTCCGCGCCGGCCGCGTCCGCGTCCCCCAGCCCGTCCGGCTCGCCCGCCTCGGGCGCCCCCGGTTCGCCCGCCCCGGGCGGCTCCGGCGCCCCGGTCACCCCGGGCCACACGGCCTCGCCGTCGAGCGGCGCCCCGTCGCCCGGCGGCACCCCCTCCGCGGGCGGCACGGGCGCGCCGAGCCCCTCCGGCGGCGCCGGCCCGGACGGCCTCCAGCCGCGCAGGCTCAGCGGTCTCGGCGACGCGGCGTTCATCGACGACGTCTCGTCACCGGCCGGCACCGGCGGCGGGGCGGGCGCCGGACAACGTACCGTCACAGTGGTCTTCCGTACGTCCAACGTCATCGTGACCATCGAGTACACCGCCCAGGCCATGGCATCCGCCACGGTCCCCGACAGCAAGGAGCTGCAGGAGCAGGCCCAGGCCATGGCCGGCAAGCTCGTCGAGCAGTTCAACGAATAGCGCGCCCGCGCGAAGAACGAAGAGCGAAGGAATCATGCACCGATCAGCCCCGGCCACCCCCGAAAAGGCGCACGCCCCGGCCCCGCGCATCCGGCTCGCCCGTGTCCTCGCCTGTGCCGCCGTCCCTGTGATGCTCGTCGCAGTGGGCTGTTCCTCCGACTCCGGGGACGCGAAGAAGAAGACGGACTCGACGACGTCGTCCTCCTCGTCCTCCTCCGCGTCCGGCGGCAAGCAGGCGAGCGCCTCGCCCTCCCTCGCGCCGGCCAAGCTCACCAAGCTGCCCGAGGCGTGCCAGTCGATCGCCGAGAAGTCGATCGACACCTACGTGCCCAAGGCGAAGACGAAGGCCGGCGAGGTCGGCAAGACCTCGGACCCGCAGTCGCAGGCCAGCTGCACCTGGAACGGCCTGGAGGACAAGGGCGTCGACGGCTCGAACTACCGCTGGCTCGACATCGACTTCAAGCGCTACGACTCCACGCGGGGCCTCGGCACCGGCGACTCGCTCGCGCAGAAGCAGTTCGACCGGGCGGTCTCGGCGGCCCAGTCGACGGGCGACGCGAAGAACGTGAAGACCGCGCCGGTCTCCGGCCTCGGCGACCAGGCGACCGCCCTCGTCTTCGACCTGAAGAAGGGCGACGCGGACTTCCGCTACGGCATCGTGGTGGTGCGCACCGCCAACGCCGTGGTCGCCGTCGACTACAACGGCACCGGCTACCAGGGCGCGGACGCCCCGGACAGCGGCGACGTCCTGGACGGCGCGACCGCCCTCGCCAAGGAGGCGGTGGCGGCGGTGACCGCCGCCAACAACAAGTAACGCTCGCGCAACCGTACGGAGTCCGGCCTCCCCTGTGGGCCGGACTCCGTACGTATGTGCCAGGCTGTGCCCGCCAGTTGCTTGACAAGGGGAGGGGACGCGGGTGGCCGCGACTCAGCTGACACGGACGCACCGCATTCTGATCGGGGTGGTGGTCGCGGGTGCCGTGGTGATCGCCGGGATCGGTTTCGCGGGTTCGTATGCCGCGGTCCGCGAGCTCGCGCTGCAGAAGGGATTCGGGAACTTCTCCTACGTCTTCCCCGTAGGCGTCGACGCGGGCATCTGTGTGCTGCTCGCCCTCGACCTGCTGCTGACCTGGATGCGCATCCCGTTCCCGCTGCTGCGCCAGACCGCCTGGCTGCTCACCGCCGCGACGATCGCCTTCAACGGCGCCGCCGCCTGGCCGGACCCGCTGGGCGTGGGCATGCACGCGGTGATCCCGGTCCTGTTCGTCGTCTCCGTCGAGGCGGCACGGCACGCGGTCGGCCGGATCGCCGACATCACCGCCGACAAGCACATGGAGGGCGTCCGCCTCACCCGCTGGCTGCTCTCGCCCATTCCGACGTTCCGCCTGTGGCGGCGGATGAAGCTGTGGGAGCTGCGCAGCTACGAGCAGGTCATCAAGCTCGAACAGGACCGGCTGGTCTACCGCGCCCGCCTCCAGGCCGTCTACGGCCGCGCCTGGCGCCGCAAGGCGCCCATCGAGTCGCTGATGCCGCTGCGGCTCGCCAAGTTCGGCGTGCCGCTCGCCGAGACCGCGCCCGCGGGCCTCGCCGCGGCCGGCATGGAACCGGTGCTGCTGCCGCCCCCGCCGGTGGCCGCGCGCCCCGAGCCGCAGCCGGAACTTCCTCCCGCGCACGCGCACACCCCGCCCGACGAGCCCCCGCTCGCGGCCCGGCAGCCCCAGGCCCCGGCGCCCCAGGAGCAGCAGGCGTACGCCGGACCGGAGCAGCCGACCACGCACGAGAGCCCGTGGTTCGCCGCCCAGCACGTCTCGCCCGAGGAGTACGCGGGCACGTACGACCCGGCCTTCCCCGACGCCGGCCCCGAGCAGGCACCGGGACCGGAGCAGGCGCCGGGACGCAGCCAGGCGCAGGGGCCCGGCCCGGCACAGGCCCCGCAGCAGGCATCGGCCGCTCAGCAGGCACCCGGTCCGCAGCAGGCGCCCGGTCCGCAGCAGACGCAGGGCCCCCAGCAGGTGCGGGACGCCGAGCAGGCGCCGGAGCCCGTGATGGTTCCCTCGGGGCCCGGCCGCGAACGCCCCCTCGGCGTGCCGGCCCCTCGCGCGGGCGTACCGCAGCCCGCGCCGGAGCCGGACCCCGTCGTCGAAGCGACCCCGACGGAGGACGAGTTCGCCCAGTTCGCGGACCTCGCCTACGACGTCTTCCGCCAGCACGTGAACACCGAGGGCGACTACCCGACCGTCGAGGCCCTCGACATAAAGCTCACGGACGAGCACCGGGTGAGCTACCCGAACAGCGCCGCCGTGCTGCGCCAGCTGCACCCCCAGTTCAAGCGGCACTTCGAGGCGGCCCGCGCCGCCGAGGACCACATCGCCTGACACATCACGTGCGCACTGCCTGACGCCACGTCAATACGCATACGCGCAAGGCCACTTGAGACAGCCGAAGGGCCGTCACCCGGAGCGGGGTGACGGCCCTTCGGCCCTGCGTGACGATCAGGCGGCGAGCAGCTTGCGCACCCGGTCGGCGCCCACGGCGAGCAGCAGCGTGGGCAGGCGCGGGCCCGTCTCGCGGCTCACCAGGAGCGTGTAGAGCAGCGCGAAGAACGAGCGCTGGGCGACCTTCAGCTCGGGCGTCGGCTTGGCGTCCGGCGCCAGACCCGCCATCACCTTCGGCACGCCGTAGACGAGCGTCGTCAGCCCGTCGAGCGACCAGTGCGTGTCCAGGCCCTCGACGAGCAGGCGCAGCGACTCGCGGCCCTCGTCGTCGAGCGAGGCGAGCAGCTCGGTGTCGGGCTCCTCGCGGACCAGGGTGCGCTGGTCGGCCGGGACCTGGGTGGTGATCCAGTTCTCGGCGCGGTCCAGGCGCGGGCGCACCTCGTCGAGCGAGGTGACCGGGTTGGCCGGGTCGAGTTCGCCGAGGATGCGCAGGGTCTGGTCCTCGTGGCCGGCCGTCACGTCGACGACCGAGGCGAGCGTGCGGTAGGGCAACGGCCGTGCGGTGCGCGGCAGTTCACCGGCGGCGGTGCGGGCGGCCCGGGAGTGGGCGGCCGCGTCGGCGGGCAGCGCCGAACCGTCGGCGACCTTCGCCTCCAGCTTGTCCCACTCGTCGTAGAGCCGCTGGATCTCCTGGTCGAAGGCGATCTTGAAGGACTGGTTGGGCCTGCGGCGCGCGTACAGCCAGCGAAGGAGCTGCGGCTCCATGATCTTCAGCGCGTCGGCCGGGGTCGGCACGCCGCCCTTGGACGAGGACATCTTGGCCATGCCGCTGATGCCGACGAAGGCGTACATCGGGCCGATCGGCTGGACTCCGTCGAAGATCGACACGATCTGGCCGCCGACCTGGAAGGAGGAGCCCGGCGAGGAGTGGTCGACGCCGGACGGCTCGAAGACCACGCCCTCGTACGCCCAGCGCATCGGCCAGTCGACCTTCCAGACCAGCTTGCCGCGGTTGAACTCGCTCAGCCGCACGGTCTCGGAGAACGCGCACGCCGAGCAGGTGTAGGTCAGCTCGGTGCTGTCGTCGTCGTAGGCGGTCACGACCGTGAAGTCCTTGCCGCAGCCCCCGCAGTACGGCTTGTACGGGAAGTAGCCCGTGGAGCCGGTACCGTCGTCCTCGGCGGCTGCGCCCGAGCCCTCGGCGGCCTCCACCTCGGCCTCGTCGAGCGGCTTCTGCGACTTCTTGCCCGGGGCCTTCTTGGTGCGGTACTGCTCCAGGATCGCGTCGATGTCCGCGCGGTGCTTCATCGCGTGGAGCACCTGCTCGCGGTAGACGCCCGAGGTGTACTGCTCGGTCTGGCTGATGCCGTCGTACTCGACGCCGAGCTCGTCGAGGGCCGCGGTCATGGCGGCCTTGAAGTGCTCGGCCCAGTTCGGGTACGCCGAGCCGGCCGGAGCCGGCACCGAGGTCAGCGGGCGGCCGATGTGCTCGTTCCACGACTCGTCCACACCGGGGACGCCGTTCGGCACCTTGCGGTAGCGGTCGTAGTCGTCCCAGGAGATCAGGTGCCGGACCGTGTAGCCACGGCGGCGGATCTCGTCGGCGACCAGGTGCGGCGTCATGACCTCGCGCAGGTTGCCCAGGTGGATCGGGCCGGAGGGCGAGAGGCCGGACGCGACGACGACCACCGGGGCTTCGGCGGGAGATTTCGCAGCGTCAGGCGCACGTCGCTCCGACTCGGCGATGACATCGTCCGCGAAACGGGAGACCCAGTCGGTCTCGGTGCTGCTCTGAGCCACGGTCGGCACGTCCTTCTTTCTCGTAATGCCTTCGTCTGCCTGAGAGAGGCCGGCGGGCCCATTCTCCCAGACGGAACGAGCGCCTCCGGGGTTGCCCGTGTCCCGGGGGAAAGGGCGGCCCCTGCCCGGGAGAAACGCCGGAGGAATCGCGGGCGGAATCGCGGGAGGAATCTCAGGAGAGACGGGCACAGGTCGCGTGGGACAATCGGAGCACAATCGTCCTCACTCCCGACAGGAACGGCACCTCATGGCCTCGGTCCATTCCCTCGCTTCCACTGTCCAGCAGCGCCTGGCGGACGCCCTCTCGGCTGCCCTGCCGGAGGCCGGCTCCACCGACCCGCTGCTGCGCCGAAGCGACCGGGCCGACTTCCAGGCCAACGGGATCCTCGCCCTCGCGAAGAAGCTGAAGGGCAACCCGCGCGAGCTCGCGACCAAGGTCGTCGACCGGGTCGACGGCGACGTGATCAAGGAGATCGAGGTCTCGGGCCCCGGCTTCCTCAACATCACGCTCGCCGACCGGGCGATCATCGAGACCCTCGCCGCCCGCGCCGCCGACGACCGGCTCGGCGTGCCGCTGAAGAGCGACCCCGGCGTCACGGTCATCGACTACGCGCAGCCCAACGTGGCCAAGGAGATGCACGTCGGCCACCTGCGGTCGGCGGTCATCGGCGACGCGCTGCGCGCCATGCTCGACTTCACCGGCGAGCGGACGATCGGCCGGCACCACATCGGCGACTGGGGCACCCAGTTCGGCATGCTCATCCAGTACCTGATCGAGAACCCCGGTCAGCTGGCCCCGGCCGAGGAGGTCGACGGCGAGCAGGCCATGTCCAACCTGAACCGGGTGTACAAGGCGTCGCGCGCGGTCTTCGACTCCGACGAGCAGTTCAAGGAGCGGGCCCGCAAGCGGGTCGTCGCGCTCCAGTCCGGCGACAAGGAGACCCTGGAGCTGTGGCAGCAGTTCGTCGACGAGTCGAAGGTCTACTTCAACTCGGTCTTCGGCAAGCTGGACATGGACGTGCGGGACGACGAGATCGTCGGCGAGTCGGCGTACAACGACCTGATGCCGGAGACGGCCCGGCTCCTGGAGGAGTCCGGCGTCGCCGTGCGTTCCGAGGGCGCGCTCGTGGTGTTCTTCGACGAGATCCGGGGCAAGGACGACCAGCCGGTCCCGCTGATCGTGCAGAAGGCCGACGGCGGCTTCGGCTACGCGGCCTCCGACCTCTCGGCGATCCGCGACCGGGTCACCGAGCTGCACGCCACGTCGCTGATCTACGTCGTGGACGTACGGCAGTCGCTGCACTTCAAGATGGTCTTCGAGACGGCCCGCCGGGCGGGCTGGCTCGGCGACGACGTCACCGCGCACAACATGGGCTACGGCACGGTGCTCGGCGCGGACGGCAAGCCGTTCAAGACCCGTGAGGGCGAGACGGTCAAGCTGGAGGACCTCCTCGACGAGGCCGCCGAGCGGGCCACCGCCGTCGTGCGCGACAAGGCCGACAAGGTGGGCCTGACCGAGGAGGAGATCGTCGAGAACGGCCGGTACGTCGGCATCGGCGCGGTCAAGTACGCGGACCTCTCCACCTCCGCGAACCGGGACTACAAGTTCGACCTGGACCAGATGGTGTCGCTCAACGGCGACACGTCGGTGTACCTCCAGTACGCGTACGCCCGGATCAAGTCGATCCTCCGCAAGGCCGGGGCCGCCTCGCCCGCCGCCCACCCCGAGCTCGAACTGGCCCCGGCGGAGCGGGCGTTGGGCCTGCACCTGGACGCGTTCGGCGACACGGTGTTCGAGGCCTCGGCCGAGTACGCGCCGCACAAGGTGGCCGCGTACCTGTTCCAGCTGGCGTCGCTGTTCACGACCTTCTACGACCAGTGCCCGGTCCTGAAGGCCGACACCGAGGCCCAGGTCGAGAACCGCCTCTTCCTGTGCGAGCTGACCGCCCGGACGCTGAACCGGGGCATGGCCCTGCTCGGCATCCGCACCCCCGAGCGGCTGTAGTCGGCGGCAGCACTCAGATCCAACTCCCGTGTGGGGCCGCCCGGTTCACCCGACGTCCAGGTGGTCCCACACATTGGTGTCCAGGCGGTACTCGAACGCCGGGCGCCCCTTGACCGCACTGGTGTGGAACGGCTTCCCGTTGTCGTCCACGCGGATCTTGTCCGACCGGTCGCCGCTGCTCCAGCTGACCTCCAGGTACCAGGTGACGTCGTGCGCCTCGGTGTGCACGTCCAGGTCGAGGACCTCGGGGTCGCTCGTGGACACCTTGAAGGGGAAGTCCTTCGCCGGCACCTTCTCGTCGCCCTGATGACCGGCGACCGGTTTGCTGACGGGCTGGGCCGCGTCCAGGTCGATGTCGAAGGTCTGCGGCACGACACCGCCGCCGCAGCCCGAACCCATCGAATACGCCGTCCAGTCCAGCGGCGCCTGGCGGCCCACCACCCGCACGTCGACCCCCGTGATCACCACCGACTCCTGGCGCTTGCCGGTCGCGGTCAGCTCCAGCTTCAGGTTCCCGCCGTCGACGCCGCCCAGCGCCCGCGCCCACGACAGCCGGTCCTGCACGCTGGACGGGGGCGGCGGCACCGCGCCCGGCTTCTGGTCCAGCAGATAGAACTTCCCGCACGGCGTGTCCCAGTCGTACGAGCTGATGCCGACGCTCAGCGGCGCGGGCCCCGGCGCCACCTGCCTCTTCTCGCTCTTGGGACTGGGGGCGCCCGAAGAGGAGCGCGCGGAGGGTGAGCCGGACGGGCCGGTGCTGCCGCTCGGGCTCGGGCTCGGGCTCGCGCTGGTGCTGGGCGACGGCCGGAGGGTCTTCGCGGCCGGTGTCGTACTCGCCTTGGCATCGGCGACGGTCTCGCTTCCGGCCGGGCCGCCCGACAGCGTGACGACGGCCGTCGCCGAGACGGCGAGCGCGACGACGCCGGCCCCGATGAGCGCGAGCCGCGTCTTCCTCGTGCCGAACCGGCCCCCCACGACCGGCCCTGAGCCGCGCCCGCGTTCCGGCGCGACCGGGCCGACGACGGGCAACTCGTCCTCCCCTGCCGGACCGGCCTCTTCGCCCCCGGGCGTGACGGCGACAAGCCGGGACGTTCCGGCGGCGGCGTCCTCGGCGGCGCGCGAATCGGCGACGGAGGGGGCGTACTCCCCGGATTCCGCGCGCTCCCCGGATTCCGCGCGCTCCCCGGCTTCCTCGGGATCCCCGGAATCCTCGGGATCCCCGGAATCCTCGGGCTCCGGGCGTTCACCCGCCGGCACGGGCACGACCCCCGACCCGGACGCGGGCTCGGTCCCCGACGCGGACGCGGACCCGGCCGCAGCCCCGGCCGCGGAGCCCGAGTTCGCCGCGCGCGAGCGGCGGCGCGCCTCGTCCGCCAGGATCCAGCGCCGGTGCAGTTCGACGGACTCCTCGGGGCCCGCCCCGCACAGCCGGGCGAGCCGCTCGACAGGTGCGTACTCATTCGGCACCGCGTCCCCGTTGCAGTACCGGTGGAGCGTGGACGTACTCATGTGGAGTCGCCCGGCGAGGACTCCGTAGCTGCGTCCCGAACGGTCCTTCAACTCCCGCAGCAGCGCCGCGAACTGCTCGGACTCGGTTGTCGCCATGCCCCGGTTCCCTCCCCATCCATCCCAGGAACGCATTCCAGGGACAGGTCGTTTCCCCAGGTCAAAGGGTGTTCCAGCGTTCCAGCTTCCCCCATTGTCCCTTGCTCGTTGCCCAGTTGCCCGACCGGCCCGCAAGGTAGGTGCAGCAAGCAGCCGAACCGCTCGTTCCGGGGAGCAGCACATGCGATTCCGCATCCGGTTCAACGTGGCGGACTCCCTGGCCGTGGTCGTCCTGGCCGTGTCCATCGCCACCCTCATCACGCTGATCCACCGCTACCGCCCCTGACGCGTCCACGCCGTCGGCCAGGCAGCACCCACGACCAGCACCTACTCACACGGGGAGCACCATCACCATGCGCAGCACCTTCCGCATCGCCGCCGCCGCCACTTCCACCCTCGTCGCCGCCCTCGCCCTGACGGCCTGCGGCGGCGACGGCTCGGGCGGCTCGACCGCGGCCGACAGCCCGTCGACTCCGTCCCCCGTCTCCGTCCCGGCCACGGACCACACGGGCTCCGGCACGGGGTCGGGTACGGGGTCGGGTACGGGGTCGGGTACGGGGTCCGGTACGGGTACGGGTTCCGGCAAGAGCGGGGGCTCGGCCTCCGCCCGGCACACCGGGAGCGGCACGGGGTCCGGCAGCGGCTCCGCCGCGAACTCGGCCGGCAAGTCGGCGAAGAAGCCCGGGTCCGGGGGCGGCACCGGCGACGCGTCGTGCACCGGCGCCAATGTGAAGCTGACCGCGACGCCGGTCACCCGCCCGATCAACCACGTCCTCCTGACGGTCACCAACACCGGATCGACGCTGTGCAACGCCTACTACGCGCCGGCCGTCGCGTTCTCCGACGACCAGCAGTCGCCGATCGCGGTGGACAAGGACACGGTTCCGCAGGCGGTGGTCTCGCTGTCGCCCGGCGCCTCCGCGTACGCCATGGTGCGGACCCTGGGCGAGGACGACGGCGGCGCGTCGTACGACTCCCGCAAGGTCAGTGTGTACTTCGAGGGCCGGGACGGCGGCGGGTCCACGGGTCCGGCGGCGCGCGCCACCCTGGCCAAGAGCGTGGCCGTCGTGGACAGCCAGGCCAAGGTCACGTACTGGCAGTCGGACCTGTCCACGATCGACACGTGGTAGGGGGCGACGAGGTCAGCCCGCGCGGCCGGGGAGCATGGCCAGGGCCCGGGAGCGCTGTGCGACGAGGTCGTCGTAGGTGCCGTCGCGCTCGGCCCAGCGATGCATGAGGACTCCCTCCACCAGGACTTCGCGGGGGGTGGGGTCCTTGGAGAGCAGGTGCATGACCTCGGTGACGAAGGCGTCGAGCGGCAGCGCGTGCGGGTTCACCTTCTCCTGGCCCGCTGTGGCGACGGCCGGCGGGACGAGTTCGGTGACGCCGACGCCGGTGCCGTCGAGTTGCGCGCGCAGTGCCTCGGAGTACGCGTGCACCGCGGCCTTCGACGCGGCGTAGGCGGGCATGGGCGGGAAGGGCAGGAAGGCGATGCCGGAGGTGACGGTGATGAAGGTGCCGGAGCCCCGCCGAACCAGGTGCGGGGTGAAGGCGTCGATCATGCGGATGGTGCCGAGAAGGTTCGTGTCGATCGTCGTGCGCGTCGCCTCGAAGTGCGCGGGGTCGCGCAGGTCTTCCAGGAGCATGACGCCCGGCATGGTCACCACGGTGTCCAGCCCGGGGTACCGGGCGAGCACCGCGTCCCGGGCAGAGGCGACGGAGGCGGGGTCGGTGACGTCGACGGTGAACGTGCCGAAGCCCTCTCCGGCGAGTTCCAGGAGTGCCTCCGGGCTGCGGCCGCCCACGGCCACGGTGCTGCCCGCCGCCTTGAACCGGCGGGCCAGCTCCCGCCCGATGCCCGAGGTACCGCCGACGACGAGAACGGTGCGGTTGGAGAGATCCACGAGGTCTTCCCTTCGATCCAGAACGCCGACGCCGTTCAGGCCCGCGGCGCACGCGTTGATGTTCCGTGGCGATGTTCCGTGGCCATCGCGGAACGCCGCTCTCGCAGTCTTGGCGGATTCCGCCGGGCGGGAAAGAGTCCCCGTCTTCCCTGGTCCTGGCAGGGCCCCTCTGCGTCACCGACACCGCATTACGGTGTCGGTGTGAAGGAAGACGAGGAGTCCGCCAACCGGCTCGGTGACTACCTGCGCGCCCGGCGCGAGCTGATCTCACCGGCACAGGCAGGAATTCCGCCCGGCGGCAACCGCCGCGTGCCCGGCCTGCGCCGTGAGGAAGTCGCCCTGCTCGCCGGCATCAGCCCCGACTACTACCTGCGGCTGGAACGCGGACGCGACACGCACCCCTCACCCCAGGTCCTCGAATCCCTCGCACGTGTCCTGCGCCTCGACGACGTCGAGCGGACGTATCTGCTCGGCCTCTCGGCAGCACGCCCCAGGGCTCCGCGCCGCAAGCGACCCGAGCACGTACCCGCACGGGTGCACCAGCTCCTCGCCCATCTTCGGATTCCCGCGTTCGTCGAGGGGCGCACCTTCGACGTGCTGGCCTCCAACCCCATGGCCGTCGCGCTCTCCCCGCGCCTGCGGCCCGGCGAGAACCGGCTTCGTTCCCTCTTCCTCGATCCCGAGGAACAGGCCTTTCACCAGGACTGGCCCGAAGCCGCCGCCGGCTTCGTGGCCGCTCTGCGCACCACCATCGGGGACGACACCGACAACCCCCGTTTCGTCGAACTCGTCGGAGAACTCGCCCTGTCCAGCCAGCGGTTCCGCACCCTGTGGGCCCGGCACGACGTCCGCACCCTCGACGGCGGCACCACCACCGTCCACCACCCCGTCGTCGGCGAACTGCGGCTGCACCGCGACAAACTGCCCATCGACGACGTCATCCTCGTCGTCTACTACCCCGACAAGGACAGCGACAGCGACGAAAAGCTGCGTCTGCTGGCCGCACTCGCACAGACCGGACCCGCCGACACCGCGCACACCGGGCCGGCAGACGCCCGGCACCCGAAAGCACCCTGACAGCACCGGCCCCGGCAGTACCGCCACAACGGCCGTGCCACGACGGCCGTGCCACGACGTTCCGGCCGGGGGAATCCGGCCGGGAGGGAATTCGGTCGGCGGCCTCGGCGCTATCCCGCTTGCGGGCGGGTGAGGATTTCGGCTCCGGTGTCGGTGATGGCGATGGTGTGCTCGCTGTGCGCGGTCCGGCAGCCGGTCGCGCTGCGCAGCGTCCAGCCGTCTGCGTCGGTGACGAGTGCGGCGGTGTCGGCCATGACCCAGGGCTCCAGGGCGAGCAGCAGTCCGGGGCGCAGCTTGTATCCGCGGCCGGGCCGTCCGGTGTTCGCGATGTGCGGGTCCTGGTGCATGGTCGAGCCGATGCCGTGGCCTCCGAACTCGGTGTTGATCGGATAGCCCGCTTCGCCGAGGACCGTGCCGATGGCGTGGGAGAGGTCACCGATGCGAGCCCCGGGTTTGGCGGCGGCGATGCCGGCGGCGAGTGCGCGTTCGGTCGTCTCGATCATCGCGACGCTCTGCGCCGGCCTCGCCTTGCCGACCAGGAAGCTGATCGCGGCGTCCGCGGCGACCCCGCCCCTGCTTACGGCGAGGTCGAGAGTCACCAGATCCCCGTCTGCCAGGGCGTAGTCGTGGGGCAGACCATGGAGCACCCCGTCGTTGACGGACGTGCAGATGTAGTGGCCGAACGGGCCGCGTCCGAAGGACGGCGCGTAGTCGACGTAGCAGGACCGAGCCCCTGCCTCGGTGATCATCTCCTTGGCCCACTGGTCGATGTCCAGCAGGTTCGTGCCGATCGTGCTGCGCTGTTTCAGCGCCTCCAGGATGGTTCCGACCAGCGCGCCGGTGCCCCTCGCCCGCTCGAGCCGCGCGGAGTTCAGGATCTCAATCATGGGGACCTCTCACCTACGTCCAATAAATATACCGGCCTAACTATACCGGTATGAGAATGACCCCACCCTCGCACCGACACCCCGGGGCTCCGCCCCAGACCCCGTTCGCGCCTCAAGGGCGCTCGTCCTCAAACTCCCCCAAGGCCTCAACGGACAGGGGGACCCCGACGACGGGCTGAGGATGTCCATGCTGGCCGGCACCGAGCAGTTGAGGGGCGCGGGGAAGTGCGGGAGAGGCCTCACCGGCCCGCACCCGCGTGCGACCCGGGGTTCGCCGGCCCCCCGCGCCGGCCGAGCGCCCGCCCAGCCCCCGCAACCCCCAGCGCGAGCAACACCAACCCCGCCGCCACGGCGAACGTCACCCGCATCCCCGTCGCGACGGCCCCCGCCCCCGCACCCGCAACATCCGTGCCCGAGCCCGCCGCGAACACCGCCCCCATCACCGACGTCCCCGTGATGAGCCCGAGGTTGCGCGACAGGTGGAGCATCCCGGAGGTGACACCCCGGCGGTCCGGGGCGACATCCGCCAGGACCGCCGTGTTGTTGGCCGTCTGGAACACCGCGTACCCCCCGGTGACGACCACCAGCGGCACGACGTACCCGAGCACGCCCAACACCGCCGGCGTCACGGCGAGGAGCACACAGCCCCCCGCCGACGCGACGAGCCCGCCCAGGGTCGTCCGGTATGCGCCGAACCGGTCCACGAGCCGCCCTGCCGGCACCCCGGACAGCGCGGCGACGAGCGGCCCGGCGGACAGGACGAGCCCCACCAGGGCGTCCTGGAGGCCGAGCCCACGCGAAAGGTAGAACGGCCCGACCACCAGCGTCGCCATCATCACCGTGGAGACGAGCGCACTCATGACGAGGCTCGCGCTGAGCGCCGGATCGCGGAACACGGCCGGCCTGATCAGCGGCGACACCGCCCGCGCCTCGACCCGTACGAAGACGGCGACCCCCGACCCCGCGGCCCCGAGCAGCACCAGGCCGAGCACACCGATCCGGCCGTGCCCCAGCGTCATGGCCAGCGCGTACGACGTGAGCGTGAGGGCGAGCAGCACCGTGCCCACCCGGTCGAACCGCGCACCCGGGGTGCCGGTCCGCTCCCGGCCGGCGGGCACGTACCGGTGGACGAGGAGCAGGCTCACGATGCCGAGCGGCACACCGACGAGGAAGACCGACCGCCAGCCGAACCCGGAGATCAGGACGCCGCCGAGCGACGGGCCGAGCGCCGTACCGGTCGCGGACATCGTGCCGAGCAGCCCCATCGCCCGGCCGGTGCGCGCCTTGGGCACCGTCTCGCCGACGAACGCCAGGGTGAGCGCCATCATCACCGCCGCGCCCAGCCCCTGTGCCGCCCGCGCGGCGATCAGCACCCCCAGCGTGGGCGCGGCACCGCACAGCAGCGAGGCCGTCGTGAACAGCAGGATCCCCGCGAGGAGCAGCCGTCGCCGGCCGAGCAGGTCACCGAGCCGCCCGGCGCCCACGACGAGGGCGGTGACGGCGAGCAGATAGGCGAGGACGACCCACTGCACCTGCTGGAACGAGGCGTTGAAGGCGTGGGCCAGGTTCGGCAGGGCGACATTGGCGCTGCTGGTGCCGAGCGAGGACAGCAGCATCGACAGCGAAAGCCCGCCCAGCACCCACCGAACCGCCCCCGACCCCGACACCGGCTCCGACCCCGGCCCCGATCCCGCCTGCGCCGCGCGCTCCCCCGCCGCCCCGGGCACCCCGGGCACTTCTCTGTCGATGGACGTCACCATGAACCCCGCTCTCCGGCCGGAGCCCACCCAAGGGGCTCATGCCGAGGAAGGTGCGCCCCCGGGGCCGGAACGGCAACCTCTGTTGCCAGTTCCGGGACGGCCGGGGTGGAATGCCCCCATGCCGCAGCACATGGAACAGCCCGAAGCCGCGCCGCCGACCACACCCCCCTCGCCCCCCTCACCCCCCTCGCCCCACCAGGCCGTACTGGACGAAGTCGGTCCCCGGCTCAAGCGGCTGCGCGCGCGGCGCGGGCTGAGCCTGGCCGCGCTCTCCGCGACGACCGGGATCTCCAAGAGCACGTTGTCCCGCCTGGAGTCCGGCCAGCGCCGCCCCAGCCTCGAACTCCTGCTCCCGCTCGCCACCGCGTACGCCGTGCCGCTCGACGACCTGGTCGGCGCGCCCGAGGTCGGCGATCCCCGGGTGCGGCTCAGCCCGCGCCCGTTGCCGCACGGCGGCACTTTCGTCCCGCTGACCAAGACGCCGGGCCCCCTCCAGGCGTACAAGCTCCTCATCCCGCACCGAGGCACCGAGCCCGACCTGCGCTCGCACAAGGGCTACGAGTGGCTGTACGTCCTCGACGGCAGGCTGCGGCTCGTCCTCGGCGAGCACGACCTGGTGCTCGGTCCTGGCGAGGTCGCCGAGTGGGACACGAAGGTGCCGCACTGGTTCAGCAGCGCGGACGGCCGCCCGGTGGAGGTGCTGAGCCTGTTCGGCCGGCAGGGCGAGCGGATGCACGTGAGGGCGAAGCCGAAGGGGTGAGGCTCCGTCATGTCTCTCTCAAATACCGTGTCTTATAGCAGAGTTGACCGGCCGAGCCTCCCCTATCCCTTCAGCGCGCGACCGAGCCGGGCGAGCCCTTCCCGGATCTCGTCCGGGGCCGAGGTGACGAAGCAGAGCCGCAGGGAGGCGACGTCGGGGGTACCGGCGAAGAAGGGCGCGCCGGGGACGTAGGCGACGTCGTGCTCAACCACCTTGGGCAGCAGGGCCGTTGCGTCATGGCCGGCCGGAAGCCTGACCCACAGGAACATGCCGCCCCGGGGCCTGTTCCAGGTGGAGCCCTCGGGCAGCGCGTCGGCGAGGCCCGCGAGCATGGCGTCCCGGCGCTCACCGTAGGCGGCCCGGATCAGGGCGAGGTGGGCGTCGAGGTCGCGGTCCGCGAGGTAGCGGGCGGCGGCGAGCTGGTTGACGGTCGGCGTGTGCAGGTCCGAGGCCTGCTTGGCTATGACGCAGGCGCGCAGCAGGTCGTGCGGAGCGCGCATCCAGCCGATGCGCAGACCGGGAGCCATGATCTTGGAGTAGCTGCTGAGCAGCACGGTACGGTCGGCGGCGTCCTCGTACGAGGAGATCCACGGCACGTGCTCGCCCTCGTAGCGCAGCTCGCCGTACGGATCGTCCTCCACGATCCACAGCCCGCGCCGCACGGCGACATCCGCGACGGCCCGGCGCCGCGCGGCGGTCATGGTGCGGCCGGTCGGGTTCTGGAAGGTGGGCACGGAGTAGAACAGCTTGGGCCGCTCGCTCGCGACGAGCGCGTCGAGCGCGGCCGGGTCGGGGCCGTCCTCGTCGCAGGGCACGGCGACGACGCGCGCCCCGGCGAAGCCGAAGACCTGCAACGCGGCGAGGTAGCAGGGGTCTTCGACCAGGACGACATCGCCGGGTTCGAGCAGCGCGGCGGCGAGGAGGGTGAGTCCCTGCTGGGAGCCGGTGGTGATGAGCAGGTCGTCGGCGTCCGTGGCGAGCCCGCGCTTGGTGACCCGGTCCGCGGTGGCGGCCCGCAGCGCCGGGCTTCCCTCGGTCGTGGAGTACTGGAGCGCGGTGGCCGCCTGCTCGTCGAGCACGGCCCGGAACGCGGCGGCCATGCCCGCGCCGTCGAACATCTCGGGTGCGGGCAGGCCACCGGCGAAGGAGATCACCTCGGGCCGTGCGGTCAGCGCCAGGATCTCCCGTACGGGGGAGGCACCGACGGACGCGGCACGCGCGGCGAGCGGGGGCACGGCGGCCGAAGAGGCGGCGGGCATGGGGCGGCTCCTGTCGGTTTGCTCGGACGTCCTACTACCCGGCACCCTACGCAGCGCCCCATGGCCGACATCCGGCCATTCCACCATCCGGTCACCCGTCTCGGCATGCGGTCGCAGGGAGGCGCGGCGCGCGGCTCAACTCGGCCCAGGGCAAAGGAATGCGCACCACACCGTCTTGCCGGGGTCGCGCTCCCCCACCCCCCACTTGTCGGCCACCGCCTCGACGAGCAGCAGCCCGCGCCCGCCCTCGGCCCCCGCGTCCGCCCCCTTCGCGATCCCGGGCACCCCGGCCCCGCTGTCCTGCACCTCGACCCGCAGCACGGCCCCGTCGCACAGCCCCATCCGCAACAGGAACCCCCGCCCCGGCGGCACCCCGTGCAGCAGCGCGTTGGTGACGAGCTCGCTGACACACAGCAGCACGTCGTCGCGCCGGTGCGCGAACCCCCAGTCGGAGAGGGCCTCCTCGGCGAACTCCCGCGCGGCGGGCACGGATTGGCGCCGCCGGGCGTAGAAACGTTCGCGGATTTCGTTCTCGGTCATGAGGGGAGGGTTGCGGGAGGGGCGGGCCGGGGTGCAGTGCGCCGACCCGTACAACAATTCTGTACGGGTCGCGAAGGCGTAACGTACGGGCGGGCATGGGGAGTTGGTGGAACATGCGACGCCCAAGGAAGCGGTCCCGGAAGAACACGTCGGCGATGAAACTGGTCGGCGCCCTCGTGGCGAACTTCAGGGAAGCCGCCGGCATGACCCAGAAGGAACTCGCCCATCGTGCCCTCCTTCACCTGGAGATGATCGCGTCGATCGAACAGGGTCGCCGCCTCCTCAAACCCGACCTGGCCCGCCTGCTCGACCGCATCCTCGACACCAAGGGCGCCCTGGAGACGGCGGTGGCCAACATGCCGGAGATCGATCTGATCCCGGCGTGGGCGGAGGAGTACATGGACCTGGAGCGGGAGGCCGTCGCGCTGTCCTGGTTCGAGAACCAGGTCCTGCCGGGCCTGCTCCAGACGGAGAACTACGCGCAGGCGGTGTTCCTGAGCAAGGTGCCCGCGATGAGCGAGGACGAGATCGTCGCGCAGACCGCGAAGCGGTTGGAGCGGCAGGAGATACTGCACCAGAAGGAGCCGCCGACGATCAGCTTCGTCATCTCCGAGGCCATCCTGCGGGACCGCTTGGGCAGCGACGCGGTGTACACCGAGATGTTGCGACACCTGCGTGTGTGCGCCTCCCTGCCGGGCCTCACCCTCCAGGTGATGCCACTGGGAAGGCATACCCATGCCGGACTCGACGGCCCGTTCATCCTGGTGGAGACTCCGGATCACCAGCACTTGGGCTACGCCGAGACCCAACGGGGTAGCCAGCTCGTCTCCGAGCCCGACGAGGTCAGTATCCTCGCGCAGAAATATGCGATGCTGCGGACGCAGGCCCTCAACTCCGAGCAGACGAAGGGCTTGTTGGACCGGCTACTAGGAGAGCAATGAGCATCGCACTTGCGTGGTTCAAGTCCAGCTACAGCGGTGACGAAGGCGGCGCCTGCCTCGAAATCGCCTGCGACTGGCACAAGTCCAGCTACAGCGGCAGCGAGGGCGGTGCGTGTGTGGAGGTGGCGACCCACCCCTCAGCGGTCCACGTCCGGGACTCCAAGAACCCGGAGGGCCCGGCGCTCACCCTGAACCCCACGGCGTGGCACGGTTTCGTCAGCGCGCTCTGAACCAGCTCCGCCAGGGTCAGACGTTGTGCGTGGGGTAGACCTCGACGTCACCGTACGAGCCCTTGACGTTACCCGCACCCGAGGGCCAGTTCAGCGTGATGGTGTGGGTCTCGTTCGGCGGCGTCACCAGGATGTTGGTGGGGTGCGAGAGGCTCTTGCCGCTGGCGTCGATGGTGTACGCGATGTCGAAGACGGCGGCGTCGCCGGGCTTCAGGGTGGTGATGCGGGGCTGGGCCTGACCACGGGTTATGGGGTTCGAGGTGTGGTCGGCGTCCTTGATGTCGACGCCCGCGAAACCGGTGGCGGAGCAGGTGGTGGAACCGCGGTTGATCATCGTGATGTTGATGCGGCCGGAGGTCTTGTCGGGCGCGGCGTTCTGGGCGTCGATGGCCAGGTCCTGCGTCTTGCAGAACGTGGTCTTGCCGTCACCCTTGCCCGTACCGTTCACGGCGCCGTTGGCGGAGCCCTTGGCGCCGCCGGACTTGCCACTGCCGGAGGTGGAGCCGCCACCGCCGGAGGTCTTCGCGCCGCCGTTGGACGCGGCCGAGCCGGAGGAGTCGGAGGAGCCGGGGTCGGCGGTGGCCGGGGCGGGCGCGGCCGAGGAGGACGAACCGGCGGCCTGACCGTTGGAGGAGTCGTCGCCGTTGCAGGCGGTGAGCGAGAACGTGGCGGCGACACCGAGGGCGGCGAGCGCGGCGATGCGGGTGAGCTTCATGGTTCCCCCAGGGAGAGGCGTTCGGTCGTTCGGTCAGAACTATTTGTAACTCGCAGCGAGTTACGAGCGGTCTCCCACAAGGTCTTCGTTCTGTCACAGGCGCCGCACATGAACAGCGTTCAGGACGGGCCGCATTGGCCGGAACCCCACGGTTGCGTTACTACCGCACAAGGCACGGCAGTTGGGGCTCGACTCACGTTGCAGCTCACAACGGTCCGGGCGCTCCGCCCACGAGTAGAAGCCGCCGGTGGGAAGGACGGCCTGGGTTCCGTAACTCCGCCGGACTGAGCCATCCACCGCGAGTACTGGCGCTCGTCGGCGTGCGCGCCGCCGGCCGACCGGTCAGCGCCGTCCGCAGCCGTTCAGCATCCACGCGGTCACGGCCCCGGCGCCGTACAGGGCTCTGGACCGCGCTGGCAATTGTGCGCCGATACCAAGTCCGCCGACGTCCCCACCAGCCCGTCGCTGTGCAGCACCGCGTCCGCGAATTCGACCAGTGGGCCGCGCCGCCCCGTCAGGCACTAAGCCGAGGCGAATCCTGGCCTGACCCGGTCAGGGGACGCGCTGTTCAAGTCCAGCCCTGGTTCCAGAGTTACGGGCTCGGGCTGAACGGCCGTGGAAACGGCACATCAGAGTGGACTGTCGGGTTCCTTCGTCCACTCAGCCTGAAGGTCAACGGCACGTACAGTAATTGAAGCGTCAGTCAAGGCGATCTCGTGAGCGAAGCCGTTTTCGTCGACCGGGAGGATCTCATCGAGGAGGACGGTCTCGACGTCCATCCAGTCGATGGAGTGCGCATAGTCGATGGCGAAGTGGGTCACACCGAGATACTTGAGGCGCAAGCCTGCATCATGCTTCCAGCGATTCGGCGAGAATTCCAGGACAAGGCCCCCACTCTTGTCGGTGGCCACCTGAACTCCGGACAGCTCAAGATCTTTCACGCAGCGAGTATTGCCGTGACCCATATCATAATGCGCTGGATCTGATGCAAAAGCCCAGGCGCCGGGGGGCAACTTGTCGCGCAGCTTGGGGAGTTCCTCCAGGTAGGCCATTGGGTCGAGATAGAACCCGCCAGACTCCCAGACCGCCGTGACGTACTTCATTTGCACCCTTCCGCTGCGAGAGGCGGTCGCCTCCACTTGTCTCCTGTGATGTCTTCCGTCCCCTTCTCCCCAATGCGGTGGACGTTGCGGAGCTCCTCGATCATTCGCCCCTTGATGGCATTCTCCACAGCTGGCGGCACCTCGACGTCTGAGCCCTTGATGCCGTGCTTGTTGAACCATCCCTGGCTGTTGAACACCCCGACCTCGCGCATGGACTTATCATAGACGTGGATCTCCACATCCCTTCCCTTGTTACCCACGGGCCAAGTATCCCGTCGCCCCGTGTACCCATGCCCGAAGTTCAGCGGGTTCTTCGGCCCCGATGGCCCCTTACCGGACAGGCCCAGGGGGTCACGCCAGCCCAACGGGTTCAAGACGTAACCGTGGTGATCCGGAGCCGGGTCAAGCCCTAGAGGGTCAGGGCTGAGGTAACGAGCTGTTTCAGGGTCGTAGTAGCGGAAATGATTGTAATGCAGGCCCGTTTCCGAGTCGGCGTACTGGCCCGGAAAACGCAGAGGGCAACCATCACCGGATGAATCGTCCGGATCCGAGAGCGTGTTACCCCAGAGTGTCGTGCGTCGCTGCCAGACTATTTCCCCGCATGCTGTGATCAGCTCGGTTGGAGTGCCGAGAACATCTGTGATCAGGGCCTGCTGCACCGGAATGACCTCGTCAACCGTATCGTCAGCCAGCTGCGCCAGGAAGGAATCGTTCGCGGACGCGGCCCGTGCTCGATGACTGGTTTGGGAGACAGGCCGGTGGGGGTCATCGGGCGCGTAATCCCACGTCGTAATCTGCCCGTCGGGCTCTATTTGTTCGACGAGGTGTACCCCCGACCACACGAATTCCGTACGCGTGCTCTCCTCGGCGGCTCCCGAGACTCTTTGTTTCGAGATCCGCCGGCCGAGTGGGTCATAGGCGTACTGCCATCGCTCAGCGTTCGGCGTGGTCACTTCGATGAGACGGTCTTCGGCGTCCCAGCTGTAAGTCCAGACGCGGCGCCGGCCGTTGAGCAGCTTGCGGGTCTTCCGGACGAGGCGTCCTTGAGCATCATGTTCGTAGCGTGTACACCCGGCGCGGCGGATGAGCGTCCCGTCGAACTCGCGTGCCTCTGAACCCCCGCCACCCGGTGCGGCAGCATGAACCAACGCGCCCGACGCGTCGTATGCGTACTGCTCACCCCATCCATGCGCCCGCACGCTTTTGACTCGGCCTGTGGAGTCGAGGTCGTAACGACGGGTGCCGGCGGTGAGTTCGCGAACTTCCGTGATGACGCCATCGGCACGGTGCCGGTACGCACGGTGCTGCACAAGGCGGCCCCTGCCGACCTCGTCTGCGTTCACGGAGAGGGCCTGAGTGATCAGCAGCCCCTCCGGCGCCCACTCCTGCCGAAGAGTGACGGAATCGCCGATTCGCCTCTCGACCTCTCGTCCTGCGGCATCAAATTCAAAGGTCGATGGCCCTGCCACCGAGCGCAACTCAACTGGGCGTCCAGCCGGGTCATATGTCCAGTGTGAGGACCATCCGGATGCCGTCGTGCGGCGGGTACGCTGCCCAAGGACATCGTGGGCGTGTGTGACTCGCATCCCATTGGTGCTCTCTGCCACTGTCCGTCCGACGGAATCTCGCTCAAGCACAATTTCCGCATGCGCGTTCACGGCACGCCCTAGGTTGCCGTCCCGTCCATACTCGAACGTCGTGGCAATATCGCTTCCGGAGCTCTGTTTCGTAACTCGTCCCAGCGAATCGCGTTCAAACTGAACCGTCTCGCCCGCACCGTTGGTTCGCGTAACCAAATGACCGGCAGCGTTGTGGCTGTAGGTAGTGGTGCGCCCATTGAAGTCCGTCTCAGCCGAGACTCGACCGCACGCGTCATAGCTGAGGCGCAAACCGGCATCGTGCTTCCAGGGATTCGGCGCGAACTCCAGGACGAGACCCCCGCTCTTGTCGGTCGCCACCCGTACGCCGGCAAGCTGGAGATTCTTCACGCATCTCTGGTTGCCGTGCCCCATGTCATAGTGACCGGGATCGGAAGCGAAGGCCCAGGCACCGGGAGGCAACTCGGCCTGTAGGCGCGGCAATTCATCGATGTAGGGCCTGGGGTCGATGGAGAAGCCGCCGTCCTCCCAGACGACCATGGCGTACTTCATGCGCAACCTTCCGCTGCGATGGGGACGGGGGAAGCGGTCGCCTCCACGCGCCCGGGTGCTGCCCTGGGGATGGTCCAGGAGAGGGCCCTGGGGATGCGTCCCACCGAGCCCGGGGCGGCCCCGGACCGGCTGCCCTCCCCGCTCAGCGGGCCGGCGCGCGGCCCTCGAGCACGGCGATGGCGGCCTCGCTGAAGGCCTGGACCCGGGCGGTAGCGCCGCCCGGTGGGCCACACCAGTCCCCACTCGACCGGCGCGGCGCCCTCCAGGTTGACGTACGCGACATCGGGACGGGCGAAGTATCTCCTGACGTGGGCTCCCACGACGAAAACGCCCTCGCCCGCACCCACGAGCGTGAGCGCCTCGTTGAAGGTCGCCGTCACCGGCCCCGGCGTCACCGGCTTGCCGGCGGGCGTGCGGGGCGGTGCGATGTCCTCGCGCAGCGAGTCCGGAAGGGATTCGGGCACCCGCAGTACCGTCACGCGGGCCAGATCCTCCGCCGTCACCGTCCGGCGGCGCGTGAAGGGATGGCCGGTGGGCACCGCGAGCATCCGCGCCTCGCACACGAGCACCGGTCCCGTGGCTAGGTGCGGCGACGTCATCGGGTGGCGGGTCAGCGCGAGATCCACCTCGGCGGAGCTCAACCACGCCAGAACATTGGCCAGTTGAGCCTCTCAGATCTGTACGTCGCAGTCGGGGTGGCGGGCGCGGAACTCCTGGGCCGCAGCGACAAGCAGCTGGCCGGCGGCGCGGCCCGTGAAGGCCACCCGCAGCGTCCCGGTCACGCCCCTCCCGGGCTCGACCGCTCGCACGACCGCAGCGCTGATGCGGTCCCAGGCCGGCCGCACCTCGTCGTACAGGTCACGCCCGAGCGGGGCCAGCTCCACCCTGTGGCTGGTGCGGTGGAAGAGCGGGGCGCCGACGCGCCGCTCCAGCTTGGCGATCGTCTGACTCACCCGGGCCGTGGAGACGTGCAGCCGCTCGGCGGTACGCCCGAAGTGCAGCTCCTCGGCGAGCGCGAGGAACACCTCCATCTCGTGTCGCTCCAGCAAGCCGCCCACCCGCCCTGTTCGCTTTGATCCGTGCCGCACGGAGCGCTGCCGCATGGAGCCCTGCCGTGGGGCACCGTGCCACTCATCGTTAACCGTGACTTCACGATCGTGCACATACGCGCATTGATGGCCCGAGCCACCGGCACCAGTATCGACCTCGTACCCGCCGCCCGACCTGCAAGGAGCCCATCAACTACTCACTTCCGACCGCGCACTCGGCGCCTCCGCCCGCACCCCCTCCCTCCCCCATCACGCCGCCGACGCCGCCCGCGCCGTCGCCGACATCGCCGCGGGCCCCCCGCTGCTCGGCATCCGCGACGTGGTGGGCCCGGAGGTCATCGCCCTGGACGACATCGGCCGCCTCACCCTCGCGGCCCGCGGTGACTACCGCACAGTGACCACCGACGCCACGGCCGGCCCCTTCGCCCTGGCCCCCGCGGACGCCCTGACGGGCCGGGACGACGCACTGATCTGCCGCACGCGCTATGGCGATTGGCTCGCCGCCGCCGGCCAAGTCTGCAGGGTCTGCCGATGACCGCATCGGCGACGTCCCGCCCTCGACCGTCGACGATGTCGGGCGCCGCGAGCCCGTACCCCTCCGCCCTTCCGCAGGACGTCGGCTCGCCGGGCTGCACATCGAGTAGTGCGTCCATTGGAGCGGGTGAACGCCGCACCGGCTACTGCACCTGCGGGTTGAGCGCCCGGGTCACTTGCTTCAGCCTGCTCCAGGACTCTGGTCGGGTGCCGTCGCCGAGGGTGTAGTGAAGTGCGCCGGCGGTGGTGGGACCGAGGCGCAGGGGCGCCAGGTGCGGGGCGGGCGCCTCGTCGTGCGCGAGGCCTGCTCGACGCACCGCATCAGGGCCGAGCGTGAAGGACACTGGCACGGGGAGCGACTCGAAGTGCGAGGGAGCGGTCAGGTCACTTCGACCCGTACGCAGCGTGGCAAGCATGGTGGCAACGCCGTGGCGGGCGGTGAGCAGGCGGGCCAGTTCCGGGAGGGCGTCCAGCGGCGGGGCGATCCCGGGGGCGTACCCGAGGGCGAAGGTGGTGTCTTCCTCGATGCCGGCCTGGGTGTGCAGGACTCGCGTCGTGGCGATGGCCGGGTGTTCCGGACCCCCGATGGCGAAGAGCCAGGTGGACTGGGACCTCTGCGCGCGAGTACGGGCGAAGGCGGTCAACTGGCGTCTGGACCACGGCAGATTGACTGGCTCGGACGAGCCCCAGCCGATGGGCGGGGCCCCGGTCAGATGCTGCCAGGCCGTTTCGAGCGCGCCGCCGAGAAGCAGCTCTTCGGTCGCGGGTTGGATGGTGCGTATGGAGAGCAGTAGCTGATGCCCGGCAGGGCCCTGATCGGGCTTGAAAGGCTCCGCGATGCGAGCGCCGCCCTCGCCCAATGCGGGCACAAAGGCACTCGCCCGCCAACGGAGTTGAACGCCAGAAATGCCGTCGTAGTAGCCGTGTTCGGGGTGCTGGACGACCCAGCGGTTGGGGTGGGTGCCGAGTGCGGTGCGGGCCGGCTGGGTGAGGCGGCAGGTGGGAGGGGTGACGAGTTGCAGAGCGCGCCCGTCGGCTGCCGCTGCACCCAGAGCGCCCGAGAGCCAGGTCGTCAGCGCGATGACCGGGCGGTCCTGAAGGATGACGGAGGCGCGCTCGGTCTGGATGTCCACGGCCGGCGGCAGGTCGCCGGGAGGCGTGGGCAGGGTGAGACCACTGGTGGGGACGACATCGGTGTGCGCGACATGGGGTGGCCAGACGGTGCCGCCCAGCAAAGTGGCCACACGTCCGGCAAAGGATGCGGCGAGGCGCTCGCTCTCGGGTGCGGCGGTGGTCGCACGTGCCTCCGTCCACCAGAACGGGCCGTCCGGCAGCGGAACTTGGTCGCCGAGCAGCCGACGAACCTCACCCGGATGATGAATCAACTGCGGGGCCTCGACGGAAATGAGGGGGGCTCCGCCGGCGGTGCACAGCTGGAGCACCGCCCCGTCGGCAACGGCATTGACACGCAGATCGGGACCTCCCGCGTACAGGCCGGCCATCAGGGCGGCTGGCTCGGGCATGCCGGGGGTGAGGGCGATGACGTCCTTGGTCACTGATGCTCTGTTCCGTCGGGAAAAGGTGGGTGCCTGAAGAGGGCCGATGGACGCCGGGTGCCGGAGTCCGACGCTTCAGCTCCTGTGCGTGTACATGGTCCTTTGCCCGCTCGGCCAGCCGAGCATTGCGCAAGGCGCTGGCATCGGTCCGAGGCTAGTGGCAGCCCTACTGCGCACCGACAAGTCGAACCTCGATGAGAACCGCATCGGTGAACCATGCATTTGAGAAATCCCCGCCCGAGAGGTCGGCTCCCCGGAAATCACGCTGCATGCCATTGAGGTCGTACTCGTCCGAGGCGAGCCATTCCAGCAGTTGCTGCGCCGCTGCCTCATCGCTCGGAAACGCGGCGGGATTCCAGTTCTTACGGATGTCGAATACCGCAAACTCCCCGGGCATTCGAGTCCCCCTCACCGTCGAGTCGCACACAGAGGCTGTCAGTCCAAGGGCAGAGCGTCACGTACCGAGGAAATCACGGATTCCAATCAGCGGATCGTGGCCATTTTCCTCGGCGTACTGCCGTCGGCGCGCATCGACCTTCTCGGGATGCGCCTGACAGCAGTAGTCCCAGAAGTCGACCAAAATGCGGAACGTGTCATCGAGAGTGAAGTCACCCCGAACGTGCTCGACGAAGTGATTCTCCACCCTCACGCCCTGCGGGCTGATCGTGGCGGTGTGCGCGTTTCCATCCAGATCCTCCGGCACGAATCCCGAATCGGCCCTCGCTTGGGCCACTAGGTCGATGGCCTCCAGAACGGACAGCGGCGAAAGCTGAATGTCAGCCGTCACCCACTGGCCCAGGATGCTCAGCTCGCTAGAGCCGGAGAACTCCGGCCCCCCGAACGCGTCCTGCACGTAGTACTGAGTGCGGATCACTGCACTGTTCTCCTTTTGCCCGTTACGGCATGAGCGGGTAAATGGTCTTGGCGTCACCCGTAATAGGATCGAAGTAACCTTCGAACTGGATACCTTTCCAGTTTCCACGCCATCTGTTGGTGACAGGATCGACCACCCGACCATTCTTGAATGCCTTTTCCATCGCACGCCTGACCTGTTTCTCCGTCCAGCCCGGAGGGAAGAAGGTCGTCTTGGCACGCTTCCTGAACATCAACCCGCTTCGCGGATCACGCATCCACACGTTTCCCGTGGTCAAGCCCGTCTTGTGATCGATTTCAATAACCTTCGGCACCTTCACCATGTGAGGGTTCAGATCGCGGCCGCCAGGGCGGAAATGGTATCCCACCACCTTGGGGTCTCCATTGCGATCGTACTTGAGCTCCCCTTGCAGCACGTGCTCAAAGGTGTGTTCAGGGATACGACCGCCTTCCGGCAGTCGAGGTAGCTTCGGCGGGCCCTGATGGGGGGTAGGTGGGCCGCCAGGCCCCGAACCGGTAGCCGGCTGGCCCGTGCCAGAGTGGGTGGGGCTCTGGGACGTCTGGCCATGGGGGTGGCCACCGGAACCGTGCCCTGTGGGGCTGTGCGCGTGGCCAGCGCCGGACGAGCCATGGCTGCTGGCACCCGATGCCGGAGTATTACCGTGACCGCCGCCACTGGGAGGGGTGTGCGGACCCGCACCGCGGCCCGAGCTGCCGCTCGACGCAGGGTGGGGCGGCTGCGAAGGTGAGTGTCGCCGCTGCGCACTGGCCTCCGGCCCCCGCGCCCCCACCCCGACCGGTTGACGTTCGGGGATGCCCGGGTGGGCGTCCGGCGTCGTCGGCTGGGGAGCGGCCCCGTCCGCCGGCGCCGGCTTGGTGATCGGCTTGCCGTCTTTGTCGTACGGGATGAACTTGTCGTCCTTGACGACGACTTTGCGGCCGTCGTCAAGCTGCCACACGGTACGCAGGTGATCGGCGTCGGAGCCGAGGCGGACACGCATGCGGGAGGCGAGTTCGCTAACCGTGGGCATCTCGCTGACGAGCTTGCCGCCCACCTTCAGGCCCACCGTGACGGGGTCGAGGTAGGTGCTGAGGTTGGCCGCGGCCTTGACCGCTTTGCTCGCCTTCGAGGCGGCCTCACCGGCCTCACCGGCCTTCCCCAGCCCCCGCAGAACCCCGGTTACGCCCCCGACGTTGAAGGTGACGGCACCTGCGGCCCTGGAGGGATTGTCGTGCCAGTCGTCCCAGGCGACCAATCCCTTGAATGCCTCGCGGAGGGCTGTCTTCTCGCGTTCCTCGTCGGGATCGGGGGCGTCCGGACCGATCGTGTGGTCCATCACCCAGTCGTACGGCCAGAGCAGATACAGGCCGATCCCACCGAAGACGTCCCCCACGCCGCTCCAGGCGTCGCCGGCCGAGCCCCCGATACCGACCAGATGGCCGAGGCCCTTAAGGGTGCCGAAGGCTCCGTCGACCACGTAGCCGTCCCATAGGTAGTTCTTGGCGAAGTAGCCGATCTCCCAGGGGTGGTGGGATTCGGATTCGGGCGTGCCCCAGGGAAGTTTGTCGGCGTGCTCCAGGTCGTCGAGGGCGTAGCCGTACATCACGGTCTGGGCATTCGAGGTGTGGCTGCCGTCGTCGTACACAAACTTGGGACCGCCGACGATGGCCGAGATTTTGCTCGCCGCCCGGTTTTCGGCGTCCCTGAAGGCACTTTCGGCGGCGCTCACGCCGTCCATGAGGTCCTTGTGCCGGCTGACCTTGTCCTCGTCGTACGTCCAGTCGTCACTGCCCCCGGCAGCGTCGACGAACGCGATGGCGTCAGTCTTGAGCTGGGCCAGCTGCTTGGCAAGCGGTCGGGCCTCGACGGAGAACGTCTCCAGTGCGTCGGCCACCGTCTCCAGGTTCTGGGCGAAGATCTCGGCTTTGTCCAGCACCGGTCGCGTGGTGCCCAGGAGTTGTTCGGCCTCTGGTGCCTTGTAGACCCCCGCCAGGGCCTGGAAGCGGGAGTGCACGTCTTTGCCGCCGTTACGGATGCCCGTGGCATCCGTGCGCAGCGCTGACACGTCCTTCTCCAACTGGTCCAGGTTGCCCAGGAATTGGGGTATGCCGGACGGCTCGATCATGTGTTACTTCTTCCCGCCCTGCGGGCCGCCCGACGTGGGCAGCTTGACCTCCGGCGCGGCGAGCGCCGAGTGCTCGGCGTTCGCGGCCAACCCGAGGTCTCCGGCGACGTAGTACGCGGTCGCCTGGCGCGCGCCGTTCACGGACTTGGCCGCGCGTGCGCCGAGGAACAGCACATCGCCCGCGGTCTTCTCCACGAACAGATCCAACGCCGCACCGATCGGCCCGGTGGGCGTGCCCACGCCGCAGTAGGCACCGCTGATCGTGCCGGCGGAACTCGCGGCGCTGGTCACGTTCGTCCCGTACGACGTGACGCTCTTGGCCACGTCATCCATCGCCACCCCTACCAGCGAAGTCACCGACTCCACCCCGGACGGTGAGACATCCCACCCCGACATGCCACATCCCCGTTTCTGCGTCCCCGTGTATTAAAGACTTGCTGCGCTGTGGTCAGCCGATGGCGTCGACGGCTGCTTTCGCCTTGGAGAGGGTGGAGTGGGCGGTGCCGTCGTTGAGTTCGAGGGTGCCGCGCACGAGGCGGATGATCTCGCGGACTTCGGCGGCCGCCTTGTTCCAGCGCAGTTCCTTGCCGTGGTACTCGTCGGAGACACCGTCCGCCGTGAACTCCGCCATCGCGGCCTTCACGGCCCGGTCGCGGTCGTTGAGGACGCGCTCCAGGTTGCCGATGATCCCGGCGAGGCCGCCCTGTACTTCGGTGGAGGCGCCGGTGTCGTAGCTGCGCCGGTCCAGATTCTGACCCATGTTGTTCCGTCTCCCCCGGGTTAGTGGCGTGCGCCGAAGCGGGCGGCGTCGAAGTTGGCCGACGACATGTTCTGGTGCGCGTTGGACTCCTGCTCGTGGTCACCGGCACCGAACGCGTTGTCCATACCGGACTGGCCGCCCAGAATGTCCTGCAACGACCCGTTCAGGTCGTTGGTGATCTCGTCGGCGTGATTCTTGAACTGGTCGAACGCGGCCTTCCCGGCCCCGTTGAACTTGCCTTCCAGCGGATCGGCCGCAGCGATCAACTGCCGGATCAGCGAGCCCAGATCACTGCTGGACCCGCCCGTGCTCCTGCCCAGATCGGACAGAGTCGTGGACCCCATGTCGAACTTCACGCACACACCCCCGCATCGCCAGCCCCCATCAGGACGCCCCGCCGGCGACGCGGTCACCCGCGTCCCGCACGTCCCACCGATCAAGTGCAATTTTTATCGAACAAGAGTTGCAGCCGCAACGCGGTTCCCAGCCAAGAGCTCAACACCGGCCATGCCCCGGTCGGGCTCGCTGGTTAGGTACTTCATGTCCGGGCGAGGTCTTCCCTTCGTCGCACTTCAGAAAGGGCATGGGGTGCCGCGTTCTCAGAACTGAACATCGGCGAACCGAACACCGGGGAAGCGCAACACCGCCCCGCCTGCCCTCGGGCGGCAGGCGGGGCGGGCAGCGGGGCGGGTGTGCCGGGGTCAGAGGTGGTCTCGGGCTACCTCGGTGGCCCAGTACGTGAGGATCATGTTCGCCCCGGCCCGCTTGATGCCGGTCAGGGTTTCCAGGATGGCCCGGTCGCGGTCGATCCAGCCCTTCTCCGCCGCCGCCTCGACCATCGCGTACTCGCCACTGATCTGGTACGCCGCGACCGGCACGTCCACCGACTCGGCCACCTTCGCCAGGATGTCGAGGTACGGGCCGGCCGGCTTCACCATCACCATGTCCGCGCCCTCGGCCAGGTCGAGCGCCAACTCCCGCATGGATTCGCGGGTGTTGGCCGGGTCCTGCTGGTACGTCTTGCGGTCGCCGCGCAGGGAGGAGCCGACGGCCTCGCGGAACGGGCCGTAGAACGCGGAGGAGTACTTCGCGGTGTAGGCCAGGATCGACACGTCCTCGTGGCCGGTCTGGTCCAACGCATCCCGGATCACGCCGACTTGACCGTCCATCATGCCCGAGGGACCCACGACGTGGACGCCCGCGTCGGCCTGGACCTGGGCCATTTCCGCGTAGCGCTCCAGGGTGGCGTCGTTGTCGACCCGGCCGTCCTCGTCGAGCACGCCGCAGTGGCCGTGGTCGGTGTACTCGTCCAGGCACAGGTCGGACATGATGACCAGGTCGTCGCCGACCTCCTCGCGCACGGCGCGGATGGCGACCTGGAGGATGCCGTCCGGGTCGGTGCCCGCGGTTCCGGCCGCGTCCTTCTTCTCGTCGTGCGGCACGCCGAACAGCATGATCCCGGCGACGCCCGCGCCGACCGCCTCCACGGCGGCCTTCCGCAGGGTGTCCAGGGTGTGCTGGACGACGCCCGGCATCGCCTGGATCGGGACGGGTTCGGTGATCCCTTCCCGTACGAAGGCGGGGAGGATGAGGTCGGCGGGGTGCAGCTGGGTCTCCGCGACCATGCGGCGCATGGCGGGGGTGGTGCGCAGCCGACGGGGCCGGGCCCCGGGGAAGGATCCGTACTCAGTCATGTCGTACACGCTACGCCGGTGCGCGGGGCGGTTTTCCCCACCCCGCCCCTTCCCGAGACCCTCCGGGGGTGAAGGCTCCCGGGGCTTCGCCCCGGACCCCGTTCGCGCCTGAACGGCGCTCGTCCTCAAGCGCCGGACGGGCTGTGGAGGCCTCGCCGCCGCGCCCGCCACGGATCAGCCCCGCCAGGGGCGCGAGGAACTGCGCGAGAAGCGAGCACGGCCCGCACCCGGGTGCAACGGCTCCGGGGTTCCGGGGCGGAGCCGCGGGTGGGCCCGCCCCGGCCGGATTACGTCGTGCGGCGGCGCCTCGCGCCCGGACGGCGCTCGCTCGGGCGGGTGACGTGCTCGCCCGCGGAGACCGCCGCGTCACGACGGGCCGCCCCGAAGTCCGCCAGCGCCTGGGCCAGCTTGTGGACGGACGGCTCCGGAGCCATGACGTCCACCCGCAGCCCGTGCTCCTCGGCGGTCTTCGCCGTGGCGGGACCGATGCACGCGATGACGGTGACGTTGTGCGGCTTGCCCGCGATGCCGACGAGGTTCCGCACCGTCGAGGAGGACGTGAAGAGCACCGCGTCGAAGCCGCCGCCCTTGATCGCCTCACGGGTGTCGGCCGGCGGCGGCGAGGCCCGCACGGTCCGGTAGGCCGTGACGTCGTCGACCTCCCAGCCGAGCTCGATCAGGCCCGCCACCAGCGTCTCGGTGGCGATGTCGGCGCGCGGCAGGAAGACGCGGTCGATCGGGTCGAAGACCGGGTCGTAGGGCGGCCAGTCCTCCAGGAGGCCGGCCGCGGACTGCTCACCGCTCGGCACGAGGTCCGGCTTGACGCCGAACTCGACCAGCGAGGCCGCTGTCTGCTCGCCCACCGCGGCGACCTTGATCCCCGCGAACGCGCGCGCGTCGAGCCCGTACTCCTCGAACTTCTCGCGCACCGCCTTCACCGCGTTGACGCTGGTGAACGCGATCCACTCGTAGCGGCCCGTCACCAGGCCCTTGACCGCGCGCTCCATCTGCTGGGGCGTGCGCGGCGGTTCGACGGCGATCGTCGGCACCTCGTGCGGCACGGCCCCGTACGACCTGAGCTGGTCGGAGAGCGAGGCGGACTGCTCCTTCGTACGCGGTACGAGCACCCGCCAGCCGAACAGCGGCTTCGACTCGAACCACGACAGCTGGTCCCGCTGAGCAGGTGCGCTGCGCTCGCCGACCACGGCTATGACGGCCTGGTGCCCGTCCGGCGAGGGGAGCACCTTCGCCTGCTTGAGCACCTGGGCGACCGAGCCGAGCGTCGCGGACCAGGTCCGCTGGCGCGTGGTGGTGCCCGCGATCGTCACGGTCATCGGGGTGTCGGGCTTACGGCCCGCCGACACCAGCTCGCCGGCCGCGGCGGCGACCGTCTCCAGGGTGGTGGAGACGACGACCGTGCCGTCGCTCGCGCCGACCTCCGTCCAGCACCGCTCGGAGGCGGTACGGGCGTCGACGAAGCGGACGTCCGCGCCGCTCGCGCCGCTCAGCGGAACACCGGCGTACGCGGGCACGCCGACCGCGGACGCGACACCGGGCACCACCTCGAAGGGGATGCCCGCGGAGGCGCAGGCCAGCATCTCGCCGGCGGCGTCGCCGTCGAGGCCCGGGTCGCCGGAGACCGCACGGACGACCCGCCTGCCGGAGCGCGCGGCCTCCATGACAAGATTGGCGGCGTCCCTCAACACAGGGATCCCGGCGGTTGTTGACGCCTCGTCAATGACCGTCAGCTGAGGTGTGTCCACACCTGCCCGCGCATGCGCGCGAACAACGTCGAGCACAGCGGGCTCGGCGATCAGGACGTCCGCCGACGCCAGCGCCTCCACGGCGCGCAGCGTGAGCAGTCCGGGGTCACCGGGACCGGCACCGAGGAAGGTGACGTTTCCGGCTGCGGTGGGGTGGGTCGTGGGGCTCAAAGTGCTCGCTCCCCCATAAGACCGGCCGCACCCTTGGCGAGCATCTCGTCCGCGAGTTCGCGTCCGAGGGCCATCGCTTCGTCGTGCGACGTGGGTACGGGACCGGTGGTGGACAGCTGCACCAGCGAGGAACCGTCGGTGGTACCGACAACTCCGCGCAGGCGCATCTCATGAACAGCCTGTCCGTCGTCCAGGAAGTCGGCCAGCGCGCCCACAGGTGCGCTGCAGCCGGCCTCCAGGGCGGCGAGCAGGGATCGCTCGGCGGTCACGGCGGCCCGCGTGAGCGGGTCGTCGAGCTCGGCGAGCGCGGCGGCGAGGCCGGCGTCGGCCGCCGGGCACTCGATCGCCAGGGCCCCCTGGCCGGGGGCGGGCAAAACGGTGTCGACCGAGAGGGACTCGGTCACGACGTCGCTGCGTCCGATGCGGTTGAGCCCGGCGGCGGCCAGGACCACCGCGTCGAGCTCGCCCTTGGTGACATAGCCGACCCGGGTGTCGATGTTGCCGCGGATCGGCACCGTCTCGATCGTCATCCCGTGGCTGCGGGCGTACGCGTTGAGCTGCGCCATCCGCCGCGGCGAGCCGGTGCCCACGCGGGCGCCGTCCGGGAGTTCGGCGAAGGTCAGTCCGTCGCGGGCGACCAGCACGTCACGCGGGTCCTCGCGGACCGGGATCGCGGCGAGCGTCAGGTCGGGGTGCTCGGCGGTCGGCAGGTCCTTCAGGGAGTGCACCGCGAAGTCGACGTCGCCGCGCAGCAGCGCCTCGCGCAGCGCCACGACGAACACACCGGTGCCGCCGATCTGCGCGAGGTGCTCGCGGGAGGTGTCCCCGTACGTGGTGATCTCCACCAGCTCGACCTGACGGCCGGTCAACTGCCGTACGGCGTCGGCCACATGGCCGGACTGGGCCATGGCGAGCTTGCTGCGCCTGGTCCCGAGTCTCAGTGCTTTCTCGGTCATGACCGCCCTCGGTTCTTGACATCGGCGTCGTTCAGATCGGCCCGGGAGACGGCGGCCACCGCGTCCGGGTCGAGGTCGAAGAGAGTGCGCAGCGCGTCCGCGTACCCGGCGCCACCCGGTTCCGCGGCGAGCTGCTTGATCCGCACGGTCGGTGCGTGCAGAAGCTTGTCGACGACACGGCGCACGGTCTGGGTGACCTCGGAGCGCTGCTTGTCGTCGAGGCCGGGCAGCCGGCCTTCGAGGCGGGCGACCTCACCGGCCACGACCTCGGCGGCCATGGCGCGCAGCGCGACGACGGTGGGCGTGATGTGCGCGGCCCGCTGGGCGGCGCCGAACGCGGCGACCTCGTCGGCGACGATGGAGCGCACCTGGTCCACATCGGCGGCCATCGGGGCGTCCGCGGACGCCTCGGCGAGCGACTCGATGTCGACGAGACGCACTCCGGGCACCCGGTGCGCGGCGGCGTCGATGTCCCGCGGCATGGCGAGGTCGAGCAGCGCGAGCCGCACGGGCCCGGCCGGTACGGGAATGTCGCGGCGCTCCCGCGACATCCTGCGCTCGGTGTTCTCGGCCCAACTCCCGTGCAGCTCAAGGGAGTCGGCATCGGCACCCGGGGTCACGGCGGCCGCCCCGTCGGCCCTGAGCGCCCCGTCGACCACCCCGAACCCGGCCATCGCGGCACCCGCGGCCGCCGTGCCGGGGAAGTCCACGGGACAGCCGAGGGCGGCGGCGCTCTGCGCGGGAGCGGCCGGGGCCGGCTCGGTGAGGCTCTCGCCGACCGCGTGGGCGACGGCCTCGCCGGTCAGCACCAGGCCGGTGGCGCCGGTGCAGGAGACCGCGATGTCGACTCGTGTCAGTTCCCGTGCGACGTCGGCCATCGCGACGGCCCGCGCGGCCGTGCCCGACTCGCCGAGGATCTCGACGAGCCGCTCGGCGCGGGCGTGCGTGCGGTTGGCGACGACGACCTCGTCGATGCCGGTCCTCGCGAGCGTCGCCGCCGCGAGCGAGGACATCGAACCGGCGCCGATGACCAGCGCCCGCTTGCCCTTCGCCCACCCCTCTACGGAAGCGCCCGCGGCGAGCTGCTCCAGACCGAAGGTGACGAGCGACTGCCCGGCCCGGTCGATGCCGGTCTCGCTGTGGGCGCGCTTGCCGACCCGCAGCGCCTGCTGGAACAGGTCGTTCAACAGCCGCCCAGCGGTGTGCAGTTCCTGACCGAGGGCGAGGGTGTCCTTGATCTGGCCGAGGATCTGGCCCTCGCCGACGACCATCGAGTCGAGGCCGCAGGCCACCGAGAAGAGGTGGTGAACGGCCCGGTCCTCGTAGTGCACGTACAGATAAGGGGTGAGCTCTTCAAGGCCCACGCCGCTGTGCTGGGCGAGCAGCGTGGAGAGCTCGGCGACACCGGCGTGGAACTTGTCCACGTCCGCGTACAGCTCGATGCGGTTGCAGGTGGCGAGCACCGCGGCCTCGGCGGCGGGCTCGGCGGCGAGGGTGTCGTGGAGCAGCTTGGCCTGCGCGTCCGCGGAGAGGGAGGCCCGCTCCAGGACGCTGACGGGGGCGCTGCGGTGGCTGAGGCCGACGACCAGGAGGCTCATGCCGGCATCACGGCGGGCAGATCCCCGTCCGGTCCCTTCCGGCCATTGCCCGCGGCGCGCACGGGCGGCACCACGGCGGCGGCGGCCTCGGCGACGGCGGCTTCCTCGCCGGCCTTGCGCTGCTCGTGGAAGGCGAGGATCTGGAGCTCGATGGAGAGGTCGACCTTGCGCACGTCGACACCCTCGGGCACCGACAGGACGGTCGGCGCGAAGTTCAGGATGGAGGTCACCCCGGCCGCGACCAGACGCTCGCAGACCTGCTGGGCGGCGCCCGCGGGGGTCGCGATGACCCCGATCGAGACGCCGTTCTCGCTGATGATCTTCTCCAGGTCGTCGGTGTGCTGCACCGGCATCCCGGCCACCGGCTTCCCGGCCATCGCGGGGTCGGCGTCTATCAGGGCGGCGACCCGGAAACCGCGCGAGGCGAAGCCGCCGTAGTTGGCGAGGGCCGCGCCGAGGTTACCGATACCGACGATCACAACCGGCCAGTCCTGGGTCAGACCCAGTTCCCGGGAGATCTGATAGACGAGATACTCGACGTCGTACCCGACACCGCGGGTGCCGTACGAGCCCAGGTACGAGAAGTCCTTGCGCAGCTTCGCGGAGTTGACCCCCGCGGCGGCCGCGAGTTCCTCGGAGGAGACCGTCGGCACGGAGCGCTCCGAGAGTCCGGTGAGCGCTCGCAGATACAGCGGAAGCCTGGCGACGGTGGCCTCGGGGATTCCTCGGCTTCGGGTCGCCGGTCGGTGAGTTCGGCCAGTTGCCACGGTGCTCCTGCGGGATGAGCGGGGCTGCAGGCGGCCACATGTCCCAGGGCCGCCCCGTCGGATGCAGGCTATGTCTTTGTGAACGCGTGCACAAAGATGGTGTCCGCTTTGTCCGAGCAAAGTGACCGGGCTCACGCAAGCCGGGGACGGAATCGCGGAACCGCAGACGGGTTCGGTCCGTTCAGGACCCGAAGGGGGCAAAGCCGCACACTCTCCTCACAGCGATACCCCCGAACCACAGCAAAACGCCCCTGATGGTAACCGCAACCATCGCGATACCCCTCATTTGGCTGCTCAGCCGACCACGACCCCGGAGGAGCCGACCGCGCCCCCGGAGGAGCCGACCGCGACCCGTAAGAGGGAGATCGCGGCCCGCAGGACGAGGGCTCGGCCCGGACGGGGAGGGCTGCGGCCGGGAAGAGGGGGTTCACGGCTCGGACGAGGACGACCGCGGGGGACCTCAGCCGGTCAGCGCGGCCCTGAGGCGCCCGGCATCCACGCGCCAGAAGGTGTGCTGCTCGCCGTCGACCAGGACGACCGGGATCTGCTCCCAGTACTCCTTGTGCAGCGCCTCGTCCCGCGTGATGTCCTTCTTCTCCCAGGCCGCGCCCGTCTCGGCGCACACGGCCTCGATCACCTCCTGGGCGTCGTCGCACAGATGACAACCGGGCTTCCCGATCAGCGTGACCACCCGGTCGGCAGGGTTCCCGCCCGGCTTCTTCGTACGTCGCAGCAAGGGACTCATGCCTTCCATTCTCCAGCCCCGGGCAGCTCGCGGACCCATAAGCCCGGATCATCCGTTTAACGTGACGTCCGCGCAGAGTTCACGCCATCGCACCCCGGCGCGTCGGGGACCCTCCAACCGACTGGCTATGCTCACGGCATGGCCGCACTGGGATGGCTCACCCGTCGTAGGCGCTCGGCGACAGCACGCAGCGTGCTGGCCGGCGAGGCCGCAGCCGAGGCAGCCCGCAAGTCGTCGCAGGAACTCGCGGAGCTGGCGCAACGCGCCGTGCTGGCGGAACAGGCCGCACGGGCGGAGCGGGCCGAGCAGGCGGACACCCAGGCGGCCGAGACTCCGCCGGAGCCCGAATTCCCCGTGGTCGGTGACGATCTCGCCGCCGCGTTCTTCGACCTCGACAACACCGTGATGCAGGGCGCCGCGCTCTTCCACTTCGGGCGCGGCCTCTACAAGAGGCAGTTCTTCCAGCGCCGCGAGCTGGCCCGCTTCGCCTGGCAGCAGGCCTGGTTCCGGCTCGCCGGGGTCGAGGATCCCGAGCACATGCAGGACGCCCGCGACAGCGCGCTGTCCATCGTCAAGGGCCACCGCGTCTCCGAGCTGATGTCCATCGGTGAGGAGATCTACGACGAGTACATGGCCGACCGCATCTGGCCCGGCACCCGCGCCCTCGCCCAGGCGCACCTCGACGCCGGCCAGAAGGTGTGGCTGGTGACGGCCGCGCCGGTCGAGACCGCCACGATCATCGCCCGCCGGCTCGGCCTGACCGGCGCGCTCGGCACGGTCGCCGAATCCGTCGACGGCGTCTATACGGGGCGCCTGGTGGGCGAGCCGTTGCACGGCCCCGCCAAGGCCGAGGCGGTACGTGCCCTTGCCGCGGCCGAGGGCCTCGACCTCTCCCGGTGCGCGGCGTACAGCGATTCGCACAACGACATCCCGATGCTGTCGCTCGTCGGGCACCCCTACGCCATCAACCCCGACGCGAAGCTGCGCAGGCACGCGCGGGAGAGGGAGTGGCGGTTGCGGGACTATCGGACCGGGCGCAAGGCCGCGAAGGTCGGCATCCCGGCCGCGGCGGGGGTCGGTGCGCTCGCCGGCGGCACGGCGGCCGCGGTAGCCCTCCACCGCCGCCGCCGCTGACCCCCACCCACACGGTTCCCCGCGCCCCCCAAAAACCCCGGTTCGCTTTCACCTGCGGACCGTGCCCGCTTCCCGCGCAGTTCCCCGCGCCCCTTAGGTATTCGGTGCCGGCCAGCATGGGCATCCTCAGCCCGTCCGGCGTTTGAGGACGAGCGCCCTTAAGGCGCGAACGGGGTCTGGGGCGGAGCCCCAGGGAGCCGCACCCCTCAAGTAGCCGCACGGGCGGGAGGGTGGGAAAACTCCCCGGGGCCCGGGGCGGAGCCCCGGGGGCTGGGCCTTACCAACCCCGCCGCATCCTGGCCGCCACTGTCCGCAGCCACCCCCCGCCGCAATATCCGATCGCGGGGGTTTCGGCCCACCCCCCACGGCCCGCCTGCCCCGTTGCCCGTACCCGGCCACAACAGATCCCCGTCGCGGACAGATCCGAAAGCAACTCGATCAACTTCCGGCCACCATGCGTGCCCTGAACAGACGCATAGACGTAACAGAAGCGACGGAATCGACGATTTGAGCAACTGGGTGTAGCGCTCCCTGCACGAAGCGTTATTCTCCTCAGACGCAATCCGGAACCCGCACATCGCCACGATGGGTGAACAGTTCCGCACTGCACGTGATGGAAGCTCTGCCTCTGGGAGTCCCGTGTACCCACACGTCGGGGTTGACGCCTCGGGCCTGGCTACGCTGCGCGGGGCGGTCGTCGACCGCCTGCGCGTCTTCGTCCCCACCGCGTACGCCGGCGCCCCTGCCTTCGCCACCGCAACACCTGTCGGGCCCTGCTATGCCCTGGCCGACGGTGGTGCCGCGGTCGGTAGACGGAGCGGCGGCCGCAGCACGGGCACGTCCGCGACGCCCACCGCCCGCCGGCCCACCGCCGACAGCGACAGCGCCCGCATGATGGATCTCGTCGAGCGCGCACAGGCCGGCGAGGCCGACGCCTTCGGGCGGCTCTACGACCAGTACAGCGACACGGTCTACCGCTACATCTACTACCGCGTCGGCGGTAAGGCGACGGCCGAGGACCTCACCAGCGAGACGTTCCTGCGCGCCCTGCGCCGGATCTCCACCTTCACCTGGCAGGGCCGCGATTTCGGCGCCTGGCTGGTCACGATCGCGCGCAACCTGGTCGCCGACCACTTCAAGTCGAGCAGGTTCCGGCTCGAAGTGACCACCGGCGAAATGCTCGACGCCAACGAGGTCGAGCGCTCACCGGAGGACTCCGTCCTGGAGTCGCTCTCCAACGCCGCGCTGCTCGAAGCCGTACGCAAGCTCAATCCACAGCAGCAGGAGTGCGTCACCCTGCGCTTCCTGCAAGGCCTCTCGGTCGCCGAGACCGCCCGCGTCATGGGCAAGAACGAGGGCGCGATCAAGACCCTCCAGTACCGGGCCGTACGCACCCTGGCCCGGCTCCTGCCGGACGACGCACGCTGACCGTCCGGCCCTTCCGGTCACCACCCGCCGACCCGCCCCCAGGCGGGTCCAACTCACCATCCGTGAGCACTCGATGACGCTGTGGTCCGATCATCTTTCGTCTCATCTTTCGTCCGTAACCCAAGTGCCGCGTCCGTCGTTGTGCGGGATGCAGGCTCCCTGTGGTCACGTCATGGCCACGGCCACTCACTCGATCGTGTGGACGTGCTCAAGGCGTGCAACCTTCCAGGCCCCTTGGGGAGTCGACCGTGATGACGAGAGGAGGTGCCGCCAGTGATCGCGAACGTATCGGCGCACCGGCGGGCGAACGCCTTCGCCCAGGCCCTGGAAGAAGCCTCGGCGGCCGACCAGGAGACACCCGAGACCGGTCCGGCCGAACAGGCCGAAACGGGCAGGCTGTTGACCCTGGCGGGTGGGCTCGGCGAATTGCCGAAACCGGAGATGGACCCGCAGGTGAAGGTCGAGCAGCGGGCGCTGCTCATGGCCGAGATGGAGCGCATGTTCGCCGGCGGTGTCGCCGACCCTCAGGTGCCCGAGCAGCGGACCGGCCGCGGCGCCCACCGGGCGACGTCGCTCCGGAAATTGCGACCCCGCTCCCGCTGGTCCAAGGGCATTGCGGCGGGCGGGCTCAGCATCGGTGTGGCCGCGGGAGCCTTCAGCGGCGTGGCCGCTGCCAGCTCCGACGCCCTCCCCGGTGATTCCTTGTACGGGCTGAAACGCGGCATGGAGGACCTCAAGCTCGGCATGGCCGACGACGACGCCAGCCGGGGCGAGCTCTACCTCGACCAGGCCTCGGCCCGGCTCTCCGAGGCGAGACGCCTCATGGAAAGAGGCCGCTCGGGCGACCTCGACCACGAGCAGCTCGGCGAGGTCCGGCGCGCCCTCAGCGGCATGGAGCACGACGCGTCCGAGGGCCACCGCCTGCTGCACCAGGCCTATGCGAAGGACGGCTCGCTCGGCGCCATCGCCGCGCTCAACTCCTTCTCCCAGGCGCACCGCGAAAGCTGGAGCAAGCTGCGGGGCAAGCTGCCCGCCCAGCTGACCGACGTCGGCGACAAGGTGAACTCGGTCTTCACCGCCATAGACCAGGAGGTCGGGCCGCTGCAGTCGCTGCTGCCCAAGACGTCGTCCAAGACCCACACCCGGCAGGACACCTCGCACCCGGGCACCCCGGGAGCGACGCACCCGTCGGCTCCGTCGTCGTCCTCCGCCTCCCGTCACGGCGCCCCCGCCACCAGCGGAAAGCCGCAACAGCCCTCCACCTCGCCCTCCAACGAGGGGCTCCTGGGCGGCAATACGGGCGGCCTGTTCGAGCCGGGCACGGGAAGCAGCTCCCCCGCGCCGTCGGGCAAGGCGTCCAAGCCCCCGGTCCCGGACGTCACACTGCCCCCGCTCCTGCCGGGCCTGCTGCCGGGCCTGGGCATCGACACGGACAAGGCGGAGTAGCCGAGCAGCCGAGCAGCGGAACAGAAGACCCGATACACGCGTGAAGGGAGGGGCCGGAGCGACCGGCCCCTCCCTTCACGCGCTCGGAAACCCCTCGGAAACCCCTCAGAAGACCCGGAGAGGAACGAACCCGGAGAAGAACGGACTCAGAAGAACACGGACCGCCGCTGCACGAGCAGCTTGTACAGCGTGTGCTGGATCTGTTCCCGCACCTGGTCGGTGAGGTTGAACATCAGCATCGGGTCCTCGGCGGCCTCCGGCGGATACCCGTCCGTCGCGATGGGCTCGCCGAACTGGATGGTCCACTTCGTCGGCAGCGGCACGAGTCCCGCGGGCCCGAGCCAGGGGAACGTCGGCGTGAGCGGGAAGTACGGGATGCCGAGGAGCCGGGCAAGGGTCTTGGAGTTCCCGATCATCGGGTAGATCTCCTCGGCCCCCACGATCGAGCACGGCACGATGGGCGTGCCGGCCTTGAGCGCGGTCGACACGAACCCGCCCCGCCCGAAGCGCTGGAGCTTGTACCGCTCGCCGAAGGGCTTCCCGATGCCCTTGAACCCCTCGGGCATCACCCCGACGACCTCGCCCCGCTCCAGCAGCGCCTGCGCGTCCTCGGAGCACGCGAGCGTGTGGCCGGCCTTGCGGGCCAGCTCGTTGACGACCGGCAGCATGAACACCAGGTCGGCGGCGAGCAGCCGCAGATGGCGCCCGGCGGGGTGGTGGTCGTGCACGGCCACCTGCATCATCAGGCCGTCGAGCGGCAGCGTCCCGGAGTGGTTGGCGACGACGAGGGCCCCGCCCTCGGCGGGGATGTTCTCGACGCCCTTCACCTCCACCCGGAAGTACTTCTCGTAGAACGGCCGCAGGATCGACATCAGGACCTGGTCGGTGAGTTCCTCGTCGTAGCCGAACTCGTCGATGTCGTACTCGCCGGTGATCCGACGCCGCAGGAACGACAGACCGCCCGCGATCCGCTGCTCCCAGCCCGCACCGCTCCGCTCGCCCCGCTCGCCCTGTGCACCCCGCTCGCCTTGCTCGGCGCGCGCGGCCGCACGCGCGGCCGTACCGGCGTCCGCGCCGGACGGCGTCGCCTCGCGGACCCGCCCGTCGGACGGCGTCCCCGTACGGTTCGGTGCGTCGGATGCGGCGTCCTTCCCTCCGGAAGGGTGCTCCGTGGCCCCTTGCTGGCCCGGCAGGGAGCTCACCGGGGCCGTGGGGCCCGGGACCGGCTGGGTGCCCGGTTCGGCCGTGCGGCGGCCCGCTGCGGGGCGCCTGCGGCCGGGCCGCTGCCCGCCCTGGCGCGAGCGGTCGTCGTCGAACGGGATGACCTTGGCGTCCGCCATCGTTGGTGCGCTCCTCATTCCGCGTTCGAAGGGGTGGTGACCCCGGTGACGGAGCCGCCGGAAGACGGCGCGAACGCCGGCCCAGCCGTGGGGTCCATCATCCGGTCGGCCATGCGGTCGGCCATCCGGTCGGCCACGCGGTCCACCGCCCTGGCCAGCGAGTCCGGCGGCAGCAGGCCGGGCCCTCGGCTGCGGGCGAAGTCCGCGAACGTCTCGACGGTCGTGTACTTGGGTTCGTAGCCCAGTGTCTCGCGCATCTCGGTGGTGCTGACCACCCTGCCGTGCGTGAGCAAACGAATCTGCTCCGGCGAGAAGTCGGTCACCCCCACCGTCCTCAGCGCGGTCCCGACCCAGCGCACCGCCGGAAGGAGCACCGGCACCGTGGGCCGGCCGAGCCGCCGCGAACACTGCGACAGGAGCAGCACGCCCTCGCCCGCGACATTGAACGTCCCGCTGTTGAGCGTCCCGCGCCGGGCCTCGCCCGAGGCGATCCGCAACACGTCGATCACATCGTCCTCGTGGACGAACTGGAGCCGCGGGTCGTAGCCGAGCACCGTCGGAAGCACCGGCAGCGAGAAGTATTCGGCGAGCGGCGAATCGGCGCTCGGCCCCAGGATGTTGGCGAAGCGGAGCACGCACACCGCGACGTCGGGACGGCGCCGGGCGAAGCCGCGCACATATCCCTCGACCTCGACGGCGTCCTTGGCGAAGCCGCCGCTCGGCAGAGACTTGGCCGGCGTCGTCTCGGTGAACACCGCGGGGTCGCGCGGCGCCGACCCGTACACGCTCGTACTCGACTTCACGACGAGCCGCCTGACCGTCGGCGACTTCTGGCAGGCGCCGAGCAGCTGCATCGTGCCGATGACGTTGGTCTCCTTGACCGTGGTGCGCCCGCCGCCCGAACCGAGCGGCGTGCCGGTCACATCCATGTGCACCACGGTGTCCACGCCGTACTCGGCGAGCACCTTCGCGATCGCCGGCTGACGGATGTCCGCCTGGACGAAATCCGCGCCACCCAGACGGTGCCCCGGCCTGACCACATCGACCCCGACCACCCGGTCGACCTCGGGATCGCGCTGGATGCGCCGCACGAGACGGCCCCCCAGCTGCCGGGCCACTCCAGTGACGAGCACGACCTTCCCCAAGATCAGCGCCTTCCTTCGGCCTTCGGTACGCCCCTCAGCCCTGTGCCCGGACGCCCTGTGCCCGCAACCGTAGCGGCTGGAGGGAGCGCGGCGGCGGTCACGGACGCGCTCGTGGCCGAGAAACCGCGTCCGCTCACCCGCGGGAGCCGGTCCGGGTACGCCACAGCCCTCCCGCCGGCAATGCGGCGGGAGGGCTGTGATCTCACGAACTGCGTTCGCTTACTTCTTGTTGCGACGCTGAACGCGCGTGCGCTTAAGCAGCTTGCGGTGCTTCTTCTTGGCCATCCGCTTGCGCCGCTTCTTGATAACAGAGCCCACGACTACCCTCGCTCACTTCTTCTCACTTGGTGCGGGGCGTCTGGGCCCACACGACCTACGTCGGCCTAGCCTACCTGCCGCCGAGTGAGGGACGTAATCCGAGGGGAGCGCGCGGCTCCACTCAGGCCGTCTCCACCCCCACAAAGGACTCGCGGAGATACTCGTGAACTGCTTGCTCCGGGACCCGGAAGGACCTGCCCACCCTGATCGCCGGCAGATGACCGCTGTGCACCAAGCGGTACACGGTCATCTTCGACACTCGCATCACCGAGGCTACTTCCGCCACGGTCAGGAACTTGACCTCGTTGAGAGGCCTGTCACTCCCAGCAGTCATGACCCACCTGTACCTTCCGCACCGAACGCGCACCGGCTTCCCCTCCGGTGACTCAACGTCGCTGTGCGCTCACTCCCCAGACTAGGGGCGGGTGGTGCGAGTGGGGAAGAGGAGCCCCGATCGGCCGCCTACTGTGACAGACACGCTCGATTGAGTACATAGCGAGTAAGCGGCCGGTAGTAATCGGACCGCACGGCGTCATCAAGCGGAACGGCCACGGCCACCCGCCCCTCGGCCTCGCCGACGAACAGCGCGGGGTCGTCGGTGTCGGCGAGCCCGACCGCCTCAATGCCCAGCTGACCTGCTCCGCAGACCCATCCGTGGTCCCCGATCACAAGATCGGGAACCCTCCCCGAGCACCCCGCGGAGACCCCCAGGGCCAGCCGAACCGGGAGGGGTGAATGGGTGTGCGCGCCGGTCTCGCTCCCGGCGACCCGTGCGCCCGGTTCCCGCACCAACGCGACTCCTCGTACGTAGTCAAGGTTGTACGTGCGTACGCCGAACCGGGTCGTTATGTCGACAGAGCTACCCTGCGCGGGGGTGAGGACAGGACATCCCGCCGCCGACAAAGCGTCCGCAAGGGCGGCGTAGAACCCCAGCAGCCGGTGCGGGTGCCCGGTCCCGAGCAGCACAGCGCCGCGCCGCGAGGCCACGTCCCCGAGCCGCGCCGCGAAGGCGTCGAGCCCGGCGAGGGTTCGCTCGGGGTCGATGACGTCGGGCCCGCTCACATGGGCCGGGTCGTCGCTGACCCCGCACTTGTCCGCCATGAGCCGCAGCAGATCGCGCTCGCCCCAGCCCCGTTGGGGGTCGAGCCCGAGCAGGACCCGTGGATCCCGGGCCGCGAAGAGCCGGTAACTCCTCAGGCTCGCCTCCCGCGAGGTGGCCACCGGCCCGGCCAGCCTGGCCGCCAGAAGATGCGCCCGCAGCGCCCCGATGCTCAACACCCGACGATGCTCCCGCAGACCACCCCGCCCCGCCCCAATTTCCCGCCGGTACCCCACAGTTGGCGTAACGCCCCCAACCCGCCACCCCGCGGCCCTACGCCCCGGTTCACCTCCGGCTGCGGACCGTGGAGGCTCGCTCGCGCAGTTCCCCGCGCCCCTTGAACGGCCGGTTGTCGTGTACGGGCCGTGCGTGGCTGGTCGCGCAGTTCCCCGCGCCCCTGAAATCCGCTTTCGTGTGCGGACCGTGCCCGCGTCTCGCGCAGTTCCCCGCGCCCCCTTAGCTACTCGGTGCCGGGCGGCATGGGCATCCTCAGCCCGTCATGGGGGTCCCCCTGGCCCTTGAGGCCTTGGGGGAGATTGAGGACGAGCGCCCTCAAGGCGCGATACGGGGTCTGGGGCGGAGCCCCAGGGAGCCGCACCCTTCAGAGTCGCCGCACGGACAGCGGGGCAGGGGGAACCCCCTACGCCAGCAACCCCCGGAGGGGAAACGCCGCCCGCCGAGCCGCGAGCACCGCCTGGTCGAGCCGATCAGCGGGGTCGTACCCCGCATCCCACGACCGCCACGACACCACCCGCCCATCCGTCATCCGCCCCGGCCCCAACTGCCGGGTGCGCGCGAACACTTCGTCCCGCCAGGACGAGGGAATCACCGACTCGGGATCGATGGGCGCATGCCCGGCGATCCCCACCAGATGCGTCCAGGACCGCGGCACCACATCGACCACCGCATACCCCCCACCCCCGAGCGCGACCCACTTCGCCCCCTCGACGTACTCGTGCGCCAGCGAGTGGCACGCCGCCTGGACCTCCCGCTGCGCATCGAGCGAAACGGCCAGGTGAGCCAGCGGGTCCTCGAAGTGCGTATCGGCCCCGTGCTGAGTGACGAGCACCTGTGGCCGGAAATCGGCGATGAGCTCCGGCACCACCGCGTGGAACGCCCGCAACCATCCCTCGTCCCCCGTCCCGGCCGGCAACGCGAGATTGACCGCGGACCCCTCACCGGGACCGTCCGCCCCGGTCTCCTCGGGCCACCCCGTCCCGGGAAAGAGCAGCCGGGGATGCTCGTGCAGCGAGATCGTCAGGACGCGGGGGTCCTCCCAGAACGCCGCCTGCACCCCGTCGCCGTGGTGCACGTCGACGTCCACGTACGCGACCCGCTCCACTCCCAGCTCAAGGAGCCGCGCGATCGCGAGCGCGGCATCGTTGTAGACGCAGAACCCGGCCGCGCCGCCCGGCATCGCGTGGTGAAGGCCGCCCGTGAAGTTGACGGCGTGCGAGGCCTCCCCCGCCCACACCGCCTCGGCCGCCGCGACCGACTGCCCGGCGATGAGCGCGGACGCCTCGTGCATCCCGGCGAACGCGGGATCGTCCACCGTCCCGAGCCCGTACGAGGCGTCGGCCGCCGCGGGGTCGGCGGAGGCCGCCCGCACGGCGTCGATGTAATCCTGCCGGTGCACCAGTCGGAGCGTGGAGTCCCCCGCCGCCGGCGCGGCGACGACATCGACCCGCTGCTCGAGCCCGTACGCCCGCACCAGACCCATGGTCAGCGCGAGCCGTACCGGGTCCATCGGATGGCTCGACCCGAAGTCGTAGCGCGTGACAGCTTCATCCCACATCAACAGTGCGCGGCCGCTCATGCCCGCCACCGTATCGGGCGCCCGCGGAGCCGAACGAGCGGGCGTACACGAGCGTCAGCAGCACCAGGACCATCGGCACCAGCATGGCCCCGCGGTAGCTCCACGCGTCACCGAGCGCACCCACGAGCGGCGAGCCGACGAGGAACCCCACGTAGTTGAAGATGTTGAGCCGGGCGACCGCCGCGTCGCTGCTGTCAGGGAACAGCCGCCCCGCCGCGGCGAACGTCTGCGGCACGATCACACAGAGCCCGAACCCGAGAAGCGTGAATCCGGCCATCCCCACCCAGGGTCCCGGCGCCACCGCGACCACACCGAAGCCGGCCGCCGCGAGCACCGTCCCGAACCGCACGACGGCCGCCGCCCCGAACCGTCGCACCCCGAAGTCCCCCGCGGCCCGTCCGAGCAGGGTGGTGACCATGTAGACGTTGTACGGAACCGTGGAGAGCTGCTCCGAGCTGCCCAGCGTGTCCTGGAGGTACTTCGCGCTCCAGTTGGAGACGGTCGAGTCCCCGATGTACGCGAAGCTCATCACCAGGCACAGCGGCAGCAACAGCCGGAAGACGACGGGCTTGCCCCCGGCCACGGCCGCGGCGCCCGGCGCCACCTCGCCGGCCGGCTCCCCGTCCACGTACCACCGGCTCGCCACCAGGCACACCGGCAGCAGCACCGCCACGACGGGCAGGTACGAGACGAGCAGCGACTGATGCCAGTGCGCCCCCACCCACGCGAGCGAGGCGCCCCCGATCCCGCCGAGACTGTACGAGGCGTGGAACCCGAGCATGATGCTGCGCCCGTACGTCCGCTGGAGACTGACCCCCAGCATGTTCATGGACGCGTCGAGCGCCCCCACCGAAAGCCCGAACGCGCCGAGCGACAGCGCGGCCTGCCACATCTGCCCGCCCGCACCGGCGCCGAGCAGCGCCAGGAGAACGGCGGGCTGGGCGAACCGCAGCACCACGCTCGGCCGGACCCGCTTGATCAGCTGCTCGGTGCAGACGCTGCCGGCCCCCGCGAGGATCGGCACGGCCGCGAGGAAGACGGGCAGCAGCCCGTCCGATATCCCGTACTGGTCCTGGATCGCCGGTATTCGGGTCACCAGGAGAGCGAAGGCCATCCCTTGGGCGAAGAAGCTCACCGCCAGGGAGGCCCTGCCGTGCCGCAGGCGTGCGTCTGTCATGGCCGCACAGCCTAGGGCCGTCACCTACCGCTGGGTAGATGGATCACCTGAGCAATTCGAGCAGCTCTCCCATGTCGCCGAAGGAGCCGGTGGCGCCGGCGAGCCGCTCGGCCGGTGTCATCGCCGTGAACCCGTACACGTCCATCCCCGCGGCCCGCGCCGCCTCCACCCCGAGCCGGCTGTCCTCGACGACGACGCACCGCTCGGGCGCGACACCCATCCGCTCGGCCGCGTGCAGGAACAGGTCCGGCGCCGGCTTGCCCCGCCCGACGTCCTCCGAGGAGAACACCCACTCGTCCTCGAACCACTCGTCGAGCCCGGTCCTGAGGTGCCCCACCCTGATCCGCTCATGGGTCCCGGACGACGCCACGCAGTACGGCACCCCGTCCGCCACGAGCTTCCCGAGGACGTCCGTGACGCCCGCGACGGGCTGCAATTCCCGCTCGAAAGCGGCGAAGATCCTGGCGTGCAGCGTCTCGTCGAAATCCGCCGGCAGCCTCTGTCCGGTCCGCTCCTCGATGAGGTCGTGGACGCGGTGGACAGCGGCCCCCATGTAGTCGCGGAGGGAATCCTCGTACGAGGTGGCATGGCCGAGCTCCGTGAGATACCCGGAGAGGATGGTGTTCGAGATGGGCTCGCTGTCGACGAGCACGCCGTCGTTGTCGAAGATGATGAGGTCGTAGCGCATGACTCGACCTTAAACGCAGAAAAGCCCCGCACCACGACCCTGAAGGTCCGGTGCGGGGCTTTTCCCAAAATTTGTTCGGCGGCGTCCTACTCTCCCACAGGGTCCCCCCTGCAGTACCATCGGCGCTGAAAGGCTTAGCTTCCGGGTTCGGAATGTAACCGGGCGTTTCCCTAACGCTATGACCACCGAAACACTATGAAGTTGAACTCGACCAGCACACACCCAAAGAGGCATGCGGGAGTTCATTGCTTCAGAACAAACACAGTGGACGCGAGCAACTGAGGACAAGCCCTCGGCCTATTAGTACCAGTCAGCTCCACCCGTTACCGGGCTTCCACATCTGGCCTATCAACCCAGTCGTCTACTGGGAGCCTTACCCTCTCAAGGAGGTGGGAACACTCATCTCGAAGCAGGCTTCCCGCTTAGATGCTTTCAGCGGTTATCCTTTCCGAACGTAGCCAACCAGCCATGCCCTTGGCAGGACAACTGGCACACCAGAGGTTCGTCCGTCCCGGTCCTCTCGTACTAGGGACAGCCCTTCTCAATGTTCCTGCGCGCGCAGCGGATAGGGACCGAACTGTCTCACGACGTTCTAAACCCAGCTCGCGTACCGCTTTAATGGGCGAACAGCCCAACCCTTGGGACCGACTCCAGCCCCAGGATGCGACGAGCCGACATCGAGGTGCCAAACCATCCCGTCGATATGGACTCTTGGGGAAGATCAGCCTGTTATCCCCGGGGTACCTTTTATCCGTTGAGCGACGGCGCTTCCACAAGCCACCGCCGGATCACTAGTCCCGACTTTCGTCCCTGCTCGACCCGTCGGTCTCACAGTCAAGCTCCCTTGTGCACTTACACTCAACACCTGATTGCCAACCAGGCTGAGGGAACCTTTGGGCGCCTCCGTTACTCTTTAGGAGGCAACCGCCCCAGTTAAACTACCCATCAGACACTGTCCCTGATCCGGATCACGGACCGAGGTTAGACATCCAGCACGACCAGAGTGGTATTTCAACGACGACTCCACAACCACTGGCGTGGCCGCTTCAAAGTCTCCCACCTATCCTACACAAGCCGAACCGAACACCAATATCAAACTGTAGTAAAGGTCCCGGGGTCTTTCCGTCCTGCTGCGCGAAACGAGCATCTTTACTCGTAGTGCAATTTCACCGGGCCTATGGTTGAGACAGTCGAGAAGTCGTTACGCCATTCGTGCAGGTCGGAACTTACCCGACAAGGAATTTCGCTACCTTAGGATGGTTATAGTTACCACCGCCGTTTACTGGCGCTTAAGTTCTCAGCTTCGCAACCCCGAAAGGTCACTAACCGGTCCCCTTAACGTTCCAGCACCGGGCAGGCGTCAGTCCGTATACATCGCCTTACGGCTTCGCACGGACCTGTGTTTTTAGTAAACAGTCGCTTCTCGCTGGTCTCTGCGGCCACCCCCAGCTCAGAGAGTAAATCTCATCACCGGTGATGGCCCCCCTTCTCCCGAAGTTACGGGGGCATTTTGCCGAGTTCCTTAACCATAGTTCACCCGAACGCCTCGGTATTCTCTACCTGACCACCTGAGTCGGTTTAGGGTACGGGCCGCCATGAAACTCGCTAGAGGCTTTTCTCGACAGCATAGGATCATCCACTTCACCACAATCGGCTCGGCATCAGGTCTCAGCCTTAATGTGCGACGGATTTGCCTACCGCACGGCCTACACCCTTACCCCGGGACAACCACCGCCCGGGTTGGACTACCTTCCTGCGTCACCCCATCGCTTACCTACTACCACCTTGGGTCAGCGGCTCCACCACTCCCCTCAACTCCGAAGAGATCAGGGCGGCTTCACGGCCTTAGCATTAATGGGCTCGATATTGGGCGTTTCAAAGCGGGTACCGGAATATCAACCGGTTGTCCATCGACTACGCCTGTCGGCCTCGCCTTAGGTCCCGACTTACCCTGGGCAGATCAGCTTGACCCAGGAACCCTTAGTCAATCGGCGCACACGTTTCTCACGTGTGTATCGCTACTCATGCCTGCATTCTCACTCGTGAACCGTCCACCACTAGCTTCCGCTGCAGCTTCACCCGGCACACGACGCTCCCCTACCCATCCCAGCCCCCGTTGGGGGTATGTGCTGGAATGACACGACTTCGGCGGTACGCTTGAGCCCCGCTACATTGTCGGCGCGGAATCACTTGACCAGTGAGCTATTACGCACTCTTTCAAGGGTGGCTGCTTCTAAGCCAACCTCCTGGTTGTCTCTGCGACTCCACATCCTTTCCCACTTAGCGTACGCTTAGGGGCCTTAGTCGATGCTCTGGGCTGTTTCCCTCTCGACCATGGAGCTTATCCCCCACAGTCTCACTGCCGTGCTCTCACTTACCGGCATTCGGAGTTTGGCTAAGGTCAGTAACCCGGTAGGGCCCATCGCCTATCCAGTGCTCTACCTCCGGCAAGAAACACACGACGCTGCACCTAAATGCATTTCGGGGAGAACCAGCTATCACGGAGTTTGATTGGCCTTTCACCCCTAACCACAGGTCATCCCCCAGGTTTTCAACCCTGGTGGGTTCGGTCCTCCACGACCTCTTACAGCCGCTTCAACCTGCCCATGGCTAGATCACTCCGCTTCGGGTCTAGAGCGTGCAACTCAATCGCCCTGTTCGGACTCGCTTTCGCTACGGCTTCCCCACACGGGTTAACCTCGCTACACACCGCTAACTCGCAGGCTCATTCTTCAAAAGGCACGCAGTCACGACTGTATGTGCAAGCACATACAGCGACGCTCCCACGGCTTGTAGGCACACGGTTTCAGGTACTATTTCACTCCGCTCCCGCGGTACTTTTCACCATTCCCTCACGGTACTATCCGCTATCGGTCACCAGGGAATATTTAGGCTTAGCGGGTGGTCCCGCCAGATTCACACGGGATTTCTCGGGCCCCGTGCTACTTGGGTGTCTCTCAAACGAGCCGTTGATGTTTCAGCTACGGGGGTCTTACCCTCTACGCCGGACCTTTCGCATGTCCTTCGCCTACACCAACGGTTTCTGACTCGCCTCACAGCCGGCAGACTGTGAAAGAGAGATCCCACAACCCCGCATGCGCAACCCCTGCCGGGTATCACACGCATACGGTTTGGCCTCATCCGGTTTCGCTCGCCACTACTCCCGGAATCACGGTTGTTTTCTCTTCCTGAGGGTACTGAGATGTTTCACTTCCCCTCGTTCCCTCCACATACCCTATGTGTTCAGGTATGGGTGACAGCCCATGACGACTGCCGGGTTTCCCCATTCGGAAACCCCCGGATCAAAGCCTGGTTGACGGCTCCCCGGGGACTATCGTGGCCTCCCACGTCCTTCATCGGTTCCTGGTGCCAAGGCATCCACCGTGCGCCCTTAAAAACTTGGCCACAGATGCTCGCGTCCACTGTGCAGTTCTCAAACAACGACCAACCACCCATCACCCCCACCATTCAGTGGAGTTCACTGGGGCCGGCGACCGAAGACACAACCATGACGGCCGTACCTTCAGATACCCAACAGCGTGCCCGGCCCAGCCAGTCGATGTGTCCGCTTTCCACGCCGAAGCAGTACTCGCAAAACTCATCCAACTGAACTGTGCCGAATAGTCAACGTTCCACCCATGAGCTGACCGTGCAGAACATTTGTCTGCAGACGGTGCTGTGCTCCTTAGAAAGGAGGTGATCCAGCCGCACCTTCCGGTACGGCTACCTTGTTACGACTTCGTCCCAATCGCCAGTCCCACCTTCGACAGCTCCCTCCCACAAGGGGTTGGGCCACCGGCTTCGGGTGTTACCGACTTTCGTGACGTGACGGGCGGTGTGTACAAGGCCCGGGAACGTATTCACCGCAGCAATGCTGATCTGCGATTACTAGCAACTCCGACTTCATGGGGTCGAGTTGCAGACCCCAATCCGAACTGAGACCGGCTTTTTGAGATTCGCTCCGCCTCGCGGCATCGCAGCTCTTTGTACCGGCCATTGTAGCACGTGTGCAGCCCAAGACATAAGGGGCATGATGACTTGACGTCGTCCCCACCTTCCTCCGAGTTGACCCCGGCAGTCTCCTGTGAGTCCCCATCACCCCGAAGGGCATGCTGGCAACACAGAACAAGGGTTGCGCTCGTTGCGGGACTTAACCCAACATCTCACGACACGAGCTGACGACAGCCATGCACCACCTGTATACCGACCACAAGGGGGGCACCATCTCTGATGCTTTCCGGTATATGTCAAGCCTTGGTAAGGTTCTTCGCGTTGCGTCGAATTAAGCCACATGCTCCGCTGCTTGTGCGGGCCCCCGTCAATTCCTTTGAGTTTTAGCCTTGCGGCCGTACTCCCCAGGCGGGGAACTTAATGCGTTAGCTGCGGCACCGACGACGTGGAATGTCGCCAACACCTAGTTCCCAACGTTTACGGCGTGGACTACCAGGGTATCTAATCCTGTTCGCTCCCCACGCTTTCGCTCCTCAGCGTCAGTAATGGCCCAGAGATCCGCCTTCGCCACCGGTGTTCCTCCTGATATCTGCGCATTTCACCGCTACACCAGGAATTCCGATCTCCCCTACCACACTCTAGCTAGCCCGTATCGAATGCAGACCCGGGGTTAAGCCCCGGGCTTTCACATCCGACGTGACAAGCCGCCTACGAGCTCTTTACGCCCAATAATTCCGGACAACGCTTGCGCCCTACGTATTACCGCGGCTGCTGGCACGTAGTTAGCCGGCGCTTCTTCTGCAGGTACCGTCACTTTCGCTTCTTCCCTGCTGAAAGAGGTTTACAACCCGAAGGCCGTCATCCCTCACGCGGCGTCGCTGCATCAGGCTTTCGCCCATTGTGCAATATTCCCCACTGCTGCCTCCCGTAGGAGTCTGGGCCGTGTCTCAGTCCCAGTGTGGCCGGTCGCCCTCTCAGGCCGGCTACCCGTCGTCGCCTTGGTAGGCCATTACCCCACCAACAAGCTGATAGGCCGCGGGCTCATCCTTCACCGCCGGAGCTTTTAACCCCTCAAAATGCTTTGAGGAGTGTTATCCGGTATTAGACCCCGTTTCCAGGGCTTGTCCCAGAGTGAAGGGCAGATTGCCCACGTGTTACTCACCCGTTCGCCACTAATCCACCCCGAAGGGCTTCATCGTTCGACTTGCATGTGTTAAGCACGCCGCCAGCGTTCGTCCTGAGCCAGGATCAAACTCTCCATGAATGTTTACCCGTAATCGGGTGCACACATCACGTAAGAGCGGGACGGAACCACCGGAATAAGGCGGCCCGTCCACAGCGTCCTCGCTGTGTAATCGCCTGCCGGCCACAAGGACCGACAGGACTTTTCAAAGGAACCTCGCTCCACCGAAATGGAGACGGGGTTGTCAATCTGGCGTTGACTTTTGGCACGCTGTTGAGTTCTCAAGGAACGGACGCTTCCTTTGTACTCACCCTCTCGGGCTTTCCTCCGGGCGCTTCCCTTCGGTATTTCGTGTTTCCGACTCTACCAGACGCTTTCGTGTCCGATTCCCTCGGTGCCTTTCAGGTTCTCCCTCTCGGGTTTCCCTTTCCGGCGGCTCCGACTCTATCAGATCCTTTCGGGCCCGATTCCCGGTCTCCCGGGGCCAAGTCGGCTTGTCTTCCCGGCTGTTGGGCCGTTCCGACGAGTGAGACATTAGCGGAATCCTGGGCCCCGACGCCAATCGGGGTGCGTCCTCGAACGCGGATTCCTCATTTCGCAAAAGCGCACGAAAAACGAGACGACGAGGTGTCGTTCATGAGAAGTGGTTGATGCGGAATGGCTGTCCGGGGACCGACCGGGGTCGGCGCTCACATCGGACAACTCGGAGAACACTACGTATCGGGGAGAGGCGTGTCAACCCTCGACAGGGGGGTACGAGGGATGGTTCCGGCGCGTTCCTGTTGAACGGGTTCGTACGGCCCTGACCTCGTACTTTCGGCCGGGACGAGGGTGGCAGGACGGCCGATCTCAGGGGCCGGACCGCGCCCTAGCTTGGCAGCCATGAGGTCTCCACTCCGGATCGTCGCAGCCGTCGCCACCCTTCTCGTACTCGGGTCGGTCGCCGCGCCAGGGGCTGCCTACGCCGAAAGCGGCGACCGGCGCGTCGCGCAGATGCGGCTCCGGGTCGTGGAGGCGGTCAACCAGGGGACGCTGGGCGAGATCGAACGCGTACGGGCGTGCGCGGGTGAGGACTTGTGCGGCGAGGTGGCCCGGCTGGAGGCGAAGTTGCGGGACGGGTGCCGGCTTGCCGCGGATCTACGGCACGTGCGGGGGGTCGTCCGGCATCGGGCCGTCCCCTCGGTGCCGGTGCGCGTGGAGACCCCCGTCGAGACGGGCGCCCGTGGTGCCGGGTGGACGCCGGGCGGCGCGGATGTACCCGCGGAGCCTGCCGAGATCCCCGCTGAGCCCGCCGGCGGATCGGCCGGGGCGGCCGACGCATCAACCGACGGATCAGCCGACGCATCAGCCGAGGCCCAGACCGGGGTTTCGACCGGGCTTTCGGACGGGGCCTCGGCCGGCGGGGGCGAGGCGGGCGGTGAGGAGACCGTCTTCCAGGCGGCCCGCTCTGCTGTTCCGCACACCCCCGTCGGCGTGCTGTGCGTGCTCTCCGGGGGCGGGCTGGCCCTGGTCGGAGGAGGGCTGGCGGCCGCCGCCGTGCGGCGCCCCGGCACGGGGGCCACGCGGCGGCTCTACAAGAGGGGCTAGCCGAGGGACGTAATGGGTCCCGCGTGAGGGCCCGGTGGGAGGGGCGACCGGAGGGTGGTGTCAGTTGGTGCCGGAGGCCAGTTCGCGGCTGCGGTCGCGGGCGGCTTCGAGGGCCGCGATCAGGGCGGCCCGTACCCCGTGGTTCTCCAGCTCCCGGATCGCGCTGATCGTCGTACCCGCCGGGGACATCACGGCCTCGCGCAGCTTCACCGGGTGCTCGCCGCTGTCGCGGAGCATCACCGCGGCGCCGATCGCGGACTGCACGATCAGGTCGTACGCCTGGGCGCGCGGCAGGCCGAGCAGGATTCCGGCATCCGTCATCGCCTCGACCAGGTAGTAGAAGTAGGCCGGGCCCGAGCCGGAGAGGGCCGTTGCCGCGTCCTGCTGGGACTCCGGTACGCGCAGTGTCTTGCCCACGCCGCCGAAGATCTCCTCCGTGTGGGCGAGGTGGTCCGGGGTCGCGTGGCTGCCGCCGCTGATCACCGACATGCCCTCGTCGACCAGGACCGGCGTGTTCGGCATGACGCGGACGACCGGGGTGCCGGCGGCGAGGCGGTCCTCGATGAAGGAGCTCGGGATGCCCGCCGCGGCGCTGACCACCAGGCGGTCGCTCGTGAGGTACGGGGCGAGCTCGTCCAGGAGCGTGCCCATGTCCTGGGGCTTGACCGCGAGGATCAGGGTGTCGGCACGCTTGGCGGCTTCGGCGTTGGTGACCGCGTCCACGCCGTAGCGGGTGCGGAGTTCCTCGGCGCGTTCCGGGCGGCGGGCGGTCACGAGGAGGTTCGCCGGGTGCCAGCCGGCTCGGATCATTCCGCTGAGGAGGGCCTCGCCGATCTTGCCGGTGCCGAGGACTGCGACGGTCTGGGTCATGCGGTCACCCTCCAGGTGGTGCGGGGTTCGTGACGTCATCCTCGCACCGGGGCGGGGGTGGAGAGGGGGGGTGTCCGATGGGCGGTACGGGGGTGGGGGCGCGGCACGTGGTGTGCGGTGCGTGAGGCGCGGCGGTCAGTTCAGGGCCAGTCGCAGGTGGACGACGTACTGCTCCTCCACCGTGCCGTCGGGGAAGATCTCGCTCAGCACGGCCTGCTCACTCGTCATGAACTCCTTCGTCGGCTCCTCGCCGAGCACCAGGAACGCCGAGTGGCTCGCCAGGTTGGCGAGGTGGGTGGCGAGGGGGACGTTACGGGTGTGGGGGATGCGGCGCTCCGTGAAGTCGAGGCCGGGGAGGTCGGTCGAGGGAGGGCCGACGCGCTCGGCGGGGCCGTTGGCCGGGTCGGCGGCGGCGCTGCCGCTCGTGGTGGCGGCCGCGCGTTGCTCGGCGGAGCGGTCGACTCCCAGGAAGTCGCGGATCCGGGCGTCCTGGGCGGCCAGCCACGGCGCCGAGTGGTCGGCGATGTTCCACCACAGGGCCAGCGCGCCGCCCGGCCGCAGCACGCGACGGGCCTCCGGGGCCGCCTTCGCCGGGTCGGTCCAGTGCCAGGCCTGGGCGTACGTGATGAGGTCCGTGGAGGCCGTGGCCAGGGGCAGGCTGTTGCCGTCGCCCCGCACCAACGGGATGCCGGGGTTGCCCGCGCGGAACTGTGCGGCCATGCCCGCACCGGGCTCGATCGCGGTGACCCGCGCGCCCCTGGCGTGCAGCAGGGCGCTGGCGATGCCGGTACCGGCGCCGACGTCGGCGACCCGGGCGCCCTTAAGGGGGCGACCGGTCAGTTCCTCCAGCGCGTCGAGGAGCCGCGGGGGGTACGAAGGGCGGTTCGCGGCGTACAGGGCCGCGGCGGCGTTGAAGGACTGTGCGCGGGCAGCGACGCCAGGAGTGGTGTGAGCGGCCGGAGTTGTCATACGGCAAGTCTGCCGCGCGGGGTGAGCGGGGCAATCATGTTTTCAGTCCGTCCGCGCGTCCCGACGGGCGGGCGGCGGGCGGCGGGCGGCGGAGGCGCCACGATCCGACCCGGCGAGGCAGAACCCGTTCCAGCGGCCGGGGCTTTGTCCCCGCCGCGCAACTGGGCCCGCCAGCACGGGACTTGTGCTCCGCGCTGCGACCAGGTCCCGCGGATGCGGCCAGGGTCCCGCAGGCGCGGCCAGGCAAGGGTTCCCCGGAAATGAAGGCCCCGCGGTCGTGCTCGGCGAGAGGAAGGGGAGGGGAGGGGACGGGAGGGGACGGGAGGGGACGGGTGTGGGCTACTTGCGCTTCGGTTTTTTGCGGGCCGACGGGTTGCCCGTCCTCGTGCCGCGGCGGCGTTCGTACTGGGTGCGGGCCGTCTCGTACTCCTTGCGGTGCAGCCCCTCCCCCGGGGCCTCCGTGAAGGTGCGGAAGAAGTACGCGAGGAGCGAGCCGATGAAGCCGATCGCCTTCAGGCCCTGGAGGGAGCGGTCCGCGTCCGGGTCGGCGGGGCGGGCCGAGTAGCCCTCCCAGGTCTTGCGGAAGGCCAGCGCGCTGCAGATCGCGAACATCACGACGACCAGGACGCTCACGAAGGCGCCCGTGTCGGCGATCTGCAGCCCCTCGTAGGCGAAGCGCAGGACGAAGCAGGCCGCCGCGGCGGCGACGAGCGAGCCGATCGCGGTGCCGGCCCTGCGCAGGCCGTAGCCCTGGTCGTGCTCCACCCAGCTGGTGCCGAAGAAGCGGATCGGCTCGGGCCGGGGGCCGCCGGCCACCGCCTCGGCGTCCCGGCCCGCCGCGGCGCTGTCGCCCGTGTTCTCGCTCATGGGGACGATTATCCCCGTGGCGGGCGCTTCCCCGGCTATCCGCAGCGCTGCGCCACGTACCCGTCACTCCCCGTCTTCACATACGCGTCGGCGACGTAGCGGCCGTTGCCGATGTTGTCCCAGATGTTCGACGTGCCGTACGGGCCCGTGACGCGCGTGCCGGGGGTCTGGCAGTTCACCGGGACCGAGGCGCCCAGGTCCAGGGTGTCGACGATCGTGTAGTTGGTGCCGGGACCACTGCGCACGTTCAGTTCGCACCCCGGGGCCACCGGGTAGCGGCGCGCCCCCAGCGACGCCGATGCGCTTGTTTCAGCCGATTCCGTTGTCATCTCGGTCTCCCCCACGGGGCCCCGCTCGGGTCCCCCCTTGGCTTCACTCTGTGTGCAACACGCAGGCTAGCAAGCCCCATCGGGCGGGCACGTGCCATCGACTAGGCTCCGTCGGAGCGCGCGTACAACGGACACACGGGGGTCGGCCATGGCGTCGCCGCGCAATATCGGCTTCGGGGCGCCGGGCTCCGAGGATCCGGAATCCGTCGGTGCGTACCGGCTCGAATCCGTCCTCGGCGCGGGGGGTATGGGGGTGGTGCATCTGGCCACCTCGCCTTCCGGCATGCGGCTCGCCGTCAAGATCGTGCACGCGCAGCACGCGGCCGATCCGGAATTCCGGGCGCGGTTCCGGCAGGAGGTGTCGGCGGCCCGCCGGGTCAGTGGTGCCTTCACCGCCTCCGTCGTCGACGCCGACCCGGACGCCGAACGGCCCTGGATGGCCACCGTGCACATTCCCGGACCCACGCTCGCCGAGCGCGTCAAGGACAGCGGCCCGCTGCCTGCCGCGGAGGTGCGCCGGCTCGGCGCAGGGCTCGCCGAGGCGCTGCGCGACATCCACCGGGCGGGAGTGGTCCACCGCGACCTGAAACCGAGCAACGTGCTGCTCGCCGCCGACGGGCCCCGGGTCATCGACTTCGGCATCTCGCGTCCGTCCGACAGTGATCTGCGCACCGAGACCGGCAAGCTCATCGGCACCCCGCCGTTCATGGCGCCCGAGCAGTTCCAGCGGCCGCGGGAGGTCGGGCCCGCCGCCGATGTGTTCGCCATGGGCGCGGTGCTGGTGCACGCCGCGACCGGCCGGGGGCCATTCGACTCCGAGTCGCCGTACATCGTGGCCTACCAAGTGGTGCACAACGAGCCCGACTTGGGCGGTGTGCCCGAGGACCTCGTGCCCGTGCTGCGCGGCTGCCTCGCCAAGGACCCCGGCGCACGGCCCACGCCGGACGAGCTGATGACGTCGCTGCGGTCGGCGGCGTACGGGTCCGAGGCGTCCATCCCCACGCAGCAGTTCCGCAACCCGGTCCGACCCCGGTCGGGGGACGGCGGCAGCGCCGACGAGGGTGACGGCGGGCCGACGGCGGGTGATGCCGGGGGCGACGGGCCGCCGTCGGGCCGTTCCCCCTCCGGCCGCCGGGTCCGTTGGGGCCTCGCCGCGCTCGGGCTCGCCGCCGTGCTCGGCGGGACCGTGGTGGCCGTTCAGGCGATGCCCGACGGGACCGGGGCCGTGGCCGCGTCGGAGCAGACGGGCGCGCCCGGCATCCCCGGCGGTCCCCAGTTCCGGCCCTGGCAGACCCGATTGGGGCCGGGCGCAGCGAACGGCGGCGAGGACCGCACGGCCTTCTGCTCGGCCGGCGACGACGGGAACGGCAACGGGAACGGCGGCGCGAACGGGAACGGCGGCGGCGCGCTGTACTGTTCCGCGCCCGGGGTCGCCCTGACCAGGCTCGACGCGGTCAGCGGGAAGGTCGTGTGGTCGGTTCCGGGCCCGGGTGGCCAGTCGCTCTCGGACGACTACGCCCCGATGGTGGCGGGCGGGCGGGTGCTCGCGCGGGCGCCCGGCGGGCCGCTGCGGGCGTACGACCCGGAGAGCGGGAAGCAGGTGTGGTCCGCCGACGTGTCCGCGTACACGGGGGTGCGCCCCGCGGGTGCCGTCGTGCTGCTCACCACGGCGGACGGGCACGTCACCGCCCTCGACTCCGCCACCGGCAAGGAGATGTGGCGCAAGCCGCTCGGCGGCGCCCGCGCCCAGTGGGTCGTGGCCGGCGACGGCAGAGCCGCCTACGTCGTCACCCCCGGCCCCGACGGCGGCTCGACCTCCGTGGCCGCCGTCGATCCCGCCACCGGCGCCCAGCGGTGGCAGGCACGGGCGGAGGGCCGGCTGCGGCCCGTCGCGGCGCGGGCGAACGCCGTGTTCCTCCTGGCCACCGATGCGGGCGGCTTCACCTCGGCGGTCGTACGCGTCGACACCGCCACGCACACGGTGCGGCGCTCACTGCTCGCGGCCCCGCTCGACCAGGCGCAGGCCGGGGTCGATGGGGACAGCGTCTATCTCTTCGGGGCGGGCGGGACGCTGGCCGCGGTCGACGCGGCGCTCGGGAGCGAGGCCTGGCGGCTCGACACCGGGCTCGCCCGCGCCTCGCGGCCGGTCGCATCGGGCGGCCGGGTGTATCTGACCGGCGCCGACGGCAGGCTGCTCGTCTTTGACGCGCACGCACACCAGGGCGTACTCGCGGGGCAGACCAACCCCCGTATGAACGGCGGGCGTTACACGTTCACGCCGGCCCTTCCCGCACCGCTCGTCGTCGGTGGGCGGGCGTACGCGGCCTCGCCGGACGGGTCGGTCTTCGGGGTCGATCCCGGGGACGTCGGGAATTGGTGACGCCCCGTCAGGCGGGGGCCTGGCGGGGCGTCTGAGGCCGGGGGCCGGGGGCCGGCAAGACTCTGCGGGGCCGAGCGGTGCGAGCGACCCGAGTGGTCCTGGGCGGCCCGATCGGGTCCGAGTGGCCCGAGCGCGGGTCGGAGTGGTGTCAGCCCAGCTTCGACACGTCGCGGACCGCGCCGCGGTCGGCGCTGGTGGCCATCGCGGCGTAGGCGCGCAGCGCGGCGGACACCTTGCGCTCGCGGTTCCTCGGGGCGTACACGCCGTTCAGCGCGTCGCGCCGGGTCGCCAACTCGGCTTCGGAGACGAGGAGTTCGATCGAGCGGCCCGGGATGTCGATCCGGATGCGGTCGCCGTCCTCGACGAGCGCGATCGTGCCGCCGGACGCCGCCTCGGGCGAGGCATGGCCGATGGACAGGCCCGAGGTGCCGCCGGAGAAGCGGCCGTCGGTGATCAGCGCACAGGTCTTGCCGAGGCCGCGTCCCTTGAGGAACGACGTCGGGTACAGCATCTCCTGCATGCCGGGGCCGCCCTTGGGGCCCTCGTAGCGGATCACGACGACGTCGCCGTGCGTGATCTCCTTGCGGAGGATCTTGTCCACGGCGTCTTCCTGCGACTCGCAGACCACGGCCGGGCCCTCGAAGGTCCAGATCGACTCGTCGACACCGGCCGTCTTCACGACGCAGCCGTCCTCGGCGAGGTTGCCGCGCAGGACGGCGAGACCGCCGTCCTTGCTGTACGCGTGCGCCGCGTCGCGGATGCAGCCCTCGGCGGCGTCGGTGTCCAGGGTGTCCCAGCGCTCGGACTGCGAGAAGGCGGTCGCCGAACGGACGCAGCCGGGCGCGGCGTGCCACAGCTCGACGGCCTCGGCGGAAGGAGAGCCGCCGCGCACGTCCCACGCGTCCAGCCACTCCTTGATGGAGCGGGAGTGGACGGTGTGGACGTCCTCGTTGAGCAGGCCCGCGCGGTACAGCTCGCCGAGGATGGCGGGGATGCCGCCGGCGCGGTGCACGTCCTCCATGTAGTACGTACGGTTCTTGCCGACGTTCGGTGCGACCTTGGCCAGGCACGGGACGCGGCGGCTGACGGCGTCCATGTCGCTGAGCCCGTAGTCGAGCTCGGCCTCCTGCGCGGCGGCGAGCAGGTGCAGGATCGTGTTGGTGGAGCCGCCCATCGCGATGTCGAGCGCCATGGCGTTCTCGAAGGCGGCGCGGGTCGCGATGGAGCGGGGCAGGACGGTGTGGTCGTCCTGCTCGTAGTGCCGCTTGGTGATGTCGACGACCGTGCGGGCCGCGTTCTCGTACAGCGCCCGGCGGGCGGTGTGGGTCGCGAGGACCGAGCCGTTGCCGGGGAGGGAGAGGCCGATGGCCTCGGTCAGGCAGTTCATGGAGTTGGCCGTGAACATGCCGGAACAGGAGCCGCAGGTGGGACAGGCGTTCTCCTCGATGCGGAGGATGTCCTCGTCGGAGATCTTGTCGTTGACGGCGTCCGAGATCGCGTCGACCAGGTCGAGCGTGCGGACCGTGCCGTCCACCAGGGTCGCCTTGCCGGCCTCCATCGGGCCGCCGGAGACGAAAACGGTGGGGATGTTGAGGCGCAGCGCCGCCATCAGCATGCCGGGGGTGATCTTGTCGCAGTTGGAGATGCAGATCAGGGCGTCGGCGCAGTGGGCTTCGACCATGTACTCCACGCTGTCCGCGATGAGGTCGCGGGAGGGGAGGCTGTAGAGCATGCCGCCGTGGCCCATCGCGATGCCGTCGTCCACGGCGATGGTGTTGAACTCGCGGGGCACGGCGCCGGCGGCCAGGATCGCCTCGCTGACGATGCGGCCGACCGGGGCGAGGTGGGTGTGGCCCGGCACGAACTCCGTGAAGCTGTTCGCCACGGCGATGATCGGCTTACCGATGTCCTCGCTCGCTACACCGGAGGCCCGCATCAGGGCGCGGGCGCCCGCCATGTTACGGCCGTGGGTGACTGTGCGGGACCTCAGCTCGGGCATCGTCGCTCGTCTCCTAGGTATGGGTGGGCCTTGGTGTGAGCCTACGCCGTGGCTCCAGGATCTGGACAGGGTGTCCGAATGGCGGGACTCGGGGTTCGCCATGTGGCCCTTCCCTGCGGGGTCGCGTGGCGGGGCGGGGCGGGGCGGGTGCGGGTGCGGGTGCGGGTGCGGGTGCGGACCGTGCGTGGTTGCTCGCGCAGTTCCCCGCGCCCCTAACCCCGCCTTCGTCCGCGGACCGTGCCCGCGTCTCGCGCAGTTCCCCGCGCCCCTAGTAGGGCACCGGCGCCGAACGGCTCGCGCCCACCGCGGCGGAGCCGCGCAATGACACAGCCCCGCGCCCCTAGTAGGGCACCGGCGCCGAACGGCTCGCGCCCACCGCGGCGGAGCCGCGCGATGTCACAGCCCCGCGCCCCTAGTAGGGCACCCCGCCGTCGTGCAGTCGCGCCCACCGCGGCGGAGCCGCGCAATGACACAGCCCCGCGCCCCTAGTAGGGCACCCCGCCGTCGTGCAGTCGCGCCCACCGCGGCGGAGCCGCGCAATGACACAGCCCCGCGCCCCTGTAGGGCACCCCGTACTGACCGCGGGTCCGGGGTGGGGCCGTGGTCGGAGCGGGGGTCAGGCGCGGTGGGCTGGGGCGGAGGCCAGGTGGAGGCGGGTGAAGGCCAGGGCTTCCGCGAGGTCGGCCTCGCGTTCGGCGGCGGACATGGCCCGGCGGGTGTTGACCTCGATGACGACGTGGCCGTCGAAGCCGGTCAGGGCGAGGCGCTCCAGCAGCTCCGCGCACGGCTGGGTACCCCGGCCGGGCACGAGGTGCTCGTCCTTGGCCGAACCGCGCCCGTCCGCGAGGTGCACGTGGGCGAGCCGGTCTCCCATGCGGTCGACCATGGCCATCGCGTCCGCACGGGACGTCGCGGCGTGCGACAGGTCGACGGTGAAGTGGCGGTAGTCGTCCTTGGTCACGTCCCAGTCCGGCGCGTAGGCGAGCATCTCGCGGTCCCGGTAGCGCCACGGGTACATGTTCTCGACGGCGAATCTGACGTCGGTCTCGTCCGTCATCCGCCAGATCCCGTTGACGAAGTCGCGCGCGTACTGGCGCTGCCAGCGGAAGGGCGGGTGGACCACCACGGCGGACGCGCCGAGCTTCTCGGCCGCCGCCCGCGCCCGCTGGAGCTTCACCCAGGGATCGGTGGACCAGACCCGCTGGGTGATCAGCAGACACGGGGCGTGGACGGCCAGGATCGGCACCTGGTGGTAGTCGGAGAGTCGCCGCAGGGCTTCGATGTCCTGGCTCACGGGGTCGGTCCAGACCATGACCTCGACGCCGTCGTAGCCCAGGCGTGCCGCGATCTCGAAGGCCGTCGCTGTCGACTCCGGATAGACCGACGCCGTGGACAGGGCGACCTTCGCATCCGGGATGCGCACCACTGGTTCTGCCACGCAGACAGCGTACGGGCCGTCACCGCCGGGCGGGGAGGCGGTCCGGCGAGACCGACGAACGTCACACTCGCCGGTAACTCCGCGGCCCGCGCTCCCCCGCGCTCGCCCCGGCGCCCCTCCCGCCCCTCAGCTCACCGGCAGGTGGTCGAGGTGGCGCAGGATCACACCCTCGCGCAGCGCCCAGGGGCAGACTTCCAGCTCGTTCACGCCGAACAGGTCCATCGCGCCCTCCGCGACGAGCGCCCCGGCGAGCAGCTGCGGCGCCCGGCCCACCGAGACGCCGGGCAGCGAGGTGCGCTGCTCGGCCGTCATCGCGGCGAGCTTGGGCACCCACTCCTCCAGTGATGTTCGACTCAGGGTGCGCCGGACGTACGCGCCCTCGCTCGACCGCGCGGCCCCCGCGATCCGCGCGAGCTGCTTGAACGTCTTGGAGGTGGCGACCACGTGGTCGGGCCGTCCCGAGCGGGTGAACTCGCCGACCGTTCCGGCGATCTGCGCCCGTACGTGCCGGCGCAGCGCCCGTACGTCGGACGGGTCGGGCGGATCGCCCGGCAGCCAGCCCGCGGTCAGCCGCCCCGCGCCCAGCGGCAGCGAGACCGCCGCGACCGGCTCCTCGTCGATGCCGTACGCCACTTCGAGGGAGCCCCCGCCGATGTCGAGCAGGAGCAGCTTTCCCGCCGACCAGCCGTACCAGCGGCGGGCCGCGAGGAAGGTGAGGCGGGCCTCCTCCTCGCCGGAGAGCACGCCCAGGTCGACCCCGGTCTCGTCGCGGACCCGCGCGGTGACGAGGTCGACGTTGCTGGCCTCGCGGACCGCGGAGGTCGCGAAGGGCAGCAGTTCCTGTACGCCCTTGTCCTCGGCGGCGAGCAGCGCCTCGCCGACCGTGGCGACGAGCCGGTCGATGCCCTCGGGGCCGATCGCGCCGTCCTCGTCGAGGAGTTCGGCGAGGCGCAGCTCGGCCTTGTGCGAGTGCGCCGGCAGCGGCGCGGCACCGGCGTGCGCGTCCACCACCAGCAGATGAACCGTGTTCGACCCCACGTCGAGGACTCCGAGTCTCATGGACCGAACGCTACTGCGCCTGCGAAGACGCCCTCCGACATACGCTTGAGGTGTGCCAAAGACGAAAAAGGCGAAGCCGGGCAAAGCCAATGCCGCGAAGAACCCCGCCCCTCCGGTTCAGGACGAGCAGGGGATCGACTTCCCGCGCGCCTGGGTCGAGTTCCCCGACCCCGCCGACGACGAGCAGGTCTTCCGCTGCGACCTGACCTGGCTCACCTCGCGGTGGACCTGCATCTTCGGCAGCGGCTGCCAGGGCATCGAGGCGGGCCGGGCCGACGACGGCTGCTGCACGCTGGGCGCCCACTTCTCCGACGAGGACGACGAGAAGCGGGTGGCCGGGCACGTGGCGCGGCTCACTCCCGACCTGTGGCAGTTCCACGACGTCGGTACGGAGACGGGCTGGATCCAGACGGACGAGGACGGCGACCGCCAGACCCGCCGCTGGAACGGGTCGTGCATCTTCCAGAACCGGCCGGGTTTCGCGGGCGGCATGGGCTGCTCGCTCCACATCCTCGCCCTGAAGGAGGGCAAGGAGCCGCTGGAGACCAAGCCGGACGTCTGCTGGCAGCTGCCGGTGCGCCGGACGTACGACTGGATCGAGCGGCCCGACGACACCAAGGTGCTGCAGGTCTCGATCGGCGAGTACGACCGCCGCGGCTGGGGACCCGGCGGTCATGACCTGCACTGGTGGTGCACGTCGGCGACCTCCGCGCACGGCGCGGGCGAGCCCGTGTACGTCACGTACAAGCCGGAGCTCACCGAGCTGATGGGGCCGCGGGCGTACGCCGTCCTGGTCGAGCAGTGCGAGGCGCGGCTCGCCTCGCTGCTTCCGCTGGTCGCACCGCACCCGGCGGACCCGGAGCGGTAACTCGCGCGCTCCGCAGGGGAGTTGTCAGCCGCTCTGGGTCGGCGAGGGCGGCGTCGGGGTGGGGGTCGGGGTGTCGGCGGGCGGCGTCGGGCTCTGGCTCGGTGGCGTCGGGGTGGGCGTGGGCGTGGGGCTGCTCGGGCTCTGGGTGGGCGGGGTCGAGGCGGGCGCGCTGGAACCGCCGGGACCGGGATGGCCCGTGGTGCCGGGGTCGGGCGAGGACGGCGTCACGATCGGGGTGCCGTCGCCGCTGATCCGTACCGCGGCGCCGGTGGGGGCCACCTCGACCCGCGCCGACCAGGCGTGGTGGGGCTCCCGGCCGTGATCGACCCGGATGTAGACGGTGACGGCGGTGCCGGGCGCCAGCCTGCCGGCGCTCTGGCTGAAGACGAGCCAGCCGGCTCTGCTGCGCAGCGACCAGTCGGCGGGAGCGCCGCCGGTCGAGGTGAGCGTCAGGACGGTGGTGTCGCCCGCGGAGCTCGCCGCGACCGCGAGCCCGGGGGCGCCGGGGCCCGCGGGGGCGGTGGTGGGGCTGATGACCTCGACCGAGACGTCGGGCGTGCGGCTGCCCTCGGTGAAGCGGGCGTCGGGCGCGTTGCGGGCGTTGCCCGCGTTCTCGTAGCGGTCGGACGGGCGGCCGTCGAGCCCGCCGGGGTTGTCGGCCTCGCTCGCGGTGACCTTCGCGCCGCTCTCCGGTTCGCCGGTGGCGGGCGCGCCGCGGTAGGCGGCCCAGAGCGCGAAGACGGGAGCCGCGACGACGGTCGCGACGACCGTGGTGGTCACGGCCCTCGCGCGCAGCCGGTCCCGCCGGGCGGCCCGGTCCTTGGGGTCCATCGGGAACCCGGCGCGGTCGAAACGCGGGGCAACGCCGCGCGCCCGCGGCACGTGCAGCATCGCCGCCAGCGCTGCGGCCCGCGGCGCCTCGGCCAGCGGCAGCGCGGCCGGCGTGACGGTCGAGCCCGGCCAGGGGCCCGAGGCGCCCGCGCGTTCGGCGGCGCGACGGCAGCGGGGGCAGTCGTCGACGTGCCGCACCAGTTCGCGGCGGAGCGCGGCGGAGAGCAACACCTCGTGGTCGCCGGTGAGTTGGGCGACCGCGGGGCAGCCGCCCATCTCGACGACGGCGAGCGCGGCCCGGGTCCGCTCGACCTCGCAGGCGCCCGCGGCGAGCAGCTCGCGCGCGGCCGGGTAGTTCATGCCGAGCACGGAGGCGACCTCGCGGGCACCGAGCTGGTGGCGGACCGCGAGTTCGAGCGCCTCGCGCTGCTCGGGGGTGGTGCCGGCGGCCTCGGGCCAGGCGAGCAGGGCCAGTTCGCGGCGGCGGCGCTCCCGCTCCTCGTCGGAGACCTCGACGGCGGGGGCCGCCTCCGGGGTGCGGCCGGTGTGCGCGCCCTGGCGGTTGCGCCTGCGCTCGGCGAGCCCCCGCAGACAGGCCCAGCGGGCCAGCGCGTACAGCCACGCCCTGCGTTCGGCCTCGCCCGCGGGGCAGCGCGCGTACTGGCGCTCGGAGACGGCCAGCATGTCACCGAGAGCGGCGGTCGCCTCGTCGTGGTCGCACAGGACGGAGAGGCAGTACGTGAACAGGCCGTCCAGATACGCCTCGTAACGCGCGGGCGGGCGCTGGGCCAACGTACGGGGCGCACGGCGCTGCGCCCGGTGTGCGCCGGTGTTGTGCGCTGGTTGATCCAGTCTGCTGCTCGTCACGCGTGCGACCGTAGGCGCAGCATGAGGGGTTCTTCGTACCGGTTGAACACATTTAATCCTTACGGGTGAACGTATCCCTCAAAAGGGGACAGGAATCGGGAATTCCACGGCATTCCATGGCAGACCCATCACGCACTGTGCAAACGGGCGCAAGCGAGCGGGGCGACGCGCCCCCGGCGGCATCCACCCGAACGGCGGGGCGCGGACAACCCGGGGCATGTGCGGCCGCCCGGCGGGATTGTCAGTGGGCCCCTATACGGTGACGCCATGGCTGCCCGTACGAAATCCGCGAAGGACCGGCCGTCCTACCGCTGCACCGAATGCGGCTGGACCACCGCCAAGTGGCTCGGCCGTTGCCCCGAGTGCCAGGCGTGGGGGACGGTCGAGGAGTACGGCGCGCCCGCGGTCCGCACCACGGCGGCCGGCCGGGTCTCCACCGCCGCGCTGCCCATCGGCGAGGTCGACGGCCGGCAGGCGACCGCCCGCACCACCGGCGTCGCCGAGCTCGACCGGGTGCTCGGCGGCGGCCTCGTGCCCGGCGCGGTCGTGCTGCTCGCGGGCGAGCCCGGCGTCGGCAAGTCCACGCTGCTCCTGGACGTGGCGGCCAAGGCGGCGAGCGACGACCACCGCACCCTCTACATCACGGGCGAGGAGTCCGCGAGCCAGGTCCGGCTGCGCGCCGACCGCATCAAAGCCCTCAACGACCACCTCTATCTGGCCGCCGAGACCGACCTGTCCGCGGTCCTGGGCCACCTCGACGCGGTGAAGCCGTCCCTGCTCGTCCTCGACTCCGTACAGACCGTCGCCTCGCCCGAGATCGACGGCGCCCCCGGCGGCATGGCCCAGGTCCGCGAGGTCGCGGGCGCGCTGATCCGCGCCTCCAAGGAGCGCGGCATGTCCACGCTGCTCGTCGGCCACGTCACCAAGGACGGCGCGATCGCGGGCCCCCGTCTCCTGGAGCACCTGGTGGACGTGGTGCTGTCCTTCGAGGGCGACCGGCACGCGCGCCTGCGTCTCGTACGGGGCGTCAAGAACCGTTACGGGGCGACGGACGAGGTCGGCTGCTTCGAGCTGCACGACGAGGGCATCACCGGACTCACCGATCCCAGCGGCCTGTTCCTGACCCGGCGCGACGTCGCGGTGCCGGGCACCTGCCTCACCGTCACGTTGGAGGGCCGCCGCCCGCTGGTCGCCGAGGTGCAGGCGCTCACCGTCGACTCGCAGATCCCGTCCCCGCGCCGCACCACCTCGGGCCTGGAGACCTCCCGTGTCTCGATGATGCTCGCCGTGCTCGAACAGCGGGGCCGGATCACGGCGCTCGGCAAACGCGACATCTACAGCGCGACGGTGGGCGGCGTGAAGCTCTCCGAGCCCGCGGCCGACCTCGCGATCGCCCTCGCGCTCGCCTCCGCGGCCAGCGACACTCCGCTGCCCAAGAACCTCGTCGCGATCGGCGAAGTCGGCCTCGCGGGCGAGGTCAGAAGGGTCACCGGGGTGCAGCGCAGGCTCGCCGAGGCGCACCGTCTGGGCTTCACCCACGCCCTGGTGCCGACCGACCCGGGGAAGGTCCCGGCCGGTATGAAGGTCACGGAAGTCGCCGACATGGGGGACGCGCTGCGGGTGCTGCCACGCGGGCGTCGCGCACAGGCCCCACGGGAGGAGTAGCCGCGCCGGTAGACTTTGCCCTGGTCTCGCCCGTCCGTACGAGCGGTACGCAAGCAGCTCGCGAGCAGTACGCGCCGTATGAGCAACACCGGAGGAGTGCAGTGGCAGCCAACGACCGGGCATCATCACCCGGAAAGTCCGGCACAGGCTCCGGTAACGAAGCACTGATGCGTGCCGCGCTGAGCGCCGTCGCGCCCGGCACCGCGCTCCGCGACGGCCTGGAGCGCATCCTGCGCGGCAACACCGGCGGTCTGCTGGTGCTGGGCCTCGACAAGACCGTCGACTCGATGTGCACGGGCGGCTTCGTCCTGGACGTCGAGTTCGCCGCCACCCGGCTGCGCGAGCTGTGCAAGCTCGACGGCGCGCTCGTCCTCGACAAGGACATCACCAAGATCCACCGGGCCGGTGTGCAGCTCGTGCCGGACGCCGGCATCCCCACCGAGGAGACCGGCACCCGCCACCGCACGGCGGACCGCGTCTCCAAGCAGTGCAACTACCCGGTGGTGTCCGTCAGCCAGTCCATGCGGCTGATCGCGCTGTACGTGAACGGGGAGCGCCGGGTCCTCGAGGAGTCGGCGGCGATCCTGTCCCGCGCGAACCAGGCGCTCGCGACCCTGGAGCGCTACAAGCTCCGCCTCGACGAGGTGGCGGGCACGCTGTCCGCCCTCGAAATCGAGGACCTGGTGACGGTCCGGGACGTGACGGCGGTGGCCCAGCGTCTGGAGATGGTGCGGCGCATCGCGACGGAGATCGCCGAGTACGTGGTGGAGCTGGGCACGGACGGGCGCCTGCTCTCGCTCCAGCTGGACGAGCTGATCGCCGGGGTCGAGCCGGAGCGGGAGCTGGTGGTACGGGACTACGTGCCCGAACCCACGGCCAAGCGCTCGCGGACGGTGGACGAGGCGCTGCGCGAGCTCAACGACCTCACCCACGCGGAGCTGCTCGAACTGCCCATAGTGGCACGGGCGTTGGGCTACAGCGGCTCGCCCGAGACGCTGGACTCGGCGGTGTCCCCACGGGGCTACCGGCTCCTCGCGAAGGTGCCGAGGCTGCCGGGGGCGATCATCGAGCGTCTGGTCGAGCACTTCGGGGGGCTTCAGAAGCTGCTGGCCGCCTCGGTGGACGACCTCCAGACGGTCGACGGGGTCGGGGAGGCGCGGGCGCGGAGCGTGCGGGAGGGCCTGTCGAGGCTGGCCGAGTCCTCCATCCTGGAGCGCTACGTATAGCCCCCAGCCCCAGCCCACCCCTGGGGCTCCGCCCCAGACCCCGATTCGCGCCTGAACGGCGCTCGTCCTCAATCGCCGGACGGGCTGAGGTGGCCTCCACCGAGCCCCGTTAGGGGCGCGGGGAACTGCGCGAGAAGCGGGCACGGTCCGCGGATGAAGGCGGGGTTGGGGGCGCGAGCCAGCAGGCATGGGCCGTGGCCGGGGAGGAATCCCGTGGCGAACCCCCGGGGGGGCTAGTCCTTGGCCAGGGCGAAGGACGCTCGGGCCACCGGAAGGCCGGGGAAGTGCGCCTCGACCAAGTACGTGCCGGGCTCGACCGCCCCCGCCGGCGGAGTCGCACACCCCGGCGCGGACTTCGACCGGTCCCACTCCACGGTGTGCGTGATCGACGAGGCCCCCGGCACCTGGAAGAAGGCCCCGGCGTCACCCGGCGCGCAGTCCTCCGTGGACCACACCCGGTCGTTGCCGGTGGAGGTCACCGTCACCACCGCCCCCTTCGGCCCGAGATCCGCCTTGCACGCGGACGTCGCGTTGTTCTTCAGGACGACCTCGATGCGCGGCTTCTCACCGGGCTCGTACGACGTCTTGGTGCTGCGCAGCACCAGGCTCAGCGAGCCCGGCGCACAGGTCGGCACGCTCGACCCGGCCGGCACCCGGACCCCGGTGTCGCCCGCGCCGCCGCCCCCGCCCGAACTCCCGCCGCCCGAACCGGAGTCGGAGCCGGCCGAGCCGCCCGAGCCCGTACTCGTACCACCGTCGCCGGAGTTGGCCCCGCCGGAACCCGCAGAGCCCGCAGAACCCGCCGAGCCTCCCGAACCGCCGGAACCCGACCCTCCCGAGCCGCCCGACGCGTCGCGACCGCCCGGCGCCGTGCTGATGGCGGGGCCCGAGCCGGAGGGACCCGGGGTGATCGACTGCGTGGGATCGGGGCCCTTGTTGGTGCCGCCGCTTCTGTTACCGCTGCCGCCACCGGAGATGACGGCCCACAGGACGAGGACGGCGAGCAGCGCGATCAAGGACAGCGCGACCGCCCTCCGTCGCCAATAGATGGAGGAGGGAAGCGGCCCGACCGGATTGCGCAGAGATCCCACGCACCGAACCTTACGAGAGATCGGCCCCAACTCCCGCCCCACCCGCCGCTACTCCGGGCAAGTTTTGCGGATCATCATCCCGGAACGGCGTGCCGGCGCTTCGGAGGCGTCGCCCGATGACCGCCCCACGACCGCCCGGCGGTCGCCCGGCAGTCGCCCGGCGGTTCATCGGGCGGCCATCGGGCGGTCGGCTCGTGGTCGCCCCTCCTTCATCATTCATACTGTCCGTCACCATGGATAGTGAGCTCTACCGCAACATCACCGACTTCGCCCACGACATGCCGTCCTGGGTGCAGAGCTTCGTCGAGGTCTGGACGGAGCTCGGCCTGCTGCTGTTCGGCGTGCTGTTCGTCTGCGCCTGGTGGCGGGCCCGCCGCCGGGACACGACGTCGTTCGCCCTCGCCCTGCTGGCGCCGCTGGCGACGGCGGCCGCCTACCTGTGCAGCGAGGTGATGAAGTCGCTGATCGACGAGGAGCGGCCCTGCCGGGCGGTGTCGGGCGCGGCGGCCTCGCTGATCGCCTGCCCCACCCACGGCGACTGGTCGTTCCCCTCCAACCACGCCACCATCGCGGGCGCCGCGGCCGTCGGCCTGGCCCTCGCCTGGTCGCGGATCTGGATGCTCACCGTGCCGATGGCGCTCGCGATGGCCTTCTCGCGGGTCTTCGTCGGCGTGCACTACCCGCACGACGTGGCGGTCGGCCTGGTGCTCGGCTCCCTGATCGCGCTGCTCGTCGTCAAGGCGGGCACCCGGCCGGTGCGGGCGCTTGCCGAGTCGATGCGTACGAGTGACGTGTCGGCGGTCGCCTGGTTCGCGGGACCCGGCGCACGCGTGCACGCGCGGCAGCACGCACGCCGCTGAGGGGCACCGCGCGCCCCCCTCGAAGGCCGGTCGTGCCAGGATCGGCTCTGCGATGAACATTCTGCCGACGACGCCCCCCGTGTCCACCGTGTCCACGAACGAGACGACCGAGCCCGCCGTCCTCCACGAATCCGTCATCGGATGGTTCGGCGAGCACGCTCGCGACCTGCCCTGGCGCCGCCCCGAAGCGGGCGCCTGGGGCGTGATGGTCAGCGAGTTCATGCTCCAGCAGACCCCCGTCAGCCGGGTCCTTCCGGTGTACGAGCAGTGGCTGGCCCGCTGGCCGCGCCCGGCCGACCTGGCCGCCGACGCACCCGGCGAGGCGGTGCGCGCCTGGGGCCGGCTCGGCTATCCGCGCCGCGCGCTGCGTCTGCACGGCGCGGCCCTCGCCATAACGGAACGGCACGGCGGCGACGTGCCGGCCGACCACGCCCAGCTGCTCGCGCTGCCCGGCATCGGCGAGTACACGGCGGCCGCGGTCGCCTCGTTCGCGTACGGGCAGCGCCACGCGGTCCTCGACACCAATGTGCGCCGGGTCTTCGCGCGCGCCGTCGCCGGCGTGCAGTACCCGCCGACCGCGACCACCGCCGCCGAGCGGCGCCTGGCGCGTGCCCTGCTCCCCGAGGACGAGGTGACGGCGGCCCGCTGGGCGGCGGCGTCCATGGAGCTGGGCGCGCTGGTGTGCACCGCGAAGAACGAGACGTGCGTACGCTGCCCGATCGCCGCGCAGTGCGCCTGGCGGCTGGCGGGGAAGCCCGCACACGAGGGTCCCGCGCGGCGCGGCCAGACGTACGCGGGCACCGACCGGCAGGTGCGCGGCCGGCTGCTCGCGGTGCTGCGGGAGGCCACCGGTTCCGTGCCGCAGGCGGCGCTCGACGCGGTGTGGCACGAGCCGGTGCAGCGGGCCCGCGCGCTCGACGGCCTGGTCGCGGACGGTCTCGTCGAGCCGCTGGAGGGCGGCCTGTACCGGCTGCCGCAGTCCTGATCCGGTCCTGACAGCCACCCGCCGGGCTCCTCGTGAGCCCCCGACACGTCGTCCGACATCGTTGCCGACAGCGTTGTCCGACTGCGCCCGTAACGTCCGGAAGAGCGGCGTTACCCCTGGAAAACAGCGGTAAACCTCGGCTGTTACACAACCGATGGCTCACCGTGCGTCGGCCGACGGCTGCTCCGCACAGGCCCGTGACAAGTCCTCCGTAGCTTCAGTCCCGTAAGCGACCAGCAGGGACGAGCGGGACCAGCTCACGGGGACGACGGAGGCGGTTGGGTATGGCGCAGGGCGAGGTGCTTGAGTTCGAGGAGTACGTACGCACCCGGCAGGACGCGCTGCTGCGCAGTGCCAGGCGACTGGTTCCGGACCCGGTGGACGCGCAGGATCTCCTCCAGACCGCGCTGGCCCGCACCTACGGCCGCTGGGACGGCATCGCCGACAAGACGCTCGCCGACGCCTATCTGCGCCGCGTCATGATCAACACCCGGACCGAGTGGTGGCGGGCGCGCAAGCTCGAAGAGGTGCCGACCGAGCAGCTCCCCGACGCCCGCGTCGAGGACGGCTCGGAGCAGCGCGCCGACCGCGCCCTCCTGATGGACGTCCTGAAGGTGCTCGCCCCCAAGCAGCGCAGCGTCGTCGTGCTGCGACACTGGGAGCAGATGAGCACCGAGGAGACGGCCGCGGCCCTCGGCATGTCGGCCGGCACGGTCAAGAGCACGCTGCACCGGGCGCTGGCCCGGCTCCGCCAGGAGCTGGAGAGCCGCGAACTGGACTTCCGTGCGCTCGGACACGGCAACGCCGGCGACGTAAAGGGGCGGGAGCGGTGCGCGGCCTGAGCAGGCACAGGGGGAGCGCTTTGACGGCGGGGACCACGGCACTGGCCGGGATCTCCGCCCTCGGGCTGTTCATGACCGGCTGCTCCACGGGCGGCACCGGCACCCGGGACGAGGGCGAGGCCGCACAGCCCGACAAGGCCGCCCACGCCACGCCGTCGCCGAGCGCGTCGAGCCCCGCGCCGTTCCAGAAGGTCGACCCGGTACGGCTGCTCAAGAGCGACCCGAAGGTCAGCACCCGCGTCAAGGCGCAGCTCAAGCCCTGCACCAAGGACGAGTACCCCATCGACGTGACGTACGGGCACCTGACCGGCGCGACCGGCCAGGACGTCATCGTGAACGTCATGAACTGCGCCGACGCCGTGGGTCTGGGCTCCTACGTGTACCGCGCCACGACCGCGTCCGGCTCCCCCGATGCCTCCGCCTCATCGGGCTCCTCCACTCCCTCCGGCTCCTCCGCTCCCTCCGCCTCCGGTTCCTCGTACGAGAACGTCTTCACCGCCGAGGAGACGCCCGTATACGCGGAGATCGACCGGGGCGATCTGGTGGTGACCCGGCAGATGTACGCGCCCGGCGACAAGCCCGCCTTCGCCTCAAGCGAGGTCGTGACCACCTATCACTGGTCGGGCGGCGCGAGCGGTAAGTTCGCCCAGCAGAGCCAGGTCGAGAACGACTACAGCAAGGCGGTCGGCGATGGCGGGTCCCCCGCGCCCGTGCCCGCCACCCCCTGACCGGGTCGCCGGGCCGGGCGCCGGATCGGCCGGCGGCGGGGCTCGTATGCCGCAGACTGGGTACGGCGCCCGGCCCCCGAGCCCGACCGCCGGACGCCGGAACAGACCGCCGGAGAACTGAGAGAGCAGCGCGATGGCCGAAACCCATGTCCTGTTCGTCGAGGACGACGACGTCATCCGTGAAGCCACCCAGCTCGCCCTCGAGCGGGACGGCTTCACCGTGACCGCCATGCCCGACGGGCTCTCCGGCCTGGAGGCGTTCCGCGCCGACCGGCCGGACATCGCCCTGCTCGACGTGATGCTGCCGGGCCTCGACGGGGTCAGCCTCTGCCGCCGGATCCGCGACGAGTCGACCGTGCCGGTCATCATGCTGTCCGCGCGCGCCGACTCCATCGACGTCGTCCTCGGCCTTGAGGCCGGCGCGGACGACTACGTCACCAAGCCCTTCGACGGTGCGGTCCTGGTCGCCCGGATCCGCGCCGTGCTGCGCCGCTTCGGTCACGCCGGCGGCCCCGGCGCCGCCATCGACACCTCCGACGAGCCGCCCGAGCGCGGGGTGCTCGCCTTCGGCGACATCGAGATCGACACCGAGGGCATGGAGGTCCGCAAGGGCGGCGAGACCGTCGCCCTGACGCCCACCGAGATGCGGCTGCTGCTCGAGTTCTCCTCGGCGCCCGGCACGGTCCTGTCCCGCGACAAGCTCCTTGAGCGGGTCTGGGACTACGGCTGGGGCGGCGACACCCGGGTCGTGGACGTCCACGTGCAGCGGCTCCGCACCAAGATCGGGCAGGACCGGATCGAGACCGTCCGTGGCTTCGGCTACAAGTTGAAGGCGTGAGGCCCCGATGAGGCGCTTCGCCCTGCGCACCGGCGTCCGCCGGCCGCATCACCCGGGGGCCACCCCCCGGGCCCCCGGCCACCGTCCCGCCGAAGCCGACGCCGCCGCCGCCGCCGCCGACGCCGAACAGGAGCACGCCGCATGAGGCGCTTCGCCCTGCGCACCGGCGTCCGCTGGAAGATCAGCATCGCGATCACCGCGGTCGGCGCGCTCACCGTGATGGCGCTGAGCCTCGTCGTGCACAACGCCGCCCGGGTCTCCATGCTCGACAACGCCCGCGACGTGCAGATGGAGCGGCTCAACTTCGCGCAGAACTACTACGAGACCAGCAACAAGCGGGTCCGCTTCGGCACCAAGCTGAACGATCCCGCCCTGCCGGCCACCCTGAAGACCAAGGCCCTCCAGGGACGCAAGGTCTCCTCGGTGCAGGAGCGCGGCAGCGGCCCGCCCGACATCTGGGCCGCCGTGCCCGTGGGCAACGGCGACGTCCTGTCGCTGCACTCCACCTTCACCGACCGCAGCTCCAACGTGATGGCCGACCTGGACCGCGCCCTGGTCATCGGCTCGGTCGCGGTCGTCTTCGGCGGCTGCGCGCTCGGCATCCTCATCGGCGGCCAGATCTCGCGCCGGCTGCGCAAGGCGGCCGACGCGGCGGGCAAGGTGGCCGAGGGCAACACCGACGTCCGGGTGCGGGACGCCATCGGCGGCTTCGTACGCGACGAGACCGACGAGCTCGCCCGCGCCGTGGACGCGCTCACCGACGCCCTCCAGGAACGCATCGAGGCCGAGCGCCGGGTCACCGCGGACATCGCGCACGAGCTGCGCACCCCGGTCACCGGGCTGCTCACCGCCGCCGAACTGCTGCCGCCGGGCCGCCCCACCGAGCTGGTGCGCAACCGGGCGCAGGCCATGCGCACCCTGGTCGAGGACGTCCTGGAGGTCGCCCGGCTCGACAGCGCGTCCGAGCGGGCCGAGTTGCAGGACATCGCGCTCGGCGAGTTCGTCAGCCGCCGGGTCGCGGCCTTCGATCCCGAGGTGAGGGTCAGGGTCGTCCACGAGTCGTGGGTCAGCACCGACCCGCGCCGCCTGGAGCGCATCCTGGGCAATCTGCTCGGCAACGCCGCCAAGCACGGCGGGGGTCCGGTGGAGGTCACCGTCGAGGGCCGGGTCGTACGGGTCCGCGACCACGGGGCGGGTTTCCCCGAAGCGCTGCTCCGCGAGGGGCCCAGTCGGTTCCGCACCGGGTCGAGCGACCGGGCGGGCAACGGGCACGGCCTGGGTCTGACGATCGCCGCGGGCCAGGCCAGGGTGCTCGGCGCCCGGCTCACCTTCCGCAACGTCGCGCCCGAGGCCCTCGCCGGCGGCGCGGGTTCCGGCGGCGCGATCGCCGTGCTCTGGCTCCCCGAGCACGCGCCGACCAACACGGGCACCTTCCCCGTCCAGCCGCCGGGAAAGAACGGCCGCTAGGCGTAGGGGCCCCGGGCCGGCGGACCGCATGAATCCTCATGGTCCGCTCGATCCTCATGGTCCGCTCGATCCTCATGGTCCGCGCGATCCTCATGATCCGCGCGATCCTCATGATCCGGTCCGTCGGCGGGCAGACGTCAACAGCCGAACGGGGCAACACTGTTGACCATGCATGAGGCCCACCACCCTTCGCCGTCCGCCGTCCTGCCCGCGCAGCAGGAGCGCCCGCGGCCCCCCGAGTCCGGGGAGGCGGAACGGCGGGCCACCTGGTTCGAGTTGTTCTGCGACCTCGTCTTCGTCGCGGCCGTCGGCCAGGTCACCCGGCGCATCGGCGCCGCCCCCGGCCTCGGTTCGGTGGCCGCGGCGGCCGCCCTGTTCGTGCCGCTGTGGTGGACGTGGGTGCTGTACGCGGTACGGGCCAACCGAGCGGACCGCGACATCACTTCGCACCGGCTGCTCACCATGGCGGGGCTCGTGGCGGTGTGCGGTCTCGCGGTGTTCGTGGGCGGCGTGGGAGCCTCCGACGCCGCCGACACCGGCTTCGCCCTGTCGTATCTGGGTGCCCGGCTCGGCGTCGCCGCGCTGTATGCGCTGGAGGCCCGCCGCGACCGCGGGCTGGCCCCGCTGCTGACCTCGTTCGCCGCCGGGTCGCTCTGCTCGGCGCCGTTCTGGGCGGGCGGCGCGCTGCTGGCTCCGGCGGGGCCGGTCCGGTACGGGATCTGGGCCGGCGGGATGCTGGTCGACCTGGCCGTCCCGCTGCTCTCGGGCCGCCGGATCGCCAAGGCGGGGCACCACGCCGAGCATCTGCGCGAACGCTTCGGCCTGTTCACCATCATCGTGCTCGGCGAGTCGGTGCTGGGCTTCACCAACGGGCTCGTCCAAGCGCGCACGGCGGGTCCCGCGCTGGTGACCGGGGCCGCGGCCTTCGTGCTGTGTGCGTGCCTGTGGTGGTCCTACTTCAGCGCCAGCGGGTCGCGTCCGGGCGCGCATGCCGAACTCGCCGACGATCCAAGGCTGTTGAACATCTACGTCTTCGGTCATCTGCCCGTGCAGCTGGGGCTCGCCGTGACGGGCGGCGCGATCGGCACGGCGGTGCTCGGCTCGGGCGGCCGGCTCAGTACGGCGCTCGCCCTGTGCGTGCTGGGTGGGGTCGCGCTGTTCCTGCTGGCCACGGCGGTGGTGCGGGCCGCGTTCACCGGGGTACGCGATGGGGTGGTGCGGGTGCGGCTGGGGACGGCGGGGTTGGTGGTTTCGCTCGTTCCCGCGGCGGGGCGGGTGCCGGCCTGGGCGATGCTGGTGGGGCCGGCCGTGCTGCTCGCGCTGTCCGTGGCCGCGGAAACCCCGGCCCACCGAACCCGCCCACCCGCGCGGCGGGGCTGAGCCGTCCCACCTCCCTGGGGCTCCGCCCCAGAACCCGGGGAGTTTTCCCACCCTCCCCCAAGCTCTTAATGAGCAGGGGGGACCCCCATCCCGTGCGGCTACTTGAGGGGTGCGGCTCCCTGGGGGCTCCGCCCCCAGACCCCCATTCGCGCCTGAAGGGCGCTCGTCCTCAATCTCCCCCAAGGCCTTAAGGGCCAGGGGGGACCCCCATGACGGGCTGAGGATGTCCATACGGGCCGGCACCGAGTAGCTAGGGGCGCGGGGAACTGCGCGAGACGCGGGCACGGCCCGCAGGCGAAAGCGGGTTTCAGGGGCGCGGGGAACTGCGCGAGACGCGGGCACGGCCCGCAGGCGAAAGCGGGTTTCAGGGGCGCGGGGAACTGCGCGAGACGCGGGGACGGTCCGCAGACGTAAGCGGGGTTAGGGGCGCGGGGAACTGCGCGACCAGCCACGCACGGGCCCGCGCCCGAAAGCGAACCGGGGTTCCGGGGGGGGGACAGCACCGCGCCTCCCCCGCTCGCCCGGGAGGGCAAAGCGCAGGGAGGCGCAGGTATCCGGCACGAAGAGGCGTCCGGCAAGAAGAGGGAGGTCGGGGCTACAGCGCCGGCTCCGTGAGGGGCGCGTCGCCCTCGCCCGGCGCCGGGGCGGACCCGCGCAGCGGGACCTCCTTGACGAAGAGCGCCGCCACGAACATGGCCACCGCGATGATCGAACCGACCAGGAACGTCCCGTGCGTACCGGAGGAGACGGCGTACTGGTACGCCTCCCGGACCGGCGCCGGCAGCTTCAGCAGACTCGCGTGGTCCAGCTGCGCCGACGCCAGGTTGCCGGCCCCGGCGGAGGCCGCCTTGCCGAGGCGGTGGGTCATCTCGTCGCCGACCCGGTTGGTGAAGATCGCGCCCATGATCGAGACGCCGAAGGACGAGCCGAGCGTACGGAAGAGGGTCGTGGACGACGAGGCGACGCCCATGTCCTTCATCTCGACGCTGTTCTGCGCGACCAGCATCGTGATCTGCATCAGGAAGCCCATGCCCGCGCCGAGCACCGCCATGTAGACGCCGGACATGAACCGGGTCGTGGTGGTGTCCATCGTGGAGAGGAGGAACAGGCCGACCACGACGAGCGCGCCGCCCAGGATCGGGAAGATCTTGTACTTGCCGCTGCTGGTGGTGACCCGGCCCGCGATCAGCGAGACGGCCATCATGGAGAGCAGCATCGGCAGGAGCAGCAGCCCGGAGTTGGTGGCGGAGGCGCCCTGCACGGACTGCTGGTACAGCGGCAGGAACAGCATCGCGCCGAACATCACGAAGCCGGTGAGGAAGCCGATCCCGGACATGAGCGAGAAGTTGCGGTTGCGGAAGATGTGCAGCGGCACGATCGGCTCGGCGGCCTTCTTCTCCACGAAGAGGAAGCCGATGATCGCGGCGACGCCGAGCGCGATGAGCTCCATGATGATCGCGGAGCTCCAGGCGTACTGCGAGCCGCCCCAGGTGGTGACGAGGACGATCGAGGTGATGCCGACGGTCAGCAGGATGGTGCCGAGGTAGTCGATCCGGCCGCGGGCCCGCTTCTTGGGCAGGTGCAGGACGGCGGTGACCATGGCGAGCGCGACCGCGCCGAGCGGGATGTTGATGTAGAAGGTCCAGCGCCAGCCGAGGTGGTCGGTGATGGCGCCGCCGACCAGCGGGCCGCCGATCATGGCGAGCGCCATGACGCCGGCCATCATGCCCTGGTACTTGCCCCGGTCGCGGGGCGGGATGAGGTCACCGATGATCGCCATGACGCCGACCATGAGGCCACCGGCGCCGAGGCCCTGGATCGCGCGGAAGCCGATGAGCTGGCTCATGTCCTGGGCCATGCCGCTGAGCGCGGAACCGGCCAGGAAGATCACGATGGACGTGAGGAAGGCGCCCTTGCGCCCGTACATGTCGCCGAGCTTGCCCCAGATCGGGGTGGAGGCGGCGGTCGCCAGGGTGTAGGCGGTCACGACCCAGGACAGGTGCTCCAGGCCACCGAGCTCGCCCACGATCGTCGGCATCGCCGTGTTGACGATCATGTTGTCGAGCATGGCGAGCAGCATCGCGATCATGAGCGCGAGCAGCACGACCCGCACGCTGCGCGGCTGTGGCCCTTCGGACACCTCCGCCTCTGCCACCGTCTCTTGTGATATCCCCGTCGCCATCGTCCCCAACTCCCTGAAGCCTGCCGTCCACCGCGCGGGGCACTTACTTGCCGCCCGGCTAGTTACCACTACACTGGGGAAGGTAGACCCAAACTAGCCGGGCGTCAAGCAAGTTAATGGTGTACCGGCACGGCCACCGGGGGACGGCGGCCGTATGCATTCGGGAGAGCGGCATGGCCAGAGGAAACACCCGCCAGCGGATCCAGGACGTTGCCCTGGAGCTCTTCGGTGAGCAGGGGTACGAGAAGACCTCGCTGCGCGAGATCGCCGAGCGCCTCGGCGTGACGAAGGCCGCGCTCTACTACCACTTCAAGACCAAGGAAGACATCATCATCAGCCTCTTCCAGGACCTCACCAGGCCCATGGACGAGCTGATCGAGTGGGGCAAGGACCAGCCGCACACCCTGGAGATCAAGCAGGAGATCCTGCACCGCTACAGCGAGGCGCTCTTCGGGGCCGAGCCGCTGTTCCGGTTCATGCAGGAGAACCAGGCGACCATGCGCGAGCTGAGCATCGGCGAGATGTTCAAGGAGCGGGTGCACGCGATGGTCGACCTGCTGACCGACCAGGACGCCTCGATGTCGGACCGGATCCGCTGCTTCACGGCGCTCCTGTCGATGCACGCAGGGCTTTTCGTCCTCAAGGACGTCAAGGGCACCCCCGAGGAGAAGCGCGCCAGCATCCTCGAAGTCGCCAACGACCTGGTCGTCCGGGCCCACCACAACACGCAGGCCCACCACCACACGCGGGGCCGGTAGGCCGCGAGGGAAGCGGGCGGGCAGCGGGCCCGCGGTGCGTCAGACGGTGACGCCCACCGTCCGCAGGAAGGCGACCGGGTTGACCGCCGAGCCGTAGTGCGGCGTCGTACGGATCTCGAAGTGCAGGTGCGGGCCGCTGGAGTTGCCGGTGCTACCGGACAGCGCGATCCGCTCGCCGGTGGCCACGCTCTGGCCGATGCGCACATTGATCTTCGACAGGTGGGCGTACTGCGAGTACGTGTTGTTGGCGTGCCGGATCACGACGGCGTTGCCGTACGCGGGACCGTCACCGCCGCCGATCGGACCGGCCTTGACGACGGTGCCGGCGTGCGCGGCGGAGACGGGCGTGCCGGTGGGCACCGCGAAGTCCTGCCCGGAGTGCTTGTGCGACCACATCGTGCCGCCCAGGCCGAAGGAGGCGCTCAGCGTGTAGCGCTGCACCGGGTGCACCCAGGACGCGGCCTTGGCGGCAGCGGCCCGCTTCGCCGCGGTGGCGGCCTTGGCCTGCGCCTTCGCCTGGCCCGCGACCGCACTCGTGGTGGCGGCGGCCGGAGTGGGCGTGGCGGACTTCGCCTGGTCGGCGAACGCGGCCCCGCCGCCGAGGAGCGTGGCGGCCCCCATCGCGGTGGCGACGGCGGCGACCGAGGCGGTACGCAGCGGGAACAGGGACGGGCGGGCGGAGCGGGACGGGGTGCGCCGGAGCATGCGGAAGCTCTTCCATGAGGGGACGGTGATCGCTGCCGGGCGGGGAGGTCCGAGCGGAGCCCCTGCGGCATGCGAGGACCCGGCACGCGGAACGGCACACCAGGTCGGCCTCACCTTGGTAACCCGAACCCCCATCTCCACCCAAAACACCCATCTACTAACGAAAGCCGTAACGATCAGACGGGGAATACCCGCGGTGCCCGCGCAACGCCCCCTAACCCGCCTAGTAGGTCCTCGCCGCGCTGTGCGCCTTGTCACCGCGGCCCGGACCCCCGGCCCTCCGTTTCGGGACCAAGGTCCCCCGGTCCTCGCTAGGCTGACGCGTCGTGGATCCCGCGCAGATAGGCATCAAGCTCGCGACGAGCGTCGTCGGCCCGCTCGTCAAGAAGCTCTTCGTGACCGAGGGCCCCGGCGCCGGCCTGGTGGAGCGCCCCGTGCGCCTCTCCGGGTACGTCTCCTTCCACGGCGAGAAGCGCACCCTGGCCGGGCCGGATCTGCGCAAGCTCGCGGCCGCCCTGGTCGAGGAGGGCCTGCGGAGCCACGAGCGGGCCGTGCCGCGCGACGAGGAGCAGGCCGTCGTCGACGCGCTCGCCACCACCCTGTACGCCCTCGGCGCGCTGAGCCTCAGCGACGTCGAGGCGGTCGCACTCGGCCACGAGGCGCTCGCCCGCGAACTGCGCCGGGCCGGCAGCCACCCCGAGCGCCACCTCTCCGCCGACGCCACCCACTTCTACGACCGCCTCCTGGTCGCCACCTGCCTGCACATCCTGCACTTCTTCACCCAGCGCACGACCTTCGTCGCCTCCACTGTCGTCCAGCAGAGCCGCCGTCAGGCCCAACTCGACGCAAAAATGGACGAGTTGATGACACGAGTGCCGCGGGCCGATGCCCGCGACGCCCCCTTCGAGCGCCGCTACCTCGATCATGTCGCCCACAAGCACGGCACGTTGACGATCTACGGACTCGACCTCGCCAACTCCCCCGGCATCTGGCCGCTGGACGCCGCCTATCTGAGCCTGGAGGCGACCGACGCCGGTCCGCGCACCGAGCTCGTCGAGCGGCTGCGCACCTCCGCCGCCCGCTACGACCAGCATCCGGGCCTGCTCGCCGCCCGCATCGACCGCTTCCCCGAAAAGCCGCCCGAGCCACCCGCCCCCTGCCTGCCGATGCCCGCCGATCAGGCCCTGGCCGGCCGCGAGCGCGTCCTGCTGCGCGGCGAGGCCGGCTCCGGCAAGACGACCCTCGTGCAGTGGCTCGCCGTCAGCGCGGCCCGCCGGGGCGCCGGGGCAGGCGAGGACGCGGACCCGGCCGACCGCATGACGTATCTGCGCGACCGCATCCCCTTCGTCCTGCCGCTGCGCACCCTGACCCGGCACGGCGAGCGGCTGCCCGCCCCCAAGGACTTCCTCACCGCCGTCGGCTCACCGCTGGCCGGGGAGCAGCCGCACGGCTGGGAGTCCCGGGTCCTTTCGGCGGGCCGCGGCCTGATCCTGGTGGACGGCATCGACGAGATCCCCGACGCCGAACGCTCGCGCACCCGCGCCTGGCTCCGCGACCTCACCGGCGCCTTCCCCGGCAACCGCTGGCTCGTCACGTCGCGCCCCTCGGCCGTCCGCGAGGACTGGCTGGGCGACGAGGACTTCGCGGAGCTGACCCTGTCCGCCATGAGCCCGTCGGGCGTGGCCGCGTTCATCGGCCGCTGGCACACCGCCGCCCGTGCCGGCACCGGCACCGGCGACGACACGACCCTCGCCGCGTACGAGGCGCAGCTCCTGGATTCCGTACGCACCAAGCCCGACCTCGGCCGGCTCGCCACCAACCCGCTGATGTGCGGCCTCATCTGCGCCCTGCACCGCGACCGCCGCGGCTTCCTGCCGTACGGCCGCAAGGATCTGTACGACGCCGCCCTCACCATGCTCCTGACCCGCAGGGACCGCGAGCGCAGCATGGACGGCCTGCCCGAGCTGCGCGAGGAGCCGCAGCTCCAGCTGCTCCAGCGCATCGCGTACTGGCTGATCCGCAACGGCCGTACCGAGATGGACCGTTCGCGCGCCGAGCAGATCATCGGCGAGCTCCTCCCCGCGATCCCCGAGATCGCCCGCATCGGCGACGCGGCGGCCGTCTACGCCCACTTCCTGCACCGCAGCGGGCTGCTGCGCGAGCCGGGCCCCGGCACCGTCGAATTCGTGCACCGCACCTTCCAGGACTTCCTCGGCGCGCGGGCCGCGGTCGAGGAGGGCGCGTGGGGCGAGCTGGTGCGGCACGCCGCCGACGACCAGTGGGAGGACGTCGTACGGATGGCCGTCGGCCACGCCCGGCCGCGCGAACGCCGGGAACTCTTCGGGGAGTTGCTCGCCTTCGGCGACGACCACGACTCGCCCGCGGTCACCATGCGGGTGCACGTGCTGGCCGCGACCTGTCTGGAGCACGCGGCGGAGCTCGATCCGGCGGTACGGGCCGCGGTCGAGCGCCGCACCGCCGTGCTGATCCCGCCCACCAGCTCCCGCGCGGCGCAGAGCCTGGCACAGGCGGGCCCGCTGATCCTGGACCTGCTGCCGGGACCTGACGGGCTGTCACCCATGCTCGCCGAGCACGTCGTGACCGCGGCCTCGCACACCGGATCCGACCGGGCGATCCCGTTCATGGCCCGCTTCGCGCGCCATGCGCGGCTCGCGATCAGGCGCCAACTCGTCTGGTCCTGGGGCCGTTTCGACACCCACCGGTACGCCGACGAGGTCATCGCCCACCTCGACCCCACCGACCTGTACTTCTGCGTGACGACCGAGGAGCAGCTGGAGGTGCTGCACGGGCTGGGACCCCGGCCGCTCCTGGAGGTACGGGGCGATGTGCCCGTGCCGGCGCTGCGGGAGTATCTGCGCGGCGCCCGGCTCGAAGGCCTGCGGATCCGGGAGAACGAGACCCTGCGGGACCTCTCGTTCCTCGCCGGACAGGACGCACTGGCCGACCTGACGATCACGAGGTGCCCGAGGCTCGACGACCTCAGCCATCTGCCGGGGCTCCCCCTGCGCACGCTGGCCCTGGATCTGGCGGACGTCTCCGACCTGGCGCCGCTCGCCGCCCTGAACGGCCTGGAGGAGCTCGGCCTCGCAGGCGCGGCCGGGCCGTGGAGTCTGTCCGACCTCCCCGCCGATGCGCCGCTGCGGGAACTCACTCTGACCGGGGCCGGGGGGCCGGACGGTGATTTCGCCGGCATCGACCGGTTCCAGAGCCTGGAACGGCTCGTCCTCGGCCCGAACCGCGGCCCGAAGGACCGCGCCGACTGGGACGCCCTCGCGCGGCTGCCGCGGCTGCGGTCGCTGCACCTCTCGGGCCGGCTGCTCGGTACCGCACCGCCGTCGGCCCGGCTCCTGTCGCCTACGTCGATCGTCCTCCCCGGCGGGACGGGCCAGACGGCCATCGACCGCCTTCCCCAGCTCTTTCCCGCCATGGAAACACTCATGGTCCGCTCCACCCCGTCGGACCTCGACCTCACTCCGCTGGCCGCGTCCCGCCATCTGCGACGGATATGGCTGACAAATCTGGGCGGCGCGCTGCACGGGGCCGACGCGCTGCACCCCGGCGTCACGGTCACCGTGGGGTGATAACGCGCGGCCGCGCCCCACCCCTGTCCCAACTACCCACCCCGGCACGACAATTGGTGCGAGCCGAGGGGGCGCACCATGACCGACGACAGCCACGCGTGGGACGGCATCGAGCTGGCCGACGCCATCGAGTCCGTACGCGATCAGCTCACCGAGGCCGCCGCGCGGGCGACCGGGCAGCCGCTGGTCTTCGAACTCGGCGACATCCAGATGGAGTTCACGCTCGAACTGCGCAAAGAGGTCAAGGGCGGCGCCAAGGTGCGGGCCTGGGTGGTGGACGCGGGCGCGGACGCCGCGCGCATCACCGGACGTACCCACAAGGTGTCCTTCACCCTCAAGCCGCACACCGCACCGGACGGCTCCGCCTGGAAGGTCGGCAACGACCGGCCCGGCGGGCGCTTCGGGGCCGGGCCGCGGTGAGTACGGGGCTGCCCACGACCGCCGACCGGGTCGTGGCCGTCCTGTCCGACGGGCGTCAGGGCAGCGGCGTCGTCGTGTCGCCGTGGCTGGTGCTGACCTGCGCCCACAATCTCGCCGGCGCGCCGCCCGTCCGGCTCCTGCACCCCTCCATCGGCGAGGTCAGCGCCCAAATCCTGTGGCAGGACGCAGAGTTGGACGCCGCACTGCTCTACAGCGACGAGGAGCTGCTGTCCGGGACGCTGCGGCTCGGCTCCGTGGACACCGCGCAGTCGCTGCCCGGCTGCGAGATCATCGGGTTCCCCGACATCCAGCGCTACGGCGCCGACCACCACCTGGACTAGGACCAGTTCGTGGGGACCGTCCTGCCGGTCGCGGGGAGCCTGCGCGACGATCTGGTGTGTGAACTGCACCGGCCTCCCGCCACCGAGCGCGCCGACGGCAGCTCGCCGCTCGCGGGCCTTTCCGGCGCGCCGCTGTTCGCGGGGGCGACCCTGCTCGGCCTGGTCAAGGAGATCCCGCGCGGCCGCGGCCACCGCAGGGTGGTGTGCGTGCCGCTGCGCTCCGTCTTCGCCGTGGAGGGCTTCCGCGCCGCGTTCGCCACGCTCGCCGCCGTCACCGTCCTCGACCTGGTCACCGGCGTACCCCCGGAGGACCAGCGCTACGAGCAGGAGTACGCGGAGGCCATCGGCGCCGCGTACCGCAAGACGAAGATCTTCGGCTTGGACGAGCTGAACAAGCGGGACTCCGAGTGGGACCTGGACACCGCCTACCTCAGCCTGGAGGCACGACCGAAGGCCAGCGATCCGCCGCAGGCGGGCAGGACCTTGACGGACAGCGCGCCGCAGCGCATCGACGCCCTGCTCGCCTCCCGCCCCCGGGTCCTCATCCGCGGCGAGGCCGGCGCGGGCAAGACCACCCTGGTGTGGTGGCTCGCGGCGCACGCGGCGGCCGGGCGGCTCGGCCCCGGGCTCGCCGACCTCAACGCGCTCGTCCCGTTCGTGGTGCCGCTGCGCAGCCTGCGCGCCCAGGGCGCCACGTTCCCGCTACCCGCCCAACTCCCCACCGCCGCACGCCTCGTGGTGGACGCGGCGCCCGAGGGCTGGGCCGGGCGGGTCCTGAGGACGGGGCAGGCGCTGCTCCTCGTCGACGGCCTGGACGAGGTGCCGCAGGAGGACCGCGAGGAGGCGCACCGCTGGCTCGCCGCCCTCCTGGACCGCTATCCCCGCACCCGCTGCGTGGTGACGGTGCGCCCGATGGCGGTCGAGCCGGACTGGCTGAAGTACGCCCGCTTCGAGGAACTCAGGCTGCTCCCGATGAACGACGAGGACATCACCGCGTTCATCGCCGCCTGGCACCGCGCGGCCCGCCTCGACAGCGGCCCCCACGAGGACCTGGACGAGCTGGAGCGCGACCTGTCCGAGCAGTTCAAGCAGAACAGCAACCTCAAGGGCCTGGCCCGCACCCCGCTCCTGTGCGCCGTCATCTGCGCCCTGCACCGGCTGCGCCAGGGCTTCCTGCCCGACACCCGCTGGAAGCTGTACGAGGCGGCGCTGCGGATGCTGCTCGGCAATCGGGACCAGCAGCGCAAGGTCGAGGCGCCCGAAGGCATCGAGATCAGCGCCGAGGAGTGCACCGAGCTGCTCCAGCGGATCGCGGTGTGGCTGGTGCGCGAGGGGCAGTCGGAGTTCACCCGCGAGCAGGCGCTGCGCCGCCTGGAGCGGGCCCTTTCCGGAATGGAGAACGTACGGGCCCAGGGCGGCGCCGACGATGTGCTGCGGCATCTGCTCAACCGCAGCGGGCTGCTCCAGGAACGCGCCGACAACGTCTTCCAGTTCACCCACCGCACCTTCCAGGACTTCCTCGCCGCGAAGGAGTTCGTGGACGACGGGCATCTGGGCGAACTCCTGAGGCACGCCTCGGAGGAACAGCAGTGGCAGGACGTCATCCTGCTCGCCGCCGGGCACTGCGGCCGCCGCGACCGGGCCGCGCTGGTCAACGGCCTCCTCGACGCCGCCTCCCGGCAGCGCGGCCACCAGGACAGGGCGAAGATAGAGGTGCTCGCGGCGCGCTGTGCGCAGAACACCGCCTACTTCGACGAGAGCACCAGCCGCCGCGTCGGTGACCACATCAAGGCGCTCCTTCCGCCGCGCGACGTGGAGGCCGTGACGCTCCTGGCCCGCCTCGGCCCACCGGTGCTCGGGCATCTGCCGGCCCCGGCCGACACGCCCCGCGAGGCGCTGGCCGATGTAGTCGCGCTCATCAACCGGGTCGGTGGCGCGGAAGCCATCGAGCATGCCGGGGCCTGGGCCGCGGCCCACCCCGGCACCGTCGACCTGTTCACCACCGAGTGGTCGCGCTATCCCGCCGAGCGCTATGCCCGCGAGGTGCTCGCCCGGCTGGATCTGCGCGAGGCGCGGCTGCACGTGGAGACGCGGTGGCAGCTCGCGCAGCTTCCGCACGTCCCGGACGCCCAGCGGCTGTGGATCACCGTCCCGCCCGACCTCACGGCGGTCGAGCTCCACCGGGCTCTGCGCGGGCGCACGATGACGGCGCTGCGCCTCAACAGCACCGAGCGCCTGTCCGATCTCGCGTTCCTGCGGGACAGCGCGGAGCGCCTGGAAGACCTGGAGGTGCTGCGGGGTTCGGGCCTGCGCGACCTGTCGCAGATCGCCCTGCTGCCGCGGCTCGCCTCGCTCGGGCTGCTCGACGTGGCCGCCCAGGAGGTCGACCTGAGCCCGCTCGGCTCGGCGCCCGCCCTGCGCACCCTGCTCTTCGGCAGCAGCACCGACCTGCACCTCGCCCAACTGCCCGTCCTGCCCGGTGTCAGCACGCTGCACCTGGAGGCCGATCAGGTCGCGGGATTCGACGCGCTGAGCCGCTGGCCCGCCCTCGGCCATCTGGAGCTCGCCCCGTCCTCGTCGGCCACCACCAGACGGCTGCTCGCGTATGTGCGCGGGCGCCCCGGCATCGGCCGGCTCGGGGTGGCGCTGAGCTCGGTGGCCGCCCTGGCCGGGGTCGCGCCGCTGCCCGGGGTGCGCCACCTCGACCTGTGGCTGGCCAATTCCGACGGCGACCTCGGCGCCGTCCTCGCGGTGTTCCCCGCCCTGACGACGGTGGACCTCGCGGTCGGCACCGTCCAGGCCGGCTCGTGGAACCCGGCGGCCCTGCTGCGCCGCCCCGGCCTCACCGTCACCGTCAACGGCGGCCCGCTGGCCCCGCAGGCGTAGACCGTCGGGCCCACGCACAAGGGCCGGCCCGGCTCGTACGGTGCGTACGAACCGGGCCGGCCCTTCAGGCAGTTGCGGCGAGTCCTCCGGGGAGGGCTACGCCTCCTTGCTCAGGTTCGGGCCGCCGCCGGCGGCCGCGTCCTCGATCGGGGGGACGTCGGGCAGCGCCGACTTCTCCTCGCCGCGGAAGGTGAACTTCTTCGCCTCACCCTCGCCCTCGGTGCCGATGACCACGATGTGACCGGGGCGCAGCTCACCGAAGAGGATCTTCTCGGAGAGGATGTCCTCGATCTCCCGCTGGATCGTCCGGCGCAGCGGCCGGGCGCCCATGATCGGGTCGTAGCCCTTCTTCGCGAGCAGCGACTTGGCCTCGGCATTGAGCTCGATGCCCATGTCGCGGTCCTTGAGGCGCTCGTCCACCTTGTCGATCATGAGGTCGACGATCTGGATGATGTCTTCCTCGGTCAGCTGGTGGAAGACCACCGTGTCGTCGACACGGTTGAGGAACTCGGGGCGGAAGTGCTGCTTCAGCTCCTCGTTGACCTTGGCCTTCATCCGGTCGTACCCGGTCTTGACGTCACCCTGGGCGGCGAAGCCCAGGTTGAAGCCCTTGGAGATGTCCCGGGTCCCGAGGTTGGTCGTCATGATGATGACCGTGTTCTTGAAGTCCACGACCCGGCCCTGGGAGTCGGTCAGCCGACCGTCTTCCAGAATCTGGAGCAGGGAATTGAAGATATCGGGGTGGGCCTTCTCGACCTCGTCGAAGAGGACGACGGAGAACGGCTTGCGGCGCACCTTCTCGGTGAGCTGGCCGCCCTCTTCGTAACCCACGTAACCGGGGGGCGAACCGAAGAGGCGGGAAACCGTGTGCTTCTCGCTGAACTCCGACATGTCGAGGGAGATCAGCGCGTCCTCGTCACCGAAGAGGAATTCCGCCAGCGTCTTCGACAGCTCGGTCTTACCGACACCGGACGGACCGGCGAAGATGAACGAACCACCGGGACGCTTCGGGTCCTTCAGACCGGCACGCGTACGACGGATCGCCTGCGAGAGCGCCTTGATGGCGTCCTTCTGGCCGATGACGCGCTTGTGCAGCTCGTCCTCCATGCGGAGCAGCCGCGAGGACTCCTCCTCGGTGAGCTTGAAGACCGGGATGCCCGTGGCCGTGGCCAGCACCTCGGCGATCAGCTCGCCGTCGACCTCGGCGACGACGTCCATGTCGCCGGCCTTCCACTCCTTCTCGCGCTTGGCCTTCGCGGCGAGCAGCTGCTTCTCCTTGTCGCGGAGAGACGCCGCCTTCTCGAAGTCCTGGGAGTCGATGGCCGACTCCTTGTCGCGGCGCACGCCCGCGATCTTCTCGTCGAACTCGCGGAGGTCCGGCGGCGCGGTCATCCGGCGGATGCGCATCCGGGAACCGGCCTCGTCGATCAGGTCGATCGCCTTGTCCGGCAGGAAGCGGTCCGAGATGTACCGGTCGGCCAGCGTCGCGGCCTGGACGAGGGCCTCGTCCGTGATCGAGACGCGGTGGTGGGCCTCGTAGCGGTCGCGCAGACCCTTGAGGATCTCGATGGTGTGCGGCAGCGACGGCTCGGCGACCTGGATGGGCTGGAAGCGGCGCTCGAGAGCGGCGTCCTTCTCCAGGTGCTTGCGGTACTCGTCGAGCGTGGTGGCACCGATGGTCTGGAGCTCACCGCGGGCCAGCATCGGCTTGAGGATGCTCGCCGCGTCGATCGCGCCCTCGGCGGCACCCGCACCCACCAGGGTGTGGAGCTCGTCGATGAACAGGATGATGTCGCCGCGGGTGCGGATCTCCTTGAGGACCTTCTTCAGGCGCTCCTCGAAGTCACCGCGGTAGCGGGATCCGGCGACCAGGGCGCCGAGGTCCAGCGTGTAGAGGTGCTTGTCCTTGAGCGTCTCGGGCACCTCGCCCTTGACGATCGCCTGGGCCAGACCCTCGACGACGGCGGTCTTGCCGACGCCGGGCTCGCCGATGAGGACCGGGTTGTTCTTCGTACGGCGCGACAGGACCTGCATGACGCGCTCGATCTCCTTCTCGCGCCCGATGACCGGGTCGAGCTTGGATTCGCGAGCGGCCTGCGTCAGGTTGCGGCCGAACTGGTCGAGCACCAGGGACGTGGAGGGGGTGCCCTCCGCAGGGCCGCCGGCGGTGGCGGCTTCCTTGCCCTGGTAGCCGGAGAGCAGCTGGATGACCTGCTGCCGCACCCGGTTGAGATCGGCGCCCAGCTTCACCAGGACCTGGGCGGCGACGCCCTCGCCCTCGCGGATCAGGCCGAGCAGGATGTGCTCGGTGCCGATGTAGTTGTGGCCGAGCTGGAGGGCCTCGCGGAGCGACAGCTCCAGGACCTTCTTGGCGCGAGGGGTGAAGGGGATGTGCCCGGACGGGGCCTGCTGGCCCTGACCGATGATCTCCTCCACCTGCTGGCGGACCGCCTCGAGCGAAATCCCGAGGCTCTCCAGGGCCTTAGCGGCGACACCCTCACCCTCGTGGATCAGTCCCAGGAGGATGTGCTCGGTGCCGATGTAGTTGTGGTTGAGCATCCGGGCTTCTTCCTGAGCCAGGACGACAACCCGCCGCGCGCGGTCGGTGAACCTCTCGAACATCGTTAATCGCTCCTCAGAGCGGTCGGGCAGTTAGGGGGCGGTCCCCTCCCTGTCCTTCCGCATGCTAGTCCCGCAGGGCGGGACAGCTCATTCCAACTGCCGACACCCGTTCAATGCCTCCCGGCCCGAACAGCCGACAACTGCTCCAACCCGATGGTGCGAGACGATGTTCCCGCAGGCCAGACAGATACCCCTGTCTCCAGTACGCCGATGGCGAACGTGAGACCGCCTGACGAGCGTGTCGCCCCTCCCCACTAGGAATGTCTTACCCGCCCGGACCGACACTCCATGCGAAAGACCCCGGTTCCGTAAGCTACGGGCGAACAGCCTTGCGCCTGCACCCGCGTCCGGACGCCTGGAATTCGGCGACGGAACGGATTGGTCCGGGAACCCAGCGTAACTTGGCGCCGTTTCATCAGTTGCTCCGGGCATGGCCTTCACCGTGCCGGCACCCCGCGCCCCCCTGGATGGCCCGCTCGCGCACTGGTACGAGCGCGAGCTAGGCTGGGCCGTGTCCGCCGGGCCCCCCGTCCATCTGCTCACGGGGCTGCGCTTCGACGTCCTCGAACTCCCGGCGACCGCCGGGTTCGCCCTCCTCGCGCGGTACGCGAACACCGGCCCGGTCGCCCTGATGGGACACCGGATGCGGCTGCTCGTCGCCGCGGGGAGCGCGGACGAGCTGCCGGGGCTGCTCGACTGGCTCGAATGGGGCGGGGTCGCCCTCGACCTGACGGCGATCGGCGCCGGGGGCCGGATCACCGCCCCCGTGCCACCCGGCTGGGCCGGTTCGCGAGGGGCCGCCGTATGGCTGCGGCCCCCCGAGCCGGGGTGCGAGGTGGAGGCGGGGCTCCCCTCCTTCACCGGAATCACCCAGTGCGGCGGAGCCGGTGAGAGGAGTGCTCGCGAAAGCCCGGGGACCGCCCTTGCGGACGGCCGCTCCACGGGTCTCGGCCTCGTGCCGCTGGTGGCCGCGGCGGCGACGGAATGCCACCGGGCCCGGTTGTTTCACGCTAAATCCCCAGGTGGTGCGGGGAACGCGGGAACTCAGCCGTTCTGCTTCTCGTAGGCTTCACGGATTTCGGCCGGGACGCGGCCGCGGTCGTTCACGTTGTAACCCTGCTCCTTGGCCCACTTGCGGATCTCCGCAGTGTTCTGGTTGCCGGTGCCGAGCAGCGCACCACGCGCCTTGCCACGGCCGCCCGCCGCGCGGCCACCGGTGCGCCGGCCGCTCTTGAGGTAGGGCTCAAGGAGACCCCGGAGCTTGTCCGCGTTGGCGGTGGTGAGGTCGATCTCGAAGCTCTTGCCGTCAAGAGCGAACGTCACGGTCTCGTCAGCCTCGCCACCGTCGAGGTCATCGACAAGAAGGACCTGAACCTTCTGTGCCACCGGATTTCCTTTCATCGAAAATGCAGTACGCGGAAAGGAAACCGCTTTTGACTGGAAAACACAAACCCCCAGGAGAGGTTCAGGATCCTTGCTCCGCGGGAAACGTACGCGATTCGGACATAGGGATCCGACAGCTTCCCGCCGCTTCCCCGATCACAGGTGCAGAAGCATCCGGGTGTTGCCCAAGGTGTTCGGCTTCACTCGTTCGAGACCGAGGAACTCCGCGACGCCCTCGTCATAGGAGCGCAGCAGCTCGCTGTAGACATCTGTGTCAACGGTATCGACGGGAGTCTCCTCGATCTCCGTGAACCCGTGCTTCGCGAAGAAGCCGACTTCGAAGGTGAGGCAGAAAACCCGGCGCACTCCGAGCCAACGGGCGGTCTGGAGCAGCTTGCCGAGCACCAGATGTCCGATGCCCGCACCCTGGAACTCCGGGTCCACCGCGAGAGTACGCACTTCGGCGAGGTCTTCCCACATCACGTGCAGCGCCCCGCACCCCACCACCCGCGCGTCCGAGTCCCGTTCGGCGACCCAGAACTCCTGGATGGACTCGTAAAGAGTGACGGTCGCTTTGTCGAGCAGGATCCCGTCGTCGACGTACGCGTCGAGAAGGCCTCGCACGGCCCGTACATCGCCGGTCCTGGCGCGGCGGACGGTGACGGCATTAGCGGCGGGATAAGACATGCCTGGACGCTATCGCCCCGTGCTGTCGCCGGGCACATCGCCCTCTTCGGATCCCTGTTCGGGTTCGGGTTCGCGGGCCTGTTCGGGTTCGCGGCCCCGTTCGGGTTCCGGCTCCTGCACCATGCGCACGGCATCGCGCAGCGCTTCGCGCTCCTCGGGGGACATCATGCCGAAGAAGGCGACGAGAGCGGCCGCCCGGTTGTCGCTCTGGGACCAGGCTTCGTTCATGAGGGCCGCGGCGTACGCGGCCCGCGTCGAGACCGCCGTATATCGATAGGCCCGCCCGTCGACTTCCCTGCGGACCCAGCCCTTCTGATGGAGATTGTCCATTACGGTCATGACCGTGGTGTAGGCGATCGACCGTTCCTGCTGAAGGTCTTCGAGGACTTCCCGGACGGTCACCGGACGGTTCCACTGCCAGACCCGGGTCATGACGGCGTCTTCCAGCTCTCCCAATTGACGGGGCACATCTGCACCATAGTGGGAGATGTCGCGAATGGCTGGTTATTTGCCGTGAGGGCGCAGCAAAAAGGGCGCACGAAGGGAAATACCCCGTGCGCCCTGCCGTACGTGCCCGCCCGGAACCGGGTCAGGAGGCGGCGTGCTTCTGCTGTGCGGCCTCGGCGCGCGCGAGTGCGCTGTCCACGGCCGCGTCCTCCTTGCCCTTGTTGGGACCGCCCTGGCTCTTCACGATCGTCACGACGAGCGCGATGAAGAAGATGGCCATCACCACGGGGGGCAGAAGCGCGGAAACGTAGTCCATGGGGACAGACTAGCTAGCCGGCCCGCCGTTCCTCCGGCGGGGGCACCGGACGGCGGCGTGGCGGGAACGCCTCGGAGGGCTTCGGCACCGGCCGGCCGGGCGCCGGGTGTCCGGGCGCCGCCGGGCGGGCCGGGGTGGCCGGGCGGGGCTCGGCGGCCTTGTCCTTGTCGGCCGCGCTGCCGCCGACCAGCGTGAGGAGCCGGGTGCGCGGGCCGGGCGCCGAGACCGCGCGGCCGGCGAGACGGGCCCGCACCGATCGCTCCGCGATCCGGCGGCAGCGCTCCAGGAGGGCCGCGCAGACCGGGTCGGAGCGCAGGGCGCGCAGGGCGGCCAGGTCGTCGGGCCCGGGGTCGTAGCCGGCCGCCAGGGCGTCCTGGAGCAGCTCGGTGTAGCCGGGCAGCGAGCCGGGGAGCGCGTCGCGGTAGCGGACGAGGTCGGCGAGCAGGAAGGCGCGCAGCCGCTCCCCCTCGCGCACGGCCTCGTCGACGGAGTCGGCCAGGCGCAGGCAGTCCTTGACGTCCTCGTCCTGGGCGGCGCTGGGGTGGAGGGCGATGGCGAGGGCGCGTCGGAGCACACGCAGCTCGTCCGCACCGAACGCCATGCCGCCGCGGGATCCGTATGGCGTGGGCATGCGGCGACGATACGTCCTAAAGGGACAAAATCCTCTTAACAGGCTGATGCCGGGCGCGTTGGCGGGAGGGGCCCTTGTGACGGCGGGCCGTCCTCCCGCGCGCCCGGCCGCCGTCGAACCCGGCGGCCCTCAGGACCGCGCCACGTTGCGTTCGTACACGAGGCGAAGGCCGATCAGGGTCAGCCACGGCTCGTGCTCGTCGATCTCCTCGGCCTCACCGAGCACCATCGGCGCGAGGCCGCCGGTGGCGATGACCGTGACGTCGTCGGGGTCGCCGTCCGGGCCGACCAGCTCGCGCTTCATGCGCCGCACCACGCCGTCGACCTGCCCGGCGAACCCGTACACGATGCCGGACTGCATGGCCTCGACGGTGTTCTTGCCGATCACCGCACGGGGGCGGGCCACCTCGATCTTGCGGAGCTGGGCGCCCCTGATGCCGAGCGCGTCGACCGAGATCTCGATGCCGGGGGCGATCACCCCGCCGGTGTACTCGCCGCGCGCGGTGACCGCGTCGAACGTCGTGCCCGTGCCGAAGTCGACGACGATCGCCGGGCCGCCGTACAGCTCGACGGCGGCGACCGAGTTGACGATGCGGTCGGCGCCGACCTCCTTCGGGTTGTCGGTCAGGACCGGCACGCCCGTCTTGACGCCGGGCTCCACCAGGATCGCCGGGACGTCGCCGTAGTAGCGGCGGGTCACCTCGCGCAGCTCGTGCAGGACGGAGGGCACGGTCGCGCAGATCGCGATGCCCTCGATGCCGTCGCCGAGCTCCGCGCCGAGCATCGGGTGGGTTCCCATCAGGCCGTTGAGCAGGACGGCCAGTTCGTCCGCGGTGCGGCGGGCGTCGGTGGAGATCCGCCAGTGCTCGACGACCTCCTCGCCGTCGAACAGGCCGAGGACGGTGTGGGTGTTGCCGACGTCGATGGTGAGCAGCATCAGATGCGGCCCTCTCCGGCCGCGCGCAGGTCCAGGCCGATGTCGAGGATCGGCGAGGAGTGGGTGAGGGCGCCCACCGCCAGGTAGTCGACGCCCGTCGCCGCGTACGCGCGGGCGTTGGCCAGGGTCAGGCGGCCCGAGGATTCGAGCATCGCGCGGCCCGCGACCAGGGCGACCGCCTCGGCCGTCTCGGCGGGGGTGAAGTTGTCGAGCAGGATCAAGTCGGCCCCGGCGTCGAGGACTTCGGTGACCTGGGCCAGGGTGTCGACCTCGACCTCGATGGCGAGGTCGGGGAAGCGGTCGCGTACGGCCTTGAACGCCTCGGCCACGCCGCCGGCCGCGACCACGTGGTTGTCCTTGACCAGCGCCGCGTCCGACAGGGACATGCGGTGGTTGACGCCGCCGCCGCAGCGCACCGCGTACTTCTCCAGGGCGCGCAGGCCCGGCGTGGTCTTGCGGGTGTCGCGGACCTTGGCGCCGGTGCCTTCGAGGGCGTCGGCCCAGGCGCGGGTCGCGGTCGCGATGCCGGACAGGCGGCACAGCAGGTTCAGCGCGCTGCGCTCGCCGGTCAGCAGGTCGCGGGTGCGGGTGGTGACGCTGAGCAGCTTCTGGCCGGCCTCGACGCGGTCGCCGTCGGCGACGTGCCGCTCGACCTCGAACTCCTCGGTGCACACGATGGACAGGATCGCCTCGGCGACCCGCAGGCCCGCGACCGTGCCGGCCTCGCGGGCGGTGAAGTCGCCGGTGGCGACGGCGTCCTGGGGGACGGTCGCGGCCGACGTCACGTCGACGCCGCCGTCCAGGTCCTCCTCGATGGCGAGGTGCGCGATGTCCTCGACCTGGACGGGGTCGAGACCCGACTCGGCGAGCAGCGCGGCGAGCGCGGGGTCGAGCCCGCACTCGTACACCTCGTCACCGCCGCCGCAGCCGCAGTCGTCGCCGCAGCCGCCGCCCTGGACGGGCGCACCGATCTGGATCAGGGGGACGTCCACCGGCTGGGGACGGAGTTCCTCGGGCGTGCTCACGGTGACGGCTCCAGGGGGGTGGCGGCGACGGTCGGGGGGAAGGTGGCGGTGCCGGTGGGACGGATGTCCAGGGACCGCTCGGGGGTGAGGCGGACGACGAGGTGGCGCTGCCAGGCCGCGTCGTCGCGGTCGGGCCGGTCCTCGCGCCAGTGGCAGCCGCGGGTCTCGGGGCGGGCGGCCGCCGCGGCGACCAGGACCCGGGCGACGAGAAGCAGGTTGGTGGTCTCCCAGGCCTCGACGCCGGGCACGGCCGCCTTGCGGTCGTCGGCGCGGATCGCTTCGAGGCGTTCGGCGGCCTCGGCGAGGCTCGCGTCGGAGCGCAGCACCCCGGCGCCGTTGGTCATGATCCGCTGGATGTGGATGCGGGCGGCCGGATCGAGCAGCGGCACGGGACCGCCGGGCGGGGCGTCCCGGCCGACCGCCGGGTCGACCGCCGCACTCCGTACGGGAGTTGGGGCACCCCCGCTGCCGGCCTCCACGATGTCCGCCGCGATGTTCTCCGCGAAGACCAGGCCTTCGAGCAGGGAGTTGGAGGCGAGCCGGTTGGCTCCGTGCACGCCGGTGCAGGCGACCTCGCCGCACGCGTACAGGCCGGGCACCGTGGTGCGGCCGCGCAGGTCGGTGCGGATGCCGCCGGAGGCGTGGTGTGCGGCCGGGGCGATCGGGATCGGTTCGGTCACCGGGTCGATGCCGTGCGAGCGGCAGGCGGCCAGGACCGTCGGGAAGCGCTGCTCCCACATCTCGGCGCCGAAGTGCCGGGCGTCCAGGTACATGTTGTCGGCGCCCTGGGCCTGCATCTGGCGGGTGATGGCCTTGGCGACGATGTCGCGCGGCGCGAGCTCGGCCAGCTCGTGCTGCCCGACCATGAAGCGGGTGCCGGCCGCGTCCACGAGGTGGGCGCCCTCGCCGCGTACCGCCTCGGAGACCAGCGGCTGCTGGCCCTCGGAGTCGGCGCCGAGGAAGAGCACCGTGGGGTGGAACTGGACGAATTCGAGGTCGGAGATCTCCGCACCCGCGCGCAGCGCGAGGGCCACGCCGTCGCCGGTGGCCACCGACGGGTTGGTGGTCGCCGAGAACACCTGGCCCATACCGCCGGTGGCGAGCACCACCGCGGGAGCGCGGACCGCACCGACGCCGTCGTGCTGGCCCTCGCCCATGACGTGCAGGGTGATGCCGGCGGTGCGGCCGTCCGCGTCCTTGAGGAGGTCGAGGACGAGCGCGTTCTCGATGGTGCGCACCGCCTGGGTGCGGACCGCCTCGACGAGCGCGCGGGAGATCTCCGCTCCCGTCGCGTCGCCGCCCGCGTGCGCGATGCGCCGGCGGTGGTGGCCGCCCTCGCGGGTCAGCGAGATCGTGCCCGTCTCGTCGGTGTCGAAGTGGGCGCCGGTGCCGATCAACCGCCGTACGGCGCCGGGGCCTTCGGTGACCAGGAGGCGTACCGCGTCCTCGTCGCACAGTCCTGCGCCCGCCACCAGGGTGTCGTCCAGGTGCTGCTCGGGGGTGTCGCCCTCGCCGAGCGCGGCCGCGATGCCGCCCTGCGCCCAGCGCGTGGAGCCGTCGTCCAGGCGGGCCTTGGTGACGACGACGGTGGCGAGGCCTGCCGCGGTGCAGCGCAGCGCCGCGGTCAGGCCGGCGACGCCGGAGCCGACGACCACGACGTCCGCGTCGATGGCCCAGCCCGCGGCGGGGGCGTCCAGGCGTATGCCGGTGTCGGGCACCGCGGTGCCTGCCGTGCCGGTGCTTGTCATTCCGGTGCTCCGAACGTGAGCGGGATGTTGTCGATGAGGCGCGTGGTGCCGACGCGGGCGGCGACCGCGAGGATCGCCTCACCGCCGAACCCCTCGGGTGCCTCGCGGAAGGTCGCCGGGTCGACAAGGGCCACGTAGTCGGCGACGACCGGGGGGTGAGCCTTGGCCGCCTCGTCGAGCAGGCCCTGGGCCACGGCCCTGACCGACGCGGGGGACGGCGCGGCCGCGGCGACCGCGTGCGCGTCGGCCGCGGCGCGGGCCTCGCCGATCGCGGTGAGGGCACCGGCCCGGCCGGAGACCGCGCCGCCCGCCGCGGCGCGCGCGTGCAGCGCGTGCTCGGCGGCGAGCCGGTCGCGGGCCGCGAACAGGGCGCGGGAGAGCGCGAGGGCCGCGGTCCGCTCGGCCGGCGCGAGGTAGCGGTTGCGGCTGGACAGGGCGAGCCCGTCGTCCTCGCGCACCGTCGGTACGCCGACGATCTCCACGGGGAAGTTCAGATCGCGCACCATGCGCCGGATCAGGGCCAGTTGCTGGGCGTCCTTCTGGCCGTACAGGGCGACGTCGGGCGCGGTCAGGTGGAGGAGCTTGGCGACGACGGTCAGCATGCCGTCGAAGTGGCCGGGCCGCGTGGCGCCTTCGAGGAGCTCGCCCATGGGGCCCGCGGTGACGCGCACCTGGGGCTCGCCGCCGGGGTACACCTCGTCGGTGGCGGGCGCGAACACCGCGTCGGCGCCCTCCCGTTCGGCGATCGCACGGTCCGCGTCGAGGGTGCGCGGGTAGCGGTCGAGGTCCTCGCCCGCGCCGAACTGGAGCGGGTTGACGAAGACGGTGACCACGACCTGCCCCTCGGGGCCCGCGAGCCGCCGTGCGGTACGGATCAAGGTGGCGTGGCCCTCGTGCAGGGCGCCCATGGTCATCACGACGGCGCGGCGGCCGGTCCTGGTGAGCGCCGCGAGCTCCGCGGCCGTACGCACCAGGGCGGGCGGGGCCGTCCGGGCCTGCTCGCCGGTCCGCTCCTGCGGGGCCGCCTGGGCCTGCGGGGGCGCCTGGGCCTCCTGGGCCTGCTGGGCCTGCTGGGCCTGGGGCTTCATCGGGACTCTCCTTCGGCGAGCACCCCGAGCAGGTCCTGGGCGAGCTCCGGCTTGAGCAGGCCGTGGGCGAGCGCACGGTCGGCGGTCGTACGGGCCATCGCGAGATATCCGGCGACCGTGCCCGGCGCGTGCTTGCGCAGCTCGGCGACGTGGGCGGCGACCGTGCCGGCGTCGCCGCGCGCCACCGGGCCGGTCAGGGCGGCGTCGCCCGAGCGCAGTGCGTTGTCGAGGGCCGCGCCGAGCAGCGGGCCGAGCATGCGGTCGGGCGCGGCGACACCGGCCTGGCTCAGCAGCTCCATCGACTGGGCGACCAGCGTGACCAGGTGGTTCGCGCCGAGCGCGAGGGCCGCGTGGTAGAGCGGGCGGGCCGCCTCCTCGATCCACTCGGGCTCGCCGCCCATCTCGATGACCAGGGCCTCCGCGGCCAGGCGCAGCTCCTCGGGCGCGGTCACGCCGAACGAGCAGCCCGCGAGGCGCTGCACGTCGACGGCCGTGCCGGTGAACGTCATCGCCGGGTGCAGGGCGAGCGGCAGCGCGCCGGCCCGCCGCGCGGGGTCGAGGACGGCCGTGCCGTAACGCCCCGAGGTGTGCACGAGGAGCTGGCCCGGCCGGATCGCGCCGGTCTCCGCCAAGCCCTCGACCAGGCCGGGCAGGGCGTCGTCGGGGACGGTGAGCAGGACGAGGTCGGCGCGCTCGAAGACCTCGGCCGGCGGGACCAGGGGCACGTCCGGCAGAAGGGCGGCGGCCCGGCGCACGGACGCGTCGGAGACGCCGGAGACCGCGACGGGGCGGTGCCCGGCGAGCTGGAGCGCGGCGGCGAGCGCGGGCCCGACCCGGCCCGCGCCGACGACGCCCACGGCGAGGCGGGCGGGGCGGTCCGCCGGGCTGTTCTCGTGGCGGTGCTCTGATGGTGCGTTCACGCGGTGGGGCCTTCCGTTCCAGTCCGCGAGGGGTACCGGACGCCAAACCAATTTCAAACGGCCCCGTCATGCTACGCCCCGGGCACGGAAACCCCTTGGGTTGTCCACAGGCTGTGGGCGATCATCACGCCATGGCAGATACCGAGAGCGGCCCCGTGAGCGAACCCGGCCCCGGCAGCGCGGACGCGGCCGCGGAACAGCCCCCGCGACAGGACGCGGAGGAGGCGCGGCGCCGCCGCATGGCCGTCTTCCGCGGCGCCGAGCACAAGCTGGCGGACCAGTCGGTCGACCGTACGCTCGGTGAGCGCCTTGCGGCCCTCTTGGCGGACGCGGGCGAGGCCTTCGACCTGGACGCGACGACCGACGTCTACGGCGACGGCGTGGTGGCCGAGCTGGAGCGCCGCACCGCCGAGGTGCTCGGCTTCCCGTCCGCCGCCTTCTTCCCGAGCGGCACGATGGCCCAGCAGGTCGCGCTGCGCTGCTGGGCGGCCCGTACCGGCAGCCCCATCGTCGCCCTGCACCCGCTCGCCCACCCCGAGGTCCATGAGCGCGGAGCGTTCCACCAGGTCAGCGGGTTGCGTACGGTCCATCTGACGGCTGGACCGAGGCTGCCGGACGCGGCGGAGGTACGCGACTTCGACGAGCCCTTCGGCGCCCTGATGCTGGAGCTCCCGCTGCGCGACGCGGGCTATGTCCTGCCGACCTGGGACGAGCTGGTCGACGTGGTGGCCGCCGCCCGCGAACGGGACGCGGTGGTGCACTTCGACGGCGCGCGGCTCTGGGAGACCTCCGCCCACTTCGGCCGTCCCCTGTCGGAGATCGCGGGTCTCGCGGACAGCGTGTACGTGTCGTTCTACAAGTCGCTCGGCGGGCTTTCGGGCGCCGTCCTCGCGGGCCCCGAATCGCTGATCGCCGAGGCCCGCACCTGGCGCCACCGCTACGGCGGCCAGGTCTTCCAGCAGTTCCCGGCCGCCCTCGCGGGCCTGATCGGCCTGGACACGGTGCTGCCCGAACTGCCGTCGTACGTGGCGCACGCCAAGACCGTGGCGCGGGCGCTCGCGCGGGGCTTCGCCGAGGCGGGCGTGGCGTGGTTCCGGGTCAGCCCCGAGGAGCCGCACACCCACGAGTTCCAGGTGTGGCTGCCGTACGACGCCGACGTGCTCGACGCGGCCGCGCTCCAGCAGGCCGAGGAGAGCGGGGTGTGCCTGTTCCGCCGCTGGTTCCCGAGCCCGTCGGGCCCGTCCGGGCTCGCGTACACGGAGGTCACCGTCGCCCGGCCGGGCCTGAAGTGGAGCGCCGACGACGTACGGGCCGCGGTGGCCGACTTCGTACGGCGGCTGCCGTAGCGCCACCGCCCCGGGGCGGGCGGCTGCGCTGGGGCCGACGTCCCGGGCGGGCGGCTGTGGTGGGGCCGCCGCGCGGGGCGGGTTCAGTGGCAGGCCGGCGGGTGGCGGTGGGAGGGCCGGGGGGCGATCAGGTGGGCCAGGGCGGCCCGCAGCCGGCCGGTGGCGAGGCGGCCGGAGAGGACTGCCTCGAAGCGGCGGTAGTCCCGCAGTTCTCTCAGGACCGCCACGTCGTGGGTGCCGGGCAGGGGTGGCGCGGGCCGGCCGAGCCGGGCCGCGCGGTAGGTGTCGATCATGTGCTGCTGCATCGCGTCCATGTCTCCACGGTGACCCCGTCCGGCCCCCGCGTCGCGTCGATTGACGAGCGGCGTCAAACGGGGCCCGGAAACACTTGGGAACCTTGGAGGAACCGCGTCGATTGACCGGGAACGTCAATCGGCGGCGGCCCTGTCAGTGGCCCGGTGCACCATGGGGCCATGAGCGTGACCATCGACATCACGGGCCTCGCGCCCGACCGCATCGACTTCGCGATCTCGCCGCTGGCCGAGCTGGGCCTGGCCCTGCACGCGCTCTCCGAACCGGGCCACCACCCCGGCCTGCACGGCTGGGCGACCGCGACCGCCGCCGCCCTCAAGCCCGACCTCGCGGACCGGTTGCACGAGGCCGAGTTCCTGTGGCGCAACACCTTCTCCGACGTGTTCATGCCGTTCGCGGGCATACCCGGCCACGACGGCACCCCCGGCGCCACGCTCGCCGAGGACCTCGACCTGCTCGACCGCCTCACCGACGAGCGGTTCACCTCCGCCGCCCTGGAGTTCACCTGCTCCAGCCTGTACGGGGTCAAGACGCCGTCGCCACTGCACGATCCGGCGATGCGGATCCGGGCGCTGGACATGGCGGCGACCCGCGGACCACGTCAAGTGGAGTTCACCAAAACCCTGTTGGACGATCCCGCTTCCGTACGGGCCTGGGTGCGGCGCCTCCTGGAGGACTGCGACCAGGCGTTCTTCGCGGACACCTGGCAGCGGGTGCGGGTCCAGCTGGCCGCCGACGCGCGGCACAAGGCGGAGCTGCTGCGCCGCAAGGGTCTCGACGAGGCGATCGGGTCTGTCTCGGCCGCGCTCGGCGTCGACCCGGGCGGCACCCGGATCACCATCGACAAGCTGACCGAGGGCCACACCCTGGCGACCGACCCGGAACCGGGCGCCGGGCTCACCTTCGTGCCCACCTCGTTCGGCTGGCCGCATCTGATGGTGCTGCACGCCCCGGGCTGGCGGCCGGTGATCCACTACCCGGTGCACGGCCCCGAACTGCCGTCGCCCGCCTCGGTGGAGACGCTCAAGCTGCGCATGGAGGCGCTGGCCCACCCGATGCGGATGCGCCTGTGCCGCAATCTGGCCCGCTCCCCGTACACCACGAGCGAGCTCGCCGAGGCGCACGGGATCACCGCGCCGGAGGTCTCCCGCCACCTGGCCGTCCTGAAGAAGGCCGGCGTCATCACCACCCGGCGCCGCGGCCGGTACGTACTGCACCAGCTGGACCTGACCGTCGTGGCCCGGCTGGGCAGCGACTTCCTGGAGGGGGTGCTGCGTTAGCGCGGGGGGGGGCTGCGTTAGCGCGGGGTGCTGCGCCGGCGCCCCCTCCCGCTCCTGCGGGAAGCGCTACGCCACCTTCAGGAGCAGCTTGCCCGTCGAGGTGCGGCTCTCCATCAACCGGTGGGCGGAGGCGGCCTCTTCGAGGGCGAACTCGGCGGTGACCGGAAGCTCGACCTTCCCGCTGATGGCCAGGGCCAGCGCGCGGTCCGCGATCGCGCGCAGTGCCCCGGGGTCGTCGGCCGCGAGGCCCAGGACGGAGAAGCCCGAGACGGTGCGCCCCCGCGGATACAGCTCGCTCTGGCCGACCTGCCAGGCGTCCTCGCCGCTCGCGTTGCCGTACGAGACGAGCCGGCCGAACAGGGCGAGCGAGGCGAGGCCGCGGCGCAGGGTCTCGCCGCCGACGGGGTCGAGCACCAGGTCCACGCCCCTGCCGCCGGTGGCGCGCAGCACGTCCGCGTCGAAGGCGCCGGTCAGGAAGGCGTCGTCGTATCCGTGGTCGCGGGCGTACGCCGCCTTGGCCTCGCCGGAGACCACCCCGTAGACCGCGCCGGCCCCGGCGAGCTTGGCGAGCTGCCCGGCGACGGTGCCGACGCCGCCCGCGGCGCCCTGCACCAGGACGCTCTCGCCCGGCTGGAGCCGGCCCACCTCGTGGATCAGGGCGTGTGCGGTGGGCAGCACGGTGGGCAGGGTCGCGGCGGTGCGCAGGCTCATGCCGGCCGGCAGCGGGAAGACGGTGGCGGCGGGGGCGACGGCCACGTCCGCGTAGGCGCCGCCCTCGGTCATCGCGGCGACCTCCTGGCCGGCCGCGAACCCCTCCACACCGTCGCCGACGGCCCGGACGCGGCCGGAGAGTTCGAGACCGGGCACGAACGGGAGCGCGGCGACCCGGTATCCCACCGAACGCGCCTTGAGATCGGCGAAGTTGATGCCGGTGTACGCGACGTCGATGCTCACCTCGCCCGGCCCCGGCCGCGGAACCTCCGCCTCCACGAGCCGGAGCACCTCGGGACCGCCGAACTCGTCGAACCTGATCGCACGCATGACGCCACTTCCCCGTCCATCGACCGCACAGGACTTCCGAACGGACCCATAGTACGACACTCGTCGTACTATCGTCGGCGAGCGCCGGACTCCGGGCGGTTCAGGCCGCGCCGCCGCCCGCCCGCACCAGCCCGGTCTCGTACGCGAGGACCACGACCTGGACGCGGTCGCGGAGCCCCAGCTTGGTCAGGATGCGGCCCACGTGCGTCTTGACGGTGGCCTCCGACAGGACCAGGCGCGCGGCGATCTCGCCGTTGGAGAGACCCTGGGCGACCAGCAGCATGACCTCGCGCTCCCGCTCGGTCAGCTTCTCCACGTGCTTGTGCTCGGGCTCCTTGCCCCCGCTGGGCAGCAGCGGCGCGAACCGGTCGAGCAGGCGCCGGGTGGTCGACGGCGCGACCACCGCGTCCCCGCTGTGCACCGAGCGGATCGCGGCGAGCAGTTCGGCCGGCGGCACGTCCTTCAGCATGAACCCGCTGGCGCCCGCCTTCAGGCCGGAGAAGGCGTACTCGTCGAGGTCGAAGGTGGTCAGGATCAGCACCTTGGGCGGGTTCGGCGCCTCGCAGATGCGCCGGGTGGCCTCCACCCCGTCCAGGCGCGGCATGCGTACGTCCATCAGGACGACGTCGACGGCGGTCGCGCGCAGGATGCCGATCGCCTCCGCGCCGTCGCCCGCCTCCGCGACGACCTCCATGTCCGGCTGGGCGGCGAGCACCATCCGGAACCCGGTGCGCAGCAGCACCTGGTCGTCGACGAGCATCACGCGGATCGTCATCGTTCCCTCTCCGTCACGCCGTATCGCGCCGTATCGCGCGGTACGGAAGCGGAAGGCCCCGTACGGACATTCACCCGTACCGGCGCCGTCCGCGCAGGACACCAACCCGTACAGAAACCCGTACGGAACGTCAATGGGCCGGCTTCAGCGGCAGCAGGGCGCTGATGCGGAAGCCACCGCCGGGGCGGGGCCCCGCGTCCAGGGTGCCGCCGACCATGCCGATCCGCTCGCGCATCCCGATCAGGCCGTGGCCCCGGCCGTCGGCGCCGCCGTCCTCGTACATCTCGTGTGCGGCGCCCCGGCCGTCGTCCTCGACGAGCAGGCCGAGCCCGTCGTCGAAGTACACCAGTCGCACGCTCGCCCCCGCGTCGGGACCGCCGTGCTTGCGGGTGTTGGTGAGGGCTTCCTGCACGATGCGGTACGCCGTCAGCTCGACGCCGCTGGGCAGCGGGCGCGCGGTGCCCTCGATCTTGAAGTCGACGGTGAGGCCCGCGTTCCTGACCGTCTCGACCAGGACCTCGATCTGCTCGACGTCCGGCTGCGGCACGTACTCCCCCGCCTCCTGGTGCTCGCCGGTGCGCAGCACACCGAGCAGTCGGCGCATCTCGGCGAGCGCCTGACGCCCGGTCGTCGAGATCGTCTCCAGTGCGGTCCTCGCCTGGTCCGGCGAGGTGTCCATCACGTACGCCGCGCCGTCGGCCTGCACGACCATCACCGAGACGTTGTGCGCGACCACGTCGTGGAGCTCGCGGGCGATCCGGGCCCGCTCGGCCGCGACCGCCACCTTGGCCTGCGCCTCCCGCTCCCGCTCCAGGCGCGAGGCGCGCTCCTCCAGCTGCGCGAAGTACGCCTTTCGGGTGCGCATCGAGTCGCCGAGCACCCAGGCGAGCACGAAGGGGACGGTCATGATGACGACGAAGAACACCTTCTCCGCCGCGCTGTTCACCCCGGGATCGGACTGCATCCAGCGCACATGGGCGAGCGGCGCCGCGCACAGCCCGCCGATGAGCGCGACCCGCGAGGCCCAGCTCCGGCCCGCCGAGGCCACCGTGTAGACGACCACCAGCATCGCGAAGTCCTGGACCTGCGGCTGCACGTCGAGCGCGAGCTGGACCAGGCCCGTCGCGATCACCAGCAGCAGCGTCTTCTCGGGGATGCGCCGGCGCAGGGCCACGGCCGTGGCCATTCCGAGCGCCACCACGACGTGGACGGGCCAGCTCGCCTGCTTCGGGTCGTCCGCCGCCGCCACGATCTGCAGGCAGGAGAACCCGAAGAGGATGACGGCCCAGAAGGTGTCGACCCCGGTCGGGTGTCTGCGGATGAAGTCGTAGAGGCGCTGCACGTAACCCAGCGTAGGGAAGCCGGACAGGTGTAGGGGTCAACCGCCGGGGCGATCCTGTCGCCGACGGCGTACTCCGCAAGGTGGAGACTTGACCCCGTGACGGATGAGACGTGTCAGTACTCCCCCGGCGACTCCCCGGGACACTCCTCCGGCGGCTCCCCCGGTGCCTCCCCCGGCGGGAACGGCCCGGAGCGTGCCCTGGACGCCGGGTTCACCGGATGGCGCGAGGCCACCGAGCGGGCGCTCTACGGTGACGGCGGGTTCTATCTGCGGCCCGAGGGGCCCGCCGGACACTTCCGCACCTCGGTGCACGCGTCACCGCTGTTCGCGGGCGCCGTCGCCCGCCTCCTCGCGCAGGTCGCCGCCGGACTCGGCCCCGGGCCCGTCGACCTCGTCGACGTCGGCGCCGGGCGCGGGGAGCTGCTGACCGGGGTACTGGCCGCCCTGCCCGCCGGCTTCCCCGTCCGTGCGTACGCCGTCGAGCGCGCGGCCCGCCCCGCCGGGCTCAGCGAGCGGATCGACTGGCGCGCCGACGTGCCCTCGGGCGTACGGGGCCTGCTCTTCGCCAACGAATGGCTCGACAACGTGCCGGTGGACGTGGCCGAGGCGGACGAGGACGGCGTGGCCCGGCTCGTTCTCGTACGCCCCGACGGTACGGAGGTGCTGGGCGAGCCGGTGTCGGGCGCGGATGCCGCGTGGCTGGCCCGCTGGTGGCCGCTGACCGAGCCGGGCACGCGGGCCGAGATCGGGTGGCCGCGGGACGCGGCGTGGGCCGCGGCGGTGGGCGCGCTCGACGCGGGGCTCGCGGTGGCCGTCGACTACGCGCACACGCGGGAGGACCGGCCGCCGTTCGGCACGCTGAGCGGGTTCCGTGGCGGGCGGGAGGTCGCGCCCGTGCCGGACGGGTCGTGCGACATCACGGCGCATGTCGCGCTCGACGCGTGTGCGCTGCCGGGGGCGGAGCTGCTGTCCCAGCGGGAGGCGCTGGGGCGGCTCGGCGTCTCGGGCCGGCGGCCCCCGCTTTCCCTCGCGGGGGCGGATCCGGCGGCGTACGTGCGGGGGCTTGCGGCGGCGGGCGAGGCGGCCGAGCTCACCTCCCGGCCCGGCCTGGGCCACTTCACCTGGCTGACCCAGCCCGTCCCCCCTGGGCCTCCGCCCCAGACCCCGTTCGCGCCTTAAGGGCGCTCGTCCTCAAACTCCCCCAAGGCCTCAAGGGCCAGGGGGGACCCCCATGACGGGCTGAGGATGCCCATGCCGCCCGGCACCGAGCAGCTAAGGGGCGCGGGGAACTGCGCGAGAAGCGAGCACGGCCCGCAGCCGAAAGCCGGTTTAGGGGCGCGAGGAACTGCGCGACCAGCCGTCCACGGCCCGCGGACGAAAGCGGGGTGAAGGGGCGCGGGGAACTGCGCGACCAGGGGCCCGTGGGGGCTGGGCCCCGGGGCACGGGGGCCCAGGGGATACTGGCCACCATGACGGAGACGACGGTCGGCATCGGCGGCGGAGCGGAAAGCACCGACATGGTGCTCAACATCGGCCCCCAGCACCCCTCCACCCACGGAGTGCTACGCCTCAAACTCGTCCTCGACGGCGAACGCATCCAGCAGGCCGAGCCGGTCATCGGATACATGCACCGCGGCGCCGAGAAGCTCTTCGAGGCCCGCGACTACCGCCAGATCGTGATGCTGGCCAACCGCCACGACTGGCTCTCCGCGTTCTCGAACGAGCTCGGCGTCGTCATGGCCGTGGAGCGGATGCTCGGCATGGAGGTCCCCGAGCGCGCCGTATGGACCCGCACCCTGCTCGCCGAGCTGAACCGCGTCCTCAACCACCTGATGTTCCTCGGCTCGTACCCGCTGGAGCTCGGCGGCATCACCCCGGTCTTCCACGCCTTCCGCGAGCGCGAGGAACTCCAGGCCGTGATGGAGGAGGTCTCCGGCGGCCGCATGCACTACATGTTCAACCGCGTGGGCGGCCTGAAGGAGGACCTGCCCCTCGGCTGGCTCGGCCGGGTCCGGCACGCCGTCGCCTCGGTGCGTTCGCGCATGGACGTGTACGACCGCCTCGTCCTCGGCAACGAGATCTTCCGCGGCCGCACCAGGAACGTCGGCGTGCTGTCCGCCGAGGCCGTCCACGCGTACGGCGTGAGCGGCCCGATCGCCCGCGCCTCCGGCGTCGACTTCGACCTGCGCCGCGACGAGCCGTACCTCGCGTACGGGGACCTCCAGGACACCCTCAAGGTCGTCACCCGCACCGAGGGCGACTGCCTCGCCCGCTTCGAGTGCCTCCTGGAGCAGACCCACAACGCGCTCGACCTCGCCGACGCCTGCCTCGACAGGATGGCGGATCTCGCGCCCGGCCCGATCAACCAGCGGCTTCCCAAGGTCCTCAAGGCACCCGAGGGACAGACCTACGCCTGGACCGAGAACCCGCTCGGGATCAACGGCTACTACCTCGTCAGCAAGGGCGAGAAGACGCCGTACCGGCTGAAGCTGCGCTCGGCCTCGTTCAACAACATCCAGGCCCTCGCCGTGCTGCTGCCGGGGACACTCGTAGCCGACATGGTGGCGATCCTCGGGTCGCTGTTCTTCGTCGTGGGCGACATCGACAAGTAGCGCCGCCCCGCACCCCCTCGGGCGAGGGGAGCGTGCCCGTCGCGGGGGCGGTCGGTGGGGGCGGCCGTGGCGCGCGCGGAACCGGGCGCGTGGCCGTGCTCTGCTCCCGTGCCCCCTGGTAAGTCGGCGGGCCCCCGAACACCATGGTCCCGCGGGCCCGCTCGGGGGGAGGGAGCCCGCCCGGATGCCGGTCGCTCCGCGCATCCGGACTCTGCGGCCGGTACCGACACTCGCCCCGATGCGGCGGCCTCGGTACCGGACGCAGAACCCCGACCGTGACGGCTACGAGATCGCGGTGCGCAGTTCCGCCAGGTCCAGCTGCTCTGTCTCGTCGTGCGCGGTCAGGTCGATGACCTCGCCGACGACCTTCTCCGGGCCCTGCTGCGCCCGGCTCGCCAGGACCTCCTCGCCCACGACGTCCGCGAGATCCTCGTCCTGCACGGCCTCGATCGCGGCGGCCGCCGACTGCCGGGCAGCCTCGGCCTCCTGGACGTCCTGGACGTCCTGCGCGCCCCCCGTGCCGAAGAAGTCGAAGCTGCCTTCGGGGCGTGCCGCGCGGCGTGCGAGGTAGGGGACCACGGCCGACGCCACCGGCGCGGGCGCCGCGGGGAGTTCGGCCCGGCGGAGCGTGGCGGTGAGGGCGGCCGACGGGCGGGTGTGCTCCCCGCTGCCGAGGACCGCCGCGGGCTTCCCCTGCGGCTCCTCCGCCTCCCCGGCACCGGCCCCGGCCCCGGCCCGCGACGCGTCCGCGCCGGACTGGGCCTCGGCCCGTGCCTTCGCCTGGCGTTCGGCGCTGAGCGAGAGACATTCGAGGGCGCGGGCCGCCGCGAGGTAGGACGCGGGCGTCGGCGTACTGCCCGACCGCAGGAGCGCCTTGGGCCCGCTCGCCTCAAGGGCGAGCCGGCGCCTGCCCTCGAGCGCGCTGGCCCGCTCGGTCTCGGCGTTGGCGTAGCGCCGCAGCAGCGCCGCGTGCTCGCCGCGCAGCCCGGCCAGCTCCTTGCGCTTGGCGCGCAGCTTGGCGTCGAGGCGGCCGCGCAGCTCGCGCGACTCCTCCAACTCGGTCTCCAGCTCGGCGATCCGCTCCTCGGTGCGCCACTGGTCGGCCGCGCGCGAGCGGGTCAGCTCGGCGACGCGGCGGCCCGCGGCACGGTCCCAGGAACGCATGAGCACCGAGCCGGTGACGCAGGCCGCCGCGGCCGCGGCGGCCAACGCCCGCAGCACGGCGGGTTGATCGAAGAGCCAGGCGCCACCGGCGCAGATGACCGAGACGCCGGCGACGGCCGACGGCTGGAGGAGCCGGTGCAGCGGAGGGGAATGACGGTGGCGTCCACGTGGCATGGCCTGAAATTTACCGTGCGTAGACCTCATATGGACCCTCGCCCGCCAATCTGTTCCCCTGTAGTTACTCCGATCGCCAAATTCGGCTACTTCTTGATCAGTCCCTTCGACTGGAGATACTGCTTCGCGACATCGGCCGGCTTGGCCCGCTCGGCATCGACCTTGCGGTTGAGGCCGACCAGATCATCGGTCGTCAGGGCCTTGGTCAGCTTGCCGAGCGCGTCGGCTATCTCCGGCGCGCCCGCGTCCTTCGCATTGACGACCGGCAGCACGTTGTCCGCGTTCTGGAGCTTCTTGTCGTCCTGGAGCAGCACCAGGCCGTAGGTGTCCAGGGTCGCGTCGGTCGTGGTGGTCAGCACCAGCTGGTCCACCCCGTCCTTGACGGCCTGCTTGGCGCCGGGGGTGCCGACGCCCTTGGGGTCGATGCCGGTGACGTCGATGCCGTACGTGGACGTCAGGCCCGGCTCGCAGAACGGCCGGACCTTGCACTCGTCACCCGCGGCGATCTTCACCTTCGTCTTCGACGCGCCCAGGTCCGAAAGGGACTTGAGGTTGTTCTTGGCGGCGAATTCCTTGGTCACCGCGAACGCGTTCTGGTCGACGGCGCCGCCGGCCGGCAGCACCTTCAGGCCGCGCGGCCCGGCGAGCTTGGTCAGTTCGCCGAGTGTGGCGGAGACATCGCTGGAGGCGAGCGGCTTGTCCTTCGCCTTGTCGCCGTTGACCTTGGCATTGAGGAATTCGGTGAGCGTGGCCGCGTATTCCGGAACGACGTCGATCTCGCCCTTCTCCAGGGCGGGTTCGTACAGTTCCCGGTTCTTGACCGTGGTCACCGACGTCGCGTACCCGGCGTCGGACAGGACCTGCGCGTACAGCTCCGCGAGCACCGCCGACTCGGTGAAGCCGGCCGCGCCGATCACCAGCGAGCCCTTCTTGCCGCCGCCCGTACTGCTCGAACCGCCGGTCGTGCTTGAACTGCTCTTGTCCTTGCTCTTCTCCAGGCTGTCGCCGCCACACGCGGCGAGCGTGCCGGCCAGTGCCAGCGTGCCGAGGACCGCACCGGTCGTACGAAGGATCTTGCTCATGGAAGTTCACCAATCCGGAAGGCATCGCGGGAAGACGGGTGTTGCGGACATCGAGGGGACGTGGGGGAGAGAAAGGAAAGCAAGCAAGGGAGAGGAAGAGAGGAAGACGCGGCGGCCGGGGTCACGAACGCTTGCGCAGCGGGCTGAAGAGACGGTCGACCGCCACCAGAGCCCCCTCCACGAGCAGGGCGAGCGCCGCCACGAGCAGCGCGCCCGCCACCACCTGCGGGGTGTCGTAGACCGCGAACCCCTCGGTGACGATCCGGCCGAGGCCGCCGAGGCCGGCCATCGCCGCGATGGTCGCGGTGGCGATGATCTGCACCGCCGCCGAGCGGAGCCCCGTCATGATCAGCGGATAGGCGAGGGGCAGTTCGACCTGGAGGAAGAGCTGGCGGCCCGACATGCCCATGCCGCGCGCCGCCTCCACCGCCGCCCGGTCCACCTCGCGCATCCCGACGTACGCGTTGGTCAGCAGCGGCGGCACCGCGAACAGCACCAGGGCGATCACGGTGGGCAGGTAGCCCGCGTTGCGCAGCGGCGTCACCATGAACAGGGCGAGCACCGCGAAGACGGGTATCGCCCGGCCGATGTTGGAGAGGTTGACGGCGAGCGCACCGCCCTTGCCGATGTGCCCGAGCCACAGCGCGAGCGGCAGGGCGACCAGGCAGGACACGACGAGGGCGAGCGCGCTGACGTACACGTGCTCCCCGAGCCGGTGCCAGGCGCCGTCCTCCCCCGACCAGTTGGCGCCCGTGGTCAGCCACGTCCAGGCCTGTGTGAAGACTCCCATCGCTCAGACCGCCTTCGCCGTACGGATACGAGTCCACGGGGTGAGCAGCCTCTGGACGCCGAGGAGCAGCAGGTCGGCGGCGATCGCGAGCACCACGCACAGCACGGACGCGGTGAGGATCTGCGCCTTGAAGAAGGTGGGCAGGCCCTGCTCGATGAGGTTGCCGAGGCCCCCGTGGTCGACGAGGGAGCCGATCGTGGTCAGCGCGACGGTGGCGACCGTGGCGATCCGCAGCCCGGCCATCAGGGCGGGCAGCGCGAGCGGCAGCTCGACCTCGAACAGCAGCCGTATGCGCCCGTATCCCATGCCGCGGGCCGCCTCCAGGGCGTCGGACGGCACCGATTCGAGCCCGGCCAGGATGTTCCGCACGAGGATCGTCAGCGAGTACAGCACAAGGCCCGTGATCACCAGGCCGGCCGAGAGGCCGAACACCGGGAGCAGCAGGGCGAACATGGCGAGCGAGGGCACCGTGTAGAGCACGGTCGTGAAGCCGAGGACGGTGGCCGCGACGCCCTTGCGCCCACGCGCGAGCAGCGCGAGGGGGAAGGCGACCAGCAGGCCCACGAGGACCGACACCGCGGTGATCCAGATGTGCTGGACCGTCGCGTCGGTCAGCTCCTGGCTGCGGGAACTGACGTACTCCCAGCAGATCCAGTCGTTCGCCGCAAGACAGCTCTGCGCCACTCCCCCACCTCCCTCGCACCGCTCCGGGTGCCCCGCTCCTCACGGGCCCCACACCCACCTGCCCGGATGCCCCGAACGTACGTACCAAACCCTATCCCCGGCCACTGACAATCGCCGTGGGCCTTTGCAGTACAGCAACATGGCATTCACACAAGCGCGCACGCCAGCCATCACAATGGGGACCCATGATCCGGTTCGAGCACGTCACCAAGCGGTACGCCGACGGCACCATCGCCGTGGACGATCTCTCCTTCGAGGTGGCCGAGGGTGAACTGGTCACCCTGGTCGGCCCCTCGGGATGCGGCAAGACCACCACGATGAAGATGGTCAACCGCCTCATCGAGCCGACCGGCGGGCGGATATTCGTGGACGGCGAGGACATAGCGGCGGTCGATCCGGTCCAGCTGAGGCGCCGCATCGGCTATGTGATCCAGCAGGTCGGGCTCTTCCCGCACAAGACGGTCCTGGAGAACACAGCGACCGTGCCGCACCTGCTCGGCGTCAAGAAGGCGAAGGCCCACGAGCGCGCGGCCGACCTGCTCGACCTGGTGGGGCTTGACCCGAAGACGTACGGGTCTCGCTACCCGGAACAGCTCTCCGGTGGACAGCGTCAACGGGTGGGCGTGGCACGGGCGTTGGCGGCCGATCCGCCCGTGCTACTGATGGACGAGCCGTTCGGCGCGGTCGACCCGGTGGTGCGCGAGCGACTCCAGAACGAGTTCCTCAAGCTCCAGTCGCAGGTGCGCAAGACCGTCCTGTTCGTCACCCACGACATCGAGGAGGCCGTCCGCCTCGGCGACCGCATCGCCGTCTACGGGCAGGGCTCCATCGAGCAGTTCGACGCACCCGCCGCCGTGCTCGGCACCCCCGCCACCGACTACGTGGCGGACTTCGTCGGCGCGGACCGCGGCCTCAAGCGCCTGTCGGTGACCCCCATCGAGGAGAGCGACCTCGACCAGCCGCCCGTGGTCCACCTCGACGACCCGCTGCCGGCCGACATCGCGCGCTGGGCGGTCGTCCTGGACGGCGACGACCATCTGCACGGCTGGATCTCCGGCGAGCAGGCCCGCCGCGGCACGGGCACGGTCCGCGAGCACGCCCGGCGCATGGAGGCCTGGCTGCCGGTCGGCGCCTCCCTCAAGCAGGCCTTCGCCACGATGCTCCAGCACGACGCCGGCTGGATCGCGGTCATCGACCGCGAGGAGCGCGGCCGCTTCCTCGGCGTGCTCACCCCGGCGCGCCTCCACGAGGCGCTGCGCCGCTCCATCGACGCGGACGCCAACGCGGTCCCCCGTACCGCGGTGAAGGTCGAATCGGTGGAGTCGGTCAGCTCGCGCTGAGCCGGCCGCTGATCCACTCCAGCGTCGGCGGGATCTCGCGCCGCCAGGTGTTGAAGTTGTGCCCGCCGCTGTCGAGCGTGATGGACGAGACGCGGCCGGGCGCCTTCACCTTCCTGATGAAGGCCTGGGTCGGCTTGAAGTTGTCCTCGCCCGATTCGGAGCTGGTCACCAGGAAGGACGACTTGGCCGGCGGCAGGTGGTCCAGGCTCCACAGCAGGTTGGCGCGGTTCTGCTCGTGCTTGTCGCCGTGGAAGAGATCGCCGGTCGTCGGGTCGTCGGCCGCCTTGTAGTACGCGGAGAGGCCCGCACTCGCGGCGAATTGCTCCGGGTGGTGCATGCCGATCTTCAGGGCACAGTAGCCGCCGGTCGAATTGCCGATGAAGCCCCAGTTCCGGGCCTTGGTGCCGACCCGGTAATGCGCGGAGATCGCGCCCGGAACGTCCTTGGCGAAGAACGTCTCGGTCTGCGGTCCCTTCGGTATGTCCACGCACTCGGTGTCGCGCTGGCCCGCCACCGTGGGGCGCATCATGACCAGGATCATCGGCTGCATCTTCTTCTGCTTGGACTGCGCCCAGGCCGTCTTCGGATAGCGCAGCCCCTTGAGCAGGTTCTCGGCGGTGCCCGGGTAGCCGGTCAGTACGACCGAGGCGGGAAACGTCTTGTTCTCGTACGCCTTCTGGAAGTACTCGGGCGGCAGGTAGACGTAGGCGGGGCTCGTTATCCCCGACTTCTCGCCGGACAGCACGATCTTCTGGATCTCTCCCCCCAGCTGCGGCTTTCCCGCGCCGGGGGTGTCCGGCTTCTGCTTCGCGACGACCTGGACGTCCTTGCCGCCCGCCGAGTGGTCGACGACCTTGCCCATGTCCTGTTCCTGGCCGAACAGGTCCGCCCAGGATCCGTAGAACAGGAACGAGTTGTTGGCGGCGAGTCCGACCGAGGCGAAGATCGCCAGCTGGGTCGCGAGCAGCAGCCCGATCCGGCCCGTCACGGCCTTCCAGCTGCGACGCGCCAGGCGCGGCCACAACCAGACGGTGACCGCGAACAGCACCACCGCCAGGAACACGGCGAGTGCCAGGACCTTGTTGCTCGTGAGACCCATGAGTCGATGAAACTTTCTGGCTGAGATTTTCCTGAGAGGGAGGGAACCCACCCCCCACAAGTCCCGTCCTAGAGGGCGCAAATTGTCCGGCTGGACGGTGCGGACGCCGTCCCCCGGCCAACTGAATCTCTCGCGGAGTCACGGGAAGCGATGTCTGTCAGGATAGATGGGGACAAAAACGGATCGGTTCCGACTCGTGTACGAAAGGTCCTCCGCGGGCCGCGCCCCGAGTCGGTTCCCAAGCTGGTCGGTACGGCCTGCACGATCGTGGGCCTCCTGGACGTCGCGGCCGGAGTCTTCGATCGCGTCCGGCACAGTCGGTTCCACACCGTCAGCGAGGTGCTGCCGGGCACCTTCGGCCCCTTCGCGGCGGCCGTGGCGCTCAGCGCCGGCATCCTGCTGCTGCTCCTCGCGCACGGCCTGAAGCGCCGCAAGCGGCGCGCCTGGCGGGCCGCCGTGGTGCTGCTGCCCATCGGGGCGGTGGCCCAGTTCTGGTACCGGCACTCCGTCGTCGGCGTGCTGATCTCATTGGTACTTCTCACGCTGCTCGTCCGCCACCGGAGCGAGTTCAACGCGCTGCCCGACCCGCGCAGCCGCTGGAAGGCCGTGGCGAACTTCTTCCTGATGGGAGCGGGGTCGCTGGGCCTCGGCCTGGTCATCGTGAGCGTCCACCCGCACCGCACGGTGGGCAATCCGAGCATCGTGGACCGCATCCAGCACGTGATGTTCGGCCTGTTCGGCGTGGAGGGGCCGGTCGAGTACCAGGGCAAGACCAGCTGGACCGTCGGGTACTCGCTCGGCGCGCTCGGCCTGCTCACCGCGATCACCACGATCTACCTGGCGTTCCGCCCCGAGCACCCGGCCGCGCGCCTCACCGAGGACGACGAGCACAAGCTGCGCGAGCTGCTCGCCAGGCACGGCGCCCGTGACTCGCTCGGCCACTTCGCGCTGCGCCGCGACAAGGCCGTCGTCTTCTCGCCCAGCGGCAAGGCGGCCGTGACCTACCGCGTGGTCTCCGGTGTGATGCTCGCCTCGGGCGACCCGATCGGTGACGTCGAGGCCTGGCCCGGCGCCATCGAGCGCTTCATGGACGAGGCCAAGGCCCACTCGTGGACCCCGGCGGTCGTCGGCTGCTCCGAGACCGGCGGCGAGGTCTGGACCCGCGAGACCGGGCTCGACGCGCTGGAGCTGGGTGACGAGGCGGTGGTGGACGTCGCGGATTTCTCCCTCGCCGGACGCGCCATGCGGAACGTACGCCAGATGGTCAAGCGCATCGAGCGCAATGGCTACGAAACCCGCGTGCGGCGCGTTCGTGACCTCTCCGACGGGGAGCTGGAGCGCATCCGCCGGGCCGCGGAGGACTGGCGCGGCACCGACACCGAGCGCGGCTTCTCGATGGCGCTCGGCCGCATCGGCGACCCGAACGACGGGGACTGCGTGATCGCGACGGCCCACAAGGCCGACGACGAGGGCACCGCGCCCTCCCCCTACGGCGACCTGAAGGCCATCCTGCACTTCGTCCCCTGGGGCAAGGACGGAATGTCCCTGGAGATGATGCGCCGCGACCGTGCGGCGGACCCCGGCATGAACGAGCTCCTGATCGTGGCGTCGCTCCAGGCCTGCGAGAAGATCGGCGTGAAGCAGGTCTCCCTCAACTTCGCGATGTTCCGCTCGGCGCTGGCGCGCGGCGAGAAGATCGGGGCGGGGCCGGTGCTGCGCCTGTGGCGCGGCCTCCTGGTCTTCCTCTCCCGCTGGTTCCAGATCGAGTCCCTCTACAAGTTCAACGCGAAGTTCCAGCCGCGGTGGGAGCCGCGCTTCATGGTGTACCGGGCCCATGCCGACCTTCCTCGCATCGGGTTCGCCGTGATGCAGGCGGAAGGCTTCGTGAACCTGGGTCTGCCGGCGCCGCTCGCTCGCCTCACGCGGGCCGCGCGGCGCGAACGGGCCTGCGCCCACGCCCCGAAAGAACCCGGCGTACGCCCGGCCTGACCCGGCCCCGCCCCCGCCCGAACCCCGGCGCCGTTTCCCCCTGCGGGGGGGGCGGGCCGGGGTTCCGCGTTCCCCCCACGGGGCTCGGCTGCGCGCAGATCCCCGCGTCCCTCGAAGGGTCGTCATCAGGGTGCGGGCCGCGGAGACCTGCCCGCGCAGTTCCCCGCGCCCCTTGAACGGCCGGTTTTCGGGTGCGGGCCGTGGACGGCTGGTCGCGCAGTTCCCCGCGCCCCTCAGGTATCCGGTGCCGGGCAGCATGGGCATCCTCAGCCCGTCATGGGGTCCCCCCTGGCCCTTAAGGCCTTGGGGGAGATTGAGGACGAGCACCCTTCAGGCGCGAACGGGGGTCTGGGGGCGGAGCCCCCAGGGAGCCGAGGCCCTCACGTAGCCGCACGGACGGGAGGGTGGGAAAACTCCCCGGGGTCCGGGGCGGAGCCCCAGGGGGCTAGGCCTGCTGGAGCTCGGGATCCGGGGTCTTCGAGGACGCCGCGACCCGCCGCGCACGCAACCCGTCGGACGACAACCCCACCAAGGCCACACCCACCACCAGCACGAACGCCACCCCGGCCAGCGCGAACGACAGCGTGAACTGGCTCTCCGCCGGCAGCGGCGGCACCCCGGCCGGCAACCCGGACAGCACCTTCGACGCGAGCAACGACGTGATCACCGCACTGGCGATCGCCGAACCGACCGACCGCGAGATCGAGTTGATCCCGTTCGCGATCCCCGTCTGGTGGTGCGGGACACTCGCCACGATGAGTGCCGGCATCGCCGCGTACCCGAAGCTGATCGCGGCACCGATGAGCATGCCCGCGAGGATGACGGACGACGTCGAGTCGTGCGCCCCGGTCAGCCAGGCGAAGCCGAGCACGCCGAAGGCCGCACCCGCCGCGAGGGTGAAGCGCGCCCCGATCCGCCCCACGAGCAGCCCGCCGAGCGGCGCGGCGATCAGCGAGACGAGGGTGGTGGGCAGCAGGTACTCGACGGACGCGCGCAGCACCGAGGCGGAGAACCCGTACCCGGTGAGGCGGTCCGGCATCTGCACCAGGTAGGAGACGCCGATGAACTGGGAGAACATCGCGAAGCCGAGGAGCAGCCCGGCCAGGTTGGTGAAGAGCACCGGCCGGTGCGCGAACATCCGCATGTCGACCATGGGCGCGGCGACCTTGCGCTCGACGAGGACCCAGACCGCGGCCATCACGACCGCACCGACGAAGAACCCGACCGTACGACCGGAGGACCAGCCCCACTCGTGGCCCTGCGAGATGGGCAGCAGGAGCATCACGAGGAAGGCGGCCAGGGTGGCGGCGCCGAGCCAGTCGGTGCGTCCGCCCGTCTTCGTACGGGAGGCCGGCACGACCACGACGACGGCGATGAGGGCGACGACCGCGAGGATCACGGCGAGCCAGAACACCCGGTGGTAGTCGGGGTGCGAGCCCTGCGTGAGCAGGCCCGCGCCGACGAGGGCGAGCCCGCTGCCGAACGCGAGCGTGCCGCTGACCAGCGCCATCGCGCCGTGGAGCTTCTGCGGCGGTATCTCCTCGCGCAGGACGGAAAGAGCCAGCGGGAAGATCGCGGTGGCCGCGCCCTGGAGCACCCGGCCGACGATCAGCAGCACGAGCGAGCTGGTGGTGGCGGCGAGCACGGAGCCCACGACCATGACCACGAGCACCCCGATCAGGGTCGGCTTCTTGCCGTGCATGTCGCCGAAGCGGCCGAGCAGCGGGGTGAAGACGGCCGCGGAGAGCAGGGTCGCGGTGGTGACCCAGCTGACGCCGGACGTGGTGGTGCCGAGGTCGCTCTGGATGGTGCCGAGGATCGGCACCACCAGGGTCTGCATCATCGAGACGACCATGGCGGCGAGTCCGAGGACCAGGACGAGCCCGGTGCCGCCGCTGGGGCGTTGGTTAGTGGTCACTTTTTCTTCCGTACGGCAGGAGTAGGCACCCCCGAGCACTCAAGGGCACTCGGGAGCAGGTACTTGAACACATGGAAGCTTGATTACCTCAAGCAACTGAATGAAGGTAAACATCGAAGGTTGAGGTAGTCAAGTTTTGCTCGGGGCGCGGGTACAGTGGGCGGCATGCCTGGAACCCGCCCCACCGCCGTCAGCAACCTCACGCTCATGGACGCCATCTGGGACTCCCTGGCCGGCTTCTACGGCGACTTCACGTCGGCCGCCGCCGACCAGGGCCTCACCTCCAGCCAGGCCAAGACCCTGACCGTGCTGCGCCGGGGCCCCGCCTCCATGCGCTCGCTCGCCACCACGCTGCACTGCGACGCCTCCAACGTGACCGGGATCATCGACCGCCTCGAAGCACGCGCCCTGGTGCGCCGCGAGCCGAGCCCCACCGACCGGCGCGTCAAGAACGTCGTCCTCACCGACGACGGGACGCGCATCGTGGAGACGGTCAGGACGGGCATGCTCGCCACCCACGCCGCGCTCGACTCGCTGCCCGACGCCGACCGCGTCGCCCTGCACGACCTCCTGGAGCGCCTCTTCCCCGCCCCCGGGCATGGTCCGGTTACTCCTGCCTGACGCATACGCTTGACGCATGAGTACGTTGAACGGGCTGCCGAACGGGCGGGGGACCGTCGCCGGGCTGCCCGCGTGGGACCGCTGCGCGGTCATGGGCGTGGTCAATGTGACGCCCGACTCCTTCTCCGACGGCGGCCGGTGGTTCGACACCTCGATCGCCGTCAAGCGCGGCCTCGACCTCGTCACCGAGGGCGCCGACCTCGTGGACGTCGGCGGCGAGTCGACCCGCCCCGGCGCCTCGCGCGTGGACGAGGCCGAGGAGCTGCGCCGCGTCGTCCCCGTCGTGCGCGGCCTGGTCGCCGAGGGCGTCACCGTCTCCGTCGACACCATGCGTGCCCGCGTCGCCGAGCAGGCGATCACCGCCGGCGCGGTCCTGGTCAACGACGTCAGCGGCGGCCTCGCGGACCCCGCGATGATCCCCGCCGTCGCCGACACCGGCGCCCCCTTCGTCGTCATGCACTGGCGCGGCTTCAGCCAGGACATGAACAGCCGCGCGGTCTACGCCGACGTGGTGAGCGAGGTCGTCGCCGAGCTGCGCCTGCGCGTGGAGGCCGTCATCGAGGGCGGTATCGCCCCCGAGCGCCTCGTGATCGACCCCGGCCTCGGCTTCGCCAAGCAGGCCGGCCACGACCTCGCGCTCGTCGCCCACCTCGCCCGGCTCCGCGCGCTCGGGCACCCCGTCCTGGTCGCGGCCTCCCGCAAGCGGTTCCTCGGCCACGTCCTGGCCGGCGAGGAGGGTGCGCCGCCGCCCGCCCGCGAGCGCGACGCGGCCACCGCCGCCGTCTCCGCCATAGCCGCTCACGAGGGCGCCTGGGCCGTGCGCGTCCACGAGGTCCGCGCCACCGCCGACGCCGTCCGCGTGGCCCGCGCCGTCGAGGGAGCCCGGTGAGCCCCCGTACGGACGCCGAGGCCGTCGAGCGCGCCAATACGGCGTTCTACGAGACCCTGGAGCGGGGCGACTTCGACGAACTGTCCGAACTCTGGCTCAGCGCCACCGAGGCCGGCGACACCGGGATCTCCTGCGTCCACCCGGGCTGGCCCGTCCTGTCCGGGCGCGGCGAGGTGCTCCGCTCGTACGCGCTGATCATGGCGAACACCGAGTACATCCAGTTCTTCCTGACCGATGTGAAGGCCGTCGTGCTCGGCGACACCGCCCTGGTCACCTGCACCGAGAACATCCTCAGCGGCGGTCCCGCCGAGGAGAGCGGCGAACTGGGACCCCTCGTCGGCCAGCTCGTGGTCGCCACCAATGTGTTCCGCCGCACATCCGAGGGCTGGCGGCTCTGGTCCCACCACGGCTCTCCGGTCCTCGCCGAATCGGGCGACGAGGAGCCGGACGAGGCCTGACGGGGCCTGGGGAGGACTGAATCCGGGCACGATCGGGGGCTTTTGAGGATTGAACCCGGAGCCATCGGGTAGGGGCGGCTACCAGGCCTGTCAGGATCTGTCCATAGCCCCCATGGGCGAGCACTGTCAGTGCCCGCAGGTAGATTCGATTGTGGGCACCGTGCCGCCCGCACGCGGCCGCATGTCCGTCTGACCAACGACAGCAGGAGTGATTCGCGTGGATCGTGTCGCGCTGCGCGGCCTCAAGGCCCGTGGGCACCATGGCGTCTTCCCCCGGGAACGCGAGGAAGGCCAGACCTTCATCGTGGATCTGGTGCTCGGCCTCGACACCCGCCTCGCGGCGGCCGACGACGACCTGGCGAAGACCGTGCACTACGGCGTGGTGGCCGAGGAAGTCGTGGACGTCGTCCAGGGCGAGCCCGTCGACCTGATCGAGACGCTCGCCGAGCGGATCGCCCAGCAGTGCCTCAAGCACGAAGGCGTCCACGAGGTGGAGGTGGTCGTCCACAAGCCCGACGCGCCGATCACCGTCCCGTTCGACGACGTGACCATCACCATCACCCGGAGCCGAGTATGAGCGTGTATCCGCAGGGGGCCGCGCAGAGCGACCCGACCGTACAGCCGGTGCCCACCTCCGTGGTCGAGCAGGTCGACGCGGCCGACATGACGCTCTCCAACCCGCGCCGCGCGGTCATCGCCCTCGGCTCCAACCTCGGCAACCGCCTGGAGACGCTCCAGGGCGCCATCGACGCCCTGGAGGACACCCCCGGGCTGCGCGTCAAAGCCGTCTCCCCGGTGTACGAGACCGAGCCCTGGGGCGTCGAGGAGGGCTCCCAGCCCTCCTACCTCAACGCGGTCGTCGTCGTGAAGACCACACTGCCGCCGGCCTCGCTCCTGGAGCGCGGCCACGCCATCGAAGAGGCCTTCGACCGCGTCCGCGAGGAGCGCTGGGGGCCGCGCACGATCGACGTGGACATCGTTGCCTACGCCGATGTCGTCTCCGACGACCCGGTCCTGACGCTCCCTCACCCGCGCGCCCACCAGCGTGCCTTCGTGCTCGCCCCCTGGCACGACGTGGAGCCCGGCGCCCAGCTGCCCGGCCACGGCACGGTCGCCGACCTGCTGGGCGGTGTGGGCCACGACGGCGTGCTGGCCCGCGCCGACCTGGAACTCCGTCTGCCCGAGTAGTCGTTACGCTTCTGGGCGTCGCGGCACACCGGCTTCGACCTGACCACCTAGAGACGCGAAGGGCACTACTCCGTGAAGCAACTGCGGCTTGGCGTGCTGGCCGGACTGTTCGTCATCGCCGGAGTGCTCTCCTGGGCGGGCGCCCGGCTGTGGGACGCGGTCGCCACCCTGCCGAGCGTGCCGATCGCGGCCCCCATCGTCCTCGCGGTGATCGCCGTCATCCTGCTCGCCACCGCCCTGTCCATCCGCTCCCGGCTGCGCGCCCAGCGCGAGCGCCGGCCGGGTGCCAAGGGCGTGGAGCCCCTGATGGCGGCGCGCGCGGTGGTCTTCGGCCAGGCCAGCGCCCTGGTCGCGGCCCTGGTGTGCGGGATGTACGGCGGCACCGGCGTCTATCTGCTGAGCTACCTCGACGTGCCGTCCCGCCGCGACCAGGCGATCTACGCCGGCTTCTCGGTCCTGGCCGGCATCGCCGTGGTGGCCGCCGCGTTCTTCCTCGAGCGCGTCTGCAAGCTCCCCGAGGACGAGGACGACACCACGGCCCCGGTCACCTGACACCACGCGGCCGGGCACCACGCGCCGACGCACCGCGGCGGCCGGGCACCACGCGACCGGTCCTCCGCGGGTCCGCTCGCGGCGGACACCGCGCGGCCTCCGCCCGCGCGCCGGCTACAGCAAGGTGCCGCCCTCGACGCGGGTCCGCGCCAGGATCTCGTCCAGCCGCGCGAGCACGGCCGCCGACAGCTCGATCCGCGCGGCCGCGAGATTCTCCTCGATGTGGGCGGGGGTGCGGCTGCCCGGGATCGGCACCGTGTGGTCGTACTGGTGCAGCAGCCAGGCCAGCGCCAGCTGCGCCGCAGTGATGCCGAGTTCCTCGGCGACCCCGCGCACCGGCGCGAACCGGTCGTTGTTGGCCTTCAGGTTGGCCGCGTCGAACCGGCCCATGTGCTGCCGGAAGTCGCCGTCGCCCACCGCCTCCACCGTGCCGCCGAGGAAGCCCTGCCCCAGCGGCGACCACGGCACGATACCGACACCCAACTCCCGTGCCACGGCGAGCAGTTCGGGGGCGATCGGCCGCCACATCGACCATTCGACCTGCACGGCGGCCACCGGGTGCACGGCGTGCGCCGCACGCAGCTGGTCGGACGTCACGTTGGACAGGCCGAGATGGCGCACGAGCCCCGCCTCGACGAGGTCGGCCACCGCGCCCACCGTGTCGGTCAGCGGCACCTGCGGGTCGGGAAAGTGCGGGTAATACAGGTCGATGTACTCCGTGCCGAGCCCCCGCAGGCTCGCCTCCGCATAGCCCCGTACGTGCTTCGGGTCGGCGTTGACCGCCAGCTCGCCGAACGCGTAGCCGACCGGGAAGGGGTGCGGCTCGGCTCCCTCGGGGATCCGGAAGCCGAACTTGGTTGCCACGACGGCCTGTTCGCGCCGCCGCCCCTTGAGCACCCTCCCGACGAGCCGCTCGTTGTGACCGTCCGCGCCGTAACCGTCGGCCGTGTCGATGAAGGTCGTGCCGGCGTCGAGCGCCGCCCGCAGCGCACGCTCGCCCCGCTCGTCGTCGATGTCGCCGTAGATTCCCGGCGAGAGGACCATGGCGCCGAAGCCCAGTGCGGATACTTCCAGTTCACCGAGGGTGCGGGCCGGGAGTGTCTGTTCCGTCATCCTCCGAGCCTGTCACGGCCCTCACCCAACCGACAGGCCCGTATTGGGAGTTGGACACCTCCCCCGAGCGCCTCGACCGAGCAACTCGACCAGATCCCGCACCCGGGGCCCCACCCGGACCACCCTCGGCCCCCGGACCCCGGACCCCGGCGTCGGACGCGATACGCGGGCGGTCAGCGGGCCATGATCAGGCTCATCGCCTCACTGCGCGTCGCCGGGGCGCGCAGCTGCCCCCGCACCGCCGAGGTCATGGTCTTCGCGCCGGGCTTGCGGATGCCGCGCACCGACATGCACATGTGCTCGGCCTCGATCACCACGATGGCGCCGCGCGCGTCGAGGATGCGCATCAGCGAGTCGGCGATCTGCGTGGTCAGGCGCTCCTGCACCTGCGGCCTGCGGGCGAACACGTCCACCAGGCGGGCCAGCTTCGACAGACCGGTGATCTTGCCGGATTCGGCGGGGATGTAGCCGACGTGGGCCACGCCGTGGAACGGCAGCAGATGATGTTCACAGACCGACACGATCTCGATGTCCTTCACCAGGACCATCTCGTCGTGCCCCAGGTCGAACGTGGTCGTCAGGACGTCCTCGGGCTCCTGGCGCAGACCCGCCAGGATCTCCTTGTACGCCCGCGCCACCCGGGCCGGCGTCTCCTTGAGGCCCTCGCGGTCCGGGTTCTCGCCGACCGCTATGAGGAGCTCGCGCACAGCGCTCTCGGCCCGCTTCTCGTCGAACTCGCCGATCTTGGCCTCGCCGTCCAGCGTCACCGGGTCGGTCATCTGTGCCTCGTTCCTCGACTGTCGTTCATGGCGCGTGGCCGGAAAACACCCGCGCCCCCACAGGCTAAAACCTGGGGGGCGCGGCATGCATTCCGGGGCCGGTACGGGCCCCGTTGCTCAGGCCTCGGGACGGTCCTCGGGGGCCGGCAGGGCCTCCGTGGGGGTGTCCAGGGGCGCGGAGCCGTTGGCGCTCGTGGTGGCACCGTTGGTCAGGGCCAGCTCCTTCGGCGAGAGCACCGGCGGCCTCGTCGACGGCGTACGCCGCGAGGAGCCGGTCCAGGCCGGACGGGCCGGACGCTTGACGATGCCGGAGAAGACCTCGGCGATCTGCTCCTTGCTGAGGGTCTCCTTCTCCAGGAGTTCGAGAACCAGCTTGTCGAGGATGTCGCGGTTCTCGACCAGGATTTCCCAGGCCTCGTTGTGCGCCGTCTCGATGAGCTTCTTGACCTCTTCGTCGACGAGGGCCGCGACCTCTTCCGAGTAGTCGCGCTGGTGCCCCATCTCACGGCCGAGGAACGGCTCGGTGTTGTCGCCACCGAACTTGATCGCGCCCAGACGCTCGGTCATGCCGTACTGCGTGACCATCGCGCGAGCGGTGGACGTGGCCTTCTCGATGTCGTTGGCCGCGCCCGTCGTCGGGTCGTGGAAGACGAGCTCCTCGGCCGCGCGCCCGCCCAGCATGTAGGCCAGCTGGTCGAGCATTTCGTTGCGCGTGGTCGAGTACTTGTCCTCGTCCGGCAGGACCATGGTGTAGCCCAGGGCCCGGCCGCGCGACAGGATCGTGATCTTGTGGACCGGGTCCGAGTTGGGGGAAGCCGCGGCGACCAGGGCGTGACCGCCCTCGTGGTACGCGGTGATCTTCTTTTCCTTCTCGGACATGATCCGCGTGCGCTTCTGCGGACCCGCCACGACACGGTCGATCGCCTCGTCCAGCGCGTGGTTGTCGACCAGCTTCTTGTCGCTGCGCGCCGTCAGGAGCGCCGCTTCGTTCAGCACGTTCGCCAGGTCGGCGCCGGTGAAGCCGGGGGTGCGCCGGGCGACGGCCGACAGGTCGACGTCCGGGGCGACCGGCTTGCCCTTCTGGTGGACCTTGAGGATCTCCAGACGGCCCTGCATGTCCGGGCGGTCGACCGCGATCTGGCGGTCGAACCGGCCGGGCCGCAGGAGGGCCGGGTCGAGGATGTCGGGCCGGTTGGTGGCGGCGATCAGGATGACGCCGCCCTTCACGTCGAAGCCGTCCATCTCGACGAGCAGCTGGTTGAGCGTCTGCTCGCGCTCGTCGTGACCGCCGCCGAGACCCGCACCGCGGTGCCGGCCCACGGCGTCGATCTCGTCGACGAAGACGATCGCCGGGGCGTTCGCCTTGGCCTGCTCGAAGAGGTCGCGGACACGCGAGGCGCCGACACCGACGAACATCTCGACGAAGTCGGAACCGGAGATCGAGTAGAAGGGAACACCGGCCTCACCCGCGACGGCGCGGGCGAGCAGCGTCTTGCCGGTGCCGGGCGGGCCGTAGAGCAGCACGCCCTTGGGGATCTTGGCGCCGACGGCCTGGAACTTCGCCGGCTCCTGGAGGAACTCCTTGATCTCGTGGAGTTCCTCGACCGCCTCGTCGGACCCCGCCACATCGGCGAAGGTCGTCTTCGGGGTGTCCTTGGTGATGAGCTTGGCCTTGGACTTCCCGAAGTTCATGACTCGGGAGCCGCCGCCCTGCATCTGGTTCATCAGGAACAGGAAGACCACGACGATGAGGACGAAGGGGAGCAGCGAGAGCAGGATCCCGAGGAACGGGTTCTGCTTGTCGGGCGAGACGGTGTAGCCCTTGGGGATGTCACCGGCCTTGACGCTGCCCTGCAGCTGGTCGGCGAGCGAGCTCGCCTGGATGTCCCCGATGTAGTTCGCCTGGACCTTGCTGCTGCCCTTGACCTTCTGGCCGTCCTTCAGGTCGATCTTGATGACCTGACTGTCACCTGTGGTGATCTTGGCCTGTTCGACCTGCTTGTTGCTGATCGCCTGAACGACATCGGATGTGTCGACCGTCTTGTAGCCGCCACCCGAGCCGACGACCTGCATCAGCACGACCACGGCGAGGACGGCCAGCACGATCCACATGACCGGCCCACGGAAGTATCGCTTCACGTCCATCCATACGGAGCGAGAACGCCCCGTCCCTCCTGCCCGTAGGTAAATGCTGCTGTGACTGTGACTAAGACTGTGTGTAAAGACTGTTCTTCGGACGGTACCCCAGCATTGTCACCCGTGGTCGCACGGTACGGCTGACAAAGGGCCCTTCCCCTGCTCCAACGGAGCGGGACGGGCTGTGGTTCCCCGAAACGGAACGGGTTGCCTCAGCCGCCGTACACGTGCGGCGCGAGCGTCCCGACAAAGGGGAGATTGCGGTACTTCTCGGCATAGTCGAGGCCGTAGCCCACGACGAATTCATTCGGAATGTCGAAACCGATCCACTTCACGTCGATCGCGACCTTTGCGGCATCCGGCTTACGGAGCAGCGTGCACACCTCCAGGGAGGCGGGCTCGCGCGAGCCGAGGTTGGACAGGAGCCACGACAGGGTCAGGCCCGAGTCGATGATGTCCTCGACGATCAGGACGTGCTTGCCCTTGATGTCGGTGTCGAGGTCCTTGAGGATCCGCACGACGCCGGAGGACTGGGTGCCCGCACCGTACGAGGAGACGGCCATCCAGTCCATGGTGACCGGGGTGGACAGCGCGCGGGCCAGATCCGCCATGACCATGACGGCGCCCTTGAGGACACCGACGAGGAGCAGGTCCTTGCCCGCGTACTCCGCGTCGATCTTCCCGGCCAGCTCCGCCAGCTTCGCGTCGATCTCTTCCTTGGTGATGAGCACCGACTGGAGGTCGGTGCCCATGTCCTTCTCGTTCACCCGGGCCGCTTTCTTGGGGGTTTCTGTTGTCGTGCGCGAGCCGAGTTACGTGCGTGGGCTCAGCTCTGCCGAATGACCAGTCTGCCACCCTGCCGACGCGCGACGACGCGGCCCGGGAGATTGATGGCCCGCTGACCGCGCCAGCTGGTGATCAGCTTGTCGATCTCCTCCACATGGCGGGCGAAGAGTGAGCCGGCGGGCGAACCCGCCCCGATGACCTCGCGGCGCACGATCCGGCGCCGCACGGCGGGCGGCAGAGCGAAGAGCTTCGCGCAGTCCAGGAGCCCCGCGTCGTCCCGCACGGAGGCGTCGGCCTGGAGGGCCCAGGCGTCCAGGGCGTCGGCGTCGTCACGCGAGAGCTGGGCGGTGCGGGCGAGCGCCTCGACGACGCCCTTGCCGAGCGCCTTCTCCAGGGCGGGCAGGCCCTCCTGGCGCAGCCGGGAGCGGGTGTAGGCGGGGTCGGCGTTGTGCGGATCGTCCCAGACGGGCAGCGACTGGACCATGCAGGCCTTGCGCGCGGTCTGGCGGTCGAGCTCCAGGAAGGGGCGCCGGTAGCGGCCCGCCGCCCCCGAGACGGCGGCCATGCCGGACAGGGAGCGCGTGCCGGAGCCGCGGGCGAGGCCGAGCAGGACGGTCTCGGCCTGGTCGTCACGGGTGTGCCCGAGCAGGATCGCGGCGGCGCCGTGCCGCTCGGCGGCGGCGTCCAGGGCGGCGTAGCGGGCGTCGCGGGCGGCGGCCTCGGGGCCTCCCTCGCGGCCCACGCGCACGGCGACGGACTCGGCGGGTTCCAGGCCGAGGCCGGTCATGCGGGAGACGACCTCGGCGGCGCGCAGGTCCGAGCCGTGCTGGAGGCCGTGGTCGACGGTGATGCCGCCGGCGCGCAGCGAGAGCTTGCGGGACTCGAAGGCGAGGGCGGAGGCGAGCGCCATGGAATCGGCGCCGCCCGAGCAGGCCACGAGCACGAGGGGCTCGGGCGCGGTGCGAACGCCTGCGCCCCGACCGGCGGGGGCCCCCGCGGTCACGGCCGTCTCGGCGCTCTGGTGGTCGCGGGAGTGTTCGTTCAGTACGTCGTGGAGTACGCGGCGAACCGCCAGGCGTATCGCTGCGACCGCAGGATGGGGACCCATGTCCGGTGCCCTTCGGTGAAGTTGGGGGTGCCTCTGGCGCGGAGAGGATGCGGGGGATCAGGAGGAGCAGGAGGGCCGTTCAGTCACACAGAGTGCGTAGATGGTGACAGAACAGAGCCGTTACCCGAGCATTGCACGCCTACCCATGCCCCACGGTCCCTCGGATGGGTGATTCCCGCGTTGACACCCGCCACCGGCGGGCCTTCAGGTCAGGAGTCCGCCTTGCGGTGCACGCGCGCGACCCACTCCGCCGGCTTGGCGATCTCGGCCTTCGTCGGAAGGGTGTTCGGAGAAGTCCACACGCGATTGAAGCCGTCCATGCCGACCTCCTCCACCACGGCGCGCACGAAGCGCTCGCCGTCGCGGTACTGGCGCAGCTTGGCGTCCAGGCCGAGGAGCTTGCGCAGCGCCACGTCGAGCCGGGATGCGCCCTTGGCCCTGCGCTCCTTGAACTTCTCGCGGATCTCCGCCACCGAGGGCACGACCTGCGGCCCGACCCCGTCCATCACGTAGTCGGCGTGCCCCTCCAGGAGGGACATCACGGCGGTGAGCCGGCCGAGGATCTCGCGCTGTTCCGGGGTCTGCACCAGCTCGACGAGGGAGCGCCCCCCGTCGTCCTCCTCGCCCTCGGGCCGGCCGCCGGCCAGGGACTGGGCCGCGTCGCGCAGCCGCTCCAGGACGGTCATGGGGTCGACCTCGGTGGCGCCGAGGAACGACTGGATCTCGCTCTCCAGGTGGTCGCGCAGCCACGGCACGGCCGTGAACTGGGTGCGGTGGGTCTCCTCGTGGAGGCAGACCCAGAGCCTGAAGTCGTGCGGGGGGACGTCGAGTTCGCGCTCCACGTGCACGATGTTGGGCGCCACGAGCAGCAGCCGTCCGCCGCCGCCGGGCCCGGCCGGCAGGTCCCGGCTCGCGGGCGCGAAGGTCTCGTACTGCCCGAGGACCCGTGAGGACAGGAAGCTCAGGAGCATGCCGAGCTCGACGCCGGTGACCTTGCCGCCGACCGCGCCGAACACGGCGCCCGCGGGGGTGCTGCCGCGGCGCTCCTGCATCTTGTCGAGCAGGGGCCGCAGGACCTCGCGGAAGCCGGCCACGTTGGCCTTCACCCATCCGGCCCGGTCCACGACCAGGACCGGGGTGTCCTCCGGTTCGACGCCCTCCGGGATCATCCGGGTGAACGTCCGTACGTGTTCTTCGGCGGCCTTGGCGTGCCGACGGAGCTCGGCGACGATCTCTCGCGCCTCGTCACGGCTCACGTCGGGGCCCGGCCGCACCAGTCGGGTCGCGGTCGCGACCGCGAGGTTCCAGTCGACCATCCCAGAGGTACCTGCACCGCCGATGCCAGTCATGCGTCAACCGTACGTTGTCGTCCCCGCAAGGGAACCCGGTCGGCGAAGGTCAGTGCGCCGTGAGCCGCGTGGCGAGCCGGTCGAGGGCCCGCTGCGCGGGCGCCGGGTCCGCGCCGGGCGTGCCCGCCGAAAGGAACGCGAACGCCAGGAGGTGGCCGCTCGCGTCCACGACGGTGCCCGCCAGGGTGTTGACCCCGGCGCCGCCGAGCGTGCCGGTCTTCGCCCTGACCAGGCCGGTCGCCGCGGACGTCGCGCCGTAGCGGGTGCTGAGGGTGCCGGTGAAGCCGGCGACGGGCAGGCCGGTGAGGATCGGCCGCAGTTCGGGGTGGGCCGGTCCTGCGGCGTCGGCGAGGAGCCGGGTGAGCAGGCGCGCGGTGACCCTGTCGGCGCGATTGAGCCCGCTGCCGTCGGTGAACACGCTTCCGGCGGAAGGGAGTCGGGCCTTTTCGAGCTGGGCGGCCACGGCCGCGGCGCCGCCCTCGAAGCTCGCGGGCTTCCCGGTGGCGATCGCGGTCTGCCGGGCGAGGGCCTCCGCGATGTCGTTGTCGCTCTCGGTCAGCATCCGCTCGACGACCTCGGTCAGCGGCGCGGAGCTCGTGCTCGCCAGCACGGTGGCGCCCGCCGGCCGGCCGCCCGCGACCGGGTCGTCCGCCCGCACCCCGCGGTCCCGCAGCAGCCGGGCGAAGGCCCGCGCGGTGTCGCCCGCCGGGTCCGCGGTGCGCGCGCCGGGCCCGCTCTCCTCGGCGTCGGACGAGCCGGAAGCGCCGGATGAGCCGGAGGGGACCTGCGTACGCCCCTCGTCCGTCATCAGGGCGACGACCGGCGCGAGGTTCTCGTTCGGCCCGATCGGATGCACCGCGGTCCCGCTGAACAGCGAGGCGTCGTAGGTCAGACGTACGTGGTCGAGGGCGCGGGCCCGCAGCGCGCGGGCGGTGTCGTCGGCGAGCGCGGCCAGGCGCGCCCGGTCGAGGGTCGGGTCGCCGCCCCCGACGAGGGTCAGCGCCGAACCGTCGGCCGACGCCGCCACGGCGGTGGTGAAGCGGTGGTCGGCCGGGAGTGCGGTGAGGACCGCGGTCGCCGTCGCGATCTTGATCGTCGACGCCGGAGTCATCGCGACGTCCGCGCGGGAGGCGTACACCTCACGGCCGGTGGCGGTGTCGAGGACCGAGGCCGCCGGATGCGGGCCGAGCGCGGGGTCGGCCAGCAGCGGGGCGAGGGCGGCCGGAAGGGCGGCCGTGACCGGCGCGTCCCCGGCCGCGCCGAGCGCGGCGAGCACGCTGGGCGCGCTCGGGGCCGGAGCCGGAGCGTCCGGATCCGCGGGGCGCTGGTGATGTGCGCCACCCCTGGCGTCCCGCGATGCGGCCCGTGCGCGCTCGGCCGTACGCTGACCTGAGTCCCACGGTCCCGCCAGGGCCACGGCCCCGGTCGCCAGTGCCAGGCCGACCGCCGCCGCACCCGCTGTGAGCTGCCATGTCTTGGGTCCCGGCACCGAGGACCAGCCCCTTTCGCGATCACACACCTGCGTGAGGGACACTTAATCACCAGAACTGCGTCCCGCCGCGAACATGGCGGTCGACGCAGGCCCGTCCGATGCATGTGCTGATCATGGAGGAGAGCCACCCGTGGAGTTCGACGTCACCATCGAGATCCCGAAGGGATCGCGGAACAAGTACGAGGTCGACCACGAGACCGGCCGGATCCGTCTGGACCGTCGACTCTTCACCTCGACCAGCTACCCGGCCGACTACGGCTTCGTCGAGAACACCCTCGGCGAGGACGGCGACCCGCTGGACGCCCTGGTCCTGCTCGACGAGCCGACCTTCCCGGGCTGCGTCATCAAGTGCCGCGCGATCGGCATGTTCCGGATGACCGACGAGGCCGGCGGCGACGACAAGCTGCTGTGCGTCCCGGCGTCCGACCCGCGCGTCGAGCACCTGCGCGACATCCACCACGTCTCCGAGTTCGACCGCCTGGAGATCCAGCACTTCTTCGAGGTCTACAAGGACCTGGAGCCCGGCAAGTCCGTCGAGGGCGCCGACTGGGTCGGCCGTGTCGAGGCCGAGGCCGAGGTCGAGGCCTCGTACAAGCGCCTCGAGGCGCAGGGCGGCGCGCACTGACGCGCGTTTCTCCGTAGCGAACGGGCGGCGCACCCTCGGGGTGCGCCGCCCGTCGTCGTGCGGGCGCGTCCCCCGTCGTCGTGCGGGCGCGTCCCCCGTCGTCGTGCGGGCGCGTCCCCCGTCGTCGTGCGGGTGTGTCCCCGTCGTCCTGCGGCCGCCCGCGCGGGGGTTGTTCACGGGGGTGGTTCACGGCGGGCCGCCCCTTGTCGTGCCACCTCATGTCGCCCCACATACTGGGCACACGCACCCGAAGTGGCTGGAGGGAGGCAGGGGACCAGTGGTGTCCGAGCAGCACGACACGGTCGAGGACCGCAAACCGCAGTCCGACGAGGCACGCAGCGCCTTCGCGCCCCCCGAGGGCGTGGAGCAGCCGCAGGTGCCCGAGGAGGACTCGCCGACATCGGAGTTCGCACTGCCCGCCGGCCTCGCCACGCCGGTCGTCGAGTCGCCCGCCGAGCAGCCGGCCTCCGCGTTCACCACCCCGAGCGCGTACACGGCCCGTGAGACGCCCAACCCGATGACCACTACCGGCTCCATGCCGTTGGTACGCCTCTCCAAGGACGCGCCCTGGCAGGACCGGATGCGCACCATGCTGCGGATGCCGGTCGGCGACCGGCCGGTCGCCGAGCCGATCCAGAAGCACGACGACGCTGGCCCGGCGGTCCCCCGCGTGCTCGACCTGACGCTGCGTATCGGCGAGCTGCTGCTCGCGGGCGGCGAGGGCGCCGAGGACGTCGAGGCGGCGATGTTCGCGATCTGCCGCAGCTACGGCCTGGACCGCAGCGAGCCCACGGTCACCTTCACGATGCTCGGCATCACCTACCAGCCGTCCCTCGTGGACGACCCGGTGACGGCCAACCGCACGGTGCGCCGCCGCGGCACCGACTACACCCGTCTGGCCGCGGTGCACCGACTGGTCACGGACATGACCAGCGAGGACCACGAGGTCTCCCTCGAAGAGGCCTACCGGCGCCTGGCGGAGATCCGCCGAAACCGCCACCCCTACCCCGGCTGGGCCCTGACCACCGCCTGCGGGCTGCTCGCCGGAGCGGCCTCCGTCCTGCTCGGCGGCGGCATCACGGTGTTCCTGGTGGCGGCGGTCGGCGCGGTGCTCGGCGACCGGCTCGCCTGGCTGTGCGCGTCGCGTGGGCTGCCGGAGTTCTACCAGTTCGTGGTGGCCGCGATGCCGCCCGCCGCGATGGGTGTGGCGCTCAGCCTGCTCCAGTGGGAACTCAGCTCGTCCGCGGTCATCACCGGTGGCCTGTTCGCCCTGATTCCGGGGCGGGCCCTGGTGGCGGCCGTCCAGGACGGTCTCACCGGCTTCTACGTCACCGCGGCGGCCCGGCTGCTCGAAGTCGGGTACTTCTTCGTCGCGATCGTCGTCGGCGTCCTGACCGTCCTGTACGGCGGGCTGCAGATCCACGCCAAGCTCAACCCCGAGGGCACCTTCCAGCCGACCGACCGGCCGATCCTTCAGACCCTCGCGTCGATCGTGCTGTGCCTGACCTTCGCGGTGCTGCTCCAGCAGGACCGCTCCACCGTGCTGATCGTGGCCGCGAACGGCGGCGTCGCCTGGGTGGTGTACGCCGCGATCGCGGTCACCGCGAAGGGCTCGCCGATCATGGCGACGGCCGTCGCGGCCGGCCTGGTCGGCCTGTTCGGGCAGCTGCTCTCGCGGTACTGGAACACCTCGGCGCTGCTGTACGTGACCGCCGCGATCGGCCCGCTGCTGCCCGGTAGCGCCACGTACTTCGGGGTCCTGTCCATCGCGCAGAACCACCTGAACACGGGCGTCGCCTCGCTCGCCAAGGCCATCGCGCTCGCCCTGGCCATCGCGATCGGCGTGAACCTCGGAAACGAGATCGCCCGACTCTTCCTGCGCTCCCCAGGACCGGGCCGCGCCGCGGCCAAGCGCACCCGCGGCTTCTGACGCCGGGCGCTCGGCCCGGCGTTCAGCGCTTGGTATTCAGCGCTTGACGCTCGGCTGCTTCGCGCTCAGCGCTTGGCGTGCCGTCCGCCGCGCTGCGGGGTCCGGCCCGCGCCGCCGTCGCCCTCGGCCGCCGCCGGGTTCTTCCGCGCCTTGGACCGTGCCCGCAGGAACTCGATCGCGATCGGGATCACCGAGACGAGGACGATCGCGACGAGGATCAGCTCGATGTGCTGGTGCACGAACTCCACGTTGCCGAGCGCCGCGCCGAGCAGCGTCACGCCCGCGCCCCACAGGCTGCCGCCGATGACGTTGAACGTGACGAACGAGCGGTAGTGCATCCCGGAGACGCCCGCGATGATCGGCGTGAAGGTGCGCACGATCGGCACGAAGCGGGCCAGGACCAGCGACTTCGGGCCGTACTTCTCGAAGAATTCGTGCGCCTTCTCGACGTTCTCCTGCTTGAAGAGCTTGGAATCGGGCCGGCTGAAGAGGGACGGACCCACCTTCTTGCCGAACAGATAGCCCACCTGGTCGCCGAGGACCGCGGCGAGCACCACCAGGACGCAGACCAGCCACAGCGGGGTGTCCAGTTTGCCCGTGGTGACGAGCAGGCCCGTGGTGAACAGGAGCGAGTCGCCCGGCAGGAAGAAGCCGATGAGCAGGCCGGACTCGGCGAACACGATGATCAGCAGCCCGGCCAGGCCGAAGGTTCCGAGCAGATAGTCGGGGTCCAGCCAGCTCGGCCCGAGGGCAAGGGAAGTCACGGGTACCGGGCTCCTGGGTGTGGGTGTCGGGCGGGCTGTCTGCCGTCGGCAGCCAAAACTATCAACGTAACGCGCGAAAGCGTGGTTCCAGGGGCAGGCTGGAGGAGGCCGGCAAGGGCCGGCCATGGGCTACGGGAAGGCGGACCACATGGGCATCGAGGAGTACGGCGGCGGACAGGGCGCGCAGTCGGACGTGCTGGTGGTGACCACGAACGACGTGCCCGGGTACACCGTGCAGCAGGTCATCGGGGAGGTCTTCGGCCTGACGGTGCGCTCGCGCCATCTGGGCAGCCAGATCGGCGCCGGCCTCAAGTCGATGATCGGCGGTGAGCTCAAGGGGCTCACCAAGACGCTGGTCGAGACCCGCAACCAGGCGATGGAACGCCTGGTGGCCCAGGCGAAGGCGCGGGGCGCCAACGCGGTCCTGATGATGCGGTTCGACGTGACGGAAGCCGCGGACGTGGGTACGGAGGTCTGCGCGTACGGCACCGCGGTGATCATCGCCCGCACCTGACGCCGGGCCCCCTGAGCGTCCCTCCCGAACTCCCCTCTCCCCGGACCTCCCCGGACCTCCCCGACCTCCCCGACCTCCCCGGAAAGGAACGCGGCTCTCCATGGCACTTCACCGCGGCGGCAGCAAGAAGGAGCACTACGAAGACGGGGAGGAGAAGGAGTTCGGGCGGCTCGCGCTCAACCCCTTCTTCGGGGAGGCGGACCCGATCGGCTCGATGACCTCCGCGCCGCCCCGGCACCGGCTGCCGGACCGGCCGCTGCCCCCGGCGACCGCGTACCAGCTGGTCCACGACGAGCTGATGCTCGACGGGAACTCCCGGCTCAACCTGGCGACCTTCGTCACCACCTGGATGGAGCCGCAGGCCGGGGTGCTGATGGCGGAGTGCCGGGACAAGAACATGATCGACAAGGACGAGTACCCGCGCACCGCCGAGCTGGAGCGGCGCTGTGTGGCCATGCTCGCCGATCTGTGGCACGCGCCCGACCCCAACGCCACGGTCGGCTGCTCGACGACCGGGTCGAGCGAGGCGTGCATGCTGGCGGGGATGGCGCTCAAGCGGCGCTGGATGAAGCGCAACGCGGACCGCTATCCCTCGCGCGACGCCCGCCCCAATCTCGTCATGGGTGTGAACGTGCAGGTCTGCTGGGACAAGTTCTGCACGTTCTGGGAGGTCGAGGCGCGCCAGGTACCCATGGAGGGCGACCGTTTCCACCTCGACCCCCAGGCCGCGGCGGCGCTCTGCGACGAGAACACGATCGGCGTCGTCGGGGTGCTCGGCTCGACCTTCGACGGGTCGTACGAGCCGATCGCCGAGCTGTGTGCGGCGCTCGACGATTTGCAGGAGCGTACGGGTCTGGACATCCCCGTCCATGTCGACGGGGCGTCCGGGGCGATGGTCGCGCCCTTCCTCGACGAGGACCTCGTGTGGGACTTCCGGCTCCCCCGGGTGTCCTCCATCAACACTTCCGGGCACAAGTACGGGCTGGTGTATCCGGGGGTGGGCTGGGCCCTGTGGCGCACGGCGGAGGCGCTGCCCGAGGAGCTGGTCTTCCGGGTGAACTACCTCGGCGGCGACATGCCGACGTTCGCGCTCAACTTCTCCCGGCCCGGGGCGCAGGTGGTGGCCCAGTACTACACGTTCCTGCGGCTCGGCCGCGAAGGGTACCGGGCGGTGCAGCAGACCACGCGGGACGTGGCGAGGGGGCTCGCGGAGCGGATCGACTCGCTCGGCGACTTCCAACTACTCACGCGGGGCGAGGAGTTGCCGGTGTTCGCCTTCACGACGGCGCCGGACGTGGACCGGTATGACGTGTTCGACGTGTCGAGGCGTCTTCGCGAGCGGGGCTGGCTGGTGCCGGCGTACAGCTTCCCGAAGAACCGGGAGGACCTGTCGGTGCTGAGGGTGGTGTGCCGCAACGGCTTCTCCTCCGACCTGGCGGGGCTCCTCATCGAGGACCTCAGCCGGCTGCTCCCCGAACTCCGCCGGCAGGCCGCTCCGCTGGGCCGCGACGAATCCGAAGCCACGGCCTTCCACCACTAGCCCCGGGCTCCGACGCGCGTTTTCCCACCCACCCGCCCGTGCGGCGAGTTGCGAGGCCCGGCCCCCTGGGGCTCCGCCCCAGACCCCGTATCGCGCCTGAAGGGCGCTCGTCCTCAAACTCCCCCAAGGCCTCAAGGGCCAGGAGGGACCCCCATGACGGGCTGAGGATGCCCATGCCGCCCGGCACCGAGCAGCTAAGGGGCGCGGGGCTGTAACACTGAGCGGCTCCGGGCGCCCTACAGGGGCGCGGGGAACTGCGCGAGAAGCGGGCACGGTCCGCAGACGTAAGCGGGTTAGGGGCGCGGGGAACTGCGCGAGACGCGGGCACGGTCCGCACACGAAGGCGGGTTTTTTTGGGGGCGCGGGGAACTGCGCGAGACGCGGGCACGGTCCGCAGACGTAAGCGGGTTAGGGGCGCGGGGAACTGCGCGAGACGCGGGCACGGTCCGCGGACGAAAGCGGGGTTGAGGGGCGCGGGGAACTGCGCGACCAGCCGTCCACGGCCCGCACCCGAACCGGGGTTTAGGGGGCGCGGGGAACTGCGCGGGCGGTGCCCGGCGGTGGGCCGGGGTCGGGGGCCCGGGGTCAGGGGGGCGGGTCGGCCGCGAAGCGGTACGCGCCGCCCTCGACCCGCCCAATGAGCCCCCGCGTCCACTCCGCCCCCGCATCGGAAGAGTGCACCCACATGTTCATGATCTCCCCGATGTGCCCGAACTCCTCCGCCCCCTTGCCCCCCAGGTAGTACTCCGTCACCGACTCCCGCCACCGCGCGAGCTTCTCCAGGCGGGCCCGCAGCAGGGCGACGACCTCCGCTCGGGGCAGGTCCACCATGAAGCCGATCGCCGCCGACATCACGTCCGGCTTCTGGTTGTACGAGGACAACGCCTCACGCAGCAGCCGGAGGTATTCGGCCTCGCCCTCGGCGGTCAGCTCGTACTCCGTGCGCGGCGGCCCCCCGGCCGTGCTGGGCGCCACCTCGTGGGCGAGGAGCGCGCCCTGCTTCGCCATCTGCTTGAGCGCGTGGTAGATCGAACCCGGCTTGGCATTGGACCACTCGTGGGCGCCCCAGTACTCCAGGTCACTGCGCACCTGGTAGCCGTGGGCCCGGCCGTTCTGGCGTACCGCGCCGAGAACGAGGAGGCGGATGGTTGACATGGCCGCCAGCCTATGACCTCACCCGTTTGCGAGCGCCACCAGCTCGAACGCCGTCTTGCCGTCCAGCGACTCGCGGACGATGTCGGCGTGTCCGGCGTGCCGGGCGAACTCCTCCACCAGGTGGATCATCAGCCAGCGCATCGAGACCTGGCCGTCCTTCGGGAACCACGGCGCCTCGGGCAGCGGAAACGTGTCGTCGAGCGAGGGCACCTTGCGGATGAACTCCTCGGTCTCAAGGGCCACTTCGTCCCAGAAGGCCAGCGTTCCCTCGATGCTCTCGTCCCCGACGAGCCGGAAGCTCTCGTGCCAGTTCGACTGGTCGCGCTGCCGCGCGTTCGGTCGCTGCTGAGCCATCCGCAGCCAGTTCAGCTCGCACTCCGCGACGTGCTTGAGCAGCCCGGACAGGGACAGCGCGCTCGCGCTGGGACGGCTCGCGGCCTGCTCCTCGGTGAGCCCGATGACCGAGCGTCGTACGGCGCCGCGCTGCGCCTCCACGAAGAGGAGGAGCGCCCCGCGCTCGTCGCCGTGCGCCGCGGAGGGAACGTGCGTAACCATGGTCAAACCGCCTTCGTTCGGGACTGGTTGAACCACGGTAGGCGGGTAACAGGTCAGATCCTGTCCGCTATCCCGTATCCCGTCGGCCCCCGTCAGAACCCGGACCCCGTCAGAACCCGGACCCCCTCAGAACGGGAACGGGCTCCGCTCGTGCTGCACCGAGATCCACTTCTGCGTGGTGAACGCCTCGACCGTGGAGTCTCCGTTCAGCCGCCCGAGCCCCGAGTACTTCTCGCCGCCGAACGCGACCAGCGGTTCGTCCTGGATCGTGGAGTCGTTGACGTGCATCATCCCCGTCTCGATCCGCTTGGCGAACCGCACCCCGCGCTCCACGTTGGCCGTGTGCACGGCCCCGCTCAGGCCGTACGGGCTGTCGTTCGCCATGCGGACGGCCTCCTCCTCCCCGTCGAAGGGGATGAGCAGCGCCACGGGACCGAAGATCTCCTGGCGCAGCACCGAGGAGTCGGCGGGCAGCCCCGTGAGGACGGTGGGCTCCACCAGGTTGCCGCGGGTCGTGCCCCGTACCAGCGCGGTGGCGCCCTCGGCCAGGGCCTGGTCGACCAGCGAAGTGAGCGCGTCCGCCTGGAAGTTGTTGATGACCGGGCCGATGTCGGTGGCCGGGTCCGCCGGGTCGCCCGTGTTGAGCGAGGCCACCTTCGCGAGGAACTTGGCCGTGAACTCCTCTTCCACCGACCGGTCGACCAGGATCCGGTTGGCCGCCATGCAGACCTGGCCCTGGTAGACGAAGCGGCTGAAAACCGCCGCGTCCACCGCGTAGTCGAGGTCCGCGTCGTCGAGAACGACGAGCGCGCTGTTGCCGCTCAGCTCCAGGATGACGCGTTTGAAGTGGCTGCCGGCGACGGAGGCGACGTGCCGGCCGGTGCGGTCGGAGCCCGCGAAGGAGATGACCTTGGGCACGGGGTGCTCTATCAGCGCGTCGCCGATCTCGGCGATGTCGGTGACCAGGACGTTCAGCAGGCCCGCCGGGAGTCCGGCGTCCTTGAAGATCTTCGCGATGAGTCCGCCGCCGACGACCGGCGCGTTCTGGTTCGGCTTGATGACGACCGCGTTGCCCAGCGCCAGTGCGGGGGCGATCGACTTGATGGTGACCAGGAACGGGAAGTTGAACGGGCTGATCACACCGATCACGCCGACCGGCAGCCGGTAGACGCGGTTCTCCTTGCCGTCGACCGGCGACGGCAGGATGCGGCCCTCGGGGCGCAGCGCCAGCTGGATCGCCTCGCGCAGGAACTCCTTGGCGAGATGGACCTCGTAGACCGCCTTGAGCCGGGTGCCGCCCAGCTCACTGATCATGGCCTCGATGATCTCGGCCTCGCGCTCCTCGGTGATCCGCAGGGCGCGCTCGAAGACGAGTCGGCGGGTGTAGGGGTTGGTCTCGGCCCACTCGCGCTGGGCGCGCTGGGCGGCGCGGTAGGCCTCGTCCACCTCTTCGACGGTGGCCACGGTGATGGCGGCGAGCTTCTCCCCGTTGTAAGGATCGAAGTCGATGATGTCCCACGACCCGCTGCCGGTGCGCCACTGGCCGTCTATGAACTGGTGGGCGAGGTCGGTGAAGAAGGACATGCCATCCCCTACTGCTGTGTCCGCCGGCTCCGCGCGGTCAACCGCGTAACTGGCCTGATGTGACGTCATCCTACTGATGAGTCAGCTGAGTTGAAGGAGTCCGCGCAGAAGATCGCGGCTTTCCTCGGGGCCTGGGCTGTCCTGTTGCAGTCGGGCCATGGCGCGTTCGTACTGGGCGACCTCTTCCGCCTTGTCCAAATACAGGGCGGAGGTGAGCTGTTCGAGATAGACGATGTCCGACAGGTCCGACTCGGGGAACCGCAGCATCGTGAAGGCGCCGCTCTCACCCGCGTGCCCGCCGAAGCTGAACGGCATCACCTGGAGGTGGATGTTGGGCTGCTCCGACATTTCGATGAGGTGCCTCAACTGGCCCCGCATCACTTCGCGTTCGCCGTACGGGCGGCGCAGCGCGGCCTCGTCGAGGACCGCGTGGAACTGGGGGGCCCGCTCGGACACCAGGGCCTTCTGCCGTTCGAGACGCAGCGCGACGCGCTTGTCGATCTCTGCGGCGGGAGCCCCGTGCATGCCGCGCGACACGACTGCGTGGGCGTACGCCTCGGTCTGCAACAGGCCGTGCACGAACTGGACTTCATAGGTACGGATCACCGAGGCGGCGCCCTCCAGACCGATATATGTCTGGAACCAGCCGGGCAGCACATCGCCGAAGCTGTGCCACCAGCCCGCGATGTTGGCCTCCTTGGCGAGGCCGAGCAGTGACATGCGCTCGGATTCGTCGCCGACGCCGTAGAGCGTGAGCAGGTCCTCGACATCCCTGGCCTTGAAGCTCACGCGCCCCAACTCCATACGACTGATCTTGGACTCGGACGCCCGGATCGAGTACCCGGCAGCTTCCCGCGTGATGCCGCGCGACTCGCGCAGGCGCCTGAGCTGAGATCCCAGCAGAATGCGCCGGACCACGGAGCCTCCGCCGGCCTCGACTGCGCTCGGCCGGGGGGATCCCCATGCCTCCCCTGCGGTCACTTCGCCGTCCTCCCCATCCAATGGTGCGGTGCAGTCTGCCATCAAAACGCTTCACCCCGTACCCGCGCGATTACGGAAATGGTCAAGGAGTGAAATCGGCCTGAGGAACTTCTGAGGAAGAAATGAGCAAGAAACGGCACGGTCGGGGACAGGTCGGTCACGTGCACGTGCATCTGCCCTTGCATCGGGCCGAAGCATTCGGAACCATGGTCCTCGCGCACCTGCGTGCTCAACTGCGTCTAGTCGCTTGCGTCCTGTACCGCCACGGCCGCGAACCCGGGAGTGCCTCGCATGGGGACGAATGGATCGACCATGCTGGAGCCTTGCCAGCCCTTAAGGCAGGCGCTTCCCCCCTTCGACCCCTCGACCGTGGCCGGTTCCGCCTCGTGCGCGCTGCCCGCCCGCTTCGAAGCGGTGGGCGGGGCACGGAAGTTCACCAGATCCACGCTGACGCAGTGGGACCTCACGGACTGTTTCGACGACGTCGCCCTGGTCGTCTCCGAACTCGTCACCAACGCCCTGCGCCACGCGCTGCCCGCGGACACCCCGCGCGAGACCGAAGTGCCGGTACGCCTGCACCTCATGCGCTGGACGAGCCGGCTGGTGTGCGCGGTGCGCGACCCCAGCGACGACAGCCCGGTCGAGCGCGAGCCCGACGACTTCGGCGCGGAATCCGGCCGCGGCCTGTTCCTGGTCGAGTCGTTCGCCGACAGCTGGGGCTGGCACCCGCTCACGGGAGCGGTCGGCGGCAAGGTCGTGTGGGCGCTGTTCCGCCTCCAGCCGGCCGAGTGAACACGGGGCCGCGCACCCCCGAGCCGGTCCGACGCCGCTCCGCCGGTCCGCCGCCGGGCCGCGCTCAGGCCGCCGTCAGTCCGCTATCAGGTGGTCGAACTCCCCGTCCTTGATCCCGAGCAGCATCGCCTCGATCTCCGCCCTGGTGTAGACCAGGGCAGGCCCGTCGGGGTGGCGTGAGTTGCGTACCGCCACCCCTCCCCCCGGCAGTTTGGCGAACTCGACGCAGGACCCCTGCGAGTTGCTGTGCCGGCTCTTCTGCCACGCGGCACCCTGAAGCTCCGCTGCCGCCATGCCGTTGTACGCGTGGTGCAAGGTCGCTCCCGGGAATGTGCAGACGTGCAACTGTGAATGGTCAACTGACCCGGATCATAGCTGTGTTCATGTGCGCCTGCATGGGAAGATGCACGTGCACGCGGGGTACCCGGGCGGTTACAGCCGCATCCCCGCGCACGCGAATCGCGCTTCCCCACGTTCCTCTCCGTGTTGCTCGCCCCGAGGAAGAGACGCCGTCAGGCCCTGTCTGGTTCAAGCCCCCGCCCGATCGCCCGCACGTCCGGCGGGACGAAGCACCCCGACTGGTAATTTGTCGCGTTCCTGGACGCCGTTCAGGGACGCGACCGTTCACAGGGGGAAGACACACCGTGCACAGACACATCCCTACCGCCGGACTCACGGCGGTAGGGCTCGCGGCCGCGCTCGTTCTGACAGGTTGCGGCAGCGGCGACAAGAGGACCGATCCGGCCTCGGTCGCCACGGGGGCCGCCGCATCCGGATCGGGCGGCAACGGCACGGCGACGAAAGGCGGCGTCCTCAGGGGGGTGTGGACTTCTGACGCCGACAAGGAGGTCGTCCTCCTCTTCACCTCTCAGCACACCGTCACCCTTACCGGCAGCCACTTCTGCGCCGGTAGGTTCAGCGAAGTGGCGGGCACGACGATGGTCAAGATGATCGCGTGCGGCGAGGGCGACAAGGAGCGCTCCCAAGGCATGCTCACGTTCAAGAACGCCGACGTCCTTGAGGTCGACTGGGAAGGCTTCACGAGGGAGACCTTCCGCCGTACCACGAACGGGACACTGCCGACCGACGCACCCTCCCTGTAACCCCCGCCCCCACACACAACTCCCTTGTGCACCCCGGGTGATGGGCGCGGAGGCGGACGCATCACGCCTGCGGCGAGTCCGGCACGGTCAGGGCGTCGGTCAGGTCGTCGAGGCAGTGCAGGACGAGGCTCGCGCCGCTGCGTACGACGCGGTCGGGCACGCCCTCGCCGTCCCAGGCGGCCAGCGCCTGCTCGACCTCCTCCCACTGCGGAACCCGCCGCTCCCGTACCGCCTTCGCCCCCCGCTCGGTCGCCTCGCGCAGCGCCTCGGCGAGTTGCGCGGCGGCCGGCACCGGCACCGCGTCCCCTTCCGGCAGGTGCGCCTCCATCAGCATGGCCGTACGCCCCAACTGGCCGAGCGCATGGGCGGCTTCCTCGGCCGAGGAACGCGAGAGCCCGCGGTGGCGCACCGGCTCGTGGGTGGCCTTGTCGAGCGCTTCCTGCCAGGCGATGCGGGCCGCGCGGGTGTCGAGCAGCGCCTGGCGGACCTCGCGAGAGCCGCGGCCCGGGTCGGCGTAGTGGGCGACGACCGCCGAGGCGTAACGCCCGCTCGCGGCAAGCCAGTCGGCGAGGCGGGTGCGCAGGCGCGGGGTCTCCCAGGCCGGGTAGACGGCGTACGAGACCATCGCGAGCGCGCCACCGATCAGCGTCAGGAAGACCCGGTCGGGCACGGTCTGGGTCCACTGGAGGCCGCCCATGCCGAGCAGGAAGACGACGTACGCGGAGACGCAGCCGCTCAGCACCGCGTATCCCGTACGCATCAGCAGGTAGGCCAGGAACGCGCAGGTCACCGCGATGGCGGCGGAGAGCCCGGTGTCGGGGTGGGTAAGCTGCACGATGCCGGTGGCGAGCGCGACGCCGACGAGGGTGCCGCCGAAGCGGGCGACCGCTCGCGCGTAGGTGAGCGAGAAGTCCGGGCGCATCACCATCACCGAGGCCATCGGGGCCCAGTAGCCGTGCCCGAACGGCAGGACGTGGCCGAGCAGATAGCCGGCCGTGGCGACCGCGCAGACCCGGACGGCGTGCCGGAAGACCGGCGAGTGCCGGTTGGTGGCTTCGGCGCGCATGGTGCGCAGGGCCAGCGGGACCAGACGGGGCAGGGTGGGCCTGAGCAGGGGCTCGGCTCCCGCGCCCGTGCCGCCGCCCTGTGCGGTTTCGACGACGTCCGCGAGCAGCGCGATGAGCCGGGCCGCGGCGCGGCGGGCGGGGCCGGTGAGAATGGCCCCGGTGTCGGGGGTGGCGAGCGCGGCCTCGGCGGCGGGCGGGATGACGGCGGCCTCGCCGTGCCGCACGGCGCGGGCGGCGGCATCGAGGACGGTGGCCGCGGCGGCGAGCAACTCCCGTACGCGGTCGCGCTCCACGCCCTCCTCGGGGACGCCGAGCGCCGGGTCGGCGAGCGAGGCGAGCACGGGCCTGATGCGCTCGGCGACGCCACGGGAGCCGTGGAGCTGGGAGGGGCGGCGGCGGGCCTCGCGCGGGGTGACGGCGGCGGCGAGCCGGGCGGTCATGAGGGGCTGCGGGTCGAACGGGGCGACCGGGTCGTGCCGCAGCCGCCGCGCGTAGTCGGCCTCCGCGGCAAGCGCGTCCGCGAGCGCGTCGCGCTGCGCGCCCCACCGGCGGATGGGGAACAGGACGACGAGAGCGGCCTGTACGACCCCGCCGAACGCGATCATCGCGGCGTGCCCGGCGGCTTCGGCGAGCGAGCTGGGCAGCGTGACGGTGACCAGCATGATCGCCACGTTGGACGAGGCGATCACGCCGACGGTCGGCCCGACCGCCCACGCGAGGCCGGCCAGGAACGTCCAGAGCGCGAGCAGCAGCAGGAAGAAGGGGGAGTGCGTGCCGACGAGGTAGCCGAGGAAGGTGGAGATCGCGAGGGAGAGCCCGGAGGCGAGGGCGAGTGCGGGGCGCGGGCGCCAGCTGCGCTGATACGTGGCGATGGCGCCCTGGAACGCGCCGAACGCGGAGCTCGCGGCGACGGAGGGGCCGAAGAGGGTGAGGCTGATCCCTACGACTACGGCGAGGCCGGCGGCGCCGCGCAGTGCGACGAGGGGTTCGAGGCGTCGTGGCTCCACCTTCAGCCCCGAACGGGCGGTCTCCTTCAACGCCCGGAGCCAGCTCATGATCCCGAGCGTAACGTCATCCCCACCGAGCGGGCCGCTCCGCGCAGTTCCCCGCGCCCCTGAAAAAACCCGGTTCGCTTTCGGGTGCGGGCCGTGCGTGGCTGGTCGCGCAGTTCCCCGCGCCCCTGTAGGTGACCCGGTGCCGACCAGTCGCGCCCACCGCGGCGGAGCCGCGCAAGTGTCACAGCCCCGCGCCCTGTAGGTGACCCGGCACCGGCCCGTCGCGCCCACCGCGGCGCAGCCGCGCAAAGGTCACAGCCCCGCGCCCCTGTAGGTGACCCGGTGCCGACCAGTCGCGCCCACCGCGGCGGAGCCGCGCAAGTGTCACAGCCCCGCGCCCCTGTAGGTGACCCGGTGCCGACCGGTCGCGCCCACCGCGGCGCAGCCGCGCAAAGGTCACAGCCCCGCGCCCCTGCAAGTGACCCGGTGCCGACCGGTCGCGCCCACCGCGGCGCAGCCGCACAAAGGTCACAGCCCCGCATCCCTCAGCTACTCGGTGCCGGGCGGCGTCAAGGTGCGATCGGGGTGGGGGGTGGAGCCCCCCGGGGGGCGGTGGGCCTGGTCGGCGGCGGCTCGGCCGTCGCGCCAGCCGGACTCGTCGGACACACCCCGCACCCGCGTCGAGACGGTCCGCGGGAACATCTCCTCCGCCCGCCCCGCGACAGCCACCGCCCGCGTCGCAAGGACGGGAAGGAGCTCCCCCGCGAACTCGGCCTCCACATGCCGCGCCGTCGCGGACAGCAGGTCGCCGAGCCGCCCCGCGTACGCCAGCAGGAACGACTGCCGGAACGTCTTCGTGCGCTTGCGTCCCCCCGCCCGCTGCGCCGCCTCGGCCTTCGTCATCGCCGCCGTGCCCTGCACGAGCAGCGAGGTGTACAGCAGCTCGACCGCCTCCAGGTCACCCTCGAAGCCGACGACCGTCGTGAAGCCGAGCTCGGAGTTCCACACCGCCCGGCAGTGGTTGGCGGAGGCGACCGCGTCGAGCAGGATCGCCTTCGCCGTCTCGTACGGCGCGTCCACCCCGATCCGGCACGCCCCCGGCGCCTCCCCGCCGGTCCCGCGCGCCGCGAGCAGCGCCTCGTCCACGCTGTGCCGCGCCATCAGTTCCTGCGCCTTGGTGCTGAGCGCCTCCGCCTCCTCGGGGAACCCGGTCGCCTCGGCCTTGGCGAGCAGCGCCCGGATCCGGGCCAGCGCCTTCGGTTCGCCGTGCACCGGCGGCCCGAGCACGGAGGCACCGGGCACCGGCCCGGCCGGCTCGATCGCGGGCAGCGCGAGCAGCAGCCGGTACAGCTCGAGGACGGCGGTGGCGTACGAGAAGCGGTCGGCCCGCCACGCCTCGCGCGGCAGCTCGTCGACCTGCCCCTGCCAGCGCGCGGGCAGCCGCTCGTAACGGGCCAGCTCGTCGCGGACCAGGCCGCCGAGGATGCGTACCTGGGGCTCGTCCAGGTCACGCCGTACGATCCGCGCGACGTCGGCGGGCTGCCAGCCCCGCTCCCAGGCCCGCCGCACGAACTCCCGCCCGCGCAGGGCGAGTTCGGCGTCGGCGTCGGGCGCGGCGGCGAGCAGAGAGGCGCCGGTGTCGAGGGCGGCGTCGCCCTCGATGTACAGCGCCGCCGCGAAGGCCCGGTCCACGGCCCCCATCACCGCACCGCACCGCGTACGCGCGACCGGCTCACCGTCACCGCGCTGGGCCCCACCGACATGGACGTCTCTCCTCAACGAATCTTCGCGCCACAGACCCGACAATCGTCCCAGCTGTCCGACGGAACCACGAAACGCGGGCCGCCCCACCGGCCCCCGGAACCGGCCCGCCCAACGAAAGGATCGCCGTGCCGCATCTGCGCACCGCTCCCCTGGCCGCGATCATCGCCCTCAGCGCCGGCCTGACCCTGACCGCCTGCGGCGGCGATGGCGACGGCTCCGGCCGGGTCGCCACCGACACCCCGGGCAACACCGCCACCGGCAGCACCGGAACAGCATCCGGCTCCCCCGGTGCGGACGGCGGCCGCACCATGGCCCCCTCCGGCGGCGGCACCGGCGGCGGCACCAATGCGGGAACCGGAACCGGCACCGGAACCGGAACCGGTCCTGACGGCGACCGCTGCCGGACGTCCGGGCTCGCCTTCGCCGTCGCCCCCGGCAGCGGGGCCCAGTCGAAGGGTTCGCAGGGCGCCGTCACCATCACGCTCACCAACAAGGGCACCAAGTCCTGCGTGCTGAAGGGCTATCCGGGCGTCGACCTGGTCGGCGGCACGACCAGGTGGTCCCTGACCCGCCAGACCTCCCAGTCCCCCGCGACGGTCACCGTACGGCCCGGCGCGACGACCACCTTCACGATCTTCTACCTGCCGTTCGACCAAGGCGACGGACAGGAGTTCCAGCCGAAGTCGATCGTTATCACCCCGCCGGACGAGACCCATGCGCACACCCTGCCGTGGACCTTCTCCCCTGTCCTGCTCCAGGACGGCGCGACCCACCCCGGCACCTATGTGAGCCCCGTCGGCTCGAAGTGACCGACGCGAGGTGACCACCTCCGTTCACAGTAACCACCGCGATCCGATCACCTCGACGTGGTCACCTCGACGTGGTCACCGCAACGTGGTCACCTCGACGTGGTCACATGGCCGCGCCGGTCAGGCGGTTCGCGAAGGTGGACAGCGTGTAGGTGCCGATGCCGAGCACCACTTCGAGGGCGTTCTGCTCGGTGTACCCGTACGACAGAAAGTCCTTGACGGTCTCGTCCTCGACTCCGCCGGCCTTTTCGAGGACCGCGAGGGTGAAGCGGCGTACGGCATCCAGCTCCGGGTCGGCGAGCGGGCGGCGCTCGTTCAGGGCGGCCACCAGCTCTTCGTCGGCGCCCAGCGCGCGCAGCCTTCCGGTGTGCATCGCCACGCACACGTGGCACTCGTTGCGCACCGCCACCGTCATGACGAGGACCTCGCGCGCGACCGGCTCCAGGGTGGTCTGCTCGAAGATGCCGTTCAGCTTGAGGAAGCCGTCGAGGAGGTGCGGGGAGCCGGCCATCTTGGCGGCGGCCGGGGCGATCCGGCCCAGGTGGCGGGCGACTGCCTCCAGCGACTTGCGGGCGGCGGCCGGGGCCGTTTCCAGGGTGTGCTCGGTGAACATGGTGAAGCCCTTCATTAGTACGGCCGGGGACTAGAATGGACAACGTGGTTGACGAAAAAAAGGTAAACCAGGTTGTCGATTCACGCAACGTCGGTGCGCACGAGGCCGCTGCGCACGAGGCCGGCTCCGCGCCCCGCCGCGCCGCCGCGCCGCCCCCCGACGCGCCCGGATACGAGCTCCCGCTGCTCCTCCTCGCCGGGTTCCGCTCGCTCATCGACCGGCTGCACGCCGAACTCGCCCGCCAGGGCCACCCCGACCTGCGCCCGGCCCACGGCTTCGCCCTCCAGGCCATCGGGCTTCCCGGGTCGACCGCCAGCGAGATCGGCCGCAGGCTCGGCGTCTCCAAGCAGGCGGCCGGCAAGACGGTGGACCGCCTCATCGCGCTGGGCTACGCCGAGCGGGCCGACGACCCCGGCGACGCCCGGCGCAAACTGGTCCGGCTCACCCCGCACGGTCTCGACGCGCTCGCGCGCTCGGCGGCCGTGTTCGACGAGCTCCGGGCGAGCTGGGGCGAGACCCTGGGCCACGACCGGCTGCGCGAGCTCGAAGCGTCGCTGCGCACGGCCGTGCCGCCGGAGGCCTTCCGCCTCGACGCCTCCAGCTGGTTGGGCAGTTGAGGCACGGCAGTTGAGGCACGGGGGCTGAGGCACGGCAACTGGGGCACGGCAGTTGAGACCGGATGGGGGCCGGACGGGGGCCGGACGGAAGGCCGCACGGACGACCCGACGGCCTCACCCCGACCCTTGCTTCGAGCCCACACGAACAGGCTTTGATGGGGCCATGAAGTACACACAGCTCGGACGCACCGGACTCCAGGTCAGCCGTCTCGTCCTCGGCACGATGAACTTCGGCAGCGAAACCGACGAGGCCGGCAGCCACGCCCTCTTGGACGCCGCCCTGGAGGCGGGCATCAACTTCGTCGACACCGCCAACATCTATGGCATCGACGAGGACAAGGGACTCACCGAGAAGATCCTCGGCTCCTGGTTCGCCCAGGGCGGCGGCCGCCGCGACAAGGTCGTCCTGGCCACCAAGATGTACGGGGACATGACGCCCGGCAAGCGGTGGAGCAGCGAGGCCTGGCCCAACCACAACAAGCTGTCGGCGGTCAACATCCGCCGCTCGGTGGAGGCTTCGCTCAAGCGCCTGCGCACGGACCACATCGACATCTACCAGTTCCACCACATCGACCGCCTGACCCCGTTCGAGGAGATCTGGCAGGCGATCGACGTCCTCATCACCCAGGGCAAGATCCTCTACGCCGGCTCGTCCAACTTCCCCGGCTACAAGATCGCCCAGGCCAACGAGATCGCCGCCCGCACCGGACGCCTCGGCCTCGTCAGCGAGCAGTGCCTCTACAACCTCGCCGAACGCCGCGCCGAAATGGAGATCATCCCGGCCGCCCAGGAGTACGGGCTCGGGGTCATCCCGTGGTCGCCGCTGCACCAGGGGCTGCTCGGCGGCGCACTGCGCAAGGAGCGCGACGGCACGGGCGCACGCACCACCAGGACCGGCCGCTCGGCCGCGGGCCTGGCCGACCCCGCCGTGCGGGGCCGGGTCGAGGCGTACGAGAACCTGCTCGCCAAGCACGACCTCGACCCGGGCGAGGTGGCGCTTGCCTGGCTGCTGTCGCGCCCCGGCGTGACCGGGCCCATCGTCGGCCCGCGCACCCCCGCCCATCTCGAATCGGCGCTGCGCGCCGTGGAGTTGGAGCTGAGCGAGGAGCTGCTCGGCGCTCTCGACGAGATCTTCCCCGGCCCGGGTCCCTCGCCGGAGGCCTTCGCCTGGTAGGCCACCTGCGCCGGGGGCCGGGCCCGGTGCGCGAGGAAGCGGGCCCCGTGTGCCGGTGTGGGGCGAGGTCCGAAAGCCCCGCCCGGCCCCTTGCCTTGAGCGCGCTCGAAGACGTTGCCTTGTCTTCCATGAAGTACACGCAGCTCGGACGCACGGGTCTCCAGGTCAGCAGGATCGTCCTGGGGACGATGAACTTCGGACCGCAGACCGACGAGGCGGCAAGCCACGCGATCATGGATGCCGCGCACGGCGCCGGCATCAACTTCTTCGACACCGCCAACGTGTACGGCTGGGGCGAGAACAAGGGCCGTACCGAGGAGATCATCGGCAGCTGGTTCGCCCAGGGCGGCGACCGGCGCGACAAGACGGTCCTCGCCACCAAGCTCAACGGCAACATGGCGGCGGGCGAGGCCTGGCCCAACCACCACAAGCTGTCGGCGGTCAACATCCGCCGCTCGGTGGAGGCTTCGCTCAAGCGCCTGCGCACGGACCACATCGACGTCTACCAGTTCCACCACATCGACCGCCTGACCCCGTTCGAGGAGATCTGGCAGGCGATCGACGTCCTCATCACCCAGGGCAAGATCCTCTACGCCGGCTCGTCCAACTTCCCCGGCTACAAGATCGCCCAGGCCAACGAGATCGCCGCCCGCACCGGACGCCTCGGCCTCGTCAGCGAGCAGTGCCTCTACAACCTCGCCGAACGCCGCGCCGAAATGGAGATCGTCCCGGCCGCCCAGGAGTACGGGCTCGGGGTCATCCCGTGGTCGCCGCTGCACGGCGGCATGCTCGGCGGCATCCTGCGCAAGGAGCGCGAGGGCACGGCGGGCCGGTCCAAGGGCGGCCTCGCCGCGCAGGCCCTGTCCGTCCCGGCGGTACGGCAGCAGGTGCAGGCGTACGAGGAACTGGTCGCCAAGCACGACCTCGACCCCGCCGAGGTGGCGCTGGCCTGGCTGTTGACGCGGCCGGGCGTCGCGGGTCCGATCGTCGGCCCGCGTACGGCGGACCAGCTCGACGCGGCGGTGCGGGCGGTCGAGATCGACCTGCCCGAGGAGTTCCTGACCGCGCTCGACGACATCTTCCCCGGCCCCGGGCCGTCCCCGGAGGCCTTCGCCTGGTAGGCCACGGGCCCGTAGGCCACGCGCGAGGCGTACGCGCGACGGGACGGGCCGTACACCGCGAGCGGGTCGTACGCGAGGGTGGAGTGGGGGTCAGCCGACGGCGGCCGCCACCGCCACCACGACGAACATCAGCACGAGCACACCGGCCATGATCCGGTTCCTGGTCTTCGGGTCCACCCCTTGAGCGTAACCGCCCGAGCCGAACGCCCCGCGAGCGGGCGACCGCCTCGCACATCGCGCACGACGGCCCGGCCCCCTGGGGGGCCGGGCCGTCGTGCGGGGCGTCAGGACGTCAGGCGGCTGCCACCAGCGTCCGGTCGCGGGGCACGAACTCCAGGTGCCGGTGTCCGGGGCGCACATCGACCTTCAGGCGCAGGTTGGCCGCGCGGGCCAGCATCAGACCCACGCCGACCGCCGCCGCACCGCAGATGAGGCCGCCGAGCGCGAGGCTGACGCGGACGCCGTAGACGTCGGTGAGCCAGCCGAAGAGCGGACCGCCCAGCGGGGTGCCGCCGGTGAAGACCATCATGAACAGGCTCATCACACGGCCGCGCATCTCGGGGTCGGTGGCCATCTGCACCGAGGCGTTGGCGGTCACGTTCACCGTCAGGCCGAGGATGCCGACGGGGATGAGCAACGCCATGAACACGCCGATGTCGGGCGAACCGGCCGCGACGATCTCAAGGAGCGCGAACAGCACGGCGGCGCCGGCCAGCATCCGCAGCCGGGTGGTGGAGCGACGGGCCGCGAGCAGCGCGCCGACGAGCGAGCCGATCGCCATCAGGCTGTTGAACAGGCCGTACATGCCGGAGTCGCCGTGGAAGACGTCGGAGGCGAACGCGCTCAGCCAGATGGGGAAGTTGAACCCGAAGGTGCCGACGAAGCCCACCAGGACGATCGGCCAGATCAGCTCGGGCCGCTCGGACACGTACGCGAGCCCTTCCTTCAGCTGGCCCTTGCCGCGCGGGGCGAGCTTGGTCGGCTGCAGGTCCTTGGTGCGCATCAGCGTCAGCATGATCAGCGGCGCGGTGAACGACAGGCCGTTCGCGAGGAACGCCCAGCCGGGTCCGACGGCCGCCATCACGAGGCCGGCGACGGCGGGGCCGACGAGCCGGGCGGACTGGAAGTTCGCCGAGTTGAGGCTGACGGCGTTGCGCACCCGGTCGGGCCCGACCATCTCGGAGACGAAGGACTGCCGCGTCGGGTTGTCGACGACGGTGACCAGACCGGTGAAGAAGGCCGTGAGATAGACGTGCCACACCTGGACGTGCCCGGACAGGGTCATCACGGCGAGGAACAGCCCGCCGAGCCCCATCGCCGCCTGCGTCACGAACAGGATGTTCCGCTTGGCGAACCGGTCGGCTATGACGCCGCCGTACAGGCCGAACAGGAGCATCGGCAGGAACTGCATGGCGGTGGTGATGCCGACCGCGACCGAGGATCCGGTGATGGTCAGGACCAGCCAGTCCTGGGTGATCCGGGCCATCCAGGTGCCTACGTTGGACACGATGGCGCCGGAGAAGAACAGCCGGTAGTTACGGACGCCCAGCGAGGAGAACGTCCCCCCGCCGCGCTTGTTGTAGGTAGGGGTAGGTGCGGGGGCGGAGTCTGCTCCGGATCCCGTACTCAAAAGGGCTCGCCTCCTTGCGATGCGCGTTTACAGATGTGCGAGCTTCTCCAGGACCGGGGCGGCCGCGCGCAGCTTCGCCCATTCGTCCTCGTCCAGACCTTCCGCGAGGGAGGCCAGCCAGGCGTTGCGCTTGCGGCGGCTCTCTTCGAGCATCGCCTCGGCCTCTTCGGTCTGGCTGACCACCTTCTGGCGGCGGTCATCGGGGTGTGGCTCCAGCCTGACCAGGCCCTTCGACTCAAGCAGTGCGACGATCCGGGTCATCGACGGCGGCTGTACGTGCTCCTTGCGGGCCAGCTCACCGGGGGTGGCCGAGCCGCAGCGGAAGAGTGTGCCGAGCACCGACATCTCGGTCGGGCTGAGCGATTCGTCGACGCGCTGGTGCTTGAGGCGCCGGCTCAGCCGCATGACGGCCGAGCGCAGGGAGTTCACGGCGGCGGCGTTGTCGCCTGTGCCGTGGGGCAGGTCAGACATGTTTGTTAGCGTAACTCATTACTCTGGCTAAATACCACTGGATGAAGCGGGGGTGTCCAGCGCCACACCGGCGTGTTCGCGCCCCAGCCCGCCCGGGGGTCACGGGGACTATCACCCGAACGAGTGAGTAGTCGGCGAAAAGCGACGCGCGGGGCCCCGGCGGGCGGCCACCCTCGCTCCATGGGGACCAGCGTGCTCAGCCTGCGCATAGACGGTGAGCTGCTCGAACGGCTCAAGCGGCATGCCGCGAAACGCGGAATGAGCGTCCAGGACTATGTGGTCCGGACGCTCATGCGCGACGACTTCGACGAGCGGTTCAAGGCGGCGGTCGACGAGACGGAGAGGTTTTACGGGGCGGCGTAGGCCTGCCTCCTGAGGGCCGGCTTTCCGGACACGGCCGTGAACGGGGTCCGGGGCGGAGTCCCAGGGGGTCAGGTCAGGCCCAGGGCCGGCATCAGGTAGTAGAAGGCGAACACCGCCGACACGATGTACATCGCGATGGGGATCTCCCGAGCCCGCCCGGCCACGAGCCGCAGCACCGTGAAGGCGATGAAGCCCATACCGATGCCATTGGTGATCGAGTACGTGAACGGCATCATCAGCATCGTCACGAACGCCGGGATCGCAATGGTCCAGTCCGCCCAGTCGATCTCGCGGATCGAACCGGAAAGGATCAGGAAGCCCACCGCGAGCAGCGCGGGCGTGGCCGCCTGGGACGGCACCATCGTGGCGATCGGCGTGAGGAAGAGCGCCACGGTGAAGAGCCCGCCCGTGACGACGTTCGCGAGCCCGGTCCGCGCCCCCTCGCCGACCCCCGCCGTGGACTCCACGAAGCACGTCGTCGCGGACGAGGACGACGCCCCGCCCACCGCGACCGCGATGCCGTCGACGAACAGCACCCGGTTCATGCCCGGCATGTTCCCCTCGGCGTCGGTGAGCCCCGCCTCGTCGCTGATGCCCATGATCGTGCCCATCGCGTCGAAGAAGCACGACAGCAGCACGGTGAAGACGAAGAGGATGCCGGTCAGGAAGCCCACCCGGGAGAACCCGCCGAAGAGACTGACCTGGCCGACCAGCCCGAAGTCCGGGGCATCCACGGGGTTGCCCGGCCACTTCGGGGTCGTCAGACCCCAGGAGGGCACGGTCGCCACCGCGTTGATGATCATCGCGAGGACGGTCATCGCGACGATGGAGATCAGGATCGCGCCCGGCACCTTGCGGACCATCAGCGCGAGCGTGAGCAGCACACCGAGGACGAAGACCAGGACCGGCCAGCCGAGCAGGTGACCGTTGCCGCCGAGCTGGAGCGGAACCGTGGTGTGCGCGGCGTCCGGCATCCGCGAGACGAAGCCGGAGTCCACGAGGCCGATCAGCATGATGAACAGGCCGATGCCGATGGCGATGCCCTTGCGCAGCCCGAGCGGCACCGCGTTCATGACGCGCTCGCGCAGCCCGGTGGCGACCAGGAGCATCACCACGAAGCCGGCCAGGACGACCATGCCCATGGCGTCGGGCCAGCTCATCCGGGGCGCCAGCTGGAGGGCGACCACGGTGTTGACGCCGAGCCCCGCCGCGAGCGCGATCGGCACGTTGCCGATGACGCCCATGAGCAGCGTGGTGAAGGCGGCGGTCAGCACGGTCGCGGTGACCAACTGGCCGCCGTCGAGCTGGTGCCCGTACATGTCCTTCGCGCTGCCGAGGATGATCGGGTTCAGCACGATGATGTACGCCATCGCGAAGAAGGTCGCGAACCCGCCACGGATCTCGCGGGAGAACGTCGAACCCCGCTCGGAGATCTTGAAATAGCGGTCGAGTCCGTTGACCGGCGGGGTGGGTGCCGGCGGCTGAGCTGCGGCGTCGACCGTGTCGGGGGCCGAGGGGGGCATGCGGGACCTCAGTCGTGGAGGGGCGGGAAAGGGAACGGCACGTACCCGAACTTCTTTGGACGTTCTACCGAACAGAATGAGTCAGCCGTAAGCAGTTTCAGTATGAATACATAGGTCGAAGATCACCATCTCCGCGCGTAGATCCAAGGGCCGACCGGGCCTGCCCCAGGGTGGGATCCCGCCAAAAGGCCGCGCCCTACACTGATCGCATGGCGAAGTGGACACCCCAGCACGAGGCGCCGGAGCCCCTTGAGGGCCCCGTGGTCGCCACCATCACCGGAGGCACGATCCTCTGGTTCGTCCTCTTCCTCGTCCAGCTCCCCTTCTACGGCTGGTTCGACGACCACGGCCACGTGTGGTGGGTGTGGACCTGCCTGGCCGGCGGCGGCCTCGGTCTCATCGGCATCTGGTACGTCCGGGGCCGCGACGCCGCGCTCAAGCGGCACGCCGCCGAGCAGGCGGCCGCCGGCGCCGGCGACGGCGGCCGCGACAACGGGGCCGACGGCGCGGGCGGCGCAAGGGCCGAAGGTCGCTGACCTCCGGGACCCGCGTACGGCCCAGGGACCATTCGCCTCCTCCCGGAGTCGGAGGTTGGGCCGCCCCGGCAGGTGAAGCGCCCATTCCCCCCGTACCGTCGAAAACATGACGCAGCGCGCCAACATCGACGCCGGGGCGGAACTCGACCCCGTCCACCCCATGCGGCTCCCGGAGCGGGCCCGGCCGTCCGGCGGCCTGACCACGGCCGAGGTCGCCGAGCGGGTGGCGCGCGGCGAGGTCAACGACGTTCCCGTGCGCAGCAGTCGCTCCACCGCCGAGATCGTCCGGGGCAACGTCTTCACCCGGTTCAACGCGATCATCGGCGTGCTCTGGGCGGTCATGCTCGTGGTGGCGCCGATCCAGGACAGCCTCTTCGGCTTCGTGATCATCGCCAACACCGGCATCGGCATCATCCAGGAGATGCGCGCGAAGAAGACCCTGGACAGCCTCGCGGTCATCGGCGAGGCGCGGCCCACGGTGCGACGCGACGGGGCCGCGACGGAGATCGCCACGTCCGAGATCGTGCTCGGCGACGTCATCGAGCTCGGGCCCGGCGACAAGATCGTGGTGGACGGCCAGGCGGTCGAGGCGGACGGCCTGGAGGTCGACGAGTCGCTCCTGACCGGCGAGGCCGACCCGGTCCTGAAGAAGCCCGGCGACACCATGATGTCGGGCGCCTTCGTCGTGGCGGGCGGCGGAGCGTTCACCGCGACCAAGGTCGGCCGGGAGGCGTACGCGGCTCAACTGGCCGAGGAGGCCAGCCGGTTCACGCTCGTCCACTCCGAGCTCCGCAGCGGCATCTCCACCATCCTCAAGTACGTCACGTGGATGATGATCCCCACCGCGCTGGGCCTGGTCATCAGCCAGCTGGTGGTCAAGGACAACAACATCAAGGACTCCATCGCCCGCACCGTGGGCGGCATCGTCCCGATGATTCCCGAAGGGCTCGTCCTGCTGACCTCGGTCGCCTTCGCGATCGGCGTCATCCGCCTCGGCCGCAAGCAGTGCCTGGTCCAGGAACTCCCCGCGATCGAGGGCCTGGCCCGCGTCGACGTGGTGTGCCTCGACAAGACGGGCACGCTCACCGAGGGCGGCATGGACGTCACGGAGCTGCGGCCCCTGAACGGCTCGGACGAGGCGTACATACGCACCGTGCTCGGCGCGCTCGGTGAGTCCGACCCCCGGCCCAACGCCTCCCTCCAGGCCATCATCGACGCCTACCCGGACAGCGAGGCGTGGCGCTGCACCGAGTCACTGCCGTTCTCCTCGGCCCGCAAGTACAGCGGCGCCGCGTTCAGTGAGGGCGACGGCGAGAACAGCACCTGGCTGCTCGGCGCACCGGACGTGCTCCTGAAGCCGGGCGACCCGGCGCTCTCCGAGATCGACGCGCTCAACGAGCAGGGCCTGCGCGTGCTGCTGCTCGCCCGCGCACCGCGCGAACTGGACGACCCCGCCATCGCCTCCGACGCCGAGCCCGCCGCCCTGGTCGTCCTCGAGCAGCGGCTGCGGCCCGACGCGGCCGACACCCTGCGCTACTTCGCGGACCAGAACGTCAAGGCCAAGGTCATCTCCGGCGACAACGCGGTGTCGGTGGGCGCCGTGGCCGGAAAGCTCGGCCTGCCCGGCGCGGCCGACACCGTGGACGCGCGCCAACTCCCCACCGAACAGGCCGAGATGGCCGACATGCTCGACGCCAACTCCGTCTTCGGCCGGGTCACCCCGCAGCAGAAGCGCGACATGGTGGCAGCCCTCCAGTCACGCGGGCACACGGTCGCGATGACCGGCGACGGAGTCAACGACGTGCTCGCGCTCAAGGACGCGGACATCGGCGTGAGCATGGGCTCGGGCTCCGAGGCGACCCGGGCGGTCGCCCAGATCGTCCTGCTGAACAACAGCTTCTCGACGCTGCCGTCGGTGGTCGCGGAGGGCCGCCGCGTGATCGGCAACATCACGCGCGTGGCCACGCTGTTCCTCACCAAGACGGTGTACTCGGTCCTGCTCGCGGTCCTCGTGGTCTGCTTCCAGGTCGAATACCCCTTCCTGCCACGGCACTTGACCCTCCTGTCCACCTTCACCATCGGCATCCCGGCGTTCTTCCTGGCCCTCGCGCCCAATAAGGAGCGCGCCAAACCGCACTTCGTGCGGCGGGTGATGCGGTACGCGATCCCCAGCGGAGTCATCGCGGGGGTGGCCACGTTCGTGACGTACATGATCGCGCGGGCGTACTACACCGGCCCCGGCGATCTGGACGCGGAGACCAGCGTCACCACGCTGACCCTCTTCCTGGTCTCGATGTGGGTCCTGGCGATCATCGCCCGCCCCTACACGTGGTGGCGGATCGCCCTGGTCGTCTCCATGGGCGTGGCGTTCCTGCTGGTCCTCGCGGTGCCGTGGCTGCAGAACTTCTTCGCGCTGAAGCTGGTCGGGTCGGTGATGCCGTGGACCGCCGTCGGCATCGCGATCCTGGCCTCGGCCCTGCTCGAACTGGTATGGCGCCGCGTGACGCTCCGCTACCCGGACTAGGGCCGCCGGCCCCGGCCCCTGGGGACCCCCATGACGGGCTGGGATGCTCGCGCGGGCCGGCACCAATACCGCTAGGGGCGCGGGCAACTGCGCGAACGGCCCCTACGGTCCACAGCCGGACCAGGGGGCCCGGGGCGCAGCCCCGGACGCCCCCCCCGCCCCCGGAGCCGACGCGGCCCGCTAGTCGAACCAGCGGGCCGTCGCGAGCTCGGCCGTGCGGGACGGGTCTTCCAGCAACGCCGCCACCTCGAAGCGACGGGGCCACTGGGACGCCGCCCAGGCGAGGCCCGCCGCCACGCCCTCCAGAGTGGACGCGTGGACCGTGCCGTCGGCCGAGCGCCGCCAGTCCAGCTCCACCCCGCCCGCCCGCAGCTCCTCGTGCTCGACGTACGTCGACGGCGCACCCGGGCCCAGCAGGGCCCGCACCGCGTCCGGCACCGCGTGTTCGGCGCCCTCGGACGTGACCTCCGCGTCCGCCGCCTCACCGAGCCGCCCCACCTGGAGCAGCTCCGCGAGCTCGGCAGCGCGGGCCGGCGCGACCGGAAGGAGCGGGCGCCCGGCCGCGAGCGGCAGCAGGTCAGGGGCGTCCGCCACGACCGCGTCCGCCGCGTCGACCACCCGCACCTCCCCGTCCACCACCACCCGCAGCTCGTCGGGCAGGGTCACCTGCTCGGGGTCGAGGTCCGCCAACGCCGTGTAGAGCGCGTGCAGTTGGGACGCGGAGACCGGACGGTCCCCGTCGGCGAGGCGGCCGAGGAGTTCCGCCGCGCCGCCCGGCTCGTCGAGCAGCGCGGGCACCGAGGTGCGTACACCCAGGGCCCGCAGGACCTGCGCGTCGTCGAAGCCGGTCGCGTCCACGGACTCGTACAGACCGGCCAGGAGGGGGTCGGAGCCGGCCGCGCGCAGGCCCGCGGGGCGACGCCCGGCCAGCACCGGGTGGTCGCGCAGCCACCACGCGGTGTAGGGGCGTACGGATTCCGTCGTGCCGTCGGGCAGCAGGACCCGCACCGGCTGGATCAGGGCGTCCCGCAGCGGCGGCCGGGCCAGCAGGGCGAGCGCCTGCGGCCAGGCGTCGTCGTCGACCAGGTCGAGGTCGCGGACCGCGACGATCTCCGTGGCGACCGGCGGGACCGGCGATTGGGGCAGCCGGTCCAGGACGTCCTCGCACCACACGTCGACCGCGTCGAGCAGCCCCGCGTCGTCGGGCTCGGCGAAATCCCCGTCGCGGGGCTCCAGTTCGTCGGGGTCGAGGACGACATCGGTGGCCCGTACGAGGGCGAACGTGGCGAGCACCCCGCACGCGGTGAGTGGCTGCTCTCCCCAGCGGTCCGCCAACTCCCGCTCCACTTCGGCGAGTTCACCTTCGCGGATGACGGCGGCGAAGGGCGATCCCGGCAGGACGAGTTCACCGGCGGGGGCGAGTTCGCCGTCCTCGTCGGGCAGCGCGAGCGCGCCGAGCCAGGGCTCGTCTCCGGGTTCGAGGTTCGCCTCACGGACCAACGTCAGGACGGTGTCGGCGAGTTCGTCGGCGTCGAGGCCGCCGTCCTCGTCCCAGATCTCCCCGCTGTCGAGCGAGGCCGCGACGGCGGCCCGCACCTGAGGCGTCGTCAGGACGGCGCGGGGCGTCGCGGGCAGTGCGCCGAGCCGTTCGAGCAGAGGGTGGGTCGCATCCGGGTGTGCGACCTTCAGGCCGAGTCGCCCCAGGTCGGCGGGGGTGTCGGCGAGGGGCAGCAGGACCTGGCGGGGTCCGATGGCGGTCCGTCCGCCCACGAGCGGGACCGGGAGCCCGGACAGCCGGTCGGGGTCGACCCCGGCGAGCGTGTCGTACAGCCGGTGCCACCACTCGGGGTCCCGCTCCGCCCCCGCGATCCGCTCGATGGCGTCACCGAGCGAGAGTCGCCCGACCTCCAACGCCCGCAGTTCCGGGCGGCGTTCGAGACCGGCGGGCAGCAGCGTGGGCAAGACCTCGGCGAGCACGCGCACGGTGTCCGCACCCGCGCCCTCGACGACCTCCGCCTCGAAGGGGCGCAGCGCCAGGAGTTCCTCGGTGGGTGCGGCCGGCGCGAGGAACGCGACCCGGGGCAGCCGCTTCAGCACGGCCGCACGCAGGGCACCGTCCAGCTCGCCCCGCCCGAGCGGCCCCGGCACCAGGTCGACGGTGCCGGTGGCCACCGGCCGCCAGGCGCCGAGGAGTTCGGCGTACGCATCGGCCGCGCGCTGCACAAGGAAGTCGGTGAGCGGGCCGGGCGCGGGGTGGCGGCGCGCGGTGTCCAGGGGGAAGGAGGCGATGAGCAGCGCGGGGATGCCGAGCGGTTCGTCGGTGGGGGTCGGCGCGTGCACCACGGCGGCGGTACGGGGACGTTCGGGCGCGCCGTCCTCGTCGACCGGGACGGCCCACGTCACCGTCCAGTGCGGCCGGAGCCGCTCCTCGACGGGCCGGTCGGCGAGCAGGTCCTTGCCGAGGGGCCCGTGACGACTGACCGTCCGCCAGCGGTGGATGGATTCGTCCCGGCTGTCGTCGATGTGCACATACGCGTCGTGCACGGACCGCCTCAACACCCGGGTGGCGTCCGGCGTTTCGACGACGATCTCCGTCAGGCCGGGGAGGGTGAGCAGCAGGGCGTCGTCGATGCCGTCGAGGAGACGGCGCACGAGGTCCTCGGCGGTGCCGTCGCGCAGGGGCAGCACCACGACGGTGTCGTAGCCCTCGGGGGCGGCGCCCTCGGCGGGCAGCGGCAGCCTGAGCAGCGGTACGTGTCCGTCGCGGCGGCGCAGCTCGTCCCCGAGGCCGGGGCTGGCGAGGGACGCCTGGGCGGCCAGCTCGCGGGCCTCGGCGAGCGACCAGCGCACGCCGCCGGTACGGCCCACCACGGCGGGCTCGTCGCTGACGGCGAGCACCGCGGCGAACCCGACGCCGAAGCGGCCGACGGCCACCTCGGTGTCGGCGCGCTTGGCGCTGGCGCGCAGGGTGGAAAGCGACTCGACGCCGATGGCGTCCAGGGGGGCGCCGGTGTTCGCGGCGGCGAGGACGGCGGGGGTGTCCTGGGTCGCGGGGTGCAGGGTCAGCCGCAGCCGGCCTGTGGTGTTCGCCCTGGCCGCGGCGTCGGCGGCGTTCTGGGCGAGCTCCACGACGAGGCGGTCGCGGTAGCCGCCGAGGGCGAGGTCCTCCTCGGCGTTGGCGTCCTCGCGGAATCTGGCGGGACCCGCGCCCCAGGCGTTCAGGACGCCTCGCCGTAGCCGCGCCGTTCCGAAGGGGTCGGCCCCTTCGGCCGCCATCGCCTTGACGATCACGCCGTGCTCCGCTCTGTCCGGCCCCGCGTCCCGGGACTGCGGCCCGAAGGTACCGCGCGGGCCTCGAAGGGTCGTCTTCAGGGTGCGGCCGCGGAGGGGTGCTCGCGCAGTTCCCCGCGCCCCTTGACCCCGCTTTCGTGTGCGGACCGTGCCCGCGTCCCGCGCAGTTCCCCGCGTCCCTCGAAGGTTCGTCTTCAGGGTGCGGGCCGTGGAGGGTTGCCCGCGCAGTTCCCCGCGCCCCTTGACCCCGCTTTCGTGTGCGGACCGTGCCCGCGTCCCGCGCAGTTCCCCGCGTCCCTCGAAGGTTCGTCTTCAGGGTGCGGGCCGTGGAGGGTTGCCCGCGCAGTTCCCCGCGCCCCTAAACCCGCCTTCGTGTGCGGACCGTGCCCGCGTCCCGCGCCGTTCCCCGCGCCCCCCAAAAAAACCCCGGTTCGTGTGCGGACCGTGCCCGCGTCTCGCGCAGTTCCCCGCGCCCCTAGTAGGGCACCCGGCGCCGACGGCTCGCGCCCACCGCGGCGGAGCCGCGCAATGTCACAGCCCCGCGCCCCTAGTAGGGCACCCGGCGCCGACGGCTCGCGCCCACCGCGGCGGGGCCGCGCAATGTCACAGCCCCGCGCCCCTAGCTACTCGGTGCCGGGCAGCATGGACACCCTCAGCCCGTCCGGCAATTGAGGACGAGCGCCCTTCAGGCGCGAACGGGGGTCTGGGGGCGGAGCCCCCAGGGAGCCGCACCCCTCAAGTAGCCGCACGGGATGGGGGTCCCCCCTGCTCATTAAGAGCTTGGGGGAGGGCGGGAAAACGCGTCGGGGTCCGGGGCGGAGCCCCAGGGGGCTGGGGCGGGGCAACCCCGGGCGACGAGTGGCCCCAGTTACGAGTGGCCCAGATCCTCCGTCGCGTCCGGCGCATCCGGCACGGACCCGCCCCGCACGGGCCGAAGGACCAGCGGATCCGGCACCACCGTGTCGAGCACCGTAGGAGCCGGCCGCGGCGGCTTCGGCATGACCGCCGCCTCGGAGTGCCCCCCACAGCCGTAGTCGAACGCCACGACACGCCCGTCCGCAGGACCGAATTCGTTGGCGCAGATCCCGAACGCCTGGGACAGCGATCCCGCGATCGGGACGAGGAACGCGCAGGACACGCAGGAGGCCGGCGCCGCCTGAGCCATCGCGGTCTTGCCGCCGAAGGACTCCTCCCACCGGTCGGCCGCGGCGTGCAGCCCGTACCGCGAGAGGACCCGCGCCCGGCGCATGCCGAGCTCGTCGGCGACGGACGCGATGGAGCCGCGCGCGGTGCCGGCGGGCACGGCGTCGGACCGGTCGGCCAGCTCGGCGTCCTCCGCGTCGACCCGCTCGGCCAGCTCCTCGGACACCACCGAGTTCGGCGGCGGCGCGTCCTCACCGGTGTAGCCGGGTTCGAGGCGCAGGTCGTCGGCCTCGGTGGGCAGCAGGTCGCCGGGGCCCATGTCACCGGGGCGCAGCCGCTCGCTCCAGGGCACCCACTCGGGGGCCTGGAGGGCGTCGGGTCCGGGCAGCAGCACCGTCTCGTCGAGGGTGACCAGCTTGGCGCGGGAGGCACGGGCGACGGTCACCGCCCAGCGCCAGCCGCGGTAGCCGAACTCCTTGCATTCGAAGAAGTGCGTGACGACCCGGTCGCCCTCCGACACCAGGGCCACATGCTCGCCGACCACACCGGGCGCGGCGGCTTCCTCCGCCGCCCCGCGGGCTAGATCGACCGCCTCGGCGCACAGGCGGTCAGGGGTACGGCTTCGCGTCGTCGCAGCACTCACAGGTCTCGCTTCTCTCCTACGCCGTCTCACGGGTGCGCCGGGGAGCCGAATGCGTACGGGTGGCGGGCGGAGCGGACCAGGGGGCCGCGTCAACGTCCGCGCCCCGGGCTATCAACTGCCCAGCGGCTGTCCAGTTTCACTGACCAAGGGGGTCCCCCCTGCTCCGTATGAGCCTGGAGGCGCACCTTCTGCAACCCATTCTGCGGGATCACGGAGAGGCGCGCGGCCTTGGGCAGCCGCGGGCGGCGCGCCTGTCACGCTACCCCCTTCGGGGCCCCCGGCCCACCTGCACGTCCGAATCCTGGTTCGGGTCGGACGGGGTTGGGGCACTATGGCGGGGTGACAACCGCGAGGTCGTCGGGGTCTTGGGACGGGTCGGGCCGCCTCCGCAGGGCGGTGCGGGCGGTCGGTCACGCCCTGCGCCTCCCCTTTTCGGGCACGGCGCGTTCGATCAGAAAAGCCACCCATGCGCACGGCGCCGGTGAGTCGGGGCTCGGCAAACTGATCGAGCTGCACGCGGTGAACGGCGCCGGTGACGTCCTGATCACCGTGGCGCTCGCCTCGACCGTCTTCTTCTCCGTGCCGACCGATCAGGCCCGCGGCCGTGTCGCTCTCTATCTCGCGATCACGATGGCGCCGTTCACCCTTCTGGCGCCCGTGATCGGCCCGCTGCTCGACCGGATGCCGCACGGCCGGCGCGCCGCGATGGCCGGGGCGATGCTGGCCCGCGCCGTGCTGGCCCTCACGATGTCCGGCGCGGTCGCCACCGGCGGCCTTGAGCTCTACCCCGCCGCGCTGGGCGTGCTGGTCGCCTCCAAGGCGTACGGCGTGGTGCGCAGCGCCGTGGTGCCGCGGCTGCTGCCACCGCGCTTCTCCCTGGTGAAGGCGAATTCGCGGGTCACCCTCGCCGGTCTCCTCGCCACCGGCGCCGCCGCCCCGATCGGCGCGGGGCTCTCGCGCATCGGACCGGCGTGGCCGCTCTATGCGGCGTGCTGTGTCTTCGCCGGGGGCACGTTCCTCGCCTTCACGCTGCCCCACAAGGTCGACTCGGCGAAGGGCGAGACCAAGGCGCGGCTGCTGGACCGCGAAGGCCGCAGGCCCAGCCTGCGGACGGTCGGCGTGTCCGTGCAGAACGGTCTGTACGCCAACGCCGCGCTCCGCGCCCTGTCCGGGTTCCTCATCTTCTTCCTGGCGTTCCTGCTGCGCGAACACCCGCTGGCCGGGCAGAGCGCCGCGGTCTCGCTCGGCATCGTGGGCGTCTCGGCGGGCGTCGGCAACGCGCTGGGCACCGCGGTCGGCTCGCTGCTCAAGGCGCGCGGGCCCGAGGTCCTGATCGTGACGATGCTGGCCATCGCGCTGGGCGCCGCGGTCCTGGCCGCGGCCCTCTTCAGCGGGGTGATGGTGGCGGTGCTCGGCGCGACGGCCGGGTTCACGCAGGCGCTGGCCAAGCTGGGCCTGGACGCGATGATCCAGCGCGACGTGCCGGAGGAGGTCCGTACGTCCGCGTTCGCCCGCTCGGAGACGCTGCTCCAAATGGCGTGGGTGCTCGGCGGGGCGATCGGCATCGCGCTGCCGCTCAACGGAATCCTCGGCATGTCGGTGGCGGCGGCGCTGCTGGCGCTGGGCGCCGTCATTTCGGTGCGGGGCCTGCTGGGCGCCGCGCGCCGCGGCGCACCCCGCCCGCGGGTCGCCTGACCCACCGGGCCCGGGTGCCCGGACGCCACGCGCTCCGGGTCGACACCGGCGCGGCACGCCACACCCCCGCGCGGCGTGGCCGGGGGCGACCGATAGCCTTCGCTCCATGACCGTTGCCCCGCGGCGGAGCCGCACCATGTCACTTCATTCCGGTAGGACCCGCCGGGCCGGCGTCGCATTCGCCGCCGCCTCCGCCGGACTCCTCGTCCTCTCCGCCTGCGACAAGCCGACGCCTCTCGCGACCGTGACGGTCGGTACGAACTCCGTCAGCACCGAGGCGTCCTGCCGCGGCGACGGCAAGCCGCTCGCCGACGACAAGCTCACGAGCTGCCTCAGCGGCGTCAAGGATGCCAAGACGATCGACTACGCGCCCGGCTCGACCCTGCGCCTCGGCGTGGACCCGAAGGTCGTCGAGAACGGCAGCAAGTGGATCGCTCTGCTCGACGGCAGCCCGATCACCGAGGCCTCCGCGCAGACCTACCGGAGCTTCCCCAACGCCGACGTCTTCTCGACCGGCGGGCAGGGCGTCGCGCCGAAGGAGAAGAAGGTCAGCATCCTTCAGGTCAACAAGGACAACAAGCCCGAGTCGGTCTGGAGCTTCACGCTCAAGCGCACGGGCTCCTGACGCGTGGGTCCCGCCTGATGCGCATCCTGGTCGTGACGGCGGTGGCGGCGGAGGCCGACTCCGTCGCCGCCGGTCTCGCGCTGGCCGGGTACGCGCGCCTCGGTGAGGAGCGCGTCCGGAGCACCCTGTTCCAAGGGCCCGGGGACGCTCCGGCGCCGCTGGCCCGGTACGGCCGCGCGGGGCACGAGATCCATGTCTATCCGGCGGGCGTCGGCCCCGCCGCGGCCGCCGCGGGCACCTCCCTCGCCCTGGGCCGCGGCCCCGGCTACGACCTGGTGGTCTCGGCCGGCATCGGCGGCGGCTTCCCCGGCGTCGCGCCGCTCGGCTCGCTCGTCGTGTCCTCGCTCATCGTCGCCGCCGACCTGGGCGCCGGTTCCCCCGAGGGCTTCATCCCCGTCACCGAGCTCGGCTTCGGCCGCGACGAGGTGCACGTGCTCGGCTCGCTCGGCCGCCATGCCGTGCGCGCCCTCGGCGCCGCGTGCGGGACCATCCTCACCGTCACCACCGCCACCGGCACCGCCGAGCGCGCCGCCGAACTCCTGGCCCGCCACCCGCGCGCCCTCGCCGAGGCGATGGAGGGTTTCGGCGTCGCCGAGGCCGCCGACCAGTACGGCCTTCCGGCCTTCGAAATCCGCGCGATCTCCAATGAGGTCGGCCCGCGCGACCGTTCGGCCTGGCGGATCGGCGACGCGCTCGCCGCCCTCACCGAGGCCTTCGGGAAGCTGCCACCCCTATGGGAGAGTTGGACGACACGTGAGCACTGAACCGGCGCTGAAGATCGCCTTCTCCCCCTGCCCGAACGACACCTTCGTCTTCGACGCGTGGGCGCACGGCCGGGTGCCGGGCGCGCCCGCCCTCGACGTCACGTTCGCGGACATCGACATCACCAACGGCATGGCCGAGCGCGGCGAGTTCGACGTGCTCAAGGTGTCGTACGCGGTGCTGCCGTGGGTCCTCGACGAGTACGCGCTGCTGCCGTGCGGCGGCGCGCTCGGCCGGGGCTGCGGCCCGCTGGTCCTGACCCGGGACGCGGGAGCGGAACTCACCGGCAGGACGATCGCCGTGCCGAGCGAGAAGTCGACGGCCTATCTGCTGTTCCGGCTGTGGGCCGCGGACGTCGTGCCGGGCGGGGTCGGCGACGTCGTCGTCATGCCGTTCCACGAGATCATGCCCGCGGTGCGCGACGGCAAGGTCGACGCCGGGCTCGTCATCCACGAGGCCCGCTTCACCTACCAGGACTACGGCCTGCACTGCCTCGCCGACATGGGACAGCACTGGGAGGCGACGACCGGGCTTCCCATCCCGCTCGGCGCGATCATCGCCAAGCGCTCGCTGGGCGCGGACACACTGCGGCTGCTCGCCGACTCCGCCCGCGCCTCCGTACGGCTCGCCTGGGACGACCCCGAGGCGTCCCGGCCCTACGTGCGCGAGCACGCCCAGGAGATGGACCCGACCGTGGCCGACCGCCATATCGGGCTCTACGTCAACGAGTTCACCGCCGACCTCGGCGAGGACGGCTACGCCGCGGTGCGCGGGCTGCTGACCCGCGCCGCGGCCGAGGGACTCGTCCCCGCGCTGGGCCGCGACGCGCTGTCGTTCGACTGAACCGGGCCGTACGGGGTCAGACGTCCAACTGGTCGGCGACCGCGCGCAGCAGGCCGCCGATCTTCTTGCCGGCCGCCTTGTCGGGGTAGCGGCCCTTCTCCAGCATCGGCGTGATGTTTTCGAGCAGGGTGGTCAAGTCCTGGACGATGGAGGCCAGTTCGTCGGGCTTGCGGCGCTGGGCCGCGGCCACCGAGGGGGCCGGGTCGAGGACCGTGACGGAGAGGGCCTGGTCGCCGCGCTGCCCGGCGACGACGCCGAACTCGACGCGCTGTCCGGGCTTGAGCGCCTCGACCCCGGCGGGGAGCACGGAGGAGTGGACGAAGACGTCGCCGCCGTCGTCCCGGGAGAGAAAGCCGAAGCCCTTCTCGCTGTTGAACCACTTGACCTTGCCGGTAGGCACGTCTGTCCTCGTCCTCGTACTCGTCGTTGGGTGCGGGGCGCCGAAAAACCGAAGAAACGGCTCTGGATAGCACAGCAGCGGGCCGTTGGCCGACCCGCCGACACCCAGGCTAATCGCCCGGGGGCTGCTGACAAGACGTCCCGGCCTGTCCTTACGTGCTGGGAACTACCCTGGCGGGGTGAGTACCGAAACCCAGGCCAAGACCGACCGCTCCGCCCTCACCACCGGTGATCGGCTGGTTCGCGTCGGCGCCGTCGTCTTCTTCGTCGGCGCGCTCGCCACGCTCGTCACGGTGGCCCCGCTGTTCCTGCACACCAGCCCGTTCCCGTCCATCGCCTACCTGATCTGCATGCTGATGGGCGTCGGCTTCCTGATCGCGGGGGCGGGCGTGCTCCTGACCATCGCGGAGCAGCGCCGCCGGGCCCGCGCCTGAACGACGCGTTCCGCCTCCCCGGGGCGCCGATCCGCCCCCCACAGCGGCCAGGACCGTACGAAAGTGCGAGGCCGGGCTGTCAAGCACGTTCGGCGGCGTAACCCTTCAACCAGGCCGGAAATGACGTCAGATCGTCGAGGACGACGTCCGCCCCGGCCGCGCGCAGCTCGTCCGCGCCGATCGGACCGGTCGGCACGGCCACGGACAGGGCGCCCGCGGCGTGCGCGCCCAGCACATCGCCGAGGTGGTCGCCGACGTACACCGCCGCCCCGTGCTCGCGCAGCGCTATCGCCTTCGCCTCCGCCCACAGGCCGCCCACGACCTCGTCCGGCTCGATGCCCAGGTGGTCGAGGTGCAGCCCGGCCTGCGGCGCGTTCTTGGCGGTGACGACGACGGCCCGGCCGCCGAGCTCCTGGACCGCGCGCACCGCGTCGGCGGCGCCGGGCAGCGCGGGCGTCGGCAGGATGGCGCGTGTGGGGTAGATCTCACGGTAGGCGCGGACCATCTCCGCGATGAGCTCCTCGGGGAACCAGTGCCGCAGCTCCCAGTCGAGCGGCGGCCCCAGCCGGCTCACGGCCTGGTCGGCGTCGATGTACGTCCCGGTCGCGGCGGAGAGCTCCTGGTAGACGGCGCGGATGCCGGGCCGGGAGTCGATGAGGGTCATGTCGAGGTCGAAGCCGACCGTGAGCGCGTCCTGGGGCATGCGGCCATTGTGCCCAGACGGGCACGCCCCCCTTACCTCCGAGCAACCGTCCACCGGGCCCGCGGACGGAAGCGGGTTCCAGGGGCGCGGGGAACCGCGCGAGCGGCCACGCACGGTCCGCACCCGAAGACGAACCGGGGCCTGAGGGGCGCGAGGAACCGCGCGAGCGGCCACGCACGGTCCGCACCCGAAGCGCAGGCCCCCGGAGGGTTGAGGGAAGGGGCGGGGTGGGGAAACCGCACCCTCAGCGACGACCCCGCTGGGACCGCCACACCACGAACCCCGCCGACCCCACCGCCGCCACCCGAATCACCCAGGGCCACACCCCCGACAGCGCATCTCCCATCTCCCCCTGCGCGATCGGATCGCCCCACCGCCCGTCCTGACGACCCCAGAGCCAGACAAGACCCCCGGCCACCGCCAGCCCCGGCACACCGAACACCGCCCACTTCGACTCCGCCGGGCTCAGCCTCCGCGACGCGTACGCGAGGAGCCAGCCCGCGCCCAGCGCCGCCCACAGGCCGAACAGGGCGCCCGCCACGAGCAGCGCGGCCGCCAGCAGGAGGAGCGGGTTCGACAGGCCGGGCCGGGCGGCGGCCCGCACCCCGGAGACACCCCGCCGCGGGCGGCGCAGACGCAACCCGCGCCGCACCGGCCCGGCCTCGACAAGGTCGGCGTCCTCCCCGAGCCCGCCGCCCCCGCCACCCCCTCCGGCCTCGCCGTCCTCCCCGGATTCCTCGCCGTCCTCCCCGTCCTCGCCCTGCTCCTCGTCGAGTTCCGCCTCGTCCCCCGGCGGCCGCAGTATCTCCGGGATCTCCACCCCGCCCACGAACCCGGGCACGACATCGCCCCCGAGCGAGCCGGACGGCCCGACCCGCCACCAGTCGGGTTCGTCGCCCTGCTTGCCGAGTTCGTCCATGCCCGCCAGATGCGGCGGCGCCGGCCACGAGGGCGCGGGCTGCCCCTCGTCGGCGGCCCGCTGACGTGACCGCGACCGTGGGCCCGGACGCGGGCGCGGCACGCGTTTGCCGCGCCCGGGGAACAGCCGGTCCCGCTGAGCCGGCACCGCACCGTCCGCCGACGCGCCGTCCGGCGCAGGCCCGTACGAACCGCCGGACCCCGAGGGCGACGCGGAACCGAAACCGAAACCGGAACCGGATCCCGCCCCGGCCGCGGCCCGCTCCACGACCTCCTCCGGCGACCCGAACCGCCCGAGCACGCGCCGCACCGTGGCCGGCGTCTCCGTCCCGTACTTCGCCCGCTGCTTGTCGATCTCGTCGCGCAGCGACGACACCAGGCGCATCCGGTCCCCGGAGGGCAGTTGCCGCTGCTGAGCCAGGTCGCCGACCCGGCTCAGGTAGTCGTAGACCAGCTGGTCGCTCTCGATCCCCACGCGCGTTTCCCCTCCGCGAGCCCGCCCCGCGGCCACCCCGAGGGCCGCCGTCCGCCGGTCCGGTCGCGTTTCGGACACCGGCTACGGGTCCTGACGGTAGCGCGCACGGGCTACCGTGGGGCGGATGGGGACCGGCGAGCGCAATCAGGAGGCGCACGTGCCCGAAGGAACGACCGGCGCGACGAACAGAGCGGCCTCGGCGGCGGGCGCCGCCGCCTCGGCACCCCGTACCCCGGCACCGGCATCCGCCCCGGCCCCCCGCACCCTCGCCGAGTCCCTGCGCGCCCGCCCCGACGATTCCCTCGCCGCGCTGCTGCGGGCCCGCCCCGATCTGCTCTCGCCCGTGCCGGGCGACCTCACCCAGCTCGCGACCCGCGCCGGCACCCGGGCCTCCGTCGTACGCGCCCTGGAACGGCTCGACCGGTTCGCGCTCCAGACCGCCCAGGTCCTGGCCGTGGCGCCGGACCCGGCCCCGTACGACGCGGTGCTCGCCCTGCTCGCCGGCGACGACGGGGACCCGGACGTCGAGGCCGCGCTGCCCGGCGCGCTCGCGGCGCTGCGCGAGCAGGCCCTGGTGTGGGGCGGCGACGACCGGCTGCGCCTGGTGCGCACCGCCCGCGAACTGCTCGCCCCCTCGCCGAACCACCCTTCCCCCACCGGCCTCGGCCCGACCGTCGCCGAGGCGACGTCGGGGATGTCGCCGGGCCGCGTCCAGGAGATCCTGCGGGCCGCCCAGCTCCCGGCGACACACGACCCCGTGTCCGCGGTCGCCGCGCTGACCTCGCTGTTCACCGACCGCGCGAGGATGACGGAGCTGCTCGACTCCGCTCCGTCCGACGCCCTGACCGTCCTGGACCGCCTGGTGTGGGGCCCGCCGTACGGCGAGGTGTCGGCCGATCCGCCGCCCCCGGTGCGCTGGCTGCGCGACCACGGTCTGCTGCTCCCCGCGTCCGCGCGCACTCTGGTGCTGCCGCGCGAGGTCGCCCTGCATCTGCGCGCCGGGCGCGCGCACCGCACCACCGAGCCGGTGGCACCCGCCGTCGCGCCGCTGCGCGAATACCGTCCACAGGCTGTGGACGCGGCCGCCGCGGGCCAGGCCTTCACCGCGCTGACCACCGTCGAGGACCTGCTCGCCGAGTGGAACGAGGGCGGCCCCGCAGTGCTGCGCTCCGGCGGCCTGTCCGTACGCGACCTCAAGCGCACCGCGACCGCCCTCGACCTGCCCGAGCCCACCACCGCGTTCTGGGTCGAACTCGCTTACGCGGCAGGCTTGTTGGCGTCCGACGGTGAGGCGGACGAGCGGTACGCGCCGACGCCCGAGTACGACGACTGGCTCGACCTCGCGCCCGCCGAACGCTGGGCGCGGCTCGCGGTGGCCTGGCTGGCCGCCACCCGCACCGCCGGGCTCGTCGGCGAGCAGGACACCAAGGGCCGCACCCTCTCCGCGCTCGGCCCCGACCTCGACCGCTCCCCCGCGCCCGAGGTCCGCCACCGCGTCCTGACGCTGCTCACCACGCTGCCCGAGGCCACCTCGCCCGAGCCGGGCTCGCTGCTCGCCCGGCTGCGCTGGGAGCGCCCGGCCCGCAGCGGGCCCGACGACCTGCGCTCCCGTCTGGCCGAGTGGACGCTGTCCGAGGCGGAGTTGCTGGGCGTGACCGGCCGCGGCGCGCTCACCACCCACGGCCGTCTGCTCCTCGCCCCGGCATCCGGCGCCGCCGAACGCGAGGCGCTCGGCCTGCTCGCCGCGCAGGCCCTGACGCCGCACCTGCCCGAACCCGTCGACCACGTACTGCTCCAGGCGGACCTCACCGCGGTCGCACCGGGACCGCTGCGGCGGCCGCTCGCCGCGATGCTCGGGGTGCTCGCCGACATCGAGTCCAAGGGCGGCGCCACCGTCTACCGCTTCACGGCGGGCTCCGTGCGCCGCGCCCTGGACGCCGGCCAGACCGCCTCCGACCTCCAGGCCTTCCTGACCGAGCACAGCCGTACGCCGGTGCCGCAGCCGCTCAGCTACCTCATCGACGACGTGGCCCGTCGCCACGGCCACCTCCGGGTGGGCGCGGCTTCCGCGTACGTACGCTGCGACGACGAGGCGATGCTGGGCGAGATCCTCGCCGACAAGCGCAGCCAGGCCCTGCGCCTGCGCCGCCTCGCCCCGACGGTCCTGGCCACCACGGCCGAGCCGGCCGCGCTGCTCGACGGGCTGCGCTCCATGGGGTACGCGCCGGCCGCGGAATCCGCCGAGGGCGACGTCCTGATCACCCGCGCCGACTCCCGCCGCACCCCGCGCCGCACGGCGCCCGTACCGGTCCCCGACGGTCCTCCGCACCCCGACGAGACGCTGCTCGACGCGGCGGTCCGGGCGATCCGCGCGGGCGACACGGCGGCGACGGTCGTCCGCAAGGACCAGCCCGCGTCCGCCCGCGCCGGCGGTTCCCTGCCGCGTACGTCGTCGGCGGAGACGCTGGCGACGGTGCAGGCCGCGGCGATGACGGGGTCGGCGGTGTGGATCGGTTACGTCAACGCGGAGGGGGCGGCGAGTCAGCGGGTCATCGCGCCGGTGCGGGTGGAAGGGGGGTTCGTCACGGCCTACGACCACACGGCGGACGAGGTCCGCACCTACCCCCTCCACCGCATCACGGGCGTCTCCGAACTGGCCGAAGACCCGGCCTGACCCCCGGGGCGCGTTTTCCCACCCACCCGCCCGTGCGGCAAGTCGAGAGGCTCGGCCCCCTGGGGCTCCGCCCCAGACCCCGTATCGCGCCTGAAGGGCGCTCGTCCTCAATCTCCCCCAAGGCCTCAAGGGCCAGGGGGGACCCCCATGACGGGCTGAGGATGCCCATGCGGGCCGGCACCGAGTAGCTAGGGGCGCGGGGAACTGCGCGAGCAACCACGCACGGCCCGCACCCGACAACCGGCCGTTCAAGGGGCGCGGGGAACTGCGCGAGAAGCGGGCACGGTCCGCACACGAACCGGGGTTTTTAGGGGCGCGGGGAACTGCGCGAGAAGCGGGCACGGTCCGCACACGAACCGGGGTTTTTAGGGGCGCGGGGAACTGCGCGAGAAGCGGGCACGGTCCGCACACGAACCGGGGTTTTGGGGGCGCGGGGAACTGCGCGAGCAACCACGCACGGCCCGCACCCGACAACCGGCCGTTCAAGGGGCGCGGGGAACTGCGCGACAGCTCCCGGCTCGCCCCGGTCGGCCCGGTCGCCCCGGCTCGCCCCGGTCGGCCCGGCCTAGTCGATGTTCACCGGCCCATCCCCCTTGCCCTCCGCCTTCCCCGACAACAGCCCCGGCAGGGACAGTTGAGCCCCGCTCTTGGAGTCCATCGACCCCGCCCCCGACCCGCTCAGGTTCTGCCGAACCGAGTCGAGGATCGTCAACCCCTGCCCCACGAGCCCCGCCGCGATCTCGCCAAGCCCGTCCGCCCCGTTGAGGACATTGACGTTCGCCCCCGCAAGGCCCCCCGCCGCTTCCTTCACGATCTGCGGCAGCTGGTCGATGAGCATCCGGTCGAGCGCGACCCGGTCGTACGACGCCGCGGCCTCCGCCTGGATCTTCATCCGCTCCGCCTCGGCGATCGCGAGCACCTTGATGCGTTCGGCCTCGGCCTGCGCCGGCTTGACGATCTCGGCGACCAGCTGCTGCTGGCGCAACTCCGCGGCCCGCTGGGCGAGTTCGGTCTGGGCCGCCAGCACTTCCTGCTGGGCGTGGGCCTGGGCGAGCGGCCCGGCCTGCGCGGCGTGCGCCTGGACACGGTCGACCTCCGCGGAGTACTCGGCCTTGACGACCGCCGTCTGCCGCGCGTACTCCGCCTGGTTGCGCGCCGCGACCTGCTCCGCCTCGACCGACGCCTGCGTCGCCTGCGCCTGCGCGATCTGCGCGGCCCGGTGGATGGCCGCCTTGTGCGGCGCGGACATCGCGTCGATGTAGCCGACGTCGCCGTCGTCGATCGACTGGATCTGGAGCGAGTCGACGATGAGCCCGATCTTCGCCATCTCCGTCTTGGAGGTCTCAAGGACCTCAGCGGCCAGCTTCTGCCGCTCGGTGACGATCTCCTCGACGGTCATCGAGCCGATGATGGACCGCAGGTGGCCCGCGAAGATCCGGCCGGTCAGGACGGACATCTGGTCCTGGTCGGACAGGAAGCGCTGCCCGGCGTTGACGATGGACTCGGTGTCGTTGCCGACCTTGAACGCGATCACGGCGCGCACGTGCAGCGCGATGCCCTGCTTGGTCACGCAGGTCTCGGTGACCTCCGCCTCGCACATGGAGAGCGTGAGGAAACGGGTCTTGCGAAAGACCGGCAGGACGAACTTGCCGTGGCCGGTCACGACACGGAACGGGGCACCCCCGAGACCGCGCCTGCCACCCGAGATCAGCATCGCCTCGTCGGGGGCGGGCACCCGGTAACCGAACATCCTTTGTCTCCTTAGAAACGAAAACGTCTAGCCGGCGGCGGCGGGACTGCCGCCCAACGCGTCCAACGGATCGGCCCACTCGATGACGTCCACTTGGCGGGTGCCACGGGATCCGATCACGAGCACGGTCGCCCCCTTCGGCAGGGGTTCATCCGACCAGGCGAGGAAGGCCTCCGTGCCGCCTCGGACGCTCACCACGACCTCGCCGGGAGCGGCGGGTCCGCGGGTGGCGACGAGCAGCACTCCGGGGCGGCCGATCACGTCATCGTCCTGTTCCACGGCCTGGCGCCCCCCATCGTTCTGGTCCTGGATTTCAGACCTTAGACCCGCGGGGATCAACCGCCTATCCTCGGGCCCCCTTGTGTTGGAGCCCCGCGTCGAGAACCCGGGCCCGGGGCCCTGAGAAGCTCTAGTCGTGGAGGTTCGCGCCCCACATCAGTCCGAAGCACATGAGCAGCAGCAGAAGGGCCGCGAAGAGAAGCTTCGCGATCAGGAAACCCAGGGTGAAGCCCCCCGCTCCCAGCCAGATCCGCAGGGCCCGCAGCCTGCGCCGGTGCGGGATCAGCCAACTGCTGAGGACCAGCCCGGCCGGGACCACGTAGAGCATGCCGAGGAATCCCTCCCGCCCCATCCCCGGCAGGGTCACGGCGTCGATCCAGACCGACAGGACGAGACCGAGGGTGCACGCCGCCGGCGCGACCCACCACCGCTTGTCCGGCCCGTCCACCTTCCCCCACCGCCGGGCGGCAGTCCCCGCCCGCCACTGCCCCGGCCCCGGCCCCGGCCCCGGCCCCGGCCGCCACTGTCCCGGCCCCGGCCCCGGCCCCCGGTACGGATCCCACCGTGTCGTCGTCATGCCCCCCATCCCACCGCCCGGCCCGCCCTCGCCGACACCGTCCGCGTACTCAGGGAGCTACTCATCTCGGGCCCCGCACTCACACCTGTGCCGAATGCGGCAGACTGGAAGTTTGCCCGCCCCTCCCGGGTGGCCATCCGTCGGAAGGGACATCCCCCAGGTGACCGGACCTCTCATCGTCCAGAGCGACAAGACCCTGCTCCTTGAGGTCGACCACGATCAGGCCGACGCCTGCCGTCGTGCGATCGCGCCCTTCGCCGAGCTGGAGCGGGCGCCCGAGCACATCCACACCTACCGTGTGACGCCGCTGGGCCTGTGGAACGCGCGGGCCGCGGGGCACGACGCCGAGCAGGTCGTCGACGCGCTGGTCGAGTACTCGCGCTACCCGGTCCCGCACGCCCTCCTCGTCGACATCGCCGAGACGATGGCCCGCTACGGCCGCCTCACCCTCTCCAAGCACCCCGTCCACGGCCTGGTCCTGACCTCCACCGACCGGCCCGTGCTCGAAGAGATCCTGCGGTCGAAGAAGGTCGCCCCGCTGGTCGGCGCCCGCATCGACCCGGACACGGTCGCCGTGCACCCCTCCGAGCGCGGCCAGATCAAGCAGACCCTGCTGAAGCTGGGCTGGCCCGCGGAGGACCTCGCCGGGTACGTGGACGGCGAGGCGCACCCCATCGAGCTCGCCGAGGACGGCTGGAGCCTGCGCCCGTACCAGAAGCAGGCCGTCGAGGGGTTCTGGCACGGCGGCAGCGGCGTGGTCGTGCTGCCCTGCGGCGCCGGCAAGACCCTGGTCGGCGCCGGCGCGATGGCCGAGGCGAAGGCGACCACGCTGATCCTGGTCACCAACACGGTCTCGGCGCGCCAGTGGAAGCACGAGCTGGTGAAGCGCACCAGCCTCACCGAGGACGAGATCGGCGAGTACAGCGGCACGAAGAAGGAGATCCGCCCGGTCACGATCGCCACGTACCAGGTGCTCACCACCCGCCGTAAGGGCGTCTACGCGCACCTGGAGCTGTTCGACTCGCGCGACTGGGGCCTGATCGTCTACGACGAGGTGCACCTGCTGCCGGCGCCGGTCTTCAAGTTCACCGCCGACCTCCAGGCCCGCCGCCGGCTCGGCCTGACGGCGACGCTGGTGCGTGAGGACGGCCGCGAGTCGGACGTGTTCTCGCTGATCGGACCCAAGCGGTTCGACGCGCCGTGGAAGGAGATCGAGGCGCAGGGCTACATCGCGCCCGCCGACTGCGTCGAGGTCCGGGTCAATCTGACCGACGCCGAGCGCCTGGCGTACGCGACCGCCGAGACGGAGGAGAAGTACCGCTTCTGTGCGACGACCGCCACCAAGCGGAAGGTCACCGAGGCGCTGGTACGGAAGTTCGCGGGCCAGCAGATCCTCGTCATCGGCCAGTACATCGACCAACTCGACGAGCTGGGCGAGCACTTGGACGCGCCGGTCATCAAGGGCGAGACGTCCAACGCGCAGCGCGAGAAGCTCTTCGGCGCGTTCCGCGAGGGCGAGATCAGCGTGCTTGTGGTGTCCAAGGTCGCCAACTTCTCGATCGACCTGCCGGAGGCGACGGTCGCCATCCAGGTGTCGGGCACGTTCGGTTCGCGCCAGGAGGAGGCCCAGCGGCTCGGCCGCGTGCTGCGCCCGAAGGCCGACGGCCACCAGGCGCACTTCTACTCGGTGGTCGCCCGCGACACCATCGACCAGGACTTCGCCGCCCACCGCCAGCGCTTCCTGGCCGAACAGGGCTACGCCTACCGGATCATGGACGCGGACGAACTCCTCGCGGGGAACTGACCGACGGCCCCCGGGCGGACCACCCGGGGGCGACGGCGCGCCGCGGCGCCCGCCCACCCCACCACCGCGAGCCCGAGCAGTGGGTAGGGGGACGCCAACGGCTGTTGCCAAAGCGGCAGTCGGAGATCGAGGTCCCCGGCGTGCGGCACGAGCCAGAGGGTGCGGGCGGTGAAGACGGCGGCGAGCAGAGCGGCCGTACGCGGCCGCCCCTCGGCCGCCATCAGCACGATCAGCGGGACGCACCACACCCAGTGGTGCGACCAGCTGATGGGGCAGATCAGCAGGGCGGTGAACGCGCTCGCCAGCAGCGCCCACCGTTCGTCGGCGCGGCGGGCGGCCCAGAGCCCGCCGGCGCCGACGGCCCCCGCGCACACGACCCACACCGTCCCGGGCGCGGGGGTGTGCAGGAGCCGCGCGAGCAGCCCCTGCAACGACTGGTTGTCGACGATCCACGCCTTGCCGACGCGGCCGGTCTCGAAGAGCCGCCGAGTGAAGAACTCGACGCTTGCGGCAGGCAGTACGAGCGCCCCGAGCAGCACGGTCGACCCGAACCCGGCCAGCGCGACGGCGGCGTCGCGGCGCTGCCCGCGCACGAGCAGATGCAGCACGAAGAACAGCGGCGTGATCTTGATCCCGGCGGCGACGCCGACCCCGAACCCCTTGCCGAAGGCACCCGCCGGCCGGGAGAGGTCCCAGAGCACGAGGCAGGTGAGCGCCAGGTTGATCTGCCCGAAGAGCAGGGTCTGGAAGACGGGTTCGAGCCACAGGGCGAGCGCGGTGGCGGCGAGGACGTACGCGGCCCGTGGTCCGGTCCCCGCGAACCGGCAGGAGAGCATCACGAGAACCCCGGCCAGCACGCTGTTGCCGGCGCCGAAGGCGAACCGGACCACATCCGGCGACGCGTGGGCCGCGGGCAGGAACAGCAGGGCGGCGAACGGCGGATAGGTGGCGGGCAGCTGCCACGCGGTGACGGTGAACCCGTACAGGGAGGTGCCGCTCGCGACGGCCGCGCCTTCCGCCCGGTAGACCAGGGCGTCCGCCATGGGGATCCGCAGGGCGACGCAGAGCGCGGTGAGCGCGGCGAGCGAGAGCGCGAGGAGCACGCAGGCCGCGGCGCGCGGTGAACGGTCGGTCACATGACGTGACCCTAGCGGCGCGGCCGGTGAACTCCGGCCTCCTCCGCGAACTCTCCCATCACGACCACGCTGAACGCGGCACCGGCCAGGACCTTGGCGGCGCGGACGGCGTTGCCGAGCTTGTGGGTGCGGTGGGGGGCGGCGCCGGACGCGGTGGCACCGCGGGGCACTTTGACGCCGGGGCCGGGGCCGGAGGACGGGGCTGGGGTGAAGGTCGCTGTACTCATACCTCCATGATGGATTCCGGACATCCCAGGCACATCGGTCCCTGGGCTGAACCCGCCGGCCCTCCACGTACTCCTCTGGTCCGACCCGGTCCCCTACGGGACGGACCAAAGTCCCGACATCCCCCCCGCCCCTCGACCCCGCTTTCGCCCGCGAGCCGTGCGTGGCTGGTCGCGCAGTTCCCCGCGCCCCTGAAAACCCCGGTTCGTGTGCGGACCGTGCCCGCTTACTCGCGCAGTTCCCCGCGCCCCTGAAAACCCCGCTTTCGCCCGCGGGCCGTGGACGGCTGATCGCGCAGTTCCCCGCGCCCCCAAAAACCCGCCTTCGTCTACGGACCGTGCCCGCTTCTCGCGCAGTTCCCCGCGCCCCTGTAGGGCACCCGGAGCCGCGCAATGGCACAGCCCCACCCCCCTCAACTACTCGATGCCGGCCAGCATGGACACCCTCAGCCCGTCATGGGGGTCCCCCCTGGCCCTTGAGGCCTTGGGGGAGTTTGAGGACGAGCGCCCTTCAGGCGCGAACGGGGGTCTGGGGGCGGAGCCCCCAGGGAGCCGCACCCCTCAAGTAGCCGCACGGGATGGGGGTCCCCCCTGCTCATTAAGAGCTTGGGGGAGGGCGGGAAAACGCGTCGGGGTCCGGGGCGGAGCCCCAGGGCGTTGGGGACGGCCGGTACCGCCACCGCACCCCCCGCAGGGGGAAATCCATTCGCCCCGCCCCCACCACCTGGCTAGAATCCCCACCCCCCGCCTCCCCCGTGGAGCGCCGCCCCCCGTCCGGAAACCGGGAGGCAGCCCCGTACACCCGTGCCCAACCCCGCCGGAGGCAACCCGTGCCCGCGCACGCCAGCGACCCCAACCCCCTCCTCCACGAACGCACCCACCTGGCCGCGTCCCGCGCGGCCCTCCGCGCGATGCGCGAGGACGTCGAGGCCCTCGACATCAGGGACGTCACCGCGAACTGGGTGAACGCCGCCGTCCTGCAACGCCAGATGGACGACCGCATCAAGGCCCTGGCGGACCTCTCCCACACCCCCCTCTTCTTCGGCCGCCTGGACTACCTCCACGCCCCCGGCGTCGACCTCGCCGAAGGCGCCGAGGGGGAGCGGTTCTACATCGGCCGGCGCCACGTCCACGACACCGACGGCGACCCGATGGTGATCGACTGGCGCGCCCCCGTCTCGCAGCCCTTCTACCGCGCGTCGAAGAAGGACCCGCTGGACGTCGCGCTGCGCCGCCGATTCGGTTACACGGGCGGCGAGTTGACGGCGTACGAGGACGAACACCTCACGGACCCGACGGAATCGGCGCAGACCAGCAAGCTGCTCCAGGCGGAGATCGAGCGCCCCCGCGTGGGCCCGATGCGCGACATCGTCGCGACGATCCAGCCCGAGCAGGACGAGATCGTACGATCGGGTCTGAGCGGCAGCGTCTGCGTGCAGGGCGGCCCCGGCACCGGCAAGACCGCCGTCGGCCTGCACCGTGTCGCCTACCTCCTCTACGCGCACCGCGAGCGCCTGGCCCGCACCGGCACCCTCGTCATCGGGCCGAACAGGTCCTTCCTGCACTACATCGAGCAAGTGCTGCCCGCACTGGGCGAGTTGGAGGTGAAGCAGGCGACGGTGGACGACCTCGTGGCGAAGGACGTCGAGGTACGCGGCACCGATCCCGCCTCCGCCGCCGTGGTCAAGGGCGACGCCCGCATGGCCGAGGTGCTGCGCCGCGCGGTGTGGTCGCACGTGACGACGCCCACCGAGCCCCTGGTCGTGGTGCGGGGTTCGCGCCGCTGGCGGGTGCCGGCGTACGAACTGGCCGAGATCGTGGAGCAGTTGACGGACCGCGACATTCGCTACGGTGCGGCTCGCGAGGCGCTTCCGCAGCGGATCGCGCACACCGTCCTGGTACGGATGGAGCAGGCGGGCGAGGCCCCCGACGACCGGGTGCAGGACGCGGTGGCCCGCAACACCGCCGTGAAGGCGGCGGTCAAGGCGATCTGGCCCCCGGTGGACCCGGCGAAGCTGGTGCTGCGCCTGCTCAACGAACCGGGCTTCCTGGCCGCCCACGCCGAGGGCGTCCTCACCGCCGACGAGCAGGAGGCGATCCTCTCCCCCAAGCCGGCGCGCAGCGTGAAGTCGGCGAAGTGGACGGCGGCGGACGCCGTCCTCATCGACGAGGCGAACGACCTGGTCGCCCGCACCCACTCGCTCGGCCATGTCGTGCTCGACGAGGCGCAGGACCTCTCCCCCATGCAGTACCGCGCGGTCGGCCGGCGCTGCACGACGGGTTCGGCGACCGTCCTCGGCGACCTGGCGCAGGGCACCACGCCCTGGGCGACGGCGAGTTGGGCCGAGGCGCTGCGTCACCTCGGCAAGGCGGAGGCGGTCGTGGAGGAGCTGACGGCCGGTTTCCGCGTGCCGCGCGAGGTCATCGCGTACGCCTCGAAGCTGCTGCCCACGATCTCGCCCGGCCTCGCGGCGGTGGAGTCGGTGCGTGAGACGCCGGGCTCGCTCGACGTCCGCGAGTCGGCGGACCTGGACGCGGACGTGGTGGCCGCCTGTGTGGCGTCCCTGGCGCACGAGGGCTCGATCGGTCTGATCGCGGCCGATGCCCGCGTTCCCGTCCTGGCCAAGGCGCTGGAGACGGCCGGCCTGCCCTGCCTGGCACCGGGCGAGGAGACCACGTCCGAGTCCCGCCTGACCCTGGTCCCGGCCTCGCTCGCCAAGGGCCTTGAGTACGACTACGTGGTCCTGGACGAGCCCGCCGCCGTGGTCGCGGGCGAGCCCGACGAGCGCACCGGACTGCGCCGCCTGTACGTGGCCCTGACCCGCGCGGTCTCGGGCCTGACCGTCCTGCACGCCTCCCCGCTGCCGCCCCAACTCGCCTAGGGCCCACCGATGATTTCCCGCGCCCCGCGCCGGTCTTTTCTTCGAGCAGGCCTCGGCGTCCGGACCCGAACGACGGACGTCGAGGACAACGGACCTCGAAAGGGCGGACGCATGAGCACCTTGCGAAAGATCCTGGACGCGCAGGTCGCCGACGGGACCGTGCCGGGCGCGGTCGCTCTGGTGGCCCGGGGCGACGACGTGGAGGTGGCGGTCGCGGGCTCCACGGCACTCGGCGGCGCCTCCCCGATGACCAGGGACTCGCTCTTCCGGCTCGCCTCGGTCAGCAAGCCCGTGACCGCGGCGGCGGTCATGATGCTGATCGACGACGGACGGCTGGCGCTCGCCGACCCCATCGCCACCTGGCTGCCGGAGCTGGCCGCGCCCCTGGTGGTCCGCACGCCGTCCTCCCCGGTCGACGACGTCGTCCCCGCCGAGCGCCCGATCACGGTGGCCGACGTGCTCGACTTCCGCGCCGGGTACGGATTCCCCTGCGACTTCTCGCTGCCCGCCGTCCAGCCGCTCTTCGCCGAGCTGCACCAGGCGCCGCCCCAGCCTCAGGCGGTACCGGCGCAGGACGAGTGGCTCGCGCGGCTCAGCCGCGTCCCCCTGCTGCATCAGCCCGGCGCGGCCTGGCTGTACAACACCTGCTCCGACCTGCAGGGGCTTTTGATCTCCCGGGTGTCCGGGCGCACCCTGCCGGAGTTCCTGTCCGAGCGCCTCTTCGAACCGCTCGGCATGACCGATACCGGGTTCTCGGTGCCGGAGCGCCATCTGGAGCGGTTCACCACTTTCTACGGGACCCGTCCGCAGGGCGGCCTGGAGCTCCTCGACGGCCCCGAAGGACAGTGGAGCACGCCGCCCGCCTTCCCGTCCGGCGCGGGCGGGCTCGTCTCCACCGTCGACGACGTGCACGCCTTCGCCCGCTTCCTGCTCGCTGAGGGCACCGTCGCGGGGCGGCGCCTCCTGTCGGCCGAGGCGGTGCGGCGGATGACCACCGACCACCTCACGCCCGCCCAGCGCGCCGCCGCCACACTGTTCCTGCAGGGCCAGGGCTGGGGGTACGGCGGCGCGGTCGACATCGAGCGCGTCGATCCGTGGAACGTGCCCGGCCGGTACGGCTGGGTGGGCGGCACCGGCACCTCCGCCCACATCGTCCCGTCCACCGGCGCCGTCACCATTCTGCTGACGCAGGTGAGCCTGACGGGTCCGACCCCGCCGACCCTGATGAACGCCTTCTGGCAGTACGGCGCCGACGCGACCCCGCACGCGGGCCGCCCCGCCTGAGCCCGACCCGGCCCGACCCGGCTCTCGGGCAACTCGCCCAGTACGGGGGCGACTTGATCAACGCGCCGAGGAGCCCGGGAAGACGGGCGTCGAGGTCGTCGCGCCGCAGCCCCACATGGCGGTTGCGGCGGCGGGCAGCGCGGCCATCGCGGCCGTGGGCGACCGCTGGTCCCGCTCGCCTCAACCACCCTGCCTCTGGCGGTCGTTGGTGCGTCCCACCCGACGACCCGGGCCCCGCGCACCCGAGCGCTCCCCGCGGCCGGGCTGGACCTGAGGGCCGGCCGGACCTGATCCGGGCCGGACTGCGCGTCGGGCACCTGCTGGAGCGCCTCCCGAACCCGGGCTCGACCCGGCCCCGGGCCGGCCCTGAACCCGGGCCCGCGCGCCCCACCGGGTGGACCCGGAACCGGCCCGAGTGCGCCCCGGGGTGGAGCCCGGCCGGGGGCGCATCTCCACCCCGGCCTCCACCCATGGGTCCAGGCGCTTACGCCCTGCTGACAGCAGTCTTAGGGGCATGACAACGACCGACTGGCTCACCGACATCGCACTCGTCCTCGTCGTCTTCCGGCAGCTGCGGGAAGGCCGTCTGGACCTCAAGACCTTCCTGATCCCCCTCGCGATCGTCGCCTTCGTGGCGCAGAGCTACCTCACCTCCATCCCGACCGCCGGCAACGACCTCGTCCTCGTCGGCGCCCTGGTGGCGGCCGGCGCCGTGCTCGGCGTCGCCGGCGGCATCTACACCCGGATCCGCGTCTCCGGGGAGCACCTCCTGATCAAGGCGGGCTTCGTCTCCGCCGCGCTGTGGGTGCTCGGCATGGGCGCCCGGATGGGCTTCCAGGTGTGGGTCGACCACGGCGGCGCGAGCACCGTGGCCCGGTTCAGCGCCACCCATGACATCACCACCGCGGACGCCTGGGTCGCCGCGTTCGTCCTGATGGCGGTCACCGAGGTGGTCACCCGGGTCGCCACGATCTTCATCCGGAGCCGCATGGTCGCCGCCCGGCGCCGGCAGGTCGCGGCCCCCGAGACGTACGCCGCCGTCCGCACCCTCGACCGTACGGTCTGACCGTGCGCCCTCTCCTCCACCCCGGCCGGGTCGCGGACCCCCGCGGCCCCCGCCGCCCGGCGCGGCCCGTCGGCTATGGTCGCGCCGTGCCCGAAGCCCAGCCCGAGCCTCGACCCGAAGCCCATCCGGAACCTCAGCCCGAAGCCCAGAGCGTCCCGCCCCACGGGCCGGCCCCGCACCAAGGGTCCGGCCCGCGGGTCGTGCCCGGTCAGGACCCGCGTACGCACTGGATCCCGACCCTGCTCGTCGTCGCGTCGGCGATCTGGACGATCCAGCCGCTCGGCCTCAGCGGCCGCGGCCTCGCGTGCGCCGTCCTGGTCCTGGTCAACTCCCTGACGCTGGCGGTCCGTCACGTCCCCGAAGCCAGGATCTCCCCGCGTCTCACCCTCGCCTGGCTGACGTTCGGCGTCCTCGCCGCGGTCGCCCTGATCGGCGTGAGCACCGCGGGCGCGAGCTACCTCTTCGCGTACTTCATCGTCGGGCACATCGGGTTCCGCCTGGAGCCCCGTGCGGCTCTCACGCTCGCCCTGGCGTGCGGCGTGCTCTGCATGGTGGTGCTGTACTTCCGCTTCGGTGTCGGCCAGGACCTGCTGCCCTGGACGCTCGGCTTCACCACCGCGGCGCCCGCCCTGATCGGCATGCTCAACCGCAGCCGCCACCGCGCGGTCGTGGCGGCACTCGACGCCGCCGAGTCAGCGGAGCGCGCCGCGCGCGCCGAGGCCCAGACCGCCATCCTGACCGAGCGCGGCCGGATAGCCCGCGATGTGCACGACGTCCTCGCCCACTCCCTCGCCGGCATCAACATGCAGCTGGAACTGGCCGACGCCCTGATCGAAACCGGCGACCTGGAGCGGGTCCGCGAGGCGAACCAGAAGGCGCACAGCATGGTCAAGGAGAGTCTGAAGCAGGCCCAGTGGACGGTGCACGCGCTGCGCGAGGACGCCCTGCCGCTGGTGCCGAGCCTGACCGCGATGCTCGACTCTTCGGGCCACCGCGACGCACTGACCGTCACCGGGACCGTGCGCGACGTCCCGTCCCAGGTCACCCAGAACCTCCTGCGCATCGCCCAGGAAGCCCTCACCAACGCGGCCCGGCACGCACCCGGTGGCCCGGTCGCGGTGGAGCTGACGTACACGGCGACGTCCCTGACACTGGCCGTACGCAACGGCCCGGCGGCCCGTAGGGTGAACGCCGGCGTCGGCAGCGGCATGGGCCTCATCGGCATGCGGGAACGCGTCGCCCTGCTGAAGGGCACGATCACCGCGGGCCCGGTCGTCACCGGCCCGTACGAGGGCGGCTGGCAAGTGGAAGCGGTGATCCCCGGATGAGCGACAAGTCGAAGGACGAGGTGGGCGGCGACGTGACCGAACCGACGCAGGGCGCAGCGCGGTTGAAGGTGGTCGTGGCCGACGACCAGGCGGCGGTGCGCGAGCCGCTCGCCGCGGTGCTCGGCCTGTCCGACGACATCGAGGTCGTCGCGGCGGCGGCGGACGGAACCGAAGTCCTCGCGGCGGTCGCGGCGGGCCCGGTCGACGTCGTCCTCATGGACCTGCGCATGCCGGTGATGGACGGTACGGAGGCGACGCGGCGGCTGACCGAGGAGCATCCGGAGGTGGCCGTGGTCGTCCTGACCACCTTCGCCGACGACGACTCGATCCTGGCCGCGCTGAGCGCGGGCGCGCGCGGCTACCTCACCAAGAACGCCGGGCGCCAGGACATCGCGCGGGCCATCCGCGCGGCGGCGGCCGGCCAGTCGGTCCTGGACCGCGAAGTCCAGGCCCGCCTCCTGGCCACGGTCCGCACCGGCCCCGCAGCCGCCCCGGCCCCGGCCGCGTCGCAGCCGCTGCCCGGCGACATCACCCCGCGCGAACGCGAGGTGCTCGCCCTGATCGGCCAGGGCCTGCCGAACCGGGCGATCGCGCAGCAGCTGTTCATCAGCGAGGCGACGGTGAAGACCCACATCAACAACCTGTTCGCGAAGGCCGACATCCGCGACCGCGCGGACGCGGTACGCCGCGCGATCGCAGCGGGCCTGTCCTGACGGACCCCGCTCAGTCCCGCCGCGCCGTGGCGTACGCGACGAACGCCCCCCACGCGGAGGGCGCGAGCGCGAGCCGGGGCCCGGCCCTGTCCTTGGAATCCCGGATGTGGATGGCGGCGGGGCAGGCGGCCACTTCGACGCAGTCGTCGCCGGAGCTTCCGCTGTAGCTGCTTTTGAACCAGTCGAGTGCCGTGCTGCTCATAGCGCTCCTCGCAGTCGCTTCAACAGCCCCACGGAGTCCTCATAGGTGAGGGCCTGTGAGCGCAGTTTCGCATACCGCATATGGAGCGTGCTGATCACTTTCGGATCGTAGACGAACTGTCCGCTCTCCTGCCCTTCGCAGTAGCCGAACCATCGGTTACCAGGCGTCTCCAGCAGGCGGATTGGCCCGTCCATCGCAGCGTGGACGTCCCGCTGCATCGGAACGATCTGAAGCTGCACGTTGCGGGGCTCAACGCACGCCAGCACATAGTCGATCAGCTCGCCCGTCACCCCCGCCCCGCCCGTGCGCCGCAGGAAGACGTGCTCCTCGACGATGAAACTGTACGAAGTGTTCGGCCGCGACCTCAGCAACCGCTGTCGCTCCGCTCGGGCCGCCACCTGCGACTCCAGCTGTCTGTCCGTGAGGGGCGGGACGCGCTCGCCGAACAGAACGCGGGCGTATGCCTCCGTCTGGAGCAGCCCTGGGACCAGCCGGGACTCGTACGTGTACAGACCGATGGCCGACTTCTCCAGGCGAGCCCACTTGCGGAACCAGGTCGCGAGCCCCTGCTGGCGGTTGAGGTATTGAGCAGAGTTGCGCAACGCCCCCGTGTTACCGAGCGCGAGCTCGGCGCGCTCGACGAAATCGGGATCGGCAAGGCGGCGCCCCAACTCCACCGACGCGACGGTGTGTTTGGAGTAGCCAACCAGGATGGCGAACTCGGCGCGGCTGAAGCCGGCGTGTTCGCGCAGGGCCTGGACGACCGCACCGAACGTCTTCAGACTGTCGGAGGGGTCGGGCTCCCCATCACGCCCCTGCCCCTCACGCTTCTCGCCATCCTGTGCCATCGGCGGCCACCTCCCGGTGAACGAGTCGCCCCGCGTACGCAACTCACCCAGAGTTACGGTACGGAACGCGTACCGTCTACAGCGCGTGCGCGTACGCTCGCGGAGCGTACACAGTGCAGGGCTGGCGGCAGGGGTTCCACCCCGGCCAGGCTGGCCGTATGCACCTCGAAACAGAACCCGGAGTAGCCCAACTCCCGCAGGCCGTAAGCGTGTTCAGGAAGCGGTTCGCGTCGACGCGGCGGGCGGCGAGCTTGGCGCGGAGACTGGCGCAGGGCCAGTTGGACGCATGGGGCGTCGCGCACGGGAGCGAGGCCTCGGACACGGCGGGGCTGCTGGTGGCGGAGCTGGCGGCGAACGCGGTGCTGCACGGGTATGTGGCGGGCCGGGGTTTCGAGGTGGGGCTTCTGCTGTGCGAGGACGGCGTCCTGCGGATCGAGGTGACGGACACGCGGGCGGACAGGACGCTGCCGGTGGTGGCGCCGGTGGCAGCCGAGGACGCGGAGTCGGGGCGCGGCCTGCTCCTGGTGCAGGCGCTCGCCGATCACTGGGGGACGGTGGACGGCTTGCCGCCCCAGAAGACGGTGTGGGCTCAACTGGCCGTCTTCTAGGGGGGGGTCGTGCCTGCCGCGGTGCCCCGTCAGACCATGGCGAGCCGGTCCACCAGGAGCCACACCCGGGGCTCGGCCTCCTCCGGCGGCAGCCGTCGCGCCCGGGTCAGGGTCGCGAGGCCGTGCAGGGACGCCCAGAACGTTTCGGTGAACAGCCCCGGGTGGACGCCGTCCCCGGCGACGCCGCCGAGGGTCTCCAGGAGCGCGGCGAAGGCGTCCTTCAGCGGCTCGGGGGTGTCCTCCTGCGCGTACGCGAGGCCGCCGTCGAGCTGGAAGATGGCGTCGTAGACGGCCGGGTTGCGCTCGGCGAAGTCGAGGTAGGCACGGGCGAGGGCGGCGACGCGCTCGCGCGGGCCGTCCGCGGAGGAGGTCGCGGCGCGCACGGCCGCGGCCAGCTCGGTGGCGCCCTCCAGGGCGACGGCGCCGATGATCTCCCGCTTGCCGCGGAAGTGGCTGTAGAGAACGGGCTGGCTGTACTCGATGCGCTCGGCGAGCCGGCGGGTGGTGACCGCGTCCCAGCCCTGCTGCTCGGCGAGTTCGCGGGCCGTGGCCACGATGAGGCGCTCGCGGTCCGCCCGTTCGCGCTCCTTGCGTTCCTGTAGCGACATGATGCGATCCTAGCACCGCTAGACAACAGAGCGGCAGCAGGACTAGCGTTGCCTCATCACCTAGCGACGCTAGATTCGATCCCCGAACCCGGTCCCTGGAGGGGCATCATGCTGAACGCACTTGAGGTCGTCACCACCGTGATCGTCGGCTTGATGGTGGGGGTGGAGTTCTCCGTCGCCTTCGTCGTGGGCCCGATCCTCAACGCACTCCCCGAGGACAGCCGCCAGCTCGGTCATGCGCACGGGGGTCGGATGCTCGGGGCGGTGATGCCGTTCTGGTACATCGGCTCGCTCGCCCTCGTCGTGGTGTGGGCCGTCGCCGCACGGCACCACCACGGCACCGGTCTCGTCGTCACCGCAGGCGGGTTGCTGATGCTCAGCGTGGTCATGTCGGTGCTGCTGCTCGTCCCGATCAACAACCTGAACAAGACGTGGACCCCGGAGAACCGGCCCGCCGACTGGAAGCGGCAGCTGCACCGCTGGGAACGCTTCCACTACGTCCGCGTCGCCGTCATCGTCGCCGCGTTCGCCCTGCTCGTCGCGGCCCTCGTCTGAGCCCGCGCGGTACGAGGCCCGAGGGTGTCGGGTGCGGGCCGTGCGCGGCTGGTCGCGCAGTTCCCCGCGCCCCTGGGCGGGCGGACCTCGGCAGGGCGCCCAGGGGTGGCCACCCCGTGCCCGCTCCCCTCGCGCCCCCCGGTGGGCGGAACTGGCAGCAGGCCCAGTGGAGGCCACCTCAGCCCGCCATGGGGGTCCCCCCTGGCCCTCAAGGCCTTGGGGGAGATCGAGGACGAGCGCCCTCGAGGCGCGAACGGGGTCTGGGGCGGAGCCCCAGGGAGCCGGGGCCAACCAACCCCGCCGTACGGGTGGGTGGGTGGGGAAACGCGCTGAGGGGAGCCGAGGCGGAGCCGAACCGCCTGACCCCGGGTCGGAGAGGAGCCCCGAACCCCGCTACGCGTCAAGCACCGCCCGCCACTCGGCGACGGCCGCCGAGGAGACCGGGGCGGACCATCCGCCAGGCCGAGCCGCCCCGCCGATGTGCACCGCGTCAATGCCCGCACCCCGCAGCACCGGCAGGTGAGCGAGCGTGAGCCCGCCCCCGACGAGGATCCGCGGCTCGTACCCCGGCTCGTCCCGCCGCCCGGCCTCCGCGAGGAGAACGGGCAGCCCGTCCTCGACCCCGAGGGGCGACCCCGCGGTGAGGTAGGTGTCGAGGCCCGACAGCCCGGAGAGCTCCTTGCGCAGGGCGTCGCGGGAGGCGGCCCGGTCGATGGCCCGGTGGAAGGTCCAGCGGCACCCGGCGAGCGCGGAGGCGAGCGCACGTACCGCCACCAGGTCGGGACCCCCGGTCTCGTCGAGGAAGCCCAGCACGAACTCCTCCGCCCCCTCGCCGCGCAGCGCCTCCGCATCGCGTACGAGCGCATCGACGTCCCCCGCCGCGAACCCGTCCGCCGACCGCAGCATCACGCGCAGCGGGATGTCGACGGCGGCACGGATCGCCGCGAAGGTCCTCAGGGGCGGGGTCAGCCCGTCCGCGGCCATGTCGGTGACCAGCTCCAGGCGGTCCGCCCCGCCGGCCTGGGCCGCGACGGCGTCCTGCGCGTCGAGCGCGATCACCTCAAGCAGTGCGCGGTTGCTCATCTGGCCCCATTCCTCCGTAACCCGGGCCCGGCTCGGCCCCAATAGGTCTAGTCCATTGACCAGCCTACGCCGCGAGATGCCCGCCCGTGCGGACGGTAAAACACGCGGCGGCCGGAACGACGGATGCCCCATCGCTCCCCCTTGCGCTATATACGCCCGGGGGGTATACCTGTGACCGCACGAGGCAATACCCCCAAGGGGTATACTCGTCCTCATCACCACCGAGCCCACGGCCCGCACCGCGCCCACACACCACCTCCCACCCCTACACCCCCCAGCCGCCCCGCCTCCGCACTCCGCACTCCGCCCGAGGAGACCGCAGCCCATGACCACCACCGGCACCACCGGCACCAGCTCCCGCACCGGCACCCCCGGAGCCGACCCCGCCCCCACCGCCGTAGAACTCGCCATCGGCGGCATGACCTGCGCCTCCTGCGCGGCGCGGATCGAGAAGAAGCTGAACCGCATGGACGGCGTGGAGGCCACCGTCAACTACGCCACCGAGAAGGCGAAGGTCACCTTCGGTGGAGCCGTGTCCGTGGCCGAGCTGATCGCCACCGTCGAGGCCACCGGGTACACCGCCGAGGAGCCCGCCCCCGTACGGACCGGGCCCGGCCCCGCCGGTGACGGCGAGGGCGGTGAGGGCGGCGACGCGGAGCCGGCCGGCGCACTGCGCCCGCTGCGCCGGCGCCTGCTCGTCGCGGTCGTCCTCGCCGTCCCGGTCATCGCGATGTCGATGACCCCGGCCCTCCAGTTCGCGTACTGGCAGTGGCTTTCGCTGGCCCTGACCGTGCCGGTCGTCACGTACGCGGCCTGGCCCTTCCACCGGGCCGCCTGGACCAACGCCCGGCACGGCGCGGCCACCATGGACACGCTGATCTCGGTCGGCACATCGGCGGCGTTCCTGTGGTCCGTGTGGGCCCTGGTCTTCGGCACGGCCGGAATGATCGGCATGACCCACCCCTTCGAGCTGACCATCGGCCGCTCGGACGGCGCCGGCAACATCTACCTGGAGGCCGCCGCCGGGGTCACCGCGTTCATCCTGGCCGGCCGCTACTTCGAGGCCCGCTCCAAGCGCAAGGCGGGCGCGGCCCTGAGGGCGCTGCTCGAACTCGGCGCCAAGAACGTCACCGTCCTGCGTCCCGACGGCAGCGAACACACCGTCCCCACCGTCGAGTTGAAGGGCGGTGACCGCTTCCTGGTCCGGCCCGGCGAGAAGATCGCCACCGACGGCACGGTCGTCGAGGGCTCGTCCGCCGTCGACGTCTCGATGCTCACCGGCGAGTCCGTACCCGTGGAAGTCACCCCCGGGGACAGCGTCACCGGCGCCACTCTCAACGCGGGCGGCCGGCTCGTCGTCGAGGCCTCGCGGGTCGGCGCGGACACCCAGCTCGCCCGGATGGCCAAGCTCGTCGAGGACGCCCAGAACGGCAAGGCCGCGGCGCAGCGCCTCGCCGACCGCATCTCCGCCGTCTTCGTACCGGTCGTCATGGCCCTCGCCCTCGCCACGCTCGGCGTCTGGCTCGCCACCGGCTCCGGCCTGACCGCCGCTTTCACGGCCGCCGTCGCCGTGCTGATCATCGCCTGCCCCTGCGCCCTGGGCCTTGCCACCCCGACCGCCCTCATGGTCGGCACCGGGCGCGGCGCCCAGCTCGGCATCCTGATCAAGGGCCCCGAGGTCCTGGAGACCACCCGCCGCATCGACACGATCGTCCTCGACAAGACCGGCACGATCACCACCGGCCGCATGACCCTGCTCGCCGTCCACACCACCGACACCACCGACCGGGCCGAAGTCCTGCGCCTGGCGGGTGCGTTGGAGCACGCGTCCGAGCACCCCATCGCCCGCGCGGTCGCCGACGGCGCCACGGCCGAGGTCGGCGCCCTGCCCGCCCCCGAGGACTTCGCCAACGTCGCGGGCCTCGGCGTGCAGGGCATCGTCGACGGGCACGCGGTCCTGGTGGGACGCGAGAAACTGCTCGCGCAGTGGGCGATGGAGCTCACCCCGGTGCTGCGGAAGGCCAGGGAGGACGCCGAGGCCGCCGGACGCACCGCGATCGCCGTCGCCTGGGACGGCGAGGCCCGCGCGGTCCTCGAAGTCGCCGACGCGATCAAGGAGACCAGCCCCGAGGCCGTCGGACGACTGCGCGCCCTCGGCCTCACCCCGATCCTGCTGACCGGCGACAACAAGGCCGTCGCCGAGGCCGTCGCGGCCGAGGTCGGCATCGAGAAGGTGTACGCGGAGGTCATGCCGCAGGACAAGGTCGACGTGATCAAGTCCCTTCAGGGCGAGGGACGTTCGGTCGCCATGGTCGGCGACGGCGTCAACGACGCGGCCGCCCTCGCCCAGGCCGATCTCGGCCTCGCGATGGGCACGGGCACCGACGCCGCCATCGAGGCCGGCGACCTGACCCTGGTCCGCGGCGACCTGCGGGCGGCCGCCGACGCGATCCGCCTCTCCCGCAAGACGCTCGGCACCATCAAGTCCAACCTGTTCTGGGCCTTCGCCTACAACGTGGCCGCGCTGCCGCTGGCCGCGTCCGGCCTGCTCAACCCGATGATCGCGGGCGCCGCGATGGCCTTCTCGTCGGTCTTCGTGGTCGGCAACTCCCTGCGCCTGCGCCGCTTCAAGGCCGCCGACCACTGACCGCACCGGCCGGCCCGGCCGCCCCACGCCGTCCCGGCCGGGCCGGGGCCGGCCCACCTGCCGCCCCTACGGCTCAGGCCAGTTCGCGGCGGGTGCCGTCGGCGACCGCGTGAAGCTTGTCGGGGTTGGCCACGTTGTGGATCGTCGAGATGCGGCCCTCGGAGTCGAAGTCGAACGTCATCGTGGCGATCACCCGGTCCGGACCGCGGAAGACCACACCCGGACCGCCGTTGATCGATGTGAGCTCCGCCCGCATCTGTCCGGGCTCGATGCCCTGGTAGGTGACGGTGCCGAGCGAGGCGAACCAGCGCGCCACGGTCTCCAGGCCGACGACCGGCTTGAGTGCCTGACGGACCTTGCCGCCACCGTCCGTCCACAGCGTCACGTCGGGGGCGAGCAGCTCCATGAGGGCGTTGAGGTCGCCGCCCGTCGCCGCCGCCAGGAACCGTTCGGTGACGTCGCGCCTGCGGGCGCCGTCCGCGGCGAACCGGGGCCGGCGGGCCCGTACGTGCTCGCGGGCCCGGTGCGCGGCCTGCCGGACCGCCGGCTCCGAACGGTCCACCGCCCGCGCCACCTCCCCGTAACTGAAGGCGAAGACCTCCTTCAGGACGAAGACCGCGCGCTCCAACGGGCTCAGCGTCTCCAGGACGACCAGCAGGGCCGTGGAGACCGAGTCCGCCACGGCGACGCCCTCCGCGGCGTCCGGGCCGGTGAGGATCGGTTCGGGCAGCCAGGGTCCCACGTACGTCTCGCGCTGCCGACGGGTCGAACGGAGCTGCTCCATCGCCAGGTTGGAGACGATCCGGGCCAAATAGGCCTTGGGGTCGGCGACTTGGGACCGGTCGGCCGCGGACCATTTCAGCCAGGCGTCCTGGACCACGTCCTCGGCATCGGCGGCGGAGCCGAGGATCCGGTAGGAGACGGAGAACAGCAGGGTGCGGTACTGCTGGAAGACGAGCTGGTCGGTACCGGTCTGCCGGGGCGGGCTCTCCTGCTGCGGCCGGCTGTCCTGCTGCGGCTGGCTGTCCTGCTGCGGCTGGCACTCCTGCTGGGGCTGGCTCTCCTGCTGGGGCTGCGGCTGGGTCACTTGGTGCTCCTGTTACGGGTGTAGCGGCCGCCGTGCGGCCAGAACGCGCCCGAGGTGGGCATCTTCTTCATCCGGGCGAAGGTCGGCCACGGCGAAGCGGTCACCGTCTCCTTGTACCTGGCGGCACGCCTTCCGGTCAGCACGATCCGGCGCGGACTGCCGTCGGGGCGGGTGAACTGCACGACGGCGTCGCCTCGGCCCAGGCTGACGGGCGTGTGGTAGTAGCCGAAACGGAACGGCTTGGGCTCCTTGCCCGCCAGCACCCGCAGGATCGAGAGGGCCGCGTGCACCCCGGTCGGCATCCCGCTCTGGCAGGTGCCGTGCATCATGCCGTAGCCCTGCCGGACGGCCGCCGCGTCACCCACGGCGTAGACGTCGGGATGGGAGACCGAGCGCAGCGTGCCGTCGGTGACGACGCGGCCGCGCTCGTCGACGGTCAGGCCCGCGGCGGCCGCCAGCGGTGAGACGCGCGTCCCGCCGGTCCACAGCACCGCGGCCGCCGGGACGCCGGAGCCGTCCTTCAGCGCGACGCCGTCCGGCAGCACCTTGGCGACCTCGACGCCGCAGCGCACCAGGACGCCGAGCCGGGCGAGCGACGCGTCCAGGTGGGCCCTGGCCTTCGGGTGCAGCCCCGCGCCGGGCTCCCGCCGTCCCAGGAGCACGACCTGGTACTCCGGATGCCGCTCGGCGATCTCCGCGGCGGCTTCGACCCCGGTGAGGCCGCTGCCGACGACCGCCACCGTGCCACCGCCCTGCCGGGCCAGCCGGCGGGCCAGGGCGGCGGCGCCCTGCGGGTCGTCGAGCAGGTGGGCGTGGTCCGCCACGCCGGGGACGCTCGCGGTGTCCGCGATGCTGCCCAGGCCGTAGACCAGGGTGTCGTAACGCAGGACCCGGTCGTCATCGACGCGTACGGTCTTCGCCCCCGCGTCCACGGCGGTGACCCAGCCGCGGACGAAGTGGGCCCCGGTGCCCGCCAGCAGCTCCGGAATGCTCAGCTCCGCCGTGTCCTGACCGGTGGCGGTCATGTGCAGCCGGAGCCGCTCGGTGAAGGTGTCGTGGGCGCCGACCACCGTCACCCGCAGGTTCCCGCGCTTCCTGGTGCGCGCCGCGAGCTGGATCGCCGCCGAGAGCCCGGCATAGCCGGCGCCCAGGACCAGGACCTCGTGCTGCTGCGCTGCTGTCGCGTTCATCGCTCCGCCGCCTCTTCCGTGTCGGTCGATACCGCCGCCGTTCCCGCCGTGCGGACGACCACCAGACGCGTGCGGCCCTTCCGTTCGTGACACGACCCCGGTGTGCCCCGCATCACACTCCGCGTCGCACCCCGCGTCACACCCAGCGAGGGAGGCGGCTGCGGGAGCGGGCCGAGGTCTCGGCGGGCGGACGAGGACCCGGCCGGCGGCGGAACCCGCCCCCGCTACCCTCGGCCGCATGCCCGACACCCCCTCCCTGCGCACCCGCTGGCACACCACCCTCCTCGCGGCCCGCCCCGCCGGCCACGGCCCCGCCCCGGACCCCGCGCCGTACGGCGAGAACCTCCTCGCCCGCTGGGCGGAACCGCAGCGCCGTTACCACACCACCACCCACCTCACCGCGGTCCTCGACCACATCGACGTACTGGAGCGGTACGCGCACGACCCCGACCTCGTACGCCTCGCCGCCTGGTTCCACGACGCCGTGTACCTCCCGGACCGTTCGGAGAACGAGGAGCGCTCGGCCCGCCTCGCCGAACGCGCCCTGCCCGAGGCCGGGTTGACCCCGGAAGCGACCGCGGAGGTCGCCCGCCTGGTGCGCCTGACCGTCACCCACGCGCCCGACGAGGGCGACACGAACGGCGCGGTCCTGTGCGACGCCGACCTCGCGATCCTGGCCGCCTCCCCGCAGGCGTACGCCGCGTACGCCGCCTCCGTACGCGAGGAGTACGCCTTCGTGCCGGACGAGGCGTTCCGCTCCGGCCGGGCCGCCGTCCTGCGCCAACTGCTCGACCTGCCACGGCTGTTCCGCACCCCGCACGGCGAACGCGAGTGGCAGGGGCCGGCTCAAGGGAATCTGCGAGCGGAACTGGCCCGGCTCACCGCATAATCGGCCCGAGCCACCACCGCTCCCCTTCTCCCCGCCCGCCGACGGAAAGCAGGTACCCGCGTGCTCCCCGTGACAGTCAAGGCCGACCGTGTCACCCTCCACGAGCTGACCCGGGCGTCGGCGGCGGATCTCCAGGACGGCGGGAGCGGAGGCTGGCGGTGGGCGCCCGGCGGCCCCGACGAGGGCAGCCGCTTCGCCGCGGCGAAGATGCTCTCCGGCATGGACGCCGGCCGGCACCGCGCGGGCTGGGGCGCGTACGTCATGGTGCGCACCGAGGACGGCCGGGCCATCGGCGGGATCGGCTTCCACGGGCCGCCCGAGGACGGCCGCGTCGAGGTCGGCTACGACCTGGCCGAGTCCGTACGGGGCCGGGGGTACGCGACGGAGGCGCTGCGCGCGCTGAGCGCGTGGGCGCTGGCGCAGCCCGACGTCCAGACCGTGTACGCCACGACGGACGAGGACAACACCGCGTCCCAGCGCGTCCTGACCCGCGCGGGCTACCACCGCATCGGGGACACCCCCCGCCCCATCGGCGGCCGAGAATCCCAACACCTGTACGAACTCTCCACCCCCTAGCCCCACCCCGCCAGGGGCGCGGGGAACTGCGCGGCCAGCCGTCCACCGGCCCGCAGACGAAAGCGGGTTTTAGGGGCGCGGGGAACTGCGCGAGAAGCGGGCACGGTCCGCAGACGACAGCAGGTTTTAGGGGCGCGGGGAACTGCGCGAGAAGCGGGCACGGTCCGCAGACGACAGCAGGTTTTAGGGGCGCGGGGAACTGCGCGAACGGCGCTCACCGGCCCGCAGCCGATGTCCCGCCCCGGGAGGGGCCCGGCCGGCCCGGGGAATACCGGTCCGCCCCAACCCGTTGGCACCCGATATGCCCGCCGAGCCCATACCCAAGCCCGTGCCCGCACCCACAACCCCCGCCCAGCCCCCCGCGCAAGGGGGCCGGATGCCCCTGGCCGTCTACATCCTCGGCCTCTCCGTCTTCGCACTCGGCACGAGCGAGTTCATGCTCACCGGCCTGCTCCCCGCCATCGCCGACGACATGAGCGTGTCGATCCCCCAGGCGGGCCTGCTGATCTCGGCCTTCGCCATCGGCATGGTCGTGGGCGCCCCGCTCCTCGCCGTAGCCACCCTGCGCCTGCCCCGCCGCACCACCCTCATCGCACTGATCACGGTGTTCGGCCTGGGCCAGGTCGCGGGCGCGCTGGCCCCGAACTACGCCCTGCTCTTCGCCTCGCGGATCGTGTCCGCGCTGGCCTGCGCCGGGTTCTGGGCGGTCGGCGCGGCCGTCGCCATCGCGATGGTGCCGATGAACGCGCGGGCCCGCGCGATGGCCGTCATGATCGGCGGCCTGTCGATCGCGAACGTCCTCGGTGTGCCGCTGGGCGCGCTGCTCGGCGACGGCCTCGGCTGGCGCGCCGCGTTCTGGGCCGTCGGCGCGGCCTCCGCGATCGCCCTGGCCGGCATCCTGACCCGGATCCCGCGCATCCCGCTCCCCGCCGAGAAGCCCCGCCTCAAGCGGGAACTGGGGATCTACCGCGACCCGCAGGTGCTGCTCTCGGTTGCGATCACCGCTCTCGCCGCGGGCGGCGTGTTCTGCGCGTTCAGCTACCTCAAGCCCCTGCTCACGGATGTCGCGCACGTGGACGCGGGCTGGGTCCCGGCCGTGCTCGGCCTGTTCGGCGTGGGCGCGCTCATCGGCACGACGATCGGCGGCCGGGTCGCCGACGCGCACCTCTTCGGCGTGCTGCTCGGCGGCGTCACGGCCTCGACCGTGTTCCTGGTCGCGCTCGCGCTGTTCGCCTCGACGCCGGCCGCCGCGATCACCCTGTCGTTCCTGATCGGCCTCTCGGCGTTCTTCACCGCCCCCGCGCTCAACGCCCGCATGTTCAACGTCGGCGGCGCCGCCCCGACGCTGGCCGGCGCGACGACGACGTCCTCGTTCAACCTGGGAAACACCGCGGGCCCCTGGCTCGGCGGCATCGTGATCAGCGCGAACCTCGGATACGCCGCCACCGCCTGGGCGGGCGCCGCGATGACGGTCCTCGCCCTCGCCCTGGTCACGGCCTCCCTGCGACTGCACCGCTCGCAGTCCCGCGTGGTGGCCCGCTCGCCGGAGCGGACCCCCTCGGCGGCGTGCGTGGAGGTCTGACCCGGGCCCGTACACCTCCGCCGCACACCTGCGGCGTACACCTACGGCGTACATCTGCGCCGTACCCGTACACGACGGAGCGCCCCGCACCCGATTCCTCGGGTGCGAGGCGCTCCGGTGTTTCCCGGCCGGAGCCGGGGTCACGGTGTCACGCGGTCACTCAGACGGTGGTGACGTTCTCCGCCTGCGGACCCTTCGGGCCCTGGGTGACGTCGAAGTTGACCTGCTGGTTCTCCTGCAGCTCGCGGAAGCCGGTGGAGTTGATGGCCGAGTAGTGGACGAAAACGTCCGGGCCGCCGCCGTCCTGCGCGATGAAGCCGAAGCCCTTTTCGGCGTTGAACCACTTCACGGTGCCGGTTGCCATGTGTTTCCCCTGTCGAGGATCGTGGGGCACTGGCTTGTCAGTACCCCTGGGTGAGGTGATCGCCCTGGTCCTCGGACATTGCTGCACAGCAAACGCCCACGGCGTAAACCGCGGGCGTTGAGACTTCGGAACCACGACTACTGGCAAGGAAGTTAGCCGATCCGCGATCGTCTGGCTACGGGCCGCAGCCGAACCGGGTACAACTTCCGGCCAAGCAGGTGCTTCGAAGGGGGTCCGGCGGCGCGTCGGGCAGCCCGATCCGGCCCCGTCCAGCGGCGCCCCGCCCGGCCTCACCCGGCCCGGTCGGCGCGCCCGGCCCGGTCAGGCCGACCGCCCCTCAGGCAGGCCGACCGCCCCTCAGGCAGGCCGTCCCTTGGGCCGCCGCAGCCCCGCCCCCGTCAGACGGCGTACGAGCTCCTTGGAGCCGATCTCCACCGCGCCCGCGCGCACCGCGTCCTCGTACCGATGGGACGGCACGTCGTAGTGATCGCGTTCGAAGGCGCGGGGCGGGCAGCCGATGGACGCCGCGAAGGCGTGCAGTTCCTCGTACGAGACGTCGCTGACCAGATGCGACCACATGCGGCCGTGTCCCGGCCAGGTCGGCGGGTCGATGTAGAGCGTCATCCGCCGAGCCCGCCCGCCGCTCCCCCGCCCGGCCCGCCGGCTCCCCCGGGCCCGCCGAGCGCGCCGACCGGCGCCACCACGACGCCCGCCTTGCCGCAGACCCAGTGCGGGTCGGGCCCGAGCTCCGGCTCCACGTCGAGCGCGTGCGGGTCGCCGACGTCGCACACCGGGCACAGGGGCCAGCGGCCGTACCGCTCCAGGAGGGCGTCCTGGACGTCCTGGGCGACGAGCCCCGCGACGTACTCCGTGCCCTCGGGCCACTGCTCCACCCACCAGCGCCGGTGGGTCACCGCGTCCTCGACCAGGGAGACGACGTCGGCGTGCGCCACGTCGCGCGCCGCGAGGTCCGCCAGGACCAGGGCGCGGGCGGCGTGCAGGGCTTGCTCCAGAGGTTGTACGTCGTCCATGCCCCCCATTGTCACCCGAGGGGGTTGACCGGCGAACGTGCTGAAAATATCTTTCAAGAGTGACCAATGACGTGAAGGAAAGTTCCAACGAGGGTGCCCCGCCCGCACCCGCGGCCCTCGCCGCGAAGGTGCGCACGCTCGCGCCGTCCATGACCCGCTCGATGCAGCGGGTCGCCGAGGCCGTCGCCGGCGACCCGGCCGGCTGCGCGGCCCTCACGGTCACCGGCCTCGCCGGTCTCACCGGCACCAGCGAGGCCACCGTGGTGCGCACCGCCCGCCTCCTCGGCTACCCCGGCTACCGGGACCTGCGCCTGGCGCTCGCGGGCCTCGCCGCCCAGCAGCAGTCGGGCCGGGCCCCCGCGGTCACCGCCGACATAGCCGTCGACGACCCGATCGCGGACGTCGTCGCGAAGCTGGCCTACGACGAGCAGCAGACCCTCGCCGACACCGCGGCCGCCCTCGACACAGTCCAACTGGGCGCCGCCGTCGCCGCGTTGGCGGGAGCACGGCGCATCGACGTCTACGGTGTCGGAGCCTCCTCCCTCGTCGGCCAGGACCTCGCGCAGAAGCTGCTGCGCATCGGGCTCATCGCGCACGCCCACACCGACCCGCACCTGGCCGTCACCAACGCCGTGCAGCTGCGCTCCGGCGACGCGGCGGTCGCGATCACCCACTCCGGCTCGACGAGCGACGTCATGGAGCCGCTGCGGGTCGCCTTCGACCACGGCGCGACCACGATCGCGATCACCGGTCGCCCCGACGGCCCGGTCTCGCAGTACGCGGACCACGTCCTGACCACCTCCACGGCCCGCGAGAGCGAGCTGCGCCCGGCCGCCATGTCGTCCCGTACGAGTCAACTCCTCGTCGTGGATTGCCTGTTCATCGGCATCGCCCAGCGCACGTACGAGACGGCGGCGCCGGCCCTCGCCGCGTCGTACGAGGCCCTCGCCCACCGCCACAACCCCCGCACGCGCTGACACCCCCCGCCCCCTCCGCCCCCCATCCCCCTTTCCCGTCGGTACGCAGAGAAAGAGCCACCGCCACCATGACCACCCAGGATGAGCGCCAGGACGAGGGCCGGCTGCACGGCCGGGACCAGCGGCACGACGAGCCCCAGGCCCACGATGAACCCCGCGGCCACGGCCAGGACTACGCCGAGCTGCGCGCCCAGCTGGCCACCCTCACCACCGAGGCGTTCCGGCCGGAACTCGCGGACATCGACCGGCTGCCGACCGCCGAGATCGCACGGATCATGAACGGCGAGGACGCCACCGTCCCGGCCGCCGTGGCCGAGCGGCTCCCGGCCATCGCGGCCGCGATCGACGCCACGGCCGAGCGGATGGCGCGCGGCGGGCGCCTGGTCTACGCGGGCGCCGGCACGGCGGGGCGGCTCGGCGTCCTGGACGCGAGCGAGTGCCCGCCCACGTTCAACACCGACCCCTCGCAGGTCGTCGGCCTGATCGCGGGCGGCCCCTCCGCCATGGTCAAGGCGGTGGAGGGCGCCGAGGACTCCCGCCTGCTGGCGGCCGAGGACCTGGACGCGCTGCACCTCACCGCCCTCGACACGGTCGTCGGCGTCTCGGCCTCGGGCCGCACCCCGTACGCGATCGGCGCGGTCGAGCACGCGCGCCGCCTGGGCGCCCTCACGATCGGCCTGTCCTGCAACGCGGACAGCGAGCTCGCGGCGGCGGCCGAGCACGGCATCGAGATCGTGGTGGGCCCGGAGCTCTTGACCGGCTCCACCCGCCTGAAGTCGGGCACGGCCCAGAAACTGGTCCTCAACATGATCTCGACGATCACGATGATCCGGCTCGGCAAGACCTACGGGAACCTGATGGTCGACGTACGGGCCTCCAACGAGAAGCTCCGCGCCCGCTCGCGCCGCATCGTGGCCCTGGCGACGGGCGCGGACGACGCGGAGATCGAGGCGGCGCTCGCCGCGACGGAAGGCGAGGTGAAGAACGCGATTCTGGTCATTCTGGGCGGCGTGGAGGGCGGCACGGCGGCCGAACTCCTGACAGAATCCCGCGGCCACCTGCGCGCAGCACTGCAGGCGGCACCCTGACCCGAGCCCCCCACAGCAAGGCGCACCACCGTGACGCAACCGCCTCCGGAGTCCAAGCACCGCGCCGTCGCGGCGGCGATCCTCCCGCTCGTCGGCGGCGCCGGGAACATCGACTCGATCGCCCACTGCATGACCAGGCTCAGGCTCGGCCTGAAAAACCGCGCACGGGTCGACGACGAGGCCCTGAAGGCGCTGCCCGCGGTGCTCGGCGTGGTCGAGGACGACACGTACCAGATCGTGCTGGGCCCGGGAACGGTGGCGAGGGTGGCCCCAGAGTTCGAGACGCTGGCGACGGCGGAGGGAAGACCCCAAACCCCCCTCGCCGCAGGGGAGTTGGCAGCCCACGGAGCCGCCCTGAAGGAATCCCGCTCAGCAAGAACTGACGCGGTCCCTCACACATCGGCCCCCCGGCCCCGCGCCCACTCCTCGAACCCCTCCACCACCTCCCGCAACCGCCACGGCTCCCCCTTCAGGAACACGCCACACATTTCGGCGACCGGCACCGACGCCGGGCGGTAGTCGTCGTCCTCGTACAGGTCCTCGTGATCCGGGTCCTCCATGGGGTCGTCCGGCGTGCCGACGAACGGCCCCTCCCACCCGTCGCCGAAGTCCGACGCCGGGTTCACCTTCCACACCGCCCCCGCCGCCCGCACGCACACCTCCCCGAAGTACCACGCCGGTGCCGTCACCCGGGGCGTGTGCTGGAGCGCGCGCACCTCTTCCCACTCCGCACCCGCGAAGTCCGCCCGCACCGCCGATTCCAGCGCGTCGACCGAAGCCGGCGAGAAGTCCCACTCCCCCGGGTGCGACGCCGCCCACTCCCCGAACGCCGCCTCCTGCTCCGCCAGCCACGCGCGGAGTCGGGGGTGGTCGGTCCAGTCGGGGTGACGTTGCTCGCTCATGACGCCGAGCGTACGGCAGGGCGGCAAAAGCCTTGCGGGGAACGGCAGTTGGCGGGTTCGGCCGTCGACGCCACCCGGGCCATTGGCCCTCGCGCACGCCGCGCACGCCGCGTACGGTCGACGAGGACGTGAGCGGTGAGCATGGGGGGCGACGCCAAGTGAGTACGCGGGTCGGAGAGTGGGTGGGCACCGGCGCCAGTGCCCTCGTCCTCACGCTGGGTGCCGTAGTGACGGCGTACGCCGTGTTCTGCGCCTACGCGATCGAACCCGCCGGCCCGTGGGACCACCACGCCGTCACCAACGCCACCATGTCCGCCGGTCTCGGCCTGCTCTTCGCGGCGCTCCTGACCCTCCTGACATGGGTGGCCACCACGGCGGAATGGCTACGGACGTGGTGGTACGCCATACCCCTCACCCTGGCGGCAGCCGCCGTAGTGCGGCTGACCCTCGCGGCCCCCACACCCTGAAGCGAACTCATGTGGGGTGGTGACCGGGACGAGTGCCGCCCCCGGCACCACCCCCGGCACCGCTCCCTCCGGGCTGTACGCGCCGGCGAGTACGGCCACGAGCCTCAGCGCCATGTCCATGTTGCAGCGCCCGAGGTCCACGAGCGAATACAGCACGTGCCCCCCGCAGGTCAGCGGGTCGATCCTGAGCGACGGCAGCACCACCCCGACCCGCGCGAGCCCGTCCCGCAACTGCTCGACGGCATCCTCCGCCGCCCGCACCCTCTCCTCCGCCGTCAGTGCCATGTCCTCGTACCTCTTCCCTACAACCGAGTGTGCCGCTTACCTCACCCAGCGTGGCCGTTCGGGGCTAGCCTGACTACTGTCGGCGATCCAACAACCCCGCGTGTATCCGCAGGAGTTGCGCATGCCAGGACCGAAGGACCTCGACCCCTCCGCCTCCCCGCGCGCCCTCCTCGGCGCCGAACTCCGCCACGCCCGCGAGAAGGCCGGCCTCGGCCAGGAGGCCCTGGGCAGCCCCCTGTTCGTCTCCTCGTCCTTCATCGGCCAGCTCGAAGCGGGCATCCGCCGCATGCACCTGGAGTACGCCCGGCAGTTCGACCAGATCCTCGGCACGGGCGGCTTCTTCACCCGCAAGTGCATAGCGGCGGCCAAGTCCAAGTACCCGGACCACTTCGCCGAGGCGGCGGAGGCAGAGGCCGTCGCGACCACCATCCGCGAGTACGCGCCGCTCCTCATCCCGGGCTTGTTGCAGACGGAGGGGTACGCGCGGGCGGTGTGCCGGGCGTACCAGCCAACGGCCCCGGAACCGGTCATCGACGACTTGGTCGCCGCGCGTCTCGCTCGCGCCCACCTCCTCGACAGTCCAACAACACCGATGTTGTGGGCGGTACTTGACGAGGCCGTACTGCGCAGGGAGGTGGGCGACCGGTCGGTGATGGCCGAAGCACTGACGCACGTCTCGGCACTTGGAGTTCGGCACCGGATCATCGTGCAGGTGCTGCCCTTCACGGTGGGCGGGCATGCGGCACTCAATGGCTCCCTCAAGCTGATGAGCTTTGAGGACGCTCCACCTCTCGCCTATCTCCAGGGGCTGGGAACCGGGCAGCTTCAAGACGATCCCGCCACGGTCGCCCGTCATGAACCGACCTACGATCTACTCGGGGCCAGCGCACTCCCACCCCAACAATCCCTGGCCTGCTCAAGTCAGTGGCGGAGGATTACGCCCATGAGGATCAGCCCTGAGCATGACCTGAGCAAGGCCACGTGGCACAAGTCCAGTTACAGCGGTGGGGACGGCGGCGACTGCCTGGAAATCGCGCGCTGGCAGAAGTCCAGCTACAGCGGCGCGAGCGGCGGCGACTGCCTAGAAGTCGCCCGCTGGCGTAAGTCCAGCCATAGCGATGGCAGCGGAGGCAACTGCCTCGAAGTGGCGAACGACTTCCCGCACATCGTCCCCGTCCGGGACTCGAAGGCCGCCCCCGGCGGCCCGACGCTCGTGTTCCGAACCGCGACGTGGTCGGCTTTCATCGCCGACGTGAAGAAGGGGTCCAACACGGCGAGCTGAGGACCCGCAACCCCCGCACGAGCCGGTCACCGTCGCCGACGGGGCCGGCTCGTCGCATGTGCGGCGAAGCTCACGCGTCGAGCTTCGAGCGGTGCTTGAAATCGAATGGTTAGTGGGCCTCAACCCACCCTCCCACCCCGCCAGTTGGGCAAACACGCCTCGGCGAACACTTTCCGCGTTCGACTTGCCACGGAGGGTGACAACCCTCTAGCGTCCAGAAGAACAGCAAGACCCAAGACAGCATTCAGCCCCCGCCAGGTGCGGCAACACCTCCGGGGGCCTGACCACCAAGATCATCTCTCTCAAAGGAACCTGATCCGATGGCTGACAGCCACTTTAGTGCCGCACCCGCCCCCTCGCACCCCGACCGCCACCCGATGGCCAATCCGGGCTACGGGAAGCGCTCGACGCCGGGCCAACTCAAGCCGACAAAGCGCGACTTCGCGCACCTCCCGCCCCGCGAGGCGGCCGTGGCGGGGTACCTGGACCGGCTCCCGGACGGCGCGGACATCTCCGTGAAAACGCTGGCGAAGGTGCTCCCGTACGGGCAGTGCGCCCTGCGTACCGCGCTCCAACGCCTCGTCATTGAAGGCCACTTGCGGCGTGGACGCGAGCACCTGCGCGGCTCGGACAGCGCACGGTGGGTGACCCGGACGTGGTTCTCGCGTACGGCGCGGGACGACGCGTGGTGGGCGGAATTCACCCGAGGGGGTGTCAAAGACACGTCCCCCGCCCCGCCCCCGGAACCCGAGCCGCGCGCACACCCTCAACAGGCCACGCACAGCAAGGCGTTCATGCTGCTGGCCGCGCTGGGGCGTACCGCGCCGGCGCTCTCCCTCTCGGCGCGGGACTGTTCGGACCTGGAACCGCTGGCAGCGGCGTGGTTCGAGCGCGGCGCGACGGAGTACGACGTCCTGCGCGCCCTGACCGCAGGCCTGCCGACCCCGGTCTACAGCGCGGCCGCCCTGACCCGTACCCGCCTCACCACCAAACTCCCCCCGGAGCCGCCCCCACCTCCCGCACGACCGGCCCTGCGTGTCCTGGAGTGCGCGAAGTGCGGTGCGCCGGGCCGCCCAGAAGCCCTGCCCGGCGGCGAGTGCGGCCCGTGCCGGGGCGAGCGCCCGCCCCGGCCCCCCGCCCTCCCCCCGGCGACGGTCCAGGCCCGTGCCGCCGAGGCAAGGGCGGCAGCGGCGGGCCGACGCCGGGAGGACAGTCCCGTATGAGCGAGAGCGGCTTCGCTCAGGCCAGTTCCATCGCCTCTGTCCTGCGGCGGAGGTTGCCCTCGGTGTCGCTGTCGGAGTCCGAGCCGTAGTCGGTCGTCACCTTCGGCGACCCGTTGGTCGTGGCGATGGTGATCTCGTGCTCGGCGTCGCACTCCCATTGCAGGGTCGCGTAGGTGTTCCCGATCGCCTCGTCCACTCGGCTGACGAACCGCGAGGCATTCTTCGCCGAGTAGCCGGCCATTTCGATGTTGGCGGCGCCAGAGATCCAGAGCGGCCCGGGGCGCGTGTCGGTACCGATGAACAGATTCGCGTAGCACGAAACGCAGGGACGCTTCGTTCCCGCCAGACTGTCCGGGATGACCTGCTCGGGCCCGTCGCCGCTGAGATGGGAGACGATCCGGCGTTCGGCGTGATAACCGTCGTCACCACCAGAAGCGACCGTCACGGGCTTGCTGAGTGCGGTGATGACATTCTTGTACTTGTCCGCGGCTGCCGCGTCGACGTTGTCACCGACGATGCGCTTGTCGGTCTTGTCGGTGTGCCGGGCCAGCCTGCCGTCAGCGTTTCCGCTGTTGAGGTGGGCTGCCTCGGCCGGGTACTCCTCAAGAACCTTCTTCAGGAAGGCGCTGCCGCTGAGCCCTTCGAGGTGGTCCGCGAGCAGGCTGTTCGATGCCGTGGTGTTTCCGGCTATGTACAGGGCGCCTTCGTGGACCGCCGCCTGGATTTCGACGGGATTCGCCCCGTAGTCCGTCAGATAGTTCTTCACTACCGTGGCTACCCAGCGCATCGCCTGCTTGTCGGGCTCTCCCCGGTAGGAGCGGGGAGCCATGGTGTTTTCGTCATGTGCCTTGTAGGCCGCCGTGCTGGATTTGTAACCGGCCGCCTGCTTCGCGTCCATCCCCCCGATCTTGTGGAGGGTCATCCGGGACCAGACTTCCGGACTGCCGTCGGCTATCCAGCCCTTTGCCTCGAACTGCGACTTGACGGCGCGAGCGAATTCCTTGTTCGCTCTGGCCTCCGGGGACTGCTTGGCCTTGGGCATGCGCTGGATGGCGGGGGCCGCCGACGAGCTGGCCATGGCCCGCTGGGCGGTCACCGGGCCGTCCGCGACGGACCGCTGCGCCGCGACCTGCCCTTCCGGTGCGGGGCTCGACATGACGCGGGTGGCGTTGGCTTCGGCTTCGCGTTCGAAGCGGTCGGAGGGGTCGGAGACCTTGAGCCCGCTGCCGTTGTCGGTGCCGGCCACGGGGCCCTGACGCTGCTGAATGACGTGGGTCAACTCGTGCGCGAGGGTGTGCTTGTCGGCTCCGCCGTCGCCGATGACGACGTGGCTGCCCGAGGTGTAGGCGCGGGCGCCGACCTCCGCGGCCGATGCCTTGGCCGCGCTGTCGTTGTGGACGCGTACGTCGGAGAAGTCCGCGCCGAGCCGCGACTCCATGTCGCTGCGGGTGGTGCTGTCGAGCGGGCGTCCGCCGGTGCGCAGCACGTCGTGCACGGCGGAACGCTGCACCTGCGGGCCGGCCGCGCGCTGGACCGAGGGCCGCTCGGCCTGCTGGTGTCCGCATCCCGCGCCGTGCTGGTGCCGCTCCTGTTCGGCGGCCCGGTCCTGCGCGCCGGGGTGGCCGGCGCGGCGCAGCATCTGCACGACGGCGGCGTTGCCCGCACTGCCCTGGAGGGAGAGCAGGCTGTGCGGAATGCCGCCGCCCGACGCGGAGTTCTTAGCGGTGGTGCCGGCCGGCTTCTTGCCTTCGGAAGTCTGGGCCTGGTCGTTGGCGTGCACGGGGTCCTCTCTGCGTGGCACTGCTCGCGCTACGGTCTCGGGAAGCGTGACCGACGCGATCACTCCTCCCACTCCATACTGCACTGCCCGCTCCGCACTGTGGCCACGAGACCGGACCGCTGAGGAGGGCGCCGCGCTTACGGGCAACGGCGGCGGCCATCGGCTCTGCTGCGCTTGGGGGCACGTCAAGCACCCGATAGGGCATGCAAGTTGTGCGTTGATCCTGACGCTGGCCCTGACCCTTGCCGATGCCGATGCCGATGCCGATGCCGCTGCCGCTGCCCTTGCCGCTGCCCTTGCCGATGCGCTGCCGGGGCCGGCGGCCTTGCCGGGGCCGGCGGCCTTGCCGGGGCCGGCGGCAGTCGTCCAGGCCCAGGCCGGTGGCCGCGATGCACCGTCGACTAGGTCAGGGCGGTACCGGATTCCCCTTGATCCGACGTATCACGGCGCCCCTGGGCTACTTGGTGCAGCCGTACTTCTTCGCCTCGCGAGGCACCAGGTCCTCAATGAAAGGCTGGATCTTCTTGTAGCCATCCGGGGTGTCTTCCACTCGGCTGCCCGCAAGCTTGACGACCACACTGAGATAGCTGTTCGGGTCATCACATGTTGCTGCGACGACGCTGCCGTCGCTGCCGATAAAGGCTTCACCACGGAAGGAGACCTGGCGCTTTTTCCCGTTCCTGTAATTCAGGTCCAGCTTCGGGTCCAAGGGCTCCGGTGCGTGGCTGTACTGCTGAACGCTGGTGTAGAGGATTCGAGTTCCGTCGATGCTGATGCTGCACGCCATACCAGGGACAGCCTGAAGATCCGCATGCCAGTTTTTCAGGCTCTCGCCATCCGGCAGAAGCCGGGCCAAACTCTCCTTCTGCACCGGTACGCCACAAAACTCGCCAGGGACAGCAGCCTTGCCCCCGCACCCGGAAATGGCGGACGCCAAAACGAGCACCACTGCCACTGCTCCCGCTATCCGCGGCACTATTGTGCACCTGCCACGCCGCGACCTTGCTGGTTCCCGTCGTTGGCCGACGCGGCTATCTGCTTGTACACCCCGTCACCCGCGCCTGCGGAATAGCCCGGATGAGAGTCCGCCCAATCGGAGTTGACCGCGTGCCACTGGTCCGCGAGGGCATCAAGCTCTCCCCGGCGCTGGTTGTACGTCGTCTGATTGTCACCGGTGAGCTTCTCCGCTTGGCGGTGCTGCTCATCCATGATCCAAGCAGTGGTGACCGCATCCACTCCTCGCTGAGCCGCGTCCCCGACGCCGGGAATAAGAGTGATCGGCGTGCCCAGTGCGTGGTAACTCCATGTCTTGTCCCAGGTAAAATCGTGCTGGTCACCTTTGAGCGCTAGGTATCGGGCCTGCTCCATGGCTCCGACGGTGTATCCAGCAGAACTAAGGGTGTCCTCCGGCTTGCGAGTAGTGTCGTAGAAGGAGTCGACTATGGACTTGTGCATTCCCTCAGTGAACATCCCGTAGGAGTGCTCGCTCCGAGAAATCTGCTTGACGACCTCGAGGACCTTTTGCTGGTCCAACGGGACGTGCTCATTGTTGACTCTGCCAAGGGTCTCATGGATGTCATGTCCGTGATTACTCATCATCGTAGCCATGCTGTCTCGCAGGGAAGCCGGCACATCATCACCTTGCTTGGAAAAAACGTCCAGGGAATGCTTGAACACACGGTCATTGACATCCGTGTGAGAGGTGGGTGCGAGGTGCGGACCCGTCGAGGGGTCTGTTCCGGTCGCCGCTGCGGTCAACGCATCCCCCAGCCCCGCGCGGGTATCGGCATCAGCGATATCCGGGCCGTGCGTTTCGACCTTCGCCGCCGGGCCATCCCATTGGGTGGTGTTGATGACGTCCCAATTACGGCTGCCATCGCCGTGCCCGAGCAGATAGTCGAAGCGCTTTTTCCCGTCTTCCGTACCTGGGTCGAAGTACCCGGCGGCACCCTCCGGATCATGGGACATGACGCCGAGGGCTGCATCGACGGGATCATTCGCGAACCAGCCGTCTCCATCCTTCTTGTCGAACTTCCCATAGAGGTCCCAGATGTTGGGGTCCCTCTTTTCCATGGCAATCATGTCGTCGGTGACGTCTGCGACGAACTGCGGGGAGTACCCGTGCCCTTGTTGCATCAACGTGGCCAGGCTCTGGTACCCACGTACCTGCTGCCCCTGCCCCGGCCCGACCTTGACCTGGCCCTCGGCTACTTCGACGGAGTATTCGTCATCACCATGCTGCCGCAGGGCATCGCGCCAACGGCTGTAGAACTGCCCTTCTTTACGGTTCTCCCAGAAGCTGAGCTGAAGCTTGTATTCCGGCGTTCCGAGCTGCAACTTTGCACCGTTGGCGTCCGTGAAATCCGGTACGTGCATCGCGGTCGCCAGCGAGTCCGAAAGCCCACCGGCGAGCTTCAGGTAGGTGTCCTTGCGCTTGGTGTCGTCGAAGTACGCCAGGTCGTCGATCTTGTTGGACAACTTCAAGGTGTTGTCCGGGCCCAACGAGTCGAGAAGGGTCTGGCTGAAGACCCGGTCGCCCGAGTTGTCCCGCATGAGGCGTGCCCACTCATCCAGGTCGTCCGGCTTCTGGCCCGCAAGGACCTGGTCTGCGTACTTCTTCGCCTCTCGGGCCTCGTAGAGCTCGATGTCGCCGAGCGCGTCACCGTTGAAGGCGTGGTCGAGTCCCAGGACCTGATCCGGTATGCGCTGGAAGATGTCCTTTATGCCTGCGGCCTCATGCAGCGCCAGCTGCGCGCCCTGGTCCGCGTCGTCGACCGCTCTTACCGCATCCGCGATGCTCTTCGTCCACTCCGCGGCAGCGGCGTTCCCCTTCTTGACGGTCTCGTCGTAGTCCGTCCTGTACGGACTCAACTTGGCCGTGTCGTAGGCCGCCTGCCCTTGACCATTGACGTGCATTCCGTTCCGCTGCGCCTGGTCGACGAGATCCTTGACCCGACCCACCAGCCGGACGAACTGGCCGTGAGCGTCCTGAAGAATCGAAGCGATGGCCCGCGCCTCGACCTGAGCGTCAGCAAACTGCTTGCGCGTCATGGCAAACCGAGAGGAGGCTGCCCCGGCACTGACTCCGGCCCACACACCGTTGTCCGCAACGGCCTGCACCTGGGTCTCGTACCAGTTCTGAGGGTTCATGAACATGTCGGCCATGTCGTCCCAGACCTGTGCGGCATCCACCAAAGCGCCGATCGGCGCGGTGACCACGTCTTGATACGTGAGCATTCTTCCCCCCTGCTCCCTAGACGTCGCGCTCGGGACCGTGCCCGACGACGATGCGCGCCGCGTGGTCCCGCACCGCGTAGTCGACGTCTTGGAAGTCCTGCTTCGTCTGCTCCAGGGCTGTCTGTTCATACGCGAGGCGGCCCATCAAGCCGGCAACCTGCGCGTCCCATTCGTCCTGAGCGTCTCCGAGCGCGGAGCCGAAGGCCCAGGCCGAGAACGACCGGGCCATCGACGCGGAGCAATCACCGCTGTGGTGCCCGGCCTTGTCTGTTTCGGGCTGTATAAGGTCGCGTAACGCCTTCACCGCGGCGGTCTTTCCCGAGCGGTCAGTCTTCAAGTCCTTCCCCCCGGCACCGGGTGTGCTGTCGAGACCAAGACGGTCTTGACGCCGGAGCAGTGCGTCCGTCTTCAGCTGTTCCCATTCGTCCCACGCCATGTCAGTAACTCCTCCTGTGATCGCGGCTCTGGTTCTCCGGCCATCCCGCCCCATGGCCCCAACTCGGCTGCTGCGCCTGGGCCGCGGCCTCTTGCAGGCGATGCTTGCGCAAGAGCCAGAGACCCAGGAGCACGACGATGACCCCCAGGGCGCCAAAGCCCATTGGGAGCAAGGCCGTTGCCCTGGAGTCGGCCAGCTTCTCCGCCTGAGGCGCGCCGGCCTTGCCCGGGGTGGCGGCCGGGCTCGGTGTGCCGGCCGGGCTCGGTGTCGCGGGCGCGGCCGATGCCCCTGACGTCGGGGGGTCCGGCAGCGGGTACACATCAGCCGGGCCGGGATCCCCGGGGTTCACCAAAGCGATCCGGGGACGCACGATCCCGAAGCCGATGGAGTCATTGCGCTTGGCCCCGTCGGTCGGCCCACCGATCGTGTTCAGCATGACCCGCAGCACCTGATTGTTCGTCCAGGTGGGGTGCTTGGACCAAATCAGGGCGGCGGACGCGGAGGCCAGGGCGGTGGCGTCGCTGGTGCCGTGTGATTCGCACAGGCCAGTCCCGCCGTCGCAGGCGTGCACGATTTCATCGCCGGGCGCGGACATGTCCACCTGGGGACCGAATTCGGATTCAGGGGTCCCATGAAGATTCCTCCCCACCGCCGAGACACCCACCACCCCTGGCGTGGCTCCTGGATACTCGACTTCATTGGTCACATTGCCACTGTTGCCTACTGCAGCAAACACCAACGAGCCCTTGTCTAGGGCGTACTTCACCGCTGCGGTCAGCTCGGGTGAGCCCGCATTTGTTCCCATCGAGATGTTGATGATCTTCGCGTTCTGGTCGGCTGCGTAGCGGATCGCCTGATGAGCAGCCCTATTGAATTTTTCACTTGCGTCAGCTTGATTGTTCGCTGATTCTGCCTTCGGCATGCGGATAGGAAGAATCTTGGCGCCTGGAGCAAGACCGGAGGGCGCCTTCCCGTCATCCGCACCTCCTTTGCCGGCGATCAGGGTTGCCATGCTCGTTCCATGGCCCTCGTAGTCGACGTATGCGTCTCCCGGCTCACCCAGAGCAAAATCCTTGCCGGCCAGAACCTGCCCGGCGAGATTCGGATTCTTCGGGTTAACGCCAGTGTCGATGACAGCGACCGTCATGCCCGCGCCTGTGCTGGTTCTCCACATCTCATCGGCCTTCATGGCATCGAGGAACCACTGCTGCTCTCGGGGCGTATCCGCCCAAGCTGGTTCGGCTGGGACGCTCAGCAGCAGCACGCTGCACAGCACCAGCGCCGCGGCAGCCCCGCTCGGACGTCGAAAACGGCTCGATGGCATGAGCTTCTTTTGCGCCTTCCTCGAACTCATCAGTCGATGACCCGGCTAGCTGAGTCCGGCTCCGCCGCTTGGATCACCGGCATCCCACCTGTGGCGCACCTGAGGCAGCGCCTACGTGCTCACTGCCCCCAGCCCGTCTCCATCAGTAGCTTCCCGTGTGATCCCGGTTCTGATGCTCCGGCCATCCCGTACCCGGGCCCCAACTCGGCTGCTGGGCGCGCTCAGCTGCCGCGTGCCGGCGACGCTTGCGCCAGACCCAGAGGCCAAGGAGCACGCCCACAAGTCCCCCCGCCCCAATGCCCAGGAAGATGAGGAGAGTTGTGTCGGAGCTGCTGTCCTTGCCGGCCTTGGGCGCCTCGGCCTTGGCCGGGGTCGCGGCCGGGCTCGGTGTCGCGGGCGCGGCCGATGCCCCTGACGTCGGAGGGTCCGGCAGCGGGTACACGTCCGCCGGGCCGGGATCCCCGGGGTTCACCAAAGCGATCCGGGGACGGACGATCCCGAAGCCGATGTCGTCGTTGCGCTTGGCCCCGTCGGTCGGCCCACCGATCGTGTTCAGCATGACCCGCAGCACCTGGTTGTTCGTCCAGGTGGGGTGCTTGGACCAAATCAGGGCGGCGGACGCGGACGCTAGGGCGGTGGCGTCGCTGGTGCCGTGTGTTGTGCACAGCCCTGTCCCGCCCCCACAGGCGGCCACCATCTCGTCGCCTGGCGCGGCCATGTCCACTTGGGGCCCGTATTGAGACTCGGCGGTTTTGTGCAGGTTCTTGCCTACGGCCGCAACGCCAACGACACCGGGCGTGGCGGCCGGGTACTCCACCTCGTTGCCGATGTTGCCGCTGTTCCCCACGGCCGCGAAGACCAACGAGCCCTTTCCCAGAGCGTATTTAACCGCAGCCGTCAGCTGTGGTGAACCCTCGGGTACCCCCAGAGAGATATTGATGACTTTCGCGTTCTGATCGGCTGCGTAACGGATTGCCTGAGGGGCAATCGCGTTGAACTCCTTGTCGCCCTCGGCCTGGGTGACGGTGTCAGTTGCCTTCGGCATGCGGATTGGCAGGATCTTCGCACCTGGGGCAAGGCCGAAGGCTCCATTGCCACCGCCGCGTGCCCCTGTCCCAGCAATCAACCCGGCCATGCCGGTGCCGTGGCCCTTGTAGTCGTCGTGTTCGTCTCCGGGCTGGTCCTGTGCAAAGTCTCTGCCTGGCAGTACTTGCCCGAGTAGATCGGGGTTTTTCGGGTCGACGCCGCTGTCGATCACCGCGACAGTGACGCCCTTCCCCGTGCTGGTCTGCCACATCGTGTCGGCCTTCATGACGTCGAGAAACCACTGCTTCTCGCGCGTCGAATCCGCCCAAGCCGGTGTACCCCCGGCACTCACAATCAGCACACCGCACAACATCGCTACCGCAACAGACCCGCGCCCTCGCCGAACACTGCACCTTGGCATGAGCTTCCCTCGCGCCTTTCTCAAACGCATCAGTCGATGACCGGCGGCACAACGCGAGGATCGTCCCGCAGCCACGTCTCATCGTCTTCGACGAGATAGCTGGGGCCTCCGCCGCCCGCCTCACGTCGCGAACGCCCCTTTTGGGAGCCGCTAGGTGTACGCCCACCATGGGCTCCGCCGCCCGCGTTCCCGGCAATGGGCCTCCCGCCAGAGACACCCCCTCGCTCCGGGGCTGCACCAGTCGATACAGAACGTGAGCCGGCAGCTCGTCCAGACTGCTGTGCACTTCCGCCGCTTACCCCGCTGCGGGGAGCCATCGAGCCTCGGCCAGGCATCGCTCCCGACCGACCCGCTGCGTGGCCCATTGGACCAGTTCCCGTGACAGGCCGCGCTGCACCGCGACCGCCCGATTCCTCCGCCCCGACGACGGTTCCCTTGGGAACACTGCCATTTGGCCGGTCCGGCCCTGCGGGAACGGGCCGACCGCCCACGATCCCGGGGCCGCCATCCGGCATGCGCACGGTGCTGCGTCCGGATGCGGTTTGCCCATTCCGCGCCAGGGGGCCCTCTCCGGCGGCAGCCCTCCCTGTGCCGGAAGGGCCCGGAGGAACACTCCGCCCTCCGCCGAAGAGGGGCGGTGGGACTCGCACTGCCGACGTCTCACCACCATGCCCCGGACCCCCGCCCTGCCCGCTTCCCGCGGGGCTCGGTGGCGGCGCTGTCTGCGGCAGCGTGGCCACCGAGTCGGTGTCTAGCCGCGCGGGTTGGTGTGCGTCCCCTAGCGTCGGGCTCACAGACGAGGTGGAGTTCGAGTGCGGCGAGGGGTCCACGCCGCTATGAGCGGAAGCGAAGGTATGTCCCTGGCTTCCGGGATTGGCGCGGTGGGACGAGGAGGCGCGTTCTGCCGTACCGCCGGAACTTGGGTTATAGAAGCCGCTGTGCAACGACTCGTCTGTTCTCGGCGCGATCGACTGCGGCGGCGGAGGAAACTTCGGCCGCTGCAGCCCGTTCATCTGCGTCGCAGACTGCTGGTACGCCTGACCCAGCTTGCGCATCTGCGCCACGGCCTCCTGCCGCACCTTCTCCTTGTCGGCCTCCAGGGCCGCCAGTTCGCCCGCGGACTTTCTGCTGATCGCTGCCGCGTCCGGGTCGTTGTGGGCTGACCGTGCCGCGTCCAGGTTGGCCTGGGCGCCGGGCTTGTCGCGGGGGATGGCGGCCTGGGCCGAGGCGATGGCGTCGCTGGCGTGGCCCAGCCAGGTGGAGGAGCCCTCGCTGAAGTCGCCCAGCCTCAGGGTCTCGTTGGCCAGGTCCGCGCTCCACGTGCGGAACGCGTCCGCGCCCGTGCCCTTCCACTCCACCCACTGGGGGCGGACCTTCAGGTCTTCCGCGATCTTTCGGATCTCCTTGGCCGCGGCCGCGAGCCGGTCGGCTGCCCCCTGCACCGTGCCGCTGTTCGCCTGGTCGAGCCAGGCCAGCATGGCTTCGTGGCTCATGCCCTCGAAGGGTGTGCTGCCGCCCATCAGGCCGTTCCTCCGGTGCTGCCGCTCGTCGGCTTCGGGTCGCTCTTCGAGTGCGTCTGCCCGGGTTCGTAGGCGCCCCCGTAGTGCTTCGTCGTCTCCACGCTGATCGCCGCCATCCGCTGGCGGAGGTCCGCGTCGATGTTCTGGTAGCCCTTGTGCGAGGCCAGCACCGCGATCCCCATGCCCTCGATCGAGTCCGACAGCAGCCGGGACAGGTTTTCCAGTTCGGTGATCACCGTCTCGTACGAGGTGAACAGACCCGACGCCTCGGTGAACGCGCCGGCCCCACCGCCGAACTGGTCGCGTGCCAGGCGTTCCTGGCCCAGTTCGCCCGGGGCGGCCGGGGAGCCCTTGAGGTTGCGGATCAACTCGTCCACTCGCTTCTGGAAGCTCGTGAACGACGACAGTTCCGTGACCACGTCGGTCGCGGCCTTCTCCGCCACCTCCACGACGTTGAACGGCCAAGGCAGCGCCTGTGGCTGCGATCCCGCTCCGCTCTCGCTCGGTATCAAAACACCCTCCCCCGTACAGCCCTGATCTCAACCGCAACTCTAACTATCCGTAGTTGCAGTTCACAGTCGTCCCCTCGCAAAGAACGGCTGAAACAGGCCAACGTGGGTCACAGGCATGCGGTGGCTTGCCCTCCGCAACGCCTGGTTCTCAGCTCGCGGACTTCAGGGTGATGCCGCCGTTGTCCGTCGTCAGGTTCACGCGGTGCGGGGCGGACGGGTCGTCGGGTATGCCGAGTTTCCTGCTGCCGTTCTGGGTCTGGGCCGATACGCGGTACTTGGCGGGCGGCGCGGTCACGGTGATGCTGCCGTTGGAGGTCTGGGCCGTGATGTCCTGGGCGGTGGCAGGGGTCAGGGAGACCGAGCCGTTGGAGGCTCGTGCCGTGACGCCGGTGCCGTGCAGGGCCTTCGCCTCGATCGAGCCGTTGGTGGTGCGGACGTCGACCGGGCCCGTCGCGCCGTTCACCACGATGCGGCCGTCGTCGGCCGATACCTTCACCGAGCCCACCGTGGACAGGTTCATGCTGCCCGCCGCGGTGGAGCCGGTCACCGGGAGGCCGGCGGGGACGTCGACCGTGTAATCGACGGAGCAGTGGCCCGGACAGCCGCCGAGGATCAGCACGCCGTTCTCCACGCGGTACGTCGGGCCGTCCGGCTTCGCCTTGCCCCGGTAGGTGACCTCGCGGTGGACCGTTGTCCTGGTCAGGTTCTGTTTGCCGCGGACCCGGAAGCCGTCCGACTTTCCATCGATGCGGACCGCGGTGATCGTGTCCTTGACGGTGGCGTCGTCCTTGAACGTGCTGTCGTCCAGCGGGCCGCAGGCGCTGAGCGTCGTCACCGTGAGCACGGCCAGGGCGGCGGCGGCCGCGCCGGTGCGGATGCGTCGGTGGATGGTGCTGGTCATGAAGTTCCCCCGCGTGTACGTCAGTTGTACGTCAGGTGGGGCGGCCCCCGTGTCCGCCCCCTCTGATCACCAACGTAACCCGGGGTGAGGGGACCGCACCATGGAGCCAGCACCACCCTCCGGGTTCGGGTTTCCGTACCCCCAGGGGCCACAGGGCCTCAGATATGCGGGAACGGAAACGGCCGAGGGCGGCACCCCCTGGTGGGAGTGCCGCCCTCGGCGTTCAGCCAGAGCTACCGATCCGTGAGGATCAGAAGTCCATGTCACCGCCCGGCATGCCGCCCGGAGCGCCGCCCGCGGCGGCCTTCTCCGGCTTGTCGGCGATGACGGCCTCGGTGGTGAGGAAGAGCGCCGCGATGGAGGCGGCGTTCTGCAGCGCGGAGCGCGTGACCTTCGCCGGGTCGATGATGCCCTCGGCGATCATGTCGACGTACTCACCGGTCGCGGCGTTCAGGCCGTGGCCGACGGGCAGGTTGCGCACCTTCTCGACGATGACGCCACCCTCGAGACCACCGTTGACGGCGATCTGCTTGAGCGGGGCCTCCAGGGCCAGCTTCACGGCCTTGGCGCCGGTCGCCTCGTCGCCCTCGAGCTCAAGCTTCTCGAACACCGCGGAGGCCTGGAGCAGGGCCACGCCACCACCGGCGACGATGCCCTCCTCGACGGCCGCCTTCGCGTTGCGAACGGCGTCCTCGATGCGGTGCTTGCGCTCCTTGAGCTCGACCTCGGTCGCGGCACCGGCCTTGATGACCGCAACACCGCCGGCGAGCTTCGCCAGGCGCTCCTGCAGCTTCTCGCGGTCGTAGTCCGAGTCGCTGTTCTCGATCTCGGCACGGATCTGGTTGACGCGACCCTGGACCTGGTCGCTGTCGCCCGAACCGTCGACGATCGTGGTCTCGTCCTTGGTGATGACGACCTTGCGGGCGCGGCCGAGCAGGTCGAGACCCGCGTTCTCCAGCTTGAGGCCGACCTCCTCGGAGACGACGGTGCCGCCCGTGAGGATGGCGATGTCGCCGAGCATGGCCTTGCGGCGGTCGCCGAAGCCCGGGGCCTTGACGGCGACGGACTTGAAGGTGCCGCGGATCTTGTTGACGACCAGGGTCGACAGGGCCTCGCCCTCGACGTCCTCGGCGATGATCAGCAGGGGCTTGCCCGACTGCATGACCTTCTCGAGGAGCGGGAGCAGGTCCTTCACGGAGCTGATCTTCGAGTTGACGATCAGGATGTACGGGTCGTCGAGCGACGCCTCCATACGCTCCATGTCGGTGGCGAAGTACGCCGAGATGTAGCCCTTGTCGAAGCGCATGCCCTCGGTGAGCTCAAGCTCGAGCCCGAAGGTCTGCGACTCCTCGACGGTGATGACGCCTTCCTTGCCGACCTTGTCCATCGCCTCGGCGATGAGCTCGCCGATCTGGGTGTCGGCGGCGGAGATGGAGGCCGTCGAAGCGATCTGCTCCTTGGTCTCCACGTCCTTGGCCTGCTCCAGGAGGGCGGCGGAGACGGCCTCGACGGCCTTCTCGATGCCACGCTTCAGGGCCATCGGGTTGGCGCCGGCGGCGACGTTGCGCAGACCCTCGCGCACCAGGGCCTGGGCGAGGACGGTCGCGGTGGTCGTTCCGTCACCGGCGACGTCGTCCGTCTTCTTGGCGACTTCCTTGACCAGCTCGGCGCCGATCTTCTCGTACGGGTCCTCGAGCTCGATCTCCTTGGCGATGGAAACACCATCGTTGGTGATCGTGGGGGCGCCCCACTTCTTCTCGAGGACGACGTTGCGGCCCTTGGGGCCGAGGGTGACCTTGACGGCGTCGGCGAGCTGGTTCATCCCGCGCTCGAGACCGCGCCGTGCCTCCTCGTCGAACGCGATGATCTTGGCCATGTGAAGTGGTCCTCCCGGACAGGGGTGGCGTTCTTCGTGGACCGTGCCGGTGCCCGCGACGGACGGCCTGCAGGCCTTGTGGTTCCTTGCCCCACCCGGTCTGCGGACCTCACTGACGCGATCCAAGTTCTGTCACTCTCACTGGGAGAGTGCTAAGCCCAATGATTAGCACTCGGCCCCTGCGAGTGCAAGCGAGTCTCTTGAACCGGGACCCTCTACCGACCGGTGTTGTCCGGTTCCCCGGTACCGGCGGGGGCTCCGCCCCCATGCCCCCGGTTCCCTCGCCCCTGCCGCGGCGGCTCACTCGTCCCCGCGGGCCGTGCGTGGCTGTTCGCGCAGGCCCCCGCGCCCCTGACGGGGTCGGTGGAGAACGGGGGCCGGGGCGGAGCCGCAAGGGGTGGGGACGCGTGAAGGGGGCCACCCTTTTGGGTGGTCCCCTTCATGCGTGAGTGCGTCGGTGGCCGATCGCGCCGAGATCAGACGGCGAGCTTGACCATGTCCGCCTGTGGACCCTTCTGGCCCTGCGAGATCTCGAACTCGACTCGCTGACCTTCTTCAAGGGTGCGGTAACCGTCCATCTGGATCGCACTGTAGTGGACGAAAACATCCGCACCACCGTCGACCGCGATGAAGCCGTACCCCTTCTCCGCGTTGAACCACTTGACGGTGCCCTGAGCCATGCCTAACTCCCCTATTACTGGCCCTTGCACGGAACCGCACTTCGCGGAACCGGGTCAGACCTGCACCCTCCGACAGGAGAGGGTGTGCGCCGGAACGCGTCGACCGCGGCTGAATGTATCTGCCCAACTGCCCTCTGCAACAGGTCAATCGGACGAGAATTCCGGGCGCACTCGGGGAGCGGAATGCCATCAATTCAACATTCCGGGGCAAGTCGGGCCGGGCAAAGCGCACTTAAGGCGCAAAGGGCTCCCACACTTTGACCCCATGTTGTCGCGTTCTCATATGCGCTCGGCGCCGGAAGCGAAGGGGCTTCCCCAACTGTACCCCGCTCAACCATGTTGAATTGCCCCCTCCGCTTCTTAAGTGGAGGGGGCAATTCCGAAACGAATACGGGTCCGCTCAGCCGCCCGCGACCGCGGGAATGATCGAGACGCCGGCGCCGTCGGGCGTCGCCGTCTCCAGGCCCTGCTCGAAGCGGACGTCGTCGTCGTTGACGTAGACGTTGACGAAACGGCGCAGCTTGCCCTGGTCGTCCAGGACGCGCGCGGCGATCCCCGTGTGGTTCTTCTCCAGGTCGGCGATCACGTCGGCCAGGGTCGAACCCTCGGCCGTGACCTCGGCCTTGCCACCGGTGTAGGTGCGCAGGATGGTGGGGATGCGGACGTTCACGCTCATGGTTCGGTGCTCCTCGTCGTTCAGGATCAGCGGTGGCTCAGTGGGCCAGGCCGGTGGCTCAGTGGGCCAGGCCCGCGTCGCGGAAGGCGTCCAGGCTCGGGCGGATGGTCGCGGTCGCCTGGGACGTGGCGGCCACCGCGTCCAGGGTCTTGAGCCCGTCACCGGTGTTGAGCACGACCGTGGTGAGCGACGGGTCGAGGAGCCCGGCCTCGATGAGCTTCTTCGTGACACCGACCGTCACGCCGCCCGCGGTCTCCGCGAAGATGCCCTCGGTGCGGGCCAGCAGCTTGATGGCGTCGACGATCTGCTCGTCGTTGACGTCCTCCACCGCACCGCCGGTACGGCGCGCGATGTCCAGGACGTACGGGCCGTCCGCCGGGTTGCCGATGGCGAGCGACTTGGCGATGGTGTCGGGCTTCTGCGGGCGTACGACGTCGTGCCCGGCCTTGAAGGCGGTCGACACCGGGGAGCAGCCCTCGGCCTGGGCACCGAAGATCTTGTACGGCTTGTCCTCGACGAGCCCGAGCTTGATCAGCTCCTGGAGGCCCTTGTCGATCTTGGTGAGCTGGGAGCCCGAGGCGATCGGGATGACCAGCTGGTCGGGCAGCTGCCAGCCGAGCTGCTCGCAGATCTCGTACGCCAGCGTCTTGGAACCCTCGCCGTAGTACGGACGCAGGTTGACGTTGACGAAGCCCCAGCCCTCGCCCAGCGGGTCACCGATCAGCTCGGAGCAGAAGCGGTTCACGTCGTCGTAGTTGCCCTCGATGCCGACGAGCTCGCCGCCGTACACCGCGGCCATGACGACCTTGCCCTGCTCCAGGTCGTGCGGGATGAACACGCAGGAGCGGAAGCCGGCCCGTGCGGCGGCGGCGCCGACCGCGCCCGCGAGGTTTCCGGTGGAGGAGCAGGAGAGCGTGGTGAAGCCGAAGGCGCGGGCGGCCTCCAGGGCCTGCGCGACGACGCGGTCCTTGAAGGAGTGCGTCGGGTTGCCCGAGTCGTCCTTGACGAACAGCTTGCCGGGCTCGACACCCAGCTCGCGCGCCAGGTTCTCGGCCTTGACGAGCTTGGTGAAGCCGGGGTTCAGGTTCGGCTTGTCGGCGACGTCGGCCGGGACGGGCAGCAGCGGGGCGTAACGCCAGATGTTCTCGGGACCCGCCTCGATCTGCTTGCGCAGCGCCTCGGGGTCGCCGAGCGGCAGGTCATAAGCCACTTCGAGCGGTCCGAAACACAGTTCACAGGCGAAGATCGGGCCAAGTTCGAAACGCTGGCCGCATTCGCGGCAGGAGAGCCCGGACGCCGGACCGAGATCAACAGGAGCGCCGGAAGCGGTCTCGGCGGCGGTGCGGCTTTCAGCAGTCTGTGCAGACATGGAGGGGAGGCCCTTTCTCCTCATCTTCCTCAGGGCGAACTTCGCCATGAGACGGATTTGGCACCTTCCCTAGCCGGTGGCCCCGTGTCTTGACCGACGTGTGTACGCGATCGACGAGAACCGACTGGAGGGTTGCCGGGGCTTCAACGGGCCGTTTCCCTCTGCCCCTCTGGATGAGCGGTATTCGATTGTCGGCAGGAGGACCCCCGGCATGCGGCGGTCCCGTGCGTTGTTCAAGACTGTAACCGAAGCCCCGGACGGTTGAGATAGTCGTCCGAACCGCGAGATGGATCACACAAGGAGGCCGACGACCGTGCTGGAAGAGGTGGAACGCTGGCTGAGCAGGCGTTCCTGGTCGGCGGCCGAGCGGCCGCTGGAGCGGATGCTGGCCGCGAAACACCGTACGGGAACGACCGTCAGCGTGGTGTTGCCGGCGCTGGACGAGGAGGCCACGGTCGGCGAGATCGTGACCACGATCCGGCGTGAGCTGATGACCGCTTCCGCGCCGCTCGTCGACGAGCTCGTGGTGATCGACTCCGGCTCCCGCGACCGTACCGCCGAGGTCGCGGCCGCCGCCGGCGCCCGGGTCGTCCACCGCGACACGATCCTGCCGCGGCTGTCCGCGCTGCCCGGCAAGGGCGAGGTGCTGTGGCGCTCACTCCTCGTGACAAGCGGCGACGTGGTCTGCTTCGTCGACGCCGACCTGAAGGACTTCGACGCCCGGTTCGTCTCCGGGATCGTCGGACCGCTCCTGACCGAACCGGACGTGGACTTCGTCAAGGCCATGTACGACCGGCCGCTCGGCGGGGCGGCGGGCCAGGGCGGGCGGGTCACCGAGCTGGTGGCGCGCCCGCTGCTCAATCTCCACTGGCCCCAACTGGCCGGAATGGTCCAGCCGTTGGGCGGCGAGTACGCGGCCAGGCGTTCACTCCTCGAACGGCTCCCGTTCCCGGTCGGGTACGGGGTCGAGCTCGCCCTCCTCGTCGACGCGCTGCACACGGTGGGGCTCGACGCACTGGCCCAGGTCGACGTGGGCGTGCGCAAGCACCGCCACCAGGACGGCCAGGCGCTCGGCCGGATGGCCGCCGCGATCTACCGCACCGCCCAGCTGCGCCTGTCCCGCGGCCATCTCGTACGCCCCGAGCTGACCCAGTTCGAGCGCGGCGAGCACGGCTTCGTACCGCGTACGTACCCGGTGGACACCGAGGAGCGGCCGCCGATGCGGGAGATCGAGGAGTACCAGGTGCACCGGGCGGCGTAGCGAACCGTCCCGGTGGCGCGCGGCGGCAGCCGGACCTTCTCCGGGGGGACGCGGCGCCGGCGGCCGGATCCCGTGGGTGGAGCGCGGCGTCGGCGGCCGGATCCGGTCGGTGGGGCGGGCGTACGCGTGTTTGAGGCATTGCGGGGCGGGCTAGGTTCCGCAACATGGTCACCGCGCACACATCCCCCCGGGCTCAGGTCCTCGTCGCGTCCAACCGCGGCCCCGTCTCGTACGTCTTCCAGGAGGACGGCTCGCTGGAGCCACGGCGGGGCGGCGGCGGCCTCGTCTCCGGGCTCAGCGCGATCGGTTCCGACGTGGAGTCGGTGTGGGTGTGCGCGGCCCTCGGCGACGGCGACCGCGAGGCGGTGCGGCGGGGCATGGGCGAGCAGGGCGTCCGGATGCTGGACATCGACGCGGACGTCTTCGCCGACGCGTACAACGGCATCGCCAACTCGGTGCTGTGGTTCGTCCAGCACATGCTGTACCAGACTCCCCTCGAACCGGTCTTCGACGCCGAGTTCCGGCGGCAGTGGGCCTCGTACGAGACGTACAACCGGGCCTTCGCCGAGGCGCTGGCGGCGGAGGCGGCGGACGGGGCGCGCGTCCTGGTGCAGGACTACCACCTGGCGCTGGTGCCGGGCATGCTCCGCGAGCTCCGCCCCGACCTGCGCATCGGCCACTTCTCGCACACACCGTGGGCGCCGGTGGACTACTTCCGGATGCTCCCGGACGACATCGCGCGCCAGCTGCTGCGCGGGATGCTCGGGGCGGACCGGCTCGGGTTCCTCACCTGGCGGTGGGCGTCGGCGTTCACGGACGCCGTCGTGATCACGCTGGAGGGCGAGGCCGACCTCGTCAGTCCGGCCGGCGACGGGCGGCGCCGGTTCCGGCACGGCGGGCCGGGGCAGCCGGCACGCGAGACGGACATCGCGGTGTACTCGCTGGGCGCGGACGGCGACTTCCTGCGCCGGCGCGCGCACGAGACCGACGTCGAGGAGCGGATCGTCGCGCTGCGCGAGCAGATCGGGGCCGGCCGCAAGACGATCGTGCGGGTCGACCGCACCGAGCTGTCCAAGAACATCGTGCGCGGCCTGCACGCGTACCGGCATCTCCTGGAGACCCGCCCCGAGTGGCGCGAGCGGGTCGTGCACGTGGCCTTCGCCTACCCCTCGCGGCAGGACCTCACGGTGTACCGGGAGTACACGGCCGAGGTCGCCCGGGTGGCCGAGGAAATCAACTCGACGTTCGGCACGGCCAGTTGGACCCCGGTCGTGCTGCACGTCCAGGACGACTTCGCCCGCTCGCTCGCGGCGTACCGGATCGCGGACGTGGCCCTGGTCAACCCCGTACGCGACGGCATGAACCTCGTCGCCAAGGAGGTACCGGTGGTCTCGGACGCGGGGTGCGTGCTGGTGCTCTCGCGCGAGGCGGGGGCGTACGAGGAGCTCGGCGCCGACGCGCTCGTCGTGAACCCGTACGACGTGACGGGCACGGCGGAAGCGCTGCACGCGGGGCTGACCATGGGAGACGAGGAGCGGGCCGAGCGGACGAAGCGGCTGGCTGTCGCGGGGACGGCGTTGGTGCCTCGGCGGTGGTTCTTGGCGCAGTTGGAGGGGTTGGGGGAGTAGGGGGCGGGTTTTCCCACCCTCCCACCCGTGCGGCTGCTTGAGGGCCTCGGCTCCCTGGGGGGGGGCTGGTCGGATGTTGGGGCTACATGTGTGTGGCCAGTGCCTTCAGGAAGGCGGTTACCGCTGCGGGGCCGTTCAGGGCGAGGTCGGCTCGTTCGGCCAGTTCGTCGATGACCGTGTCCGCCGCGATCAGCAGGCCGGGCATGCCGTCCGAGCGGAGCTTTTCGACGGCGGCGAACGCGGGCAGGTCGCCCAGATCGTCGCCCGCGTACACGATGGCCTCGGCTCCGACCTCGCGCACGTACGCCGCGAGCGCCACGCCCTTGTCCATGCCCGGCGGCCTCAACTCCAGGACCATGCGGCCGGGTTCGAGGACCAGGCCGTGCTGGGTCGCGAGGTCGGCGAGGGGTTCGCGCAGGGCATCGAAGGCGGCTTGGGGATCGCTGGCCCGGCGGGTGTGGACCGCGACGGCCTGCCCCTTCTCCTCGATCCAGGTGCCGCGCCAGGCGCCGTGCGTGTCGAGAACTCCGGGGAGTTCCGCGCGGGCGGCGGCGACGCCGGGGTGGGGCGCGGGGGTTCGGACGGTGCCGGTGACCGCGTCCCAGCGTTCGGCACCGTAGTGGCCGAGGACCACGAGGTGTTCGAGGCCGGGCACGCCCGCGAAGCCGCCGTAGCGGACCGCGACGCCGGCCGGGCGCCCGGTGACCACGGCGACGGACGCCACGTGCGGGGCGAGCGCCGCGAGGGCGGGTACGGCGTCGGGGTGGGCCCTGGCCTGCTCGGGGTCGGCCACGATCGGGGCGAGCGTACCGTCGAAATCGAGCGCGACGACGACCCGCTCGGGCCGCGCGAGGACCGCGGCGAGCCCGTCGCGGCCGGCCTGGGTGGCGGGGGTCGGCAGAGGTTGCTGGTCACGTCCCATGCGGTTGACCCTATCGGGGTGGTGCGGGGTGGGGTGGGTCGCACGTGTGGCGCAAGGGGGCGCGGGTCTGTGGGCGATCCGCTGCGCGTCGGGCCGGCGGCCGGTGGGCGGCGCGCGGGTCAGCGGCGGTCGCGCTGTTCCTCGCGGAGGCGGCGCAGGCGGTTGACCGTGACGGGGTCGTGGGCGAGGGCGCGGGTGTCGTCGAGGAGGGTGTTGAGCAACTGGTAGTAGCGCGTGGGGGACATCGCGAGTTCCTCGCGGATGGCTCGTTCCTTGGCACCGGGGGTGGGCCAGGGGTGGCGTTCCATACGGAGCACTGCGCGGGCGCGGGCGTCCAAGTCGCTGTTCTGAGCGGCGTCGAGGTCGCGGGCCTGAGCGGCGTCGAGGTCACGGGCCTGGGCGTCGTCGAGGTCGCGGGCCTGGGTGCCGCCGAGGTCGGGGGCCGGGGCGGCGTCGAGGTCGCGGGCCTGGGCGGCGTCGAGGTCGGGGACCTGGGCGGCGTCGAGGTCACGGGCCTGAGCGGCGTCGAGGTCACGGGCCTGGGTGCGGCCGAGGTCGCGGGCCTGGGTGCCGCCGAGGTCGGGGGCCGGGGCGTCGGTGCTTCCCGGGCCCTTGCTGGGGTGGCCGTCTTCCAGGTCCTCGTCGGTCATGGGGCCCACGGTAGCTTCCCCACCCCGCCCCTTCCCGAGACCCTCCGGGGGTGGTCTCTTCGGGTGCGGGTGGGGGGATGGTTGCTCGCGCAGTTCCCCGCGCCCCTGACCCCGCTTTCGTCCTCGGGCCGTGGACGGCTGGTCGCGCAGTTCCCCGCGCCCCCAAAAACCCCGGTTCGGCTGCGGACCGTGCCCGCTTCTCGCGCAGTTCCCCGCGCCCCTAGCTACTCGGTGCCTGCCCGCATGGACACCCTCAGCCCGTCATGGGGTCCCCCCCGGGCCCTTGAGGCCTTGGGGGGGATTGAGGACTAGCGCCCTCAAGGCGCGCTACGGGGTCCGGGGCGCAGCCCCAGGGAGCCGCACCCTTCAGAGTTGGCGCACGGGCGGCCGGGTGGGTGGGGAAACCCCGCCCCACTACTGCGCGTTGTCCGCGTCCGTAGCCACCTTCGCGATGTCCTGGAGGACCGACTTCGGGGACCCCCCGGGCGCCACCGCCGAGCCGATCTTCTTCTTCACCGTCTCGCTCACCTTCGGCCACGACGTCTTGCCCACCGGTGGCAGCTCGGACGTCGGGAGCGCGGTCAGGAACGGCTTCAGCTCCGCGTGCTTGGGGTCGGCAGCCATCTCCGAGGACGCCGACACCGTGGACGGCAGCAGGTCGTACTGGTCCGCGAACTGCAGCACGTTCTGGTCGGAGAACGTGAAGTCCAGGAACTTCCCGATCTGCGCCCGGTGCCCGCCCTGCTTGAAGCCCATGATCCAGTCGGCGACACCCATCGTCGCCTTGGCGGGGCCGTTCTGGCCGGGCAGCGCGATCTTCCCTACCTTGATGCCCTTCTTCTTGGCCGCCTCCATCAAGGAGGGATGCCCGTTGAGCATGCCGACGTCGCCCTTCGCGAACGCGTCGAACGCGGCCTGGCGGTTGAGCTTGCCGGGCGCGACCGGGCCGGTCAGTTCGGGCTCGACGAGGTTGCTCTTGAGCCACTCGAAGGTCTGGATGTTCTCGGGCGAGTCGATGTCGTAACCGTCGACGGTGTTGGTGTAGCCGCCGTTGCCGCTGAGCATCCACATCATGGTCTCGGCCTGCGCCTCCTCGCTGCCGAGCGGCAGCGCGAAGGGGGTCTTCACCCCCTTGGCCTTGAGCGCCTTGGCGTCGCTCGCGAGCTCGGCCCACGTGGTGGGCGGCTTGATGTGGGCCTCGTCGAAGAGCGTCTGGTTGTAGAAGAGCAGACGCGTGGAGGCCACGAACGGCATGCCGTACTGGACGCGCTTGACGTTGCCCGCGTCGGCGAGCGGCGCGAGGAAGTTGGCCTCGACGGGGATGGAGAGCAGCTGGTCGGCGCTGTAGAGCTTGCCGGTCGCCGCGTAGTCGGAGTACGCGCCGATCTGCGCGATGTCGGGGGCGTGGCCCGCCTTGACCATCTCGGCGACCTTGGCGTCGACGACGTCCCAGGAGAAGATCTGGACGTCGACCTTGATGCCCGGGTTCTTCTTCTCGAACTCCTCGACGACGTTGTGCCAGTACGTCTTCGTGGTGCTGCCGCCGGCTATGTCGTAGTCGGCGGCCACCAGTTTGAGGGTGGCGTCCCCTGACCCGCTCTCGCCGCCGCATCCGGAGAGCACTGCCGTCATACCGAATGCGGCAACCGCCGCGGTCAAGCCCAAGAAGCGCCTGCGCACGCGCTATCCCACCCTCGTTGTGATCCTCGCGGATCCAGTCGGTCCCCCGTGACGTCCTGTATTGAGCTGCGATGTTCCCTCATTCGGGGGTTTGAGGTCTACACCAGTCGCATATCGCTTCCGCAACGCCCGGTGCAAGGGTACATTGGGAAACTTTCGGCGCGGAAAGCGCTTTCCCCCTCATCCGGCGAGTGGACTAGACCTTTAGTGGGTGTTGGCGCGAGACTGTCCCCGTGAGACACGTCATCGCCCTGGATGTGGGCGGCACCGGGATGAAAGCCGCCCTGGTCGGGGCGGGAAGCGCGATGCCCGACGGGCCTTCCCCCGGGCCCCCCGCCCTGCTCCACGAGGCGCGCCGGCCCACCGGCAGGGAGCGCGGCCCCGACGCCGTGGTCGAGTCGATCCTCGACTTCGCCGCGGATCTGCGGGCGTACGGCGAGGAGCACTTCGGCGAGAGCGCCGTCGCGGCCGGCGTCGCCGTGCCCGGCATCGTCGACGCCGAGAACGGCATCGCCACGTACTCGGCCAACCTCGGCTGGCGCGACGTGCCCATGCGCCGTCTGCTCAGCGAGCGGCTGCGGGGCGTACCGGTGGCGCTCGGCCACGACGTGCGCACCGGTGGGCTCGCCGAGGGCCGCGTCGGCGCGGGCAACGGCACCGACCGCTTCCTGTTCGTGCCGCTCGGCACCGGGATCGCGGGCGCCATCGGCATCGACGGCCGGGTCGAGCCGGGTGCGCACGGCTTCGCCGGGGAGATCGGCCACATCGTCGTACGCCCCGGCGGCGTCGCCTGCCCCTGTGGCCAGCGGGGCTGCCTGGAGCGGCTCGCCTCCGCCTCCGCCGTGTCGCTCGCGTGGGCCGAGGCGAGCGGCGATCCGGACGCGGACGCGGCCGACTGCGCCAAGGCCGTCGAGTCCGGCGACGGCCGGGCGCTCGCCGTGTGGCGCAACGCGATCGACGCGCTCGCCGACGGACTGGTCACCGCGCTCACCCTGCTCGACCCCCGGGTGCTGATCATCGGTGGCGGACTCGCCGAAGCCGGGGAAACCTTGTTCGTACCGCTCCGGGCCGCCGTCGAGGAGCGGGTGACGTTCCAGAAGCTGCCCGAGATCGTCCCGGCCGCCCTCGGAGACACCGCGGGATGCCTGGGCGCGGGGCTGCTCGCCTGGGACCTCGTGGCCGAGACCACCAAGACCCCCGAGCCCGCCACCCCCCGCTCCCCGGCCGCCGGCCCCGACACCGACATCGACCCCGACTCCGACTCCGACTCCAGTGAGGTAACCGCCTGATGGCCGCATCGCTTGTTCTCTCCGGCGCCCGTGTCGTCCTCCCGACCGGGGTCGTCGAGAACGGACGCGTGATCGTCGACGGCACCACGATCTCCGGGGCCGCCCCCGCGGACGCGCTCTCCCTCGACCTGGCGGGCCACTGGGTCGTGCCCGGCTTCGTCGACATGCACAACCACGGCGGCGGCGGTGCGTCGTTCAGCAACGGCACCGTCGAGGACGTGCTCACCGGCGTGCACACCCACCGGCTGCACGGCACCACCACGGTGGTCGCCTCCACGGTGACGGGCGAGATGGACGTGCTCGCCCAGCGCGCCGGGCTGCTGTCCGAGCTGGTCGAGCAGGGCGACCTGGCCGGCATCCACTTCGAGGGACCGTTCATCTCGCCCTGCCGCAAGGGCGCACACAGCGAGGGCCTACTGCGCCACCCGGACCCGGCCGAGGTCCGCAAGCTGCTGGACGCGGCACGCGGCACCGCGAAGATGGTCACGCTCGCCACCGAGCTGCCCGGCGGCCTCGACTCCGTACGGCTGCTCGCCGAGCACGGCGTGATCGCGGCGATCGGTCACACCGACGCCTCGTACGAGCAGACCGTCGAGGCGATCGAGGCGGGCGCCACCGTCGCCACCCACCTCTTCAACGCGATGCCCCCGCTCGGGCACCGCGAGCCGGGTCCGATCGCGGCCCTCCTGGAGGACGACCGGGTCACCGTCGAGCTGATCAACGACGGCACGCATCTGCACCCCGCCGCCCTCGAACTCGCCTTCCACCACAAGGGCGCCGACCGGGTCGCCTTCATCACGGACGCCATGGACGCGGCCGGTTTCGGTGACGGGCTCTACCACCTGGGCCCGCTGGAGGTCGAGGTCAAGCAGGGCGTGGCGCGGCTCGTGGAGGGCGGCTCGATCGCCGGCTCCACGCTCACCCTGGACCGCGCCTTCCAGCGTTCGGTGACCGTCGACGGGCTCGGTGTCGAGGACACCGTGCGGGCGATCTCCGCCAATCCGGCGCGGCTGCTCGGCATCGACGACAAGGTCGGCTCGCTGGAGCCCGGCAAGGACGCCGACCTGGTGGTCCTGGACGCGTCCTTCGCCGTCAAGGGCGTTCTGCGCAAGGGAAGTTGGGTCGTGGAGCCCGGCCTCGACCGAGCCCTCCCCCAGCGGTAGGCGCGCGGCGGCGGGCCCGAGGGATCCACGGGTCTGGGCCTGCCGCCATCCGTTTGGCATGATCACCCCCGTGATTGTGACCGTCACGCTGAACACCGCACTCGACCTCACCTACCGCGTCCCCGCCCTCGTACCGCACGCGAGCCATCGCGTGGACGAGGTCACGGAGCGCCCCGGCGGCAAGGGCCTCAACGTCGCGCGGGTCCTCGCCGCGCTCGGACACGAGAGCGTGGTGACCGGTTTCGCGGGCGGCCCGAGCGGCGAGGTGCTGCGCGGGCTGCTCGCCGGCCTCGGGCCCGTCGACGCGCTCGTGCCCATCGAAGGCGCCACCCGCCGCACGATCGCCGTGGTCGACGCGGCCACCGGCGACACGACCCAGTTCAACGAACCGGGCCCCCTCGTCTCGCCCGCCGAGTGGGACGCGTTCCTCCTCACGTACGGGCGGCTGCTCGACGGCGCCGACGCGGTGGCCCTGTGCGGGAGCCTGCCGCCGGGTCTTCCGGTGGGCGCCTACGCCCAGTTGGTACGCCGGGCCCGCACCGCGAAGGTGCCCGTGCTCCTGGACACCAGCGGCGAGGCGCTGCGGCGCGGCATGGCCGCCCGGCCCGATCTGGCCAAGCCCAACGCCGACGAGCTGGCCCAGCTGACGGGTTCGCGCGAGCCGCTGCGGGCGGCCCGCGATGCCCGGCGCCGCGGCGCTCACACGGTGGTCGCCTCGCTCGGCGCGGAGGGCCTGCTCGCCGCCACCCCCGACGGCCTGTGGCGGGCGGCGCCGCCGGCCGCGGTGCGCGGCAACCCGACGGGCGCCGGCGATTCGGCGGTGGCAGGTCTGCTGTCGGGCCTGGTCGAGGGCCTGGACTGGCCGGGCCGTCTGTCGCGCGCTGTGGCGCTGTCCGTGGCGACCGTACTGGCGCCCACGGCGGGCGAGTTCGACGCGGGGGCGTACGAGAAAACGCTCGGCTCGGTGCGTGTGACCGAGGTGGCCGAGCACACGCACTGAACCGAGCGGATTCGCCGTCAGAAACCGGGCATCAGATGTCAGATATCAGATGTCGGTCCTCAGATGTCGGTCGACAGATGTCGGTCGACAGATGTCAGCCGGCAGACGTCAGCCGGCGGGAGCCGGGCTTCAGGAGCCGGACACCAGCCAGAACTGGTCGAGGTTGGCGTTGCACTGGTTGCCCTGCTCGCAGGAGAGCTTGATCTCGTTGACGCCCTTGGTGAGCTCCACGTTGGCGTACGTGGTCGTCCAGCCCTTGGCCCAGTCACCGGCCTCGGCGTGCGCGAAGTTCTTCATGTTCATCGGGCGCGACTCGGGCTTGCCGTTGAGCGATATCGTCGCGTTCGCGTCGGTGCCGGGGACGCCGAAGCGCAGGTACAGCTTGTACGAGCCGGCCTTCGGCACGGTGGGCTTCCAGGTGACCGAGGCGCCCACGTTGTTGAAGTTGCCGACGAACGCGCCGCCGGTGCCCTTCGCGCCCGCCACGTTCGTGCCGACCTGCGCGGAGCCGCCGAGCGTCAGCGTCGCCGCGTCGCCCTTGGGCAGTGCCGCCGGCGCGGAGCCCGAGGGCGAGGGGCTGGTGCTGGGCGACGAGGGCTGACCTGACGTGGAGCTGCCGGGCTTGGCGGCGTCGTCCTTCTTGTCCTTGTCGTCGCCGTTGCTGACGAGCGCCACGGCGATGCCGATGACGACCGCGGCGACCACCGCGACCGCGCCGATGAGGAGCCCCTTGGTGTTGGGGCCGCGGCCCCCGCCGCCGTTCTGCTGTGGGGGCGGGCCCTGCCGGGGCGGGGCGCCGCCGGGGAAGGTCTCGGGCGCCGCGTACTGCGCGGTCGGCTGCCCGTACTGCTGGGGCGGGATCTGCTGGGCCTGCTGCGGGGGCCCCTGGTACTGGCCCTGGTACTGCTGCTGCGGGATCTGTCCGTACTGGCGCTCACCGACGGTGCGCACCTGGTTGTACGACGTCCTGGGGACTCCGGGCTGCTGCTGCCCCACCGTCGGACCCGGGTAGCCGTAGCCGCCGCCGTTGCGGGGCGGGTTGGCACCTGCTGCCTGCCCGTCCTCGTACAGGTAGCCGAACGGATCGTCGTCCTCGGGGGTGTTCGCGCCGTTGCTGCCGGGCGTCGTCATCCGGGGTCACTCCTCACTGTCCGCCAGCCGTCGCCGACCGGCCGAGCCTACCCCGAACGGACCGCTGCCCGATCTGGCCCCGGTCACACATGATCGGCGTACGGTCCGCTCAGCCCGCCCGGCGGTGGACCTTGGATCGGGACCTCTTCTCGATGTACATCCGCTGGTCGGCCGAGCGCAGGACCTCTTCGACGGACATGCCGCAGCTGGCCCAGCCGATGCCGAAGCTGGCTCCGACGCGGACCGCCCTGCCGTCCACCCGGATGGGCGGGATGATCGCGTTGCGCAGACGAACGGCCAGGTCGGCGGCATCGGCCGAGCCGAGGCCGTCGGCGAGGACGACGAATTCGTCACCCCCGAGGCGGGCCACGGTGTCGCCGTCGCGCACGCCCGTGGTGAGGCGGCGGGCGACCTCGATGAGGACCGCGTCGCCGGTGTGGTGGCCGAACCTGTCGTTGATCGACTTGAAGCCGTCGAGGTCGCAGAAGAGCACCGCGAGCCCCTTCGTACCGTCGTCGATCTCACTGTCGGGGGCCACGGTGTGGACGTGGTGGTCGTAGGGTCCGCCGCCGGGCAGCGCGTCGAAGTCGAAGCCGTCGGCGCGGAACGCGTGGCCGTGTGCTTCGGGCTCGGCTGCGCCCGCGGGGTGGCCGTACGCCGCGTCGAGGGTCTCGGCCGCACTCGCCGGGCCGGTCGAGTGCGGCCGGGGACAGAGCCGCGCCGAGAGCCTCGCGCGCAGTTCGGCGCTGTTGGGCAGGCCGGTCAGGGCGTCGTGGGAGGCGCGGTGGGCGAGCTGGAGCTCGTGCCGCTTGCGGTCCTCGATGTCCTCGACGTGGGTGAGCAGGAAGCGCGGCCCGTCGGCGGTGTCGGCGACCACGGAGTTGCGCAGCGACACCCACACGTAGGTGCCGTCGCGCCGCCCGAGCCGCAGTTCGGCGCGGCCGCCCTCGGCGGAGGTGCGCAGGAGCGTCCCGATGTCCTCGGGGTGCACGAGGTCGGCGAAGGAGTAGCGCCGCATGACGGAGGCGGGCCGGCCGAGCAGCCGGCACAGGGCGTCGTTGGTGCGCAGGAGGCGGCCGTGCTGGTCGCCGCCCATCTCGGCGATGGCCATGCCGGACGGCGCGTACTCGAAGGCCTGGCGGAAGCTTTCCTCGCTGGCGCGCAGGGCCTGCTGTTCGCGTTCGAGGCGGACGAGGGCGCGTTGCATGTTTGCGCGGAGCCGGGCGTTGCTGATCGCAATGGCGGCCTGGGAGGCGTACATCTGGAGCGCTTCGCGTCCCCAGGCGCCGGGCTTGCGGCCGTTGCGGGGCTTGTCGACGGAGATGACGCCGAGGAGCTCCTGGGTGCCGCCCGAGGAGTACATCGGGGCGTAGAGGCGGTCCTGGGGGTGCCACTCGTCCGCGAACCGCGGGTCGGGGCCCTCGGTGTACCACTGGGGGACGTCGTCCTCCAGGAGCACCCAGCCCTCGGTGTACGGGATGAAGCGGAGTCCGTCCCAGTCCTCGCCCATGGACAGGCGCCGGTCCCAGGAGGTGCGCGAGCCGACCCGGCCGGTGATCAGGGCTTCCGCGGCCGCGTTGCCGGCGAAGGCGGCGACGACCAGGTCACCGTCGGGGCGTACGAGATTGACGCACGCCAGCTCGTAGCCCAGGCCCGCGATGACGCCGTCCGCAACGGTCTGCAGCGTGTCCGCAAGGCTGCGGGCCGTGTTGAGCTCCCCGACCACCTGGTGCAGCTGCCGCAGGGTCGCAAGACGGACGTAGGGCTCCGACTCGGTCTCCATTGCTCGCTCTCCCCGAGACCTCGACAGCAACTCCTGGCTTCAGATCGACATTCCTTTTCGCACTGTCCCGCCACTGAATCACAGCGAGCTGTCTAGCCGGTACACAGGGTCAACAAATAGTGCTCTCTGTGACTCAAGTCACAGCAGATGGTGGGGGGTTGGCCGTTCTTTCCGTCTTTGCCCCCTGTCTTTCCTGAACGCAAACACGGGAACGACTCCGCCGCAGGACCTAGGTCCCGCCTGGTCCCGGGGCCCGATGCGGTCCGCGGTGGCAGGAGACTAGCGTTCCGCTTGTGTTGCAGACACCCCTTACCGGCGCCCTTTCCGCACCAGACGCGGCGACCCCTCATCCTGTGGGGGTGAGCAATGACGAGTTCCGCGCCGCGATGTCCCGGCTTGCCGCGGGCGTGGTCCTGGTGACCGCGCACGACACCGACCACGGGCCGCGCGGCGAAGACGTGGGCATGACCGCGACGGCGTTCCTCTCGGTCTCGCTCGACCCGCCCCTCGTCCTGGTCTCGCTGCGGTGCGGCTCGCGGATGGACGACCTCCTCGCGGAACAGCCGCTGTGGGGGGTCTCGCTGCTCTCCGAGAGCCAGCGCCACATCGCGGGCCGGTTCGCGATGAAGGGCCGGATCAGCGACCGGCTGCTGTTCGAGGACATCCCGTACAGCAGGGGCGAGGCGAGCGGCGCCCCACTGGTCGGCGGCGCGCTGGCGACGCTGGAATGCCGCACCGAGCAGCGCGTCGAGGCGGGCGATCACACGCTGGCCATCGGCCGCGTCCTGACGGCCCGGCTCCCGAGCGCGGAGGGCGGCCCGCTGACGTACTTCCGGGGCCGGTACCGGCAGTTGGGCTGACGCGAACCGCCCGCAGGGGTCGTGCGGGCGGAAAGGGGCCGGCCGGGCCCCGGGCGGCCGGCGGGCTACCAGTCCTGGCCGGAGCGGCCCTTCTTCGTCTGCGCGCGCTGCTTCTTCTCGCGCAGCCGGCGCTCATTGATGCCGCGCGGGATCTTGGTGGCGCGGCGCGGCTTGGGCGGCGGGGCGGTCGCCTCGGCGAGCAGGGCGGCGAGGCGGACCGCGGCGGTCTCACGGTTGCGCCACTGCGAGCGGTGCTCGGAGGCGCGCACGGAGACGACGCCGCCCACCAGCCGGCTCGCGAGCCGTTCGAGGGCGCGGGCCTTCCACACCTCCGGCAGCGACTCGGTCCGCTCCAGGTCGAAGCGGAGCTCGACCTGCGAGTCGCTGGTGTTGACGTGCTGGCCGCCGGGCCCTGACGACCTGGAGAAACGCCAGATCAGCTCGGCCTCCGGGAGGGAGACGGAGCCGCGGATGACATAGGGCCCGGACATGACATCCATGGTGACGGGTGCCCGGCACCGCGTCACCCTCTTTTCCCGCGACCGGCCGCGCCGCTTTCCCCGCGGCCGTCCGTGCTCCTGTCCCCGCGGCCGTCCGTGGCTTTCCCCTTGACGCCGCCTTGGCAAAGAAAGCAAAGCGGGATGGAACCTCACGGTCCCCTGCCGACGTTATGGGGAATGACGGTAGCTTCGGGACGGCTCGAAGCCCGCAGATCACGAAGCAGAAGAAGGGGACATCCCATGGCTGTAAGCCTGTCCAAGGGCGGAAACGTCTCGCTCACCAAGGAGGCCCCGGGCCTGACCGCCGTCACGGTCGGCCTCGGCTGGGACGTCCGCACCACCACCGGTACCGACTTCGACCTCGACGCCTCGGCCATCGCGGTGAACACGACGGGCAAGGTCTACTCCGACGGCCACTTCGTGTTCTTCAACAACAAGTCGACGCCGGACCAGACCATCGTCCACACCGGTGACAACACCACCGGCCAGGGCGAGGGCGACGACGAGGCCATCAACGTCAACCTCGCGGGCCTTCCCGCCGACGTCGACAAGATCGTCTTCCCGGTCTCCATCTACGACGCCGAGACCCGCTCGCAGAACTTCGGCCAGGTGCGCAACGCCTACATCCGGATCGTCAACCAGGCCGGCGGCGCCGAGATCGCCCGCTACGACCTGAGCGAGGACGCGGCGACGGAGACCGCGATGGTCTTCGGCGAGCTGTACCGCAACGGTGCGGAGTGGAAGTTCCGCGCCGTGGGCCAGGGTTACGCCTCGGGCCTGGTCGGCATCGCGCAGGACTTCGGCGTCAGCGTCTGACGTTCCGCGGGTGACGTCCCGCATGGTGAGACCCCGCGGGTGATGTCCCGCGTGTGAGGTCCCGCGGGTGACGTCCCGCGGATGAGGTGCCCCCGGCGTTCACCGCCGGGGGCACCTGCATGTGCATGTGTACGTCTGGTGCACGTGTGTCGACGGAACCGACACACACATTCCGCCCGCTGTCTTCCAACTCGCTTGTCCGCGGCCGGAATTCGCCGTTGAGCGGACAGGGGCGCACCCCATTCGGACACGATCAGGTCAAATACTTGTCGCGTCACTGTCAAGAACTGGTCACCTGCTGGCAGTCTCCAACTCGCCCCCACAGAACGAGTGAAGGAGACCACCGAGTGCGAACCACTCTGCGTGCCGCCGCTCTTGCTGCATCCGCCGCCATGGTCGTCGTCGGCGTACAGGCCGGCTCGTCCGCCGGCGCCACCGACCGCGCCGCCGGTGCCACCGCCCTGGACCTGACCACCGTCCAGCGCGCCGACGCCCTGCGCTCCGCCCAGGACGCGGCGCCCGCCGCCGCCCGCACCCTCGGGCTCGGCGCCCAGGAGAAGCTCGTCGTCCGCGACGTCATCAAGGACGCCGACGGCACGGTCCACACCCGCTACGAGCGCACCTTCGACGGCCTGCCCGTCCTCGGCGGCGACCTCGTCGTGCACACCGCCAAGGACGGCGCCGTCAAGGGCGTCGACAAGGCGACCGACGCGAAGATATCCGTCGCCACCACCACCTCGCTCAAGGCCGCCCCCACCGGCTCCCGCAAGGTCGTCTGGGCCGCCTCGGGCAAGCCCGTCCTCGCCTACGAGCGCACCGTCACCGGCACCCAGCCGGACGGCACCCCGAGCCGCCGCGACATCGTCACGGACGCCACCACCGGCGCCCAGCTCTACTCCCACGAGGAGATCGAGACGGGCACCGGCACCAGCGAGTACTCCGGCACGGTCACGCTCGGCACCACCAAGAGCGGGTCGACCTACAGCCTCAACGACGCCTCGCGCGGCGGTCACATGACGTACGACCTGAAGGGCGGCAGCTCCGGCAAGGGCACGCTCTTCACGAAGTCCACCGACACGTGGGGCAACGGCTCCCCGTCCAACCGCGAGACCGCCGCCGTCGACGCGCACTACGGCGCCGCCGAGACGTGGGACTTCTACAAGACCGAGCTCGGCCGCAACGGCATCGCCGGCAACGGCAAGGCCGCCTACAGCCGTGTCCACTACGGCAACGCGTACGTCAACGCGTTCTGGGACGACAGCTGCTTCTGCATGACGTACGGCGACGGCGAGGGCAACAAGAAGCCGCTCACCGCGCTCGACGTCGCCGGCCACGAGATGAGCCACGGCCTGACCGCCGCCACCGCCAAGCTGAACTACAGCGGCGAGTCCGGCGGCCTCAACGAGGCGACCAGCGACATGTTCGGCACCTCCGTCGAGTTCTACGCCAACAACGCCTCCGACAAGGGCGACTACCTCATCGGCGAGAAGATCGACATCAACGGCGACGGCACCCCGCTGCGCTACATGGACAAGCCGAGCAAGGACGGCGCGTCGGCCGACTACTGGTCGAGCGGCGTCGGCAACAAGGACGTGCACTACTCGTCCGGCCCCGCCAACCACTTCTTCTACCTGCTGTCCGAGGGCAGCGGCGCGAAGACGATCAACGGGGTGAGCTACAACTCGCCGACGTACGACAACTCCAAGGTCACCGGGATCGGCCGCGTCAAGGCGTACAAGATCTGGTACAAGGCGCTCTCCACGTACATGACCTCGACCACCAACTACAAGGCCGCGCGCGCCGCGACCCTGAAGGCGGCGGGCGACCTGTACGGCACCACGAGCACCGAGTACAAGACGGTGGCGGCCGCCTGGACCGCCATCAACGTGAAGTAACCCGCGCGCCGCGGCGCCGCACGGTTACCGCTCAACTCACCTGGTTCTACGGAGAGTCCGGCGGGAAGCACGGGCCCCTCACGGGGAATCCGGCTTCCCGTCCCCGTAGAGCCAGGTGTTCCACACCTGCGTGAGCCGGTGGCCCGCCTCGCCGTCCACGAAGCGGGTGAAGTCCTTGGTCGAGGCATTGGCGTGCCGGTGGGCGCGCAGCCAGTCCTGGACGAGCGCGAAGAACTTCTCGTCGCCGACCGCCTCACGGACCTTGTGGACGGCCATGGCGCCCCGCACGTACACCGGGCGGCCCGACACATCGGCCGCGGTCGGCGGGGCCGCGGGCGGGAACGCCCAGATCTCGTCGCCGTCGTCCTTCGCGTACTCGGTGTCGAAGTGCTCCTGCGCGCTCATCCCGCCGTGGTCCTCGCTCCACAGCCACTCCGCGTACTGCGCGAACCCCTCGTTGAGCCACATGTCACGCCAGGCGGCCGGGGTGACGGAGTCACCGAACCACTGGTGGGCCAGCTCGTGCACCAGGGTGCTGAGGTCGAACTGGTCGAGCGGCATCACCGGCCGGTTCTGCGTCTCCAGGGCGTAGCCCGCGGACTTCGCCGGCGCGACGACCACCCCGGTGGAGGAGAACGGGTAGGACCCGAACTTCTCCTCCTCCCACGCTAGGATGTCCGGCAGTTGAGCGACGACCTGCGCGGTCCGCTCCTTCGCGGCCGGGTCGACGGCGGTGTAGACCGGGATGCCGGACTTGGTGGTCCCCTTGTCGTCGATCTCGTACGGCCCGATCGCGAGCATCGCCAGATACGTGGCCATGGGCTCCTTGGTGCGCCAACTGAACGCCGTGCGGCCCCCGTTGTGGACGGTGGACGTCAACTCGCCGTTGGACACGACGCGCAGGCCGTCGGGAACGGTCACCTTGATGTCGTAGGTGGCCTTGTCGCTCGGGTGGTTGTTGGAGGGGAACCAGGCCATGGAACCGGTGGGCTCGCCCAGGGCGAGGACGCCGCCGCCCGGTGACGTCAGCCAGCCCTCCTTGGAGCCGTCGGAGTCCGTGATGGTCCTGGGCCTGCCCGAGTAGCGCACGTACGCCGTGAACGTCTCGCCCCGGCCCAGGTCCTCCTGGGGACGCAGGGTCAGCTCGTCACCGGCCCGGTTGACGGCCGCGGGCTCGTCGTCGACGGTGGCGTCCCGCACGTCCATCCCGGCGAAGTCCAGGTCGAAGGCGCTGAGGTCCTTGGTGGCCCGCGCCACGATGGTCGCCCCGCCCGAGAGGGTTCCGGTCGCCGGGTCGTACGCCAGGTCGAGGCCGTAGTGCTGGACGTCGTAGCCGTCGTTGCCGAGCCGGGGAAAGAGCGGATCACGCGTGCCGGAGGCGCCCGGTGTGCCGTTCACCCCGCCGGTGCAGGAGGTGACGGCGAGGGCGGCGAGCAGCGCGACTGCGATGCGCCCGCGCCTGCCGCGCCCGGCCCCGGGCCCCTTCGGCGTCGTCCGCCGCTCCGGTCGTTTGTCCACGTCCGTGATCCTACGGGCGCCCCGGCAACCCGCCACCGGGGACGGCCCATTACCCCTCCGAGGGGCTACGCCGTCACGGCCCCCGCGAGGGACTACGTCGTCACGTGGCGGGACTACTTCGCCAGTGCGGCGACCCCGGCCTGCGCGAACTTCTCGTCGAGGTCGCCGCTGGGCGCACCGGCCACGCCGACGCCCGCGACCGGAGCGCCCTTGGCCTGGACGGGCGCGCCGCCGGCGAGGAACAGCGTGCCCGGGATGTCCTTGAGGTTGGGGGTCTGGGCGAGCCGCCCGGCCAGGACGGAGGTGGGCGCGTTCCAGGAGACGGCGGTGTACGCCTTGCGCTCGGCCGACTCGGGCGACTGCGGGCCCGCACCGTCGCCGCGCAGCGTGACCAGGGTGTTGCCGTCACGGTCGACGACGGCGACGGACACCTTCTGGTGGTCCTTGCCGGCGGCGTCGAGCGCCGCCTGGGCGGCCTTGGTGGCGGCCGCGACGGTCAGGTGGGTGGAGGTGGTGAGGTTGCGGTCGCCCGCGTCGGCCTTGACGGCGCCCGCGGCCGGGGTGGCACGGGCGGCCGGGGTGGCCGCGTTGGCGGAGACGACGCCGAAGGTTCCGGCGGCGCCGATGGCGAGGGCGGTGACGGAGAGGGCGAGCTTCTTGTTCTTCACGGTGAGGCCCTTCGTGGCGGTGAGGTTCATGCTTCGATCCTCGCGGCGCGCGCGCCCCTTCCCCGTCGGCGAACCGGCTGCCTCCGGGCGCCGGATCGGCCGACCCGCCTGTCAGCCGATCGGATGATGCGAGGGTGGGTACGCCGGGTGACGATGGGGCGTACGCGCAGGTACCGATGAGGTGTACGCGCAGGCGATGAGGCGTACGCGCAGGCGGTAGGTGTGGCAGGCGGTAGGCGGGACGGGACGGGACGGGAAGGAGGGCGATGGTGGAGGACGGCGAGGCGCGCGCGGCGAGCGGCGGGCACGCGTCGGTGAGCGATGGACACGCCTCGGTGAGCGGCGGGCACGGGCTGGCGCGCGGCGCGGAAGACCGCACGGCGGGCGGGCCGCGGCTCGGTGCGACGGGGCTTGGCGGTGACGACGCCGCCGGGACCGAGCGGTGGCTGCCCGTGGTGATGCACGCCGCGTTCTTCCTGCTCCTCGGCGCCTCGCTCGCGCGGTTCCTCATCCGCCACCCCGGCGAGCCCCGCACCCCCTGGATCATCGCGCTGTCCACCGCCCTGGCCCTGCTGTACGTGCTCGGCCCGGTGCTCGGCCCGGTGGTCGGCCCCGCGACCGGCTCGCGGCCCACCCCGAGGCGGCTGGCCTGGCTCGGCGGGGTCGTCGCCACCTGGATGGTCCTGGTGGTGCTCGCGCCGAGTTTCGCGTGGTGTGCGGTGCCGCTGTTCTACACGGGCCTGCGCACGCTCCGGCCCCGGGCCGCCGTGGCGCTCGTCGTGGTCCTGACGGCGTTCGTCGTCACCGCTCAGGTCGAGCTGGCCGGCAACGGCACCGGCTTCGATCCGAACCTCGTGCTCGCGCCGCCCGCCGTCGCGGCGATCGCGACGGCCGTGTTCGTACAGATGCAACGCCAGGCGGACCGGCAGCGCGAACTGACGGCGCGGCAACGGGAGTTGATCGACGACCTGCTGCGCACCCGGCGTGAACTCGCCGCCACCGAGCGCCGCGAGGGCACGCTGGCCGAGCGGCAGCGGCTCTCCATGGAGATCCACGACAGCCTCGCCCAGGGCCTGTCCAGCCAGCGGATGCTGCTCCAGGCCGCCGACCGGATGTGGTCCGCCGACCCCGGCACGGCGCGCCGGCACGTCCGCACCGCCGAGTCCATCGCGGAACGCAACCTCGCCGAGGCGCGCCGTTTCGTCCACGATCTGGCCCCGGCCGACCTGGCTGCGGGCGGCGGCCTCGACGAGGCGCTGCGCACGCTGGCGGCACGGGAGTCCGCGGAGTCGGGAGGCATCGAGGTGCGCTGCCACATCGACGGGGCGCCCGTCGTGGCGCTGCCCGACCGCGTCGGCTCGGCGCTCCTGCGCATCGCCCAGGGCGCGCTCGCGAACGTACGGGAGCACGCGGGGGCCACGACCGCGGCGCTCACGCTCACCTATCTGGGCGACCAGGTGGTCCTGGACATCGCGGACGACGGCCGGGGTTTCGCGCCGGAGGCCGGCGCCGGGGCAGGTGTACGCGAGGGCGGCGTACGGGAGCGTGGCGTACGGGAGCGTGGCGTACGCGGTCATGGTCTTCCCGCGATGCGGGCGCGGGTCGGCCGGCTCGGGGGCAGCCTCACCGTGGAGTCGGCCCCCGGCGAAGGCACCGTCCTGTCCGCAGCGATCCCCCTGGAGCCCCGGCCATGAACGACGACCGCGCCCGCCCCGCGCACCCCGCGCACCCCGTACGGATCCTGCTCTGCGACGACCACGCGGTGGTACGCGCGGGTCTGCTCGCGCTCATCGGCAGCGAACCGGACATCGAGGTGGCCGGGGAGGCGGGCAGTGGCGAGGAGGCGGTGGCCGCGGCGGCGAAGCTGAAGCCGGACGTGGTGCTGATGGACCTCCAGCTGGGGCCGGGCATCGACGGGGTGGAGGCGACGCGCCGCATCGCCACGACCGGGGTGCACGTGCTGGTCCTGACGACCTACGACACGGACGCGGACATCACGCGGGCGATCGCCGCGGGGGCGACGGGGTACCTCCTGAAGGCGGAGCGGCCCGAGGAGCTGTTCGCCGCGATCCGGGCCGCGGCGCAGGGACGCACGACGCTGTCCGCGCCGGTCGCGGGCCGCGTCATGAACCAGCTGCGCGGCGCGTCCGGCCCCGCGCTGACTCCCCGCGAACTCGACATCCTGGCGCAGCTCGCGGGGGGTCTCGGCAACCGGGACATCGCGCGGGCTCTGTTCATCAGCGAGGCGACGGTGAAGACGCATCTGGGGCGGATCTACGAGAAGCTCGGCGTCGACACGCGGGCCGGCGCGGTAGCAGTAGCCACCGAACGCCGCCTCCTCACCTAGCCCGGCGCCGGGTGCCCTACAAGGGCGCGGGGCTGAGACATTGCGCGGCTCCGCCGCGGTAAGCGCGAGCCATCAGCGCCGGGTGCCCTACAAGGGGCACAGGGCTGTGACATTGCGCGGGCCCGCCGCGTAAGCGCGAGCCATCAGCGCCGGGTGCCCTACAAGGGGCACAGGGAACTGCGCGAGAAGCGGGCACGGTCCGCAGACGAAGACGGGTTTTGGGGGCGCGGGGAACTGCGCGAGAAGCGGGCACGGTCCGCAGACGAACCGGGGTTTTCAGGGACGCGGGGAACTGCGCAAAATCGTGGCGGTCCCCGCGCGCACAGGGGCCCGGGGGCGGGCGAGGCGGCCACATCCGGCATGACACCATCGACCCGTGCTCGACATCGGCTACTCCCTATCCCGCCGCTTCCCCGACCCCACCCGCATCGACTACCGCACCGCAGACGTCTACACCCTGCGCCACGACCTGTTCTGCGGAGACGTCTACCTCGCCGACACCAAGGCGGACCGCGAGGTGTCCACAGCCTGGGGATGGGTTCCGGTGCTCGACTTCGCGTGGGCGCTGTGCGACACCGTGGAACACCTCGACCGCGACCCCCTGGGCTCCCGCGCCGCCCGGCCCCAGTACGCCGAGATCGACTTCACCGAGTCCTCCGACCGGATGCTGTTCGAGCGCCGCTTCGGCTGGGTGGACGTGGAGGCGGACTGGATGCCCGGCGACGAGGAGCCCCTCACGTTCTCGTACGCCGAACTCCGGCGCGAGACAAGGGACTTCCTGCATGACCTGATCGCCGACCTGACCGACATGCACGAGGACCTCGGCGAGAACCCGGTCGTCTGGGACCTCCAGGCCCGCTTCCCCCGTATCGACTAGCGGGAGCGGAGCACCAGCACCAGCACCAGCACCAGCACCAGCACCAGCGGCGCAACCCCCGCCCCCACTCCCTCACGCCTCCACCCGCACCCCCACCTGCGCCGCGAACGCCGGTGCGAGATCGAGTAGTTGGGACGGGCTGATGACCGCGCCGGCCAGCCGCTCCACCCCGCGCGCGATGTCGAGCAGCGTCGCGCCCCGCAGATCGACGTCCGTCATCCGCACGCCCGTGAAGTCGGCCCCGCGCAGCTCGCAGCCGCGGAACTCGACCCGGGTCAGCTTGGCGCCGCCGAAGTCGGGCTCGGAGAGCACGCAGCCGTCGAAGACGACGTCGCGCAGCCCGGCCTCGCGCAGGTTCAGGTAGTCGATCTTCCCGCCCTTGATCAGCACCCTTTCGAGCACCGCGCCGTGCAGCTGCACCCCGCCCATCCGGACGTCGCGCACCTCCACGTCACGCAGGCTGGCCCGGGAGAGATCCGTACCCACGCCTCGGACGCCCGAGAGCACCGAGTCGATGAAGCGGGCCCCGGTCAGCCGTGTGTCGTCCAGGACGCAGCCGTAGACGCCGCAGTCGAGGAAACGCGCGCCGGTCGCCTGCTGGCGCGCCAGGTCGAGGTCCCTGAACTCCAGCCCGTCGTAGTCTCCCTCCGGCTCCAGCTCACCCGCGCCGAAGGGCGCAAGGGGCGGCAGCCGCACCTCCACCCTGCGGGCACCCGCCGTAGCCGCCGTCTTCTTCGCACTCCGTGCCGCTGCCATGTCCCCATGCTGGACCATGGCACTGACAATCACCCCTGCTCGCGGCCGGGGGAACCCCTCACTCCGGACATTCATGCTCCGGACATGTCACATTCCGGGCGCGCCCAGCTTCCGCAGCCCCCCGTCCGTCAGCCGGTACACGGTCCACTCGTCCTGCGGCCGCGCGCCCAGTGATTCGTAGAAGGCGATCGTCGGGGCGTTCCAGTTCAGGACCGACCATTCGAGGCGCTCGTAGCCGCGGGACACGCAGATGCTGGCCAGTTCCGCCAGCAGGGCCTTGCCGTGGCCGCCGCCGCGGGCCTCGGGGCGTACGTACAGGTCTTCCAGGTAGATGCCGTGCACCCCGCGCCACGTCGAGAAGTTCAGGAACCAGACCGAGAAGCCCACCGCCTCGCCCGACTCGTCCTGCGCGATGTGCGCGAAGGCGGCCGGGTGCTCGCCGAACAGCGCCTCGCGGAGCTGGGCCTCGGTGGCGCGGGCCTCGTCGGGGCACTTCTCGTATGCGGCGAGCTCGCCGATCATCCGGTGGATCACGGGGACGTCGTCAAGGGTGGCGTTGCGAATCATGCCCGCAGGGTAGGCAGCCGTTCACGGGCCCGCCCGGCCGTTTCGCCCAGCGGACGACCCGGGCGGGGCGGCAGGGCGGGCAGGGAGCAGGGCGGGCGGAGCGGCGGGGCGGGCGGGGCGGCAGGGCGGGCAGGGAGCAGGGCGGGCGGAGCGGCGGGGCGGGGCGGGGCAGCGGCGGCGCCCGGCTCCACCGGAACACCCACCACCCGGATGTCGGTCCCGCCGCCCGCGCCGCCCCCGTGCGTGAATCGGGGGCATGAGGCCCCTTCCCCCCGGTGTGCGACGGCCGGTGCGTGCCGTGCTGCGCTACATCCGCAGTGCGCCCGGCACCTACCTCTGGCTTGCGGCGCTGTTCGTGACCACGATCGCCATGCACCACATGTCGCCGGAATTCGAGGCGGACTTCCTGCGGCAGCGTTCCACCAACATCCACGAGCTGTCGACCAACCCCCGCCGGGTCCTGATCGCGAGCGCGTTCTGGATCGACGGGGGCACCTGGATCTCGTACGCCGTGCTGTACAGCGTCTTCCACGCCCAGGCCGAGCGCTGGCTGGGCACCTGGCGCTGGCTGGTCGTCGCCTTCGGTACGCACGTGGCGGCCACCTTCATCAGCGAGGGCGCCCTGCTGTGGGCGGTCCGTCACGACTACGCGCCGGACACCGCCGTCAACACCCTTGACGTGGGCGTCAGTTACGCCCTCGCAGGAGTCGTGGCCGTCCTCACGTACCGCATCGCGCCGCCCTACCGGTACCTCTACCTCCTGGTCGTCCTCGTCCTCTACGGCGCCCCGCTGCTCAGCGGCCGCACCTTCACCGACCTCGGGCACTTCGCGTCCGTGCTCATCGGGCTCGCCTGCTATCCGCTGACCCTCGGGCAGGGCGGCGCGCCGTGGAACCCGGCCGACAGCGTGCGCGCGGCCGCCGGGTGGCTCAAGGAGCGGCGGGCCCGGCATGATCCACACGAGAGGCCCTAGTAGTGCTTTGTTAGGTGGTGTCGTAGGGCTGCCAGGTGGGTTGTCGGCAGGTGGGGCATGTGCCGGTCCAGGTGGCGATGATGTGTTGAAGGAGGTCCAGGGCCTGGTAGAGGGTCAGGCCCTGGCAGGGGCTTTTGGGCTGGTCCGCTGTTCGGTCAGGAACAGGTGGGCGGCGGTGACGAGGGTGACGTGGCGGTGCCAGCCGGTGAACGAGCGGCCTTCGAAGTGGTCCAGGCCCAGGGCGGTCTTCAGTTCCCGGTAGTCGTGCTCGATCCGCCAGCGGGCTTTCGCCAGGCGAACGAGGTCTTTGGCGGGCATGCCGGCGGGCAGGTTCGAGATCCAGTACTTCACCGGCTCGCTCTCGCCCCCGGGCCACTGGGCGATCAGCCAGACCAATGGGATCGTTCCGTCGTCGGCGGGCTTGGGGCGGCGCCCGGCGAGCCTCACCCGCAGGAACACGAAGTGTGAACTCATCGCTGCCTTCGAGCCCTTGCGCCAGGACACGGTCCGGCCGCTGTCGCGGCCCGCGGTCAGGGCGTGCTCGCGAAGGGAGCACGGGCTGGTGCGGTAGCGGGGCAGCGGCCGAGGTCCCAGACCGCCGTAGGCCGGCTGGTGGGGTGCGGCCTGTTCGCCATGGGCGGTCATCTCGCCCTTGGCCTGCAGGACGTAGGCCAGGCCGCGGTCTTCCAGGCCGCGGCGGAAGTCGGCGTTGGCGCCGTAGCCGGTGTCCGCGACCAGCACAGCGGGCCGCAGACCGGTGGCGGCGAGTTCGTCGAGCATGTCCAGGGCGAGCTGCCACTTGGGCCGGTGGTGTTCGGCCTCGGGTATCCGGCAGGCCCGCCGGCGTGCCGCGGCCTCGGGCCCGTCCCAGGGGGCGGGAAGGAACAGCCGCCAGGACAACGGACACGAGGCGGTATCGGACGCGGCATGAACGCTGACGCCGATCTGGCAGTTGCCGACCTTGCCCAGAGTGCCGGAGTACTGCCGGGCCACCCCGGGCGAACAACGGCCGTCCTTGGGGAAACCGGTGTCGTCCACCACCCACACCTGCGGCCGCACCGACGCCACCGCCCGCCATGCCAGCCGGGACTGCACGTCCTGGACCGCCCACGTCGAGGACGTCATGAACTGCTGCAACTGCTGGTGATCGACACCGAGGCGTTCCGCCATCGGCTGCATCGACTTCCTGCGGCCGTCCAGCAGCAGCCCCCGCAGGTACAAGGCACCCTTCTCGCGCTGATCCCGCCGCACCAAGGGCGCGAACACCTCGGACGCGAACTCCTCCAGCCGCATCCGTACCGCCGCAAGCTCCCCAGCCCTCATACAGCCAGCGAACTACCAGAGCCCCGACACGACAAGGACACCTAACAAAGCACTACTAGGCCGTGTCCGCGAAGTCCCGTCCGGCCGGCGGGGTCTGCCCTGCGGGCGGACCCGGCCGGCGGGGTCTGCCCTGCGGGCGGACCCGGCCTGCGGGGTCTGCCCTGCGGGCGGACGACGCCACTTCGAGGACGCTCCCTAGGAGATCCCCGCGTCGGCGAGCACCTTCGTGAACGCGGCCGCGTCGAACATCGCCCGCCCGTCCCCGGCCGGCTTCTTGCCGTCGACGAGGACGGTCGGGCTGTTGTTGACGCCCGAGTCCTCGAACGCCGACTCCGCCGCCTTCACGAAGTCCTTGTACGTGTTCTCGCGCACCGCCTTGTCGAAGGCGGCCCCCCGCAGACCCGGCACCCGGTCGGCGATCTTCAGGAGGTTGTCGGCGGTGAAGGCGTCGTCGGTCTCCTTCTCCGGCTGGCTGGCGAAGACGGCCGCGTGGAACTCGGGGAACTTGCCCCGCTCCACCGCGGCGCGCATCGCGTTGGCGGCCCGCTTCGAGCCGTCGCCACCGAAGTTGGCGTCGAGGAACGAGGCGATCGTGTAGCGGATCTTGACCTTGCCGTCGGCTGCGAGCCGGGCGACCGCGCTCGCGCCGCCGGCCTCGAAGTGCTTGCAGAACGGGCAGCGCGGGTCCTCGTACACCGTCACGGTGTGGGGCGCGTTCGGATCGCCCACGACGATTTCCGCACCCTCCGCCTTCGCCGGCAACTTGGCGAGCACGGCGGCGTCCGGTGAGGTCTTCACGACGAGCTCGGCCTGCGAGGACGTCCCGGAGCCGGACCCGGAGCCGGACCCCGACGAGCAGCCGGCCGCCGAGACACCGAGGGCCGTCGCCACCGCAAGCGCGACGGCGGCACGACGGAAACTGCGTACACGCATGGAGAGCCAGCCCTTCAACGAACACGGACGAAACAGACAACAGCAGGCATGAACACAGCTGGAACACGGACAGACACACGGGCGCAAACGCGGTGAAACCACCCGTCCCCCCGACACTAAACACCGAGCCGTGCCGCCCCCGCCGCCAAAGGTCCCGCCCCACGCCGCCATTGGTCCCACGGATTCCGCACCACGGCCGCCACCTGCGCATTCCATGGGTGGACAGGTCGCGGGGCCGGGTGTACGAACAGGGCCCATGAGCGCGATCAACGGCGGAATCTCCTTCTGGTACGCAACCGACGGCCTGCCCACACCCCGCGAGCCGCTGCCCGGCGACGCCTCCGCCGACGTGGTGATCGTCGGCGGCGGATACACCGGCCTGTGGACGGCGTACTACCTGAAGAAGGCGGCTCCCTCCCTCGACGTCGCCGTCCTCGAATCCCGCTTCTGCGGCTACGGCGCCTCCGGCCGCAACGGCGGCTGGCTCTACAACGGCATCGCGGGCCGCGACCGGTACGCCGAACTGCACGGCCGGGACAGCGCGGTACGCCTCCAGCACGCGATGAACGACACCGTGGACGAGGTGGTGCGGGTGGCGTCCGAGGAGTCCATCGACGCCGACGTCCACCAGGGCGGCGTGCTCGAAGTCGCCTACACACCAGCCCAGTTGACGCGCCTCAAGGCCTTCCACGCCGACGAAGTCGCCTTCGGCGAGAAGGACCGGCTGCTGCTCGGGGCGCGCGAGACGGCCGAGCGGATCCGGGTCGCGGGGGCGGTCGGCTCGACATGGACACCGCACGGCGCGCGCATCCACCCCGTGAAGCTGGTCAAGGGGCTCGCGACGGCGGTCGAGGCGCTGGGGGTGCGGGTGTACGAGTCGACGCCGGTCACCGAGATCCGCCCCGGGCACGCGGTCACCCCGTACGGAACCGTCCGCGCGCCCTATGTGCTCCGCTGCACCGAAGGGTTCACCGCCTCCCTCAAGGGACAGCGGCGGGCCTGGCTCCCCATGAACTCCTCGATGATCGCGACGGAGCCGCTGGGCCCCGAGGCGTGGGAGGCGATCGGCTGGGCGGGGCGCGAGACGCTCGGCGACATGGCGCACGCGTACATGTACGCGCAGCGCACCGCGGACGACCGCATCGCGCTCGGCGGGCGGGGCGTGCCGTACCGCTTCGGTTCGCGCACCGACAACGACGGCCGCACCCAGGCGGCCACGGTGTCGGCCCTGCGCGAGATCCTGGTGCGCTTCTTCCCGCAGCTGGCCGGGGTGCGCGTCAGCCACGCGTGGTCGGGGGTGCTCGGCGTGCCGCGCGACTGGTGCGCCTCGGTCACCCTCGACCGCGCGACGGGCCTCGGCTGGGCGGGCGGCTACGTCGGCTCGGGCGTGGCCACGGCGAACCTCGCGGCGCGGACGCTGCGGGACCTGGTGCGGCGGGACTCCGGCGAGGCGGGCGACACCGGTCTGACGACCCTGCCCTGGGTCAACCACAAGGTGCGGATGTGGGAGCCGGAGCCGTTGCGGTGGCTGGGGGTACGGGGAATGTACGCGGCGTACCGCGGGGCGGACCGGCGCGAACTCCTGCGACCCCGGGCCACGACGGACCGCGTCGCGCGGCTGGCGGATCGGGTGGCTGGGCGGGCCTGAGCCGGTGCCGGGTGCGGGCCCGCGCCGGGTGCCCTCAGGAGGGTGCCGGGTCGCTCGGGGGCTGGGTGCAGGACCGTGCCGGGTGCCCTCAAGGAGCCGGGTCGCTCGGGACCGGTGCGGGTCCGCCTGAGAGGGCCGGCTCGCTCGGCAGGGGTTCGCGCAGTTCCCCGCGCCCCTGAACCACCCGGTGCCGACCTGCGCGCACACCCTCAGCCTGTCATGGGGGTCCCCCCTGGCCCTTAAGGCCTTGGGGGAAATCGAGGACGGCGCCCTTCGGGCGCGAACGGGGTCTGGGGCGGAAGCCCCAGGATCCTTGACCTCAGCCCCTCTCTCGCCCCCGGAGGGTTTCGGGAAGGGGTGGGGTGGGGGTCACTCCCGGGGCCTGGGGCAGAGCCCCACCAACCCCGCCGCACTTCGTGTGACGACCGTGCTGGGTCACCCGCGCAGTTCCCCGCGCCCCTGAACCACCCGGTGCCGGCCTGCGCGCACATCCTCAGGGCACCCGGCGCCTCAGAGCCGACCCCCACGCCCCCTTGGGGCCCGGAGTCGCAGAGCCTCCGCCCTGGGCGGCACCGCACCGAGCGCGGCCGGGGCCGCTCAGGCCACCGTGACCCCGTACTCCCCCACCAACTCCCCCAGCCCACCCCGATATCCCTTCCCACCCGGCACGAAGTCCCAGTCACCCCCAGCTCGCCGCCGGAACGACCCGAGCACCAGCGCCGTCTCCCCGGCCCGCCCGTCCGCGACGGGAAGCCGGTCCAGCTCACGCCCCGCCGCGTCCCGCAGGCAGATCGCCGCGTCGGTGAACCCCGCCAGATCCTGGTCCGGGTTCGCCTCGGGGTCGACCGCGGCAACCAGCACCAGCCGGTCGGCCCCTTCGGGCAGGCCGTCGAAGACCACCCGTACCGCCGCCCGGTCGCCCCCGACCCCCGGCACCATGCGGACGGAACTCCCGGGATTCTCGGGGTTGTTGAAGAACACGAAGTGATCCTCGGCAAGAACCCGCGCACCCCGGCACACCAGCGCGCACACGTCGAGCGCGACCGCCCCGGCCCAGGTCATGCCGAGCACATTGAAGTCTTCGCCGCCCCCGGATTCGCCGCTCCCGGATCCGGCCCCCGCCGGCGCCGACCGCTGAGCGGGAACGCCACCCACACCCGGCCCACCGCCGGCATCCCCGGCACGCTCCCCCAACCGCCCCCGCAACCCGTGCTGATGCAGCAGCTCCACCAGCTCCGCCCCCGACACCAATGTCAGCGGCTTGCCCTCGGCGAACCCGTACGACCCGGGCCCGAAGCCCGAAGTCGTCACCAGCACACCCTTGTTGGCCCCGGCCCCCTGCACCGTCCCGTACAAGTCCCGCACCGCGGTCGGCGGCACCGTATTGCGGTAGCGCTTGACCTGGACGATGATCCGCCCCCCGCTGATGGGGTCCGGATCGAGCGCCTCGACATCCACCCCGCCGTCGTTGGAGCGCTGCGTGGTGAGCGCCTGCATCCCACGCGCCCGGAACAGCTCGGCGACGAGCCCCTCGAACTCGATGGGGTCCATGGTGAACAGATCGGGCTCCTCGCCGCCCCCGTGCGAGACGACCCCTGTGCCCACATCGGCGGGCCGCCGCCCGGGACGTACGGCCGCCCGCAGATCGGGCCGCGCCGACAGCTGACCGCGCAGCGCCTCCACGAGGCACTCGACCGCGCTGACCTGCCCGAGGTTGAGCGGCGCGTACGCCTCGCGCGTCACGCTCACCGCGGCGAGGAAGATCTCGGCACGCCGACCGGTGGCCGGATCGACGTCATCCACAAACCCATTGAGGACGACCGACTCGAGCACCCCGAACTCATCCGCCGCGAACAGATCACGCAGCACGAGCAGCACGCACTGCGCGAGCGCGTCCCGGTACAGGGCGCGCCGCTGCGTGACAGGCCGCGCGGCCTCCTTCTCCTGATCCGAACTGGCCACATACCGCACGGACTTGGCCTCCGGGACGACCTCGATCCCGGGCAGCTCCCAGTCGAGTACGAGCTGACGCGCACCCCGGTCGAAGGCGGCGGCCACCTGACGCGGGAACCCCTCCGGCCAAGCGCCCGAGGCGTACAGCGCGGCGGAGAAGTAGTCCACCGCCGCACCCGGCTCGCCGGCCCGCAGCGCGTCCACGAGCTGCGCGAGCCCGGCGTTGTGCCCCCGCACCTCGGCGAGCTGCTGCGCCGCCCACGCGTCGTACTGCGCCCGGTACTCCGTGAGCTGCCGCACCCGTTGGGCCTCGGCGGCCTGCGCGACGTGCCAGTCCTGTTGATACCTGGCCTGCGCCTCCTGCTGGGCCTGCGCCCGCCGCCCGGCGGTCCAGCCGCCCTGTGCCTGATACTGCGTGGGGTCGGGCATCACCACCGGCTGTGCGAGCGGGCCCGGCTCGAACGGCGCGACCCGCTCCGGCCGCATCAACGCCGCCACCCGGAACGGCGCGGCGCGGCACCCGTCCGCCAACAGGGCCCCTAGCGCGGCGACTTGCTGCTCCAGCTCCTCCGTACGCAGCCGGGCATCCGCCTCCCGCCCCTGCCGGTACGCCGCCTGCTGCTCCCGCTGCGCCCGCGCCCGGTCCCGCTCGTACGCCCGCTGCTGCCGCTGCTCCTGCACGACCGCCCGCTGCTGCGCCTCCCGCTGACGCTGCTGCTGCCGCTGCGCCTCGGCCCAGACCCCGACAAGACCATTGGAACGCCGGCTCATGCCTCGCCCGCCCCTCTCCCCAAACCCCGCACCCGCACCCGCGCCCCTAAGGCAAGTGTCCCGGGACCCGGCGCAGTGCCGGGACAACTCCTCTCGGCAGAGCCCCCACTCGGCCGGAGACACAAGGGCGATCATAGTGCTCTGGCCTGCGGAGCCATGGTTAGAAAACCGGCGCCACGGGTGCCTGGCGCATGCACCCGATGACCCACTCCTTGTCGGCCCCGCTTCGCGCCGCACGAGATACGCCGGCCACCTGTACACAGGAAGTCGCCGCGGACAGCAGTTGTGTTGCGAACTCCACTCTGCTCGCTCCCCCAAAAAACTTACCTCCAGACCTCAGGTTCCCGCAGCTCACAACCAGCGAGGCGCACCCCTTTCAGACATGGCTGGACTCACTACGCAAGGGAGACATCTCGGGCGGCAAGCCGGCCGAGCAGGCCTATCAAAGACGTATGGCAGGGTTTCCGGAATTCGAGGTGCCGATCCCGGCAGGAATCAGCCCGTCAAACACACTGATGGTGGACGGATTCCGCAATCTCGACGGGATGGCGATCGAAGCAAAGTACGTGAACAAGCCGGATCAGCGCTGCTATCGCTCGTTGGAGGATCTCCGCAAGAACCACGCGACAGGCGACAGGGACTTCCTCTACTGGAAGGATCGTCTGGAGCTCCGCAAATACGCGGGCGCGCTCAGCGACCCACGTAACCATGAGATACGCGGTGTCGAGACTGTCACCAACAATCAGGACGCCGTCCAGTACTGGCGCCTCATGATGGCGGCCTACGGCGTCAAAGGCCATGCCCGCTACGTCCCTTGACCAGACCCACCCCAGGAAGCACCACCATGGAGCCGGAACAGATCGCGGAACTACGCACCACCTTCGTCTTCACCCCACCACATGGGCAAAGCTGGGGCCTGACCTTCGAAGGGCTGGGAGCGCGGCTTCGTGAGCGGGACACGGACGCCTTCATCCGCATCGACGACGAAGGAGACGGCCCCGTACGTGGCGCATCGATGATCTTTGGGATCACTTTCGAGGACGAGACCCTGGAAGGCTTCGCCTCCCTGGATCCCGAGGGTGTCTCAGTCCTGGATTGCGACTGTCACTTCGCGTCTCGGGTTGCCCTGTGGCTCAGGAATCGAGTGGCACCGGCCGATGTCCCGGTCATGTTCAACACGACGTGGGGAATCGAGGAAGGCATCGGACACGCCCTTGTTCCCGAGGTAACCCGCCCTCGGATCGCAGCGGTCTTCGTCAGTCACATCAAGGAGACGGGGGATCTTGACTAGTGCTTTTCCAGGATGGGACGTACAGCTCCGGCCCTTCCGCTCCCTCCCTCCCCTTCGCCACGCGCGCGACAGCAGCTCCGTATTTGAACCACGCGCCTGACCCTCGGGGCGCTGATGGCTCGCGGTCAGCCGTGTCAACTCAAAGGATATGCGGCGCAGTTGGGGACGGTTGACCCCTTGCCCGCGCGCTGTCCGCAGCAAGCGTGCCGCGCCGTGAGTTCAACCAGGCGGAGAAACCTGCAACAGATCCCCGCGACGGCTCCTGGCTGATACATGGCCAGGCGGATCGTCGTCGCCGACAGGCTTCACTAGACACAGACCGTGGAACCCGAGAACGATCTCCGGGCGTGGCATCTCGTGGCTCTTGCCGACGCTGACCCACCTCACTGGCCGAGAGGCACGGCTTCGGCCGGCGCCCTCTGCTCTCGATCACTACCGCACAGGTCCGGGCATGGCGTACGGCGGGCCCTGGCAGAGCGCCAGGTGTGTCGCCGGCCTTCTTCGTGGCCGTGGTCCAGTCGCCCCCGAAGTTGCTGCGGCGGGGATGTGGAATCGCAGTGGAGTCTGGCATGTGTGTGGCACGGCCGTGATCACGACGAAGGGCCAGTTCGAGAGGTTCAAGCCTCCGAACTGGCCCTTCGCGTTGAGCCCCCTGTCGGGTTCGAACCGACGACCCCCGCTTTACAAGAGCGGTGCTCTGGCCAGCTGAGCTAAGGAGGCAACGGGTGAAGTGTAACCAACGCCCGGCCGGGCGGGGCCGGGAATTTCGTGGGCGGAGCTCGGGCCGTCGATCTCGTGGGGCCGGGCCAGGGCCGGGAAGCTCGCGGGGCAGACCCGGGACGGACGGGAAGCTCGCGGGGCCGGGAATTTGGTGGGTGGTGCGGGCGGAAAGTTCGCGGCACCGGGCTGCTGACAAGCGGAGCATCGGCAGGTAGCGTCCTGACCCAGTCCACCCAGGTGGACTACACCACTTCTCCCTCTACTCGGATCGTCCGGCACGTTCCTGCCGGTGAAGGGACACATCAGTCATGGCCACTGTCACGTTCGACAAGGCGACCCGGGTCTACCCGGGTTCCACCAAGCCCGCGGTCGACGGGCTCGAGATCGAGATCGAGGACGGCGAGTTCCTCGTACTCGTCGGCCCCTCCGGCTGCGGAAAGTCCACCTCCCTGCGCATGCTCGCGGGCCTGGAGGACGTCAACGGCGGAGCCATCCGCATCGGCGAGCGTGACGTCACGCACCTGCCGCCCAAGGACCGGGACATCGCGATGGTGTTCCAGAACTACGCGCTGTACCCGCACATGACCGTCGCCGACAACATGGGCTTCGCCCTGAAGATCGCCGGCGTGAACAAGGCGGAGATCCGGAAGAAGGTGGAGGAGGCGGCCAAGATCCTCGACCTGAGCGAGTACCTGGACCGCAAGCCCAAGGCGCTCTCCGGTGGTCAGCGCCAGCGCGTCGCGATGGGGCGCGCCATCGTGCGTGAGCCGCAGGTCTTCCTCATGGACGAGCCGCTCTCCAACCTCGACGCCAAGCTCCGCGTCTCGACCCGTACGCAGATCGCCTCGCTCCAGCGCCGGCTCGGCATCACCACCGTGTACGTCACGCACGACCAGGTCGAGGCCATGACGATGGGCGACCGCGTGGCCGTCCTCAAGGACGGTCTGCTCCAGCAGGTCGACTCGCCGCGCAACATGTACGACCGCCCGGCCAACCTGTTCGTCGCCGGGTTCATCGGCTCGCCCGCGATGAACCTCGTCGAGGTGCCGATCACCGACGGCGGCGTGAAGTTCGGCAACAGTGTGGTGCCGGTCAGCCGCGAGGCGCTGGCCACGGCCGCCGACCGCGGCGACCGCACGGTCACCGTCGGCGTGCGCCCCGAGCACTTCGACATCGTCGAGCAGGGCGGTGCCGTCGCGAAGTCCCTCACCAAGGAGTCCGCGGAGGCCCCGGCCGGCCTGGCCGTCACCGTCAATGTCGTCGAAGAGCTGGGCGCGGACGGCTATGTGTACGGTTCCGCCGAGGTCGGCGGCGAAGTGAAGGACCTCGTGGTCCGCGTGGACGGCCGCTCGGTACCGGAGAAGGGCACACAGCTCCACGTCGTCCCGCGTCCGGGTGAGACCCACGTGTTCTCCACCTCCACGGGCGAGCGCCTTACAGACTGATACCCGTACGCGCCTCCCACCAGGGGGTCTACGGTTGTGGCGGCCCCGCACTCGCGTGCGGGGCCGCAGTCGTCGGTCGGCCGGTTGTCGACAAATACCCCGGCACACCGGGCAATTCGAATCGCGTTCGTCAACACGCCATTCGAAAAGCGACGTCGAACCATCCCCCGACAGAGTGACTAAATGTCGCCAAATCATCACTCCCCGCTACGCTCACCTGCGTGACGCACACAGCCCGCCGAATCGGCCGAACCCTCGCCCTCGTCCTGCCCGTCGTCCTCGTGCTCTCCGGGACCCTCGCGGTCACCCGGGTCAACTGGGCGGGCAGCAACGGATCGCAGATCCTCACCGCCTCCTCCGAGAACGTCTCCGTACGCGCCAAGTCCCGTGCCCCGCAGGACGTCCTGCGCGACGCGCTCCTCACCGAGCTCCAGGAGAAGGACCCCGGCACCGCGCTGACCCACCTCCAGCGCGAGGTCGAGCACCGCCCCTCGCTCGCCCAGCACTGCATGTCGATCGCCCGCGCGCTCGGCAGGGCCGCCGTGGAGCACTACGGCCCGGTGAAGGCCCAGACGTTCTCCCGTCCCGTCTGCGACACCTCCTTCGCTTCCGGCGTGGCCCAGGAGCGGTGACGTCCCGCTGCGGGGACGCCTATCGTTCACCGCATGACAGCGAGCACCACTGCGACATTTCCGACCCAGGCCGTGGTCCTGGCGGGCGGCCAGGGCTCACGACTCCGCCCGTACACCGACGACCGCCCCAAGCCGATGGTCGAGATCCCGGGCACCGGGGTCCCGATCATCGGCCATCAGCTTGCCTGGCTGGCCGCCGAGGGCGTCACTGACGCCGTGATCTCCTGCGGCCACCTCGCCGACGTCCTGAAGGACTGGCTGGCGAAGGCCGATCTTCCGCTGCGCGTCACCACGGTCGTCGAGGACGAACCGCTGGGCCGCGGCGGCGGCCTCAAGTACGCGGCGGCGTCGCTGCCCCACCCCGACCGGCCCTGGTACGCCACCAACGGCGACATCTGGACGCGCTTCTCGCTCCGCGAGATGGCCTCCTTCCACGGCGAGCGCGACGCGACCGCCACCCTGGCCCTGGCCCGCCCTCGCATCCCGTGGGGCGCCGTCGAGACCGACGCGTTCGGCCACATCACCGACTTCATCGAGTCGCCGCCCTCGCCGTACCTCATCAACGCGGGCGTGTACGTCTTCTCCGCGGCCTTCACCGCGATGCTGCCCGATGTCGGCGACCACGAGCGGACCACGTTCCCGCGGCTCGCCCGCGAGCGCCGGCTCGCCGGGTTTCCGCTGCCGCACGGGGCGTACTGGCGGGCCATCGACACGGCGAAGGACCTCACGGAGGCGGCCAAGGAACTCGCTGCGCACCGGAGTTGAGTGCCCGCCCCCCCCGGCCGGCCGGGGCTCCGCCCCAGACCCCGTATCGCGCCTAAAGGGTGCTCGTCCTCAATCTCCCCCAAGGCCTTAAGGGCCAGGGGGACCCCCACGACGGGCTGAGGTGGCCTCGACCGAGCCCCGCCAGGGGCGCGGGGAACTGCGCGAGAAGCGAGCACGGCTCGCAGACGAACCGGGGTTTTTGGGGGCACGGGGAACTGCGCGGGACGCGGGCACGGTCCGCACACGAGCCGGGTTTTTTGGGGGCGCGGGGAACTGCGCGAGAAGCGGGCACGGTCCGCGCCCGAACCGGGGTTTTCAGGGGCGCGGGGAACTGCGCGAGACGCGGGCACGACCCGCACACGAAGGCGGGTTTAGGGGCGCGGGGAACTGCGCGAGACGCGGGCACGACCCGCACACGAAGGCGGGTTTAGGGGCGCGGGGAACTGCGCGAGACGCGGGCACGACCCGCACACGAAGGCGGGTTTAGGGGCGCGGGGAACTGCGCGAGACGCGGGCACGGGCCGCACCCGGAAGCGGGGTGGACGGTGGTGCGGTGAAGGGGGCCGGGATGTTCACCGGCCCCCTTCTTTCCGCTTCGGCCGCGCGCCCGGCGCTACCCCAGCAACCCCCCGATCGGGTTGCGGTTGCCGCGCCCTCCGCCGCTGCCCCCCGTCGACCCCGTACCGCCGGAGGAGCCCGTGCCGCCCGAGGACGTCGGGCCCGCGCTCGTGGACGGCGGGGCCTTGGGGGTGGTGCGGTGGTGGGACGGGGCCTGGCCGCCGGTGCCCGCGGAGTGGCTGGGCTGGCCGGTGGTGCCCGCCGTGACCGTCTGGTGCGCCTTCGGCTTCTTGGACGCCTTCGGGGACGGGCTGGCCGACGTCTTGGCCTTGGGAGAGGGCTTGACGGCCTTCGGGGGCGTACGGGGCGCCAGCGCCGGGCCCGTTTCGCTCGGCAGCGGGGTGCCGGGCAGGTAGTTGGTCGGGTCGTCGTCGGGGCCGGGCACGGTCACCACGGTGGTGGAGCGGACCGCGCCGCCGAGGATCGCGCCGGTCGTCAGGGTGAGGCCGACGACGACCGTCGTCATGACCAGGCCGCGGCGCAGCACCCGCCGCCGCAGCTCCCAGAGTTCGGAGCGCGGGCCGAGCTTGCGCCACGCCTCGCCGGCGAGGCGGGCGTCGAGCGAGTAGACCGGGGCGCCCGCGATGATCAGCGGCGACCAGGCGGCGAGGTAGATGATGTCGGGCGCGTCATAGGCGCGCACGGTCTGCCAGCTCACCGTCACGAGCAGGGCCGCCGACAGGAGCGCGCCGAACACGGCGGCGACCCGCTGCCACAGGCCGAGCATCGTCAGTACGCCGACGACGACTTGAAGGAAGGCCACCGTGAGCCCCGCGCCCACGGGGTGCGCGAGGGCGAAGTCGCGCAGGGGCTCGGCGAGCGCCCAAGGGTGCAGCGAATTCAGCCACTTGACCATCGAGCCGCGCTCGCCGCCGTCGAAGTACACGGGGTCGCACAGCTTGCCCATGCCGGCATAGACGGAGATGAAGCCGAGGAAGACGCGCAGCGGGAGCAGCACGACGCCGAGGTTCATCCGGCGGCCCGGGTAGTAGGCGTGCCGGACGGGGTCGGCGCCGCGCCGCTTGGCGGGCGAGCCGTCGTCCGGGTCGCCGTCGAGCTCGTCGAATTCCTCGAACTCGTCCTGCGCATAAGGCTGTTGACCGTACGGCGTGCGCATCTGCGGGAGCAGTGCGGTCTCCGGTCCCGCGCCGGGTCCGGGGACCAGCGGCGTCGGCATCGTGTCGTCGACGGAGACGCGCGGGATGGTCTGCGTCGCGCCGGTGTCGTAGCCTGCGCCGCCTCCGCCCACGGAGGTGGCGCGGACCGCCTGCAGGAGTCCGCTCGCCCCCGGCGCCGACTTCCCGCTCCACACCACGGGCGCCCTGCGGCGCACCGCGGTGCTCGAAATGATGGGCTTCGGCAGCGACTTGGGGGCAAGCTGCACCCTGAAACTCGCGTGGTTGACGATGACCTGCGCGGGGTCGCAGTCCACCTTGGCCATGCTCAGGGCAGGCTGGTCGTCGAACCCGGGCCGGGGCGTTCTGGTGTCCACACTCATCTAACCGAGTGACGGGTGTTTAGGACACTGCTTGACGGGTCCGAATCTGTCCGAGACCCGTCAAGATCACCCGGTTCAGGCGCGTCGGCGGGCCGCCTCGTACAGCACGATGCCCGCCGCCACACCGGCGTTGAGCGATTCGGCGCCGCCCGGCATCGAGATCCGCACGCGGTAGTCGCAGGTCTCGCCGACGAGCCGGCCAAGTCCCTTGCCCTCGCTGCCGATCACGATGACGACGGGCCCGGCGATCTGGTCGAGCTCCTCGACCGTGTGCTCACCGTCCGCGGCGAGACCGACGATCGTGAGGCCTTCCTTCTTGTACGCCTCCAGGGCGCGCGTCAGGTTGGTGACGCGCGAGACCGGCGTACGCGCCGCGGTGCCCGCCGACGACTTCCACGCGCCCGCCGTCATGCCGGCGGCACGCCGCTCGGGCACGACCACGCCGTGGCCGCCGAAGGCGGAGGTGGAGCGGACGATGGCACCCAGGTTGCGCGGGTCGGTCACGCCGTCGAGCGCGACGATCAGCGGGTCCTCGCCGTTGTCGTACGCGTGCGCGGTGAGGTCCTGCGGGTCCGCGTACTCGTACGGCGGGACCTGGAGGACGAGGCCCTGGTGGTTGAGGCCGTTGGTCATGCGGTCGAGCTCGACGCGCGGGGCCTCCATCAGGTGGATGTTGCCGCGCTCGCCGGCGAGCTGGAGCGCCTCGCGCACCCGCTCGTCGTTGTCGATGTACTGCTGCACGTAGAGCGTGGTCGCCGGCACGCCGTCGCGCAGCGCCTCGAAGACCGGGTTGCGGCCCACGACCATCTCGGACGTGCCCTTGGCGCCGCCGCGGCGGGGCGCGGGGCGGCGCGTCGCGGCCTGCTTGGCCTTGGCGGTCGCGATGCGGTTCTTCTTGTGCTTCTTGCGGTCCTCGGCCTTGGGAGTGGGGCCCTTGCCCTCCAGGCCACGGCGCCGCTGGCCACCGCTGCCGACCGTCGCGCCCTTCTTGTTGGACGTGCGGCGGTTCCTGCGCTGGCTGTTCCCGGCCATGACTACCTGTTTCTGTGGATCCGCGATCCACATGCACATGCAGATCGTGTACGTACGTATATGAAGTGTGCCGCCCGATCGCCCGAGCGGCACATCGCGCGTGGGCTCAGCGCGGGCCGAGGGTCCAGCGGGGGCCGCTGGGGCTGTCCTCGATGACCAGGCCGGACTGGGTGAGCTGATCGCGGATCGCGTCCGCGGTCGCCCAGTCCTTGCGCGTCCTGGCCGCCTCGCGCTGCTCCAGGACGAGGCGTACGAGCGTGTCGACGGCCCCGTGCAGGTCGTCGCCCCGGTCGCTCTCCTCGGCCCAGTGCGCGTCGAACGGGTCGAGACCGAGCACGCCGAGCATGGCGCGCACCTCCGCGAGGCGTTCGGTCGCCGCGTCCTTGTCGTCGGCGGCGAGCGCGCTGTTGCCCTGGCGGACGGTGGTGTGGACGATCGCGAGGGCCTGTGGCACGCCCAGGTCGTCGTCCATCGCCTCGGCGAACGCGAGCGGCACCTCGGCGGCGGGCTCGACGGCGCCCCCCACCTTCTCGACGACCCGCTGCATGAATCCCTCGATCCGCGCGAACGCGGACTCGGCCTCGCGCAGGGCGTCCTCGCTGTACTCGATCATCGAGCGGTAGTGCGGGGTGCCCAGGTAGTAGCGCAGCACGATCGGACGCCAGCGCTTGACCATCTCGGAGACGAGCACGCTGTTGCCGAGCGACTTCGACATCTTCTCGCCGGACATCGTCACCCAGGCGTTGTGCACCCAGTACGTCGCGAACGCGTCGCCGAAGGCCTGGGCCTGGGCGATCTCGTTCTCGTGGTGCGGGAAGATCAGGTCGATGCCGCCGCCGTGGATGTCGAAGGCGGTGCCCAGGTACTTGTGGGCCATCGCCGAGCACTCCAGGTGCCAGCCGGGGCGGCCGCGGCCCCACGGCGTCTCCCAGTCGGGCTCGCCCGGCTTGGACGCCTTCCACATCGCGAAGTCCCGCGGGTCGCGCTTGCCCGCGACGCCCTCGTCGGGCTGGCGCAGGTCGTCGACGTCCTGGTTGGAGAGCTGGAGGTACTCGGGGAAGGACCGCACGTCGAAGTAGACGCTGCCGTCCGCCTCGTAGGCGTGGCCACGCTCGATGAGGCCGCGCATCATCTCGATCATCTCGGTGATGTGGCCGGTGGCACGCGGCTCGTAGGTGGGCGGCAGGCAGCCGAGCGCGGTGTAGCCGTCGTTGAAGGCGCGCTCGTTGTCGTACCCGATCGACCACCAGGGGCGGTTCTGCTCCGCCGCCTTCTTGATGATCTTGTCGTCGATGTCGGTGACGTTGCGGATGAACGTGACGTCGTAGCCGCGGTAGTCGAACCAGCGGCGCATGATGTCGAAGTTGAGGCCCGACCGGATGTGGCCGATGTGCGGGGCCGCCTGGACGGTGGCGCCACACAGGTAGATCGAGACACAACCCTGCGTGAGCGGGACGAAGTCACGAATCTGCCGGGCGCTGGTGTCGTACAGGCGAATGGTCACCTCACCAGGGTAGTGGCCCGACAGGAGTGCCCCGCGACCCTTTCCGGGCCCCGGGGCACACAATTCGGCGACTGTTGGGCCTCGGAACCGCCGGACGATCTTCGTCCGCGTCCCGGACGATCACCCGTGGGGGTCACGGCCCGGAGCCGACGGGGGTCACGGGCTTCACGACACCGGGTGGACCGGACTCACGCCACCCGGTACACGAGCGCCGTGGCCACGGCCGCGAGACCCTCGGACCGGCCGGTCAGGCCGAGGCCGTCGGTGGTGGTGCCGGACACCGCCACCGGCGCCCCGGCCGCCGCCGACAGCGCCTTCTGCGCCTCGTCGCGCCGCTTGCCGATCTTCGGGCGTACGCCGATGACCTGCACCGCGATGTTGCCGATCTCGAAGCCCTCGGCGCGCACGATCCGCGCGGCCTCCGCGAGCAGCGCCACGCCCGACGCGCCGGACCACTCGGGGCGGTCGGTGCCGAAGTGCGCCCCGAGGTCGCCGACGCCGGCCGCCGAGAAGATCGCGTCGCAGGCGGCGTGGGCGGCGACATCGCCGTCGGAATGGCCGGCGAGGCCGAACTCCGTGTCCCCGGGGCCGTCCCACAGCAGCCCGGCGCACCACAGCTCGCGTCCGCGCTCGAAGGCGTGGACGTCGGTGCCGATCCCGACCAGCGGGATCACGGGAACGGGCGTGTCAGAAGCCATCGTTGGCCCTCCGTCGTGCGAGTACGGCCTCGGCGAGGACGAGGTCGAGCGGCCGGGTCACCTTGAACGCCTCTTCGTGCCCGGGGACCGCCACGACCGTCAGACCGAGCCGCTCGATCATGCTCGCGTCGTCGGTGACATCGCCGGTGACCGTCTCGTGGGCGCGTACGAGCGTGTCGTGGTCGAAGCCCTGGGGCGTCTGCACCGCGCGCAGCCGGGCCCGCTCGGGGGTGGCGACGACCGGCTCGGGAGAGCCGTCACCGCTCGGCTCGACCTCCTTCACGGTGTCGGCGAGCGGAAGCGCGGGCACCACGGCGGGCGCCCCGTCGCGTACCGCCTCGATCACCGCGTCGACGGTGTCGACCGGCACCAGCGGGCGGGCCGCGTCATGGACGAGGACGGCGTCGAAGCCGGGCGGCAGAGCGTCGAGGCCGAGCTTGACCGACTCCTGGCGGCTCGCGCCGCCGGGCACCACGAGGAAGTCCGTCCTCTCCGGCAGCGCGTGCTCGGTGAGGAGGTTCTTCACCTCGGTGGCGCCGTCGGGCGGGGCCACCACCACGACGAGCGAGACGCCGCGCGAGGCGGCCATCGCCCGGACGGCATGGACGAGCATGGGGGTACCGCTCAGCGTGCGGAGCGCCTTGGGGGCGCCCGGACCGAGCCGCACGCCGCGTCCGGCCGCTGGAACCACCGCGGCCGTGCGGAAAGGGCGCGATTCGTCTGACAAGGTTTGTGTCCTCAAACGACGTGGGTATGGCCTGGGAGTACCCCCTGCTTCCGGAGCGCTTTCGGAGCGGGGGAGTGCCGGGCGCTCCGCCCTGACCGGCCCTTCCGTGACGACTGGTCGGGCAGCCGTCCGGCCGCCGGGGCCCGGCGTCCGCGCGGTGCGGGTGCTCGGGCGCCGAGACAGGTGGTACGCGCGGCGGGGGAACGCGGGAAATGCAGTGCGGGCGCTTGGCAAGGGGATACGAACATGCCGCAGCGCCCGGCGACACAGCTAGGGACTCTGCTGGTCAGCGGGCACCGCGGCAAAGCCGGGTATTCCGGAGCGAGCCCCGGAACCAGGTCCGTCCGCCGGACAGACCTGACGGCGTCAGGACGCGAGAACCTCGTCGAGGAGGGCCTCGGCCTTGTCTTCGTTGGTGTTTTCCGCGAGGGCCAGCTCGCTCACCAGGATCTGGCGCGCCTTGGCGAGCATGCGCTTCTCGCCCGCGGACAGGCCGCGCTCGCGCTCGCGCCGCCACAGGTCACGCACCACTTCGGCGACCTTGATGACATCGCCGGAGGCGAGCTTCTCAAGGTTCGCCTTGTAACGACGGGACCAGTTCGTGGGCTCCTCCGCGTACGGCGCGCGCAGCACCTCGAAGACCCGGTCCAGCCCGTCCTGACCCACTACATCGCGAACGCCTACGAACTCCGCATTGTCCGCGGGCACGCGCACAGTCAAGTCGCCCTGGGCGACCTTGAGCACCAAGTAGGTCTTGTCCACGCCTTTGATCTGGCGAGTTTCGATAGCCTCGATCAGCGCGGCCCCGTGATGGGGATAGACCACGGTGTCGCCAACCTTGAACGTCATGTGACAGGTACCCCTTCCGTGGCTATCCAGGGTAACACGGATACGGCTTCTTCTGAATGGCGTTTTCGCAGGTCAGGGCATATCTCGGGGCTTGACAACAGCAACAGGAACGTGCTGCGCAGGGCTTCCGCAAGGCGGTATTCGCAGGTCGGAGCAGCTGCGAAGGAGTTGCGAAACGCCTACGTTCCGCAGCCGCGAGGAGGGTCCCGAGAGGCTGATTGTCCCGATTTGCCGGATTCCGGACGGTGAACTTCATCTACTCCGTTCGGCGCTCGTTCACCCGTTCGGCCGCCTGTCATTCATTCCGGGAATTGATCAACGAACGGCTCGGCGCGCGCAGTCGCGCGGATTTTCGGTAAGGAATGTGTGGCGGCCGCGGAAATTGATCATCCGGCCTATGGGAACGGCCCACGAAAGAGCGAGCGGGGCGCATGATCCACCCGAGTTCGCCGGGCCGGTCGTCCGTAGGGGCGGGTCGGGTGCGGGACGCGTCGGACGGCTCGGTAATCTAAGCCCGCTGACACACCCTTAGCCGGCTCTCAGGCATGCGGCCGGCTGACCCGTAGCCCGTCCGAAGTCCGTCCGAAGTCCCCCTCGTACGTCCAAGGAGTTGCCGCCGCCGTGAGCCGCAGCCTTCGACGCGGCGCCCTCGCCGCTTCTGCCATCGCGTTCTCGCTCGCTTCCCTCTCCGCCTGCGCGGCGGGAAACAACGCACAGACGCTTGAGGTCAAGGCGGACAACGCCTACGTCACCGTCGGCGACATCAAGGTCCAGAACGCGACGGTCGTCACCCAGCCGAAGACCGACGCCGAAGGCCCGGCCGTCGTCGCCGCGACGCTCTTCAACAACGGCGCCGACCCGCAGACCCTGGACTCCGTCCAGGTCGGCAGCGCCGTCGTCAAGCTCACCCCCGCCAAGGGCACGGGTGCGGTCACCGTCCCCGGGCACGGCTCGATCGTGCTCGGCGGCAAGGGCAACGCCTCCGCGGTCATCGACAACGGCCGCGAGGCCGCCAAGAACGGCGACGCGCAGAAGGTCACCTTCCAGTTCAGCAAGGCCGGCGCGGTGAGCCTGGGCGCGTACGTGGTCCCGGCCACCAGCTACTTCGAGGGCGTCGGCCCCAGCGAGCTGCCGAAGCCCAAGGCCTCCCCCTCGGGCGAGCCGTCGGGCAAGGCCTCCGGCAGCCCCTCCGGCACCCCCTCGGGCGGCCCGTCCAACGCGGCGGGCCCGAACGCGGGCAGCAGCGGCAAGCCCGCCGGCACCGGCTCGCCCTCGCACAGCGCGGGCACCGGCCACTGACACCGAGGCTCGGGCCGGCCTGAACGACTGGCCGGCCGAGCGAACGACGGAGGGCGGCCCCGGATTCGATCCGGGGCCGCCCTCCGTCGTATGGCCGCCGGTCTACGGCTCTCCTCGTACCGGCTGCCGGTCTACAACTCTCCTCGTACCGGCTGCCGGTCTACGGCTCGAACTTGTAGCCGAGGCCGCGGACGGTCACCAGGTAGCGCGGCGCGCCCGGGTCCGGCTCGATCTTGGCGCGCAGGCGCTTCACGTGGACGTCGAGGGTCTTGGTGTCACCCACGTAGTCCGCGCCCCACACCCGGTCGATGAGCTGCATACGAGTCAGCACGCGCCCCGCGTTGCGCAGCAGCATCTCCAGGAGGTCGAACTCCTTCAGCGGCAGGTCGACCTTGGCGCCCGAGACGGTGACCACGTGCCGGTCGACGTCCATGCGGACCAGGCCCGCCTCCAGGGCGGCCGGCGTGACCTCCTCCGGCTCGCCGCGGCGGCGCAGCACGGCGCGGATGCGGGCGACCAGCTCGCGGGAGGAGAACGGCTTGGTGACGTAGTCGTCGGCCCCTATCTCCAGGCCGACGACCTTGTCGATCTCGCTGTCCTTGGCGGTCACCATGATGACCGGCACGTTGGAGCGGCCGCGCAGCTGACGGCAGACCTCGGTGCCGGGCAGGCCGGGCAGCATCAGGTCGAGCAGCACGAGGTCGGCGCCGTTGCGCTCGAACTCGTCCAGGCCGTCGGGCCCGGTGGCCGCCACCGCGACCTCGAAACCCTCCTTGCGGAGCATGTAGGACAGGGCGTCGCTGAAGGATTCCTCATCCTCGACGACGAGCACTCGGGTCACGGAAGGACCTCCGGGGCAGGAACTATGGCTGGGGAATGAGGCAGAGCGGAACTGAAGGTCTCGTACGGGACGTCGTCGTCCTCGTCCACCGTGTCCGGGCCGCGCCCGGACACGGCGCGGTCCCGAACGGCGGCGGCTTCCGGCAGCCGCAGGGTGAAGGTGGAGCCCTGTCCCTCGGAGCTCCACACCGTGACCTCCCCGCCGTGCGAGGCGGCCACGTGTTTGACGATGGCGAGGCCGAGGCCCGTGCCACCGGTGGCGCGGGAGCGGGCCGGGTCGACCCGGTAGAAGCGCTCGAAGACGCGCTCGCGGTCCTTCTCGGAGATCCCTATGCCCTGGTCGGTCACGGCGATCTCGATGAGATCCCCTCCCGGCGCGGCGATGCGGCGGCCGGCGATGCCGACCCGGGTCCTGGCGGGCGAGTAGTTCACCGCGTTCTCGACGAGGTTGCCGAGCGCCGCCGCGAGCTGGCCGCGGTTGCCCCACACGTACAGGTCGGCGGTGCCGCCCGAGGCCATGGTGATCTGCTTGGTGGACGCGGGGTGGCGCGAGCGGTCCATCGCCTCGGCGACGAGCTCGTCGACACGGACCGGCTCGGCGTCCTCCAGCGGGTCGTCGTTCTGGACCCGGGACAGGTCGATGAGCTCCTGGACCAGGTTGGTGAGCCGGGTCGCCTCGATCTGCATCCGGCCGGCGAAGCGGGTGACCGCCTCGGGGTCGTCCGAGGCGTCCATGACGGCCTCGGAGAGCAGGGAGAGCGCCCCCGTCGGCGTCTTGAGCTCATGGCTGACGTTGGCCACGAAGTCACGCCGTACGGCCTCGATGCGGCGGGCCTCGGTGAGGTCCTCCACCAGGAGCAGGACGAGCCGGGAGCCGAGCGGGGCGACCCGCGCCGACACCGCGAGGGCCTCGCCGCGGCCGGTGCCGCGCCGGGGGAGGTCGAGCTCGACCTGGCGTATCTCGCCGTCGCGCCGGGTGTCGCGCGCCATGTGCAGCATGGGCTCGACGGCCAGCTTGCCGCCCCGGACCAGGCCGAGCGCGTACGCCGCGGAGCTGGCCTTGACCACCGAGTCGCTCTCGTCGAGGACGACCGCGGAGGAGCGCAGCACGGACAGGACGGTGTCCACGCCCGGGGGCAGGACCGCGTCGGTGTGCAGGGACGACCTGGTGGGCCGGGCCTGGTCCCGCTCGCTCCAGCGGAATGCCAGCATGGCGATCACGCCGGTGCATACGCCGGCGATCGCTGCCAATGCGGCGACCGCCGCGTTCACGTCCATGCGTCCAGGTTATGCGGCCGCACCGACACTCTCCCAGCCGAAAGAGGGCCTGCTCGAACGTTCGTCGCCCAGAGTTCACCGAGGTGACGGGGATGGTTCACTTCCCGTGGCCGAACCGGACGCGTGCGGGACGGAACGTGGGAGCGTGGGGGCCGCAGCAGCCCCGAGCCCCCGGAGACCGTCGAGAGAGGGACACCCATGCGTGACGCGTACCACGAGGAACTTGACTCGATCGGCGAGGGCCTGGTCGAGATGGCCCGGCTCGTCGGGTCGGCGATCGGGCGCGCCACCACGGCCATGCTCGACGCGGACCTGAAGCTCGCCGAGAACGTGATCGCCGCCGACCAGAAGGTCGACGACCTCCAGCACGACCTGGAGGCCCGCGCCATAGCCCTGCTCGCCCGCCAGCAGCCCGTCGCCACCGACCTGCGCATCGTCGTCACCTCGCTGCGCATGAGCGCCGACCTGGAGCGCGCGGGCGACCTGGCCCAGCACGTGGCCAAGCTGACCCGGCTGCGCTACCCGGAGCGCGCCGTACCGAACGACCTGCACGCCACCATCCTGGAGATGGGCCAGCTCGCCCAGCGCCTGATGGCGAAGGCCGGCGAGGTCATCATCACCAAGGACGTCGACCTCGCGCTCCAACTGGAGCAGGACGACGACGAGATGGACCTGCTGCACCGCACGCTGTTCCAGCACCTGATGGACGACCGCTGGAAGCACGGCATCGAGACGGCGGTCGACGTGACCCTGCTCGGCCGCTACTACGAGCGGTACGCGGACCACGCGGTGTCGGTCGCCAAGCGCGTCGTCTACCTCGTCACCGGCGAACACGCCGACGAACTCCAGGCACCCGCGCAGACCGAGGGCGCCTGACCGCGGGCGGCCCCGGCCGGGGGTGCGGACCGGCGGGGCCTTCCGACCGGCGGGTGACGGACGCGTCCGTACGGGGGCAGTGGTACGGGCGCGTCCGTACGGGGACGGTGGTACGGCGCCCAACGCCCGCGCCCACATGCGCCGTTGATGCGCCCGCCGAAGTGGGCATGCAATGGGCGAAGGCTCATTGCTGTGCCTACCCCGGGAGGGACCCATGACCGATTCACCCGCGAGCGAACCACGGCAGGACGCACCCGTCACACCCGTCGAAGTGACCCGGCTGCCGCTCGTCGGCGCCTGCGGATGCGGCTCGGGCTGCGGCTGCGGCTGCCAGTCGGGGGCGCCCTGCCAGTGCGGCGGCTGCTCCTGCTGACCCCGCACCCCCGCTGAACTCGGCGCGAGAGGGGCCCCGCCGGCCATGGCGGGGCCCCTCTCGCATCGATCCGCTCACCCGCACGCCGGGGCACCGGGGCACCGCGTCGTCAGGTCAAGCGCCCTGCTGGCTACGTCAGTTGACGGTGACGTTGATGGTCGGCGACGTGGCGTTGTCCGCCTTGATACGGAGCTCCTGCTTGCCCTTGTCGTTGAGCTTGGCCTCGATGGCGTAGCTGCTGCCCTGCTTGACGGTGGCATTGGCCTGCAGGGTCGTCCACTTGCTGCCCTTCTTGTGCTGGAGCACCAGCTTGCTGCCTATGGGCATGCCCTTGGTGCGGCCGGTGAAGATCACCTTGCCGCCGGCCTTCACGGAGGTGGGCGCGGCCTTCACGGTGATGGAGCCGGCCGCCTTGGAGGCGGACGCGGACGGGCTGGGCTTGGCGCTCGGCGCGGCGAAGACGTCGGCGCCGCCGGCGACCAGCAGGGCGGCGGACAGAGCACCAGCCGCGGTCAGGCGGGCGGAGCGGCTGAGCAGGGTGGCTTTCACGTTGAACTCCCGTCTTGGCGGACCCCCCGCATCGAGGCTATCCACGGGGCGCCCGGACGGCGACCGGAGGGGATGCGCACGGCTACGGGCAGTGACCGACTGGGCTTCGGGCCAGCTGCTACGCCACTCGACACCGGCGTTCAGCCGGCCCGTCGACTCCGTCAGCCCCGTATCAGCCCCGTCAGCCCCGTCAGCCCCGTCAGTTTCGGGGGAGAAGGCTGCCCAGCGGGCCGAGGTCGAGATTGAGGTCCTCAGGTCGCACACCGTGCTGTTCACAGAGTTCGGTCATGCGCTGGTCGAGCAGCATCAACGTCGTGCCGATCTCGTCGGCCTGCTCCTCGCTGAGGTCACCCTGTTCGATGCGGCGGATCGCTTGCCGCTCCATCAGTTGTCTGAGGAGTTCGACCACGGTGAGTACGAGGGCGACGAGGTCGCGTCCCATCTTCTCGGAGTCCATGTCCAGGCGAGAGGTCGTCACAGCGGCCCGCTGTCCGACCAGGGGGCAGGGACCCGTTCGTTGACCGATGACAGCAGGGCATGGAGCGAGACCCGTACGAGCGGCACATCGGCGATGGCGATGACCAGGTCACCGCTCACCACCACGCCAGTCGCCAGAACCCGGTCAAGAAGGTCGACGAGCGGCACCCCGATGGGGCCGTTCAGCCGACTGGAGCCGTCCCAGGGCACCGCGTCATGCGCCATGATCTACACCTCGCCGACGAATGAGTACGGCACCCACGGCCCGGACAGTTCGATGGGCGCTCCGGTGCGTTGCCTGAGGTTTTCTGTCAGCACAGCGAGCTCATCGGAGCGGTCTTCCGCGATGAGGTAGGTCGCGTTGAGGATCTGCGTCCTGCCTTCGGTGGCGGGCTGGGTCCGCAGTCTGCGGGACGCGGTTGCGAGGTGGCGGACCTGTTCATCCACCGACTCCGCCGTACGCAGCGCCTCTTCCTCGTCCCGTTCGCGGAGTTTCTGGGCTCCTCGCTTGCGTTCCAGGTAGGCGAGGCCCGCGCCTGGCGCCGGGCGGGTCCTCTCGGCAGACCTGACAGGTCGGGCGGCCTGGCAGGCGTCGCGTCCGACTGCGGGGGGTGCGTAGACCTTGACGCCCCATTCGGCGTGATGCGCGGTGCGCTCAAGGGCCGTGCTGAACCGGGCCAGTTCCCTGCTCAGGGCATCTCGGGCCCTGTCGTCGCCGTGGTAGACGGTGGCCATCGGCAAGGGAACCGTCGGGCAGCGGGCAGCGACTGCGGAGACCACGTCGTGGTGGGCGCGCGCGTAGCGTTCGAGTTCCGGCGGGTCGGCCAGGCGTGCCTGCCAGGCCTCGTCGGTGAAGTCCCGTGCCCGGACGGTCTGGACGATCCCCGTGAGCGAACCCAGTGACAGGGCCCTCACGGGTGCCCCATGGGCCGCGACCCCGGACAGCCCGTCCACGGCCGGCAGGCCGGGGTCGCGACAGACGGCGAACACGTACGTGGCGCCGGCGTCTGCAAGCTCAGCGTCGCAATCCGTCATGGTCCCTCGGTTCTCCTCACTCGTCGAGTCTTTCTGGGATGCCCTTGAGTCTTCTGGGATGCCTGGAGCGCCGGCCGACCAGGCAGTCGCCCCCTCAGTCGACCCCTCAGTCGTCCGACGTTCCGGACTCGAGCGATTCCAGCCGCTCCCGCAACTCCCGGTTCTCTTCCTGAAGAGCGTTTCGGGATGCGCGGGAGCTGAGCGCGGGATCGGTTTCCCACCAGTCGATCCCTGCCTTCTTCGCTGTATCGACAGATGCGACGAACAAACGAAGACGAATGGTGAGGAGTTCGATGTCGAGAAGGTCGATCTTGATATCGCCCGCGATCACGATCCCTTTGTCCAGGACGCGTTCAAGGATGTCGGCGAGATTGGTCGTCTGAGGACCGGAAGCGAGAGGCTGGCTCTGCCGGAAGTCGACATCGGTCACGAGCGTCGCCTTCGCCCTCGGCGCGTGGGGGCGCTCTCCTCTTCTTCTTCGTCCTCTTCTTCGTCCTCTTCTTCGTCCTCGCCGTTCTCCTCGCCCTCCTCGTCCTGCTCGTCCTCGTAGCCCTCCTCGTCCTCGTCGGCGTCCTCGCCCTCCGGAGCCTCTTCGTCGTCCGCGCCCTCTTCGTCCTCGTAGGCGGCGTCGGCGTCCTCGTCGTACTCGTCCTCGGGCCGGTCGCCGTCCTCCGCCCCCTCTTCCCCTTGCTGCGCCTCCTCTTCCTCCAGGGCGTCCTCGTGCGTGACGACGACTTCTCCGTCGCGGATCTCGCCGCGCCAGCCCTCGGGCTCCTCGCTGGTGAGCGTGGCGTAACGATGGAAGTTCTTGAAGTCCAGCCGTAGACGGCGTCCCTGTGCCCGCCAGAGGTTGCCGGTCTTCTCGAAGAATCCGGACGGGTAGTACTCCACGACCAGGATGATGCGCGTCAGGTTGGGTGCCAGTTCATGGAAGCTGACGGCTCCCCTGGTGGTGCCCTTGGCGCCTTCGGAGGTCCAGACGATGCGGTCGTCGGGGATCTGCTCCTGGACGGTCGCCTTGAAACTGCGGGTGGACGGGCCGACCTTCACCTTCCAGTTGCTTTCGGTGTCGTCGCCCTTGGATACGTCCTGGACGCCCTTCGCGAAGCCGCTGAACTTGTCGTACTGAGTCCAGAAGTCGTAGGCGTCCCGCAGAGGAATTCCGATGTCAAGGCTCTCGTTGATGTTCATGAGCTTGCCGCCACCGGACTTGCGTTTGCCCTTTCCTCCGCCGAAGGCACCCTTGACCTTGTCCACGACGTTGTCCTTGACGCCCTTGGCCTTCTCCGAGACGAACGCCTTCACAGGGGAGTCGCCCTGCAGAATGCGGGATCCGATCGCAGGGAGCGATCCCCCGTTCTCGGCTGCGTCCGTCAGCTGCCCAGTGACGTCGGTCAGTTTGTCGCCCGCCTTTTCGGCGAGATGCTCGACCTGCGTGGACAGAAACTTCGTCAGCGCTTCACGGACCTGGTCCATCCCTGAGGCCGGCCCGGCAGGCTGGTCGCTTTCCTTCGTGGCCATGGCTCTCTACCTCCGGCCGCTGGCGCGCTTGGATGCGGTCCGCTTGGACGAAGCCGTCTTCTTGGCCGCCGTCTGCTTGGCCGCCGTCTTCCCGGACGCCGTCTTCTTGGCCGGCGAGGTCTTCCTGGCCGCCGCCTTCTTGGCCGGTGCCTTCTTCGCCGCCTTCTTGGCCGGAGCGGTCTTCGCCGGTGCCGCCTTCTTCGCCGGTGCCTTCTTGGCCGCCGCCTTCCGGGAGGCGGTCTTCTTCGCCGGTGCCGCCTTCTTCGCCGCAGCCTTCTTCGCAGGTGCCGGCCTGCGTCGCGGCGCTGTCTTCCCAGCTGCTCCGGACTTTCTCTCATCGCGAGCAGGGGCAGGCCTCCGACGCCTACGCCGCGGAGCCGGCTCTTCCTCTTCCTCTTCCTCTTCCTCTTCGTCCTCCTCGTCCGCTTCTTCCTGGTCCTCCTCGTATTCGTCTTCCGGCTCTTCCTCCTCCTCTTCGTCCTCCTCCTGGTCTTCTTCGTACTCGCCTTCCGGCTCTTCCTCGTCCTCTTCGTCGTCGTACCCGGCGTCCTCGTCCTCCGGATACTCGTCCTCGTCCTCTTCTTCGTCCGCCTTCGTTCCGATCAGAGCCGTGCGTTCGCTGATGACGCTGGCGAGGTTGCCCATGCTGCGTTCGGCGGCGGCCGTCATGGCCTTGCGGCCGGCGTCCAGGACCTCTCCGCGCAGCTGCTCCTGCAACTCGGCCACCTGCGGGATGTCCTTCAGCCTGCGCATGCCTTCGGCGGCCAGCTGACGAGGCTCCAGACCGAATCGGCGCCCTGCCAGGTAGGTGGCGATGGACAGCGCCATGCGGCCCTTCTTGGTCCGGCCCAGCACGTAACCGCCCACTACCGCGGCAGCGAGTGCCACCTTGTCCTTGTCGTCCATGAGTGCGTCACCTTCGATCGATCGACGTGGAACGGGCTCGCGCGGCATGCAGCCGGTCGAGCAACCGTTCCTCTTCGCGTTCGAACTCCTCCAGGCTGATGTCGCCGTCTTCGAGTTCCTGGTTCAGCACGGCCAGCTGGGCTCGGAGCACTCCTGGGTCGTGCAGTTCGCGCTCGGCTGCGTCGTTGAGCTTCTCCGCCACCCAGACGACGCCTCGGACGGGCGCGAGGGGCAACGTGAGCAATCCGGTGATGAGGCCCATCTCAGGCTCCTGCGGTTCGTGCGGGAGTGCCTTCGACGGCCACGAAGCTGTAGCAGGGCAAGGGGCCTGCGAGGCGCAGTTCCACGCGGTCCCGGCTCACGCGGGCCATCTCCTCCGCCGCCGAGCGGAAGGCGTCGCTGTCCGCGCGGTCGACGAGGAACGAGGCGTTGAGTACGCAGCCCTGAACGTCGGGCCCCTGGGCCACGGCGCGTGCCCGGGGCGCGAGTTCCTGCAGCATGCGGCGGCCCGCTTCGAGGGCCCTGCCCTCCAGGGCCGCCGCGACGGCCTGCCCCAATCGCAGGCTGGCTTCGTACCCGGGCTGTCGCCGGACGGCATCCCGCAGCCGGCGCACCGCCTTGTCCTCCGCGACGACGCTCGCCAGTGCGTCCTGCGCCGGCAGGGCCTTGACGTTGAATTCGACCGCGCCCGAAAGGTGTCGCAGCACTGCCAGGTGGTCCGTCTCGCGAGGGGCCAACTGGTCGCGGAGCGTGTCCTCGTCGAACGCAACCATGCCGAAGCGCATCGGGAGGACCGGGCCTGCCTCCGACAGCCGGAGCAGGAGCTGCTGATGGGCGAGCAGGTCACGGCGCCTGGCACGCAGCTTGGGGGGAGCCTCGCTGATGACGGCGGCCACCCGTCCCTGTGGAACCGACCGCACTGCCGCGGCGGGACTGCCCACACCCGTCAGCCCGGCCGGCAGACGTCTTCCGGCCGGGACGATCGCGTAGACGTAGACACCCGATTCCGGCACGCTCATGCCTCCGCAGTGCGTCGACGGCTACTGGAGCTGCCACCGCTTCGTGGCGCAGGGCGACGCTTCCTCGTGGGTTCGCGGCGCTCTTCCTCGTCCTCGTCGGTCTCGTCCGCGTCGTCGTCGCGGCCTCGGACCGCCTTGCGCACCGTGTCCCCGACGCTGTGTGCCGCCTCGCGCACCTTGCGTTTGCCCATGGACTTCGCGGCGCCCGCCGCTCCACCGCCGAGCAGCTCGGGAATGGTGGTGCTGCCGGAGTCCCGCTCCAGATCGAGCCGGTTGCAGGCCTCGGCGAAACGGAGGTAGGTGTCGACGCTGGCCACCACGATGCGAGCGTCGATCTTGAGGATCTCGATGCCGACCAGGGAGACCCGGACGAACACGTCGATCACCATGCCCCGGTCAAGGATGAGCTCAAGCACGTCGTACAACGTGCCGGCGCGCGGTGGGCAGGCCACTACCTCGTCGGAGTAGGTGGTCGCGGGCATGGAGCGTCCTTCCGGTCGGTCGAGCACTGATCACTCGTCGGCGGATCCCCGTCGATAACGGCGGACCCGGCGGTATTCGACGAGTTCGCCCTCCTGGTCGAGTCGCACTTCGTACGAGGCGAGCAAGCTCGTCGTGTCCGGAATGCGGGCCAGTTCCAACACGTCCACGACCACACGCCAGCCGTCGTCCTCGCGCCCCACGGCCGTCACTCCCTCGGTCGGGTGGCCGATCAGGCCCTGCAGGCTCTGCGACGCGGCACGTGCGGCGTGCTCGGCTCCCCGCACAGCCCGCGGACGGCGAGCGGTTGCCGTCGAGGACTTCTTGGGGCGAGGTCGCCGTTCTTCTGCCATGAGTTCAGTCTGGTCGATATCAGACATAACGCACCTTGAGCGGTGCAGTTGGGTGGGCTCTCGGCAAGGCGCTCGGGCCACAAGACCCCCGGCCTCACGGCCCACGGACGGCCCCGAACAAACGAAAGCCCCTGACCTGCGCTTCAGGCGCAGATCAGGGGCTTGATGACAAGGGCTACTTCTTCTTGCCCTGGTTCTTCACGGCCTCGATCGCGGCGGCCGCCGCGTCCGGGTCCAGGTAGGTGCCGCCCGGCTTGACCGGCTTGAAGTCGGCGTCGAGCTCGTACACGAGCGGGATGCCGGTCGGGATGTTCAGGCCGGCGATGTCGGCGTCGGAGATGCCGTCGAGGTGCTTGACCAGGGCGCGCAGCGAGTTGCCGTGGGCGGCGACCAGGACGGTCTTGCCGTCGAGCAGGTCCGGGACGATGCCGTCGTACCAGTACGGCAGCATGCGCGTGACGACGTCCTTGAGGCACTCGGTCTGCGGGCGCAGCTCCGGCGGGATCGTCGCGTAGCGGGCGTCCTCGCTCTGCGAGAACTCCGTGCCGTCCTCGAGGGCGGGCGGCGGGGTGTCGTACGAGCGGCGCCACAGCATGAACTGCTCCTCGCCGAACTCGGCGAGCGTCTGCGCCTTGTCCTTGCCCTGGAGCGCGCCGTAGTGCCGCTCGTTCAGGCGCCAGCTGCGGTGCACCGGGATCCAGTGGCGGTCCGCGGACTCCAGCGCGAGCTGGGCGGTGCGGATGGCGCGCTTCTGGAGGGAGGTGTGCAGCACGTCGGGGAGCAGGCCGGCGTCCTTGAGCAGCTCACCGCCGCGCGCCGCCTCCTTCTCGCCCTTCGGCGTGAGGTTGACGTCCACCCACCCGGTGAACAGGTTCTTCTCGTTCCACTCGCTCTCGCCGTGGCGGAGCAGGATCAGCTTGTACGGTGCGTCGGCCATGCGTCCGAGCCTAATCGACGTTCCGGGGCCGTCGCCCGCTCGGGGACCAAGGTCCCGGGCCCGTCTCGATTGACGGACGCCGTCAATTCGGTGGCCCCCGCGAGCGACCCCCTTGTAACTTCCGATCATCTACCGCGCCACTTACACACACCGTGTGCCCGAGGCACAGTTCCGGGGGGAATCCGCATGTCCGTAGCCAGTCTGAGGATCGCCGCACGAGAAACCGTATCCGGGCTGCCCCGGGCCTTCTGGTGGCTGTGGATCAGCACCCTCATCAACCGCCTCGGGGCGTTCGTCTCCACGTTTTTGGCGCTCTACTTGACCCTGGACCGGGGCTATTCGGCCTCGTACGCGGGACTCGTGGCCTCCCTGCACGGGCTCGGCGGCGTCGTCTCGTCCATCGGCGCCGGCATCATGACCGACCGGCTCGGCCGCCGCCCCACTCTCGTCATCGCCCAGACCTCCACGGCCTTCGCGGTCGCGCTGCTCGGCTTCATGACCGACCCGGTCGCGATCGCGGGCGTCGCCTTCCTCGTCGGCATGGCGAGCAACGCCTCGCGGCCCGCGGTGCAGGCGATGATGGCGGACATCGTGAAGCCCGAGGACCGGGTCCGCGCGTTCTCCCTCAACTACTGGGCGATCAACCTCGGTTTCGCGGTCTCGTCGATGGCGGCGGGCTTCATCGCGCAGTACAGCTACTTGGCGGGCTTCCTCGGCGAGGCGACCCTGACCCTGGTGTGCGCCCTCGTGGTCTTCCTCAAGCTGCCCGAGTCGCGCCCGGAGCACACGGCCGCGGAGAAGGTGGCGGAGCCGGGGATCGGCATCGGCACGGTCCTGAAGGACGGCCGCTTCATGGGCGTGGTCGGCCTGTCCTTCCTCATCTCCCTGATCTTCCAACAGGGTTACGTGGGCCTGCCGGTCGCCATGGGCACGGACGGGTTCTCCAGCTCCGACTTCGGCCTGGCGATCGCGGTCAACGGCATCCTCATCGTGGCCCTCCAGATCCCCCTCACCCGCTACACCCAACACCGCGACCCGCGCCACCTGCTGATCGTCTCGGCGCTGCTCGCGGGATACGGGTTCGGCCTGACGGCGTTCGCCGGTTCGGTCGCGGTGTACGCCCTGACGATCTGCGTATGGACGCTGGCGGAAATCGTCAACGCGCCGACCCAGACCGGCTTGATCGTCCGCCTCTCCCCCACCCACGGCCGCGGCCGCTACCAGGGCGTCTACACGATGTCCTGGTCGGTGGCGGCCCTGCTGGCCCCCCTGATGTCGGGCTACGTGATCGACCACTTCGGCGCGTCCTGGCTGTGGGGCGCGTGCGCGGTGCTCGGGACGGTGACGGCGGTGGGGTACTGGGCGCTGATGCGGGGGCTGTCGACGGGGGACGGCGCCGGGGGGCGGGTTGTTGTTACGGAGGAGGCGAAGGAGACGGAGGGGACGGAGGAGTTGGCGGAAGTGGGCGACGTGGCGGAGGAAGCGGCGGGGGCTGGGGGGACGGCGGTATCCGGACACCGGGCAGAATCCGCGGTCTGACTCCTGCCGGGGGGGGCGGGGTGCAGGGGACCCCGCGAGAGCCGGGGGTGCCGCCCCGAAAGGGGTGCGGGCGACGAAGTCCCCGCCGGGGGGGCGGGGGCACAGCCCCGGGAGGGGACCCGGCGACGAAGTCCCCACGGGTCCGGGGCACAGCCCCGAAAGGGGTGCGGGCGACGAAGTCCCCACGGGTCCGGGGCACAGCCCCGAAAGGGGTGCGGGCGACGAAGTCCCCACGGGTCCGGGGCACAGCCCCGGGAGGGGACCAGGCGACGAAGTCCCCACGGGTCCGGGGCACAGCCCCGGGAGGGGACCAGGCGACGAAGTCCCCACGGGTCCGGGGCACAGCCCCGGGAGGGGACCAGGCGACGAAGTCCCCACGGGTCCGGGGCACAGCCCCGAAAGGGGTGCGGGCGACGAAGTCCCCACGGGTCCGGGGCACAGCCCCGAAAGGGGTGCGGGCGACGAAGTCCCCACGGGTCCGGGGCACAGCCCCGGGAGGGGTCCAGGGGACGAAGTCCCCACGGGTCCGGGGCGCAGCCCCGGGAGCTCGGGCTTTCAACCCCGCGTAACGGGCGGGCGGGAAACGTCCCCGGGGGCGCAGCCCCAAAGGGGACCCGGGGACGAAGTCCCCGCCAGGGTCCGGGGCGCAGCCCCAAAGGGGACCCGGGGACGAAGTCCCCGCCAGGGTCCGGGGCGCAGCCCCGGGGAGCTCGGGCCTTCAACCCCGCGCAACAGGCAGCCGGGCGGGGAAGCCGCTCAGCCCTCGCCCCCCGTCACGCGCCCGAACGCCTCAAGGTTCCGCGTGGACTCCCCCCGCGACACCCGCCACGCGTACTCCCGCCGGATCGCGGACGCGAACCCCATTTCGAGAAGCGTGTTGAAGGAGCCGTCCGCTTCCTCCAGGACGACCCCGAGCAGCCGGTCGAGCTCCTCCGGTGTGACCGAGGAGAGCGGGAGCTTGCCCGCCAGGTAGACGTCGCCGAGCCTGTCGACCGCGTAACTCACGCCGTACAGACGGAGGTTGCGCTCAAGGAGCCAGCGATGGACGGCGGGCTCGTTCTCGTCCGGGTGGCGCACCACGAACGCGTTCACGGAGAGGGAGTGCCGCCCGACCCGCAGCGAGCAGGTCGTGGAAAGTTTGCGGGTGCCCGGCAGCGTCACCACGTACGCGCCGGGCTCCGGGGACTCCCACGAGAGCTCCGCGTCCTTGAGGGCCGCTTCGATGACCTGCCGCACGTCAGCCATGCCGCGAGCCTACGCGAACCCCCGCTCGCGCCCGGGGCGGGCCGGGGCGACCGGGACGGGCCGGGGCGACCGGGGCGGACCGGGCTCACCCGTGGTGGGACCGCACCCGCCGCCGGTGCTCCTGCATCGCCGCCACGTACACGTCCGCCGTCGCCGACGCCGCCGTCCCCCAGCCGAACGACTGCGCGTGCCGGGCCGCCGCGCCGCCCATGCGCTCCACCAGCGCGGGATCCGTCACGAAGCGGTGGAGGGCGGTCGCGTAGTCCTCGGGGGCATGGCCCTGGACGAGGAAGCCGGTCGAGCCGTCCCGTACCGCCACCGGAAGGCCGCCGACCGACGCCGCGACCACCGGCGTACCGGCCGCCTGCGCCTCTATCGCGACCAGGCCGAACGACTCGCTGTACGAGGGCATGACGAGCACGGACGCCGCCCGGAACCAGTCCGCGAGCCGGTCCTGGCCGACCGGCGGCTTGAACCGTACGACGTCGCTGATGCCGAGCTTGGCCGCGAGCTTCTGCAGCCCCTCCGGCTTGGCGAGGCCGCTGCCGGAGGGCCCGCCGACGACCGGCACGATCATCCGCGAGCGCAGGGACGGGTCCCGGTCGAGGAGTTCGGCCGCCGCGCGGAGCAGGATGTCAGGTGCCTTGAGCGGCTGTATGCGGCCCGCGAAGAGCGGAATGAAGGCGTCCTGCGGCAGCCCGAGCCGGTCGCGCGCCGCGGCGCGGCCGTCCGCCGGGCGGAAACGGTCGAGGTTCACGCCGGGGTGGACGACGGCGACCTTGCCGGGGTCGGCTTCGTAGAAGCGGACGAGCTCGTCGGCTTCCTCGGCGGTGTTGGCGATCAGCCGGTCCGCCGCGTTCACGATCTGCGTCTCGCCGATGACCCGCGCGGCGGGCTCGGGGGTGTCGCCCTCGGCGAGCGCCGCGTTCTTGACCTTGGCCATGGTGTGCATGGCGTGGACGAGGGGCGCGCCCCAGCGCTGCGCGGCGAGCCAGCCGACGTGGCCGGAGAGCCAGTAGTGGGAGTGGACCAGGTCGTAGTAGCCGGGTCTGTGACGTGCCCAGGCCGTCATCACCCCGTGCGTGAAGGCACAGAGCTGGGCGGGCAGCTCCTCCTTGGCGAGGCCTTCGTACGGGCCCGCGTCGATGTGCCGGACCAGCACGCCGGGCGACATCTCCACGGTCGGCGCGAGCCCGCCCGTGGTGGCCCGCGTGAAGATCTCGACCTCGATGTTGATCGCGGCGAGGCGCTTGGCGAGCTCGACGATGTAGACGTTCATGCCGCCCGCGTCGCCGGTGCCCGGCTGGTGCAGCGGTGAGGTGTGGACGCTGAGCATCGCGACCCGGCGGGGCTTGCGGTGGCCGCCGGGCAGCCTGAGCCGGGGCGGGCCCGCCAGGGTGCCGGCGAACCGGGACACGTACTGGCTCACGTCGGGGCCCTCCTCGGCTCGGGGCACTTCCTCATGGCACGGAGTGGGCATGGGCATGCGGGTATGCCCCTCCAAAGCCCCGAACACCGGAATCCGTCCTTTCATTTCCACTTTGCCAAAAACTTGCCGGACACGCCGGGCGGGGCGTCCGGCGGAGCGCGGAAAGTATGGAGCGGCCCTCGGCCCTGCCCGGGGCGGCGCGTCCGCGGCAGACACGGTTCGCCCCGTCCGGGGCGGCACGGCGGACACGGTTCACCCCGCCCGGGGCGGCACGGCAGGCACGGTTCGCCCGCCCGGGGCGGGGCCGGCCGGCGCCTACCCTCGTCCTATGGCTCCACCCGCCCCGCCCGCGAAGCGCCCCGTCGGCACCGTCACCCGCGGCACCACCAATCCGAACCGGCTGCGCCGCATGGACCGCTGGATCGCCGACGCGCACGGGGCGGCGCTGCGCCGCGCGGATGCCCCGCTCGCCGTCGACCTCGGGTACGGGGCCGCCCCCTGGACCGCCGTGGAGCTGTTGCAGCGGCTGCGCACCGCCGCGCCGGCCGTCTCGGTGACCGGCATCGAGATCGAGCCCGCCCGCGTCGCCGCCGCCAAGCCGTACGAGCGCGAGGGCCTCACCTTCCGCCACGGCGGCTTCGAGGTCCCGCTGGCCGAGCCCCCGATGCTGATCCGCGCGGCGAACGTCCTGCGCCAGTACGACGAGGGCGAGGTGGCCGCCGTCTGGGCCCGGCTCTGTGCGCGGCTCGCGCCCGGCGGGCTGCTGGTCGAGGGCACCTGCGACGAGATCGGGCGCCGCCACGTATGGGTCGCGCTCGGCCCCTCCGGCCCGCGCACGGTGACCTTCGCGACCCGGCTCGGCTCCCTCGCCCGCCCTTCCGACCTGGCCGAACGGCTGCCGAAGGCGCTGATCCACCGCAATGTGCCGGGCGAGCCCGTACACGCGTTCCTGCGCGACTTCGACCGGGCGTGGGCGGCGGCCGCCCCATACGCCTCGCTCGGCGCGCGGCAGCGGTGGATCGCGTCCGTGCGGGATGTGTCCGCCGACTGGCCCGTCACCGACAGCGTACGGCGCTGGCGGCAGGGCGAGGTCACGGTGAACTGGGCGGCGCTCGCGCCTCGTTGAGGCGGGCTCGATCCGGTTTGCGCGCGTAGGCGAGGACGCCTCACGCGCCCTCCGCACCTCCTGTCGTCGTCGCGTCTCGCCTTGTCGTCGCGTCTCGTCTCGTCGTCGTGTCGTCGTCGCGTCGTCGTCTTGTCGTCGTCGTCCAACGGGTGAACTCCCGTGGCCCGCGGAACGCGTGGCGCTCGCGGTTCGTCAGACGGGACGGAACGGACGAGTCGTGTCGGGGCGTACGGGCGGAGGAACGGAGGAACGGGCAAGGGGGCGTGCCCCGTCCGGCGCCCGGCACCTCTGTCGTTTTGGCCGGGGTCGTGGCAGCATCGCTGCCATCGGTGTGATGTTACTGACGGTAAATCACATCTGGAGTGCCCGGTGTTCCGGTGGGGTCCGCAGTTGGCTGGAGGGGGAGTTCTCAGTGTCGAAGAAGCGCCGCTTGGCGGCCGCGATCGCCTTGGTGGGTGCGTTGACCGCATGGGCCGCGCCGGGAACGGCGTTCGCCGATCCGTCGCCGAAGCCGACCCCGTCGGCCACCGCGCCGGCCCCGGCGTCCGGTGCCCCCCAGACCCTGGAAGAGGTGGGGAAGCAGATCGACGACCTGTACCGGCAGGCGGCCGTCGCCACCGACGCGTACAACCTCGCCGAGGAACAGACCAAGGCGCAGTCCGCTCAGATCGTGAAGCTGGCCCAGGAGACGGTGAAGGGTCAGGAGAAGATCAAGCGCCTGAAGGACCAGGCGGGCGCCACCGCGCGGATGCAGTACCGCAACGGCGGCCTGCCGCCCGGCGCGCAGCTGATGCTCAGCGGCGACCCCGACGGCTTCCTGAACGGCGCCGATCTGCTGCGCCAGGGCCAGCAGGCCGCCCAGGGCCTGCTCGGTGAACTGAACAGAACCCAGGCCGACTTGACGGCCTACAGCAAGGACGCCACCGAGCAGTGGAAGAACCTGGAGGCCAACCGGGTCAAGAAGGAAGCCGCGACGAAGGCCATCACCGAGAAGATCGCGGCGGCCGAGAAGCTCCAGTCCGACCTGAAGGAGCAGGAGCGTCAGCGCCTGGCCGACCTCGAGCGCAAGAAGGAGTTCGACGCGCAGACGGCCTGGCTGAGCACGGGCGTCCTGAAGGACATCAGCACCGACGCGAGCGAGCAGGGCAAGAAGGCCGTGAAGTTCGCGACCGACCAGATCGGCAAGCGGTACGTGTGGGGCGCGGCCGGTCCCGACACGTTCGACTGCTCGGGGCTGACCTCCCAGGCCTGGATCGCGGCCGGCCGCGGGATACCGCGCACCTCGCAGGAGCAGTGGGCCCAGCTGCCGCACGTCGCGGTCAAGGACATGCGCCCCGGCGACCTCGTCATCTACTTCGCCGACGCCAGCCACGTCGGCATGTACATCGGTGACGGGGCGATCGTGCACTCCCCCCGCCCCGGCCGGACCGTGACGATCACCGGAGCGGGCACCATGCCGATACTCGGCGTCGTCCGGCCGGACAAGTAGGCGCCTGCCCGCCCGCGCACCTCGGCGGCGTCCGGGCGGGCAGGGTCCGGGCGGCGGCACGGGCACAGCCCGGCCGTCCTACGGCCACCGCGCTACCGGCGGTACGGGCACCCCGCAACTTCCTGGGGCCCCGACAAATCGGGCATGCGGCATATGCCAACCGACTGCTAGTGATGAACGACCCATCACCATTCCGCCGCACCGGTCGATGACGCTAGGGTCCCGGCTGGTGGGGCGCCGACCGGCGTCCCTCCGCGCCCTCGGGGGGAGGGAAGGAATCCGGAACCGACGATGCCCGCATCCCAGCACGTACCCGTACCGCACCAGCGAGCCGCCCCGGAGGCCCAGACGGGCAGCGCCGACAGTCCGCTCAACCTGCTGGTCATCGAGGACGACCCCGCGGGCACCTTCACCGTGCACGAACTGCTCGACGAGGCCGGCACCCGGGTCCGCATCCGTACCGCCCGCAATCTCACCGAGGCCGAGCGGCTGCTCACCGACGACATCCACTGCATACTCCTGGATCTCGCACTGCCCGGCCGCGACCCCGACGACGAGCTCGCGGCCCTGCGCCACCTGCTCCACCTGGCCCCGCGCCACGCCGTGCTCGCCCTCACCCCGTCCACGCACGCGGAACGCGCGGCGGAGGCGGTCCGGGTCGGCGCGCAGGACTACCTCTTCCGCGACGAGCTGGACGGCAGGCTGCTGAGCCGTGCCATCCGGTACGCGGTGGAGCGCAAGCGCGCGGACACGGCCCAGTACAAGCTGGCCGAGTCGCGGCTGCGCGCGCAGGAGAACGCCCGGCTGGAGCGCGGGCTCCTGCCGACGCCGCTGCTCGACGGCTCGGACCTGCGCTTCGCGGCCCGCTACCGCCCCGGCCGTTCCCGCGCCCTGCTCGGTGGCGACTTCTACGACACGGTGCGCACGCCCGACGGAACCGTCCACGCGATGATCGGCGACGTCTGCGGCCACGGTCCGGACGAGGCGGCCCTCGGGGTCGAACTCCGCATCGCCTGGCGGGCGTTGACACTGGCGGGGCTCTGCGGCGACGAGCTGCTCTCCACCCTGCAGGAGGTCCTGGAGCACGAGCGCGACAGCGAGGAAATATTCGCGACGCTGTGCACGGTCGACATCGCACCCGACGGCCGCAGGGCCGGCCTCTGCCTGGCCGGCCACCCCTCGCCGCTGATCGCCCTGAACGGCCGCGCCCAGCTGCTCCCGTACGAGAACAGCGGCCCGGCCCTCGGCCTGCTGCCGCGCGCCCGCTGGCCGCGCCGCCAGGTCGAACTGGGCCGGGAATGGGGCCTGTTGATGTACACCGACGGCCTGATCGAGGGGCGTACCGGCGACGGCAGCCAGCGCCTCGGACAGGACGGAATGCTGGAGATGATCAATAGTCAGCTGGCGTCCGGGCTGCGCGGCGACGCGCTGCTCGAAGCGGCGGTCACCCGGGCCCGTGAACTCAACGGCGGCGAGCTGACGGACGACGTGGCGGTACTCCTCCTGGAACGCAAGCGCCCCGAGGAGCGGCGGGCCTGAGACCAGCCGTGCGCCCCCGGCGGGACCGGCGGCGCACGAGCGTGCGGGCGTGTGAGCGGCTGAGCATCCGGGGCGCCGAGACGCTCCGAGGCACCGGAGGCACCCGGGCGTCCGAGGGTCAGCGACCGCCGTTGTACGGCCCGTACGGCCCGTCGCTGCTGGAGCCGCCGCCGCGACGACCGCCCCGGCCGCCGCCGGAGACCTGCCGGAGCGCGGGGCGCACGTCGACCATGAACACGATCGAGGCGACGAGCCCGGCGAGCTGCAGGAAGAGCATCGGCACGAACAGGTTCACCACGACGGTGATGCCGAGGATGATCAGCCAGAAGGGCTTGGTCTGCTTGCTCGCCGCGCGGTACGCGTCCTCGCGGGCGATGGCGGCGAAGACCAGCGCCACCACGGCGATGACGAGCATCGCGAGATAGAGCAGCGAAGTGAGAAGGCTGAATCCCGTGAGCAACATGCCGTGCACCGCCTAGTGAGTCCTGCTGGGAATGGTCTGTCGGGTCGTGGGGGTGGAGCGCGCCTCGCGGCCAAGGTACTAGGACAACGGGGCGAGCACCGCGAAGGTGCCCGCCCCGGCATCCGGTCCCGGCCCGGCGGCTGCGTCCGTCGCACCCACCGCGCCCGGTCCGCCTATTCCGCGGACTTGGACGCGGTCTTCGGCTTCGCCGTGGTCTTGCGCGGGGCGGCCTTCTTGGCGACGGGGGTGTCCGTCGCACCGGCCGTGGCCGCGGCGCCCGCCGGGGCGCCCGTTCCGGCGGTCTCGGTCGTGGCCGGGGTCACGTCCTTGACCCGGGGCTCGTCCGTCGCGGCCGGGGCGTCGCTCGTGGGCTCGACGGCGCCGGCGATCTCGACGATCTCGTCGGCGGCCTCGCCGCGCCACTGCTTGACGACGTCCTGGCCGTGCTCGGCCACGGAGTCGTAGCCCTCGCGCGCCTTCACCGCGTACTCGGCGAGGACGCCGACGCCGCGCAGGGCCAGGTCCTGGGCACTCTCCCCCAGCTTCTTGAAGTCGCCGTCGAGCGCGCCGAGGAACTCGTTGGCGCGGGTGGTGACGGCGGCCTGGACCTCCTTGGCGCGCGCGGTCGCCTTCTCCTGCACGGCCTTCGGGTCGGTGCGGCGCACGGCCTCGATGCGCTCGGGCGCCTCGGACTGGATCTTCTCGATCAGGGCCGGAACCTTCTTGGCCTGCTGCCCCGCGAGGTCCGCCGTCCCGGCGAGGAAGTAGAGGGGGGTGGGGTCGGTGAGGGTCTTGCGCAGGTCATCGGTGATGGCCATGTCTGTCCTCCCGGATCAGTGCTCAGTTGCTCGCTTGAGGGTGGTCGGCATCGCTGCCGTCGGCTGCGCCGTCGGTGTCCGTCGTGTCGTCGAGCCCGTTCTCCTTGCGGAAGGACCCGTAGATCTGGAGCAGAACCTGCTTCTGACGTTCGTTGAGCGAGGGGTCGGCGAGAATGACGCTCCGCGTCTCCGCGGCCTCGGGAGACCTCTCGTCGAGAATCCCGGCCTGCACGTACAGCGTCTCGGCGGAGATCCGCAGCGCCTTCGCGAGCTGCTGCAGAATGTCCGCGCTCGGCTTGCGCAGCCCGCGCTCGATCTGACTCAGATACGGATTGGACACCCCGGCGGCATCGGCGAGCTGCCGCAGCGACAGCTGCGCGGTGCGCCGCTGCTCGCGCAGGAACTCGCCGAGATTGCCGACGTTGAGCGATGCCATGCCCCGAGACTGCACCACCCGCGCTAACTTTTGCAAGCACCCGCTTGCAAAAGTGTGCCACGCCACGTTCCCGCGCCGCTGTGACTGAGCGCTCCGATTCCACTTGAGCAGGGCGACCGTCCCTACGACTCGCGTCCGCGACACCCCTCTGAGCGCGCTCTGCCGGCTACCGCCTTGAGGATCGGACCGCGAGTAACAGGCCTCTGCACCACGGCGCCTGCACGTAGATGGCCCCAACGGAGCGGAGCGAGCAACACGTACTGGAGTAGCTGGACATACGCAGAGTCGATCTCCAACTTGCTCCGGAAATTAAGAACTTATTCAGCGTGACAGGTAACTGCCTGATAATTTCGATGAGTTGAACGATGTCATGAAGCGCAGTCGACTCGATCAGGGGCTGTAGTGAGCATCAACGTTGACCCACTGCGTCTGTCCAAGCCGCAGGACTCCAGCACCTACCTGGCGATCAAAACGCCTCAGGGGGGCCGCGTCGTCTACAGCACGCGCGTCCCGCTTCTCGACCTCCCCACCCTCCTACCCGTCCCTGACCCGAACAACGTCGACAAGGACAACCGGAAGGTCGATCGTCTTCACGCCAAGCACTTCGGTGAGTACCTGGACGCCAAGCAGGACTGGGTTGCCCCCGCTCTCTTGGCGCGCGACGGCGGGGGCTGCACCTTCGAGAAGGTGGACGAACACGGCGCTGTCGGCTACCTCACGGTCCCGTGGGCCATCGGTGGCATCTCCTCTCTGCGCACCATCGACGGCCAGCACCGCGTGCTCGGCGTCTCGATCGAGAAGCAGCGCATCACCGACGCCATCTCCGCCGTCGACCGTGAGATGGCGCGCAGGCTCAGCCCGGAGAAATCCGCAAAGCTAGAGGCAGAACGGGAGCGGCTCATCAGCCAGATGAACCGACTGAAGGCCGAGTACATCGGCCTGGACATCTACGTCGAGCTAGACCCGATCAAGGCCCAGCAAATGTTCGTTGACGTTGCCGACAACGCCAAGGGCATCAGCAGCGCCGTCCGTGCCCGGTTCGACAGCTACAAGGTCGCCAACCGCACCCTGTCCGACGTCATCGACCACCCGCTGCTGAAGGGAAGGGTCGACGCCGAGCAGGACCGTATGACCCTGAAGAACCCAAACCTGATGGGCGCCAAGCACGTTGCCGACATCACCCGTGCCGTCATCGCCGGTGCCGGCGGTCGGATCAGTAAGAAGGCTGAGCAGACCCTGACCGACGGCGAGGTCATCGAACAGGTCAAGGACTTCCTCGATGTCATCTCCAACGCCTTCGCCGATCTCGCTGCCATAACCGAGGACGACCCAGAGGCGGATCGCCAGGCCGACGAGCTGACCATGTCGCAGAAGCTTCGCCGGAACTCACTGCTCGGCTCGGTGGGCATGCTGCGCGTCCTGGGCGGGGTGTTTCGCGAGCTGCGCGCGGGGGACAACCCGGCGGAACTCGACGACATCACCGAGTTCTTCAAGCGCCTCAACCCGCACATGTCCGCGCCAGTTGCCGAGAACAGCATCTGGCGTACCACCGAGGTAAACGTGGACTTTGAGCCGAACGCCGCCGCGCCCATCATGCGGACCCAGAACATCGTGCACCTCGTTGGTGTGGTCACCGGCTGGTACAAGAAGGCTCCTGCCGCTCTGTAGCCGATCGCAGGACCATGGGCGGCGCCTCCTGCGCTGGGAACGGCGCCCGTCGTGATACGCGTCGCCGCCGGCAACGACATGTTGGAGCATCCGGACGCTGTCGTACGCGGCTCCTGAGCCTCGCCGGACTACCGAACGAGTAGACCGCGCCCACTATGAAATCCACCCCAGCGCCCTTGGCGGGCACTCACGTGAAGAGCTGTCATGGACTTGAGCAGCAATCCGCTCGCGCATCGAACGATCCTCACCGTTCCGAGCGCGGAGAACCCCTTCCAAGCAGTTCGCCGCATCAGTGCGCAGTGGCTTACTGGAAAGTTCGGCAGCGCCCCGCTGACGTCCGGGCATCATCACCTCGATGAGGTCTCGGTGTTGACCAACCATGCTGCCTACCTGGCAGACGGCTCCGAACACGCGATACGCCTCCAGCTGCGAGAGGACAAGGCCGAGGCCACGTGGCGGACGACGATAACCGCCGTCGCGTTCGAGGACCTCTCCGCATTGCTCACAGTCGGCCTGGAGGTTTTCCCCAACGGGAACGCGCAGCTGGCTCCTGGTAGACCTGGCCTGGTTCGCAACCTCGTCCAGGATCTGGGGCCCACGGATGGACCGGCGAGGCTGACCCTGGAGCCCCAGGGTGTGGACGCGGAGGGCGTGGGCCCGTTGATCGACGTGCTCTGTGACCCCTCACGCCGCATGCCGGTGATCGTGGCAGCCCAGCCTCTCCGTCCCAATGCGCTGTGGTCGACTCGACTGCGGCAGGCGATGCTGCAATGCGCCGGTGCGGCCTCGCTGTATGCCCTTGCAGACACCGAAGCCGTCGATGCATTCCGCGAGGCGATCGGCGAGTACCACCGCGTCGCCCCGGGAGCCGTACGTACGTTTTTGACCGAGGTGGATCCGGCGTGGCCGAAGGATGCCTCTCGTCACCGTTTCTTGACCGTGGCTCGGATGAGCGATACCCAGGATCGGGCGTGGTTCGGGCTCGCGCGTACTGTCCAGCGCCTTTCTACCGAGGCCCCGGTGCCCGAGGCACTGCGCACGCTCTCCTTCCCGGATGACGTGGGCCGGCGTCAGCGCGAGGAGCGACAGGCCGCTCTGACATCCGCACGGCCCTCCGAGGAATTGGTGGGGGTACGCAAGGACGTCGAGGAGCTCAGGGCCCTGCTGGCCCAGGCCGATGAGGAGTTGAAGGAAGCAGCACGCACCGCCGACCTGTCGGCCCGGACCGCAGCCTCCCTGGAGGAGCAGCTGCACGCGGCCGTGGAACGGGCAGACGGGGATATGGAGGAGGCCTTGCGGGCGCTGGACGACGTCGAGCGGGCGCGGGCGGAGGCAGACATCCTGCGACGGCGCCTTCGTGACGTAGGCCGCTATGACGACACCGTCGTCCTGGAGCCGCCTCCCGGCGTTCCGGACTCGTTCGAGGAGCTGTGGGAGCGGCTGGAGACCTTCGATGGCGTTCAGGTCACCGCTGACAAGAGCAGGGCCCTGGAACTGGATGACGCGGAGCGGGCCCGCGTGTGGGCGGCGAAGGCATGGAACGCCTTGAGGGCGCTGGACTCCTATGCGCATGCAGCCGGTCAGGGGTTCAACGGCGGTTTCTACCAGCACTGCACGTCGGACCGTCCAGGGGCGGTGAACTGGCCGCTCAAGCAGCTGGCTGCCGTCGAGTCCGACACGACAATGAGCAGGTGGGGCGCGGAGAGGATCTTCGCTGTCCCCTTGGAGGTGGACTCCTCGGGACGCACGGAAATGCAGGCCCATCTGAAACTCGACTCCAAGGGAAGCACATCGCCGAGGATCTACTTCATGGACGACACGAAGGGTGCCACCGGAAAGGTGATCGTTGGTTACGTCGGCCCCCACCTGACCAACACGAAGACCAACTGACACGGGGCATGAAGATCAACGCGCTCAGAGCGCGAAGGTCGATGATGTACTGGGCCCCGCCTCCGTCATCCGAACGTATGCGTCGAGGTCGATGCAATGGGGATCGGGATCGGGCGAGTCATGGATCGCGGCTGGCCATGGATGTCCGAAGCATGCGTCAGTCATGCGGCCGAACGCATAGGGGCTGAGCTGGCTGCCCAATCAATTCCTGTGGCTACCAGCGGTGTTGGCGCTCGTATGAGTCGAGGTCTCCAATCGATCGCCTTTCGGTGACCTCGACAGCCTCCGCGTCATGGCAATCCGCGCTCGTTCCGGGCTGAGAGCGTTCAGTGCCGAGACGGCAGTGGCGTCAGCTGCATCGGAGCTGATCATTAGGCTCCGCTCATGACCAGCAACCCCGGATTCACCTGCTCGTGCTGTGGCAGTCACCACGCCGAGCCAGCGATGAACTACTCGGCCACCGCCCCCCATGTCTGGGAACCGAGCTTCGCCGACTCTGCGGACTGCCTTCTCTCTTCGGATCAGTGCGTGATCAAGGCGCAGCACTACTTCGTCAAGGGTCTGGTCGAGATACCGATCATCGGCAGCGACGAGGTGTTCTCCTGGGCCGCATGGGTCTCCCTGAGCAGGGACAACTTCGCCCGATCCGCAGACCTTTGGGACACCGCGGGGCGGGAAGCCGAGGAGCCGTACTTCGGGTGGCTGTCCAGCGACCTCTTCCTCTACTCGCCCAGCACCATCAACCTGAAGACCCGCGTCCACACCCGCCCCATCGGGCAGCGTCCCTTCATCGAGCTGGAGCCGACCGACCACCCTCTCGCAGTTGAACAGCGGAACGGCATCACCCTGGAGCGCGTCCGTGTGATCGCCGAAGCCGTTCTCCACCCCACCGACAGCGAATCCAAGTGACGTCGAACGGGCTGCTCACCTAGCGTTCCGCCCATGACCACCACACCGGACGACGACACCGACGAAGCGCCCAGCGTGACCATCCGCTGCCAGGTCAACGCCTCCGTCGGCGTGGCCTTCTGCGACCGGTTCAGCTTCGACGCGGACTCCGTGCACTATGCCGTCGAGCTGCGGGCCCCGGGCCTGACCGCTCGCGTCGACGAGGTCGTCGCCTGGATCTGGGACAGCGATCTCACCACGTTCCTGGAGGCGCTCGCCGCGGACTACCGGGGATGGGACGGCGAACGGAGCTGGCAGACCAACGACCGGGACCTGACAGTGTCGGCCGTCTTCCGTTCCGGCGGCCACGTTGGGCTGACCTGGGCCGTGCGACCCTGGCCACAGGCCGCCGACGGCTGGGGTGCCTCGGTGACGACCTGGCTGGAGGCCGGCGAGCAGATGACTTCCCTGGCGGCCGATGTTCGGGCCTTCCTCGCCGAGGAGCACCAGTGACATCCGTCCTGCGCATCACCTGGACGCCGGCGGGCTCCGGGTGGGCCAGCTGCACCCTTGAAGATCACCAGGCGAAGGTCGAGCTCACCGCGTCCTGCCTCACCAGTGCGCCCGAGGAGTTCCTGACCGCGGTGGCCCGGCTCGTTGCGGGCGAGGCGGAGACCCGCGCCCAGTTCGAGGCCGAACCGACCGCGTATCGGTGGATCTTCTACCGCGAAGGCGCGGACACCTGGACCCGCGTACTGGAACTGCGTCACGGCGGCGATCACGACAACAAGGGGACCGAGATCTGGTCCGGCCAGCTCGGCATCGACCAGCTCGCCCGCGCCATGATCCGCTGCTTCGATGAGGTCGCGCAGACCTACGGCGAGAGCGGCTATCGGGGCAAGTGGGGCGAACATTTCCCACGAACCGAGCTCGAGGCCCTCAGACGCCTCTGGCACGCCCACCACCGCAGCGACGACACACAGCCGCAGCCGGCCGCTGCTCAGGTTGAATGAGCCAGGCCAGCCACGACGCCGACCTCGCGCACCATCCGCACGGTGTCAAGGAATGGGCACTCGATCCCGCTGCCGCCGAGCGCCTTTGGGCAGTCTCGACCGACCTGCTCCGCGTCTGACCTCTCGACGCCGCGACACTGCCACGTCCGGTCTTCCCCGGCCCCCGGCTGAGCCCGGCAGAGCCCGGCAAAAAATCGGTGTCCCGCCGCCGACCGTCTCGCTAGGGTCTCGGACCGATGATGCACGAGAACGAGATTCCGACCGACGCCGCGTTGGTGCGGCAACTTCTCACACACCAATTCCCGCAATGGGCGGATCTGCCCATCGGTCCGGTGGAATCCGCGGGCACCGAGAACGCCATTTACCGGCTGGGCGACGAGCTCGTGGTCCGGTTGCCCCGGATGCAGGACGCTGTCGGCCAAGTGGAGTTCGAACAGCGCTGGTTGCCACGGCTGGCCCCGTCCCTGCCTGCTTTGGTGCCCGAACCGATCGCCGTGGGGCAGCCGGGACACGGGTATCCCTTCCCGTGGGCGCTCAGCCGCTGGATCGAAGGCTCGCACCCTGCCACCAGGCCGGACGAGGCGCCGGACGGAGGCCGGCTCGCCAGAGACCTCGGCGAGTTCGTCACAGCACTGCGCAAGACCGAGACCACGGGGGCCCGTTCCGGCTACCGGAGCGTGTCCCTGCGCACCCGCGACGCCTCCGTGCGGGAGTGGACCGCCAAGGCGGCGGACGACGTGGACGCCTCCGCCCTCCTCTCCGCCTGGGAACGAGCCCTCGATCAGCCGGAGTGGGACGGACCACCCCAGTGGACACACGGCGATCTCATCCCCGGCAACATCCTCGTCAACGACGGTCGGCTCCGTGCGGTGATCGACTTCGGCACCGCCGGCGTGGGCGATCCGGCCTGCGATGCCATGGCGGCCTGGACGGTGCTCAGTGCGGAGTCGCGGGAAGCCTTCCGCGCGGCGGGAGAATTCGACGACGCCGCCTGGGCACGCGGACGAGGCTGGGCACTCACCTTCGTCAGCGGGATCGATTACTACCGTCACACCAACCCCGCCATGGCCGAGCTGGGACACCGCGCCGTATCCGAGGTCCTCGCAGATCCGGCCGGATGACGCGGCGAGGGGCACGGAGACGTACCCACCGTTGCACCGCGCCGTGACATACCCGGACTCGGCGGAGACAGGAACAACCGGTCGAGGCTCCACTGGTCCAGGCTTCGGGCAAGCGAGGGGTGCTCACGTTCCGGCCGGTGTCCACGTTGCTCCCCCTGAGCGGGTGGGCGGCACACGGGGTCGCGGCGGTCGACGCGGTCGGGTGACACGCGTCGTCGCGTGCCCGTGCGCGGTCAGGACGGCTGGACCCGGTCGAACACGGCGAGGGCTTGGGCGGGGTCCGGGCTCACCAGGCGGTCCAGGCCGGCCGTCGTGATCTTCGACCATCGGGCGGCCCGCGTACACATCCGGTCCTCGAAGGCGCGGACGGCCTGATCCAGGTCCGCGGGACCGGAGGCGATCGTCTCGGCGAGCTCGGCGCCCTCCAGCATCGCGAGGTTCGCGCCCGCCCCCAGCGGAGGCATCAGATGGGCGGCGTCGCCCAGGAGCGTCACGCCGGGGACATGGGTCCAGGTGTGACCGACGGGCAGGGCGTAGAGGGGCCGGTGGAGGAAGGCGGTGCCGCGGCGCAGGAGGTCGAGGACGGGCGCGGCCCAGCCGTCGAACAGGGCCAGCAGGCTCGATCGCACGGCCTCGGCGTCGCCCAGGTCCAGGCCCAGGTCCGCCGGCCAGTCCCGGGGCGCGCGGAACTGTGCGTTGACCTTCACGTGGCCGCCGCTGTTGCGCTGGGCGACGAGGTTCCGGTTCTCGCCGTACACACCCATCGAGCCGTCACCGATCAGGCGGGCGAGGTCGGGGTGGCGGGTGTCGACGTCGTCGAGGGAGGTCTCGACCGAGGTGACGCCGGTGTAGTGCGGCGTCACCGGCGACACCGCCGGGCGGGTCCGCGACCAGGCGCCGTCCGCACCGACCACGAGGTCGTACGCCGCCTGCCGCCCGTCCTCGAACATCACCCGTACGCCGTCCCGGCCGCCCGGCACCACCCGCGTCACCCCCCGACCCCATTGCACGTCGAGCGGGCCGAGCAGCAGGTCACGAAGGCGCCCTCGGTCGATCTCCGGGTTGGCCGTCTCGTCCGGGCCGGGCAGCCAGTCGCGCAGGACGGTTCCGTCCGGGGCCAGGACGCGCATGGCCTGCCCCTCGGGGCGGGACAGCGCCCGGAACTCCGCGAGCAGCCCCGCCTTGTCCAGCGCGAGCTGGCCCAGCCCTTCGTGCAGGTCGAGGGTGCCGCCCGAGGGACGCGCGTCCGGGGCGGGATCGCGTTCGAGGACATCCACCAAGTGGCCGTGGCGGAGCAGGACACGGGCAAGGGTGAGGCCTGCGGGGCCGCCCCCGACCACAGCGATACGATGTCTCATGTCGATACACTGTATTTCCGCGCGGCGTCACCCCGCAAGGGACGGCAGCAGGACAGCGGCGCAGCCGCAGCGCAGCGCAGCGACCGGACAGAACAGCACAGCACAGCACAGAAACGACCGAACAGAACGGAACGGTGGACCATGACCGTCTGGGACCGGCCGGAGCCGCCGGCGCGCCCCGTGCCGCTCGACCGGGAGCGGATCGTCGCGGCCGCCATCGCACTGGCCGACGACGGCGGACTCGACGCGGTGTCGTTGCGCAAGGTCGCCGCCCGGCTGAACGCCGGCCCGATGCGGCTGTACGGGTTCATCGCCACCAAGGCGGAACTGCTCGACCTCATGGCGGACGAGGTCCAGGCCGAGATCCTCCCCGAGATCGTCCCCGAGGAGCAGGCCCGGAACCGGACCGAGGAGCAGACCCGGAACCGGACCGGGAAGCAGCCCGAGGAGCGGCCCGGCCACTGGCGGGAGGCGCTGCGCACCCTCGCCCATCGCACCAGGCGGGCCGCCCTCCGTCACCACTGGCTGGCCGACCTGCTCGGTGGTCGCCCGGCCCTCGGCCCCAACGGCCTCGCCGTCACCGAGGCCAAACTGGCCGCCCTCGACGGCCTCGCCGACGTCGACACGGTCATGCGCGCGGTGGAAACCGTCAGCGCCTACGTCACCGGCGCGATCAGGCGTGAGATCGCGGGCCTGCGGGCCGAGCGCGCCACGGGTCTTTCCGAGCCCGAGTGGCAGCGCGCCTCCGGCCCGCATGTGACGAGAATGCTGGCCACCGGCCGCTTCCCCGCGCTGGCCAGGGCGGTGCACGACGCCACGGACGTGGACGCCGAGACGTCCTTCACGACCGGCCTCGACTGGGTCCTCGACGCGGTGGCGGCCAGACTCCCCCAGAACCCGGAGTCCCCCTTGTACTAGGCGCCCTGCACTAGGCGCGGTTGACTAGGCGCCCTGCACTAGGCGCGGTTGCCCGCCTGCTTGAGGGTCTTGATCACCGGCGCCGTTTCGAGGTGGGTGATGGCCGGGAGCGCGGCGACCCGCGTGGTCAGGTACCGGTACAGCTCCCGCTGCCCGGCGCACAGCACGCTCGCGTACAGGTTGCTCCTGCCGGTCGTGGCGGCGGCGAACGCGACTTCCGGATGCTCCGCCAGTGCCAGGCCGGTCTCCTCCAGGTGGGCAGGGGCGACCGAGAGCCAGAGCAGGGTGCGGGTGGTCACGCCGAACATGCGCCAGTCGACGTCGATGTCGAGGTAGAGCAGGCCGTGTTCGCGCAGCTCCCGCATCCGGCGCCGGACCGTCGTCGGCGACCAGCCCGTCGCCCCGGCCAGCTCCTCGAACCCGGCCCGCCCGTCGATGGCGAGTACGGCCAGCAGCCTGCGGTCGCCGTCGCTGAGCCGCACCGGTCCCTCCCGGTGCGGCAGGGCGGGCGGGGTCAGCCGCTCGATCGCGTCCGCGTCCAGTGCGCCGAGCTTGCCGATCAGGCTGTCGGGGCCGCCGTAGAAGGCGTGCAGCACACAGTGCGCGGTGACGCCCTCCACGCGCGGGGTGCGGGGCAGCTTGGCCAGCAGCAGCGCCTCGCTGTCCGCGTCGTTCTCGGTCCTGACCACGGCGGTGAGTTCGGTGCCGCCCGAACTGAGGCTCACCCAGGACGTGTCGGGCCGCCGGGCCAGCGCCTCGGCGACGGCGAGCGACGCGGCGGGCGCGCATCGCACGCGCAGCAGCCACGGGACGGTGCCGAGCACGACCGGGGCGATACCGCCGAGCACCCGTACCGCACCGGTGGCGCGCAGCCGCGCGTAACGGCGGGCGACGGTGCGGTCCGACACGCCGAGTGCCTCGGCGATGGTGCTGAACGGGGCGCGGCCGTCGATCTGGAGGGCGTGCACGAGCCGCCGGTCGAGGTCGTCGTAGTCGGATTCCACCGGGCCGAGGCTAGTCCGTGTCAAGTACCGCTGAAAGTGGGCTGGTTGCTGGCTGCCGAGGGCGGCCGGGGCGAGCGTTGCCCGTGTCCCGATCGGGACGGACCCCGACGGATCCAGGCCGGCTCGCGCGGCCCCGGGTCCCGCCGAACGGAGGAGGACCCATGGACACCGATGTGCTCGTCGTCGGCGCAGGCCCCACCGGAATGACGCTGGCCGGCGAACTCCTGACCGCGGGGGCGTCGACCGTCCTCGTCGACAGGCTGCCGCGGCGCAGCGACCTGTCCAAGGCGGGCGGCGTGCAGTCCCGCACCCTGGAGGCCTTCGACCAACGTGGGCTCCTGGAACCGCTGTTGGCCACCGGCGATCACCCCGTCTCTACGGGCCATTTCGCCGGCATCCCCCTCCCGGACCAGCCCGGCCGACACCATCTGCCCTGGCGGTCGGTGCCGCAGGTGGTGATCGAGGAGCTCTTGGAGCGCCATCTGGCCGCGCGCGGCGTGCACATCCGACGGAACCACGACCTCGTCGGCCTCACCCAGGACGACGCCGGAGTCCCCGACGCCGGAGTCACCGACGCCGGAGTCACCGCGAACGCCGTCACCGACGCCGGAGTCACCGCCACGTTCGCCGACGGCACCACCGTGCGCTCGCGGTACCTCGTCGCCGCCGACGGCGCCCACAGCACCGTACGGTCGCTGCTGCGGGCCGCGTTCCCCGGTGAGCCCGGCACCTTGACGATCATCGCCGCCGATGTGCGGCTCGGCGGCGCCGATCCGTCCGCCTCCCACACCTGGACCGAGGACGGGCACTGGGCGGCGCTGTTCCCGCTCGGCACCGACCCCGAGGGCAGGCCGCTGCGCCGGCTGGTCCTCGGCGGGCCGGGCCAGTCGCTGCCGAGGGAGACCCCGGTCACCGAGGACGACATACGCCGTGGCCTGCGCACCGTGTTCGGTACGCAGACCCACCTGCTCGAACTGCGCTACGCCCGCCGCATCACCAACGCCTCGCGCCAGATCGAGCGGTACCGGCACGGGCGGGTGTTCCTCGCGGGGGACGCCGCCCATGTCCACCTCCCGCTCGGTGCGCAGGGCATGAACACCGGGATCCAGGACGCGTTCAACCTCGGCTGGAAGCTCGGCGCGGCGGTGCGCGGCCGGGCCCCGGCCGGCCTGCTCGACACCTACCACGCGGAGCGGCATCCCGCCGGGGCCGCGGTCCTGCGCAACGTACGGGCCCAGAGCCTGCTCATGGACTGGGCGGGGACCCGTGAACCGGACGTCCTCGCCGCCCGGGAGATCTTCACGGACCTGGCCCGACTGCCGGACGTGCGGCGCCATCTCGCCGGTCTCATGTCCGGGATGGCCACCCGCTATCCGATGCCGGGCAGCGAACTCCATCCGCTCGTCGGCCTTCCCGCGCCGGACCTGGACCTCGGCGCGTCCGGCCGGGTGCACGAACTGCTGCGGTCCGGACGCGGCCTCCTCCTGGACCCGGCCGGCACGTACGCCCAGGCCGTCGTCCCCTGGTCGGACCGCGTGGACCGGGTGGGCGAGGCCGGCCTGGCGGGCAGCGACACCGGCACCGGCGCCGAGCCCATGCTCATCCGGCCGGACGGGTACGTGTGCTGGGCGGGCGCGGGCGGCGCCCGCCCGGAACCGGCACTGGCCCACTGGTTCGGCGACCCCCGCTGAGCCGACGGCCGAAGGGCCCTCGCCGGCACCGAGGGCGACGGTGGACGGTGGGGTGATCACCAGGGCGGCGCGGGGGGCCTGCACCAGTGCGCGAGGGGCCCGGTGACCGTGAGGCTACGGGTGTCCGCCCGGCCCTCCGTGAGGAAGCACTCCATGAAGATGTACGATCCCAACTCCCCCCATCCATCGCCCAGTTCGCCCACACGGCGTCGCGGGCCCCGGCGCCGCACGGGACTCCACGTGGCAGCCGTCTGCTGCGGCCTGCTGTTACTCGGCCCGGCCGTCGCCACCGCCGCGCCCGCCCCACGCCCGCCGGCTCAGCAGAACGAGCGCGGCCGGGGCGCCCTGGTCTCCGCCGAGAAGCTGTACACGCTGGCCACGCCGGAGGCCGTGACCGCCGAACTGGGCGCGGCCGGGTTCGGGTCGGACGGGGTGCGGTACGGCGTGGTCGCGTACCGGCTGCTCTACCGGACCGTCGACCCGCACGGCGTGCCGACCACGGCGAGCGGCCTGCTGGTGCTGCCGCTCACCCGCGCGGAACGCCTCCAGACGGTCTCCTTCGCGCACGGCACCGCCGTCGACAGGAACGACGCGCCGTCCATGCCCGGCGGCCGGTTCGGCTCCGCACCGGCGATCGCGCACGCCGCTTCCGGCGCCGCCGCGGTCGCCCCGGACTATCTGGGCATGGGCGAGGGGCCGGGACCGCACCCGTGGATGGACATCGGGTCCGAGACGACGGCCTCCCTCGACCTGCTGCGCGCGGCCCGCGCCTTCGCGCCCCGCGCCGGCCACACGCTCGACCGCTCCGTCATGGTCACCGGGTTCTCCCAGGGCGCATCGGCCGCCCTCGGCCTGGGCCGGGCCCTCACGGCCGGGCAGGACGACTGGTTCCGGCTCACGGCGCTCGCCCCGGTCAGCGGCGCGTACGACTTCGGCGGCACGGAGCTGCCCGCGCTGCTCGGCGGCCGGCTCGACGCCAAGTCCGGTGTGGTGTACGCCGCGTACACGCTGATCGCGTTCAACCGGCTGCACCACCTCTACGACCGCCCCGACGAGGTGTTCCGCGCCCCGTACGCCGACACCGTCGAGGCGCTCTTCGACGGCGGCCACACCGGCGAACAGGTCATGGCCGGCACCCCGGACACCCTGGACGAGCTGCTGACCGACCACGCCCGCGCGCTGCTCGCCCACCCCGCGGGCGCCCTCGCCGACGCGCTGCGCACCACCGACGCCGTCTGCACGGACTGGACGCCGAGCGCCCCGGTACGGCTCTACGAGGCGAGCGGCGACGAACAGGCGGTCACCGCCAATACCGACCGCTGCCGCGCCGCACTGGCCGGGAACGGCGTGAGCGTCCCGGTCGTCGACGTCGGCGCCCTCGACTACCAGGACTCCCGGCACCTGGGCTCCGACGTGGCGTCCGTACCGTCGATCGTGCGCTGGTTCAGCGAGCTGCGCGGAGCCTGACCGGCCCCGGCGGCCCGTGCCCCGAAGGCGGGTGGACAATGAACGCGTGCTGATCATGGAAGCCGTCCTGGAGACGTACGACGTCGGGGACTTCACGCTGTGGCCCGTCGCCGCGCCGCGCCCGGACCGCCTCCTGCCGCTCTCCGGCCGGATGTCGCCGGAGGAGGTCGGGGCGGCGATGGCGGTTCTTGCCGCGTACCACTGCGACGACGAGGCCGACGACGTACCCGACGCCGAGGCGGATGCCGAGGCCGATGGGGGGCGGGCCGCCGTCCGCGCGCTGCGGCACCTGCTGAGCGTCGATGTCGTGACGGCGCCTGGCGGTCTCGCCCTCACGGACACCGCCGCCGGCATCACCATCGCCCCCGGGTGCTGCTTCGGCCTGGAGAACTGGCGCGACTGGTCCGGGCTCGGCCAGGACCAGGAGGTCTGGCTGGGTCACGACACCGTCGCACGCGTCGAGCGGCTGGGCGATCTGGTGCGGGTGTGGCCCGACACGACCCCGCCGGCGCCCGCACCCATCGCCCTGCGCCCTGCGGAGTTGACGGAGCTGCTCGGCGGCGTACGCGAACAGCTCACGGCGTTCCTGTCCCTCGCCCACGCATGGACCCGCGACCACGCCCCCGACCTCGCGCCCGCCCTCGTCACCAAGCTCGCGGAGGACCTGAACGTCCGGGGGCCGCTGACGCGAGCCTGATCACGTCGCTTACGGTGCAAGGGAGTTGACCCGCAGCCGGTTGACCCGGGGCCGGCCCGGTCAGGACGACGCGGACGGACCCTCAGCCGCCTTCACGTCCTGCATCGCGGTCAGCCTCCGGACGAAGACGATCGCGAGGATGGCTGCCGCGGCGCCCAGCGCGTCGGAGAAGATCATGAAGTCGGTCGCACGCCGGAGCTCGTCCAAGGTGTCGGCGTTCCTGCTCAAGGCCCAGGCCGCCCGGCCGATCAGCAAGCTGGTCATCCACACGCCCCACCAGACCGTGAGCGGCCGCTGGGAGACCGCGCGCCACGAACCGTCCGGGGCGGTCTGGGCGCTGGCCGTCCAGATCTCGCCGGCGACCTGGTACGGGATCCACAGGTTGGCGATCGGGATGAACCAGCCGCCGATGGTCCAGCCCCTGCCGCGCGTGCACACGTCGGCGGCCAGGACGTCGGCGTTGGTGCGGACGCGGTGGAACCAGATGATGAAGACGGCCGCCGTGGCCAGCAGGGCGAGCGTCTGGAGGTTGCCGGCGTTCGCGTAGAGCGCGTCGGCGTGGCGGACGTCGGCTCGGCTGTGCGACCACGGATCACCGATCACGCCGTGCTGGACGAATCCCCGTACACGGCGAGGACGTAGACGGCGGCCGTAACCGCCAGCAACACACTGGCGGCGGTGGCCAGGCCCTGCGCAGGGCGCAGGGCGGTGGTGGGTGGCGGCATGGCGGCAGGCTGGTACTGCATGATCGAGAACCCCCCCGGGTCTTGAGCGACAGCCCTCGCTACGGCGCGGGACCGGAGGGAAGTAAAGCCTCCCCGCGCGGGCCCGTCAAAGAGATTCGGCGGGGCGAAACCCCCGGCAGGACATGCGGTCGGAGCATGCGGCCAGGGCTGCCGTCAGGGCTGCGGCCGGGGCCGCGGTCAGAACATGTCCGGGCACCACGGCCGGCCCTCCGTCCGGAAGAGGGCGTCCGCGCGGGCGGCCGCCCCCGACCGTTCCTCCGTGACCCGGCCGAGCGCCAGCAGCCGTGCCACCGACTCGTCGCCCAGGTAGAGGGAGGCCAACTCCTTTGCGTTCAGGGTCAGTTCGGCGCTGCGGGTGGTGGGAGTGCACCGGGCGCCCGTGCCGCTCGCCTCCAGGAGGTAGCGGCCCGCCGCCGGGCCGGAGTCGTCGATGACCTCCAGGACGAGAGCGCCCTCGGCGGCGTACGTGCGCGCCTCCAGAACCCGTACGACGTCGAGCAGCCGCAGCCACAGGAAGTCGGCGTGGGTGACGATCCTGGCCGCGCGCGGGTTCGGGAAGTACTGCGGGAGCAGGTCGTCGGGGGCGCGGTAGCCGGTGCGCACCGTGCGGATCCAGTCGATGGAGCACACGTAGTGCCACAGCGCGCGGTCGGCCTGGGGCGTCAGACCGATGAGGCCCTTCACCGTCGCCGCGTTCTCGGGCAGCTTGGCGTCGCTCCACCGCTCGTCGGCCGTGTACGCGACGATCCCGGCCGGGTCGCCGTCCGCCGTGCGGTACACCGCGAAGAAGGGCTCGGTCCAGGGGCCGTCACGGCGGGAGGCACCGGTGGCCAGGTCCCACCAGCGCCGGTCGCGGCTGATCGCACCGGCCCGGGTTGGCCGGAACTGTTCGAACACCTCGGGGCCGAGCTTCGCCGCCTCCGCCGGATCCACCAGATCCACGCGCCCGCCGTCGGCCGGGCGCGACCAGTTGGGGTCGAGCCCGGTGCGAGCCGTGTCGATCTCCCACTCGGTGAGCCAGGTCGCCGGGCCGTACCCGTACCGGCCGTAGATCGGGTACTCGGCGGCGATCAGCGTGGACGCGACCTCGCCGCGCTCCCTGGCCGCCGAGAGATCGGCCGCCATCATCCGGGTCAGCAGGCCGCGCCTGCGGTGGGTGGGCGAGACGGTGACGGCGCTGATCGCGCTCACCGGCAGCGCGGAGCCGCCGGGCACCGTCAGCTCCTGCGCGAAGGACCGGAACGTGGCCACGCACCGGCCGCCGTCGAAGCCGGCCTGCACCCGGTCGAGGTCGCTGTTGGCCCGCAGGTCACGCGTGTACTGCTCGCTCACCACCGGCGGCCGCAGGAAACCCACCTGGACCGCCTTGAGCCAGTCGGCGAACTCGGCTTCGGTGACGGTACGGACCTCGATGTCGGGCGTGGCCGGGGCGCTCATGGCGGCCACGCTAAGCGGACCGGCTCAGAATGTCGCCCGAATTTCGCCGACCTCCGCGGCCCCGCCGAGCAGCGGCGCCCGGCCGATCCGGTCCACCACCGGAGCGTCCACGCCCATCAGGCGCAGCGCACGCGCCAGGATCGGGCCGAGCGCGCGGATCGCACCGTCGTCGACCTTGAAGGCGAGCGCGCGGCCGTCCGCGAGGGCGACGGCCTGCACGGCCTCGGCGCCCATCTTCGACAGCGTCCCCGGCACCTCGCGCATCAGCCAGGTGTCGGGCCGCCGCGTGCCGGCCACGTACTCGGGGTGGGAGCGCATCGCCGCGGCGACCCGGCCCTCGACGGAGTCCGGCTGCGCCGTCGCGAAGGTGCGGAAGGCGCGGGCGAGGCCGGTGAGGCTGATCGCCATCAGCGGCGCCCCGCACCCGTCGGTGCCGACCGAGGCGACCGGCTCGCCGGCCGCGGCCTCGACGCTCTCGTGGACCAGGCGCTGGAGCGGGTGCGCCGGGTCGAGGTAGCCGGCGAGGCCCCAGCCGTTCTGCTTGCAGGCCGCGAGCATCGCGGCGTGCTTGCCCGAGCAGTTCATGGTGAGCCGCTCGCGGACGTGGCCGGCGGCCAGGTACGTCTCGGCCTCCGTGGTGTCCAGCGGCAGGTCGGGCGGCGTCTGGAGGTCGTCCGGGGTCAGCCCGTGCTCGGCGAGCATCTTGCGGACGAGATCGAGGTGGAAGCCCTCGCCGGAGTGGCTCGCCGCCGCGATGGCCAGGCGCTCACCGGACAGATCGAGCCCGGCCCGCAGCACGGCGGCGGCCTGCATCGGCTTGTTGGACGAGCGGGGGAAGACGGGTGCCGCCGGGTCGCCCAGCGCGAACTCGACGCTGCCGTCGGCCGCGAGCACCACCAGCGAGCCCCTGTGATGGCCCTCGACGAATCCGGAACGGACGACTTCGGCGAGGACCGGGGGTATCGGGGACGTCGAGGACACGGCGGTCATGGGGTGCGGCCTTCCGGACGGGTGACCCGCCCCGGAGGGATCGCTTCCGCGCGGACGGGTCAGATGAGCAAATCGTCTACTTGTGCTTCCCCATCACGGTACCTGCGGGCGATCTCCGCGCTGCAATCGTCGGCGGTCCGCTGGAGCTGCTGCCGGCGCCGCGAGACCTGCTGCTCGTAGCGGATCAGGCGCCCGGTCGCGGTGTGCAGCTCTTCGTCCGTACGGGCGGCGAGGTCGGAGAGCTCGATCTCGGCGTCCATCTCGGCGGCGAGGACGCGGTACTCCTCGCTGCGCGGCGCGGAGAGCGTGACGTGGCGGGCCGATGCCCGGTGCGAGGACGGCGCGTCGGTGAGGATCTCGGCGAGCCGCTCCACCACCGGCGCCTGCGGCCCGGTGCGCCGGGCGAGCTCGGCCCGCAGGATGTCGATCCGGCCGTGCAGGAGCCGGCGCACGTAGCTGAGGTCGGCCTCGTCGCGCTGGGCGTCCCGGCGCAGCACGCGCAGCTCGGCGAGCCGGAGCGCGGCCAGGTCGTGGTCGCGCTGGGGCGGCAGGGCGCCGCCGGCCCACTGCGTGGCGGGTCGTACGGCGGGACGCGGGCTGGTCCGGGTCAGCGATACGGGACCGGGCGAGCGCCCGGCGCCTGATGCGTTCATGCGTCTTTCCGTCCCCTCGACCGGTGCATGGGTTCTCCCCCGGGCCCGAAGGGGCGTGGGGGAAGCACCGCCTGTACGCATCGTGCCACTCCGGGTACGGCACGTGCAGGTGCACTGCACCCGTTCAGCCGCTCGGAATCCGGACGCGCCCGTGGCATAGGTTGGGGCGCATGCGAGCGGTGGTGCAGAGGGTCGACGGCGCGAAGGTCGTCGTGGCGGGCGAAACGGTCGGGGAGATCACGGGCGAGGGCCTCTGCGTCCTGGTCGGAGTCACCCACGGGGACACCGAGGACAAGGCGGCGCAGCTCGCCCGCAAGCTGTGGTCGGTTCGCATCCTTGAGGGCGAGAAGTCCTGCTCCGACGTGAATGCACCCTTGCTGGTGATTTCGCAGTTCACCCTCTACGGGGACGCCCGCAAGGGCCGCCGCCCCACGTGGAACGCGGCCGCCCCGGGCGGGGTCGCGGAACCCCTGGTCGACGAGGTCGTGGCCCAACTCCGTGCGCTGGGCGCCCGGGTGGAGACGGGCCGCTTCGGCGCGGACATGCGGGTGTCCCTCACCAACCACGGCCCGTTCACGATCGTCGTCGACGTCTGAGCCCTACGGCTCGACCACGACCTCCTGGGCCGCCGCCGTGTTCCCCGCCAGCAGCTCCGCGTCGACCGGCACGTTGCGCTTCACCAGGGCGAGCGCGATCGGACCCAGCTCGTGATGGCGGGCCGATGTGGTGATGAAGCCGAGCTGACGCCCCTCGGCGCCGTCCGCCGCGAGCCGCACCGGCGTACCGGAACCGGGCAGCAGCACCTCGCTGCCGTCCAGGTGCAGAAAGACCAGGCGGCGCGGCGGCTTCCCCAGGTTGTGGACGCGCGCGACCGTCTCCTGACCCCGGTAGCAGCCCTTCTGGAGGTGGACGGCCGAGCCGATCCAGCCCACCTCGTGCGGAATCGTGCGGTGGTCGGTCTCGAAGCCGAGCCGCGGCCGGTGCGCCTCGACCCGCAGCGCCTCGTACGCCAGGATCCCGACGAGCGGGCCTGCCTGCGCCGCGTACTTCTCCAGGTCGGCGCGCGGCAGGAACAGATCGCGGCCGTACGCCGTCTCGCGCACGGCCACCCCGTCCGGCACCTCGGCGATGGAGCCGGCCGGCAGGTGCACGACCGCGAACTCCTCGGTGCGGTCGGCCACTTCGACCCGGTAGAAGAACTTCATGGACTCCAGGTACGCGATCAGCTCACCCTGGGTGTCGGGCTCGACGTGGATCCACACCGTGGCGCCGTCGTCCACCAGATACAGGGCGTGCTCGACGTGTCCGTTCGCGGACAGGACCAGCGCCTCGGTGGCCTGCCCCGCGGGCAGGTCGCTCACGTGCTGGGTGAGGAGCAGGTGCAGCCAGCTCAGCCGGTCGTCGCCGGTGACGGTGAGGACCCCGCGGTGCGAGAGGTCGACGAGACCGGTGCCGCCGGCGAGGGCGCGCTGCTCACGGAACAGGTCGCCGTAGTGCGCCGCGACACCTTCGTCGCGCCCTTCGGCGGGAACGGCGCCGGCCTGGGACAGCAGAGGGCTCTTCATGCAGGCAAGCCTACGACTCGGCGTCCGAAGCCTTCTTCGCGCACTGCGCACAGCGTCCGAAGATCGCGAAGTGCTTCATGTCCGTCTCGAAGCCGAAGGTGTCCCTGAGCTTCGCGGTGAAGTCGGCGGCCGCGGACACGTCGGCCTCGATCACCTCGGTGCAGTCCCGGCACACCAGGTGGATGTGGTGGTACCGGTCGGCCAGGTGGTAGGTGGGGGCGCCGTGGCCCAGATGGGCGTGCGAGACCAGACCCAGCTCCTCCAGGAGCTCCAGGGTCCGGTACACGGTGGAGATGTTCACGCCGCCCGCCGTCTTCCGCACCTGGGTGAGGATGTCGTCGGGCGTCGCGTGTTCCAGTGCGTCCACGGCCTCCAGGACGAGCTGTCGCTGGGGCGTCAGGCGGTAGCCGCGCCTGCGGAGGTCGCTCTGCCAGTCGGTGGTCACCACGCTCCCAGCGTAAGACCTACTTGAAGAAGGCGATCCCGTCGTCCGGAAGATCACCGAGTCCGCGGGCCATGTCCGCGACCTCTTCCGGCGTGACGACCTTCTTGAGGTGCGCCGACATGTAGGGACGGAGCTCGACCTCGGGGGTCGCCTTCTCGCCGACCCACATCAGGTCGCTCTTGACGTAGCCGTAGAGCCGCTTGCCACCGGTGTACGGGCCGGAGGCGGCGGTGCGCGCCACGGCGTCCGTCACGAGGTCGATCTGCGGCTTCTGGTGGGCGAGCTCGCCGTACCAGATCTCGACGATGCCCTGGTCGCGGACCATGACGACCTCGACCTTGCGGTCCTTGTCGATGCGCCAGTAGCCCGACTCGGACTCCAGCGGCTTCACCTTGTTGCCCTCGGCGTCCAGGATCCAGGAGTGCGAGACGTACTCCAGGAAGTCACGGCCGTCGTGGGAGAAGGTCACGGACTGCCCGAAGTTCGCCTTCTCGGCGCCCGGGAAATCGGTGACGCCCGCGCCTTCCCACGTACCGAGGAGGAAGACCAGGGGAACCAGGTCGGGGTGGAGGTCGGACGGAATCTCGATCATGAGGGCTGCGATCTCTTCGTTGCGGTCGAGGTGAGCGTCGGGGCTTAGCGCTGGCCCTGGTACAGCTTCTTCACGGTCAGCCCGGCGAAGGCGAGGACGCCGACGCAGACCAGGACAAGGAGGGTGGAGAAAACAGCCTCAAGCACGGGGGGCTCCTCGCATGAGCGGGTGTAGGGGCGGTCAGGGCCGGCCCCCAGCCTAATGGGTGGGGGCCGGGCCCTCTCTGTGAGGTACGCCGCCGGTGGCACGGCCGGGTGCCGGGGCGGATCAGTCCAGGAGCTGCTCCTGGAGGACCGTGGTCTGGTGGAACGGGACCGCGGCGGCGGAGCCCTTCCTCGACTGGACGACCAGCGCGACGATGTCGCCCGCCTCCAGGTAGGCGTGACGGACCTGGACGGGGCCGGACGGTGCCGCCTCCACGTACACGTCGTGGCGCACGTCCGGGATGTCCTCGTCGGACAGGTAGCCGTCGTCGATCGAGGACTCTCCCTCGACGTCCTTCAGCAGCCGCGGCGCGACGCCTGCGTTGGCGAAGTCCGCGTTGGTGAAGGCGTCCCGGTAGGCGGCGGTGTGGAAGCGCACCAGGTAGATACGGGTGGCGGTGCCGTCCGGCATGGTCCAGCCGCGGGCGGCGATCTGTCGGAGGCCGCCCTCGGCAAGGTCCTGGCGCACGGTGGACAGGCTGCTGTCGCCGGCGAACTCCTGGAGGAACCGGTCGACGGAGATCCGGCTCTTGTCCCCCTTGAGCGTCGGATCGGGCGTACTGCCGGCCGGCGCGGGCAGGAGGAGCTGCTCCAGGTCGGCGTAGTGAATCTCGCCGTGGTTGTCGGAGGCGAACGGCAGCGGCGCCCCGGCGGGCAGCGCGGGCCTGGTCAGCGTCGGATAGTCCCAGCGGCCGTCGTCCTTGGTCGCGAGACCGGGCACGTCGGTGCGCTCGCGCGTCGTGATGCCGTACGCGACGCCGCTCCCCAGCACCCCGAACACGACGACGGCGGCGGTCCAGCGCAGGACGGCCCGCAGCACGCGGCGGTCCTTGGGCGGGGGGCCGGCGGGGCTCGGCTCGGCGGGGCTCGGCTCGGCGGACGGGGGCTCGGCGGGCAGCTCGACGGAAGGCCGCTCGGCGGGGCTCGGCTCGGTGGGGCTCGGCTCGGTGGCGCTCGGCTCGGTGGCGCTCGGCTCGGCGGGGCTCGGCGGGGCCGTGGTCTCGCTCCGCTCGGTCAGGTCACTCACACGGACTCCCCGGGGGACTTGACGTAATCGAGCTGCTCGCGCAGCAGCCCGGCGGCCGCGCCGGTGTCCAGCGGGGCGGCCCCGTAGGTGTACGCGCTGACCATGATGTCCCCCTCGTAGGCGGTGCAGACCATCGCGTCGAGCGGCACCTTGTCGCGCTTGGGCAGCAGATAGCACGCGGCATTGGGATGCCCGTCGATCTTCGGTCCCGCGCGGAGTTCCTTGAGGGCGTGCGCGAGCTGGCCCTGGACGTCATGCAGGCTCTTGATCGCCTGCGTGTTCTCCATCTGGGAGAGCCGCATCTCGGTGACGGCCTTGCCGTCGCTGTAGCTGCGCAGGGCGATGCCCTTGACCTTCAGCCGGTCGACGGCTTTGTCGCTTTCCTTCCGCTCGTCGGCCGACAGCCCGCGGCCGCCCTGCTTCATGAGCGCGACGGCCTGCTGGGCGCCGAGGACCGCGTCATTGCCGAACTCCTCGATGTCCGGGCCGGGTACGTACTTCAACGGCACCGGCAGCTGCTTGCCGCCGAGCCCCGGCAGGGGGGTGTCGCCGGGCCTGGGCTCCGGCGCCTTCGTCGGCGTGGTGGGCTTCGCCAGGATGACCGTCGGAGCAGTACGGTCCGCGTCGCCCAGCTCGTCCAGCGCCCAGACGGCACCACCGGCCACGAGCAGGAGCGCGACGGCCCCCGAGACCAGCGGAACGAGCCGGTGCCCGCGACGAGGGGAAGCCGCCGGGTCCGCGGTGCCGGGGGTGCCGGGGGTGCCGGGGGTGCCGGGGGTGCCGGGGGTGTCGGGGGTGCCGGGGGTGCCGGCGACCGGAGCCTCGGGGGACGGGGCCCGGACCTCGGCGGTCCGGGCGTCTTCTTCGTTCTTCACAGGCGCTCCAACTGCTGCTTGGCCAGGGCCTGCAGGGCGGACTCCGGGACGGCTCCGGAGAAGTCGTCGTACTCGATCTCCATGACGATCCCGTCGCGCCAGGCGTAGGCCACGCCCTCGTACATCGGCTTGTAGCCGGGCTCGGTGTTCGGCTTGTCGAATACGTACGTACGCCCCTCGGTGTTGCCCGGGATCGGCTTCCCCGGATTGCCGGCGTACTTCTTGTCCGGCAGGTAATCCTGCTGCTCCTGGACGTACCGCTTGGACGGGACTGCGTCGTCGTCGTGGAACTGGGTGAGCACGACGGTGACGTACGCATGGCCGTCCAGGGACCAGGACGTCCTCGCGCGGCGCCGGAACCCGTCGCGCAGGGTGCCCGTGAACCCCGCATCGGGGTGCTCGAAGAGGGCCGCCATACCCACCAGGTCCTCCCAGCGGGGCTTCTCCTCGGACTTCGCGGCGTCCGGCTTCGGCACGAGGAGGCGGCGCAGGTCGCCGTCCGACTTCTCGTCCCAGCGATTGGCGGAGACGGTGCGGGCCGTCGTGTTCTTGCCCGCCGGTGTGGTCCGCGACTCCGCCAGATCCTGCCGCGCGAGGGGCGCCAGCGGGGTGGGCTGCCGCTGGTACTGCACGACGTACCCGGTGACCGTTCCGGCCACCACGCCGAGCACGGCCGCCGCCGCGATCAGCCGGACGACGCGGCCCGGGGGGCGGCGCCCGGGGGCCTGGGCGGCGGGGCCGGTGACGTCACCTTCGACTGCCGCCGGGTCTGATGGCCCCGGCACGGGCGTACCCGGCACGGACGGGCCATGCTCGGGCGTACCCGACTCGGGCGGCCCTTCGAGGGCGGGCCCGGACGTGCCGGACTGCCCTTCGGTTGAACTCACTTCTCCCCCACAAGACTTGACTCGTCGTGAGTCGTTCGACTCGGCTTGCCCGGATTTGCGGCACAGCCGCCGCCATGCGCGGCACACAGCAGACTCACTGCCGCGCGGGGAGGTTGCGGCGCGGCGGATTACAGTTCGGCATATGCCGAAGCAGAAGCTCGTGATCAAGGTGACCGCCGGGGCCGACGCGCCGGAGCGGTGCTCGCAGGCCTTCACCGTGGCGGCGGTGGCCGTCGCCAGCGGGGTGGAGGTGTCGCTGTGGCTGACCGGTGAGGCGTCCTGGTTCGCCCTGCCGGGCCGGGCCGCCGAGTTCGCCCTGCCGCATGCCGCGCCGCTGCCCGATCTCATCGAGTCGGTTCAGGCGGGGGGACGGATCACCCTGTGCACGCAGTGCGCGACCCGCCGCGACATCACCGAGCAGGACGTCCTGGAAGGCGTACGCATCGCGGGGGCGCAGGTCTTCGTGCAGGAGATCATGGCGGACGGCGTACAGGCGCTCGTGTACTGAGACCTTTGCGTTGAGCGCGTGTACGGAGCCGGGCTGCGGACCGGGGACTACGGCCGGCGCTTCTTGCCGTCCAGCTCGTCCCACCACTCGTCCGACTTGGGGTCGCCCGACGGGTCGTCCCACCAGCGGTCCTCGGGGCCGCGCCGGTTGGCGACCATCGCGGCGATCGGCGGGATGACCATGGCGACCACACACATCGCCACCGCCGCCGGGACCGACCACAGGCGCACGAAGCCCCAGGCGGACACGAAGAGCAGAATGCAGCCGCCCATCATCCAGAAATAGCCGCGCCGACGCCGGGCCAACATGAATCCAGCGTACGACGGCGGGGCCGGACCCGATACGGCGAAGCCGGGCCCGTACGACACGGGCCCGGTACGGCGCGAAGGGCCGCACCCCATCTCCAAGGCGTCCAACCCCGGGGTGCGGCCCTTCGGCCGGTACTGCGGTGGTGCGGTGGTGCGAGGGTGGTGCCGTCGGTCAGACGGCGATGGCGACCTCGGCGAGGCCGCCGGTCTGGGCGACGACCGTACGGTCCGCGCTGCCGCCCGGCACCAGGGCGCGCAGGGTCCACGTGCCCTCGGCCGCGTAGAAGCGGAACTGTCCGGTGGCCGAGGTCGGGACCTCGGCGGTGAACTCGCCGGTCGAGTCGAGCAGGCGCACGTAACCGGTGACGGGCTCGCCGTCTCGGGTCACCTGGCCCTGGATCGTGGTCTCACCGGGCTTGATCGTCGAGGCGTCGGGGCCGCCGGCCTTCGCTCCACACATGGGTTCTTCCTTACGGTCTACGGTCTGGGGGCTGTGCGGGGGGGCTGGGAGCCCTGGTTACTTGTTGGCGCCGAGCTCGATCGGCACGCCGACGAGCGAGCCGTACTCGGTCCACGAGCCGTCGTAGTTCTTGACGTTCTCCTGGCCGAGCAGCTCGTGCAGCACGAACCAGGTCAGGGCCGAACGCTCACCGATGCGGCAGTACGCGATGGTGTCCTTCGCCAGGTCGACCTGCTCGTCCTCGTACAGGGCCTTGAGCTCGTCGTCCGACTTGAAGGTGCCGTCGTCGTTGGCGTTCTTCGACCACGGGATGTTGCGGGCGGACGGGACGTGGCCCGGACGCTGCGACTGCTCCTGCGGGAGGTGGGCCGGGGCGAGCAGCTTGCCGGAGAACTCGTCGGGCGAGCGCACGTCGACGAGGTTCTTGTTGCCGATCGCGTTCACGACGTCGTCGCGGAAGGCGCGGATCGAGGCGTCCTGCGGCTTGGCCTTGTACTGGGTCGCCGGGCGGCTCGGCACCTGGTCGCCGTCCACGAGGTCGCGGGAGTCGAGCTCCCACTTCTTGCGGCCGCCGTCGAGGAGCTTCACGTCCTGGTGGCCGTAGAGCTTGAAGTACCAGAAGGCGTACGAGGCGAACCAGTTGTTGTTGCCGCCGTACAGGACGACGGTGGTGTCGTTGCCGATGCCCTTGGCGGAGAGGAGCTTCTCGAAGCCCTCCTGGTCGACGAAGTCGCGGCGGACCGGGTCCTGGAGGTCCTTGGTCCAGTCGATCCTGATCGCGTTCTTGATGTGGTTCTTCTCGTACGCCGAGGTGTCCTCGTCGACCTCGACGATGGCGACCTTCGGGTCGTCGATGTGGGCCTCGACCCAGTCGGCGTCTACCAGGACGTCGCTGCGGCTCATGTTGTTCTCCTCCGGGGCAGTGTGCGGGGGCGGCGATGCGGGTGTGCGGGTACGCGGCTGCGGCTCGCGCATGCGGCACGGGGTGGGGCTGGGCGGCCTTCGGGCAGCCAAGTGGCCCGGGAAACGCGGGAGTTGAGCGTCCCGCTCAGAAGGGGCGACAGAGCATGGCGGCGACGCGGCACAGGTCTACTGCCCGCCGCTTCGTGAGGTCCGCCTGTCGCTTCATGCGTCCGATCGTAGGGACGCGTGCGGGGTGTGTCACCGGTGTGTCACATGATGAGACTCGATCATCCACATGTTGATACGAGTCTGCCCTTCCGGCCGGGGTCCGTCCCCTCGGGGCCACGCCCCGGGGCTCCCGCATCTGCCCTGCGGACCCCACCGTCTCACCATCCGGTCAAGGGCCCACGCGGGGCCTCCCTCACCCGCCCGTGCGGCTACCCGAGGGTGCGCCTCCCTGGGGCTCCGCCCCAGACCCCGACGCGTTTTCCCACCCTCCCGCCCGTGCGGCGAATTGAGAGGCTCGGCCCCCGGGGCTCCGCCCCAGACCCCGTTCGCGCCTGAAGGGCGCTCGTCCTCAAACGCCGGACGGGCTGAGGATGTCCATGCGGGCCGGCACCGAGTGGTTAAGGGGCGCGGGGAACTGCGCGAGAAGCGGGCACGGCCCGCACCCGAAAACCGGCCCTTCAAGGGGCGCGGGGAACTGCGCGAGCAAGCGAGCACGGCCCGCACCCGAAAGCGGGGTTCAGGGGCGCGGGGAACTGCGCGGCCAAGCCGTCCACCGGCCCGCGGACGAAGGCGGGGTTCCACGGGGCGCGGGGAAGTGCGCAGGTGGAAGCGGGTTCGGGGAGCCCGGGGCCGGTCGCGGGGAGCGGGGTGGTGGGGGTCAGCCCGCCAGATGGACTTCCGTGCCCTTGCCCGAGAAGCGCAGCCCCGCCTCCGACGCCGTCACCTTGTCCAGCTTGATGCTCGACGGCATCCCCTCGATCTTCAGGTCGTAGTCGACCGCCTTACGGAGCCGCTGGTCGAACCCCGGCACCGGCAGCTTCGGCAAGGACTCCGCGCGCAGCTGCACCGCCCCCGACCCGTTCAGCGCGACCGTGCTGTACGCCGACACCTTCTGCCCCTGGATCAGCGACTTGATGGAGGCCGGCAGCGTCACGCCCTGCCCCTCCAGGAGGTCGGTGAGCGGGCCCGACACCTTGACCTGGCCCTTCGCCGCGCGCTCGGCCCCGGCGTACCCCACCGTCGCCCCCTTCGGCGCGGCCTTCGACAGGTCCGCGTACGAGATGTTCGCCGCGCCGTCGGCCCGCCCCGCCACCACCGACGAGAAGCTGCTGTCGATCCGTACCGCGTACAGCTCGGCCGTCACCTCGGTGACGTTGACCGAGTGGCCGCCCGCCGTCGCGGTGACACCGGACAGCGAGACGTCGACCTCGTCCAGCTCCTTCGCGAGGACCTGCGTCAGGAACGGGAAGCCCTTGATGTCGACGTCCGGCGCCGACCCGAGCCGCTGGCTGCTCTGGATCTTGTCGGCCGCCTTCGACTCGGCGATGTTCACCGCGATGCGGTCCACGGCGACGAAAATTCCGCCGAGGACGATCGCGACGATCAGAAGTATTCGCAGTGCCCGCATTGCCTACGTGTCCCCCACCAGTCGGCCGCCATTCGGCAGCCACTCGGCCGCCACTCGGTCCTTCGATCTTCATCGAACGACGAACGTGAGCCTAGCTCCGGTTCCCTACGCCACGGCGCGCCCGATGAGATACAGCACAGGAACCGCCGCGGTGAGCGGCAGGGCCACACCCGCCGTCATGTGCACGAACCGGGACGGATAGTCGTACGAGGCGACCCGCAGCCCGATCAGCGCGCACGCACCGGCCGCGAGGCCGAGCAGCGCGCCGGGTGCGCCGATGCCCGTCAGGCCGCCGACCGCGATGCCCGCGCCCGCCGCCGCGAGCAGCGCGACCGCCACGGAGGCCGGCGCCGGCAGGGGCAGGGCCCGTGCCAGTACGGCGACGGCCACGGCCGCGGCGCCGACCGAGACCGCGTGCGGCGGCGCCGCGAGAGCGCCGCCGGCCAGGATCGCGAGCGCCGCGGAGGCGACGGTCGCCATCAGGCCGTACATCCGCTCGTCGGGGTCGGCGTGCGAGCGGAGCTGCAACACGAGGGTGAGCAGCACCCAGACGCCGAGCGTGCCGAGGATCGCGGCGGGGCCGTCCTCCCGGCCGAGCGCGAGCAGCGCCACGTCGGCGACGAGACCGCCGGCGAACGCGAGCGCGATGCCCTGCCGGGCCGGCCACATGCCGTTCAGCCGGAACCAGCCCGCGGCCGTCACGGCCTGGAGCGCGATCAGGGGGACCACCAGGGCGTACGGCCCGACCGGCGCCGCCACCGCGAGGAGCAGGCCCAGGACGGCGGTCAGCGCCGCGGGCCGCATGCCGGGCGCGATGACCGGGGAGCGTCCCTCCGCGCGGGCCCGCTGGGCATCGGTGATCCGCGCGTTGCCGACCGTGGTGGGCGGGCTGTACGCGGGGCCCGCGGCCGCGCCCCCGGCGGAAGCCTGCGCCTGCGGCCCGGAAGCCGGGGCCGGGGCCGCTGCGGGCTCGTACGACGGAGCCGCGGCCGGCGCCGGCGCCATCGGCGCCTCGGGTGGCAGCGGCACGGACGTCGTGCCCGTGCCGTGCGACGGCGCCTCGTGGCCGGAACCACCCGGCACGCCGTACCCCGGCACGCCGTCATCAGCGTGACCGCTCCGCACGCCGTACCCCGGCGCACCGTCCTCGGCGGCACCGCCCGGCACGCCGTACTGCGACACCCCGTCCCGCACGGCGCCTGCCGGCATCCCGGCGTACGCGCCGCCCTGCGGTGGCAGGTAGGCCGTCTCCTCGACACCGGCCCCCAGGCCCGCCTGCCGCGGCGGATACGCCGTCTCCGGCGCACTCTCCTCCCACGGCTGCGCGTGGCGCGGCCGGTAGGGGGCGGGCTCCGGCGGCTGCTGGGCGGGCGGGACGGTGGGCTGGTACTGGGTGTCCCAGGTCTGGCCCTCCCAGGTCTGCGTGTACTGCTGCTGGTCCTGGTACGGCTCGTACGGGAACGGTGGCTGCGGCTCGGGCCGCGGCGGCACGGGCTGCCCGTACTGGTCGTACTGGGGCTGCTGCTGCTGATGGTGGTACGGGTACTGCTCGCTCATGACGTGGGGGTCACCCTCCTGCGAACGGCGGGAGCACCTCGACCGTGCCGCCCTCGGCAAGGCGTACGGTCTCATGCTTCCGCTTCCCGACGGGGTCACCGTCGACCAGGAAGGAACACCGCTGGAGTACGCGCGTGAGCTCTCCGGGGTGCCGTTCGCGCACCGCGTCGAGGGCCTCGGCCAGCGTCCGGGCGGCGTACGGTTCCTCGGCGACGCCCGCGGCGGACTTGGCCGCGGCCCAGAAGCGGATGGTTCCCGCTGCCATGGTGAGGCTCCTTTCGTCGCCCTCCATGATGGGCCACGCGGCGGGCCGCGCGGCGGTCAGCCAGTCGCCGATCCGCCGCAGGAGCTCGTCGGCGGCCGCGTTCTCGGCGTGGCCCATGCCCTCTTCCAGCCACAACTGCGCAGGTCCGGCCGCCGCCAGCATGCGCGGATGGTCCACGGGGAAGTACGGGTCGCGGTCGCCGTGCACGATGAGCAGCGGCGTCGGCGCGATCAGCGGGACGGCCTCGACGGGCGAGAGCGGCACCGGGTCCCAGTCCTCGGTGTGGATGCGGGTGGCGAAGCCGATCCGGCCGACGAGGCGTCCGGCCCGCCGGGTCACCAGCCAGTGCACCCGGCGCATCGCGGGCGTGCCCCGGTAGTACCAGCGGGCGGGCGCGCTGACCGCCGCCACTGCTTCCGTGCGCCCCCGGTCGCTCCCCCGGTGGGTCGCGGCATGCCGCAGCACCACCGACCCGCCCATCGAGAAGCCCACGGTCACCACTCGTTCGTACCCGAGTGATCTCGCCCACTCGACGGCCGCCGCGAGGTCGAGCACCTCGCGGTCGCCGACGGTGGAGCGGCCGCCGGATCCGCCGTGCCCGCGGAAGGAGAAGGTGATCACGGCCGCGTACTGGGCGAAGACCCCCGCCGCCCTGCGTACGGCGGGCCGGCCGGCCGCTCCGGTGAAGCCGTGCGCGACCACGATCGCCGTGTCGCCCGGCCCCTTCGCGCAGGGCTCGTAAACCGCCTCGATCCGGACACCGTCGGAGGTACGCAGGGTGGCGCGCCGGGGGCCGGGAGTGATCGAGGAAACAGCTGAAGTGTGAAATCGGCCCTCTGCTCCGGCATTCATGTGGGCTATTCTCCTGGGCAGAGGATCCGGGCAACGCAGCCCCCGGGTCCTTTTGTGTTTCCCCGTCGTTGTTACGGACGGGTGAACAAACGCTCACAAACGGGCCGGCGGGCCAGGCCCGGCAGGACCGACCGTACGAAGCAGTGCCGCACCACCCCCGAGCTCTCACCGAGCAGGAGGAACAGACGTCATGGGCGAGCGAACCGTGCACGATACGAAGCGGACCATTCGGGTAGGAGGAGAGCGATGAGCTCCCTACTGCTCCTGACCAATGCCCTTCAGCCGTCGACGGAGGTGCTACCCGCCCTCGGCCTGCTCCTGCACAGCGTGCGTGTGGCGCCCGCCGAGGGCCCCGCCCTCGTCGACACCCCGGGCGCCGACGTCATCCTCGTCGACGGCCGCCGCGACCTGCCGCACGTGCGGTCGCTGTGCCAGCTCCTGCGCTCCACCGGCCCCGGCTGTCCGCTGATCCTGGTCGTGACCGAGGGCGGCCTCGCCGCCGTCACCGCCGACTGGGGCATCGACGACGTGCTGCTGGACACCGCGGGCCCGGCCGAGGTCGAGGCCCGGCTGCGGCTCGCCACCGGCCGCGCGCAGGCCGTCTCGGACGACTCCCCGATGGAGATCCGCAACGGCGACCTCTCGGTCGACGAGGCCACGTACAGCGCGAAGCTCAAGGGCCGGGTCCTGGACCTGACCTTCAAGGAGTTCGAGCTGCTCAAGTACCTCGCCCAGCACCCGGGCCGGGTCTTCACGCGCGCCCAGCTGCTCCAGGAGGTCTGGGGCTACGACTACTTCGGCGGCACCCGCACGGTCGACGTCCACGTGCGGCGGCTGCGCGCCAAGCTCGGCCCCGAGCACGAGTCGCTGATCGGCACCGTGCGCAACGTCGGCTACCGCTTCGTGACGCCCGAGAAGCCCGAGCGTTCCTCCGAGGACGCCAAGGCGAAGGCGGTCGTGGACGCGGCCACCGCGGAGGCGAAGCAAGCGGCGGCCCGCTCCAAGCGGTAGCGGATCCCCGGACCGGCCGGTCCAGCGGGGTCTGACGGGGTCCAGCGGCGTCCGGACAGGGGCCGGCGGGATCCGGCGGGGGGCCGTCGCACGGCTCCCCGCGCCCCGTCGGCCCGGGGACCGGGCGGGTAGATCACACATGGGGTACGACCTGCGATACGGCCTGCCCAGAGACGGGTCACCCCGCGTAGACTGCCGCGCGTGGCCAAGGTGACGCGGGACGACGTGGCACGACTTGCGGGTACTTCGACCGCCGTCGTCAGCTATGTCATCAACAACGGACCCCGGCCGGTCGCCCCGGCCACGCGCGAGCGTGTCCTCGCCGCGATCAAGGAGCTGGGGTACCGGCCCGACCGGGTCGCGCAGGCCATGGCGTCGCGGCGCACCGACCTCATAGGAATGATCGTCCCGGACGCGCGCCAGCCGTTCTTCGCGGAGATGGCGCACGCCGTCGAACAGGCCGCGTCCGAGCGCGGAAAAATGGTCCTGGTCGGCAACTCCGACTACGTCGACGACCGTGAGGTCCACTATCTGCGGGCCTTCCTCGGCATGCGGGTCGCGGGGCTCATCCTGGTCAGCCAGGGTCCCAGCGAGCGGGCCGCCGCCGAGATCGACGCCTGGGACGCCCGGGTGGTGCTGCTGCACGAGCGGCCCGAGGCGATCGACGACGTGGCGGTGGTGACCGACGACATCGGCGGCGCCCAGCTCGCCACCCGCCACCTGCTCGAACACGGCCACGCGTACGTCGCCTGCCTCGGCGGGGTCGAGTCCACCCCGGCCGTCGGTGACCCGGTGGCCGACCACGTCGAGGGCTGGCGCCGGGCCATGCTGGAATCCGGCCGCTCGCTCGAAGGACGCCTCTTCCAGGCCCCGTACAACAGGTACGACGCCTACAAGGTGGCCCTGGAGATCCTCGCCGGGCCCCAGCGGCCCCCGGCCATCTTCTGCTCCACGGACGACCAGGCGATCGGCGTGCTGCGGGCCGCCCGCGAGCTGCGCATCGACGTGCCCGGCGAGCTGGCCGTGGCCGGCTTCGACGACGTCAAGGAAGCGGGCCTGACCGACCCGCCGCTGACCACGATCGCCTCCGACCGGCCGGCGATGGCGCGGGCCGCGGTGGACCTGGTCCTCGACGACGGGCTGCGGGTCGCGGGCTCGCGCCGCGAACGTCTCAAGCAGTTCCCCTCGCGGCTCGTCGTACGCCGGTCCTGCGGCTGCGGCTGACCCGCCCGGGAGGCCGCCCCCGAGAGGCCCCGAAAGACCGCTGTGCCGGACGCCGCGAGGCGTCTTTATTTCGGGCAAACGCGGTTCTGCCGGGCTTCTTACCCCGTCCTCAGACTGCTCTCATCAACGGTGGCGAAGGTCATAGACATGACCGAGAGCCCCCGCCACAGCGGCGAGTACCCCGAGCAGCAGCCGATCCACTCTGACGAGTCCTGGCAGCGAGCCAAGGACGACGCCCGGCGAGAGGCCGAGGCCCACGCGGCCGCCTACCCGCCGCCTCCCCCGTACCGGCCGGCCACCCCGCCCGCCCCGGTGAACACCGGTCCCGCCGCCACCGGATGGCCGGGCGCCGGCGCGCACCCCGAGCCCGCGACCACCGCCCACTCCTACGACGGCGGCCACGACGGCGGCCACGGCGGCGGTGACGGCACCGCCCGCTTCGCCGGCGGCGAGGCGGGCGACCCGAAGCCGCGCCGCGCCAAGCGGTCGGTCGGCCTCGTCGCCGCCGTCGCCATCATCGCGGCGGCGATAGGCGGCGGCACCGCGAGCCTCGTCGAGCACTACGTCAAGAACGACGGCACCTCGGTCAGCGCCGGAGTGAGCGGCACCAACGCCTCCAACAGCACCAACGGCACGGTCTCCGGGGTCGCCAAGGCCGTCATGCCGAGCATCGTCGAGATCAACGCGACGTCCAACGCGGGCGAGTCGACCGGTGCCGGCGTGATCGTCACCGCCGACGGCGAGATCATCACCAACAACCACGTCATCTCCGGCTCGACCTCGGTCAAGGTGAAGCTCAGCAACGGCAAGAGCTACACCGCGAAGGTCGTCGGCACCGACCCCGACAAGGACCTCGCGCTGATCAAGCTGAACGGGGCGAGCGGCCTCAAGCCCGCCTCCCTCGGCGACTCCAGCAAGATCGCGGTCGGCGACCAGGTCGTGGCCATCGGCTCCCCCGAGGGCCTCACCGGCACCGTCACCAGCGGCATCGTCTCCGCACTCGACCGCGATGTCACCGTCGCCAAGGAGCAGGGCGACCAGGGACAGGGGCAGGGGCAAGGCCAAGGGCAGGGCCAGGGCCAGGGGCGTGGCGGTGGCGGCTGGCCGTTCGAGTTCGGCGGGCAGCAGTTCAACGGCGACACCGGCTCCTCCAAGACCACGTACAAGGCGCTCCAGACCGACGCCTCGCTCAATCCGGGCAACTCCGGCGGCGCGCTCATCGACATGAACGGCAACATCATCGGCATCAACTCCGCGATGTACTCGCCCAGTTCGAGCAGCGCGAGCGGTTCGTCGGCCGGCAGTGTCGGGCTCGGCTTCGCCATCCCCGTCAACACCGTCAAGTCCGACCTCTCCAGCCTGCGCGGCGGCGGCAGCGGCGGCGCCGACACCGGCGGCAGCGGCAACCAGGACGGCGGCGGCTCCGGCGGCGCCTTCAGCGGCAGCTACTGACGGCCGGCAGCTACTGACGACCGGCAGCTACTGACGACCGGTCACCACCGATACCTCGGACACCCACCGGCGCGGGGCAGCGAGCCGTCCCGCGCCACACCGTCCGCGTGCGAGGCTGGTGTTCCGAGCCGGCAGAGAGACAGAAGAAGGAACCCGCTCATGAGCCCCGCCGAGGACGAACCGCAGCGCATCCTGATCGTCGACGACGAACCCGCCGTCCGCGAGGCGCTGCAGCGCAGTCTCGCCTTCGAGGGGTACGGCACCGAGGTCGCCGTCGACGGCCTCGACGCCCTCACCAGGGCGGAGGCGTACCAGCCCGAACTGATCGTCCTGGACATCCAGATGCCGAGGATGGACGGGCTCACCGCGGCCCGCCGGCTGCGCGCGGGCGGCTCCACCACGCCCATCCTGATGCTGACCGCGCGCGACACCGTCGGCGACCGGGTCACGGGGCTCGACGCGGGCGCCGACGACTACCTGGTCAAGCCGTTCGAACTCGACGAACTCTTCGCCCGCATCCGTGCGTTGCTGCGCCGCAGCTCGTACGCGGCCGACGCGGGCGCGGCCGGTCAGGACACCGGGAACGTGCTGACGTTCGCCGACCTCAGGATGGACCTGTCCACCCGCGAGGTCACCCGCGGCAACCGCCTCGTCGAGCTGACCCGCACCGAGTTCACCCTCCTGGAAATGTTCCTCACCCACCCCCGCCAGGTGCTCACGCGCGAGCAGATCCTCAAGGCGGTCTGGGGCTTCGACTTCGAGCCCTCCTCCAACTCCCTCGACGTCTACGTGATGTACCTGCGCCGCAAGACCGAAGCGGGCGGCGAACCGCGGCTCGTGCACACGGTGCGGGGCGTGGGGTACGCGCTCCGGCCGGGCGGCGCCGAGTGAACCGTCTGGTCCGCCGCTACCGCGCGATGCCGCTCCGCTCCCGCCTCGCCATGCTCGTCGCCACGGCGGTCGCGGTGGCGGTGGCGGCGGTCTCGGTGACGTGCTGGCTGCTGACCCGCGCCCAGCTGGGCGCCGAACTCGACACGACACTGCGCAACACCGGCGCGCCCAGCAGCCTGGTGCAGGGTGCGCTCCAGTCCTGCATGTCGCAGGGCAGCCTGCCGCCGGGGCAGAAGCCGTTCGCGTACATCCAGGTCGTGCTGCCGGACGGCACCCGCTGCGTGGCCCCGGACTCGCCGCCTGTACGCGTCATGCCGCAGGACGTCGCGGTGGCCCGCGGCCTCAAGACGGAGAGCCTGCACAGCAGCACCACCGACGGCGGCATGGACGTACGGGTGCACACCCAGCGCCAGGAGTTCGCCGGGCGGTGGGCGACGGTCTCGCTGTCCCGCCCGCTCACCGAGGTCGACTCCGCGCTCAAGCGGCTCGCCCTGCTCCTGACCGGTCTCGCCGGCATCGGGGTCATCGCGGCCGGCGCGGCGGGACTGTGGGTCGCGCGGACCGGTCTTCGGCCCGTGGACAAGCTGACCGGGGCCGTGGAGCACGTGGCCCGCACCGAGGACCTGACGGTGCGCATCCCCGTCGAGGGCGAGGACGAGATCGCCCGGCTCTCCCGCTCGTTCAACGCGATGACCGCCGCGCTCGCCTCCTCCCGCGACCGGCAGGCACAGCTCATCGCGGACGCCGGGCACGAGCTGCGGACACCGCTCACCTCGCTGCGCACCAACATCGAGCTGCTCGCCCGGAGCGAGGAGACCGGGCGGGCCATTCCGCCCGCCGACCGGGCGGCCCTGATGGCGTCCGTCAAGGCGCAGATGTCCGAACTCGCCGCCCTCATCGGGGACTTGCAGGAGCTGTCGCGGCCGGACGCGGTGCGCGAGGGGCCCCTCGAAGTGGTCGGTCTGCACGACATCACGCGGGTCGCACTCGACCGGGCCCGGCTGCGCGGGCCCGAGCTGACCATCACGGCTGAACTCGCGCCGTGGTACGTGCGGGCGGAGCCTGCGGCGCTTCAGCGGGCGGTGGTGAACGTCCTGGACAACGCGGTGAAGTTCAGCCCGCCGCACGGGGCGATCACGGTCGTCCTCGACCGGGGGGCGCTGACCGTACGCGACCAGGGGCCCGGCATTCCCGCCGAGGACCTGCCGCACGTCTTCGAACGCTTCTGGCGTTCGCCGTCGGCGCGGGCGCTCCCCGGGTCGGGGCTCGGCCTCTCGATCGTGGCCCGCACGATCCAGCACGCGGGGGGTGAGGTGGCTCTCGCCCCGGCGGACGGCGGCGGCACCCTGGCCACCCTGACCCTCCCAGGCGCCCCAACCCCGCCCCCCTCCACAACCCCCTGAGGCTCCGCCCCAGACCCCGTTCGCGCCTGAAGGGCGCTCGTCCTCAAACTCCCCCAAGGCCTCAAGGGCCAGGGGGGACCCCCATGACGGGCTGAGGATGCCGAGGATGGACACCCTGCCCAGGGCAGCCCACCCAGGGGCGCGGGGCTGTGACATTGCGCGGCTCCGCCACGGCGGGCGCGACCGCCCGGCACCGGGTGCCCCACAAGGGGCGCGGGGAACTGCGCGAGAAGCGGGCACGGTCCGCAGCCGAAGGCCCTGGGGCTCCGCCCCAGACCCCGTTCGCGCCTGAACGGCGCCCGTCCTCAAACTCCCCCAAGGCCTCAAGGGCCAGGGGGGACCCCCATGACGGGCTGAGGATGCCGAGGATGGACACCCTGCCCAGGGCAGCCCACCCAGGGGCGCGGGGCTGTGACATTGCGCGGCTCCGCCCCGGCGGGCGCGACCGCCCGGCACCGGGTGCCCCACAAGGGGCGCGGGGAACTGCGCGAGAAGCGGGCACGGCCCGCAGCCGAAGGCCCTGGGGCTTCGCCCCAGACCCCGGTTCGCGCCTGAAGGGCGCTCGTCCTCAAACTCCCCCAAGGCCTCAAGGGCCAGGGGGGACCCCCATGACGGGCTGAGGATGTCCGTTCCGCCCGGCGGCCAAGTAGTCCAGGGGCGCGGGGAACTGCGCGGGCAGCCACCCGCGGCCCGCTGCCGAACCGCGCGAAAGCTCCCCGCCCCCAGCCCGCCCCGCAGGGGCACGCGCGGCCTACCGCAGGACCGTGATCCGCCCCGGCGCCGGAGGCGAAAGCGGCGTGGACGCCGACGAGTTCGACGCGAGGTAGGCGTCGAAGACGTCCAAGTCCGACGCCCCGACCACCTTGTTCGTGCCGACCAGCGCCGGGAACCCGTCGCCCCCGCCCGCCAGGAACTCGTTCATCGCGACCCGGTACGTCTTCGCGGGGTCGATCGCGACCCCATTCAGCCTGACCGTGTCGACGACGACCCGCGCCGCCCCCGTCTTCGTCAGGTCGAGCGTGTACGTCAAACCCTTCGAGATCTGGAGGATCTTCGGGTCGGCCGCGTTCACCCCGCTGACCTGCTGCTGGAGCGCGGAAAGAAGCTGCGCCCCGGAAAGGTCGACCACGTTCATCATGTTGGTGAACGGCTGCACCGTGAACGCCTCGCCGTACGTGACGACGCCGTCCCCCTCACTCCCGCCCGCCTTGAACACGAGGTCGGAGCGGATGCCGCCGGGGTTCATGAGGGCGAGCTGCGCGCCGCCCTTGTCGGGGGCGGAGAGCCCGGCCAGTTGCGCGTCCGCGATCAGGTCGCCGAGCGGCTTCTCGGGGGCGTCCGAGCCGCGACCGTTGATGTCGGCGGAGATGTAGCCCTGCGGACGGTTGGCGACCGGCGCCGCCAACTTGCCCCATCGGGCGATGAGTTGGGTCATGTCCGCGGCCTTGGGCTGGTCACGGCTGACGATGTGGTTGCCCGAGCTCGGCGACTTCGCCGCCGTGCGCACGATGTCGTTCGTCCGCCGGTCGTACGTCAGCGTCGTGTCCGTGTACAGCTTGCCGAACGACGCCGCCGAGGTCACCATGCGCGGGTTGCCCGCCGGGTCCGGGATGGTGCAGACGTACGCCTGGTGGGTGTGGCCGGTGATCAGGGCGTCCACCTTGGGCGTGATGCCCTTGGCTATGTCGACGATCGGGCCGGAGATCCCGCTGCCGGGGCCCTGGCTGTCGCAGCTGTCGTTGTAGGCGCCGCTCGACGGCATGCCGCCCTCGTGGATCAGCGCGACGATCGACTTGACGCCCTGACGGTCGAGTTCCTTGGCGTACTTGTTGATCGTCTCGACCTCGTCCGCGAACTTGAGGCCCTTGACGCCCGACGCGGTCACGACGTTCGGGGTCCCTTCGAGGGTCACCCCGATGAAGCCGAACTTGACGCCGTTCTTCTTCCACACCGTGTACGGCTTGAGGATCGGCTTGCCGGTCTTCTCGTTCGTCACGTTGGCCGCGAGGTAGGGGAAGTCCGCGCCGCGGAACTTCCTGCCCTTCTCGTAGCAGCCCTCGGTGGGGTGGCAGCCGCCGTTCTGCATGCGCGCGAGCTCGGTGGCGCCCTCGTCGAACTCGTGGTTGCCCACGGCCGTGACGTCCAGCTTCAGCTTGTTGAGCGCCTCGATGGTCGGCTCGTCGTGGAAGAGCCCGGACAACAGCGGGCTCGCGCCGATCATGTCGCCGCCGGCCGCGGTGATCGAGTACGGATGGCCCGCGCGCGCGGTGCGCAGCGAGGTGGCGAGGTACTCCATGCCGCCGGCCGGCACGGACGCGGTGGTCCCGTCGGGCCGGCGCTCCGTCACCGCGCCGGCCGAGCCCGCCGGGGGTTCGAGGTTGCCGTGCAGGTCGTTGAAGGAGAGCAGCTGCACATCGACGGTGCGGTCCGGCTTCGGGTGGTGTCCGTGGCCGCGGTCGTGCGCGGTGGCGGGCATCGCGGCGACGAGCGCCCCGACCGTGGCAAGTCCTGCGGCCCCCGCCCACATTCGTGTGGCGGCACGCTTCCCGTGGGATTTCGCTGGCATGTGGTCTGTGAGTCCCCTGTGAGTGTCCGGTGAGGTCCCGGCGCAGCCTATGGTCAACGCGCGTAGCGCAACAGGGGTTCGCGGGTCACGAGCTGGTTGCCGTGGGCCGCGTACGGCTCACGCCACCCGACCGCGCGCGACCCGGCTCGCGGGGCGGCCCGCCGTACCCTCGTACCCATGACAGACGCACCCTCCCCCACCCCGTCCACCCGCGACATCCAGACGCTCGACGAGCTCGGCCCCGCCCAGGCCCAGGCCGTTCTCGAGCTCCTCGCCGAAGCCGCCCGCACCGACGGACAGCAGGCCGTTTCCGAGCAGGGGCGGCTGCGGTTGCGCGGGGGCCGGCGCGAGGGCGTGCGGCATTTTCTGCTGACCGTGGACGGCACGCTCACCGGGTACGCCCAGGTGGAGGACACCGACCCCGTCGAGGCGCCCGCCGCCGAGCTCGTCGTTCACCCCGCTCAGCGCGGCCACGGGCACGGCCGCGCGCTGGGCAGCGCCCTGCTCGGCTCGACCGGCAAGCGGCTGCGGGTGTGGGCGCACGGCGGGCACTCCGCCGCGCGCCATCTGGCGCAGGTGCTCGGGCTGACCCTCTTCCGTGAACTGCGCCAGCTGCGGCGCCCGTTGAACGAGGCCGACATCGCCGAGCCCGGCTGGCCCGCGGGCGTCACCGTGCGCACGTTCACGCCGGGCGAGGACGACGCGGCCTGGCTCGCGGTCAACGCGGCCGCCTTCGCCCACCATCCCGAGCAGGGCTCCCTCACCCAGCGCGACCTCGACGACCGCAAGGCCGAGCCGTGGTTCGACCCCAAGGGGTTCTTCCTCGCGGAGAAGGACGGCGAGCTCGTCGGTTTTCACTGGACCAAGGTGCACGCCGAGGAGCGGCTGGGTGAGGTGTACGTCCTGGGCATCCGGCCCGACGCGCAGGGCGGCGGGCTCGGCAAGGCGCTCACGGCGACGGGCCTGCGCCACCTCGCGGCCGAGGGCCTGCCGACGGCGATGCTCTACGTCGACGCCGACAACACGGCGGCCCTCGCGGTCTACGAACGCCTCGGCTTCGTCACGCACGAGGTGGACCTGATGTACCGCGCCGAGTCCTGAGCCGCCGCGCACGGGCCCCGCGGGCGGCTCCCCCCGGGCGCCGGCGACCCCCGGGGGCCCGGGTCCGCTCTCCCGCGCGCCATGTCCTCGTAACCAGCCATTCAGACACGCTTGCGACGCTCACGCAATGAAGCCGCCGGCGCCCGCCACCCGGAACGGACCCGTTCCCCCGCCCAGAGCCCCCCGGGCGCTCACTCCCGCCCGCTCCGACGCGCTGGACGGGGCCGTCGCGCGGAACAATGGGGGCATGAGCCAGCAGCCCAGCGCCGAGGACACGCTCAAGACCGCCCAGCCGTCCGTGGCCTCCATAGCCGCGCACCGCCCGCACACGCTCGCCGCCGTCGCCTCCGATCTGGAGCCGGACATCGACGCGGACCTCGACGCGTACGAGGACGAGAGCGAGGGCGACGAGCTGCCCTCGGGGCGCTTCCTCGACCGCGAACGCAGCTGGCTCGCGTTCAACGAGCGCGTCCTGGAGCTCGCCGAGGACCCGGCGACCCCGCTCCTCGAACGGGCGAACTTCCTGGCGATCTTCGCCTCGAACCTCGACGAGTTCTTCATGGTCAGGGTCGCGGGCCTCAAGCGCCGCATCGCCACCGGCGTCGCCACCCGCTCCGCGTCCGGCCTCCAGCCCCGCGAGGTCCTCGACCTGATCTGGACCCGGTCGCGCGAGCTCATGGCCCGCCACGCCGCCTGCTACCAGCAGGACGTCGCCCCGGCGCTCGCCGACGAGAACATCCACCTGATCCGCTGGCCGGAGCTGACCGAGAAGGAACAGGCCCGCCTCTTCACCCTGTTCCGGCAGCGGATCTTCCCGGTGCTCACGCCGCTGGCGGTGGACCCCGCACACCCCTTCCCGTACATCTCGGGGCTGTCGCTCAACCTCGCCGTGGTGGTGCGCAACCCCGTCTCGGGCCACCGCCACTTCGCCCGCGTGAAGGTGCCGCCGCTGCTCTCGCGCTTCCTGGAGGCCTCGCCGCAGCGCTACGTCCCGCTGGAGGACGTCATCGCCGCGCACCTGGAGGAGCTGTTCCCCGGGATGGAGGTGCTCGCGCACCACATGTTCCGGGTGACCCGCAACGAGGACCTCGAAGTCGAGGAGGACGACGCGGAGAACCTGCTCCAGGCCCTGGAGAAGGAACTCATGCGGCGCCGCTTCGGACCGCCGGTGCGTCTGGAGGTCGAGGAGTCCATCGACCCGTACGTACTGGACCTGCTCGTACGGGAGTTGAAGGTCTCGGACGCCGAGGTCTACCCGCTGCCGGGGCCGCTCGACCTGACCGCGCTGTTCGGGATCTCCGCGCTCGACCGGCCGGAGCTGAAGTTCCCCAAGTTCGTCGCGGGCACCCACCGCGACCTCGCCGAGGTCGAGTCCGCGTCCGCGCCCGACATCTTCGCCGCGCTGCGCGAACGCGACGTGCTCCTGCACCACCCCTACGACTCCTTCTCCACCTCGGTGCAGGCCTTCCTCGAACAGGCGGCGTCCGACCCGGACGTGCTGGCCATCAAGCAGACCCTGTACCGGACCTCGGGCGACTCCCCGATCGTGGACGCCCTGATAGACGCCGCCGAATCGGGCAAGCAGGTGCTGGTCCTGGTGGAGATCAAGGCGCGCTTCGACGAGCAGGCCAACATCAAATGGGCCCGCAAGCTGGAGGAGGCCGGCTGCCACGTCGTGTACGGGCTCGTCGGCCTCAAGACGCACTGCAAGCTGTCCCTGGTCGTGCGCCAGGAGAACGACATCCTGCGCCGCTACTCGCACGTCGGCACCGGCAACTACCACCCCAAGACGGCCCGCCTGTACGAGGACCTGGGGCTGCTGACCGCCGACCCGCAGGTCGGCGCCGACCTCTCCGACCTCTTCAACCGTCTTTCGGGATACTCCCGCCGCGAGACCTACCGGCGCCTGCTCGTCGCCCCCAAGTCCCTGCGGGACGGCCTGATCGCGCGGATCAACAAGGAGGCCGCCCACCAGCACGCCGGGCGCCCCGCCTACGTCCGCATCAAGGTCAACTCGATGGTCGACGAGGCCGTCATCGACGCCTGTTACCGGGCCTCGCAGGCCGGGGTGCCCGTCGACGTCTGGGTCCGCGGCATCTGCGCCCTGCGCCCCGGGGTGACCGGGCTCTCGGAGAACATCCGGGTCCGTTCCGTCCTCGGCCGCTTCCTCGAACACTCCCGGGTCTTCGCCTTCGGCAACGGCGGCGAACCCGAAGTGTGGATCGGCAGCGCCGACATGATGCACCGCAACCTCGACCGGCGCATCGAGGCACTGGTCCGGGTCGCCGACCCGGCCCACCGCGCGGCCCTCGGCCGGCTCCTGGAGACCGGCATGGCGCCGACCACCGCGTCCTGGCACCTGGGCGCCGACGGAGGCTGGACCCGGCACGCGGCCGACGCCGACGGGCTGCCGCTGCGCAACGTGCAGGAGATGCTGATAGACGCCCGGAGGCGCCGGCGTGCAACGCCCTGAGAACGTGAGGGGAACCGTGCCAGGAACCGTGACGGGAGCAGTGACGGGAGCCGTGACGGGACAAGGTCCCGCCGGCGAGCCGCTCGCCCACTACCTCCACGCGCAGGCGGGCGGGTTCCTGCGCGGCCTGCGCCTGCACCGCGAGGCGGGCCCCGACGGCGACCTCGCGGAGGGCGCGGCCCGTGCGATGTGCGCGGCCACCCGCCGCATCGGCGCCACCCTGCACACCTTCCGGCCACTGCTCGACGCGGCCTGGGCCGACCGGCTGAGCACCGAACTCGCCTGGCTGAGCTCGACGTTGGGCGGCGAGCACACCTGCGCCGCCCGCCTGGCCCGCCTCCTCGACGCCCTGCACCGGCTCGCCGGCGGTGGCCCGACGCCACCGCGCGCCGAGGGGGGCACCCCGGCGACGGGCACCCTCGCGGTGGGCGCCGCCCGCGCGGGCGCCCTGCTCGACCGGCAGCTGACACCGGCGCGCACCCGGGCCCACTCGGCGGCCCTCCAGGCGCTCGGCTCCTCCCGGTTCCACGCCGTGGCGGACGCGGTCGCGCTGCTCGCGAGCGAGGCACCGCTCGCCGTGGCCGCCGCGGCCCCGGCGGCGGAGGTCCTGACGCCGGCGGCGCTCGCCGCCGAGGAGCGGCTGGCGCGGGCGGTGGCCGAGCTGCCGCTGGCCCGCGCGGCCCGGCCGTACAACGCGGAGGCCCTGGTCCAGCAGAGCGAAAGCCAGGACCACCCCTGGCACCAGGTGCGGCGCCTGCTCCGGCTGCACCGGTACGCCCAAGAGGTGCTGCATCCCGAGCCCGCGGGCCGCCCGCTCGACGAGCCCGGCGGGGACGCCCGGCTGCCGGGCGCGGGACGGGCCCTGGACCGCCACCGCGACGCCGCCGAGGCCGCGGCCGCCGCGTCGGCCGCCGCCCGCACCCCGCGCATCGCCCCGGCGACGGCGTACGCGCTCGGTGTGCTGCACGCCGATCAGCGCCACGAGGTGGAGGCGGCCCGTTTCGCCTTCCAGCGGATCTGGCAGCCTGTGGCGGTGACGACAGCACCCGCGGCGACCACGGCCGCGTCATGAGCACCGCACCCGGCACGACCGTCCTCGCCGCGGGATGCGTCCTGTGGCGCCGCGCCGGCCGGCACGACCCGCGCGACCACGCCGGCGGGGGCATCGAGATCTGCCTCGTGCACCGGCCGAAGTACGACGACTGGTCGCATCCCAAGGGCAAGTTGAAGCGCGGCGAGGAACCGCTCGCCGGAGCGCTGCGCGAGGTGCTCGAAGAGACCGGGTTCACGTGCGTGCCCGGGGTGCGGCTGCCCACCGCCCACTACACGGACCACCTGGGCCGCCCCAAGCGCGTCGAGTACTGGGGCGCCGAGGCGGGCGAAGGGCATTTCGCACCCAGCACGGAGGTCGACCGGCTCCTGTGGCTGACCCCCGCGGCGGCCCACCACCGTCTCACCGAGCCCCGCGACCGCCAGCTGCTGCTCGCGCTGCTCGACGCGCCGCACCCCGCCTGACCTCAGACAACGCACCCGCCCCTGGCGTACCGGGGGCAGAACCGGTTCTGTACGCCGCCTGAACACGAACGGGTAACGGTCGGCACCGCACTGCCCGCCGAGGTTCACCTTCCGTTAACTCTTCCCCGCCGACGGCTTCACCTGTTCTGCCTAATTTCGGCCTTACACGGTGCACGGCATCCCGCCCTCACCGCCCATCCAACGCACGCCGCCGTAGAACGAACGGAACCCGGCGGCTCCCGGAAGGAACACCCGAAAGTGAAGCTTCAGCGCAAGAACCGGCTCCGCGCCACCGCCCTCGGCGTCATCGCCGTGTCCAGCGCCCTGGCCCTCACGGCGTGCGGCAGCGACAACAACAGCGGTGGCGGGAGCACGGGCGGCACGGGCGGCACGGCCTCCGGCGCCGCGTCCAACGTGAAGTGCGACGGCGCCAAGGGCCAGGTCCTGGCGTCCGGCTCCTCCGCGCAGAAGAACGCCATGGACCTCTGGGTCAAGAACTACATGGCGGCCTGCAAGGACGCGCAGATCAACTACAAGTCCTCCTCCTCCGGCGAGGGCATCGTCGCCTTCACGCAGGGCACGGTGGCCTTCGCCGGCTCCGACTCGCCGCTCAAGCCGGAGCAGGTGGCGGACTCCAAGAAGGTCTGCAGCGGCGGCCAGGGCATCAACCTCCCGATGGTCGGCGGCCCGATCGCGATCGGCTTCCACGTCGAGGGCGTCGACAGCCTCGTCCTGGACGCCCCGACCCTCGCCAAGATCTTCAACGGCAAGATCACCAAGTGGAACGACGAGGCGATCGCCAAGCTGAACCAGGGCGCCAAGCTCCCGGACCTCGCGATCCAGGCGTTCCACCGCTCCGAGGACTCCGGCACCACCGAGAACCTCACCAAGTACCTGAGCGCCACGGCCAAGTCCGACTGGACGTACGCGCCCGCCAAGAAGTGGGCCGCCCCCGGCGGCCAGGCCGCATCCGGCTCCGCCGGCGTCGCCGCCCAGGTCAAGCAGACCAACGGCGCCATCGGCTACTTCGAGCTCTCCTACGCCTCCTCCCAGTCGATCAAGACCGTCGACATCAACACCGGCGCCTCCGCCCCGGTCAAGGCCAACTCGGCGAACGCCTCCACGGCCATCGCCGCCGCGAAGATCGCCGGCACCGGCAAGGACCTCGCACTGAAGCTGGACTACACGACCAAGGCCGACAACGCCTACCCGATCGTCCTCGTGACGTACGAGGTCGCCTGCGACAAGGGCAACAAGGCCGCCACCCTCCCCGCGGTCAAGTCCTTCCTCACCTACGCCGCGAGCGCCGACGGGCAGAAGCTGCTCACCGACGCCAGCTACGCGCCGATCCCGGCCGAGATCAACTCCAAGGTCGTCGAGACCATCAACTCCCTTTCGTAAGACCGCAGTTGAGCCGCCGGGACGAAGACCCGGCGGCCGCGTGGGGTGGGGGCCCCGTCCGGCCCCCACCGCACACCATCCGGTGCACCGCCGCCAGGGGACCCGTCAAGTCCCCGCCCACAGACCGGAAAGACCATGGCTTCTTCCATAGCAACGGACACGCCTCCGCCACCCGCTCCCGCCCCGGCAGCGCGCCGCAAGCAGTCCACCGGCCGCGCGGGCGACAAGATCTTCCTCGGGCTCTCCCGGGGCTCGGGCATCTTCCTGCTCGTCGTCATGGCGGCCATCGCCATCTTCCTGAGCATCCGGGCCGGCATCGCGATCTCGAAGGACCAGGGCAACTTCCTGACCACCTTCGACTGGAACCCGGCCGGCGACCCCCCGGCGTTCGGCATCGCCGTCCTGCTCTTCGGCACCGTCGTCAGCTCGGTCGTCGCGATGGCCATCGCCGTCCCGGTCGCCGTCGGCATCGCCCTGTTCATCTCGCACTACGCGCCGCGCAAGCTGGCCGCACCCCTCGCGTACGTCGTCGATCTGCTCGCCGCCGTGCCGTCGATCGTCTACGGCATCTGGGGCGCCCTGTTCCTCGTGCCCTACCTCGGCGGCCTCAACGACTGGCTCGACACCTACCTGGGCTGGACCGTCGTCTTCGAGAAGACCGAGGTCGGCGTCGCCCGCTCCATCTTCACCGTCGGCATCCTGCTCGCGATCATGATCCTGCCGATCGTGACCAGCGTCAGCCGCGAGGTCTTCCTCCAGGTACCGCGCATGAACGAGGAGGCCGCCCTGGCCCTCGGCGCGACCCGCTGGGAAGTCATCCGCCTGTCGGTGCTGCCCTTCGGCCGCTCGGGCGTGATCTCCGCCTCGATGCTGGGACTTGGCCGCGCGCTGGGCGAGACGATGGCCGTCGCCACGGTCCTCTCCCCGAGCTACGTCCTCTCGGCGCACCTGCTCAACCCGGGCGGCGGGACCTTCGCACAGAACATCGCCGCGAAGTTCGACGAGGCCAACCAGCTGGGCCGCGACGCGCTGATCGCCTCCGGGCTTGTCCTGTTCGTCCTCACCCTGCTGGTCAACGGCGGCGCCCGCATGATCATCGCCCGCCGCAAGGAGTACTCGGGGGCGAACGCATGAGCCCCGCGATGCCCCGCAACCTCCGTACCGCAGACTCCGAAGGGAGCCCGGCATGAGCCACGCAGCCGTTCAGGACGCCCGGCCGGCCGCCCCGGCACCCCGCAAGGACAGCCTCAGCCACCGCTCCCTGCCCCGCGGCGCCGGCGCCGGCTTCGCGGCGGCCGCGATCGTCCTCGCCGTGGGCATCGGCCTCGCCTTCGACCTGCACAGCAAGGTCCAGTGGGGCCTGATAGCGGCCCTCCTGTTCATCCTCATCTCGTACGCGGTCACCACGACCGTGGAGAACAAGCGGCAGGCCAAGGACCGGGTGGCGACCTCCCTGGTCTGGGTCTGCTTCATCCTCGCCGTGGTCCCGCTCCTCTCCCTCCTGTGGACGACGATCAGCCGCGGCACCAAGGTCCTCGACGGATACTTCCTGACCCACTCGATGGCCGGCGTCCCCGCCTTCGAGCGGGGCGGCGGCATCTACCACGCGCTGATCGGCACCCTGGAGCAGATCGGCATCGCCACCCTGATCTCCGCGCCGCTCGGCCTGCTGACCGCGGTCTACCTGGTGGAGTACGGCAAGGGCGTGCTCGCCAAGGCCGTCACCTTCTTCGTCGACGTGATGACGGGCATCCCGTCCATCGTCGCCGGCCTGTTCATCCTGACCCTGATGCTGATGTTCGACCTCCAGCCCTCGGGCTTCATGGGCGCGCTCGCCCTGTCGATCCTGATGATGCCGGTCGTGGTCCGCTCCACCGAGGAGATGCTCAAGCTCGTACCGAACGAGCTGCGGGAGGCCTCGCTCGCCCTCGGCGTACCGAAGTGGCGCACCATCCTGAAGGTGGTCATCCCCACCGCGATCGGCGGCATCACCACGGGCTTCATGCTCGCGGTCGCCCGCATCGCCGGCGAGACCGCCCCGATCATGCTGCTCGTCTTCGGCAGCCAGCTGATCAACACCAACCCCTTCGAAGGCGCCCAGTCCTCGCTCCCCTTCTACATCTGGGAGCAGTACCGGGTCGGCAGCGACGCGTCGTACGACCGCGCGTGGGCGGCCGCCCTGGTCCTGATCGCCTTCGTCATGATCCTCAACCTGGTGGCTCGCGGCATCGCCCGCTGGAAGGCCCCCAAGACCGGTCGCTAAGGCGACATCGTGCGGCTCCGCCGCAGGGGGCCACATCAGCGACCTCTCTCGTACGTCTCGAAAGAAGCAGTGATTCCCATGGCCAAGCGAATCGACGTATCGGGCCTCTCCGCCTACTACGGCGCCCACAAGGCGATCGACGACATCTCGATGACCGTCGAGCCGCGCTCCGTGACCGCCTTCATCGGCCCGTCCGGCTGCGGCAAGTCCACGTTCCTGCGCACCCTGAACCGCATGCACGAGGTGACCCCGGGCGGCCGCGTCGAGGGCAAGGTCCTCCTCGACGACGAGAACCTGTACGGCTCCGCGGTCGACCCGGTGGCGGTGCGCCGCACGGTCGGCATGGTCTTCCAGCGCCCCAACCCCTTCCCCACCATGTCGATCTTCGACAACGTGGCGGCGGGGCTGCGTCTGAACGGCACGTTCAAGAAGAGCGAGCTGGCCGACGTCGTCGAGAAGTCCCTCAAGGGCGCGAACCTCTGGAACGAGGTCAAGGACCGGCTCAACAAGCCGGGTTCGGGTCTCTCCGGCGGGCAGCAGCAGCGCCTGTGCATCGCGCGGGCCATCGCGGTCGAACCGGACGTCCTGCTCATGGACGAGCCCTGCTCGGCGCTCGACCCGATCTCCACCCTTGCCATCGAGGATTTGATCGGGGAGCTGAAGGAGCGCTTCACGATCGTGATCGTGACGCACAACATGCAGCAGGCCGCCCGCGTCTCGGACCGTACGGCGTTCTTCAACCTCGCGGCGGTCGGGCAGCCCGGCAAGCTGGTCGAGATCGACGAGACCGAGCGGATCTTCTCCAACCCCTCCGTGCAGGCCACGGAGGACTACATCTCGGGCCGCTTCGGATAGGCCCGAGCCTCATGCCGTCTGCGGTGCTGCATGGCGGTGCCACCGCAAGACGAAGGGCCCGCCCACCCCAGGGCGGGCCCACCCCAACCCCCTGGGGCTCCGCCCCAGACCCCGTTCGCGCGTTCGCCCACCCCACCCGCCCGTGCGGCAACTTGAGGGTGCGTCCCCCTGGGGCTCCGCCCCAGACCCCGTTCGCGCCTAAAGGGCGCTCGTCCTCAATCTCCCCCAAGGCCTCAAGGGCCAGGGGGGACCCCCATGACGGGCTGAGGGTGTCCATGCGGGCCGGCACCGAGTGGTTAAGGGGCGCGGGGAACTGCGCGAGAAGCGGGCACGGTCCGCACTCAAAAGCGGGGTTAAGGGGCGCGGGGAACTGCGCGGCCAGCCCACGCCGGGCCCGCACCCGTGCACTCTCGGACAGCCGAGAACGCCCGAAACCCCGCCCCCGGCGCAGCCGGAAGCGGGGTCGGAAGCCGCGGCTAGCTGAAGAAGACGTGGACCACGAGATAGCTCAGCGCAGCGACCAGCGCTGCCGCCGGCATCGTAATGAACCACCCCAGGATGATGTTCTTCGCAACACCCCACCGCACCGCGTTGACCCGCTTCGTCGCCCCCACACCCATGATCGCCGAAGTGATCACATGCGTGGTGGAGATCGGCGCCTGGAACAGGAACGACGACCCGAACATGATCGACGCCCCCGTCGCCTCCGCGGCGAACCCCTGCGGCGGATCCAGTTCGATGATCTTCCGCCCCAGCGTCCGCATGATCCGCCAGCCACCCGCGTACGTACCGAGCGACAGCATCGCCGCACACGCGAACTTGACCCAGATCGGAATCTCTCCGCCGGCGTCCTGCACATCCGCGATGACCAGCGCCATCATCACGATGCCCATCGTCTTCTGCGCGTCCTGAAGGCCGTGGCCGAGCGCCATGCCGGCCGCCGAGACCGTCTGCGCGATACGGAACCCGCGCTTGGCCTTGTGCGGGTTGGACTTGCGGAACAGCCACAGGATCGCGCACATCACGAGATAGCCGACGACCAGACCGATCACCGGTGAGATGAACATCGGGATGACGATCTTGTCGAGCACCCCGGACCAGTACACGGTCGTACCGCCCGCGAGCGCCGCCCCCACCATGCCGCCGAACAGCGCGTGCGAGGACGAGGAGGGCAGTCCGAAGTACCAGGTGACCAGGTTCCAGATGATCGCGCCGACCAGCGCCGCGAACAGGATGCCCATCCCCTTGTTGCCCTCGGGCGTGGAGATGAGCCCCTCGCTCACCGTCTTGGCGACGCCGCTGCCGAGGAAGGCACCGGCGAGGTTCATCACGGCGGCCATCGCGAGCGCGGCCCGCGGGGTCAGCGCCCGCGTCGACACGGAGGTCGCGATGGCGTTGGCCGAGTCGTGGAAGCCGTTCGTGTACGTGAATCCGAGCGCGACGCCAATGGTCACGATCAAAGCAAAGGTGTCCATGACCGGGTCAGGACTCCTTGACGGCGATGGTCTCCACCGTGTTCGCCACGTGCTCGAACGCGTCCGCCGCCTCTTCGAGTACGTCCACGATCTGCTTGAGCTTGAGCACCTCGATGGCGTCGTACTTGCCGTTGAAGAGGTGGGCGAGCAGCTTGCGGTGGATCTGGTCGGCCTGGTTCTCCAGACGGTTGACCTCGATCCAGTACTCGGTCAGGTTGGACATCGTCCGCAGGTTCGGCATGGCCTCGGCGGTCAGCACGGCCGCCCGGTTGAGGACCTCGATCTGCTGCTCGACGCCCTTGGGCAGTTCTTCCACGTTGTAGAGGACGACCAGGTCGACGGCCTCCTCCATGAAGTCCATGATGTCGTCGAGGCACGACGCGAGGTTGTAGATGTCCTCGCGGTCGAACGGCGTGATGAAGGAGGAGTTCAGCTGGTGGAAGATCGCGTGGGTGGCATCGTCCCCCGCGTGCTCCGCTGCCCGCATGCGCTCCGCGATCTCGGCCCGGGACGCGGAATCCGCTCCGAGCAGTTCCATGAGGAGCTTCGAGCCCGTGACGATATTGTCCGCGGATGCGGAGAACATGTCGTAGAAGCTCGTCTCCCTGGGGGTCAGACGAAAGCGCACGTGGGGTCCTCGGAGTGCTTGGGATTCGGTCAGGCTGATGCTAGGCGCATCATCCGGCCACGGCTAACCGGCGTTCTTCAGTGTCGCCCATCAGGCACAGTGATCAGCACGGACCCCCGCCCGGGATTCGAAAATTCGTTACCCTATACCCACGAGGGGTATCGAACCCCTTGTCCTGCACGGCAGGCGACCCGGCCCTCGGTCGGCATCCGGCCTGCACATGGCAACAGACAGACGATGACAGCAGACAACGGGAGGACGCGATGACGACCACCGAGGCGGCCGGCCCCCCGGTCGAGGACCCTTCAGCCCTTCCGAACCCCGGCCCTTCGGCCTCCGCGGCCTCCGTGGACTCCGCGGCCTCCGCGGCCTCCGCGGACCGAGTGGTGACCGATCACGACCGCGGGGTGCACGGCTACCACAAGCAGAAGGACGAACACCTCAAGCGGCTGCGGCGCATCGAGGGCCAGATCCGCGGCCTGCAGCGGATGGTCGACGAAGACGTCTACTGCATCGACATACTCACCCAGGTCTCCGCGTCGACCAAGGCGTTGCAGTCCTTCGCACTCCAGCTCCTGGAGGAGCACCTGCGGCACTGCGTGGCCGACGCGGCGGTGAAGGGGGGCGACGAGATCGACGCGAAGGTGGAGGAGGCGACGAAGGCGATCGCCCGCATGATGCGCACCTAGGGTCCTTCGTTTGGATCAGGCCGGGCTCGCGGGGTCTGATCCCAACCAAAGACCCCAACCCCACCACCGGACCGCGCCCCCACCACCGGACCGCGCCCCGGCCGGCGTCCGCGGCCCCGGGGTGCTACCGGGGCTGCCGGGGTGGCCAGGGGGCCTCGACGGGATGGGTGGGCGGGGCCACGTTCAGGACCTCGTCGATCAGGGCGGGGCTGAGCCGGTCCCCCTCCGCGGCGGACGCCGCGATCATCAATTCCCCGCACAGTTCGATCTCGACGAGGGCCACGTGGTCCTGGACGGTCACACCGCGAAGCAAAGCCACGCACATCACCCCTTCCTCGACCTCTTCCCATCGTCTGCCGGCCGCGCGCTCGCCGTCGTCGGCTTCCTAGCGTAGGGAGAGGGGCACGCACCGCGCATGGCACGGACGGACCATTTCCGCCACCACCGCCCCACCTGAGCGGACCATTTCTGGCTGATTACGGCTGGATCTTCCCGTCGAAGATGTCCCGCGCCGCGGGAAGCCGTACCGTCGCGTCCGTCCCGAACCCGTACAGCAGGGTCGTCGAGGCCACCGCCACGGGCCGGCCCCGGTTGACGTAGCTGAACCGGTGGCGCACCTTGCACAGCCGTCCCGCCTCGTCGAGGTACGCGTCGAACGGCACCGCGCCCTTGGAGAACCCTTTCGCCACCGTCGCCGGCAGCGCGGCGCTTCCCCGGTAGTGGCGCACCTTCACCCCGGCCAGCTGCTCCTCGCCGACGTACGTCACGCCCTGGGCGTCCCGCAGGAGTTCGGCGGCCGTGTACGGGTCGGTGACGCCGCCCGTGACCAGGTTGCCGTCGGCGAGCGAGGCGGTGTCGAGGCGCACCCACTTGTCGGCGGGCACCCCGGCGCCCCGGTTCTTCATGTAGAGCGCGCCCGGCGCGAGGAGCTCGGTGATCGGCCGGCGTTCGTCCACCCCCCTGGCGTCCGCGGGCAGCGTCACCGTCAACTGCCCGGACCGGTGCCGGAAGTCGTACGTCCCCTCGCCGCGGATCGTCACGCGGGTGCCCCCGGTGGCCATCTCCATGGAGGTCGTGACCCGCGACGTGCCCGCCGCCACCAGCCGGCCGGCGGCCGTCCGTACCGTCGCCGCCGGATCGGCCGGGGCGCCGCTCGCGATCTCGGCGCTCCGCGCGCCGCATCCGGCGGCGGTCGCGAGCACGCCGCCGACCGCCACGGCCGCCACCATCGCGCCCGCTCGCCGGGCTCCGTTCCGCTGCACCACCATCGCCGCCAAACCCCCAACGCCCACTGGCCTAGCCCCTCCCTCCTAACGACCGCAATGGGGCCGCCGTCACGCACTCCCGCAGTACGGTGGTCCGGTGCCCCACCAGACCACCGTCACGGAACGCGGAAGCTTCGCGATCGCCCGCTGCGGCTGCGGCTGGCTCGGCCCGGCCCGGCGCAGCCGCGACAGGGCCCGAACGGACGCCGAATCCCACACCGCCACGCACCCCCACCCACCCCCCACCCGCCCCCACAACTGACCCCTGGGCCGCGCACCGCAGAGGGCGCCCGCGCAGTTCCCCGCGCCCCTCAACCACTCGATGCCGGCCCGCATGGACACCCTCAGCCCGTCATGGGGGTCCCCCCTGGCCCTCAAGGCCTTGGGGGAGATTGAGGACGAGCGCCCTTAAGGCGCGAACGGGGTCTGGGGCGGAGCCCCAGGGGCCCAGCCTTCGAGTGCCGCTCGTGCGTGGCTGGTCGCGCAGTTCCCCGCGCCCCTGACGGGGCTCGGCAGAGGCATCCTCAGCCCGTCATGGGGATCCCCCCTGGCCCTCAAGGAGAGGGCGTCCGGCCGGTTCGGGGGGCTGGGGCGCGGGGAAGAAGCAGCGCAGCGCCCCATCCGCCCCCGGGAGCCCCCATGCGCCGCCGCACCCTCCTGACCGCAACCGCCGGCACCGCCGCAACCGCCCTCGCCGCCTCCGCCTGCGGCGGCACCGCGCACCCCGGGCCCGCGCCGACCCGTACCGCGCCGACCGGGCCCGCGACGGCCCACCCCTCGTCGCCGAGCCCCTCGGCAACCCCCGCCCCCGCCGACTGGAACGCCCTCGCCCACTCCCTCGAAGGCAAGCTCGTCCGCCCCGGCGACGCCGACTACGCCGCCGCCCGCCAGCTCTACAACACCCGCTTCGACGACCAGAAGCCCGACGCCGTCGCGTACGTGGCCCACGCCGGCGACGTACAGGAGTGCCTCGCGTACGCCCGCGCCCACCACACCCCGCTCTCCGTGCGCAGCGGCGGCCACGACTACGCGGGATGGTCATCGGGCACCGGGCGCCTCGTCATCGACGTGTCCCGGCTCGACTCCGTCTCCTCCGACGGCACGATCGGCGCGGGCGCCCGTCTCCTCGACGTCTACACCGGGCTCGCGAAGAGCGGCCGTACGATCCCCGGCGGCTCCTGCCCCACCGTCGCGGTCTCGGGCCTGACCCTGGGCGGCGGACACGGCGTCACGGCCCGCGCGTACGGGCTCGCCTGCGACAGCCTGACCGCCGTCGACCTCGTCACCGCCGATGGCCGGAAACTGACGGCGAGCGAGAAGCAGAACCCGGATCTCTTCTGGGCCCTGCGCGGCGCGGGCAACGGCAACTTCGGCGTGGTCACCGGCCTCACCTTCCGCACGCACGCCGCGCCGCAGGGCGTGACGGCCTATCTGACCTGGCCCTGGCGCCAGGCACGGGCGGTGGTCGGCGCCTGGCAGGAGTGGGGCCCGGACCAGCCCGACGAGATCTGGTCCGCCGCCCATCTGGCCGCCGGGGCCGGCGGCGGCGCTCCGACCGTCACCATCGCCGCGTTCTCGCTCGGTTCGTACGGCGATCTGCAGAACGCCCTCGACCGCCTCGCCGACCGCGCGGGCGCCCCCGCCTCCTCGGTGTCCCTGCACCGCACCGGCTTCCAGGACGCGATGCTGCTGTACGGAGGCTGCTCCACCTACAGCCAGGCCCAGTGCCACCTGCCCGGCAAGACCCCGGGCCGCTCCCCGCAGGGGGTGCTCCAGCGCGAGACGTACGCCGCGAAGTCCGACTTCCACACCAAGGCGCTGCCACCCGACGGCATAGGTCAACTCCTCGCCCGCGCGGAGGAGTTCACCCGTATCCCGGCTTCCGACAACGGCGGCGCCGGCACCATCGTGCTCACCGCGCTCGGCGGCGCGATCAACCGGGTCGCCCCGGACGCCACCGCCTTCGTCCACCGCACCTCGCGGGTGCTCGCCCAGTACATCGCGGCCTGGCGGCCGGGCACGTCGGGTGCGACCCAGCGGTCCTGGCTGACCCGCACGCACGACGCGATGCGCCCGTACGTCTCGGGCGCGGCCTACCAGAACTATCCGGACCCGGCACTCACCGACTGGCGCACGGCCTACTACGGCGCGGCCGCACCGCGCCTGACGCAGCTGAAGAAGCAGTACGACCCGGGCAGGCTCTTCGACTTCCCCCAAGCACTCTGACCCGTACCCCCGTTACCGCTCACACCACCCGCACCGCCCGCGCGGCCCAACCCACCGGCACCGAACCGGCGTTCACGCCGCCAGGTCGCGCTCGGCGGAGCCCGGCCGTTCGACCGCGCCGCCGGCCGCGGCCGGAACCACCGTCAGCGCCCGGCGCGAGTGCACGAGCAGGCCGAGCCGTCGCGAGCGGGCCACGGCCGCCACCACCGGCGTGAGCAGCAGCTGGGCGAGTGGGGCGAGGAGCAGCGTGACGGCGGTGCCGAGCGCGAAGCCGCCCACGACGTCGGTCGGGTAGTGCACGCCCATGTAGACCCGGCAGAACCCTTCGAGCAGGGCGAGGCCGAGCGCGATCAGGCCGAACTTGCGGTTGGCGACGAAGAGTCCGGCGCCGATCGCCATGGCGAGGGTGGCGTGGTCACTGACGAACGAGAAGTCGTTCTTGCCGCCGACCAGGACGTCGAGCCCCTTGTGGTCGAGGAAGGGCCTCGGCCGTCCCACGAAGTCGCGGATCGGAATGTTGACCAGGACGGCGATCGAGGCGGCCAGCGGGGCCCAGACGATCCCGGCGACGGAGGTGACCGCGGACTGCCGGTCCTCCGCGCGCCGCACGCTCCACCAGCACCACAGCACGACGAGCACGAGGCCGAGCAGGATGCCGTACTCCCCGACGAAGGCCATGACGCGGTCGAGCCAGGACGGGGCGTCCTTGGCGAGCCCGTTGATGTCGTAGAGCAGGCCGACATCGGGATTCGCTCCGTCGAATGCGAGTCCAGCCATGCTGCGGCCCCTTGCCTTGATCCGTCCTGCTACCAACCCCCGTGGTCAGTACGTACATCAGTCACTGTCCAGGGAACGCCCTGCACGGCCGCCGCGTTCCACTCTCCACCGAATGATCACTTCGACGTTATCGAAGAGAGACTCATCGTCCCAGCTCAGGGCCATGGCTTCACGGAGAGTTCAAGCCACCGGAGGGGCGTGTTCAGGCCCCCGGCTTGAGGGTCGGCAGCGCGGCCGCGCCGTCCTTGGTGACCCGGGTCGCACCGAAGTAGTCGGGTGCGTCGATCTTGTCGAAACGGATGACGGCGCCAGTATAGGGAGCGTTGATCATGTACCCGCCGCCCACGTAGAGCCCCACGTGGTGGATGGCCCGCGAGTTGCCGAGGTCGGTCGAGAAGAAGACCAGGTCACCGGGGAGCAGCTCGTTGCGCGCGGGGTGCGGGCCCGCGTTGTACTGGTCGTTGGCGACACGCGGCAAGGTGATTCCGACGCTCTGGTACGCGGCCTGCGTCAACCCGGAGCAGTCGAACCGACCGCCCTGCTCGGCCGTTCCCTCCCCACCCCACAGGTAGGGCGTGCCGAGTTTCTGCTGCGCGTAGTAGATGGCCCCGGCCGCCTGCTGCGAGGGCTGCACCCGGCCGACGGGCGCGGCGAAGCTCTTCTCCAGGGAGCGGATCGTCTTCACGTACCCCTGGGTCTCCGCGTACGGCGGAACACCGTTGTACTTGATGACGGCGTACGCGCCGGCGTTGTAGGAGGCCAGCATGTTGTCGCTCGCGTCGCCGGGTACGTCCTTGACGTATTTGGCCAATTCGCAGTCGTAGGAGGCGGCTGACGGAATGGCATCCGCGGGATCCCAGATGTCCCGCTTGCCGTCGCCGTTGCCGTCGATGCCATGGGTCGCCCAGGTGGCGGGCATGAACTGGGCGATGCCCTGCGCGTTGACCGGGCTGACGGCGGTGGTCTTCCAGCCGCTCTCCGAGTAGAGCTGGGCGGCGAGCATCGCGGGATTGAGCGCGGGGCAGTAGGTGCCCCACTTCTGCACGAGCGGCTGATAGAGCGCCGGCACCGCGCCCTTGGCGAGCCCGACCGCGCCGCCCGCGGCGGAGGCGAGCCCGGCGGCGGCCGAGTACGTACCGACAACGAGCAGCGCGACGAAGCTCAGGCACACCCCGAACCCGATCCCGCCGACCATCCAGACTCTGCGCACCCCTCAACCCTCCCCCATCGAGGCGCGGTTCACCGCCACTTCGCCCGCACTCGTGTCGGGCCCCCGCTCATTCAGCCATGAATCCGGCGCGCCGTCACGGCAACAGGCAGGCACAGACCAGTGCCTGAACCCCCGCCATCCTGGCGGCCGCACCGGCCGCGTCGTCCCCGCCACTCCCGCCACTCCCGTCGCCCCCGCCACTCGCGTCGCCCCCGCCACTCGCGTCGGCGGCACCGGCCGCGGGCGCTGCCGACGGAGCGGTCGAGGGCGCGGGTGAAGGGGCCGCCGGCTTCGGAGTGCCCGCCGCCTCCGCGAGTTCGTAGAGCGACTTGGTGACCGGCCCGAAGACGATGCTGTACGACACGTCGGGGTCGTCGCCGCCGAACTCGTACCCGCCGATCACCCCCGCCACCGCCCCGCCCTCCACGACCCAGGGGCTGCCGCTGGTCCCGCCGGGGAAGGCGGGACAGTCGATGCGCTGCTGCGTGTCCCCGTACGCCACCGACGTGTTCGTGCAGACCTGCGGCACCTCGGTGTCGGACGGGTACCCGGTCACGGTCGCCGGCCCGCCGGTCGCCCGGCCCGTGTACAGCGGGGCGCCGCCCACCACGTCCTCGACCCGCTTGCCGCCGTCCGAGCCGGGCCCGAGCACCGCGAAGGCCACGTCGCTGTCCTGGTCGCCGTCCTCGTTCCAGCCGTCGGCGGCGTAGACGGACTCCACCGGCCACGTCCCGTACGGCGCCGAACCGTCCCGGTAGGCGGGCGCGAACACCGTCCCTCCGTCCTGGGAACCGTCCGTGGACAGGCAGTGCGCGGCGGTCACGATGAGGTCCCGGCCCGCGCTGTGCACCACGGACGCGGTGCAGAAGTGCCCGCCGTCGAGGTCCCCCTTGAACAGCGCGCCCACCCGGGCGTCGGCCGCCGTGGCCGGCGCGGTCGTGGTCTGGCCCTTCGACGGCGCGTCATGGTCGCCGTACGTCGGTATGGCCAGGAGAACGGCCGCCGCCGACAGGGCGCTGAACCTTCCGCGCCGCGTCGCGAACTTCCTCCCGGAGATGCCAGTGCGCTTCATGCGTGCGGCTCCTGGTGGTCGGCGGGCCTGCTTGCGGGGACTGCGAGACACTCTGACTCTTGCCTGCCCCGCTGAGAACGACCATGAAGCTTTTCTGAGAAGTTTCTATGAACCGGCCCGGCGCCTTCCGAAGCGGCTGACCAGCCGCTCCGCCGCCGACACGACAAGCGGCCCAAGGGTGTAACAACGACAGTCATTGCCCGGAGTCACCCTCCGTGATACACAGAGTGACCATACGCGTTTCCGCATACACCGGTTCACCGCAGGTCAGGGCGGTGAACCGGTACTGCCGTGCGGGGGCGGGTAAAGAGAGGCGCGAAGGCGTCCTCCTCCGGCGGTTTCATCAGCGAAGATAGAACCTGACCCATGCCGTGCGGCAGGGGCTTCGAACTACCCGACAGGGGCGGTGAGTTACATGTACCTGGCAGCCGGAAAAGGCGACATCACCACCATCATCGGCGGAATCGCCCCCAACTGGGGGCCGTTCGGGACGCTCGGCAACGAGGCCCGCATCATGGTCGAGGTGGTGATGGCGGTCGCCATCCTCCTCTGCCTCGGCATCGCGGTATGGGGTGCGGCCAAACAGCGGATCGGAGCGACGGCGCTGCGCGACACCTTCAGCGCCGAACAGGGCAAGGGCCTGATCGTGGCGGGCCTGACCGGCGTCTTCATCATCGGATCGCTCGGCACGCTCTTCACCATCGTGTACGGAATGGCCGTCTGACCACCCGTCAGGCGAGCCACTGTCCCTCCCGTACCTCCCACACCATCCGTCCGTCGTGCCCACCGGCAGAGGTTGCGTCCCCCTGATGTCGAGTCACCACACCGCGCCCGCGCGGGAACCAGCACGGCTACCGTCGTACTACGCGGGGTCGTACTACGCACCGCACACGGTCGAGGTCGAGGGGGCGCAGGCATGAGTTTCGACGACGAGCCGGGCCACGGCGGAGGCGACCCGGGCGCCGCCGACGACCGCTTCAGCACGCTCGGAGGCACCCGCCAGACCCGCACGCGCCTCCCGGAGGCCCCCGGCGACGCCTACGGCGCCACCCGCCGCCCCCCGCGGACCTCCCGGTCCCTGGTGATGGTGGTCGGCGTCGTGGTCCTCCTGGTCGCGGCGATCGCCTTCGCGAACCGCGGCGGCGACGACACGGGCACGTCCCCGGACAACGCCGCGAAGCCCGGCGGAGCCGGGTCGACGGCGGCCACGGGCACGAAGCCGGTACCGGGCAAGCAGGCGGGGATCGCGTCCGGTTTCCCGCAGAGCGAGCAGGGGGCGCAGTCGGCTGCGGCGAATTACGCGGTGGCGCTGGGTTCGGAAGGCATGTTCAGCACCAGCACCCGCAGCGACATCGTGCGGGCTACCCATGATCCATCCGTTGTGGAGAGCCTGCTCAGTAGCCTGGGCCAGGCATACAGCCCGGGTTTCCTCAAGAACATCGGCCTGAACGACGACGGCTCCGCGCCCGCAGGACTCACCTTCGTCTCACGCACCGTTCCGGTCGGTACGAAGGCGACTCAACAGGACTCCGCTTCCGCGACGGTTGACGTCTGGTGCACCGGCCTTGTCGGCCTGGCAGGCGCCGGGTCCACCAAGCCGGTGACCCAGACCTGGTTCACCATCACCGAGAAGCTCAAGTGGATCGACGGAGGCTGGAAGATCGCGTCCTCCTCTCAGACAGAGGGCCCCACCCCCGTCAGCGGCGACAATCGTGCCTCCACTGCCGACGAGATCGCCAAGGCCGTTCAGGGATACGGAGGCTTCACCTATGCCCGGTAGGCGGCGTCCACTCTCGTACTCCCTGCTAGCAGTACTGCCGCCCTCGGTGGTGCTGTTCGCCTCCGGCGCATGGGCGGCACCCAGCCCCACCCCTACACCGAGTGGAAGCCCCAGTCCCAGCCCCAGCGGCAGCAGTAACCCCTGCGACCTCATCGTCGGCCTCGCCAAGGACTACTGCGAGAGCGGCAGCAAGGGCGGGTCCAAAGCCACCACACCGGACACCGCCGGTGCCTCCGACCCCCTGTCCTCCCTCGCAAAAGGCTGCGCCGACGCCGCCGTCTGGGTCGTCGACACGCTCTCCAAGTTCGTGAAGACCGCCGCCAAGGTGGACTTCACCGACCCGGCCTTCCTCGGCCGGTACGCCATCGTCTTCGCCGCCGCCACGATCCTCACGCTCGTCCTGTGGCTGCTCGCCGTGGCCAAGCGCGCCATTCGCGGGGTACCTCTGTCGACCGCGATCTCCGAAGCCGTCGGCTTCCTCTGGCTGACCGTGCTCGCCTCGGCGTTCACCCCGCTCATCCTCTACACCGTCGTCAACGCCACCGACGCGGTCACCGATGTCATCGCCGCCGGCACCGGCGACCAGACCGACGTCTTCTTCGGTTCGTTCTCGGCCGCGCTCAAGAAGGGCACGGACATCGGCGGCGGCCCGATCATGCTGATCGTCGTCTCTCTGGTCACCATTCTCGCCGCCGGCGTCCTCTTCCTGGAGCTCTACATCCGCGCCCTCCTGCTGTACGTGGGGGCGCTGCTCGGCGTCGTCGTGTACTCGGGGCTCGTGGACAAGAACATGTGGGGCCACGTCCGCCGCTGGGCCGGGATCATGATCGCGATCATCATGGTGAAACCCATCATCGTGATCGTCCTCAGCCTCGCCGGCGCCCTCTCCGCAGGCAAGGGCCCCGACTCCTTCTCGGCCGTAGTCTCCGGCCTCGCCATCATCCTGCTCGCGATCTTCGCCTCGGCGATGATCTACCGCTTCGTGCCCGGCTTCGGCGACGAGATCGCCTCCGCCCGCACCAACCGCAAGCAGGCCACCGACGGCGCCCAGGCCGCAGCCCTCGTCTCGTCGCCCGCCGCGCTCGTCTCCCAGGGCATCAAGACCCACAGCAGCCGGGGCAACCAGGGTGGAGGCGGAGGCGGCGCCGCCCAGGGCCGCCCCGCCAACCCCCTGTCCGGTGGCATGGCCGCGCACAGCAGCCGGGGCTCCGGCGGCGCGACCGGCGGCGGAGTCGGCGGCGGAACTGTCCCCTCCGCCGCACCTCCGCCGCGCAGCGGCAACGGGCCGACGTCCGGCACGCCGCACACCCACCGCCGCAACTCCGGCGGTACCGCAGGTAACAAGAACACTGGAGGTGGAGGGCGTTGACGACCCAGTCCCAGCCGGTCGCGCCCCGCCGCACGTATCTGATCGGCCGCGCCAGGCCATCGGCCGTCGTCGGCAAGAACCGGGAGACCGGCGAGATCGCACTGATCATCGGCGGCGCCTTCCTCGGCATGATGTGCGGGCTGCTCGTCCCGGTCCTGTCCCTGCGCATCGTGCTCCTGATGGGCTTCCCGTTCCTGGCGCTCGCCGCGGTCTACCTGCCGTACAAGCACCGCACGTTCTACAAGTGGTTCGAGATCAACCGCAGTTACAAGCGCTCGCTGCGCCGCGGCACCGCCTACCGCTCGGGTTCCCCCGAGGCCGGCGTACGGCTCGACGGGCGCGAGATCGAGGTCGGGCCGCCGCCCGGGATCGGGCACATCACCTGGCTCGCCGCGCCCTTCGGCCCCGATGAGATCGCCGTCCTGCTGCACGCCGACCGGCGTACCGTCACCGCCGCGATCGAGATCGAGGGCCCCGGCGTCGGCCTGCGCGACAGCGAGGACCAGGAGGCGCTTGTCGACCGGTTCGGCACGCTGCTCAAGCACGTCGCCAACGGCGACGGCTTCGTGACGCGCCTTCAGATGCTGGCCCGCACCCTGCCCGCCGACCCCGACGCCCACGCCAAGGACGTCGCCCAGCGCGGCGACACCAAGGCCCCCGAGTGGCTCCAGGACTCCTACGAGCAGCTCCAGTCGATGGTGTCCACCTCCAGCGAGCAGCACCGCGCCTACCTCGTCGCCTGCATGCAGTACAGCCGCGAACTCGCCGCCGAGGCCAACGCGATGGCCCGCGCCGCCAACCCGCACGGCCGCAAACTCGACCGCGACGCCGGCCTCGCCGTCGTCATGGCGCGCGAAGTCACCGACATCTGCGCCCGGTTGGCGGAGGCCGACATCCGGGTGCGCCAGCCGCTCGGCCAGAGCCGGCTCGCCTCCCTCGTGCACTCCATGTACGACCCCGACCACCCCATCGACCACATCCAGGCCATGACCAAGCGCAACGCCTGGCCGGCCGAGCTCGACGCGATGGAGCCCACCTTCCTCCAGGCCAAGACCCGTGAGTCCTCCACGCGGGCGCCCTGGTGCCACGCCACGGCGTGGGTGAAGGAGTGGCCGATGACCCCGGTCGGCGTCAACTTCCTTGCCCCGTTGCTCGTCCACACCCCGGACGTGATCCGCACGGTCGCCGTCTGCATGGACCTGGAGCCGACCGAGGTCGCCATCGAGCGCATGCTCACGGAGAAGACCAACGACGAGGCCGAGGCGTCCCGCGCGGCCAAGATGAACCGCACCGTCGACCCCCGCGACATCGCCGCCCACGGCCGTCTCGACCAGCGCGGCGAGGACCTCGCCAGCGGCGCCGCCGGCGTCAACCTGGTCGGCTACATCACGGTCTCCTCGCGCTCGCCGGAAGCACTGGCCCGCGACAAGCGGACCATCAGAGCCTCCGCAGGCAAGTCCTATCTGAAGCTGGAGTGGTGCGACCGCGAGCACCACCGGGCCTTCGTCAACACCTTGCCGTTCGCGACCGGAATCCGCCGCTAGTCGAGAGGCCGTACCCGCCATGCGAGATCCGCTGTCTCTCATCACCGACGCCTTCACCGCCCTGCTCTTCGGCAAGGTGGAGACCACCCGGCTGCCCGTCCGCACCTCCACGGGCCAGGCCCAGGCCGTCTACCTGCCGACCGCCGCCCCCGGCCTCGGCGACTCCGGCGTGATCATCGGGCGCGAGGTCTACAGCGGCAAGGGCTACATCTACGACCCCTTCCAGCTGTACGGACAGCAGCTCCCGGCCCCGCACTGGCTGGTGCTCGGCGAGTCCGGCAACGGCAAGTCGGCGCTCGAGAAGACGTACGTCCTGCGGCAGTTGAGGTTCCGCGACCGCCAGGTCGTCGTGCTCGACGCGCAGGGTGAGGACGGCGTCGGCGAGTGGAACCTCATCGCGCGCGAGCTGGGGATAACCCCCATCCGGCTCGACCCGATGACCGCGATGGACGGCGGCATCCGGCTCAACCCCCTGGACCCGGCGATCACCACGACCGGCCAGCTCGCACTGCTTCGAACGATCATCGAAGTGGCGATGGGTCACGGCCTGGACGAACGATCGGGCTTCGCCCTCAAGGTGGCGCACGCCTACGTCAACGCCACCATCACGGACCGCCAGCCGGTCCTGACCGACATCGTGGAGCAACTCCGCCACCCCGAGGCCGAGTCGGCCGAGGCGATGAACGTCGACATAGAAGACGTACGCGCCTGGGGCCTGGACGTCGCCCTCGTCCTCGACCGCCTGGTGGACGGCGACCTGCGCGGCATGTTCGACGGCCCGACGACGATCGGCATCGACCTGGACGCCCCCCTGATCGTCTTCGACCTCTCGCACATCGACCGCAACTCGATCGCGATGCCGATCCTGATGGCGATCGTGGGCGTCTGGCTGGAGCACACCTGGATCCGCCCCGACCGGAAGAAGCGCATCTTCCTGGTCGAGGAGGCCTGGCACATCATCAACAGCCCCTTCGTGGCCCAGCTCTTCCAGCGCCTGCTCAAGTTCGGCCGCCGGCTCGGCCTGTCCTTCGTGGCCGTCGTCCACCACCTCTCCGACGTCGTGGACGGAGCGGCGGCCAGGGAAGCGGCCGCGATCCTGAAGATGGCCTCGACCAGAACGATCTACGCGCAGAAGGCGGACGAGGCGAGGGCGACGGGCCGGGTCCTCGGCCTGCCACGCTGGGCGGTGGAGATCATCCCGACCCTCACGCCCGGCATCGCCGTATGGGACGTGAACGGCAACGTCCAAGTGGTCAAGCACCTGATCACGGAACGCGAACGCCCGCTGGTCTTCACCGACCGCGCCATGACGGAGTCCGCGGCCACGGACGGCATCCTCGCCTCGGAGCTGGACTCCCAGCTCGAATCGGAGACGGAACGCCGCGCGGCCATGATGGAGCGACAGCTGTCCGCCGCCCCCGACTCCTCCGAGTCCACGGTGGCCTGACATGAGCGGAACCGGAGCACCGAGAGACAACCAGCGCGGCATCCCGGACTCGCTCCTGGTCGGCCTGCTGGCCTTCCTGCTCGGCCTGACCGTGCTGGTGTGGACGGCCACGGGCCTGGGTGGCCTCTTCACCCATGGCGCGTGGCCGCCAGGCGTATCGTTCACGCAGAGCCCGATGGCCCTGCGCGCCCTGGTCACCGCCCCGCACGACCTCCCGGCGGCCTGGCCCGACACCCCGCCCCTCTCGCTCCCGGGCTACGGACTGTTCTGGGGTCTGCTCATCGGCGAACTGCTCATCGCGATCGTCCTGACGATCTTCGCGCTCGGCACGTTCACGCGGTGGCGGGCGGTACGGGCGAGGACGAGGGCCGCCGGCCGCCCCGCCGGTACGAGCCCCGCCACCACCCAGCCGGCCGCGGGAACCCCGCTCACGGCTCCTCACCCCGCCCAGCCGGTACAGCAGGCAGCGCCAGCCGCGCCGGTTCAGTACGCGCAGCCCGCCCATCCCGCGCAGCCTCTGCAACCCGTACAGCACGCCTATCCCGCACAGGCGACGCAGCCCGGCGCCCCCGAGCAGCCCCAGAGCCCGTACGCCCCAACTCCGTACGCCCAGAGCCCGTACGCCCAAGGGTCCCCGCAGCCGGAGCACGTCCAGGCTCCGCAGCCTGCGCAGGCGCAGGCACAGGCGGGCCAACTCCCGCCGACCGCACGGGAGTCCGCCCTCCCCTCTGCGTGGCCCGTAGGGACGGTGGAGCCGACGGATTCGGCGACCACGGCAGGCTCGGCGGGCTCGGTTGGCTCGGTTGGCTCGGTTGGCTCGGCGGAGCACCTCCCCGTCCCCCGCGCCGAACAGCTCTCCGCCTCGCGTCTGTTCTTCGGCCCTCCCGACAGCAGAAGACCCAGGGCGATCCAGGCGATCCAGGATGCGGACGGCGCGGTCCTCGTGGTCACGTCGGACCCCGTCCTGTGGGCAGAAACCAAGGACGCCCGCGCCAAGCTCGGCCCGGTGCACGTCTACGACCCGACCCACCGCTGCGACACCCCGGCCCGCCTGCACTGGTCACCCACGGCCGGCTGCGCGGATCCCGACACCGCGGCGGCGCGGGCGGTCGCCCTGCTGGCCCCTGTACGCCCCCAGGCCCGCGTGGACGCCGCCATGGCGGACACCGCGGAGACCCTCCTGCGCTCCTGGCTGCACGCCGCCGCCCTGGAGAGCCGCGACGGCCGGGCCACGAAGCAGTTGCACCGCTGGGCCCAGGGAACGGCCGCCCACGAGGCCGTACGCATCCTGCGCACCCACCCCAAGGCGCAGAGCGGCGGAGCGGGGCTCCTGGAGTCCGCTCTCACCGCGCATCCCGAACGACGTGAGATCGCACAGGAGTTGACGGCTCGCGCCCTCTCCTGTCTCTCCTCGATCCACATCCGCGACGCCTGCACACCGAACCGAGCGGATTCGCTCGCCCTGGAATCATTTGTGAACGAGGGGGGCACCCTCTATGTGGTGGGCGAAGCGATCGAGGATCCCCGGTCCGACCCCGCCGCGATGCCCCTGCTCACGGCGCTCACCTCAGACGTGGTCGAGCGCGGCCGCCGCATGGCCGAACGGTCATCTGACGGTCGCCTCGACCCACCAATGACGCTCGTCCTCGACGACGTCGCGGCCGTGGCTCCGCTTCCCCGCCTCCCGGAGCTGCTGTCGAACGGCCAGGACCAGGGCATGCCGCCCCTGGTCCTGCTCCGCTCCCCCGAACAGGCCAGGGCCCGCTGGTCCGAAGCCCTGGTCTGAGGCAGGCAGCCCTGGCCCGAGGCGCGTACGCCGGCACCTGCGAGCGTGCACCAGGATCAGGCAGCCCGTACGAGCTCCATCTCCAGGTCGACGCCGCCGGCCTTGTTGTCGAGCGGGGCGACAAGCCCCGTCGCGACGAAGCCGATCTTGCGGTAGAAGCCCTGGGCACGCGGGTTGTCCTGGTGGACGTAGAGCCTGACGCGCTCGACGGGCGGCGCCTCCAGCGTCCAGGCCCAGTCCACCGCGGCCTCGAAGAGCCGCTCGGTCAGGCCGACCCCACGGTGTTCGGCGCGCACGAACACACCCACCAGATGCGCCTGCGGTGCGGTGATCTCCGTGCCGAAGATGTCCCTCTCACCGACCGCTTCCACCAGCACGACGACCGTGCCCACCAGCTCGCCGTCCGGCGTCTCGGCAACGAACTGCCGGGCCGAGGTGCCGTGCGAGACCCCTGCGGTCCGCTCCTGCCAGAACGAGTCCGGGCGGGCCAGAGCCTGCTCCGTGGTCTCCAGGAAAGCGACAGGCGCAACCGGGTCGGCCAGCGCGACCAGGCGCAACTCCTTCATCCGCAGCCATTCATCGGCACGGACGGGGCGAATCAGATAGTCCATGCGCTCATGCTGACCAGGGCTTCGACGACCCGCAAGGTGTTTTCCCCCGCCGGCCGGGGGCCACTTGGCGCCGGCCCGAAAACGCGAAAAAGCCCCGCACCGTGACCGTATTTCTACGATCTGGTGCGGGGCTTTCCCCTAAAAATTGTTCGGCGGCGTCCTACTCTCCCACAGGGTCCCCCCTGCAGTACCATCGGCGCTGAAAGGCTTAGCTTCCGGGTTCGGAATGTAACCGGGCGTTTCCCTAACGCTATGACCACCGAAACACTATGAAGTTGAACTCGACCAGCACACACCCAAAGAGGCATGCGGGAGTTCATTGCTTCAGAACAAACACAGTGGACGCGAGCAACTGAGGACAAGCCCTCGGCCTATTAGTACCAGTCAGCTCCACCCGTTACCGGGCTTCCACATCTGGCCTATCAACCCAGTCGTCTACTGGGAGCCTTACCCTCTCAAGGAGGTGGGAACACTCATCTCGAAGCAGGCTTCCCGCTTAGATGCTTTCAGCGGTTATCCTTTCCGAACGTAGCCAACCAGCCATGCCCTTGGCAGGACAACTGGCACACCAGAGGTTCGTCCGTCCCGGTCCTCTCGTACTAGGGACAGCCCTTCTCAATGTTCCTGCGCGCGCAGCGGATAGGGACCGAACTGTCTCACGACGTTCTAAACCCAGCTCGCGTACCGCTTTAATGGGCGAACAGCCCAACCCTTGGGACCGACTCCAGCCCCAGGATGCGACGAGCCGACATCGAGGTGCCAAACCATCCCGTCGATATGGACTCTTGGGGAAGATCAGCCTGTTATCCCCGGGGTACCTTTTATCCGTTGAGCGACGGCGCTTCCACAAGCCACCGCCGGATCACTAGTCCCGACTTTCGTCCCTGCTCGACCCGTCGGTCTCACAGTCAAGCTCCCTTGTGCACTTACACTCAACACCTGATTGCCAACCAGGCTGAGGGAACCTTTGGGCGCCTCCGTTACTCTTTAGGAGGCAACCGCCCCAGTTAAACTACCCATCAGACACTGTCCCTGATCCGGATCACGGACCGAGGTTAGACATCCAGCACGACCAGAGTGGTATTTCAACGACGACTCCACAACCACTGGCGTGGCCGCTTCAAAGTCTCCCACCTATCCTACACAAGCCGAACCGAACACCAATATCAAACTGTAGTAAAGGTCCCGGGGTCTTTCCGTCCTGCTGCGCGAAACGAGCATCTTTACTCGTAGTGCAATTTCACCGGGCCTATGGTTGAGACAGTCGAGAAGTCGTTACGCCATTCGTGCAGGTCGGAACTTACCCGACAAGGAATTTCGCTACCTTAGGATGGTTATAGTTACCACCGCCGTTTACTGGCGCTTAAGTTCTCAGCTTCGCAACCCCGAAAGGTCACTAACCGGTCCCCTTAACGTTCCAGCACCGGGCAGGCGTCAGTCCGTATACATCGCCTTACGGCTTCGCACGGACCTGTGTTTTTAGTAAACAGTCGCTTCTCGCTGGTCTCTGCGGCCACCCCCAGCTCAGAGAGTAAATCTCATCACCGGTGATGGCCCCCCTTCTCCCGAAGTTACGGGGGCATTTTGCCGAGTTCCTTAACCATAGTTCACCCGAACGCCTCGGTATTCTCTACCTGACCACCTGAGTCGGTTTAGGGTACGGGCCGCCATGAAACTCGCTAGAGGCTTTTCTCGACAGCATAGGATCATCCACTTCACCACAATCGGCTCGGCATCAGGTCTCAGACTATGTGTTGTCCGGATTTGCCTAGACAACGTCCTACACCCTTACCCCGGGACAACCACCGCCCGGGTTGGACTACCTTCCTGCGTCACCCCATCGCTTACCTACTACCACCTTGGGTCAGCGGCTCCACCACTCCCCTCAACTCCGAAGAGATCAGGGCGGCTTCACGGCCTTAGCATTAATGGGCTCGATATTGGGCGTTTCAAAGCGGGTACCGGAATATCAACCGGTTGTCCATCGACTACGCCTGTCGGCCTCGCCTTAGGTCCCGACTTACCCTGGGCAGATCAGCTTGACCCAGGAACCCTTAGTCAATCGGCGCACACGTTTCTCACGTGTGTATCGCTACTCATGCCTGCATTCTCACTCGTGAACCGTCCACCACTAGCTTCCGCTGCAGCTTCACCCGGCACACGACGCTCCCCTACCCATCCATACAGGCGTTGGCCCTATGTGTATGAATGACACGACTTCGGCGGTACGCTTGAGCCCCGCTACATTGTCGGCGCGGAATCACTTGACCAGTGAGCTATTACGCACTCTTTCAAGGGTGGCTGCTTCTAAGCCAACCTCCTGGTTGTCTCTGCGACTCCACATCCTTTCCCACTTAGCGTACGCTTAGGGGCCTTAGTCGATGCTCTGGGCTGTTTCCCTCTCGACCATGGAGCTTATCCCCCACAGTCTCACTGCCGTGCTCTCACTTACCGGCATTCGGAGTTTGGCTAAGGTCAGTAACCCGGTAGGGCCCATCGCCTATCCAGTGCTCTACCTCCGGCAAGAAACACACGACGCTGCACCTAAATGCATTTCGGGGAGAACCAGCTATCACGGAGTTTGATTGGCCTTTCACCCCTAACCACAGGTCATCCCCCAGGTTTTCAACCCTGGTGGGTTCGGTCCTCCACGACCTCTTACAGCCGCTTCAACCTGCCCATGGCTAGATCACTCCGCTTCGGGTCTAGAGCGTGCAACTCAATCGCCCTGTTCGGACTCGCTTTCGCTACGGCTTCCCCACACGGGTTAACCTCGCTACACACCGCTAACTCGCAGGCTCATTCTTCAAAAGGCACGCAGTCACGACGCACTGAGTAAACTCAATGCGCGACGCTCCCACGGCTTGTAGGCACACGGTTTCAGGTACTATTTCACTCCGCTCCCGCGGTACTTTTCACCATTCCCTCACGGTACTATCCGCTATCGGTCACCAGGGAATATTTAGGCTTAGCGGGTGGTCCCGCCAGATTCACACGGGATTTCTCGGGCCCCGTGCTACTTGGGTGTCTCTCAAACGAGCCGTTGATGTTTCAGCTACGGGGGTCTTACCCTCTACGCCGGACCTTTCGCATGTCCTTCGCCTACACCAACGGTTTCTGACTCGCCTCACAGCCGGCAGACTGTGAAAGAGAGATCCCACAACCCCGCATGCGCAACCCCTGCCGGGTATCACACGCATACGGTTTGGCCTCATCCGGTTTCGCTCGCCACTACTCCCGGAATCACGGTTGTTTTCTCTTCCTGAGGGTACTGAGATGTTTCACTTCCCCTCGTTCCCTCCACATACCCTATGTGTTCAGGTATGGGTGACAGCCCATGACGACTGCCGGGTTTCCCCATTCGGAAACCCCCGGATCAAAGCCTGGTTGACGGCTCCCCGGGGACTATCGTGGCCTCCCACGTCCTTCATCGGTTCCTGGTGCCAAGGCATCCACCGTGCGCCCTTAAAAACTTGGCCACAGATGCTCGCGTCCACTGTGCAGTTCTCAAACAACGACCAACCACCCATCACCCCACCAGAACCTGGTGAGTGCACTGGGGCCGGCGACCGAAGACCAGCGGGCAAAGCCCGTGCCTTCAGATACCCAACAGCGTGCCCGGCCCTCTCCATCGCACCGACCCGCATTCCACGCTCCGAAGAGCAGTACTAGCGGCCCGAATTGACCAAGAGTGCCGAATAGTCAACGTTCCACCCATGAGCTGACCGTGCAGAACATTTGTCTGCAGACGGTGCTGTGCTCCTTAGAAAGGAGGTGATCCAGCCGCACCTTCCGGTACGGCTACCTTGTTACGACTTCGTCCCAATCGCCAGTCCCACCTTCGACAGCTCCCTCCCACAAGGGGTTGGGCCACCGGCTTCGGGTGTTACCGACTTTCGTGACGTGACGGGCGGTGTGTACAAGGCCCGGGAACGTATTCACCGCAGCAATGCTGATCTGCGATTACTAGCAACTCCGACTTCATGGGGTCGAGTTGCAGACCCCAATCCGAACTGAGACCGGCTTTTTGAGATTCGCTCCGCCTCGCGGCATCGCAGCTCTTTGTACCGGCCATTGTAGCACGTGTGCAGCCCAAGACATAAGGGGCATGATGACTTGACGTCGTCCCCACCTTCCTCCGAGTTGACCCCGGCAGTCTCCTGTGAGTCCCCATCACCCCGAAGGGCATGCTGGCAACACAGAACAAGGGTTGCGCTCGTTGCGGGACTTAACCCAACATCTCACGACACGAGCTGACGACAGCCATGCACCACCTGTATACCGACCACAAGGGGGGCACCATCTCTGATGCTTTCCGGTATATGTCAAGCCTTGGTAAGGTTCTTCGCGTTGCGTCGAATTAAGCCACATGCTCCGCTGCTTGTGCGGGCCCCCGTCAATTCCTTTGAGTTTTAGCCTTGCGGCCGTACTCCCCAGGCGGGGAACTTAATGCGTTAGCTGCGGCACCGACGACGTGGAATGTCGCCAACACCTAGTTCCCAACGTTTACGGCGTGGACTACCAGGGTATCTAATCCTGTTCGCTCCCCACGCTTTCGCTCCTCAGCGTCAGTAATGGCCCAGAGATCCGCCTTCGCCACCGGTGTTCCTCCTGATATCTGCGCATTTCACCGCTACACCAGGAATTCCGATCTCCCCTACCACACTCTAGCTAGCCCGTATCGAATGCAGACCCGGGGTTAAGCCCCGGGCTTTCACATCCGACGTGACAAGCCGCCTACGAGCTCTTTACGCCCAATAATTCCGGACAACGCTTGCGCCCTACGTATTACCGCGGCTGCTGGCACGTAGTTAGCCGGCGCTTCTTCTGCAGGTACCGTCACTTTCGCTTCTTCCCTGCTGAAAGAGGTTTACAACCCGAAGGCCGTCATCCCTCACGCGGCGTCGCTGCATCAGGCTTTCGCCCATTGTGCAATATTCCCCACTGCTGCCTCCCGTAGGAGTCTGGGCCGTGTCTCAGTCCCAGTGTGGCCGGTCGCCCTCTCAGGCCGGCTACCCGTCGTCGCCTTGGTAGGCCATTACCCCACCAACAAGCTGATAGGCCGCGGGCTCATCCTTCACCGCCGGAGCTTTTAACCCCTCAAAATGCTTTGAGGAGTGTTATCCGGTATTAGACCCCGTTTCCAGGGCTTGTCCCAGAGTGAAGGGCAGATTGCCCACGTGTTACTCACCCGTTCGCCACTAATCCACCCCGAAGGGCTTCATCGTTCGACTTGCATGTGTTAAGCACGCCGCCAGCGTTCGTCCTGAGCCAGGATCAAACTCTCCATGAATGTTTACCCGTAATCGGGTGCACACATCACGTAAGAGCGGGACGGAACCACCGGAATAAGGCGGCCCGTCCACAGCGTCCTCGCTGTGTAATCGCCTGCCGGCCACAAGGACCGACAGGACTTTTCAAAGGAACCTCGCTCCACCGAAATGGAGACGGGGTTGTCAATCTGGCGTTGACTTTTGGCACGCTGTTGAGTTCTCAAGGAACGGACGCTTCCTTTGTACTCACCCTCTCGGGCTTTCCTCCGGGCGCTTCCCTTCGGTATTTCGTGTTTCCGACTCTACCAGACGCTTTCGTGTCCGATTTCCTCGGTGCCTTTCAGGTTCTCCCTCTCGGGTTCCCCTTTCCGGCGGCTCCGACTCTATCAGATCCTTTCGGGCCCGATTCCCGGTCTCCCGGAGCCAAGTCGGCTTGTCTTCCCGGCTGTTGGGCCGTTCCGACTCCCGAACCCTAGCGGACTTTCCCGGCAACCCGTAATCGGGGCTTCCGGGCCTGATCGAAATGAATTCGGCATGCCGAAAACACTCCCGATCGGGAGGTCGTGCTGAGTTGGGTGGCCGCAGAGTCTGCGGCGGACGGTCGTTGCAGAACCGTATCGGCTCCGCGACAACTCGAAGAACCTTACGGATCGGGACGGGGCGTGTCAACCCCCGCCCCGGCTCCTGTCCACTGGTTTTTTCAGCGGGGCTCAGTCGAGGTCCGTGAGGCGGCCGCCGGCGTCCGGCTGGGCGTGCTCCACCCTGCGCAGGAGGCGGATCAGCATCTCGCCGAGCACCCCGCGCTCCTCCGAGGTGAGGTCCTGGAGCAGGTCCTCCTCGAAGTCGCTGGCCATCCGCATGGCCTCCAGCCACTTCGTACGGCCCTCGTCGGTCAGCTCGACGATGACGCGGACCCTGTTGTTCTCGTCGCGGTCGCGCGTCACCAGGCCCTCGCCGGCCATCCGGTCGATGCGGTGCGTCATGGCGGCCGGCGTGAGGCCGAGGCGCTTGGCCAGTTCGCCGGGGCCCAGGCGGTAGGGCTCACCGGCGAGGAGCAGGGTCTTGAGCACCTCCCACTCGGCGTTGCTGATGCCGAGTGCGGCGACCTGGCGGCCGTACGCCACGTTCATGCGGCGGTTCAGGCGGCCCAGTGCCGAGACGACCTTCTCCACCTGTGGGTCGAGGTCGCGGTACTCGCGCTGATACGCGGCGATCTGTTCGTCGAGGGTCGGCTCCTGGGGGCCGTCGGACCCGTCGGGCTCGGTGGTCTCAGCCATGTCGCGAGTATGGCACGGCGTTCGTTGGCGTCTAAGTCCTTGAGTGTGTATTGTTAAGGATCTAATTTTAGTGTTGAAGTCTTCAGATCTGAGCCCTTCACGTTCGAGCCCTCCGGCTCACGTCCTCATGCTTCCGGCTCACGGTCTTCGGGCTTCCCTACTCAAGGTGGTGAGTGTGACCAAGGCGATGGGTGCAGCGATGCGCCGGATCCAGGCGGGCAACGCGCTGAGCGCGTTCGGACTCGGGTTCACCGTTCCGTACCTCTATGTGTACGTGGCCCAGGTGCGGGATCTGGGTGCGACCACGGCCGGTGTCGTGCTCGCCGTCTTCGCCATGGCCGCGCTCGCCGTGCTGCCCTTCACCGGTCGCGTCATCGACCGGCGCGGGCCGCTGCCCGTGCTCGTCGGCGCGGCGCTGCTCGCCTCGGCCGGCGCGCTCGGCCTGGGCTTCGCCTCCAACGTGCCCGCCGCCGTGGCCTCGGCCGCCCTGCTCGGCGCCGGCACCGCCGTGATGCAGCCGGCGCTCGCCACGATGATCGTCTGGTGTTCCGGTCCTGCGACCCGCACCCGCGCCTTCGCCCTGCAGTTCTTCCTGCAGAACCTCGGGCTCGGCATCGGCGGGCTCATCGGCGGCCAGATCGTCGACGCGAGCCGCCCCTCCAGTTTCACCCTCCTCTTCTCCATCGAAGCGGCGATGTTCCTGGTGCTCGCGGCCGTCGCCGGTTCCGCGAAGATGCCTCGCTCGGTGGTCGTACCGGACGCGCGTCCCCTGGGTGAGCAGGGCGCCGGCGGCGGGATCCGGGCGATCCTCAAGCACCGGGCGATGGTGCAGTTGTGCGTGCTCGGGTTCGTGCTGTTCTTCGCCTGCTACGGGCAGTTCGAGTCGGGTCTCTCCGCGTACGGCACCGAGGCCGCCGGGATCGAGCCCTCGACGCTGGGCGTCGCGCTGGCCGCCAACACGGCCGTCATCGTGGTCGCGCAGTTCCTGGTGCTGAAGTTCGTGGAGCGCCGCCGGCGCAGCCGCGTCATCGCGTCGGTCGGCCTCATCTGGGCCGTCGCGTGGATCGCGGCCGGTTACGCCGGGCTCGGGCACGGCAGCCAGGCCATGGCGACCGCCGCCTTCGTTTCCACGTACGCGTTGTTCGGGCTCGGCGAGGCGATGCTGTCGCCGACCGTGGCGCCGCTCGTCGCCGATCTGGCGCCGGAGTCGATGGTCGGGCAGTACAACTCGGCGTTCGCGCTGGTCAAGCAGCTCGCGCTGGCCATCGGGCCGGCCGTCGGCGGGCCCATGGGTGCCGCGCTGCACGGCCCGTACATCGTGACGTTCGTGCTGTTCTCGCTCGGGATCACCTTCCTCGCGCTGCGGCTCGGCAAGAGGCTGACGCCCGCGCAGGACCACCCGGCGCTCGCGGCGACGTCGCGCGTGGTCGCGGTGCACCTGCCGGAGCAGGCGCCCGCCAACGCCTGACCCTGACCCGGCCCGTTCGCCCTGTCCTGCCTAGCCGGGCAGGGCGAACTCGCACCACACCGCTTTGCCGCCGCCCGGTGTGCGGCGCGAACCCCAGGACGAGGCGATCGTGGCGACGATCGAGATGCCTCGTCCTGCTTCGTCCCCGGGGTCGGCGCGGCGCCGGCGCGGCAGGTGGTCGTCGCCGTCCGTCACTTCGATGATCAGGCGCCGGTCGGTGCGGCGGAGCCTGAGCCGCATCGGCGGGGTGCCGTGCTGGAGCGAGTTGGCCACCAGCTCGCTCGCCGCGAGAACGCCGAGGTCGCGCAGTTCCACGGGGAAGCGCCAGGAGGCGAGGACACCGGAGGCGAACGCGCGGGCGCGCGGCGCCGCTTCGATACCGCCGAGCAGATCGAGCGCCGCGTTGTGGAAGAGCTCGGCGGCCGGACCCGTGCGGGCGGGGTGCTGGCAGACCAGGACCGCCACGTCGTCGTCGTGTTCCGCGGTCACCCCGAGCGAGCGGAGCAGCCGGTCGCACACCACCTGAGGGGTGCCGACCGCGCCGGACAGCGCCCGCGCGAGGGCGGCCACGCCCTCGTCGATGTCCTCCCTGCGGCGCTCCACCAGGCCGTCCGTATAGAGGACGGCGGTGGCTCCGGGCGGCAGGTCGATCGTGCCGGAGGTGTGCAGCCAGCCGCCGGTCCCGAGCGGCGGGCCCGTGGGGTCCTCCGCCTGGTGGACGGTGCCGTCCTCGTGGCGTACGAGGATGGGCAGATGGCCCGCCGACGCGTACACCAGGCGGCCCTCGTTGGGGTCGTGGACCGCGTAGACACAGGTCGCGATCTGACTGGCGTCGATCTCGGCGGCCAGGCCGTCCAGGAGCTGGAGCACCTCGTGCGGGGGCAGGTCGAGGCGCGCGTACGCCCGGACCGCGGTGCGCAGTTGACCCATGACGGCGGCGGCGCGCACGCCCCGGCCCATCACGTCGCCGATGACGAGCGCGGTGCGGCCCGCGCCCAGGGTGATCACGTCGTACCAGTCGCCGCCGACCGCGGCGTCGGTGCCGCCGGGCTGGTAGGTGGCGGCGACGCGCAGGTCGTCGGGCTGTTCCAGCTCCTGCGGGAGCAGGGAGCGCTGGAGGGTGACGGCCGTTTCGCGGTGGCGGCGCTCGCTGGCGCGCAGCCGCTCGGCGGCCTCCGCGTGGTCGGTGACGTCGGCGGCGAAGACCAGGACGCCCCCTTCCTCCTGGCCGGGGACCTCCACCGGGCTGCACGTCACCGTGTAGGAGCCGGCGCCCTGGATCCTGCGGGACTTGACCGTGCGGGGCTTGCCGCTGCGCAGCACCTGGTCCATGAGCGGGAGCAGGCCGAGCTCGGCGAGCTCGGGCGAGGCCGTGGCGGCGGGTGCGCCGAGCGGCCGGGTGCCGAAGGCCGCGGCGTACGCGTCGTTGACGTACGCCACGCGGTGCTCGGGACCGGTCAGGAGCGCGACGAGGGCGGGGAGCTGGCCCAGGATGTCGCGCACCGAGAGGTCGTCGAGGTCCGGGGGCTCGGTCACCTCGTCCGGCCAGGGCTCCGGCTGCGGGCCGGATGCGCCGCGGGCCGCGGGCACGGAGCCCCGGTCGGTCCGTGCCGCGGCGCGGCGTTGCGTACCGGGGAGCCGGGCGCTCCAACGCGTGAAGTTCACGGTGTTCCAAGCCTCGTGTGTTGCTGCGGGTGCGGTGCTGCCGGTGCTGGTGCGGGGGTGGATCGCTGGATCACTCTGTGCAGGCGTGGGCCCACCTATGGTCACACGCCCAGTGTGACGGACCGCACTGACAGCCGTCAGTTGTCGTGCGGGGCGGGGCCCTTGGCGGGCGGCCCGCCGCCCGCGGCGATCTCGAACTCGGCGCGCGGGTGTTCAAGGGAGCCGAGCGAGACGATCTCGCGTTTGAACAGCCCGGCGAGGGTCCATTCGGCGAGCACGCGGGCCTTGCGGTTGAAGGTGGGGACGCGGCTCAGGTGGTAGGCGCGGTGCATGAACCACGCCGGGTAGCCCTTGAGTTTACGGCCGTAGACGTGGGCGACGCCCTTGTGCAGGCCGAGGGACGCGACCGAGCCGGCGTACCTGTGCCGGTACTCCGTGAGGGCTCCGCCCCGCACCGCCGCGGCGACGTTCTCGGCGAGCACCTTGGCCTGGCGCACGGCGTGCTGCGCGTTGGGCGCGCATTCGGCGCCCTTGTCCTCGGCGGTCAGGTCGGGGACGGCGGCCGCGTCGCCGGCCGCCCACGCGTGCTGGACGCCCTCGACGCGCAGTTCGGCGGTGCACCGCAGCCGGCCGCGCTCGGTGAGCGGCAGGTCGGTCGCGGCGAGGATTGGGGCGGGTTTGACGCCCGCGGTCCACACGACGGTCCGGGTGGGGAAGCGGGCGCCGTCGCTGAGGACGGCGACCCGGTTCTCGCAGCTGTCGAGCCGGGTTTCCAGGCGTACGTCGATGTTGCGGGCGCGCAGCTCGCGGATCGCGTACGTGCCCATTTCAGCGCCGACCTCGGGCAGGATCCGGTCGCTGGCCTCGACGAGGATCCACTTCAGGTCCTCGGGCTTGATGTTGTGGTAGTACCGCGCGGTGTAGCGGGCCATGTCCTCCAGCTCGGCGAGCGCTTCGACGCCCGCGTAGCCACCGCCGACGAAGACGAAGGTGAGGGCGGCGTCGCGGATGGCGGGGTCGCGGGTCGAGGAGGCGATGTCCATCTGCTCGATGACGTGGTTGCGCAGGCCGATGGCCTCTTCGACGGTCTTGAAGCCGATGGCGTGGTCGGCGAGGCCGGGGACCGGCAGGGTGCGCGAGATCGAACCGGGCGCGATGACGAGTTCGTCGTAGGGCAGCTCGACGGCGCCGGTGCCGTCCTCGGGCGAGGCCAGGGTCGTGACGGTGGCGGTGCGCCGGGCGTGGTCGACGCGTTCGGCCTCGCCGATGACGATCCGGCACTTGTCCAGGACCCGGCGCAGCGGGACCACGACGTGGCGCGGGGAGATGTTGCCCGCCGCCGCTTCGGGCAGGAACGGCTGGTACGTCATGTACGGGTCGGGGGCCACCACGGTGATCTCGGCGGTCCCGCTCCTCAGCTCCGTCTTGAGCCTTCGTTGCAGACGCAGCGCCGTGTACATCCCGACGTATCCGCCGCCGACCACGAGAATGCGCACAGGTTCTGTCACCTCCCCATGACGCAACGGGCCCCGGGCTTTGTCCACAGGCCTGACAAATTGTGTGACTGGAAGGCAGTCCTGTGGCGGGTCGCCCGTTCCACCCAGCGGAACGGAGAAAGCGCAGGCCAGTCGGTGGGTGACACGTGCTGGACAGGGCCGATTCGGTCCGGTGGAGGTCCTTGGTCCGATCGGGCGGCACGCCAGGCGGAAGAACCCCTTCTGAATTGAGTCCGGCTCAACTATGTTCGTAACTCGTCGGGGTTTCGGGTGAAAGACCCGCCCGGCTGTCAGGGCGGGGAGTCTCCGGGGGGAGACGTTATTACCGGGGGAACCATGCACATTCAGGACTCTCATTGGCAGACGGCCGTCGTCGCCGCATCCGAGGGAAACGGCCGGCTCGGCGCGGGTCCCGGCGTCGGCGGGTCGCGTTCCGCGCCGCTGCGGGTGGACGCCCAGCGCAACCTGGAGCACGTGCTGCGCGCGGCGCGCGAGGTGTTCGGCGAGCTCGGTTACGGGGCTCCGATGGAGGACGTTGCGCGCCGGGCCAGGGTGGGTGTGGGCACCGTCTACCGGCGGTTCCCGAGCAAGGACGTCCTGGTCCGCCGGATAGCCGAGGAGGAGACCTCGCGCCTGACCGACCAGGCCCGCACGGCGCTCGGCCAGGAGGACGAGCCGTGGTCCGCGCTCTCCCGCTTCCTGCGCACGTCGGTGGCCTCGGGCGCCGGGCGGCTGCTTCCGCCGCAGGTGCTGCGGGTGGGTGCGGACGGCGAGGACACCGAGGGCGTACGGGCCGACGCGCCGCAGCCCGAGGGCGCCCGCGAGGGGTTCGACGAGGCGCGGGTGCCGCAGCAGCGCCAGGTCGGCGCGGCCGAGCAGGGGTCCGGCTGGGGCCGGATCGTCGAGCAGCGCTCGGCGCCCGAGCAGGAGCTGGGCGACGCGGGCGCGGCCGAACTGCTCGACGTGGTCGGACAGTTGGTGGACCGGGCGCGGGCCGCGGGTGCGCTGCGCGGTGACGTGACCGTTGCCGATGTGCTCCTGGTGATAGCCACGGCGGCGCCGTCGCTGCCGGATGCCAACCAGCAGGCCGCCGCTTCCGCGCGGTTGCTCGACATCCTGCTCGAAGGGCTCCGCTCGCGCCCGTCCTGAGCGTCAACCGCCGTATGCGGCGCGTGGTTTGGTGGCGGCGGTCAGCACCGTCAACGAGCCGTTGGGCCGTCCCCGAAAGGGTGATGGCTAGTGCTCGGGTGCGGTAAGTCTCCCCGGATGAGTGGTTGCCGCGCTTGAGGCTCGGCTCCGCTTGTGCTCTGTGGCACGCTTGCCCGGTGGTCGGGTCTGAGCGTGCTTACGGGAGCTTCCGCTATGGGCGTTGAAGAGCGGGACGAGTCGCGCTCGGGCGGCGGCGGTCCGGAACCGGGCGGGTCCGACGGGGCGCGCCCGCCGCGGCAGGTGCCCAACCAGGGCGGCCCAGGCCACCTCGCGCCGGGCGGCGCCGGCTCCGGCACGCCGGGCGGTCCCGTGTCCTTTCCGGGGCAGTCCGTCGGCGGTCCGGGTCCGGACCGTCCGAGTGCGGGTGAGCCGTCCCTGTCCGAACTCGGCGGCACCGTACTGCCCGGCCCCTGGGGGCCCATGGACGGTGTCGGCGATCCCGGCGCGAGCGTGCCGCCGCAGCGCGAGGGCGGGCTGCGCGAGGGCGTGGCCCTGGAGATCGCCGAGGTCGGGCAGTCCGACGCCGGCCTGATCCACGCGATGCGGGCCGGCGACGACAGCGCGTACGAGGAGCTGTTCCGCCGCCACTGCGACGCGGTGCGGCGCTACGCGCGCAGCTGCTGCCGTGACGCGCACACCGCCGACGACCTGACGGCAGAGGTCTTCGCGCGGACGCTCCAGGCGGTGCGCGGCGGCGCCGGGCCCGAACAGGCCGTGCGCGCCTACCTGATGACCACCGTGCGCCGGGTCGCCGCGTCCTGGACGCGGACCGCCAAGCGGGAACAACTCGTCGACGACTTCGCGGTCTTCGCGCAGCAGTCCGCGCGGGCGTCCGACGTGTCCGACGACGACACCATCGATCTGGGCGCCGATGTGCGGGCCATGCACGAGGCCGAGCAGACGCTGGCCATGCGGGCGTTCCGCTCGCTGCCCGAACGCTGGCAGGCGGTGCTGTGGCACACCACCGTCGAGGAGGAGTCGCCCAGCGAGATCGCGCCGCTGTTCGGGCTCACCGCCAATGCCACGGCGGTGCTCGCGAGCCGGGCCAGGGAAGGCCTCAAGCAGGCCTACCTCCAGGCGCACGTCTCCACCGCGCTGACCTCCGGCGGGGACTGTGCCCGCTATGCCGACCGGCTCGGCGCGTACGCGCGGGGCGGGCTTCGGATGCGGGCCGAGCGGGGCCTGAGCAAGCACTTGGAGGAGTGCGCGAAGTGCCGGGTCGCGGTCGTCGAGCTCAAGGACGTCAACGCCGGGATCCCCGCGCTGCTCCCGGTCGCGGTCATCGGCTGGTTCGCCGCCGGGTTCTCGCTCAAGGCGGCCGGAGTGGTCGCGGGTGGCGCCGCGGGCGCGGCGGGCGCCGGTGCGGCGGCCGCGGCGACGGGCGGCGGTTCGTCCGGCGGCGCGGCGGGAGGTGCCGCGGCGGAAGGGCTCGGCGCCCCCGCCAAGGCGGGCATCGCGGCGGCGGTGGCCGTGGCGGTGGCGGCCGGTGTCGTGTTCGCGCTGACCGGCAACGACTCGCCGTCGCCGAAACCCGACGCGAAGCCGCCCGCGGTGGCGCCCGTCGTGCCGCACGAGCAGCCGCCCCCCGCGCCCGAGCCGCCCGCGCCACCCGCGCCGAAGCCCACGCCGCCGCCCAGGCCCGCGCCGAAGAAGCCGGTGGCCAGGCCCGCCTCGCCCCCGCCCCAGCCGCCCACCCGTCCCAGGCCCACGCCACCTCCGCCTGCGCCGCCGCCCAAGCCCGCCCCGCCGAAGCCCACGCCCCCTCCCCCGCCGCCGCCCGCCCCGACCGTGTACCAGGTGAACCGCCTCCAGTACGGCGTCCTCGGCGACGGCACCAAGCCGGAGGTCCGGCTCGGCGACTCCAGCTGGCTGTGGCAGCGCTCGGGCATGCGGATCGGTGACCGGCGCTTTCCGCACGGCGTGACCGTGCACGGCCGCTCCTCGATCACCATCGACCTCAACCGCCAGTGCCGCACCTACGACGCGTACGCGGGCGTGGACCGTCTGACGATGGGGCTCGGGGTGGTGCGGTTCTCGGTGTACGGCGACGGGGCCCTGCTGTGGCGCTCGCCCGTGCTGCACGGCGGTGACCCGGCGGTGCCGGTCCACGCCGACCTTTCGGGCCGCACGACGATCCGGCTCGTCGTCGAGCCGGAGGGCCCGTTCGGATCCGCGGCGCTCGCCGACTGGGCGCAGTCGCAGATCGGCTGCCGGTAGCGGGACCGGCGGAAAGCCCGGCCGGCGACGGCCCGGCGCCGGCCCGCCCGGCGGCGCTCAGGTGCGGGGTGGCGGCGCGGCGCTCAGCTTGTCGGGTGCCGGTTCGGCGCCGGTCACCGCGTCGAGCAGGAGCGGGATCTCGGGCGGGGTCAGGCCCGCTCCGGCCGCGCGTTCCGCCGCGTACCGCTCGGGTGTGAGCGCCTGGCGGGACCGGCCCACGATGGACTCCTCGATCGCCGCCTCCGGCACGGAACGCGGGATGCCGGCGCGCCAGGCGGTGGCCGCGGCGAGGATCCGTACCGCGCGGGCGTGTTCACCGAGGTCGACCAGCAACTGGGCGCAGCGCTCGGCGAGATGGGCCACGACGAGCTCGGTGCACTGGGCGCCGGCCGCCGTGCGCAGGGCGTCGGTCATGCGCACCAGACCGGGCATCGGGCCCGACTCGACGGCGGTGACCCGGGCGTCGAGGGCGTCGAGCAGCGCGATGAAGTGCGCGGGCTGGCCCTGGGGTCCCGCCGCGGAGAAGTCGAGGGCCTGCTCGCTCAGGGCGACGGCGGCCGCGGTGTCGCCGCGGTCCAGGGCGATGGTGGCGAGCAGGGAGTGGACGTACGGCAGGGCCTCGACGACCCGATGGCGCCGGGCCTCCGCCGCGGCCTCCAGGAGGCACTTCTCGGCCGCGTCCAAGTCGCCTTCGCGGTAGCAGAGTTCGCCGACCCGGGCGGTGAGGAAGGGGGCCTCCTGGTGGGCGCCGACCTCGCGGGACAGCTGGAGCGCCTCCTCGTAGGCGGGGCGGGCCAGCTCGGGCAGGCCGCGGGTCATCGCGGCCTCGGCGGCCGCGCCGGCCACCTGGGCGCGCATCCAGCGGTCGCCCACCGTGCGCCCGAGCTCGCGCAGCTCGGCGAGGTCGTCGTCGACGCCCTCGAAGCCGCCCGGGGTGTCGATGGCCATGTGGGTGCGGAACATCAGGCTCACCCCGGTCGCCCAGTCGTCGCCGTGACGGCGGCAGTTGGCGACGACCGAGTCGATCGACTCGCGCACCATGCCGGGCGGGTCGGTGCGGAACGTCGCGAACGGCCAGAGCAGGCCGGGGAAGCGGGCCGCCTGCGGCCCCCCGGCCTCGAAGGCCCGGCGGATCTCGGCGAGGCGCTCCTGGACCGCGGGGTCGGCGAAGCCCTGGTCGCGGTCGACGTCGGAGAGCAGGAAGAAGCGGAGCAGGTCGAGGTGGAGGCGCGGCCAGTACCGGGGGTCGTCGTCGGCGGGTGTGGGTGAGAGCCGTGCGGCGGCCAGCGCCCAGTCGGCTCCTTCGGTGCGGTAGTTGCGCAGCCACCAGAACCAGCCCATGTCCAGGGCGAGTCGGGTGGCGGCGTCCTCGTCACCGGTGGGCGGTGTCGTCGTGCGGCGCAGCACGGCACGGATGTTGTCGAGCTCGGTCTCCAGGCGGCCGATCCAGGGGAGCTGCTCGTGCGAGCGGACCAGGGGTTCGGCCCGGCGGACCAGTGCGCCGTAGTGCGCGGTGTGGGCCAGGGCCGCCTCGCGCAGCACGGCGGGGGTTTCGGCGGCACGCTCGGCGGCGTATTCGTGGATGGTCTCCAGCATGCGGTAGCGCATGCCGCTGCCGTCGTCCATGGGGACCGCGATGACCAGGGACTTCTCGACGAGGGCCGCGAGGTCGTCGGTGGCGCCGCACACCTCTTGGGCGGCCGCGAGGTCCCAGCCGCCGGCGAAGACGGAGGCGCGGCGCAGGACGTCGCGTTCGGACGCGTCGAGCAGGCCCCAGGACCAGTCGACGACGGCCCGAAGCGTCTGCTGGCGCGGCAGGACGGTGCGGCCGCCGCCGGTCAGGAGGCGGAAGCGGTCGTCGAGGCGGTCGGCGATCTGGCGCGGGGTGAGCAACCGCAGCCGGGCGGCGGCCAGTTCGATGGCGAGCGGCAGCCCGTCGAGGCGGCGGCAGATCTCGGCGACCGCTTCGGGGTCGGAAGCGGGGTCGAAGTCGGGGCGTGCGGTGCGGGCGCGTTCGGCGAACAGGCGATGGGCCGGGGCCGGCGGCAGCGGCTCCACGGGGCGGACCGCCTCGCCGGGCACACCCAGCGGTTCGCGGCTGGTGGCGAGGATGCGCAGCCGCGGGCAGCGGGTGAGGAGCGTCTCGGCGAGGCGGGCCGCCGCGTCGATGACGTGCTCGCAGTTGTCGAGGACGAGCAGGGTCCCCGGGCGGCGCGAGAGGTCGTCGACCAGGCGGGCGGTCGGGTCGTTGTGGGCGGGCTGGCCCTCGCGCGCCAGCAGGGTCGTCTCGCGCAGCCCGAGCGCGGAGACCACGGCGCCGGGCACGGCTCCCGGCTCGTCCAGCGGGGCGAGTTCCACGAGCCACGCGGACAGTCCGGACGCCGACGCGGCCCGCTCGGCCAGACGGGTCTTGCCGGTGCCGCCGGGGCCGGTGAGGGTGACCAGCCGCGAGGCGGCCAAGTCGGCGCGGATCACGTCCAGTTCGGGTTCGCGTCCCACGAACGAGGTCAGGCGGGGACGGAGGTTGCCCTCGGCGGAGCCCGCGGACGCAGGCGCGTCGTGCAGCAACTCGGCGTGCAGTGCCGTCAGTTCGGGCCCGGGGTCGGTGCCGAGGGAGTCGGCTAGGGTGCGGCGGACCTTCTCGTACGCGGTGAGGGCGTCGGCCCGGCGGCCCTGTGCCCGCAGCGTACGGATCGACTGGGCGTGCAGGGTCTCGTCGTAGGGGTGCGCGGCGAGCAGTTCCGCGAGTTCGGGCAGCAGCCCGTCGGTGGCGCCGCGCCGCAGGTCCGCCTCGATGCGGTGGCGCAGCGCGGTCAGGCGCTGCGCTTCGGGGCGCACGGCGGCGTGCCGTTGGGGGAGGTCGGCGAGGGCGGGGCCGCGCCACAGGGCGAGGGCGGCGCGCAGGGTGTGGGCGGCGGCCTCGGGGTCGCCCGCCGCGAGCTGGGCCGCGCCCTCGGCCGCGCGCTCGTCGAACTCGTACAGGTCGACCGCCCGCCGCTGCGCGGCCAGTCGGTAGCCGGCGGGGACCGACTCCACGGCCTGCCGGCCGATCGCGCGGCGCAGGCGGCCGACCAGGGCCTGGAGGGCGGCGGGCGCGTCCTGCGGGGGATCGTCGGCCCATACGTCGTCGATGAGGTCCGGCACGGACACGGGGCGGCCCGGGTGCAGGGCGAGCGCGGTCAGCAGGGCGCGCACTCGGGGCCCGCCCAGGGGTATGGCGGTGCCGGTGTCGTCGTGCGCCTCCGTGGCGCCAAGGATCAGGTACCGCACGCGTTCATTATGGCGGGGTGGCCCGCGTCAGCGCCGGGCGCGCGCGTCGGGGCCGGGGCGTCGGAGGGGTTCAGGACCGCAGGGTCGGACGGTTCGGCGGGGCGACGCCGCCGGCGACGGCCCGCTGCCTCGGTGCGGCCGACCCCGTCCAGCAGGTGCCGCGCCTGGCCAGCAGGCGGCGCAGCCACAGCTCGGTGGAGATGAGGTCGGCGAGGCCGTCCAGGGGCAGGGGTTCGCCCGCCGCCGCCGCGCGGACGGCCTTGCGGACGGTGCGGGCCTCGATCAGGCCCGCGTCGGCGAGCAGCGGCGCTTCGAAGAGGGCGACCAGCGGGTCCGCCGACTGGCGCAGGCCCGCGCGGGCGGCGGCCGTCGATGGCGCGTGGGAGGGGGCGCCCCAGCCGGGCGGCAGGTCGCGCACCCCGGATGCGGAGAGCACCGTACGCAGGATGTCGGCGCGGGCTCCGGGCTGGACGCGCAGGGATTCCGGCAGGGCGCGGCAGGCGCGGACGACCTGGTTGTCGAGGAACGGCGCGTGCAGGCGCTGGCTGCGCACCTCCGCGGCCTGTTCCAGGATGCGGTGGTCGCAGGCGTACCGGGCGAGGGCGGCCGACGCGCGGGCCTCGCCCGGCCGTTGCGTGGGGGCGGGCCGGGTCGCCGACGCCATCAGCCGAACCGATACTTCCGCGAGCGCCTCCCCGGTGAGCCAGCGGGCCGCCGGGCCCGGCCGGGTCCACGCCAGGGCGGCCAGGGAGTTCGACAGGGGGCTCGCGGCGTCGTCGAAGCGGGGCTCGCGCAGGGCGTCGGCGGCCGATTCGATGCCGGTGCGGTACGGGGTGCGGGCGAGGCGGCGGGCCGCGCGGTAGACGGTGAGCGGGACGAAGAGGGAGTTGGCCGAGGGGCCGCCGGCCTTGGCCAGGGCGGTCGCGGGGCGCAGCAGGTGACGGCGCTGACGGTCCATCAAGAGATCGGCCAGGCGCGCCGGATGGGCGTCGAGGACCTGTCGGGCGCCGCTGCCGGTGAAGTGGTCGGCGCTGCCCGACAGGAGGCGTCTGCGGTGGCGCGGGGCCGCGATGAGGGACGGGCCCGGCTCGTCGGTGAGCGGGCCTTCGAGGTCGGCGTAGGGCAGGGATTCCTCGGCGCCCGTCACCACCACGTGGTGCAGCCGGGGGTTGGCGGCGATCGCGCCCGCCCGTTCCAGTTCGGCCCGGCGGCCGGGCACGGTGAGGTCGTTGAAGGTGACGGCGAGCAGGCGTTCGCCGGCGCCGGTGCCGTGGCCGAGGACGGTCCCGGGAACGCCCGGCAGCCCGGCCGCGAGCAGGGCGAGGGTGGCGGAGGCGGGGCCGCCGGAGAGGTCGGCCCCTATCCCGGGGGCCGGGCCGCCGCGGGCCGCGCGCCGCTCGGCGGGGCCCATGCCGGGGACCGGGCCGGGGTCGGGGGGCAGGGTCTCGGGGGCGTGCCGGGGTGCGGTGAGCCGGGCCCTTACGGCGCCGACGAGGGCGTCGCGCACCCCGTCCACGGCGGCGGCGGGCGGCAGTTGGGGCGCGGCCACCGCGAGCGAGGCGAAGGGTTCGTATCCGGTGATCTCGCGCGAGCCCTCCCGCAGGACGAGGGCGTGGCCGGGCGGGATGCGGCGCACGCCCGCGTACGGCGTGGAGTCGCCGAGCGCCTCGGGCACGTCGGGGCAGGCGAGCAGGGCGGCCAGGTGGCCGATGTCGAGCTGGGCCTCGATGAGGTCGGCGAGCGGAAGTGCCGCCGTGCCGTAGGCCGTTCCGCCGGCCCAGGGGGTGTAGAAGACGGGGCGCGCGCCGGCCAGATCGCCGACGACCGTGATGCGGCGGGCCACTTGGGCGACGGCCGTGTAGCTGCCGGGCCAGGCGGAGAGGTGGCGCAGCGCGCCGCCGCGCGCGGCGAAGAGGCCGACCCTGAGCTCCTCGTCGGTGGCGGCGCAGCAGCCCAGTACGGCGAGCCGGGTGTCGGCGCCGACGCTGACGGTACGGATCTCGTCGGGCCGCCAGTCCCCCACGGCCCACAGCGGATCCGGGTCGCCCCACAGGAGTTGGGCCCCCACCGGGTGGACGGTGCGGCCCTCCTCGGGCTCGCCGACGGCTCCCGCGGTGCCGTGACCGGCCGCGAAATGGGCGGCGCCCGTCCCGTAGGTGCCCGTGCGGAAGCTTGCGGCGACGCTGCTCCACCCCACCAACCACCGCATCGCGCCTCCACAGGCTGTGGACAACTCGTGGACAACCCCGGACCCGGCCCTGTCCTGACACCCTGACACACCGTCAGGCAGTGCCGCGGCGGCGCCCCTCGGGGCGCTCCACGGAGATCCGAAGGGGCCGGGACCCCATGCTGCCACGACAACCGGCCCCACGAGGGGCTACGGGTTGCGGGCGCGACAAGTGAATTCACTCCGGGGCGTGGCCGATTGGCGACGTTCCCGGGACGTACGGGACAGGGCCGCGGTGATCGGCCAGGCCGCCACAACCCCGGAAGAGAGGGTCGATATTCAGCCATTCTCGCGAGGCCCGGCCGCCGTCACACCCGTCTCGGGGGGCCCACAACACACAGTCCGGGAGGCGCTGTTCGCCTCCCGGACCGGTCCGCCGCCCGCGGGGATTGAGGCGGCGGTGTCCCCCAGCCCGCCGGATCCACGCAGCGGGCCGACCCACGCACCACACATGGAAGCGGTCGCCCGGGAGACCGGCGAGAGCGCACGGCCGGGCGCACGGCCACACGGCAGGAGCGCGGCGGCGGCCGTCCCCGCCTCACCCCCGGCGCAACGGCCCGGCACACCGGCCGCCCGCGCGGACCCCGGCGCCGGTCCGTACGGAAAACAATCTCGCCATACGGAAGACCGCCTCTTAACGGTAGGGATGCGGCGAACTACGCTGTGTTTACTGCTGTTCCTCCCGAGTGGCATATTCCCGAGGGTTCGGCCACATGCCTTTGCGGCCGACGAACCGGACACCACACCGCCCGGGGGAACGCCGTCTGTGTCGAGGGGTGGCGCATGTCCAGGGAGCAACGCGGGCCGAACGAGAAGCTCGGCACCGTTCTCGCCCTCGCGGGAATCAGCAACGCGGGCCTCGCCCGCCGGGTCAACGACCTCGGCGCGCAGCGGGGCCTGACCCTTCGCTACGACAAGACCTCCGTGGCCCGGTGGGTCTCCAAGGGCATGGTGCCCCAGGGCGCCGCGCCCCATCTCATAGCGGCGGCGATCGGTGCCAAGCTGGGCCGGCCCGTCCCGCTGCACGAAATCGGCCTCGCGGACGCGGACCCGGCCCCCGAGGTCGGGCTCGCCTTCCCGCGCGACGTTTCGGAGGCGGTGCGCTCGGCGACCGATCTGTACCGGCTGGATCTGGCCGGGCGGCGCGCCGGCGGCGGCATCTGGCAGTCCCTCGCGGGCTCCTTCGCGGTCAGCGCCTACGCCACACCCGCCTCCCGCTGGCTCATCACCCCGGCCGACTCCTCGGTGGCCCGCAGCACCGACCTCACCGACCTGCCCCCGCTGAAGGTCGGCCACAGCGATGTCGCCAAACTCCGCGAGGCGGCCGAGGACGCCCGCCGCTGGGACTCCAAGTACGGCGGCGGCGACTGGCGTTCGTCCATGGTGCCCGAGTGCTTACGCGTCGACGCCGCACCGCTGCTGCTCGGCTCGTACAGCGACGAAGTGGGCCGCGCCCTGTTCGGCGCGACCGCCGAACTGACCCGGCTCGCCGGGTGGATGGCCTTCGACACCGGCCAGCAGGAAGCGGCGCAGCGCTACTACATCCAGGCGCTGCGCCTCGCGCGCGCCGCGGCCGACGTGCCGCTCGGCGGCTACGTGCTGGCCTCGATGTCGCTCCAGGCCACCTACCGCGGCTTCGCCGACGAGGGCGTCGACCTCGCGCAGGCCGCCGTCGAGCGCAACCGCGGGCTCGCCACCGCCCGCACCATGTCCTTCTTCCGCCTCGTGGAGGCGCGCGCCCACGCCAAGGCCGGCGACGGACACCCCGCCGAGGCCGCCCTGAAGGCCGCCGAGGCCTGGCTGGAGCGCTCGCGCGACGGGGACAGCGACCCGTCCTGGCTCGGCTTCTACTCCTACGACCGCTTCGCGGCGGACGCCGCCGAGTGCTACCGCGACCTGAAGGCGCCCCGCCAGGTGCGCCGCTTCACCGAGCAGGCGCTCTCGCGACCCACCGAGGAGTTCGTCCGCTCGCACGGGCTGCGCCTCGTCGTGAGCGCGGTGGCCGAGCTGGAGTCGGGCAATCTGGACGCGGCGTGCGCGGCCGGCACCCGCGCCGTGGAGGTCGCGGGCCGCATCTCGTCGGCCCGCACCACCGAGTACGTACGCGATCTGCTGCACCGCCTGGAGCCCTACGGGGACGAGCCGCGCGTCGCCGAGCTGCGCGAACGGGCGAGGCCGCTGCTCGTGACCCCCGCGTAGGGCCTCCACCGGACGTTTACCGGGATTGTCAGTGGGTCAGTGCAGTATGTGGTGAGGGGGTCCGGGGTCGTCCTCCGGGAAAGACGCGACCGGGGTGGGAGGTGCCTGGGTGACGACGACGTACGACTGCGATGTGCTGGTGGTCGGCGGCGGGATCGTAGGCCTGTCGACGGCGTACGCGCTGACGCAGGCATCACCCGGCACGCGTGTGGTGGTCCTGGAGAAGGAGAGCGGCCCGGCCCGCCACCAGACGGGCCGCAACAGCGGGGTCATCCACAGCGGCATCTACTACAGGCCCGGCTCCCTCAAGGCGCGCTTCGCGGTGCGCGGCGCGGCCGAGATGGTCGAGTTCTGCGCGCGGCACGGCATCGCCCACGAGGTCACCGGCAAGCTGATCGTGGCCACCGAGCGCGCCGAGCTGCCACGGCTGCACGCCCTGGTCCAGCGCGGCCGCGAGCACGGCATCCCGGTGCGCGAGCTGGGCCCGGCGCAGATAGCCGAGTACGAGCCGGAGGTGCGCGGCCTCGCCGCGATCCACGTCGGCACGACGGGGGTGTGCGACTACGCGGCGGTGGCGGCCCGCCTGGCCGAGCTGTCCGGCGCCGAGGTGCGCTACGGCGCGGAGGTCGTCCGCATCGACCGGCGCCCCGCGCTCGGCGTCGCCGTGCGCACCGCCGACGGTACGGTGCTGCGCGCCCGCGCCCTGGTCAACTGCGCGGGGCTGCACTGCGACCGGGTGGCGCTCCTCGCGGGCGACGACCCGGGAGTGCGGATCGTGCCGTTCCGCGGCGAGTACTACGAACTGGCCCGGCCCGGCCTGGTCAAAGGCCTCGTCTACCCGGTGCCCGACCCCGCGTTCCCCTTCCTCGGCGTCCACCTCACCCGGGGTGTCGACGGCTCGGTCCACGTCGGCCCCAACGCGGTGCCGGCCGCGGCCCGGGAGGGCTACGACTGGGGCACGGTGCGTCCCCGCGAACTGGCCGGCACGCTCGCCTGGCCGGGCACCTGGCGGATAGCCCGGCGCCACTGGCGCTACGGCGCGGGCGAGCTGCACCGCTCCCTGTCCAAGCACGCCTTCACCGACGCGGTCCGCAGGCTCCTGCCCGCCGTGGAGGCGGCCGACCTGCGCCCCACCCCGGCGGGCGTCCGCGCGCAGGCCGTCCTGCGGGACGGCACGCTGGTCGACGACTTCCTCATCCGCGGGGCTCCCCGCACGATCCACGTCCTGAACGCGCCGAGCCCGGCGGCGACGGCGTCGTTGCCGATCGGAAGGGAAATCGCGGACCGAGTCCGCCCCCTCCTGACCACCTAGCCCCCGCATGCCGCAACCGGCGCCCCCCGGCCCCGAAAGCCCGCGCCGCCCCGCGGACAGAAGCGGGTCCAGGGGCGCGGGGACGTGCGCGAGACGCGGGCACGGTCCGCAGACGAAAACCGACCGTGCAAGGGGCGCGGGGAACTGCGCGGCCAGCCGTCCACGGCCCTCGGGCGAAGGGGCGTCAGGGGTGCCGGGCCGGCCCGGGGTGGAGGGGCGTGAGGCCCTCCAGGAAGGACGTCGCCGCACCCGACCCCGTAGAATCGCCGCATTGTGTCTGAGCAGCCCCACACCCCAGAAGACCCCGCCCGCCCAAGCCAGGTCCTTCCGCGCGACAAAGCGCCGCGCTTTCCCGGCGGCCCCGCCGCCGACCCGGCCGGCTCGCACCACGAACGCCGCATCCGCAGCTTCCAGCCCCGCCGCAGCCGCGTCACCACCGGCCAGGGCGAATACCTGGAGCGCCTGTGGCCGGTGTGGGGCTTCGACATCGACGGGCTGCGCAGGGTCGACCTGGCGGCGATGTTCGACGGGCTCCCCGTGGTCCTGGAGATCGGCTTCGGCATGGGCGAGGCCACCGCGCAGATGGCCGCCGACGACCCCGCCACCGGCATCCTCGCCGTCGACGTGCACACCCCCGGCCAGGGCAACCTCCTCGGCCTCGCCGAGCGCGGCGGTCTGAGCAACGTCCGCGTGGCCAACGGCGACGCGATCATCCTGCTGCGCGAAATGCTGGAGCCCGAGGTCCTGGACGGGCTCCGCGTGTACTTCCCGGACCCGTGGCCCAAGGCGCGCCACCACAAGCGCCGCCTGATCCAGCCCGAGTTCCTCTCGCTCGCCGCGACCCGGATGAAGCCCGGCGCCGTACTGCACTGCGCGACGGACTGGGAGGACTACGCCGAGCAGATGCTGGAAGTCCTCGACGCGCACCCCGACTTCGAGAACACGGTGGAGGGCGGCGGCTACGCGCCCCGCCCCGCGTTCCGCCCGCTGACCCGGTTCGAGGGGCAGGGCCTCGACAAGGGCCACGTCGTGCACGACCTGCTGTTCCGCCGTGCCGAACACACCCGCCCCACCGCCACCGGCGCACACAGCGGGTAGTGCGGGCGCCGTCGCGCATTGTCAGTGACCCTCGTTAGGGTCGTCCCGTGTCCTTCGAGTCGCTTCCGCATCGCCCGCACCCCGGGCAGGCGCCCCCGCAGCCCGGCCAGGCCGTCGCGGCCCGGCCGGTCCCGGCGTGCGCGGACGAGCCCCGGTTCGACGCGGTCCCGCCGGACCGGACGAAGTGGCGCTACCGGCCGCGCCGCGACTTCTGGCGTTCCAAGGCCCTGCGCGCCGGCGCGCTGATCACCCTGCTCGCCCTGTGCGGCCTGGTCATCCTCGCGCTCGTGCGGGAACAGACGGGCACGGAGGGGTTCCTGGTCGGGCTCGGCCTCGCGGTGCTCCCGGTGCCCCTGCTCGGCGCCGCGTTCCGCTGGCTCGACCGCGTCGAGCCGGGCCCGTGGCGCAACCTGTTCTTCGCCCTGGCGTGGGGCGCCTGCGCCGCCGCCCTGGTGGCGATCATCGCCAACTCGTTCGCGACGCGCTGGATAGCCACGGCCACCGCCGACCCGTCGTCGGCCGACCACTTGGGCGCGAGCGTCATAGCGCCGATCGTCGAGGAGAGCGCGAAGGCGGCTGCCGTCCTGCTGCTCTTCCTCTTCAGGAGACGCGACTTCAACGGGATAGTCGACGGCGTCGTCTTCGCCGGGTTCACCGCGACCGGCTTCGCCTTCACCGAGAACATCCTGTATCTGGGCAACGCGTTCGGCGAGGACCAGGCCAGCCACAGCGCGGGCCTCACCTCGACGACGGCCGCCACGTTCTTCGTACGGGTCGTCATGTCGCCGTTCGCGCACCCCCTGTTCACGGTGCTGTCCGGCATCGGCTTCGGCATGGCCGCGCTCGCACCGCCCGGCAGGCGGCTGCGCCGCGTCGGCCTCCCGCTGCTCGGCCTGGTGCTCGCGATGGGCATGCACGCCCTGTGGAACAGCTCGACACTGTTCGGGGTGTACGGCTTCTACATCGTGTACGGGGCCGTCATGGTGCCGGTGTTCGGGCTGCTGACCTGGCTCGCGGTCTGGAGCCGGCAGCGCGAGCTGCGTACGGTCGCGGCCGAGCTGCCCGCCTACGCGGCGGCCGGCTGGCTCGGGCCCGCGGAGCCGCTCGCGCTGTCCTCGATGCGGGCCCGCGCGGCGGCACGCGACTTCGCGCACCACCGCTTCGGCGGGAAGGCCGCGGCGCGTGCGGTCGCCGAGTACGAGGCGTTCGCGACCGCGCTCGCGTTCCTGCGCCACCGGGCGTACCGGAGCGCGGGCGCCACCGGCCCCGGGCCCGATTTCGCGGCCCGCGAGCAGGAGCTGCTCCACCATCTGTGGGAGCGCAAGCCGGTCGCAGGCCCGGCGCTGCTGTACGCGGCGGGAGCGACGGGCCGCATCTGGATGCCCCCACAGCCTGGCCCGCCGCACCCCTACACCCAGCACGCGCAGTACCCCCAGCACACGCCGTACGGCACACCCACGCAGTACGCCCCGCAGCCGCGGTACGGCACGCCCCCTCGGTACGCCCCGTACGGACAGCCGGGCCCGGCGGCGGGGCCGGCCCAGTACGCCCCGCGCAATCCCTACCTGCGCTGACGGCCGGGGCCGGGGGCCGGCGCCGGCCCTGTGAGGAGGGCCTACGCGGAGGCGGCCGTCAGCTCGGAGATCTGCGCGTCCGTCAGTTCCAGGTCGGCGACGGCGAGCAGCGCCGGGAGCTGCTCCACGGTGCGGGCGGAGGCGATGGGCGCGGCGACGGTGGGCCGGGCGGCCAGCCAGGCCAGTGCGACGGTGGCGATCTCGGCGTCGTGCTCCTGGGCGATCCGGTCGAGCGCGGCGAGCACCGTGCGGCCCCGCTCGCTGTCCAGGTGCTTGCCCGCGCCCTCGGCCCGCGCGCTGTCCACGGGCCGGCCCGGACGGTACTTGCCGGTGAGGAAGCCGGAGGCGAGCGCGAAGTAGGGGACGGCGGCCAGACCGGCCCGCGACGCGGTGTCCTGGAGCGCGCCCTCGTAGGTGCCACGGGAGACGAGGTTGTAGTGCGGCTGGAGCGCCGCGTACTTGGCGAGGCCCTCGCGGTCGGAGAAGTCGAGGGACTCCTGAAGCCGCTCCGGAGAGATGTTGGAGGCGGCGATCGCCCGGACCTTGCCGTCCTTCACCAACTGGTCGAGGGCGGTGACGATCTCCTCGACGGGGACGGAGGTGTCGTCGAAGTGCGTGTAGTACAGGTCGATGTAGTCGGTCCCGAGGCGGCGCAGCGACTCCTCGGCGGCGGCCTTGATCGTGGTCGCGGCGAGGCCCTCGTACCGGGGGTGCGAGCCGACCTTCGTGGCGATGACCATGCCGTCCCGGTTGCCCCGGGCGGCCAGCCACTTCCCGATGATCGTCTCGGACTCGCCGCCCGAGTTGCCCGGAGCCCACTTCGAGTAGGCGTCGGCGGTGTCCACGAAGTTGCCCCCGCCGGCGGCATAGGCGTCGAGCACGGCGAAGGACTGGTCCTGGTCGGCGGTCCAGCCGAAGACGTTGCCGCCGAGAGCGAGAGGGAAGACGGCGAGGTCGGAGCCGCCGAGCGCGCGAAGAGAAGTCATGGCGACCCCAACCCCCGTACTGCGCCGCCTATTCCGCCTCCGCGTGCCTGCTTCCGGCTCCGCGTGCCTGCGCGGCAGCCCCGGTGGGCGGCGACGACGGAACAGTCGGGTCGGACTATCCGCAGTGCACGCCGTACCAGTTGCCACCGCCGATGACCTCGCCGTTCGAGTGCATCGGCCCGTTGCCTACGGTCGCCTCCAGGTTCAGGCACTTTCCGTTCGTGTTGGTGATCTTCACCGGCCCGGCATAAGAAGCGTAATTGCCGAGGTCACCGTCGTGCTGAACCCAGTCGGAGGTCCAGATGTCCACCCCGAGCTCGTACGCCTTCCCGGCGTATTTCGCGGCTACGGTGACCGCGCAGTCGGTGCCGTTCGACGCACTGGAGTAGAAGAGATAGGTGTGGCTCAGCGTCTCACCCGCCGAGTTCCTGCTCGTATACGAGTCCACCTGGGAGCCGGGGCATCCCCAGTTGGCCGCGGAGGCGGACGGCGCCGCTCCGAATATCACGCCCGATGCGACGAGCCCGACCGTCGCCATCCATGTAGCCGTACGCTTTCTCATGAGCACTCCCGGGAGTTCGGTGATGACGCGAGGCAATCTAGTCGAGGAATCCTCGATTCACTCGGCATCAATTCCCATGACGTAATTACGCCACCGACCGCAGACCTCGCCGCTGCGCGGCGCACGGCCGAGGCCCCAGCCACCCCAGCTCCTGGGCCCGCGCGCCGAGAGCGAGCCGACTGGCCACCCCCGCCCGGTCCATCAACTTCTTCACATGGCGCTGGACGGTGCGGTGACTCAGCCCCATGACTCGTGCGACGCGGGCATCCTCATATCCCTGGTACAAGAACCAAAGAATGCGGAGTTCCGTTTCGGGGACTGCGAGAGGCGTGTCCTTGTTTTCCATGTTCCCCCCAGGGAATGCAAGACGTGGACCCCGACAAGGCCGGGGCCACGCTAGCGCAGGGAGCAATGACAGGAACTTTGCCGATGAAATGAGGGTCACGGATTGATTCGATTGCGCCGCGAATGCCGGATGAGTCCACCCAGCGAATTCCACTCACCGAAATCCCCCGGAGTTCCGCCCCGGACCCCTGGGGGTCGCCCCCTCAGGGATGCAGCCCCTTGGACTGGAGCCACGTCATGGGGTCGATGCCCGTGCCGGACGGGGTGTGCACCTCCAGGTGGAGGTGCGGGCCCGTCACGTTCCCGGTCGCGCCGACGCGCCCGATCACGTCCCCCGTCGACACCTTCTGCCCCACGCTCACCGCGAGCGACGACTGGTGGCAGTACCAGAGCTCGCTGCCGTCATCCAGCGTGATGACCGTGCGATACCCGTACGCACCCGCCCATCCCGCCGACTTGACCGTCCCGGAGTGGACCGCCTTGAGCGGCGTGCCCGTCGGCGCCGCGAAGTCGAGGCCGGTGTGGTGGCCCGAGGACCACATCGAACCGGCCTCGCCGAACGTGGAGGTGAGGGTGTACGAGCCGACCGGCAGGGAGTACGCGGCGGCCAGCACGGCCAGCCGCTCCGCCTCCGCCTTCTTCGCCGCGGCCTCGTCCGCCGCCTTCTTCTCGGCCGCGGCCTTGGCCTCGGCGGCGTCCTGCTTGGCCCTGGCCTCCGCGGCCGCCTTCTCCGCCGCGGCCTTCTCGGCGGCCGCCTTCGCCTCGGCGACGGCCCCGGCCCTCTGCTGCTCGGCCTGCCGCAGGATGCGGGCGCGCAGCGCCTCCCCCGCGTCGGTGGCGCCCGCCTCGGCCTCGGTGGTGGTGAGCCCGGCCATGCTCAGTGGCGCGGCGGCGAACCTCCGGTCGGCCCTGGCCGCCGCGGTCTCGTGGCCGTCCGCGTCCGCGGCGTCGGCCGCGCCCCCATTCCCGCCGCCGTGCGGGACGAGGCTGCCCACGCCCGGCAGCGAGCCGAGGTCGGGCAGGTTGTCCGTGAGGGAGTCGGGCAGGGATATGGAGACCGGGGGCTTGGTCTGCGCGGTGGCCATGCCGCCGGCGCCGACCGCCGCGATGACACCGACCCCCAGGACGGTGGAGCTGCGGGCGAGCCCGCCGCGCTGCTTGGCGACTCTGTGCCGGCCCCGGAGCGGTCGTACGGACTCCTCGGTCGGGTCCCACTCCTCCCAGCTCTCGTCCTCGCCGGGCGCGTCCCCGTACAGCACCGCGGAGGGGGCGGGGGTGTCGAGGGCAGGCTCGTTGGACGCCATGGAGAGGCGCTCCTTTCCTTCCGTCTCCGCCTACCGGTAGCGGTGGGGATCCCCCCTGGCCCTTGAGGCCCGGGGGGAGGGTTCGGAGCAGGAAGGTCTCCTACGAGCGCCCATGACGGACGTCCGATTCACCCCAAGTTGGTGGTTCCCCGGTTCCCTTTCGGGATTCGGCGCATGCGCACGGTGCCGCCTTTGCGGCGGCTGGGACGGCCGCGCTGCGTTATCGAACGTTAATAGACAGCGGGACCGGATTCCAAGCCGTTCCCACTGATCGTTAACGACCTTGGCCCGGACTTAGCGGCGATTGCCGGGGCAAACCGGGCCAGTTGACGGCCCCTCACTGTCTCCTCCGTCACGCTCGCTTAAACATCCACATCCTGACGGTGTGTCAATTGTTATGCGCAGCGAGACCTTTCGGGCACCCACGGTGAACACCCGCCCGCGGTGAACGCCCGCCCCCGTGCCGCCTCCCCTACTTCACGATCTTCACCGTGCGGCGCCGGTCGGGCTGCCCTTCGGCCGGGCGGGCCACCGCGAGCAGCGCCATGTCGTCGCTCGCGCCGCCGCCGGTGTAGCGGCGTACGTCGTCGACGAGCGCGTCCAGCACCTCGTCGGGCCCCGGGAAGATGGCGCCCCGCAGACGCGCGCCGGGGTTGTAGAACACCCCCCGGTCGTCGCGCGCCTCGGAGAGCCCGTCGGTGTAGAGCAGCAGCGTCGTGCCGGCCGGGAAGGGGCGGACTTCGGCGCGGTCCGGCCACACACCGAGGTCCGACATGCCGAGCGGCAGCGCGGGCTCGGCCGGCATGACCGCGTCGAGGGATCCGTCCGGGTGGAGCAGGAACGGCTCGGGGTGGCCCCGGTTCACCAGGCGTACGGTGCCGTCGCCGCGCGGGATCTCGGCGAGCAGCGCCGTGGTGAACCCCTCGACGGCGTCGAGCCGGTCGCGCCGGGTGCCCTCGCGGGCCAGCGCCCGCTCCAGGCGCTGGGTCACCGCCTCCAGGGAGGACTCCTGCTCGGCGGCCTCCCGGAACGCGCCGATCACCACGGCGACGGCCTCCACCGCCTGGAGTCCCTTGCCACGGACATCGCCCACGATGAGCCGGACCCCGTACGGGGTTTCCTGCACGGCGAAGAGGTCCCCGCCGATGAAGGCGTCCGCCTGAGCGGCCTCGTACCGCGCTGCCACGTGCAGTCCGCCGATGCGGGACGCGGGCGTGGGCAGCACGGCGCGCTGCGCGGTCTCCGCGATGACCCGGGCCGATGCCAGCTGTTCGCCGCTGCGGCGCAGGATGCGGTTGATGACGAGGGCGAGTGCGCTCACCGTGAGCACGGTGAACAGTTCGCTCGCGCCTTCGCCGAGGTCGGGGAGGTCGTGTATGAACCAGAGCGCCACGACGGCGGCGACCGAACCGAGCCCGACGGCCGCGGTGCCACGCTCCGAGTAGAACGGGGCCGCGGCGACCGGCGCGCCCGCGAACAGCGCGGCGGCGGTCAGCTCGGGCGGGGTGGAGGCATCGAAGGCGAAGCCCACGAGAACCAGGAGCACGGGTAGCGCCCGTACCAGGCGCCCTTCGCCTTCTGCTCGCTGCCGCACCAGTCCAGACTGGCCCCTGCCGAGCCCGATGGCGACTCGGGCGCGCCCAACGGGGTGCCGGCCCGGCCGCGCGGGCCCCTCGGGTCGTCAACGCAGCCGGCACCGGTGGGGTCCCGGGCGGCCCCGGGCGCAGCTTCCTCTGGTGTGGCGGTGGTGGGCGTCCTGATCGGGTACGCAGGGCAGCTCCGCCCAGCCGCCGCGGTTGAGGCGGCACCCCGCGGGGAGCGTCGAGGGCCGGGCGGGCACCATCTCGACGGTGAGGGGCACGGACACGGGCATGGTCCCGCCCGGTTCCCGGCACCCGCTCAGGACCAGCGCGCAGAGGACGCCGAGGGCGCAGAGGACGAGCGGGAGCAGCGGCACGGCAGGCACATCCCGCCGCGCCGCTGCTCCCGTACGCCGCCGACCCGCAGCAGCCGTTTCCGTGTGCTCACTCATCGTGCAGGTGAGACTACTCCGCGCATCCGCCCCGCCCGGCCGGGCCGTCGGTGAGGTGGCGCTCCGCGTATACGGCGAGGGCGTCCCGCACGAACACGGCCGTGCCCTCGCCGTGCCGGTCGTAGGTGGCGGCGAAGCGCGGGTCGTCGACGTACATCCGGCCGAGCCCGGTCACGTACGACCTGCCGATGTCCGTGGTGGTGGACAGCCATGCGACGTGGCGCCGGGCGATGTCCTGGGCCGCCTCGCCGTCGACGGCGGCGCCGTCGGCGCACGCCCGGCCCCAGTCGCGGGCGATGTCGTCGTGCTCCCGCCGGAATCCGTGCCTCTGTTCATCGGTGAGCGAGCGCCACCAGCGGTCGCTCTTCTCGTAGGCGGCCCGCCCCCAGCGCCGGCTCACCTCCTCCTCGTACCGCGTGTGGTCGAACCCGTCGAACACTTCCTCGGCCATGAGCTCCTCTCCCTCCTCGGTCTTGTGCAAGGTGGTCCGTACGGAGGCGATCTGCCGCGCGATGCGTTCGCGCTCCTGTTCGAGCAGGCGCAGATGGGTCCGCAGGGCGGCCGCGGGATCGCGTTCCCCCTCCAGGACCTCGCCGATCACGGGCAGCGAGAGGCCCAGCTCCCGGAGGAGCAGGATGCGCTGGAGCCGGACGAGGGCGTCCTGACCGTAGTAGCGGTAGCCGTTGCTTCCGATCCGGCTGGGGGCGAGCAGGCCGAGTTCCCCGTAGTGACGCAGGGTCCGGCTCGTCGTCCCGGCCTTCTTGGCGATCTCCTGGATCGACCACTCCTTGCCGTTCACACCGGCCACGCTAGATCTTGACGTTGCGTCAAGGTCAACCACGGATCGCGGGAGTCCGGGCACGCGAAGAGGCCCGGCACTTGAAACAAGTGCCGAGCCTCTTCGTTCAGTAGCGGGGACAGGATTTGAACCTGCGACCTCTGGGTTATGAGCCCAGCGAGCTACCGAGCTGCTCCACCCCGCGTCGGTAAACACAACTGTACGGCATGGACAGGGGTGCTCCGAACCATTTCCGCGGCCGACCGATCGCGACCTACCGGCCCGCGCAGCAGGCGTCACCGGCCGTGCCGGGGTCGGCGCTCTTGCCGAGGGTGTCGGCGTCGGCCTTGACGACATAGACCTCCCACGGCTCCTTGCCGGGTCCGTGCACCCACACCTTGTCCTGCAGGGCATAGCAGCACGAGGTGTCGTTCTCCTCGAAGGTGGCGAGGCCGGCATCCTTGAGCCGGCCGGCCGCGGCCGCGACCTGGTCCGTGGACTCGACCTCTACGCCCAGGTGGTCGAGGCGGGTCTCCTGTCCGGGTTCGCCTTCGATCAGGACGAGCTTGAGCGGCGGCTCGGTGAGGGCGAAGTTGGCGTATCCCTCGCGTCGCTTGGCCGGTTCGGTGCCGAACAGCTTCGAGTAGAAGGTGACCGACGCTTCGAGGTCGCTGACGCGCAGGGCGAGCTGTGCACGGGACATGGCGGGGACTCCATCCATCTGAATCGATGTCTGTCGATGTCTGTCGATGTCTGTCGATGCAACGTTGCGCCTTGTATCGACACCTGTCAACATAGAAGGATGTCGAAACAAGAGCTCGTGGTACTCGGCCGGACCGACGAGACCGGCACCTGTTGCCCCGGACTGCTGACCGCCCCCCTCGACGAGGGACAGGCCGTAGAACTGGCGAAGGTGTTCAAGGCCCTGGGCGACCCGGTGCGGCTGCGCCTGCTCTCGCTCATCGCCTCGCGCGCCGGCGGCGAGGTCTGCGTCTGCGATCTGACCCCCGCCTTCGACCTGTCTCAGCCGACGATCTCGCATCACCTCAAGCTGCTTCGGCAAGCCGGCCTCATCGACTGCGAGCGGCGCGGTACGTGGGTCTACTACTGGCTGCTGCCCGAGATGACCGACCGTCTCGCCGGCCTCCTGACCCGCCCGGCCGGCGAGCCCCTGCCCGCGCCCGCCGAGGTGACCGCGTGAGCGTCGCCCCCGAGCGGGCGGTCGCCGGCCGTTTGTCGTTCCTCGACCGCTACCTAGCCGTGTGGATTCTCGCCGCGATGGCACTCGGCCTCGGGCTGGGCCGCATCGTGCCCGGCCTCGGGGACGCGCTCGCCCAGGTCACCATGACCGGCGTATCGCTGCCGATCGCGCTCGGCCTGCTCGTGATGATGTACCCGGTCCTCGCCAAGGTGCGGTACGACCGGATCGACACCGTCACCCGCGACCACCGGCTGCTGCTGCCCTCGCTGCTCCTGAACTGGATCGTCGGGCCGGCGCTCATGTTCGCGCTGGCGTGGCTGCTCCTGCCGGACCTGCCCGCGTACCGTACGGGCCTGATCATCGTGGGGCTGGCGCGCTGCATCGCCATGGTGATCATCTGGAACGACCTGGCCCGCGGTGACCGCGAGGCTGCCGCCGTCCTGGTCGCGCTGAACTCGGTGTTCCAGGTGATCGCGTTCTCGGCCCTCGGCTGGTTCTACCTGTCCGTGCTGCCCGGGTGGCTCGGCCTTGAACAGGCCGGGCTCGACGTGTCCGTGTGGGAGATCGCCCGAAGCGTGCTGATCTTCCTCGGCGTCCCGCTCGTCGCCGGCTACCTCACGCGCCGGATCGGCGAGAAGGTCAGGGGCCGCACCTGGTACGAAGCGGAACTGATCCCGCGCCTCGGCCCGTTCGCCCTGTACGGGCTGCTGTTCACGATCGTCGTCCTGTTCGCGCTGCAAGGCGACGCGATCACCTCACAGCCGCTCGACGTCGTCCGTATCGCGCTGCCGCTGCTCGTGTACTTCGCGATCATGTGGGCCGGCTCGATGGGAGTCGGCCGCGCCGTGGGCCTCGACCACCCGCGGGCGACGACGCTCGCGTTCACCGCCGCGGGCAACAACTTCGAGTTGGCCATCGCGGTGGCCATCGCCACGTTCGGCGCCACGTCCGGGCAGGCCCTCGCCGGCGTCGTCGGCCCGCTCATCGAGGTACCGGTGCTGATCGGCCTCGTCCACGTCGCGCTGTACGCCCGCCGCTTCTTCACCACCGCTCCCCTGCCGCTGACCGAGGAAGACCCCGCCCATGCCTGACGCCGCCCTGCCCTCCGTGCTGTTCGTCTGCGTCCACAACGCCGGCCGCTCCCAGATGGCCGCCGCGTTCCTCACGCACCTTGCGGGCGACCGGGTGCAGGTCCGGTCCGCAGGGTCCGCCCCCGCCGACACGGTGAACCCCGCCGTCGTCGCCGCCATGGCCGAGGTCGGCATCGACGTCTCGGCCGAGGTGCCCAAGCTGCTCACCGTCGACGCCGTGCGGGCATCCGACGTCGTGATCACCATGGGCTGCGGTGACACCTGTCCCGTCTTCCCCGGAACGCGGTACCTCGACTGGCAGTTGCGCGACCCCGCCGGGCAGGGCGTCGAGGCCGTGCGCCCCATTCGCGACGGGATCGAGCGGCGGATCCGGGCTCTGATCGGCGAGATCGCGCCCGCGAGTCGGTCGTGAGCGCGACCGGTGGCGTGCGCATCGTGCCCATGGGGGCCGAGCACGCCGAGCAGGTCCTCGCGATCCATCAACTCGGCATCGACGAGGGCAACGCGACGTTCGAGACCGCGGCACCGACGTGGGAGCGGTTCGACGCCGCCAAGCTGCCCGCTCACCGCTCGGTCGCCGTCGACGCCACCGGCAAGGTGCTCGGCTGGGTCGCGGTCGTGCCCGTGTCGGACCGGTGCGCGTACGCCGGCGTGGTCGAACACTCGGTGTACGTCCACCCTGCCGCACGCGGCCGAGGCATCGGCGGCGCCCTGCTGCGCACGCTGATCGCCTCGACGGAGGCGGCGGGCATCTGGACGGTTCAGTCCGGCGTCTTCCCCGAGAACACGACCAGCCTCGCCCTCCACGAGCGGGCGGGGTTCCGCGTGATCGGCACGCGGGAGCGGATCGGGCGGCATCGCGGGGTGTGGCGTGACGTGGTGCTGATCGAGCGCCGCAGCCCCGGGATCGAATGAGCTGGGCAGAGCCCCGGCCGGCCCACCAGCCATGCCGTTGCCCGCGACCCATCCCGTCGGCCCGGCGTTCGTGATCTGGCGCGACCTCTGGGCGCGGCACGGATCTGATCCCGTTGTGCGAAGTGGCTGGACCGTGCACGGCGTTCAAGCACGCGGCCCGGCGCCCGGAGAACGGGACAGGACACCGACCGCTGACGCGGAGCGCCCATGCCGCCGGCCTCGAGCCGTGGCGGGGGGGCACTCTTCGAGCACTCACATGGGCCGCAAAGCGGTCAAGACGAATCCGGCCCGACCGGAAGTCTCCGGTCGGGCCGAGGAATCACCAGGTCAGACGGATATCGCTACCCCTCCGACCGGTAGGCCATGTCGGACTCGAACCGACAACCAACGGATTAAAAGTCCGCTGCTCTGCCAATTGAGCTAATGGCCCTTGGCGAGTCACCCCTGAGCATAGCCGGACGCCGCCCGGCAGCCGATCGGGTATCGGTTGCCGGGCCCGTCGCGGGCCGGGGCGCGGGGCTCGGGACGGGGCGGACGCGGGCCGGGGCGCGGGGCTCGGGACGGGGCGGACGCGGGCCGGGGCGCGGGAGTCGGAGGCCGGGGCGCGGGCCCGTTCCGGGTTCAGGCGCGGGGTTGCGTGGGGGACGCCGGGCGCAGGAACCAGTGCCTCGCCGAGGCCACCCACCACACCGTCGCGAAGCCCAGGACCGCCAGGACAGCGATCGGCGCGTAGTTGAAGGTTTCCCAGGTGACCGGGGAGACCTGGGGCAGCATGAACAGGACTGTGATGACCGCCACCCAGGCCACCGCCACGATGCCGATCGGGCGCGACCAGCGGCCCAGGTGCCACGGGCCCCGGGCGAACGCGTCGCCGCGGAACAGGCGCAGCAGGGTCGGGATCACGTACGCGATGTAGAGGCCGATCACCGCGATCGAGGTCACGGCCGCGTACGCCGTCACGTTGATCAGGTACGGGAGGCCGAGGACCAGCGCCGCGCCCGCCGCGAGCCAGACCGCCGCGACCGGCGTGCGGGTGCGCGGGCTCACCGTGTGCCACACGCGGGAGAAGGGCAGCGCGCCGTCGCGCGAAAAGGCGTAGATCATGCGGGAGTTGGCGGTCACGGAGGCCATGCCGCAGAAGAGCTGCGCGCCGATCACCACCAGGAGGAGCAGCTTTCCGCCCGTCGCGCCGAGCGAGTCCAGGAGGATCTGGGCGGGGGGCGCGCCCGTGTCCGAGTTCAGCTGGGTGTCGTACGAGCCGATCGCGTACGTGAAGCCGAGGAGCAGCACGAAGCCCGCTATCCAGGACGTCCAGATGGAGCGGACGATGCCGCGCGGGCCGGCCGTCGAGGCGTCGTGGGTCTCCTCCGTCATGTGCGCGGAGGCGTCGTACCCGGTGAAGGTGTACTGCGCCATCAGCAGGCCGATCAGCACCACGTACACGCTGTTGGTGAAGCCCGTCTCGTTGACGAAGTCGGTGAAGACGAACGAGGTCGAGCGGTGGTGGTCGGGGACCAGGGCCAGGGCCGCCACGATGGCCGCCACGCCCAGCACGTGCCACCACACGCTCACGCCGTTGAGGAACGCCACGATGCGCACGCCGAAGGTGTTCAGGAGGCCGTGCAGGAGCAGGATCGCCGCGAACAGCAGGATCGTGCGGGCCGGGGTGACCCCGAAGCCGAACTGGAGGTTCAGGTACGCCCCGAGGAACGAGGCCGCGCCGAAGTCCACGCCCGCGGTCACCGCGATCTGGCCGAGGACGTTGAACCAGCCCGTGAACCACGCCCAGGCGGCGGCCTGCCGGGGCGGGGCGAGGCGGTGGGCCCAGAAGTACAGGCCGGCCGAGGTCGGGTAGGCGGAGCAGATCTCGGCCATCGCGAGGCCGACGATCAGGGTCATCAGGCCCACCGCCACCCAGCCCCACGTGATGAGGGCGGGGCCGCCGGTCTTCATGCCGTACGCGTACATCGTCAGGCAGCCGGAGAGCACCGAGATGATCGTGAAGGAGACGGCGTAGTTGGAGAACGCCGACATGCGGCGCGCGAGGACCTGCTTGTAGCCGAGCTGTGCCAGGCGTTCCTCGTCAGAATCCGGTGTGCCCGGACCAGGACCCGGCGTCCCCGGCCCCGGGGTTTCCCCGCTCGTGGTGCCGACGTCATTTGTCATGCCCCCAGCGATTCCCTCGGCGCCCCCGCACCATGCGCCGATCGGCGGCCGGTTTCGAGCGGTCCCGGATGCGGGACCCACGCACAGGGGCCCGTACGCCACCGAGCAGGTGGGGTACGGGCCCTGATGAATCGTCAGGCGACGGAGCCGCCTGTGCGATCAGCCGTTGCGCTTCCAGCGGGGCTTGTCGTCGCGGCGGCCGAAGGAACCGGTGTTGGTGCCGGTGCCGCGGTGCTCGTCACGACGGCCCTGGGGACGGTCGTGGCCGGAGCGGAAGCCGCCGCCCGAGGGACGGTCGTCACGGCGGTCGCGGTTGAACGGACGGTCGCTGCCACCGCGGTTGAAGCCGCCGGAGGGGCGCTCGTCACGACGGTCGCGGTTGAAGCCGCGGTCGCCGCCGCGGTCGTCGCGGTTGAAGCCGCCCGAGGGACGGTCGTCGCGGCGGAAGCCGCCACGGTCGCCACCGCGGTCGTCACGGTTGAAGCCACCCGAGGGACGGTCGTCGCGACGGAACCCGCCCGAGGGACGGTCGTCGCGGCGGAAGCCGCCACGGTCGCCACCGCGGTCGTCACGGTTGAAGCCACCCGAGGGACGGTCGTCGCGACGGAACCCGCCCGAGGGACGGTCGTCGCGGCGGAAGCCGCCGGAGGGACGGTCGTCACGGCGCTGGAAACCACCGCGGTCGCCGCCACGGTCGTCACGGCGGTCACGGTTGAAGCCGCCCGAGGGACGGTCGTCGCGACGGAAGCCGCCACGGTCGCCACCGCGGTCGTCACGGTCGCCACCACGGTTGTCGCGGCGTTCGAAGTTGCCCCGGTCGTCACGGCGCTGGAAGCCACCGCGGTCGTCGCGGGCCTCCGACTGGGCCGGAACGGCAGCGGCGGCGGCAGCGGCCGCGACCTCTGCCTCGGCCTCGGCGACGACCTCGGCGACCGCGGTCTCCGGGTCCTCGCCGCGCTCGCGGGCGGCACGGGCGACCAGGCGGTCGGCCTCCTCGCGCAGCTCGCCGGCCCGGCGGGTCAGGCGCTCCAGCTCCTTGGTGAGCTCGGCGACCTCGCGCTCGGCCTGCTTGGCCGAGTTGTTCGCGGAGTCGGCCTGGACCTCGGTCAGCGAACGGGCGCCGGTGATCTCGGCGACCTCCGGGTCGAACGCGCCGGCGCTCTGGATGATGTGGCGCGAGGCGTCGACGCCCGCGTCCTCCATCAGCCGGAAGATCTGGCGGCGCTGGTGCGGCAGCGAGAGCGACACGACGACACCGGACTTGCCGGCGCGGGCGGTACGGCCCGAGCGGTGCAGGTAGTCCTTGTGGTCACCGGCCGGGTCCACGTTGAGGACCAGGTCGATGCCGTCGACGTGGATGCCGCGGGCGGCGACGTCGGTGGCGACCAGGGCGTTGACGTAGCCCTTCTTGAAGTCCTCGAGGACGCGGGTACGGGCGCCCTGCGTCATGCCGCCGTGCAGCGCGTCGGCCTTCACGCCCGACTCGCACAGCTGCTCGGCGATGCGGTCCGCGCCCAGCTGGGTGCGGACGAAGATGATCGTGCGGCCCTTGCGGGCGGCGATCGCGGCGGTGACCGGCGCCTTGTCCTTGGGCTTCACGACCAGGACGTGGTGGGTCATCGTCGAGACGTTGCCCTGCGCGCTGTCGACCTCGTGCGTGACGGGGTTGGTCAGGTAGCGCTTGACCAGCGTGGAGATCTCGTTCTCCATGGTGGCGGAGAAGAGCATCCGCTGGCCGCCGCCGGGGATCTGGTCGAGCAGCTCGGTGACCTCGGGCAGGAAGCCCAGGTCGGACATCTGGTCGGCCTCGTCGAGGACGGCGACCTGGACGTTGGCGAGCGAGCAGGCGCCGCGGTTGATGAGGTCGCGCAGCCGGCCCGGCGTGGCGACGAGGACGTCGACGCCACGCTCCAGGGCGTAGATCTGGTTGCTCATCGACGTACCGCCGCAGACGACCTTCATCTTCAGGCCGAGCACGTCGCCGTAGGGCTGGAGGGCGTCCGCGACCTGCATCGCGAGCTCACGGGTCGGCGTGAGGATGATCGCGCGGGGCTTCTTCTTCTCGGTGGAGCCGCCGGCCAGCGTGGCCAGGGTCGGCAGACCGAAGGAGAGGGTCTTGCCGGAGCCGGTGCGGCCACGGCCGAGGATGTCCTTGCCGGCCAGGGCGTCCGGGATGGTCGCGGCCTGGATCGGGAAGGGGGTGGTCACGCCGTTCTGCGCGAGCTTGCGCACGACGCCCTCGGGCAGACCGAGCTCCGCGAAGGTCACGGTGGGCTCGGCGTTCTCGGTGGGCTCGTCCGCCTCGGACTCGGCGATCTCGACGACCTCGATGACCTCGGAGGCCGCTACGGCCTCGACGACGTCGTTCTCGCGGGCCTCGACGGCGCCGACGGTGTCGTTGTTCTCGTTCTCGGGCAGGACGGAGTGGTCAGTGCTGGAAATGGACATGCGAAATGCGAAACCTTCCGGAGTCTCGGCACGCGCCCGTCAACTCCGTGAATTCGCAATTCGACCGCCTCAATGCGGTCAGCCACGGCTAGGGAGAGTACGCGCCACACGGCGCTCTTCTGTGTCGGCGCCGGGCAATGGGATCAAACGATCTACTACCATACGCACCCCCACCCCCCTAAGGCAAACCGAGTCCGCCTAAACCGGCCCCACCTGCGGTGATGCGCTCGGCTCCTGATCGATCGGGGCCTGATTGCGACGCATCGCGCTGTTGTGCGTGTCGGCCCCCGGCGTCGTGGACGGCGAGGCCGGCGGAGGGGTCGGGACCGGGGGCGGCGACGGCGAGGCCGGCGGCGGGGGCGGATCGGAGTGGGTCGGCGTCGGGGCGGGCTGCGAGGCGCCCTGCGAGGGCTTGGCCGAGCCGCCCGTACCGCCGCCCGGCTTCGGGTGGCCGCCCGCCGAAGGCGTCGCCGCCCCCGGCGCCGACGGGCCGCTGGGCCTGGCCGGTCCCGACGCCGCGCCGGACGCCTTCGGGTCGTGCTTGCCGGTACGCCCCTTGCCCTCGCTCACCCCGCCCTTGCCCTCGTCGGGCCTGGCCGCCGCCTCGCCGTGCTGCCCGGCGGAGACGGACGGCCTCGGCCTGCCCTCCTCGTCGCTCACACTCATGCAGCCCGCCGACGCCGTGAGCACCAGAACGGTCACGGCCAGCTCGGCCAGGCGGGCAGGGGTCGTCAACTGGCGCACGGGGGCACCTCCGGAACACGGGAGCAGCGGGGTCGTACGTTCCAACTCCCGCGCCCCCACGGGGGACACGCCCGGTCCGCACCCGGCTTGCGCCCGACATCCGTCCGAGCGCGGCGGCGCGGCGGCCCGGCGGACTCGGTTCCGGCTCCGGCCCCGACTCCGGCTCCGACTCCGACTCCGGCTCCGACTCCGACTCCGACTCCGACTCCGGCTCAGCCGTAGCCGAGGGCGTGGAGGCGGGCGTCGTCGATGCCGAAGTGGTGGGCGATCTCGTGCACGACCGTCACTTCCGTCTCGGCGACCACTTCTTCGCGCGACGCGCACATGCGCAGCGTGGGCCCCCGGTAGATGGTGATGCGGTCGGGAAGCACGCCGGCGTACCACTCGCCGCGATCGGTGAGCGGGGTTCCCTCGTAGAGCCCGAGCAGCTCGGGGTCGTCCGTGGCGGGCTCGTCCTCGACGAACACCGCGACGTTGTCCATCAGCCTCGTCAGCTCGGGCGGGATCCGGTCCAGCGCCTCGCCGACCAGTTCCTCGAACTCCTCGCGCGTCATCTCCAGCACCTGCCCATTGTCGGTCAGGCACCGCCCTACGGCTGTGCGGCGTCGCACCGGCCCGCCCGCCACCCGGTGCGGGACGGTCGTGACGCCGGGGCCCGCGAGCCACGCGACGGCGCCGAAGGGCCCAGCTCAGCAGGGCACTCCCGGGGTTCGCACGGCGTCCCGGGAAACCGTTTTGGCGATACCTCCCCGCATCCCATATGCTTCTCACGTCCCCGACGCGCTGCAAAGCGCCCAGGCGGGCCAATTAGCCCTCATCGTCTAGTGGCCCAGGACGCCGCCCTTTCAAGGCGGTAGCACGGGTTCGAATCCCGTTGGGGGCACGCACAATCCTGTGCGAGACTTGGTCTCGCGCAAGCTTGGTCCTGTGGAGCAGTTTGGAGTGCTCGCCACCCTGTCAAGGTGGAGGCCGCGGGTTCAAATCCCGTCAGGACCGCTGCGATTCACTTCGGTGGATCGCGTGGCTGGGTAGCTCAGTTGGTACGAGCGATCGCCTGAAAAGCGATAGGTCGCCGGTTCGACCCCGGCCCCAGCCACCAGAGAAAGCCCCGACCTTCCCGGTCGGGGCTTTCGTCGTACCCGGCGCGAACGCGGCCCGGGGCGGAGCCCCAGGGGTTGGGGCTCCGGGGCGAGGGGTCAGGGGTCAGGTGTCCTCCGGTTCGCGGGCTCGTGCCCGCCACCCCCGTACGCCCAGCGTGACCGCGGCCGCCGCCGCGACGGCCGTCAGCAGCGCCCAGTTCGGGACCGCGTCGCCGAGCCCCCGCGTCCACTCCTCCACCGCGTACGAGTCGTCCACGTTCAGCAGTCCGGGCAGGGCCGTCGCTCCGTCGTACGCCAGGAACAGGGCGCCGAGCGCGATGAAGAACAGGCCCGACAGGCAGGAGGTGGTGTGGAGTTCGAGGCGGCCCAGCTTCACCACCCTGCCGCGCAGCCACCCCCGGCCGCCCAGTTCGAAGCGCTCCCACAGCAGGGCGAGCAGGAACAGCGGGACCGCCATGCCCAGCGCGTACACCGCCAGCAGCAGGCCGCCGTAGACCGGGCTGCCGCTCACCGCCGCCACCGTCAGGACGCTGCCCAGGATCGGGCCCGCGCAGAACCCCGCCAGGCCGTAGACCGCGCCGAGGGCGTAGACGGAGAGCGCCGTCGTGGGGCGGATCCGCCCCGAAAGCTCCGTCATGCGGCGGCTCGCGAATCCCATGCCGAGGATCTGGGCGACGCCGAGCGCGATGATCAGCCAGCCGCCGAAGAGCACCAGCTGGTCCCGGTGGCCGTAAAAGAGGCGGCCCGCGTACGAGCCCGCGGCGCCCAGCGGCACCAGGGTGGTGGCCAGACCCGCGTAGAAGATGCCGGTGCGGGCGAGCAGCTTGGTGCGGCCGGCGATCGAGTACGCGAAGAACGCGGGCAACAGCAGCGCGCTGCACGGGCTGAGCAGCGCGAGCAGGCCGCCCAGGAACGCCGCGAGGTAGCCGATGTTCGCGGTCACTTCTTCCCCGTCCCGCCCGCCGGCCCGGCCGCCGCCGCCGCCGCGTCGATGGTCCGCGCGAACGCGTCCATCGGCTGGGCGCCCGCGATCGGGGTGCCGTTGATGAGGAAGGAGGGGGTCGAGGTCGCGCCGAGCCCGTACGCCTCCTCCTGGTCCTTCTTCACCGCCGCCTTCGCCGCGTCGCTGTCGAGGTCCGCCGCGAAGCGCGACGCGTCCGGCACCCCGGCCTCCTCGGCCAGCGCCTTGAGGCGGTCACCGCCGAACCCCTTCTCCTTGGAGCCCTGCGCGTACGCCGCCGCGTGGAACTGCCGGAACCTGCCCTGCTGCCCGGCGGCCCACGCCCCGCGCGCGGCCGCCTCCGACTCGGCGCCGAAGATCGGGAAGTTGCGCCACTCGATGCGCAGGGTGCCCTTGTCGACGTACTTCTTCACCAGCGCGGGTTCGGTGTCACGGGCGAACTTCCCGCAGTACGAGCACTTGAAGTCGGCGTACTCGATCATCACGACCGGCGCGTCCGGGCGGCCCTGGGCGAGCGGGTCCTTGGCGTCGCGCCGGGCGAGCCCGGCCAGTTCGGGGTAGCCGCCGGCCGTCGGCGCGGAGGTCGAGGCGGCGTCGTTGACGGTGGGCTTCGCGTCGGGGGAGGTCGCCCGGTAGGACGCCATTCCCAGCACACCGGCGGCGACCAGCACGGCCGCCCCGATGAGGAACGGCTTGCGGGACTTGGCGGGTGCGCCGGGTTCGGCGGCGGCACCGGACTTGGCGGTGGCCTTCGCGCCGGACTGCGCGGCGGGCTTCGTGTTCTTGGGCATGCGAGGACTCCGGGTGCGTGCGCGCACCCCTGCGAAGGGGCGCGTACAAGGAGGGGACGGACGGTCGCGGAGGCGGAACCGGCCTTCTAGACCCTGAGCACCGAGAGTTCGACGGGAGTGGGCGCGCCGCGCGCGGGCCCGCGGACCGGCGGGTTGCGGTGGGCCGCGTACAGCGCCCCCAGGGCGGCGGGCGCGACCCTGTCCTCCAGGACCGGGGCCTGGTCATGCGCGGTACGGGCCCGGACGGGCGCGGCGGGGTCGGAGTCCTGGTGCCGGCCGCCCTGCTTGCAGCCGGGCGCACCCGAGTGGGCCCCGAAGACGGGCGGCGTACTGGAAGCACCCACTGCCACGGCCCCCGCACCGGCCGGCGCGGCGGACACGACGGGCGCGGCGGACACGACGGGCGCGGCCGAAGCCGGAAGCACCGCCCCGCAGAGCACCATCCCGAGCACCCCGAACACCGTCAGCAGCGCCGCGGCGAGGCGGCGGCGCGGGTCTCGGGTGCGGGGCATGCCCGAAATGGTACGGGGTGGGCCCCCGAGCGTGACGAAATGCGTTCGCCACTCGTCCTCGGCGGGTGAGATCCTGAACCAGGTATGTCTACTTCCTTCGCCGATCTCCAGACGCTCCTCGACGGGGCTTCGCTGCGCGACGCCCACCGCCTGGGCCGCCGTCTCGAAGGCGCCCGCCGCATCCGCAAGCCCGAGGCCCGTCAGGCCGTGCTCGACGAGATCGCCGCCGAGGCCCGGAAGTCCGCCGAGCGCATCGCCCGGCGGGCCGCCCGCGTGCCCGAGGTGACCTACCCCGAGCAGCTCCCGGTCAGCCAGAAGAAGGACGACATCCTTCAGGCGATACGCGACCACCAGGTCGTGATCGTCGCGGGCGAGACCGGCTCGGGCAAGACCACCCAGATCCCCAAGATCTGCATGGAGCTCGGCCGTGGCGTGCGCGGCATGATCGGGCACACCCAGCCCCGCAGGCTCGCGGCCCGCACGGTCGCGGACCGCATCGCGGAGGAGCTGAGGACCCCGCTGGGCGAGGCGGTCGGCTGGAAGGTCCGCTTCACCGACCAGGTCGACCAGAACGCGACCTTCGTGAAGCTGATGACCGACGGCATCCTGCTCGCCGAGATCCAGACCGACCGCGAGCTGCGCGCCTACGACACGATCATCATCGACGAGGCCCACGAGCGGTCCCTCAACATCGACTTCCTGCTCGGCTATCTGGCCCAGCTGCTGCCCAGGCGCCCCGACCTGAAGGTCGTCATCACCTCGGCGACCATCGACCCCGAGCGGTTCTCGCGGCACTTCGGGGACGCCCCGATCGTCGAGGTCAGCGGCCGTACGTATCCCGTCGAGGTGCGTTACCGACCGCTCCTCGAAGAGGACAGCGAAGATTCCGACCGCGATCAGATCACCGCGATCTGCGACGCCGTGGACGAGCTCCAGGCCGAGGGCCCCGGTGACGTCCTGGTGTTCCTGTCCGGCGAGCGCGAGATCCGCGACACCGCGGACGCGCTGATCAAGAAGAACCTCCGCTCCACCGAGGTGCTCCCCCTCTACGCGCGCCTCTCGCACGCCGAGCAGCACCGCGTCTTCCAGCAGCACAGCGGCCGCCGGATCGTGCTCGCCACCAACGTCGCCGAGACCTCGCTGACCGTCCCCGGCATCAAGTACGTCATCGACCCGGGCACCGCCCGCGTCTCGCGCTACAGCCACCGCACCAAGGTGCAGCGCCTGCCGATCGAGCCGGTCTCCCAGGCCAGCGCCAACCAGCGCAAGGGCCGCTGCGGCCGTACGTCCGACGGCATCTGCATCCGGCTGTACTCCGAGGACGACTTCGTCACGCGGCCCGAGTTCACCGACGCGGAGATCCTGCGGACGAACCTGGCGTCCGTCATCCTCCAGATGACCGCGGCCGGGCTCGGCGACATCGAGAAGTTCCCGTTCATCGACCCGCCGGACCACCGCAACATCCGCGACGGCGTCCAACTCCTTCAGGAACTGGGCGCGTTGGACCCCGCGGAGAAGGATCCGAAGAAGCGGCTCACCCAGCAGGGCCGCAAGCTCTCGCAGCTTCCCGTCGACCCGCGCCTGGCCCGTATGGTCCTGGAGGGCGACCGCAACGGCTGCGTGCGCGAGGTCATGGTGATCGCGGCCGCGCTCTCCATCCAGGACCCGCGCGAGCGTCCCAGCGAGAAGCAGGCCCAGGCCGACCAGCAGCACGCCCGCTTCAAGGACGAGACCAGCGACTTCCTGGCCTTCCTCAACCTGTGGCGGTACGTGCGCGAGCAGCAGAAGGAGCGCGGCTCCTCCAGCTTCCGCCGGATGTGCAAGCAGGAGTACCTGAACTTCCTGCGCATCCGCGAGTGGCAGGACATCTACTCGCAGCTGCGCACCGTCGCCAAGACGATGGGCATCCACCTGAACGAGGAGGACGCGCCCGAGCAGTCGGTGCACACCTCGCTCCTCGCCGGTCTCCTCTCCCACATCGGGATGAAGGACACCGACAAGAACGAGTACCTGGGCGCCCGCAGCGCCAAGTTCGCGATCTTCCCGGGCTCGGCGCTGTTCAAGAAGCAGCCCAAGCTCGTGATGTCCGCGGAGCTGGTGGAGACCTCGCGGCTGTGGGCCCGGGTCAACGCGAAGATCGAGCCCGAGTGGATCGAGCCGCTCGCCCAGCACCTCCTGAAGCGCACGTACAGCGAGCCGCACTGGGAGAAGGACCAGGCCGCGGTGATGGCGTACGAGCGGGTCACGCTGTACGGCGTGCCGATCGTGGCCAACCGCAAGGTCAACTACGGCCGCATCGACGCCGAGGCCTCGCGCGACCTGTTCATCCGCAACGCCCTGGTCGAGGGCGACTGGCGCACGCACCACAAGTTCTTCGCGGACAACCGCAAGCTCCTCACCGAGGTCGAGGAGCTGGAGCACCGCGCGCGGCGCCGCGACATCCTCGTCGACGACGAGACGCTGTTCGACTTCTACGACCAGCGGGTGCCCGACCACGTCGTGTCGGGCGCGCACTTCGACTCGTGGTGGAAGCACAAGAAGCACGAGGAGCCCGAACTCCTCGACTTCGAGCGCGAGATGCTCATCAACGAGAAGGCCGGCGCCGTCACCAAGGACGACTATCCGGACTCCTGGCGCCAGGGCCCGCTGAAGTTCCGGGTGACCTACCAGTTCGAGCCGGGCGCGGACGCGGACGGCGTGACCGTGCACGTGCCGCTCCAGGTCCTGAACCAGGTCACCGACGAGGGCTTCGACTGGCAGATCCCGGGCCTGCGCGAGGAGGTCGTCACGGAGCTGATCCGCTCCCTGCCCAAGCCGATCCGCCGACACTACGTCCCGGCACCCAACTACGCCTCGAAGTTCCTGGAGCGGGCGGTCCCGTTGCAGGAGCCCATGCCGGTGACGCTGGCCCGGGAGCTCCAGCGGATGGTGGGCGTCCCGCTCACGGCGGACGACTTCGACCTCGCGCGCGTACCGGACCACCTCAAGATCACGTTCAGGATCGTCGATGAGCGGCGCCGCAAGCTCGCGGAGGACAAGGACCTGGAGGCGCTGAAGCTCCAGCTGCGCCCGAGGGCCCGCCAGGCCCTCTCCCAGGCCGCGGCGGCCACCGCGGGCCCCACGGGCGAGTCCATCGAGCGCTCGGGCCTCACGGACTGGACGATCGGCACCCTGACGAAGGTCTTCGAGACGCGCAGGGCCGGCCAGCCCGTGAAGGCCTTCCCCGCGCTGGTGGACGCGGGCGAGACCGTCTCCGTACGGCTCTTCGACACCGAGGCCGAGCAGCAGCAGGCGATGTGGCGCGGCACCCGGAAGCTGATCCTGCTCAACATCCCGGTGAACCCGGCCAAGTTCGCCTCCGACAAGCTCACCAACCAGCAGAAGCTCGCCCTGTCGCGCAATCCGCACGGCTCGATCCAGGCGCTCTTCGACGACTGCGCGACGGCCGCGGCGGACAGGCTGATCGCGGACCACGGCGGCCCCGCGTGGGACGAGGCGTCGTTCCGCACGCTGTACGACAAGGTCCGCGCCGACCTGGTGGACGCCACGGTGCGCACGGTCGGCCAGGTCCAGCAGATCCTGGCCGCCTGGCAGGCCTGTGAGCGCCGCCTGAAGGCCACGAACAGCCTGACCCTGGTCGCCAACGTGGCGGACGTACGCACCCAGCTGGCGGCGCTGGTACCGCCCGGCTTCGTCACGCTCACCGGGCTCAGGCGGCTGCCCGACCTGATGCGCTACCTGGTCGCGGTGGACCGCCGGCTCCAGCAGATGCCGACGGCCGTCCAGCGCGACACCACGCGCATGGAGAAGGTCCACGAGATGCAGGACGAGTACGCGTGGCTGCTCGAACAGCTGCCGCGCGGCCGGCCCGTTCCGCGGCAGGTCCTGGACATCCGCTGGATGATCGAGGAACTGCGGGTGAGCTACTTCGCGCACGCGCTCGGCACGGCGTTCCCGGTCTCGGACAAGCGGATCGTGAAGGCCATCGACGCGGCGGCGCCGTAGCGCCGACCTCGCTGTGAGTGAGTTCGACCTGACCCGCTGACCTGCTGTAGAGTCTCACTCGCAGCCAAGCACCAACGGGCTGCGAAACAAGGTCCTGTGGAGCAGTTTGGAGTGCTCGCCACCCTGTCAAGGTGGAGGCCGCGGGTTCAAATCCCGTCAGGACCGCAGTAGATCAGGGCCCGCATCCCATGCCGGATGCGGGCCCTGACGCATGTCCGGAGCCCCCGAGGTCGCGCCCCGCGGCGGAGCCGCGCATCGGCACGGCAAATCCCGTCAGGACCGCACCAACGCACGGCCCCCTCCCCGCGCCGGATGCGGGCCCAGACGCCTGTCCGGACAGCCCCCGGGGCCGCCGCCTGCCCTGCTGGCGCGCGCGGAGGCCCGCGCCCCTCGGATCCGGGCCTTCTCGGCGTCTTGACGGGGGCACTCGCCGCGGGTACCCCTGCAAGGAAGGGGAGCGGGGGCTGCCCCAGGAGGTGGCGCATGACGGCATCGTCGAGGCACGAGACGCGCGCTCTGCTGCGTGCCCATCTGTCGGCCGCTCTGGGCTATCGCCACCTCACCCGGCACTGCGCGGTCTGCCACCGCCTCCTGCGGCTCGCCATGGAGGTTTCCGAGCCCGTACGGCCCGAGGACGAAAGTCCCCCCAACCGGTGACCATTGGCGGCGTCCCGGCGCTCAGCGCGGTGAAAGGCTCTGGGTGGAGGGGACTTGGGGGCATGTGACGGGAGTCACGAAATGAGTTTCTGGAACGAGTGAACTTACACCTCTCCTACAACGCCCCGATTTAATATGTGCAATTGCACCACCCCGGAGGGTGTGGCCCGCGAGGAGCCGCGGCACCCCCCGGCGGAGCCGCCGCGAGGCGGCCGGGGGAGGTGCCGGATGTGCCGGACAAGGCCGGACATAAAAAAATCGCGCTGGACCCGGCGGAGTCCAGCGCGATCGATGACGCGACCCGTTGGGGCGGGCGGACGTCATGTGGAGCTATAGGCGGGCTCGGCCGGGGTGGGGGCCCCGGAACGCCCGGACTATTGGGGTGTTGTTCAGGCCTCGCTGCGCTGCTGCGGAATACCCGCCAGCAGTGCGCGGACCTCTGCCTCGCGGTACCGGCGGTGTCCACCCAGGGTGCGGATGGACGTGAGCTTGCCGGCCTTCGCCCAGCGGGTCACCGTCTTCGGGTCCACGCGGAACATCGTGGCAACCTCAGCCGGGGTCAACAGCGGCTCGGCATCAGGGGTGCGAGCGGTCATGAGCGGCCTCCTCGGGAGAACCGAACCTTCTCGGTTCTTTCCTCTAAATTCTGCACCTTGACCCGCGTTGCCCGAAATGGCGGACGCGAGCCGAGTCGGTTATAGGACGAACGGCTTGTCCTCGGCACTACAACTACACCATCCGTCCAGCCACGTCGGCCAAACCGATGGAATTGCCCTCCCAGGTGTTCATCAGCGACGGAAGCCGATGGACCATGCCATAGCGGACAGTCACGCCACAGTGACGATCAGTCACAGAGCGATCAGGAGTCGTCAGACCCCCCATAGCGAGCAATACCGAGCAATCCACCCGTAGTTGGGCGGAAGGGATCCTCCCCGGACCCCTTGTCCTATTTTGGCACGACAGTGGGGTCTGGACGCAAGGGCGAGATAAGTGCGTTCCGTCACGCTTGGGGGAAAGGCCCGGATCAGGACCTACGTCCTGAAGCGGTGACGCCCGGGGCCGGAGAACCGGCCGCAGGGCCTCAGTTGGCCATCCGGCGCTCCTTGACGGCCCGCCAGCGCTCCGTGAAGCGGCCGTAGGCCTCCTGCACACCGGCGTCGTTCCCGGCCCGCAGCGCGGCGATCCCCTCGGCCACGTCCGCCGCCGAGCGGTCCGCCTCCAGACTCCTGTGCGGCAGGACGTGCACGAGGCCGCCGTAGTCGAGCTCGACCATCGAGCGCGGATGGAACTCCTCCAGCCACCGCCCCACGTCCACCAGGCCCTCGGTCAGCGGCCCTTCGTCGATGTGGTCCCGCACCGTCCGCAGCGCCCGCGCGAGACGCCGCCGGGCCTGGACCATCGGTGTGCGGTAGCGCAGGACGGGCGGGCGCGAGCCCCCGCCCGGTGCATACTCGCGCTCTTCGTCCGAAAAGACCGTGAACCAGGTCACAGGGACGTGCCAAACACTGGTCAAGATCCACGGCCGGGCGTCCGGGTTCCTCTCCCGCCACCGCTCGTAGTCCGCCGCCGCCTGCCGGCGCACCACCGGAGGAATCAGCGCGTCGAGCACGGGCTCGGGGAACTGCCCCGCGAGGCCTTCGAGCGCCTGCCAGCGACGCAGCCGCGTCCGCCAGGGACAGACGCACACCACCCCGTCGACCTCCGCCACGAACGCGTCGCCGCTCTCGTGCACCGGCACCGCGACGGGCGGGGTCGGCACCAAGTCGGCCAGCGCGCGCCGGAGTTCGTCCTGGGCATCGGGAGTGCGCCCGCGCTCGGCATAGCTCGCCCAGTGGCCGCGCTCGGGTTCGGGAAAGGCGGCCAGGGGCTCGTACACCCGCAGGTAGGACGCGTACGGAACGATCACCGAGGACACCACCGCCATGCCTCGCATCGTCCCACGGGCGTGCGCCCCGTCGTCCGCACGGGGGTGATCCTCGGCACTGGGCCTGATCTACGGGCGCGTAGGACTTAACCTGCTCCCGAACCGGGCCCGCCCCACCCACAGGCGGGCCGTCAACCACCGCTTCGTACTTGGGAGTCACCACCGTGACCGATGTGACCGGAGCCGATGACGTACTGCACACCCTCTTCCGCTCCGACCAGGGCGGACACGAGCAGGTCGTGCTCTGCCAGGACCGAGCCACCGGGCTCAGGGCCGTCATCGCCATCCACTCCACCGCCCTGGGCCCGGCCCTCGGCGGTACGCGCTTCTACCCGTACGCCACCGAGGCGGAGGCAGTCGCCGACGCCCTCAACCTGTCGCGCGGCATGTCGTACAAGAACGCCATGGCCGGGCTCGACCACGGCGGCGGCAAGGCCGTGATCATCGGCGATCCCGAGACGATCACGGCCCCGGAGAAGGAGGCGCTGCTGCTCGCCTACGGCCGCTGCGTGGCCTCGCTCGGCGGGCGTTACGTGACGGCGTGCGACGTCGGCACCTATGTCGCCGACATGGACGTCGTGGCGCGCACCTGCCAGTGGACGACCGGCCGCTCCCCCGAGAACGGCGGCGCGGGCGACTCGTCCGTCCTGACCGCGTTCGGCGTCTTCCAGGGCATGCGGGCCTCGGCCCAGCACCTGTGGGGCGACCCCACGCTGCGCGGGCGCACGGTGGGCGTCGCCGGCGTCGGCAAGGTCGGGCGGCACCTGGTGGGGCATCTGCTCGCCGACGGGGCCGACGTCGTGATCACGGACGTGCGCGAGGAGTCGGTACGGGCTCTCACCGAGCTGCACCCCCAGGTGAGGGCCGCCGCCGACACCGACGCGCTGATCCGTACCGAGGGGCTCGACATCTACGCCCCGTGCGCGCTCGGCGGCGCCCTGAACGACGAGAGCGTTCCGGTGCTCACGGCGAAGGTGGTGTGCGGCGCGGCCAACAACCAGCTCGCGCACCCGGGCGTCGAGAAGGATCTCGCGGACCGCTCGATCCTGTACGCACCCGACTACGTCGTGAACGCGGGTGGCGTGATCCAGGTCGCCGACGAACTCCACGGGTTCGACTTCGACCGCTGCAAGGCCAAGGCGGAGAAGATCTTCGACACCACGCTGGCCATATTCGCTCGTGCGAAGGAGGACGGCATTCCGCCGGCCGCCGCGGCCGACCGGATCGCCGAACAGCGCATGGCGGAGGCACGTCAACACTGAGCCTTCGGAGGGCCCGTCGGCCGCGCTGAGAGACATGACTCACGCCGGTCGGCGGGTCGCACCCCCAGAAGAGGTTAAAATCGCGGTTGACCAGCGAGGACGGGGCGCTTTGTTGGTTCTGCCAAGTGGCGCGTCATGCGGGCGGCGTACCGTATGGCCGCGGAAGCAGGTACCGTTGAAGCCCTACGGACGCGGTCTCTCCATGGAGAGACCGTTCCGGATCATGAACGCGTGTCAAGACTCTGGGGCCGTCGAGCCCCGTCACCGAGGGGGTCGAGCCATGGGGCGCGGCCGGGCAAAGGCCAAGCAGACGAAGGTCGCCCGCCAGCTGAAGTACAGCAGCGGCGGGACTGACCTGTCGCGTCTGGCCAACGAGCTGGGCGCATCTACTCCGAACCCGACAGTGAGCCAACCGCCGAACGCGGAGCCACTGGAGGACGAGGAGGAGGACGACCCGTACGCCCGCTATGCGGAGCTGTACGGGAATGACGACGAGGACGAGGACGAAGAGTCCGGCCCGTCGTCGCAGCGCCGCGGCGCTTGACTTCGCTGATCCCGCTTTCCGCAGCACCGTACGTTGTCGCTGCTCTGAGCACACCGACCCGGTCCGGGGCCTTCGCCCCCGACCGGGTTTTGTGCTGCCCCGGGAAGTGCGGAGTCCGGGCGGGAACCCCGCCCGGAGGTGCGGCGGGGTCCCGACAGGGGCTGCCTTACGCGGCGTAGTCACCGGTGAGCTCGGCGCCGTCGCGGTGATCCCCGCGCCCCACGATCTCTCCGGCGACCCAGGCGTCGACGCCACGGTCCGCGAGGGTTTGGAGTGCCACGTCGACCGAGCCCTCGGGCACGATCGCCATCATGCCGACGCCCATGTTGAGCGTCTTCTCCAGTTCGAGCCGCTCCACGTTGCCCGCGGTGCCGACGAGGTCGAAGACCGCGCCCGGCGTCCAGGTCGAGCGGTCGACCGTGGCGTGCAGGTGGTCGGGAATGACCCGGGCCAGGTTGTTGGCAAGACCGCCGCCGGTGATGTGGCTGAAACCGTGCACCTCGGTGGTGCGGGTCAGGGCCAGGCAGTCGAGCGAGTAGATCTTGGTGGGCTCCAGGAGCTCCTCGCCGAGCGTGCGGCCGAACTCCTCGACGTGGCCCTCCAGGCTCATCCCGGCGCGGTCGAAGACCACATGCCGGACGAGTGAGTACCCGTTCGAGTGAAGTCCGGAGGACGCCATCGCGATGACCGCGTCGCCCTCGCGAACACGGTCGGCGCCCAGGAGCCGGTCGTACTCGACGACTCCGGTGCCGGCGCCGGCCACGTCGAAGTCGTCGGGGCCGAGCAGGCCCGGGTGCTCGGCGGTCTCGCCGCCGACCAGCGCGCAGCCGGCGAGGACACAGCCTTCGGCGATGCCCTTGACGATGGCCGCGACGCGCTCGGGGTGGACCTTGCCGACGCAGATGTAGTCGGTCATGAACAGCGGCTCGGCGCCGCACACGACCAGGTCGTCGACGACCATGCCGACGAGGTCGTGCCCGATGGTGTCGTACACGCCCATCTTGCGGGCAAGATCGACCTTCGTGCCCACACCGTCGGTGGCCGAGGCGAGCAGCGGGCGCTCGTAGCGCTTGAGGGCGGAGGCGTCGAAGAGTCCGGCGAATCCGCCGAGGCCGCCGAGGACCTCGGGGCGCTTCGTCTTCTTCACCCACTCCTTCATCAGCTCGACGGCGCGGTCGCCCGCTTCGATGTCGACGCCCGCGGCTGCGTAGCTGGCACCAGTGCCCGCGTGCGGAGCACGCTGATTGAATTCAGCAGGCATGTGACTGGGAACTTTCGTGTCGTACTGCGGTGTCTTACGGGCGGCGCAGGGCGTCGGCGGCCGCGGTCGCGGCGGGGCCGGATGCCAGCTCGGACTCCAGGAGCTGCTTGCCGAGCAGCTCGGGGTCGGGAAGCTCCATCGGGTACACGCCGTCGAAGCAGGCGCGGCACAGGTTGTCCTTGGGAATCGTCGTCGCTTCGATCATCGCGTCGGTCGTGATGTACGAGAGCGAGTCGGCGCCCATGGACGTGCCGATCTCCTCGATGGTCATGCCGTTGGCGATCAGCTCCGCGCGGGTCGCGAAGTCGATGCCGAAGAAGCAGGGCCACTTCACCGGCGGGGACGAGATCCGGATGTGGACCTCGGCGGCGCCTGCCTCGCGGAGCATCTTGACCAGGGCGCGCTGGGTGTTGCCGCGGACGATCGAGTCGTCGACGACCACCAGGCGCTTGCCCCGGATGACTTCCTTCAGCGGGTTCAGCTTGAGCCGGATACCGAGCTGGCGGATGGTCTGCGAGGGCTGGATGAACGTACGGCCGACGTAGGCGTTCTTGACCAGGCCCGAGCCGTACGGGATGCCGCTGGCTTCTGCGTATCCGATCGCGGCGGGGGTTCCGGATTCCGGGGTCGCTATCACCAGGTCGGCGTCGACCGGCGCTTCCTTGGCGAGTTTCCGTCCCATCTCCACTCGGGAGAGGTAGACGTTGCGGCCCGCGATGTCGGTGTCGGGGCGTGCCAGGTAGACGTACTCGAAGACACAGCCCTTGGGCTTCGCTTCTGCGAATCGCGAGGTGCGCAGGCCGTTCTCGTCGATGGCGACGAGCTCGCCCGGCTCGATCTCGCGGACGAAGCTGGCGCCGCAGATGTCGAGCGCGGCGCTCTCCGATGCGACGACCCAGCCGCGCTCCAGGCGGCCGAGCACCAGCGGGCGGATGCCCTGCGGGTCGCGGGCGCAGTACAGCGTCTGCTCGTCCATGAAGACCAGCGAGAAGGCGCCCTGGACCTTCGGAAGGACCTTGGCGGCCGACTCCTCGATGGTCAGGGGCTTGCCGTCGTCGTCCGTCTGGCCCGCGAGCAGCGCGGTGACCAGGTCGGTGTCGTTGGTGGCGGCGACCTGGGTGGCCCGGCCGTTCTCCTTGGGCAGCTCGGCGACCATCTCCGCGAGCTGCGCCGTGTTCACCAGGTTGCCGTTGTGGCCGAGCGCGATCGAGCCGTGGGCGGTCGCCCGGAACGTCGGCTGCGCGTTCTCCCACACGGAGGCACCGGTGGTCGAGTAGCGGGCGTGACCGACCGCGATATGACCTTGGAGGGAACCGAGAGAGGTCTCGTCGAAGACCTGGGAGACAAGTCCCATGTCCTTGAAGACGAGGATCTGGGAGCCGTTGCTGACCGCGATGCCCGCGGATTCCTGGCCCCGATGTTGGAGGGCGTAGAGCCCGAAGTAAGTGAGCTTCGCGACCTCTTCACCCGGAGCCCAGACACCGAAGACGCCGCAAGCGTCCTGGGGGCCCTTCTCACCGGGGAGCAGGTCGTGGTTGAGTCGTCCGTCACCACGTGGCACGCCACCGAGTGTAGGCGAGATCGACCACTGGTCCGAATTGGGGATACGGACAGCTGGGCACGATGGCCCTTTTTGTAGGTTTCGCGCCTCGCCCCTTCGGAGTCGGCCCCCGCGCCCCTCGATGCGGCATCGTCGCAGGTGGGCCGAGGCGCGTCGACGGCATTCGCGGCGTTTGCACCTGCTCGCGGTGACGGATTGCGACCGGCCGGTGTGTGACGGAGTTCGCTCCGGTCCCGCAGTTCGGGCGCTCATTGACAGGTACCTGTGCGCTGCGTGAGGCTCCTGCACCATGCAGCCTCTGAGTGACCTCTCGGTCACGCTCGTCGAGCGCCGGCACGTCGACCTGGTCCGTGTCGCCAGCGCCATCTGTCGCTGCGCGTAAGTACGCCCCAGACCCCGCCCCCGACTCCCCCGCCCGCACGGGCCGGGCCGTGACGTCCTGAGGGGCCGTTCCTCCACCTCTTCCTCTGGAGCCCTTCCGTGCCCTCGCACACCCGAAAGCTGTCCCGTCGCGCCTTCGGCGGCGCTGTCGGAGCCACCGCCGCGGCCGCCGCCGTCGGGCTGCCCGCCACCGAAGCCGAAGCGGCCCCCGCCCCGGGGGAGCGGCCGTTCCGTGCCGCCCCGGGACGCCACTCCGCGCGCCCCAACATCCTGTTCATCCTCGGCGACGACCTCGGCTGGGCCGACCTGTCGTCGTACGGGGCGCCGCACATCCGCACCCCCAACCTGGACCGCCTGGCCCGCCAGGGCGTGCGGTTCACCGATGCGTACTCGGGCTCCGCGACCTGCTCGCCGACCCGGTTCAGCCTGTACACCGGGCGCTTCCCGGGACGTACGAAGGGCGGCCTCGCCGAGCCGATCGCGGACCACAGCGTGGGCCTCGACCCAACCCACCCCACGCTCGCGTCCCTGCTGCGCGGCGCCGGTTACGCGACCGCCCTGATCGGCAAGTGGCACTGCGGCTACCTCCCCGACTACTCGCCCACCAAGTCCGGCTGGGACGAGTTCTTCGGGAACTTCGGCGGCGCCCTGGAGTACTACTCCAAGCTGGGCCTCGCCGGGGAGTACGACCTGTACGAGGGCGACGCCGAGTACAAGGACCTGCGGTACTACACCCGGATCCTGACCGAGCGGGCGAGCGAGTACGTGCGCCGCGAGCACGACCGGCCCTGGCTGCTCAACCTGAACTTCACCACCCCGCACTGGCCCTGGATCGCCGACGGCGACACCGAGGAGAGCGCGGAAGTCGTACGGCGCATCAAGGCCGGGGAGCCGGGCGCGCTGTTCCACTACGACGGCGGCTCGGTCGCGAAGTACACCGAGATGGTGGAGGACCTCGACCGGTCGGTCGGCACCGTGCTCGACGCGCTCAAGCGCTCCGGGCAGGAGCGCGACACCCTGGTGTTCTTCGCCTCGGACAACGGCGGCGAGCGCTTCTCCTACAACTGGCCGCTGAGCGGCAACAAGGCTTCGCTCCAGGAGGGCGGCATCCGCGTCCCCACGATCGTGCGCTGGCCGTCCCGGATCGACGGCGGCCAGGTCAGCCACGTGCCGAACTTCTCGCCGGACTGGACCGCGACCCTGCTCGAACTCGCCGGGGCGCGCCCGCACCCCGCCTATCCGCTCGACGGCACCAGCCTCGCCGGGTACCTGCTGCGCGGCGAGCGGCCCCGCGAGCGGGACCTGTTCTGGCGGGTGCGCGGCGAGCGGGCCCTGCGGCGCGGGGACTGGAAGTACTACCGGGGCCAGAGCGGCAAGGACCAGTTGTTCAACCTCGCCGCCGACCAGCGAGAACAGGCGGACCGCGCGGCGGACGACCCGGCCCGGCTCGCCCAGCTCCGGGCCGCCTGGGAGAAGACGGACGGGACGCTCCTCAAGTACCCCTGAGTCCCTCGGTGACGACAAGCACCCCTGGGCCCCTGGTCACGACATCACCGGCAGCACCGCCGCCAGGTCCGCCCGCTCGCCGCTCGCCGCGACCTCCGCCGCGTCGAGCGCCTCGGCCCAGCCGGTGCGCCCGGTGGCGAGGCGGACCCAGGTGAGCGGGTCGGTCTCGACCACGTTGGGCGGGGTGCCCCGCGTGTGCTTGGGGCCGGCCACGCATTGCACCACCGCGTACGGCGGGATCCGCACCTCGACCGAGCCACCGGGCGCCTTCGCGGCGAGCGCGTCGGCGAGCAGCCGGGTGCACGTGGCGAGCGCCTGCCGGTCGTGGGGGACGGCCAGTCCGGGCAGCGCGTGGTTCAAGTCGTCGGTGTGGACGGTGAGTTCGACGGTCCGGGTCACCAGGACATCGGCGAAGGTCATCGCGCCGAACCGGGTCGGCAGGAGGCGCTCGTCCGCGGTGGTCACGAAGAGCTCCGCGGTGCGGGTGGCCCGCTCCTCGAACAGCGCGTCGAGGTCGTCGACGGAGGCCGCCAACTCCCTTGCGTGGTCTGCCACTTCAGCCTTCTTGGTCTCCGTCGCGGACGCCCAGTCCAGCAGCGCGAGCTCCTGCTTGAGCGGCTGGGGCTCGGCCAGGCGGGTCTCCAGCATGCCGAGCGCCGTCGTGAGGTGGACGGCGAGCTCGCGCACCGTCCAGTCGCCGAGCCGCGTCGGCCGGGCCAGCTGCTCGGGCGTGAGCGTGCGGACGGCTTCGCGTACGTGGCCGAACTGGGCGAGGACGGCGGACCGGACCTTCGCCGGGTCGTATCTGCGGGTGCGCTTCTTGGCCGGAGGCATGAAACCGAGCCTACGCCGGGCCGGGGTAGCCCCCGAGACCGTTCTCGACCTGCGCGAACGCCCGCTCCGCCCGCTCCGCGGCATCGGTGGCGACCCACCGTGCGGACTCCCCGCCGAGGATGCGGCGGTGGTGCTCGTTGATGAGCGCGTTGCGGGCGCCGGTCAGCTGGGCGGCCGCGACCGCGGCGAGCATCGGATCGCCGCCCTCCGCCGCGAGCAGCTCGGCCAGTTCCCGCTGCGCCTCGCCGAACGCGAGCGCCGCGCGCTGGAGCAACACCGGGGTGTTCTGGACGAGTTGGCGCGCCTGAAGGGAGCGCGGTTCGTCGTTGAGGCCGATCGAGGGGTCGCGTACCTCGACCATCGCCAGGAACTGCCGGCGCACCGCGGCCACCGCGGACTCGCCGTCCGCGCGGTCGCGCACGGCCCGTACGACATCCCCGACGTGGTTCATCATCGGCGCGATGACGAGGTCTTCCTTGGTGCCGAAGTAGTTGAAGACCGTCATCTTCGAGACGTCCGCCGCGGCCGCGATCTCCGCGACGGAGACGTGGTCGAAACCGCGCTCGGTGAACAGGTCCAGCGCGGTGCGCCAGATCCGCATCCCGGTCTCCCGCTTCTTGCGTTCGCGCAGGCCCTCACCAGCAGTCATGCGCATCACTGTACCAGGATGAAATTTAAGCCCAGATGAAATATTGACTCGGTATATTTTCTGATCCATGGTGGTGCCCATGACGAAGACCTCGAAGAAGTCCATGCGCACGAACCCGGCCGCTCCCAACACCAACCCGGCCGCCCCCACCAAGGCCGCGGCCGACGCCCCCGCCCCCCTCATGACCAGGACCCAGACCGTCATCGGCTTCATCGTCTGCATCGCCACGGTCCTGCTGGCCGTGCTCGACACCAACATCGTGTCGGCGGCGACCGTGCCCATCGCCCGCGACCTCGATCCCGTCCACGGGGTCGACAAGATCCCCTGGCTGATCAGCGCGTTCGCGCTCGCCTCGGCCGCGGCGCTGCCCCTGTACGGAAAGCTCTGCGACAGCCTCGGCGCGAAGAAGGTCTTCGTCGGCGCCGTCGCCTCCTTCCTGCTCGGCTCGGCGTTGTGCGGCGCCGCCCAGTCCATGACCGAACTGATCGCGGCCCGCGCCCTGCAAGGACTCGGCGGCGGCGGCCTGATGAGCGTCACGATGGTGGTGCTCGCCCAGCTCAGGACCCCGGGCGGCGGCAGCGGCGGCAGGGCGAGCGGGGTCGGCGGGATCGTCGCGGGCACCGGCATGGCCATCGGCCCCTGGATCGGCGGAACGCTCTCCGACCACGCCAACTGGCGCTGGATCTTCTACATCAACCTGCCGCTCGGCATCGCCGCCCTGATCGGCGCGATCCTCGTACTGAAGCTCCCGGTCTCTCCCGTACGCCACCGCATCGACTACCTCGGCGCGGCCCTCGCCGCCGCCTTCACCAGCAGCCTGCTGCTCGCGACGAGCTGGGGCGGCAAGGACTACGCCTGGGCCTCGCCCCAGATCATCGGCCTGTTCGTGACCTGCGCCCTCTCGCTCGCCCTGTTCCTGCGCCGCCAGACGACCGCCGCCGAACCGGTGCTTCCGCTCTCCATGTTCAAGGTGCCCCAGCTGCGGTACGGCTTCGCGATCCAGGGGCTGCTCGGCGCCGCGATGATGGGCGCGCTGGTGTACGTCATGGTCTACCTCCAGGCGGTGCGCGGCATCGAGCCGGCCGCCGCCGGGCTCTACCTCATCCCCATGGCGATCGGCATGACCATCGTCGGCCTCGGTGCCGGCAGGCTCTCCGACCGCGGCTGGCGGATGAAGACCTTCGTACTGACCGGCACGATCGCCTCCGCCGTCGGCCTCGCGCTGCTCGCCACCCTCGACACCGACACCTCGCTCTGGCTGATCCGCGCCGCGCTGCTCGTCATGGGCTGCGGGTTCGGCCTGCTCATAGGCCAGCTCATCCCGTACGTCCAGAACGCCGCCCCCGCCCACCAGTTGGGCATCGCCACCACCAGCATCCGGTTCTTCCAGACGCTGGGGAACGCGCTCGGCGCCGCCGTCTTCGGCACGCTGCTCAGCCGGGTGTACGAGGCGAAGGTGCCGGGCGGGTCGACCAGCGCCATCGCCCACCTGACCGGCGCCGCCCACGCCACCGCGGTGCACGGCTTCGTCACCGCGATGGACGTCGTCTTCCTGGTGGCGGCCGGGGTCATGGCCCTCGCCGCTGTCCTTGCCGTGCGACTGCCCGCCGAGACGCAGGCCGCACCGGTACCGGCTCCGCACGAAGCGGAACTCATCGCCGCCTGAACACACTTCGGCCCCGCACCCCTCAACGGGGGTACGGGGCCAAGGCGTTGGCGCGTACTAGGCCAGGAGCGCCGGGATCGTCGCCTCGTGGACCGTGCGCAGTTCCGCGAGGCCGAGGCTGAACTCGCCCTGGATCTCGACGGCTTCGCCGTCCACGACACCGATCCGGGTGGCCGGGAGACCGCGCGCCCCGCACATGTCGGTGAAGCGCAGCTCCTCCGAGCGCGGCACGGACACGACCGCGCGGCCCGCCGACTCCGAGAAGAGGAAGGTGAACGCGTCGAGCCCGTCCGGGACGACCAGGCGTGCGCCCTTGCCGCCCTTGAGGCAGGACTCGGTCACCGCCTGGATCAGACCGCCGTCGGACAGGTCGTGCGCGGCGTCGATCATGCCGTCGCGGGAACCCGAGATCAGGATCTCGCCGAGCAGCTTCTCGCGGTCCAGGTCGACCCGCGGCGGCAGACCGCCGAGGTGCCGGTGGACGACCTCGGACCACGCCGAGCCGCCGAACTCCTCACGGGTGTCACCGAGGAGGTACAGCAGCTGCCCCTCCTCGGCGAACGCGATCGGGGTGCGCCGGTTCACGTCGTCGATCACGCCGAGCACCGCGACCACGGGGGTCGGGTGGATGGCGGTGTCGCCCGTCTGGTTGTAGAGCGAGACGTTGCCGCCGGTCACCGGGGTGCCGAGCTGGAGGCAGCCGTCCGCCAGACCGCGGGTGGCCTCGGCGAACTGCCACATCACGTCCGGGTCCTCGGGGGAACCGAAGTTCAGGCAGTCCGAGATGGCGAGGGGCTTCGCGCCGGAGGCCGCCACATTGCGGTAGGCCTCGGCGAGCGCGAGCTGGGCGCCGGTGTACGGGTCGAGCTTGGCGTAACGGCCGTTGCCGTCGGTCGCCATGGCCACGCCGAGATTGGACTCCTCGTCGATGCGGACCATGCCCGCGTCCTCGGGCATCGCGAGCACCGTGTTGCCCTGCACGAAGCGGTCGTACTGGTCGGTGATCCACGCCTTGGAGGCCTGGTTCGGGGAACCGACGAGCTGGAGGACCTGCTCCTTCAGCTCGTCGCCGGACCGCGGGCGGGCCAGCTTGCCGGCGTCGTCGGCTTGGAGCGCGTCCTGCCAGGAGGGGCGGGCGAACGGGCGGTGGTAGACCGGGCCCTCGTGGGCGACGGTGCGCGGCGGCACGTCCACGATTTGCTCGCCGTGCCAGAAGATCTCCAGCTGGGAGCCCTCGGTCACCTCACCGATGACGGTGGCGATGACGTCCCACTTCTCGCAGATCTCCATGAAGCGCTCGACGTGCTGCGGCTCGACGACCGCGCACATGCGCTCCTGCGACTCGCTCATGAGGATTTCCTCGGGCGAGAGCGAGGAGTCGCGCAGCGGCACGGTGTCCAGCTCGACGCGCATGCCACCGGAACCGGCGCTCGCGAGCTCCGAGGTCGCACAGGAAAGGCCCGCGCCACCGAGGTCCTGGATGCCCGCGACGAGCTTCTCCTTGAAGATCTCAAGGGTGCACTCGATGAGGAGCTTCTCCTGGAACGGGTCTCCGACCTGGACGGCGGGCCGCTTGGCGGGACCCGTCGACTCGAACGTCTCGCTCGCGAGGACCGAGACGCCGCCGATGCCGTCACCGCCGGTACGGGCGCCGTACAGGATGACCTTGTTGCCGGGACCCGACGCCTTGGCGAGGTGGATGTCCTCGTGCTTCATCACGCCGATGCAGCCGGCGTTGACCAGCGGGTTGCCCTGGTAGCAGGCGTCGAAGACGACCTCGCCGCCGATGTTCGGCAGGCCCAGGCAGTTGCCGTAGCCGCCGATGCCGGAGACGACGCCGGGCAGGACGCGCCGGGTGTCGGGGTGGTCGGCCGCGCCGAAACGCAGCGGGTCGACGACCGCGACCGGGCGGGCGCCCATGGCGAGGATGTCGCGCACGATGCCGCCGACGCCGGTGGCCGCGCCCTGGTAGGGCTCGATGTAGCTGGGGTGGTTGTGCGACTCGACCTTGAAGGTGACCGCGTACCCCTGGCCGACGTCGACGACGCCCGCGTTCTCACCGATGCCCACGAGCATGGCGTCGTTCTCGGGGACCTTGTCGCCGAACTGCTTCAGGTGGACCTTGCTGCTCTTGTACGAGCAGTGCTCGGACCACATGACGGAGTACATGGCGAGCTCGGCGCCGGTCGGGCGGCGGCCGAGGATCTCCCGGATGCGCGCGTACTCGTCCTCCTTGAGGCCGAGCTCCTTCCAGGGCTGCTCGACGTCCGGGGTCTCGGCGGCGTGCAGAACAGTGTCGAGGCTCATGCGTTGACCAGCTTCTTCAGGATCGAGGTGAAGAATCCGAGGCCGTCGGTACGCCCCGTACCGATCAGCGGCTCCACGGCGTGCTCGGGGTGCGGCATCAGGCCGACGACGTTGCCGGCGGCGTTGGTGATGCCGGCGATGTCACGGAGCGAGCCGTTCGGATTGCCGTCGAGGTAGCGGAACGCGACCCGGCCCTCGGCCTCCAGCTCGTCGAGCGTGTGCTCGTCGGCGACGTACCGGCCGTCCATGTTCTTCAGCGGAACCTGGATCTCCTGGCCGGCCTCGTAGTCGGCGGTCCAGGCGGTCTCCGCGTTCTCCACCCGCAGCTTCTGCTCGCGGCAGATGAAGTGCAGGTGATTGTTGCGGAGCATGGCGCCCGGCAGCAGGTGCGACTCGGTGAGGATCTGGAAACCGTTGCAGATGCCGAGGACCGGAAGGCCGGCCTTCGCCTGCTCGATGACCGTTTCCATCACCGGCGAGAACCGGGAGATGGCCCCGGCCCGCAGATAGTCCCCGTAACTGAACCCGCCGGCGAGGACGACCGCGTCGACCTGCTTGAGGTCCTTGTCGCGGTGCCAGAGCGAGACCGGTTCGGCACCGGCGATGCGCACGGCCCGCAGGCTGTCGCGGTCGTCGAGCGTGCCGGGGAAGGTGACAACGCCGATACGTGCAGTCACTTGGACTGCTCCTCGACCTTGACGGTGAAGTCTTCGATGACGGTGTTGGCGAGGAAGGTCTCGGCCATCTCGTGGATGCGGGCGAGGGCGGCCTCGTCGACCGGCCCCTCTACTTCCAGCTCGAAACGCTTTCCCTGACGTACGTCGCCGATCCCCTCGAAGCCGAGACGGGGCAGTGCGCGCTGCACCGCCTGTCCCTGCGGGTCGAGGATTTCCGGCTTGAGCATGACGTCGACTACGACGCGTGCCACTGGCACTCCCGGTGTGGTGTGGTGCGAAGGCGGTTCCCTCAGAGTACCCGCCCAAAAAATCTACGCGGGTAGATATCCCGAAGAGCTGATCACGTTCCGGTTTCGGCGGCGACACCGCGTGGCAAAAATCCCGAGAAAAAGTCGCCGAAGTCATTGCGTGGAGACACGCTGATGCAATTGGCTGGGCTTCACATTGCAATGGGCGCCGCTGTACAAAGGAATCCCAGCGAAAGCAACATTGCTCCATAACAGCCGGAAGGCCGGTATCGCAGCACGTCAGGTACGTGCGAGTGGCGACACCGTAGGAAGGATCCGATATCCGTGGCTCAGCGCGTAGTGGTCACACTCTCCGATGACATCGACGGCGGAGAAGCGGCGGAAACGGTCACGTTCGGCCTGGACGGAAAGGCCTACGAGATCGACCTCAATCCCGCCAATGCAAAGAAACTGCGCAAGGCCCTCGCGCCTTACGTGACGGCGGGCCGCAAGCAGTCGAAGTCCGGGAAGACCTACCGGCACACCGCCGTCGCCCCCGACCCGGCGGCGGTCCGCGCCTGGGCACGCTCCAACAGGATGGACGTCCCGGCCCGCGGCCGGATCCCCAAGAAGGTCTACGAGGCCTTCGCCGAGGCGAGCTGACAGACCCCCGTCCGGGGTGGCCTGCGGCCGCCCCGGACACCGGAGTTGCACACCCCCCCTGCTGATCAGCTAGAGTCTGGAGCACGCCGAGGGGCAAGGCCGAAAGGCCCGGTCCACCGGAGCGTGCGGGTGTAGTTCAGTAGTAGAACACCCCCCTTCCAGGGGGGAGGCGCAGTGTGCAATTCCTGTCACCCGCTCTGCATTGCCTGCCAGTGGTCCTTGTGGATCAGGTAGAGTAGTGCTCGCGCCGTCCAGTGAGAGCTGGCGGATGCATGCGGACGTGGCTCAGTTGGTAGAGCATCACCTTGCCAAGGTGAGGGTCGCGAGTTCGAATCTCGTCGTCCGCTCAGGAAGCACGTGAGGCCCCGGTTCATCGAACCGGGGCCTTCGTCATGTCCCGCTCCCTTCCCGGCCCCCGCCATGTCCGGCTCCATGTCCCGGCCCGCTTCTGACATTTGTCATGCGCGGCGATGACAGCGCGCACTGCCCCGGCCCCGCTCGCGGCGCGACGCTGTACCCATGGCAGGCACAGCAGGCACAGCAGGCACAGCAGATGTGATCGAGGTCGAGGAGCTGCGGCGGACCTACGCTGGAGGCTTCGAGGCCGTTTCCGGAATCTCCTTCTCCGTGGCGCGCGGCGAACTCTTCGCGCTGCTCGGCACCAACGGCGCCGGCAAGACCTCCACCGTCGAACTCCTCGAAGGACTCGCCCCGCCCAGCGGCGGCAGCGTCCGGGTGCTCGGGCACGACCCGTACACCGAACGGGCCGCCGTGCGTCCCCGTACCGGCGTGATGCTCCAGGAGGGCGGCTTCCCCGCCGAGTTGACCGTCGCCGAGACGGTACGGATGTGGGCGGGCTGCACCAGCGGGGCCCGGCCGGTGGCCGAGGCGCTCGAACTCGTCGACCTGGGCCGGCGCTCCGAGGTCCGCGTCAAGCAGCTCTCCGGCGGCGAGAAGCGCCGGCTCGACCTGGCGCTCGCGCTGCTCGCCCGCCCCGAGGTGCTCTTCCTCGACGAGCCGACGACGGGCCTCGATGCCGAAGGGCGGCGCGACACCTGGGAGTTGGTGCGCGCGCTGCGCGACGGCGGCACCACCGTGCTCCTGACCACCCACTACCTGGAGGAGGCCGAGGCGCTCGCCGAGCGGCTCGCGATCCTCCACGAGGGCCGCATCGCGGCCACCGGCCGGGTCGACGAGGTCGTCGCCGCCCAGCCCTCGCACATCTCCTTCGAGCTGCCCGACGGCTACCACCTGGGCGACCTTCCGCCGCTCGACCGGCTCGGCGTCACCGGCCACGAGACGGCCGGCCGCACGGTGAGCCTGAAGACCACGCAGCTCCAACACGCCGCCACCGGACTGCTGTTGTGGGCCAGGGACAGCGCGGTCGAGCTGCGGGGGCTCGATGTGCGCTCGGCCTCGCTCGAAGAGGCGTTCTTGAAGATCGCGCAGGACCGGCGCGGAGAGAAGGAGACCGTCCGATGAGCACCACCACCCTGGACGCGGTCGGCAGCCCTGCGCGGCCGAAGGAGCGGCCGACCACCTCGGCGGCGGGCCGCATGAAGGCGCTGGCACGCGCCGAACTCACCCTGCTGGGCCGCAACAAGTCCACGATGTTCACCGTGCTCCTGCTGCCGAGCGTGCTCACCGCCTCGATGTACGGGACGGTCAGCAGCATCGACTTGGCGAAGAACGGGCTGAACGCGGGAACCGTGCTGTTGCCCGGCTCACTCGGCTTCGCCCTGCTGTTCGCCCTGTACTCACCGCTGGTCGGCATCTATGTCGTACGCCGTGAGGAACTCGTCCTGAAACGGCTGCGCACCGGGGAGCTGCGGGACTGGGAGATCCTCGCGGGGGCGGCGCTGCCCGCCGTGCTCATCGCCCTCGCGCAGTCCGCACTGCTCGTGGTGGGCTGCTCGCTGTGGCTGCACGTGCCGCCGCCCGGGTCGTGGTGGCTCGCGGTCGTCGGGCTCCTGCTCGGCATCGCCGTGATGGGCGCGCTCGCCACGGCGACCGCCGCCGTCACCAGGACCGCCGAGGGCGCCCAGGTCGCGGTGATGCCGATGATGCTGCTCTCGACCGCCGGATCGGGCCTGGTCGTCCCCCTCGACATGCTGCCCGACAAGGTGGCCGCGGTGTGCGACGCGTTGCCGCTGACCCCGGTGATCCAGCTGATCAGGGGCGCCTGGACGGGCGGGGCCGGCGCGGGTGACGTACTGCGCGAGCTGCTCGTCATGGTTGTCTGGACGCTCATCGCGGTACTGGTCGTGCGCAAGCGCTTCCGCTGGGAGCCGCGGCGCTGAGACGGGGGGCGGCAAGGTGTTCGGCCGGATACACGCATGGCATCGGCGGCACTGGCGTGACCGCAGCAGGGTCGAGAAGGTCGAGTTCCAGAGCCGGCTGATCTGGCGGTGCACGACCTGGTTCTTCTTCCTCAGCTGGGAGGTGCCGTTCGTGCTGCAGGGCCTGCGGCACGAGCCCCTGCCGCTCGCCCTCGCCGCGGCGGCGCTCGTCACCGGCGCGGCCCAGGCCCACCAGGGCATCCGGTCGCACCGCGCAGCCCTCGACCAGTATCTGGGGCGTGGCACCGCGCCGCGCCGCCCGCTCCTGGTGTCCCTCGGGCTCTGTATGGCCTCGCTCGCGCTGGTCGCCGCTCTGTACGCGGCGCACGGCCTCAACATCACCGACCTCACCCTGATCACGCCCTACCTCGTGATCCCGTTCGGGATGACGTACAGCACGGTCACCGCCCCCTGGACATTCCTCAGGCGGTTCGCCCTGCTCGCCCTGCCGACCGTGGCGGTGTTCGCGGCGGCCGGGGTGCGGGGCGGGCGGCTGCTGGCCCTGGCCCTCGTGGTCGCCCTGTCCGGAGGCTGGATCCTGCTGATGGCGCGCTGCGGGGCGTGGACGCTGTCCGTGATGTGGGAGTCCGACCGGGCCCGCGAGACCGAGGCCCGGCTCGCGGTCGCCGAGGAACGGCTGCGCTTCGGCCGCGACATGCACGACGTGCTCGGCCGCAACCTCGCCGTCATCGCGCTCAAGGCCGAGCTCGCCGTCCAGCTCGCCCAGCGCGGCAGGCCCGAGGCGGTGGCACAGATGGTGGAGGTGCAGCGCATCGCCCAGGAATCGCAGAAGGAGGTACGGGACGTGGTGCGCGGATATCGCGAGGCGGACCTCGGCGTGGAGATCGAGGGCGCCCGGGGCGTGCTCGGAGCGGCCGGGATCGGCTGCGACTACAGCGGGCCCGCCGACGGCCTGACCGTCGAGGCGCAGTCGGCGCTCGGCTGGGTGGTGCGCGAGGCCACCACCAATGTGCTGCGGCACGGCGACGCCCGCAACGTGGCGATCAACCTCGCCGTCACCGAGCACACCGCGACCCTGGTCGTCGAGAACGACGGCGTACCGGAACGGCCGAACACCACCCCCGGCTTCGGCCTCGCCGGCCTGCGCGAGCGGCTCTCCGCGCTCGGCGGCACCCTGGAGGCCGGCCCGGCCGGAGACGGAATGTTCCGGCTGACGGCGGAGGTGCCCCGATGAGACCGGCCGACGAGGAAGGCTCCCCCATGAGGCGCGTGCGGGTGCTGCTCGCCGACGACGAGCACCTGATCCGGGGCGCGCTCGCGGCCCTGCTCGGTCTCGAGGACGACCTGGAGGTCGTCGCGGAGGCCGCTTCCGGGCCCGAGGCGCTCGCGATGGCACGGGCCCACCGGCCCGACGTGGCGGTGCTCGATCTGGAGATGCCGGGCGCCGACGGCGTGACGGTGGCCACACAACTGCGGGCCGAACTGCCGTCCTGCCGCACCATGATCGTGACCGGTCACGGGCGCCCCGGTCACCTCAAGCGGGCCCTTTCGGCAGGGGTGCGGGGCTTCGTGCCGAAGACCGTCAGCGCCCGGCGGCTCGCCGAGATCATCCGTTCCGTGCATGCCGGAAACCGTTATGTGGACCCGGAGTTGGCGGCCGACGCGATCTCCGCGGGGGACTCGCCGCTGACCGTGCGTGAGGCCGAGGTGCTCGCGTTCGCGGCCGACGGGGCGCCCGTCGCGGAGATCGCCGAGCGGGCCGCCCTGTCCCAGGGGACGGTGCGCAACTACCTCTCGTCGGCCGCCGCCAAGCTGGGGGCCGAGAACCGTCATACGGCCGTGCGTCTCGCGCGCGAGCGAGGTTGGGTATAGTGGTCTCCGCGCCACGGCGCATGCGAACGTAGCTCAGCTGGTAGAGCACCACCTTGCCAAGGTGGATGTCGCGAGTTCGAACCTCGTCGTTCGCTCCATATGAGGAGAAGCCCCCCGGTCCTCGACCGGGGGGCTTCTTCGTGTCCGCGCCGGCTACGCCCAGCTGGTGCCGGTGAGCCGCTCGTACGCCTCGACGTACTTGGCCCGGGTCGCGTCCACGACCCGCTGCGGCAGCGCCGGCGGCGGCTGCTCGCTCGTGCGGTCCCAGCCCGACTCCGCCGAGGTCAGCCAGTCACGGACGTACTGCTTGTCGTAGGAGGGCTGGTCGCGGCCCGGCTCCCAGGTCGCGGCCGGCCAGAAGCGCGAGGAGTCCGGGGTGAGCACCTCGTCGGCGATGACCAGCTCCTCGCCCGCGAAGCCGAACTCGAACTTGGTGTCCGCGAGGATGATGCCCCGCTCGCGCGCGACGTCACGGGCCCGGCCGTAGACGGCGAGGGTGGCCTGGCGCAGCTGGGCGGCGGTCTCCGCGCCGACCTGGCGGGCCACCTCCTCGTAGCTCACGTTCTCGTCGTGCTCGCCGACGGCGGCCTTGGTGGCGGGCGTGAAGATCGGCGCGGGCAGCTCGGAGCCGTTGTCCAGGCCCTCGGGCAGCGCCAGGCCGCACACCGTACGGGAGGTGTTGTACTCGGCGAGCCCGGAGCCCGCGAGGTAGCCACGGGCCACGCACTCCACCGGGACCATCGTGAGCGACTTGCACACCAGGGTGCGGCCCGCCCAGTCGGCGGGGGCGCCGGCCGGTACCTCGCTGGAGATCACGTGGTGGGGGACCAGGTCGGCGAGCAGGTCGAACCACCACAGCGACAACTGGGTCAGCACCCGGCCCTTGTCGGGGATCTCGGTGGGCAGCACCCAGTCGTACGCGGACAGCCGGTCGCTGGCGACCATGACGAGGTCGCCGGCCTCGTTCCGATAGAGGTCACGCACCTTGCCCGTGTGGAGGTGGGTCAGGCCCGGAACCTCGGTCGGCTCGGGCTTTTCTACGAATCCGGACACGGTTCCTCCGCGTAGGTTGATCCAGGGAGCGCTTCCGATTCTCTCCCATGCGCGGGGCCACCCCGGTCGCGGGTCCGGCCGGCCGGACCGAAGGGCGGGGCGGGGGCGGCACCCGGGCGGGCGGCCGTGCTCAGTCGCGCTTGCAGATGCGGTCGAGGAGGTTGGCCGTGGCGCGCTGGATGCGGGTGTCCACATGGCCGGGCCGGTCGAGCGCCGGGGACCAGGCGAAGGTGCCCGAAGCGAACACGAGCGCGCCGGAGGGAGCCCGGTACAGGGACGTCTCCTGGTGCCGGGTGTGCTGCTCGCTGTCCTGGTACGGCGAGTGGGCGAGCAGGATGCGGTCCCGGTGCTCGGGGAGCGCGGTGCGCGGGTAGTAGCGGTCCGCCTCGCCGGCGACAAGCCCCTCGATCTCGTCGCCGTCGCCGGCGCCGGTCGCCTCCCACAGCCAGTGGTCCGCGTTGCGCACGACCATGGGGGCCGGCTCGGGGACACGGCCCGCGTACTGGATGCCCAGGAGCTGCTGCTCGGGCTTGGCCACCTCGCGCCACAGCGCGGGGCGGCCGGGGCCGCGGCGCTTGCGGCAGGTCAGCAGACGGTTGGGCACGCCGGACGGGGACGGCCCCAACTCCACCTGCCAGTACATGGTGTTGGCGGACAGGAAGACCAGCGAGGTGCCGCCGTCGCGGGCGAGCTCGACGGCGCGGCGCATCGGGGCCGACCAGTACTCGTCGTGGCCGGGGAAGACGAGGCCGCGGTAGCGGGTCGGGTCCACCCGGCCGGCGTGCAGGTCGCGGGCGTCGGCGTAGGCGAGATCGTAGCCGTAGCGCTCGGCCCAGCGGATGAAGTCGTAGGCGTGGCCCACGTGCAGGGGCAGGCCCGCGCCCGCGTAGGGGCGGTCGAAGGAGACGGTGATCGCCGCGTCCTCCTCGCCGAGCAGCCCGCCCTCGCCGTCCCAGGCGTGGTAGAGGCTGGCGCCGGTGCGGCCGTCCTCCGGGTACAGGTTGTAGGCCTGCCAGGTGATGTCGGGCAGCAGCAGGAGCAGATCGGCCGGGTGGTCGTCGCGGACCGTGAACGGGATGTGCGAGCGGTATCCGTCGGCGGTGGTCAGCACCGCGACATGGGCGCCGATCGAGGCGTGCGTGGGGACCTGGTAGCGCCAGGACTGCCACCAGTGGTGGCAGGAGACCGTACGGTCCGCGGTCAGCGGGGGCGGCTGGACGATCCCGGAGAGCCGGGGGCTGGTGGCGATCTTCGCGGCGCCGTCGCCTCCGTAATGGCCGATCCGGTAGACGTCGACGGTGAACTGCTGCGGGGGGTCCACGGTGATGTGGAAGTCGATGGCCTCACCGGGCGCGACGGCCCCGCTGGAGGCGAACCCCTTGATCTGCTGGCGCACGTCGTCGGCGGTACGCGGGCCGCTGACGCGGGCGGTGCCGCGCGTGCTGCTGCGCGGGGCGCCGTGCTGGGCCGGGAGGTGATCGACGTACCAGGGCACCACGTGCCCGGTGTCGTCGAAGTACGTCTCGCTGCCGCGCAGCCAGGGCAGCGGGCCCTGCCCGAAGGGGTCCGAGACGGCGTGCGCCAGGGCACCGGACTCCCAGCGCCGGATGTGCTCCGACCGTTCCACCCCCATGCCGCTTCCCTCCCTCGGTCCCCCGGGACTCCCCGGGACACCCCGGGCGCCCATGCGGTGTACGCCGCCTGTCAGCTACCGGTCCCCAGCACATCACATAACGCACGCACTCCGTCACCGTTCGTCGCGAATTGACGTCAAGGGGAAGTCGACATTCCGGATGCCTCGGGGCGAACTACGGCAGGGGGTAGGGGCTTTGGGGTGCCCGGGGCTCCGGGAGGGGGCCGGCGGCCGGCCCCGGCGTCGGCGGTCCCGGCGTCGGCGGCCGGGACGGACTCCATCGGACGGGACGCCGTCAGACCAGCCGCACCGGCTTCTCCGGCCGGATGCCGATGGAGGTGAGCCAGTCGCGCAGCGCATCCGCGTCCCCGTCCTCGATCAGGGTCAGCACCGGGGACGTCAGGTCCGAGCGGCGCACCTCGTCGACGAGGAGCGACGGACCGTCCAGCCAGTCGAGCCCCGGCATCGCGCCCGCCGTGTCGACCGCGGCGCAGCACACCATCGCCGTCACATGGTCGGCCAGCAACTCCCGCCCCGTACGCGGGGGTTGGAGCGGGAAGAGCGGCATCGTGTCGAAGCACCAGGATTCGGGGACGGGCGCGGGCGGCGCGGACGCGGCCTCCTCGCCGGCCACCTCCGCCGCGATCCCCGCGGCCAGCAGGTCCGCGACGTCGTCTCCCGACGCGGTCAGATGGTCGATGACGCGGGCGAGGGTGGGCGCCGCGGGCCGCGCGCCGCGCCGCTCGCCGAGCCCGTCGAGCACCCGGTGCAGCCGGGCCGCCTCCATGCGCCATTTGCGGTCGACGACCTCCTCCGGATACGCCGCCCAGTCGAGCGGCGCCCAGTCGGGGCCGGGCTCGGCGGGACCTCCGTGGAACAGCCGGGCCGCGAGCAGCGACGTCGCCTCGTCGGCGATACCGGGCTCCTCCAGGAGGTCGCAGGCCGGCCGCTCGCCGAGCCGGGAGGTGAAGCCTTCCGCGAGACGGTCGCGGCGGGACAGCTCGGTCAGCGCCGAGACCACCCCCGCGTCGAGACGTGAGGGCCAGCGGCCCATCCGCCAGGCGGGCAGCGCCACCCGCGTCAGCAGCCGGTCCCAGCCCGCGTAGGCGAGCCCGACCTGCTCCTGGGCGACGATCCGCACCCCGTAGTCCACCGCCTGTGCGCGCTCGGACGCCGCGGCGGCGACCCCGCGCTCCATTTCGCCCGCGTGCACCCGGCATCCGCGCAGGAGCAGCCGAGCGATCGAGCCGGTGAAGCCGAGCGCGAGCCGCCGCACCGGGCCGAGACCGGGCTTCGCGGCCACGCCGACGGCGGCGTCGAGCCCGCGCACGAAGCGGCGGGCGGCCGCTATGTCCGGGTGCGCGGAGGGGCCCGTACCGGCGACGACGGGGGCGAGGATCGCGCGCAGCTCACCCACGCGCATCCACCACATGAAGGGCGACCCGATGACCAGGACCGGCGCGGCCTGCACCCGCCGGGCGCGACCGCCGCGGACCTCACCGCCCGCCTCGCCGCCCGCCTCGGCTCCTCGCGGGGAGCGGGCGGGACGCGGCGCATGCCCGGCGGCCGCGTGCGCCGGATGCGTGCGGTCCTCCAGCCAGCTGTCGCAGTCCGGCGTGAGGGCTATCGCGGAGGGCGGCGGCACATCGAGGCGCTCCGCCAAGTCCCTGACCAGGCGGTACAGGTCGGGGGCGGCCGATTCCGCGACGTCCACCGTCGGAGAGAGGGCCGGCCTGGCCCGTACGATCACGGCCGCCACCGCGGCCGCGATCGACAGCACGAGCAGCGCGACCGCGATGACCGCCCAGCGCACGGTGTCCCAGCCACTGCCTTCGATACGGCCCTGCGCGGCGGCGACGATCAGCACGACGGCGACAGCCGTCGGCAGCAGGGCCACGGCCAGCGCCCTACTGCGGATGCGCAGCACGGCGAGAGCCCGCGAACGCGCATGCTGCGCGCCCGCCTCTCCACCCATTGCGGTACCGGACACGGCCGGACTTCACCCCCTCTGCCCTGCGGCGACGTTGCTCATGCCCCCACTGTGGCACCCGCCACCGACATCGCAATGCCGGTGGGCCAAGTGCCGGAACGCCTTCGCCGCACCATAGTTGGGCCTCGGGCGGGAGTCATCCGGATGGGCCACTCGTCACCCGATGGAATGGCTTTGGGTAAAGGTGCGGTTGGTGTGGCCCGGCCGGTTCCGGCCGTCGTACGCCGCCGGGCCCAACGCCGCGGGGCCCCGGCGTGAAACCGGGGCCCCGCGGGTGGTGGTGGAGTTCAGCCCTGTGCGCCGGCCGCCTTGCGCGCGATGTCGGTGCGGTGCTGCGAGCCGTCGAGCCGGATCCGGCCGACCGCCGTGTACGCCCGCTCCCGGGCCTGGGCGAGGTCCGCGCCGGTCGCGGTGACCGACAGCACGCGGCCGCCCGCACTCACGACGGCGTCGCCGTCCCTGCGGGTCCCGGCGTGCAGAACGTACGCGGTGGGCTCATCCTGCGCGGCGACCTCGGCGAGACCCTCGATCGGGTCGCCGGTGCGGGGAGCCTCGGGGTAGTTGTGCGAGGCGATGACCACGGTGACGGCCGCGTCGTCGCGCCAGGCCAGCGGCTCCTGTACGTCGAGGGTGCCGTTGGCCGAGCGGAACAGGACGCCCGCGAGCGGCGTGCGGAGGCGGGCGAGCACGACCTGGGTCTCGGGGTCGCCGAAGCGCGCGTTGAACTCGATGACCCGCACCCCGCGCGAGGTGATGGCGAGGCCCGCGTACAGCAGGCCGGAGAACGGGGTGCCGCGGCGGCGCAGTTCGTCGACGGTCGGCTGGAGCACGCTCTGCATGACCTCGTCGACCAGCTTCGGGTCGGCCCACGGCAGCGGCGAATAGGCGCCCATGCCACCGGTGTTGGGGCCCTCGTCGCCGTCGAGCGCGCGCTTGAAGTCCTGCGCGGGCTGGAGCGGCAGGACGGTGACGCCGTCGGTGATCGCGAAGAGCGAGACCTCGGGGCCGTCGAGGAACTCCTCGATGACGACGCGTTCGCAGGCCAGCGCGTGGGCACGGGCGGCGGCGAGGTCGTCGGTCACGACGACGCCCTTGCCGGCGGCGAGGCCGTCGTCCTTCACCACGTACGGAGCGCCGAAGGCGTCGAGCGCCCGGTCGATCTCCTCGGGGGTGGTGCAGAGGTAGGAGCGGGCGGTCGGCACGTTGGCCGCCGCCATCACGTCCTTGGCGAACGCCTTGGAGCCTTCGAGCCGAGCGGCCTCCTTGGAGGGGCCGAAGCAGGGGATGCCCGCGTCCCGTACGGCGTCGGCGACGCCGGCGACGAGCGGCGCCTCGGGCCCGACCACGACGAGCTCGCTGCCGAGCGCGACGGCGAGGCGGGCGACCGCGCCCCCGTCCAGCTGGTCCACGGGGTGGAGTTCGGCGACCTCCGCGATCCCGGCGTTGCCGGGGGCGCAGTGCAGCGCCGTCACGTCGGGGTCGAGGGACAGGGAACGGCACAGGGCGTGCTCGCGGGCACCGCCGCCGATGACAAGGACCTTCACGGCAGCCAGCCTAGCCGCCGCGACGGCTCGCTCTTTGTGCGGGCCACCAGGCGGACGCTCAGCCCTCGTTCGTATATTCCTCCACGACGGTGGCTCCGAGCTCGCGCACGATCAGGTCGTGGCCGGAGAGCGCGTTGTCCACGAGGTCCGGATCGTCGTCCTCCGGAACGTCGTCCTCCGGCCGGACCGGAGGTGGCGGAGGCTCGTCGTGACGCCCCGGCGCGGCGGACTGGGACGACTGCTGTCCGTGCGAGGCCCGCCCCTGGTGGTGGGACTGCGCCCCGGAGGCCCCTGAGGCCCCCGACGTCCCGGACGCCTCGGACGAACCGGGGCCGGAGCCCGCGGCCCCCTGGCCTCCCTGAGCTCCCCCGTGGGTCCCCTGGAATCCCTGGGGCCCCTGAGCCCCTTGCGGCCCGGAGGCCTGCTGAGCGGACTGCGACGACTGGTACTGCTGGGACGCGTGCGGGGCCGGGGGGCGGGGCGCACCGCCCCCGAAGTTGGCAGCGGCAGCCGGGGGCTGGGCGCCGCCCGACGGGTCGATGATCGCCTCGACCTTCCACTGCACCCCGAACCGCTCGGACAGCACACTGCGCAGCACGTCTTCGCTGCCGCTGCTCGCGAAGTTGTCCCGGGCGCCCGCGTTGATGAAGCCGAGCTGGACGGTGGTGCCGTCGAACCCGGCCACCTGCGCGTTCTGGCTGAGCAGGATCCAGGTGAAGCGCCGCTTGTTCTTCACGGCCTCCAGGATGTCCGGCCACATGTTGCGTACTTGCAGGGCGTTGCCCTGGGCGGCAGCGGTCGGAACGGGGGCGGCGGGGGCCGGGGCCGGGCCGGGGGTGGGCTCGGCGGATCCGGCGGACGCGGCAGAGGGCCAGGCGCCGGAGCCCGAGCCTGCGCCGGAACCCGACCCCGATCCGGCCCCCGAGCCGGGAGCCGAGCCGGGAGCCGACGCACCGGGCCAGGCACCGGGACGCTGGCCGCCCCCCTGTCCGGGCGCCGCGGCGGAGGGCCAGGCACCGGCGGCGGGCCCGGCCTGCGCGGCGGGCCGCGCCTGTACGGGCTGGGACTGGGCGGGCTGGGGCTGAGCGGATGGCGCCTGCTGCGGCGCGGGGTCCTGCGGCGCGGGGTCCTGCGGCCCGGGTTGCCGTGCGGCGGGCTGCTGCTGCGGGGTCGATTGCGGCGAGGCCGGAGCCTGCGGCGAGGCCGGTCCTGCGTGGGCGGGCGCGCCCGTCTGCCCCGGAGCACCCGTCTGCCCCGGACCACCCGCACCGCGCGCCGCGGCCCGAGCGGCATCGGGCCCGCCGAAGCCGCCGGATCCACCGGGCCCACCAGGTCCACCAGGTCCACCGAGCCCACCGGGTCCGTCTGCGGAACCGCCCTGCAGGGGGGCATGCGCCTCGGGCCCCGGCACGTACCCCATGGCGGGGCCGCCGGCCGGCGCGGCCTGGAACTGGAGCGCCCCCCGCTCCAGCCGGTCGATGCGGGCCTGGAGCGAGCGCTCGTCGTCGTACGCGGCCGGCAGCAGCACCCGGGCACAGATCAATTCGAGCTGGAGCCGGGGCGAGGTGGCCCCGCGCATCTCGGTGAGCCCCGCGTTGACGAGATCGGCGGCCCGGCTCAGCTCGGCCGCGCCGAACACGGAGGCCTGCGCCTGCATGCGCTCCACGACATCGGCCGGGGCGTCGATGAGCCCCTTCTCCCCCGCGTCGGGAACCGCGGCGAGGATCACGAGGTCCCGCAGGCGCTCCAGGAGGTCGGCGACGAAGCGGCGCGGGTCGTTGCCGCCCTCGATGATGTGGTCGACGACCTCGAACGCGGCCGCGCCGTCGCCGGAGGCGAAGGCGTCGACCACCGAATCGAGCAGCGAGGTGTCCGTGTAACCGAGCAGGGCGGTGGCCATGGCGTACGTCACACCGTCCGCGGCGGCGCCGGCGAGCAGCTGGTCCATGACGGACATCGAGTCACGCACGGACCCGGCGCCGGCGCGCACGACGAGCGGCAGCACGCCGTCCTGGATGGGGATGCCCTCGCGCCCGCAGACCTCTCCGAGGTACTCCCGGAGCGTGCCCGGCGGCACGAGCCGGAACGGATAGTGGTGCGTACGCGACCGGATCGTCCCGATGACCTTCTCGGGCTCGGTGGTGGCGAAGATGAACTTGAGGTGCTCCGGCGGCTCCTCGACGACCTTGAGGAGCGCGTTGAAGCCGGCCGAGGTCACCATGTGGGCCTCGTCGATGATGTAGATCTTGTACCGGCTGGACGCGGGCCCGAAGAAGGCCTTCTCGCGCAGCTCACGGGCGTCGTCCACGCCACCGTGCGAAGCCGCGTCGATCTCGATCACGTCGATGGAACCCGGCCCGTTGCGCGCGAGGTCCTGGCAGGACTGGCACTCGCCGCACGGCGTGGGCGTCGGCCCCTGCTCGCAGTTCAGACACCGGGCCAGGATCCGGGCGCTGGTCGTCTTGCCACAGCCCCGCGGCCCACTGAACAGGTACGCGTGATTGACCCGGTTGTTCCGCAGCGCCTGCTGCAGCGGGTCGGTGACATGCTCCTGCCCGATGACCTCGGCGAACGACTCGGGGCGGTAGCGGCGGTACAGCGCAAGGGACGACACACATACGAGGTTATCGGGGCCCACTGACAACCGGGCCCGCCGACGGATCCGGACGGATCCCCCACCGCCTCCGGCCGGGCGAAAGGGCGCCCACGCAGGGGGAGTAGACCCGCACCCCCGCAAAAAATTAAGCGCCCCCCACGCACCCGCCAGAGCCAACCTACCCTTGCTGCCTTCCGGCCCTGGGGGAGTTCAGTCAGATAGCGCCACGTGAGGGGCTCCGCACAGAGTACCTGATCCCTGAGGGGGGGAACGAGTTCGCGAGCACCCCTCAACGTCTTGTATTGTTTGCCGCGGAGGATTCGCCTAGTGGCCTAGGGCGCACGCTTGGAAAGCGTGTTGGGGGCAACCCCTCACGAGTTCGAATCTCGTATCCTCCGCCATTGCTCTCACCGGGCAATACGTTGAAGGGCTCCGCTGCTTGCAGCGGGGCCCTTCGTCGTTCCTCAGACCTCGTTGTCCTGGTCTTTGTCCACAAGGACCTTCTCCGAGGGTCCCCAGATGGCCTCCCCGATCTTCTGGGCCACGTCCTTCAGCATGGCGTCGGGCACGTGCAGGTACCGCGCGCGCATCCGGGAAGAGGTCCCCGCCTCCCAGCCCATGATCTGGTCGATGACCCTGTCCGGAACCCCGAGCAGCATGAGCACGGTCGCGGCGGTGTGCCGTGCGTCGTGGAGACGCGCGTCCCTCACCCCCGCGTCTCCGATGAGCTTCTTCCAGTCGTGGTAGTCCGTGTTCGGGCTGAGCGGGCCGCCGAGCGGCTTGGTGAAGACGTACTCGGACTCGGTCCACTGGTCACCGGCCGCCTTCCGCTCGCGGGCCTGCACCTCCTTGTGAGCCCGGAGCATCCGGACCAGAGGCCCTGGCAGGGGCACCGCACGGCGCCCAGCGCGCGACTTGGTGTTCTTGGTCTCCCGCCGCACCTGGCTGCGCAGGGGGCAGTACCCGGCCTTCCGGCCGCACGGGGCAGCTTCCTTGCACCCGTGCGCGTACTTCGGCCGCAGCCGGTTCCGGCGGAGCTTCAGGTACTCGTTCTCCAGGTCCACGTCGGCCCACCGGAGCCCGAGCGTCTCCCCCTGCCGCAGGCCGAGCGCGAGGGCGAGCATCCAGCGGGCGCTGTTGCGGCGCTTGTTCACCTCGATCAGCAGGCTTTGGATCTCCTCGACCGAGTAGGGCTCGATCTCGTCTTCGGCCTCCTCGACACGTGGCGGCTTGGCCAGCGCGGCGGCGTTCTTCGCGGCGTGGCCGCGTCGTACTGCCTCTCCCAGGGCCGTACGTGCGGTCCGATGAGCCTGGTGGGCCGTGGCGGGCTTGCTGCCCTTCTCCTTCATCCGGCGGTACAGGCTCTCCAGGTGTTCCGGCTCCAGGCGGTCGATCCGGTGCTTGCCGATACCGGGCACGAGGTGCACCCGGACGGCCACCTCGTAGCCGTCGTAGGTGTTCTCGCTGACGGATTCCTTGGCGATGTTCTCGACCCAGTGCCACAGCCACTTCTCGACCGTCCACAGCTTCCCGGGCTGCTGGGCAGTCCCCTGGTCACGCTGCTTCTCCAGCCGCTTGACCTCCTCCATGAGGAGATCCTCCGTAAGCCGGGTGATGTGCCTCCGGTACGGCTCGCCGTTGTCCCGGTAGCCCATCGGCACTCTGGCGTGCCAACGTCCGTCCTTTCCGAAATAGATCGCGGTTTCGCCGTTGGCGCGGCGGGTGCCCTTCTTGCTTGTCTCTGCCACAGGCAGGCTCCTGTCTCGGGTGGCCGTCAAGCCGCGTGTTGGGTGGTGCGGAGGCGGATCACGTACTCGGCCGGCGCATCGACCGGGACCCTGCGGAGTCCACCGATCAGGACGGACTCCAGCGCGCCGGTGCGGATCAGCGCGAAGCAGGTGGTTCTGCCGACGCGGAGTCGGCGGGCGGCTTCCTCGACGGTCAGCAGCACCAGCGTCGGATCTGCCGCGTGGGACACGGCGTCATGGGCTTCAGGCATGGGCTCGCTCCTTGGCGGGCCGCCACAGAAACCACGAAATACACAGAAACCCGGGGCAGGGGGCCTGACCTGCGAAAACCTCTGTGGGGGTGGTCCGCCACAGAAACCGCAGGAAGTCCCACAGAAATAAGGGCCCGGGGTGGGCGGGTATTTGTGTGGGACTTCCGTGGGTTTCTGTGGCGGACCACCCGAGGCAGCGTTTGTACAGGTCAGAGGCCAGGTGGGGCCATTTCTGTGATTCTGTGGTTTCTGTGGCGGGGGTCAGACGGTCGGGTCGCTGAGCTGGGGGTGGATGAGGTAGCGCGGGGACGGCGGCCGGCCCCTGCCTCCGGTGCGCTGGACGAGCTGGCAGCGGATGAACCCGTGGTCCTCCAGCAGCTCCAGCGCGGGATCCAGATCAGCGACCGTGGGGAACTCGGAGCGGGAGAGCTTCACCATCAGGTCGCGCTTGCTGACCTCGCCCCAGTGCTGGGTGCGCAGCAGCTCCAGCACGGCATGGCCGCGGTTGGCGGTGTGGTCGGCGCCCATGAGGTCGAAGACCACCAGCGCGTGACCGGTGAAGTAGTCGATCAGCTTCACCGCTGCGCGCATGGTGTCTGCGCTGACGGGCTCGGTGTGGCCGTTCGTGGGATGCGCGGCCAGGTGAAGGAGCCCGGCCAGGCGGCAGGTTGCGCCGCCCAGCTTGTTGGCCCAGTTCCCGACGTGAGCGAGGTCGCCCCCACGGGGCCGCAGCCGCGGTTCCTGGCGCTCCTCGAACGCAACGAGGACGTCGCCCGCGTCCGGGGAGAGCTGGAGTACCGCCGGGTCCGTCCAGTCCGCCAGGGACATGGTCAGGGCGGTGATCTTCTCCTCGTAGGTGGTAGCCACCGCGTCCGGGATCGGGTCGGGCAGGATCGTTCGGTGCCCGACGAGCGAGGTCGGCAGGGAGTAAAAGAACCTGGCCAACAGGCCTCGGTCGTTGGCTCCCTTGATGCGGCCGATGTCCTCCAGGACGGAGGGCTGCACGGTCAGGCCCATGGTCAGGGCAGGGGACTCGATGAACTCCTCGCGGCCCCGGCGGTCCACCCTCAGCCGGTCGCCTGCCTGCCCGCGCAGGAAGACGTCCAGGTTCGGGGTGCCGGAGTAGCGGCCGGCGATGATGTCGAAGATGCCGCCCTCGGCGGACATCACGGAGAGCCTGCCGCCCTGTTCGGCCAGGAGTGAGGCGATGACCTCCGGGGTGGCGTCATCGGCCAGCAGACGGGGCTTGGCGGGCACCGTGACCGCCTCGGCGGCCTGCGCGAGGCCGATGGCCTCGGCGACGAGCTGGTCGCGCTTGTCAGCGTCGGCGCGGGCCGCCTTGGCCGCCGCGTTGTCCGCGACCTCCCTGGCGAGCCTGGCGGTGATCTCCGCCTCCACGATCCGCCCGGCGGACTGCGTAACCAGCAGCGCTTCGCAGCGGTACAGCGGGTCGGCCATCAAGTTGAACACGGCTGACTTGCGGTTGCCTGGCGGCAGCGCGACGACCACGAACACGTTCACGGGCTCGCGCCACCGGCTGCGGACGTGGACCACGGCGCGGCCCCCGGCAGCAGTGCCGAGCACGGCGAGCGCGAGGGAGGCGGCCATGTCCACGGGTGTCTGCGTCTCTTCCGCGACCGCGCGCACGTAGTCGCCCAGCCAGGCCGGGAAGACCTCGGTGGGGAACGCCGGCAGTTCCCGGCGGGCGGTGAGTGGGATCGGCTCCTCCCACGGCGCGGCCGCTGCCTCCTGAGCGTCCAGTGCTTCGAAGCCCGCCCACAGCTCCGAGCTGTCCACGGGCTGTGTGGTCATGCCGCCCCTCCCAGGGTGTTGCGGGCGCTGCGCTGGATGCCGTCGCGGATGCTGGCCGCGATACGGGAAGGCGCGAGCCCCTCCGGTGCGGCGGCGGTGAGCGCGTCGGTGACCTCCGTCTCCGTGAGGGTCCCCGTGGCGATGAGGCGGCCGAGGGCGTACGCCGCGTTGTAGAGCGTGGTGTTCTGGGCTCCGGTGACGGCGGCAGCCACCTTGGCGACCTCACCGTTCAGGGCGGCCGACGCGTACCGGTCCGCCTTGCCGATCCGGGAGCGGAGCACGGCTACAGGAACGGGGGCGGGTGCGGGCGGCGTGATGAGGAGGTCACAGAGCCACGTGGGGAGGGGGGCCGGGGGTGCGTCGTGAATGATCTCGTACGAGCCGGTGCCCACCGTGCTGCCGGCCGCGACCACGTATCCACCCCAGGCTCGCGTGTCGACCTTCCACCCAAGGCGTCCTGCGCTCCCACGTAGCTGCTTTTCGGCAGGGGCGGTGAAGTACACGTGCTGTCCGCCACGGCGGGTGCGCACCGTGAACGTCTCGGTCGGCAGTCGCTCACTGGCTCGCTCGCAGAGCATCGCAAACACGTCCAGACCGTCCGTGCCCCCTGCCCATTCCTGGGGTGCGGGTCCGTCGTCGTCCTTGGGGATGTCGAGGTCCACGACCAAGAGTCCAGCCGGGCCGGTAGCGATGCCGACGTTGTAGGGGGCCGCCTTCCAGCACGCGGTGATGCTCCCGGGGTCGAGGGTGGCGCGCTGTTCGGGGGTGCGGTGGCCGTCCGCGCAGCGGCCCGTGCGGGGGCAGTTGCGTTCGGGGTGCCCTGCGGGCCGCTTGTCCCCGGGGCGCAGGGGGAAGACGGGCCAGCCGCGCTCAGCGGCGGCCAGGGCGGCGCGCAGCAGCGTCGGGGCGGGGGTTGGTGTCATGCTGGGGTGCTCCTGTTTCTGCGAAGGGACTGGGCAAGCCGGGGCGGTCGCGGTCTTTGGAGAGAGGCGACCGCCCCGGGCACAGCTACAGGTCGGTGAGCGCGGCGGTGGGGATCTCGTAGACGTCGATGACGTCCTTGACTCCGTGCCAGCGGCCGGGGGTGTGGTGGATGTAGACCACGTGGAGCGGGATTCCGTCGCGGCCGGTGAAGGCGTAGACGTTGACCGTGTCCACGTTCTTGGGGCTCTTGCGGGCGCTGCGGATGTGGGACAGGGCCGCGATCACGCTGACGCGCTCGGGCCTGTAGCTGAGACCGTCGACCTGCGTGTGCATCGTGGGGTGCTGCGTGGTGCTCAGGGCGGGACTGGAGCTCATGGCGATCTCTCTTCAGTGGTGGTGGAGCCAGAGGGCGTATTCCTGGCGGACGTAGCCGCGGGGGTCTTGGGTGCGGGGGCCGTCCGCGTGGTCGATCTCGATCAGCCGGAGGGCTGCTTCGGTGGCGCAGGTCGCGGCGTCGCCGCTGACGGGGTCGTCGTCGGTGAGGGCGATGCGATCCAGGAGCGCGGCCTTGCGGAGCCAGAACTCCCGCACACGGATCCCGCCACGGCAGTCGCGGGCCCCGCGCACGGTCCAGCCGATCTCGCTGATGACGCTCGGCGCAGTGGCGTATGCCGCCTCGGGCCCGGTCACCAGTCCTTCCCTTCGGTGGAAGGCAGTTCGGGCAGTCCGGCGTCCGTGATGGCCTGCGGGTTGTAGCCGGGAAGGCCAGCGCGGGTGATGAGGGCGTTGGCGAGCTGTTCGGCGTAGGCGGCGCCGGAGCGGGCTACCTCGATCTGTGCTCCAGCGCGCAGGGCCTCCACGCGCTCAACGTGGGCGTGGACTTCGCGCTGGCCGAGGGTCTGCCGCTCGTACGTGACTGCTTCTCGGCGGTCGGTGCGCCAGTAGCGGGCGGCGAGTCCGTAGGCGACGGCGGTGGCCAGGGCCCAGAGCAGGATCGGGAGGGAGAGGCCATCGGCGTATCCGGCGACTCCGGCCAGGGCCAGGCCGCCGGATGCGGCGAACGCGGTTCCGGCGATCACGCTGCCGCCGACGTGGTTGCCGGAGGAGAAGGCGCCGGCCGCCGCGGCTCCGGCGGCGAGGACGACCATCAGCGCCGCGTTGCCGACGGAGTGTTCGGCGCCGTTGGCGTTCCAGATCCGGCCCAGGATCAGCACGGTCGTGGTGGCCAGTGCGGGGGCTGCCTTGGGGGCGAGGTCGAGGGCCCAGTGCCGGTAGGTGATGGGCTCGTTCATCCCTGGCCCCCGAGGTCGGACACGGCGCTCAGGACAGCGGTGGTGAGTTCGTTGATGGGGCCGGAGGCTCCGGTGGAGGCGAGGAAGAAGCCGAACATGATGGCGATGAACGCGGAGCCGTAGCCGAGGGTCTTGGAGCGGAGCAGGAAGAACAGGACCAGTCCGAACAGGGCGACGAGCGAGAGGGTGATGGCCATGGGTTATCCCTTCGGGGCGAACGTCTTGCGGGGGGCGGGGTTGGCGTCGCGGTAGAGGTGAAGCCAGAGGTTGTAGAGGTGGCGGCCGATCCGGATGCGCTTGCCGTGGCCGTCGCAGCGGCGGCAGTGCTTGCCGCGCTTGAGGCGGCCCTTGCGGTCGGTCTTCATCGCGTAGCCGAAGCCCTTGCACTTGCGGCAGGTGCCGAACGGGCTGGACGCGCACACGCTGACGTAACCGAGTGTGACGATGAGCAGGCAGGCGCTAGCAAGGAGGATGGGGGTCATGGAGTGCCTTCCGGGCGGGGATTCCGGTGTTTTCGCAGGTCGGCTGCTAGGTGCGAGATCGCTGATGGGGAGCGGTTCGGGGTGCTAGCGGGGGTGCTAGACCTAGCAGCGATGGCCGCTAGGTCTAGCAGCGGTGCGAGTCAGCCCCCGACGCGCTTTCCATCACGGAGGGTGATGACGGCCGTGATGTCGGCGCGGGCGATTCCGCGTCGGGTGGTGCCCTTGCCGGTGGTGGTGGAGCCCCAGACGTCCTGGGCGGTGATGCCGTGCGGCTTGAGGTTCGTGGTGACCGTCTCGGCCTTCCAGCCGCTGTAGACCTCGGGGCGCAGTGCGGCGAGGCGGGCGGCGACCTTCTCGTTCCAGACCTTCTCCTCATCGGCCGGCACGACCCTGAGGATGTCGGCGAGGAGGTCGAAGGAGGCTTCCCCGCTCTCGGGTTCCTGGCCGATGGCGTGGCCCGTGACGTTGCCGTACTCCTCGCGCATCCGGCGGGCCCGCACAACGACCTGTTCGGCGGCCACCGCGTCGACGAACGCTGAGGCGACGATGCGCGGGTCGTCGCCCTCACCAGCCATCCAGCAGATGCCACGGTCGGTCCGGGAGAACATCGTGGCCCGGTACCCCGCCTTGTACATCGAGGTCCCCAGCACCATGTCGTTGGCGGGCTGGCCCATGACCTTCAGGCAGAACCGCAGCACCGCGTTCGCGGAGATGCCGGTAGGCAGCGACTTCGCGTCGGGACGCTGGGTACCGAAGAGCGTCACCATGCCGAGGGCCGGACCGCGCTTGCACAGGTCGGTGCAGATCTCTTCGAGTTCCTTGCCGTACTTCTCGTGCTCGAAGGGGACCTGGCACTCATCGAATCCGGCAACGATCGGGTGCAGGCCCAGGCTCTTGTCGTTGGCCAGCTCGGCAGTCACCTTCGACTCCGGGCAACGCGAGCGCGGCAGCGACTTGATGACCTTCGCCCGGCGCCGCAGCTCGGCCCGCAGCTCCCGCAGCGATTCGAGGACGTAGAGGATGTCCTCATCCTCATCCCCCGCCCGGTAGCGGTGACAGACAGGCTCCAGCGCACCGAAGTCGCCAGTGCCCTTGAAGTCGAACGCGTAGAGCTGAGCGCGCGGGTCCAGAGCGGCGATCAGCAGGAACAGACGCATCAAGAACGTCTTGCCCATACGCGGGATAGAACCGACGACCACACTGGCGAACATCAGGGTCACGGCCACATCGGCCATGCGCTGGTCGTTGCCGAAGACCACCGGCTTGAACAGGTCCACGCTGCCCGACTTCAGCAGCGGCCAGGCAGGCTTCTTGGTCTCGTTCATGGGCTTGTCGCCCACCCACAGGACCAGACGCCCCTCATGCTCGGTCGGGTCGGAGGACGGCCACACCGATCCGACCTTTCGGCGCAGGCCGGAAGCGAGCGGCTTACGAGCCTCCATGATGTCCTCCGGGGTGACACCCCACGGGAGATCGAGATCGGCGCGGTAGCCGGGCCCGTCCCGGGTGATCTCCGAGGTGAACCGCAGGCCGTTCATGTCGCCGCCCTTCTTGATGGCGGCCGACAGCTTCGCGTTGCCGATGTTGTCCAGCGCCCGGAGCACGAGCATCCCGGTGAGCTTCTGCAGCTCCGTCTTCAGCACGGCCGGGCCGATCACCGGCTGATCCTTCGGGGCACCCCAGAAACCGGCGGCGAGCACGGCGGCCGACGCGAACACGGCGAGCCAGCCGGGCGCCATGACGTACATGGTCAGCGCGAAGCCGGTACCGAAGATCAGCGCCACCACGGTGACCAGCGTCCGCAGCCGCACCCGACTGTCACGCTGCCGCGACAGCTTCAGGTACTCGGCGGTGTTCTCCTTGTAGACCTCGTACGCGCGGAGCGGGGCCGCCTCGGCGTCCCACACCCACGCGTTGGTGTCGCGGACCAGGCGGGCCACGCCGCGCGGGGCATTCAGCCCGAGCTGGTACGCGTACCAGGGGGTGCGGATCCCGTGGAAGGCGGTGGCGTAGAACGCGTTGCTCGTGGCGCGCTGGGTGGTGGAGACGAACCCCGGCTTCGACTTCAACCAGGAAGGGACGATCGGCAACCGCTTGTAGGTGGTGATCCCCGGGGGCGGCAGGTCCGGGGAGTCGACCGGCCGCAGCCGCGGCGACTCCGCTTCCTCGTCGTCGTACCGATCGGCCGGCAGGGCGGCCGGGGCGGCCGGGGCCGGGATGGTGGGGCGCTTGGTGGTGATGTCGAAGACCTCGGCGCCGGGGCGCTCGGACTCTTCGCTCTCGCCTGCGATGTAGACATCAGACATGGTTGGGTCTGCTCCTTCACGGGAGTGAGTGAGCCCGGGGCGGCCTCGTTTCCTTGGCCGGGACGGCCGCCCCGGAGCCCAGCTATTTGCGGTGCTTGCTGGTGCGTCAGAGCCGGTTGGGCTGGATGTCGAAGTAGAGGACGGTGAGCTGCTCGGTTCCCATCTGCTGCGCGACGTTGGCCTTGACGGCGTCGTAGATGGCGCTTCGGGTGATGCCGGGGCTGGACGTGTCGAGATCACACGTGGCCGTGAAAGTGCCCTGCTCACCGTGGGGGGACTGGACGGTCATGACGTAGTGGAAAGCCGTGGTGTTGCTCATGGCTGACCTCCTTCGGGGTAGGCGCAGGGGATGCACATGCCGAGCGAGGCCGGGATGACGTATCCGGCGTCGGTGGAGCACTCGGGGCAGGTTCGGCGGGCGAGCATCGCCAGGGCGAGCGCGTCCCACTTGGCCGGGGTCATGGGCCGGACGGGCTTGGCCCGGTCAACGCGGTAGAGGTAGGCGGTCAGCGGCTCTCGCCGGTAGCGCGGTCGCTCCAGTTGGGCGACGACGTCCTGGCCGCCGGGGCGCAGGCCGGCCGCGCGGAGTTGACGGCGCGTGGCCAGCCCGTCCGGGGCGAGCCTCCAGGAGTAGACGGGTATGCCGTGCCCGGCCATCACGCGGCCGTCGCTTCAGCGGCAGTGGCGCGCTCGGCCTTCAGCGTGTCGCGCAGCAGACGGCCCCTGGCGGATGACGTCCGGACTGCCTTGCGGATCGCCTCGGCGGTCAGCTCGCTATCGGACCAGTTGGCCGTGACCGACCGGGCCTCATCCAGCAGCTCATCCGAATCGCGCGTCAGTCGGGGCGTACGGGCCGACTTCGGCACCCGACCGGTCGCCCGACGCGGAGGCGACTCCACAGCGGCGACCGCCTTGACCGGAGCCGACTGGGGAAGCTCGACCGGCTCGACTACCGAAACCGACTCCAGCAGAGCAACCGGCTCGATGACCGGTGCCGAGTCGACCGACTCAGGGGCCGGGAGTTCGGCCGCTACGGGGGTCGTCTCGGGGGCCGACTCATGCAGGTCAGACCCCAACCGATTTACGGTGAACTCAGCTGTTTCATGCTGGTTTGTGGGGCCGGTGAACATCGCGGCCAGGGCAGCGTCCGCACCGCTGCTGAGCCGGTCCCGCTGGACGTCCAGGAGCCGAGCACCCAACGACGCGTCGCCCAACCCGACCTTCCGGGCCAGCTTCCACGATGTCCGGTCGGACGACTTCCGCACCCTCGACTGCGGGTGGTTCGCCGCGCGGGCCCGGTGGTAGGCCAGGGCCCGCACCACGGCGGCAGCCTTCGCTTCCGCCTCGACGTCGCGTCCGTCCTGGTGGACGACGATCCGCCGGGCGAGGAACGCCATGCCCTCTGCCGCCACGCACATGCCCATCGGGGTCACGGCGTAGATGACGGTGCGGCCCGGGTCATCGGCCGCCATCGCGGCCATGACCGATGCGGCGGCCGGCAGGGCCCACAAGCCCACCCGGATGATCCCCGGGGAGGACTGTCCGAGCATCGTCAGCCCGAGCAGCACCAGCGCCAGAACGGCGGTCGCACCCTCACCGGCCGCCACCGCACCCAGCGCCGTACCCGAGCCGTACGCGCGGCTGATGTTGCTGTACGTGCCCACCCCACCGGCGACGCCGGTGGCGAGCATGGGCACGAACGCGGCCGTCAATACGATCTTCTGTGCCCTGCTCAGTGCGTTGCGGGTTGCCATCACGCCGCCACCCCGCTCGTGCCACGGCGGCCATCGCGGCGGCCGTTGACCGTGCCCACCTGGGGGACGGCCAGCCGGTGCGCGATGCGCCAGCCCCCGCCGCGCTGCTTGGCCCGGTACATCTGCTCATCAGCACGGCGCAGCAAGGTGGAGAGGTCACCGTTTCCGGTGCGGTAGTAGGCGGCCCCGATCGAGGAGCTCACCTCGATCGGGCGCCCGTCGAACGGCATGGGCTGGCCGAGTCGACCGGTCAGCATGAACAGGTCGGCGCGTAGCTTGTCGATGCCGTAGCCGGGGATCAGGGCGGCGAACTCGTCTCCACCCAGGCGCCCAGCAATGCCGGCGTGTTCCTCGGCCCACCGGCCCAGGCGCTGCCCGGTCTCGCGGAGGACCGCGTCTCCGGCCGCGTGGCCGAGGGTGTCGTTGATCGCCTTGAACCGGTTGAGGTCCAAGACGAGTACGGCGCGCTGGCACCCTCGGGCCAGACTCTTGCGGGCCCGCTCCTCGAAGGGGTCCCGCGTCCACAGCCCGGTGAGCGGGTCGCGGCGGGCGGTCTCGATCCGGCGCCGCATCCACAGGCTGTGTACGGACCAGCCGGACGCCAGGGGAAGCGCGGCGGACAGGGCCGCCAAGGTGTGGCTCATGCCGCACCGCCGATCCGGCGCCGGTAAAGCGACCAGCCGATGTGCTGGACACCGAAACCGAGCGCGGCCACCCCGAGGAGCCAGCCCTCGTGCACCGCCACGGCGCTCACGGTGCAGCTCACGACAACCAGCGAACCGAGCCAGATCAGCACCCGGTGCAGGTCCTGCATCGATCGGGCGCTCATGCCGCTGCCCCCATCCAGGAGGAGCGGCCGGCGTCACGGGCAGCGCCCCGCAAGAAGGGGACCGTGCGGGTCAGCGCGTCGGCGTAGAGCGCGTCCCACGCGGCGATCTCGTCGCCGCCCTCACCCATCGCGGCCAGCTCCGCGATGACCTCGCGGGCCACCGCCTCACGGGCCGCACGCTCCTGGGCCGTCTCCGGGGTCAGCGGGCCCCGGAACAGGTCCCGGTCCAGCCCCAGGGGCAGTTCATCGAAGCCGAGCGCCAGCTCTTCGAACTCGGCAGGGTTCACGATCTGGTGGTTACCGATGTACGAACGCATGTGGATCTCTCCTGATCAGCGAAGGGAGCCGGGGCGGTCGCGGTCTTTGGAGAGAGGCGACAGCCGGGGCTGGTTGCACGGAGAGCCCCCAAAGACGGGGCCCGCGCTCCGGCCAGGAGTCGAACCTGACCTACGACCATCGGAGCAACACGGAGGGCAAAGCCCTCCGATCAAGCAATGCCGGATCCACCGAGAAGGCGGATCCGGGCAGGCACCTGGCCCGACATGGGCGGTCGGGGTGGTGGCCTGCACCCATCACCACACCTGTGCATGTGGCTGGGTCGGCACGCTCTTCAGTTCTCAAGCAACGGACGCGGCCTTCGTACTCACCCCTGCGGGCTTTCCTCCGGGCATTCCATGAGGAACATGTGTTACCTGTTCCTCATCTTGCAGAGAAGGATTCGCTCCGTCAAGCCCTGCGGCTTTTTTGGGTTCTGCGAGTCCCTCGCTCGATCTACTTACAGATTGGCCTCAGGACCGAAGACGATCGACCTCGCACATGTACGACTTGTGGACGACTTCGCTAGGGTGAAGTCGCACCAAGTCGTCCCAGGGGGAGAGCACGGCATGGCCAACGAACGACTGCGCGGCGCGATCATTGAGAGCGGTCTGACGCTCGATCAAGTCGGGGCACGCCTAGGGGTGTCGGCGAAGACGGTGGAGCGCTGGATCGGTGACCCAAAGCGCAAGCCCTACCGGCGATTCCAGTACGCCGCTGCCTCACTGCTTCAGTGCGAGATGTCCTACCTCTGGCCGGAGGAACGGACATCTGCGGAGGTCACAGAGGCAGGGAATGCAGAGCTGATCAAGCTGTATCCGCACCGCTCCGTCGTACCGAACCGCTTGTGGCTGCAGCTCTACGCGAAGGCGAAGGAGCACTTCGACGTGCTCGTCTACTCCGGCTTCTGGCTGACCGAAGACTCCGCGTTCCACCAGGTCGTGAAGGAGAAGTCAGCGGCCGGCGTCTCCATCCGCTTCATGCTCGGCGAACCGGAGAGCCCAGCCGTCGCGGTGCGCGGTGCTGATGAGGGCATCGGATCCGCCATGGCCAGCAAGGTTCGGAACGCCCTCGTCAACTACGGGCCTCTCTTCGGACTCCCGGGGGTCGAGTTCAGGCTGCACGCCACGACCCTCTACAACTCGATCTACCGGGCTGATGACGAGATGCTGGCCAACGGCCACCTGTACGGAGTCGGCGCGTACATGGCCCCGGTCCTGCACATCCAGCGGGTGCCAGGGGGCGAACTGTTCGATGCGTACGCTGAGAGCATCGAACGGGTCTGGGAAACGGCCAGGCCCATCGCATCACCCGTCGACTTCGGAGGTCCGCACGCATGAGCCGAATCGACTACTTCCGCGACCCCAACGCGCCGGCCGCCAACTCCGTGGTCCCCTCGGTCACCGCAGTCGTCCGTGACGATGCCGGACGGCTGCTCATCATCCACAAGACCGACAACGACCTGTGGGCACTCCCCGGGGGCGGCCACGACATCGGCGAGAGCATCGGCGACACGGTCGTGCGGGAGGTGGAGGAGGAAACGGGGATCACGGTCGAGATCGACGGGATCTCGGGGCTCTACACCGACCCTCAGCACGTGCTCGCGTACGACGACGGGGAGGTGCGGCAGCAGTTCTCAATCTGCTTCCGCGCCCACCCGACCGGCGGTTCACTTCGGACGAGCAGCGAGTCGAAAGAGGTCCGCTGGATGGATCCGGCAGACCTCGACGACCTGGACATCCACCCGTCCATGAGACTGCGCATCCAGCACGGCCTGGACGACTCGCGGACCGAGCCCTACATCGGCTGATCTCCGGCACCCACCTTGGCAATACGGGATTCCACGCGCTCTGCGGCTGCGTGGATCTCGGGCGCTGCCCGCTGGATGAAGCGACCGACGATCGTGTCCGGCCCGTACCGCTCCAGGATCTCGGCCAGCCGACGCGCCGGCGTGGTGTGGAGCCCGTCCGGCGTAGTCGTCATGTCGCAGAACAGCAGCGCGTCCACGAGGTCGGGGCGCTCCAGCTCGAATTCGCTCTCCAGCTCATGCCGGAGTCCTCGCTCCTCGGCCTCCAGGAGAGCGCAGGAGTGATGGGCCACTAGGCGGACAACCCGTTTGTCCGCGCCCTCCTGGTCGCGGAGGAACCGGGCCCCGTCCAGCGGGTGGAATCCGGTGGTGGCGAGGCTCGGCGAGTAGCCGATGTCGTGCAGCACCGCGGCTGCTTCCAGCAGCTCCGCATCGGCGCTGAGGATCGGGCCCAGAGAGCGGGCGCGCTCTGCGACCCCGAGGGAGTGCACCCAGCGACGCGGCAGCGGATCGGACAGCAGCGATTCGGAGAGCGAGTACGCCCACGTAGTCAGTCCCATGGCGGCCAAGGCTACGGCCGGCCGCTCTGAGTGGGGAGGGCGCGTACGGTGCGCCCCTTGCCGTGGACAGTGTCAAGCAAGCCTGTTCCCTCCATCTGGGCAATGGCACGGCGCACGGCCGTGCGGGAGACGTCGAAGCGCTCGCAGAGCTTGCCCTCGGACGGGTAGACATCACCGATCGCCAGCGAATCCTCTGCGATCACGTCAGTCATCCGCTCCACGAGGGATCGCCGGTCGCCACCCCGTGCAACACTCCAGCCCTTGCCGGGCGCGGACTGAAGCACCCCCTCGGCTTCTAGAACCTTCAGCGCGCGGCGGATCGTGTTGCGGGAGACCCCGTGCAGGCTGACGAGTTCAGCCTCAGACGGCAGTGCGTCAACGATCTCGCCCTCTTCGATTCCCCTGCGCAGTGCCTCCGAAATACCCAGATAAGTTCCGCGCGGACTGGCCTCCGACACGTGGGCTCCTCTCGCTCTCACCGTTGCTCGCTGCCAAGGGTGCCACGGGGCTAAGCACCCGGGGTGTTCCTCTGCCCGGCACTCGTTGTCCTGCGTCTTCCCCAGCCTTGAGCGCCCCGTTCTGGGGGACGTGGCGGTCGAGTTGCGGGTTCCATCAAGCCTCGTGGTGTACGAGCTGAGCCACCGATTCAGGGAGATCTTGGATGATATGAGTCCGCCCATTCGCCTTCCGCCGCAATAGGGAAACCGTCCAATCATGGCCTACCTGAAATGGCATCGGAGACGTGACGATCGTCTGGAACGATCGGGCTGGCGAGCTAAGTAGGTCGAACATCTTCTTCCTTGTATCGAAATCCACGGCCGCTGTCGCGGCATCAAGAAGAAGAATCGTAGGTTCGCTGCGCGCTTGCACCTCTCCGATTGTCGCGATCAATTGCACGGTGAACGCATTCTGACGCCCACCAGAGTGGTATTCAAATGGCCGCGAAGTCGAGTCGCCGGCTGCGCGAAAAGCTACCTGATCCCCGCGTATCGTGGTCTCCGTCACAACGTCCGCCAGGACGTCCGGCATTCGTTCCACTGCGTTACGCACTACCCATTTAGGTATTCCTAGACTCCGGGCAATGCTTGTCAAGTTTCCACTTCGGGTAGATCCCGGCTCACATACAGATATTGTTCGGAATGGCCGCGGCGGGAAAAAGGCCTCAACGCCATCAACTCGATAAACGAGCGAGTACCCTTCCGCCACAATTTCGGCGATCCTCGGCTGGGGGTCGTACCAGTTCACTCTAGCGCTTACGCGCGGTGAAGGCTCAAGCCCCCTCCTCCCCATAAGGGCCTCGGGGTCCGAAATTGACTGTAGCAGCGATAAGAGAACCGTCTTTCCCGACCCATTGTTTCCTATGATGAGATTGCAGCGCGAGAACCGCACAACTGACGGCGTCAAAAGGAAGTGATCGATCACATGAAGTGATTGGATCCACCCTATCGGTCTGGCATACCCTCCCATTTCGAGTCTAATTCTCGCCTCGTGCCAGTCTTTCCAGCTTCTTAGCAGAGGGGCAGGATATGCGTTCCCCTCATTTGTATCGACTAGCCTTCCACATGTAGCGCAGAGCCATATGCCGTTAGTTAGAGCGCTCCTTTCGGCAGGCTGCAAACCACCTGTTCCGCGCGGGCCGCCGACTGCTGCCGCGTAGATATGCGCGCCCGTTCCGCTAATGGCAACATCGTCACTCTTTTCGCCGGGTCCGATTGTTAGCGCTCCGCAATTCGGGTTGGAGCATCGGTACGCGGCTCGTTGGGCAAGGATGGTACGGCTCTTTGCGCTGAACTCGGCACGCACTCTGGCTCCTTCTGGCTCACGTGGAGAATGCAGAACATTCAACTAGGACCCTATAGAACCGTGGACCCCGGAGGAAGGACAGAACCCGGTGGGTCTAGAAACCTGCCTTCGTCTACCCAGTACGAATTTCGCAACCTTCGATAGTCGAAATCGCTCCCTTGTGGAGTCTGCTTGACCGTCAGGAACCCGTGATGTTCAAGTTCTTTCCTAGCTCCGGTCCACGTATTGTGAGAAAGGCCATAGGAATCACGCCGCTCTTTGGTGACGTAACGTGGTTTTTTGTAGCCGCCCAGGGCTTCCGTTAGAGCAAACAGTAGTGCGATTCCAGTTGCACTCAGATGAAGAATCCAGCCGTTTCGCCAGAACTCGATAGGGATGCCCACGTATCGCCCTTGGGTACTTGCGCGGACGTATGCACCTCCTGGCTGCTCAGTGGAGATCAATTTGATGGCTGGGGTATTTCCACGCCTAGGCTCTAATTCAATGAAGCCGTTTTGGCTCAACCACTTGAGATTACTATTAACTCGTCTTGGCCCTGTATCGGGCGGTAAGGCGAGCATGCGCGCCCATGCGTGCGGAGCCGGTGGCTGCCGAAGGTCGTACGGTTTAGCCGTAGCCATCATTGTGATGCAGAGATAAAGCTTTAGGCGGACCTCTCCTCCCCGGCCGCCCTGGATGAGTTGGGCAAGGGGCGGCAGTACTCCGTCGATCTGGGACCTGATGAACGTTGGTGGAAATGGGACCTTCCCTCGCCTAGCAGCCCGGTCGGCCGCCTTCTGGAGCTTCCTGACTGCAGAGGGGTGGAGGGGGTTAGGCAAAGCCATCGACCTTCCTGAAGGAGAAACGGGGGGTACAGGGGTCCCAGGGGTACCAGGGGTCCTGGAGGTCCTTCCTATTACCTTCCCCTGAGAACGGACAGGCACTTCTGCTAAGAGGTCGTTCTTCCACTCTGCAGGCGCTCATGTGGTACAGCAGGGGAGTAGCTAGTCTCCTTTAGGAGCGCTCATCATGCCCTTTGACCTGCGGTTTTACCTCTGCCACCTTGGAACTGCCCGCCAGGGGAGGCGTTGGCGAACGAGCTCTCTCGGCCCAGAAGCGCCGAGGGAAGGAGAGCAGATGAACGGGAACAACCCTTCGCAGAAGGCCGTCTGGCTGGCGATCATTCTTCTGGCCAGCGTGGTTGGAGCTGCCGCCGCAGGTGTGCTGTTTGAGATGGCCGGGGCCGCAGGACCTGCGGTAGTGGGAGCCGGCGGTGCAGGGTTCATGGGCACGGCCAGTCTCGGCCTGGCTGCGCATCGCTTCATGACGGAATGAGCCGGTAGAGCCTCGGTAGGGGACGATGACACATCATCGGGATCACTCGACGAGCATCATCTGAGGTCAGAGGCTATGCAGCGTGTTGGACGTGATGAGACTGTGAATCTGCCGACTCACCTCTCGCGCAAGCCGCTCGTTGTCCTGGTCTTTGTCCAGTACGCCCGCGGTCGCGACCGTTCAGCGCCGTACGCCCGGCCTGCCTGGCCTGCCCCACGAACCCACCTGAACGCCCCCGGATGGCCGTGCGGACAGTTGGAAAGCGTGTTGGGGGCAACCCCTCACGAGTTCGAATCTCGTATCCTCCGCCAGTGCCTCACCGGGCACGATGTTGAAGGGCCCCACCGTTCGCGGTGGGGCCCTTCGACGTGTGTGGTCTCAGTTTTGGTCTCAGTTGTGCGGGGCGGACAGCCGTGGACACCCACGGACAGACTTCCACCTCCCGCCAACGATCAGGTCATTTGGAGACGAGCCCAGATCAAGATCACAGGGGCAGCAGCCCCTGCCCCCGTTCCGTCTCCTGGGCGCCGACAACGATTTGTCGGCGTCCGTTCGCGGCCATGTCCTCGTCCACGACTTCGGTTACGACCGGCCGATGATCCCAGGGCTCAGCAATCCACATGGCCCGCAAACGTGACTGGCCCGGGGCCCGCCCCCTCCCCGGACACGACACTCAAGGCCAGCACCGGCTCCCGGATCGACGCCGACGGACTCTGTGCACGTCCTGTCGGCGAGATGTCGGGTGCCCGCGGGCGCTCTGGGCCCCACCGCCGGGGCCGTACGTTTCTCCGGATCACGACGCCCATGGCAGATAGGCTCTCCGGGGTTGATGCGCAGGCGAGCGTGGAACGCGAATTACCGCCGCCCATGGAGTGGCGAAGGAAGCAGGGGCTGTGACGACGACGGTGCACGACGTCCTGAAGGTGATCCGGGAGACATCGAAGGACAACCATGAACGTGGAACACGCTTCGAGCGGCTCATGGTCAAGTTCCTGCACACCGATCCGCAGTGGAACGAGCAGTTCAGTCAGGTCTGGCTGTGGGCCGACTGGCCAGGCGCCGCGGCAAACAAGAAGGACACTGGAATCGACCTGGTGGCTCAGGATCGGGAGACGGGCGGTTTCTGTGCCATCCAGTGCAAGTTTTACGAGCCCACGCACACGGTGCAGAAGCCGGACATAGACTCCTTCCTGGCCGCCTCGGGCAAGGGCGGGTTCACCCGCCGCATGATCATCTCCACAACGGAGAAGTGGGGTCCGAACGCGGAGGACACCATGGCTGGCCAGCAGCCACCGGTGACCCGCCTTGGCCTGTCCGACATCGCCGCGAGCCCGATCGCATGGCATCTGCCGCCACAATCCGGGGCGGCCTTTGACGTCGACTTGAAACTGCACGAGAAGAAGTCGCCGCGACCGCACCAGCGCGAGGCGATCGACGACGTGTTTGCTGGCTTCGCCGAGAACGATCGCGGCAAGCTGATCATGGCCTGCGGCACTGGCAAGACCTTCACCGGTCTGAAGATCGCCGAGCGCCTACAGAAAGAGCGCGCCCAGGCCGGCCAGGGAGAACACACCACAGTGCTGTTCCTGGTGCCCTCGATCGCCCTGCTCTCGCAGACGTTGCGGGAGTGGTCCTCAGAGACTCAGGTCACGCTGCGCCCGTTCGCCGTCTGCTCCGATGTGAAGGTCGGGAAGCAACAGGCCGTGAACGACAGCCAGGACATGGCGGCACATGACCTGGCGCTGCCAGCCACGACCGACCCGGACAAACTGATCAAGCAGATCGCGAGCGTGGCGGCGGGTCCGGGCCTGACCGTGGTCTTCTCGACCTATCAGTCGATCGACACTGTGGCTGCTGCGCAGAAGAAGGGCCTGAACCGATTCGACCTGGTCCTGTGCGACGAGGCCCACCGTACGACCGGCGTCACCATCGCTGGCGCCGACGAGTCAGCGTTCGTTCGCGTCCACGATGACGACTACCTCGGCAGCGACCGTCGGCTGTACATGACGGCCACTCCGCGCATCTACAACGAGGACACCCAGCAACAGGCCAAAGACTCCAGCGCCGCGGTCGCCTCGATGGACAGCGAGGAACTGTACGGGCCGGAGTTCCACCGCCTCGGCTTCGGCAAGGCCGTCGAGGAGGGCCTCCTTGCCGACTACAAGGTCCTGATCCTCACCGTGGACGAAGGCGTGGTCGCCAAGACTCTCCAACAGGGCTTCGCAGGAGGTGGCTCTGAGCTAAACCTCGACGACGCAGCGAAGATCATCGGCTGTTGGAACGCCATGGCCAAGAGAACAGGCACGTTCGCGGGCGGCGACGGCTTCGGCAAGGACGAAGCCCCAATGAAGCGCGCTGTCGCTTTCTCCCGTTCCATCGCCGACTCCCAGGCCATCGCCGACAACTTCAACGCCATCGTCGACGCCTACGACGAAGGCGATGACGAAGTGTTGCACTGCGAGGTCGAGCACGTCGACGGCACCTTCAACACCCTGCGCCGCAACCAGCGGTTGGATTGGCTCAAGCAGGACCCGGGGCCAGCAAACGCGCGCATCCTGTCCAACGCTCGCTGCCTGTCCGAGGGCGTCGATGTCCCCAGCTTGGACGCGGTGCTCTTCCTGCACCCTCGCAAGTCCGTGGTCGACGTCGTCCAGTCGGTCGGCCGGGTTATGCGCCGCGCCGAAGGAAAGTCGTACGGCTACATCATCCTGCCGGTTGCCGTTCCCGCCGGCATGCCACCCGTGCAGGCGCTCGCTAACAACGACCGCTTCCGTACCGTCTGGCAGGTCCTGCAGGCGCTGCGTTCCCACGACGACCGCTTCAACGCCACCGTCAACCAGATCTCTCTGAACCAGCAGGCACCGCAGAACATCGGCATCGGCCACGTCGCCCCGGGCGACGAGGCCCTCGGTGACCAGGACGGCTCTACTACGTCGGCCGAGGCCCAGAGCGCGCAAGATCAGGAAGCCCAGGGTGCGCAGTACATCCAGGAGGCCCTACTCAAGCTTGAGGACTGGCGCGAGGCAATCTATGCCCGCATCGTCGACAAGGTTGGGCAGCGCCAGTACTGGGAGCTGTGGGCGAAGGACGTGGCCGCCATCGCCCAGGCGCACGTAACCCGCATCAAGGCCGCACTGCAGCTGAGCGACAAGCGGGCCGCATTCGAGGAGTTCCTCGACGAACTCCGGGCGACCATAAACCCGGGCGTCACCGAGCCCGATGCCATCGACATGCTCGCACAGCACATCGTCACCAAGCCCGTATTCGACGCCCTCTTCAACAGCTACGCGTTCACCGAGCACAACCCGGTGTCCCATGCCATGCAGAAGATGCTGGATGTCCTCGACGATCAGGGCCTGGAGACCGAGAACAAGACCCTGGAGGACTTCTACAACTCGGTCCGAGTCCGGGCCAAGGGCATCGACAACCACACCGGCCGCCAGCAGGTCATCGTCGAGCTGTACGACAAATTCTTCAAGACCGCGCTCCCGAAGACTGCCGAGGCACTCGGCATCGTCTACACCCCGGTTGAAGTCGTGGACTTCATTATCCGCTCCACCGAACAGGCGCTTAACAAGCACTTCGGCCGTTCGCTGACCGACAAAGGCGTCCATGTCATCGATCCCTTTGTCGGCACCGGCACCTTCCCAGTCCGACTGCTTCAGTCTGGGCTGATCAAACCCGATGACTTGCTGCGCAAGTACACCAGCGAGCTGCACTCCAACGAGATCGTGCTGCTCGCCTACTACATCGCTGCCGTCAACATCGAAGCCGCCTACCACGAACTCGCCGACGAGGGTGGCGAGTACCAACCATTCGAGGGCATCGTACTGGCCGACACCTTCCAGCTAGCGGAAGGTGGGTCCGCCAAACTCGACGGCATGGACGTGCTAGAGGGCAACAGCGAGCGCGCGAAAAAGCAGAAGGCTCAGCCCATCACAGTCGTAATCGGCAACCCCCCTTACTCGGTCGGCCAGGACAGCGTCAACGACAACAACCAGAACCTCAAGTACGAGGCACTGGACGGCCGTATCGCGGAGACGTACGTAGCCAAGTCGGCCGTGGGTAACAAGAACAAGCTCTACGACTCTTACATTCGTGCCATCCGCTGGGCATCAGACCGCATCCAGGACGAGGGTGTCGTGGCCTTCGTCTCCAACGGTGGCTATATCGACGGCACCAGCGCAGACGGCCTCCGAAACTCGCTCGTCGAAGAATTCGATGCCATCTACTGTTACAACCTCCGCGGGAACCAGCGCACCGCTGGAGAGCAGTCCCAGAAGGAAGGCGGAAAGATCTTTGGTTCTGGAAGCCGCAACACCGTCGCCATCCTGCTCCTAGTCAAGGGCAGCAAAGCATCCACAGCCGAATCTGGATGCATGCTGCGCTACCGTGACATCGGCGACTACCTCAGCCGCGACGACAAGCTCCGCATCCTGAACTCCCAGGGCCTCGATACGATCGAGTGGGAAGAGATCACGCCGAATGCCGACGGCGACTGGATCAACCAGCGCTCCGAGGACTACGCCACCTTCCAGGCAATCGGCGACAAAGACAAGAAGCTTGCCACCAAGGTTGTTTTCTCTATGTACTCCAGCGGTCTCAATACAGCTCGCGACGCCTGGGTATACAACTTCTCTGCCGAGAAGGTGCGCACCAGCATGGAGTCGATGATTGACTTCTACAACAAACAGGTCGACGGATTCCGGAGCTACTGCGCTAACCACGGACTCACGGCTCCCGGCATTCGGGACGCTGAAAAATGGATCGACACTGACCCGAAGAAAATCAGCTGGAATCGTGCCGACAAGACCCGGCTGACTAAGGAGCAGAAGTACGTCTTCGATGCGGCCTGTGTTGTCACGTCAACATACCGCCCGTTCGCGAAGCAGAAGGTCTACTTCAACTCGCGCCTGAATGACATGACGTACCAGTTGCCTAGACTCTTCCCTTCTCCGGAGCATGGCAACCAGGGGTTCTACATTGTCGGAAGTGGCTCAGCTGTCCCCTTCTCTGTCCTGGTGTTGGACACTCTGCCTAATCTGCACGTAACAGGTGCTGGCAGTGGCGGAACCTTCTTCCCCCGTTACACCTACCGAGAGCTCGGCCAAGGCGATGACCTCTTCGCCGCCGCCGAACTGAATTCCGGCGGCTTTGAGCGCGTCACTAACATCACTACGGCCGCCGTCACTGCATATCGCGAAACCTACGCCGACCCTGACATCACCGGCGACGACATCTTCTTCTACACGTACGGCCTGCTCCACTCCCCGGCCTATCGTGAGCAGTTCGCTGCTGACTTGAAGAAGTCCCTCCCCCGCATCCCCCAGGTGCAGGATTTCCAAGGTTTCGCAGAGGCCGGCCGCGCCCTCTCCAAGCTTCACCTTGGCTACGAGCAGGCGGAGCCGTACGCGGGGATCGTCGAGCAGGTTTCTGGCGCAACATCGTCGACCCCACCTAGCGAGCTGTTCCGGGTCGGCAAGAAGATGAAGTTCCGCCGGGTGAAAGGCCAGGTCGACCGCACCGCCATTGTCTACAACCCCCGGGTCACGCTCACCAACATCCCGGAGGAGGCGTTCCGCTACCAGCTGGGTGCCCGCTCCGCGATCGAATGGATCATCGACCGGTACTGGGTGAAGACGGATAAGGACTCGGGGATTGTTAACGACCCCAACGACTGGTCCGAGGATCCTCGCTACATCATCGACTTGCTCAAGCGCATCGTCACGGTCAGCCTGGATACGATGAAGATCGTCGATGCACTACCCCCGCTCGACATCATCGAGTGACCCGAGTGCCTGCCGCTAGCTGAACGGGGCAAGGAGGGCGAATAACGAGTCGCTCTCCTTGCCCCGGGCCCCGCACCAGCAACTCTTCGTCAGAGTCGACAGAGTGCCGCCACCCGTCGTGCGCCTGGGTGTAAGCGGCGACGGCACCAGCATCACCGCACCGCTCAAGGTGCCATCTACCGTTGGCTCGTGGAAGCTAAGGGCCGACGCCGACGCGCTCAAAGACGTGGTCTGCCGGTCTGGTCCGCGGGTTGCGCTGCGGGCCAGACCGGCAGCCGGAGTCACAGCAGCGCCATCGTGTCGCCGTAATTCCCAGGATTTCTGGCTCGGTCCACAGCCTGTGCGCAAGCCTCGGCGAATGCGGCAGCAACGGCCTGCTGGTCCGTGCCACGGACCTGGGCCTCGACCTCCTGGCCTGGACGGCGAGTGGTGTGCCAGCGCACCAACAGATCGGTGTAGAGGTCGGCCTCGAACTCCCAGGCTGTGACGGACCATTGGGCATCGCGGCCGATATTGAGCCGCTCGCCACCGGCCAGGAACACGGCGTGGGCGTGGTGGACGATCCGGCGGTCGGGCAGGCAGTCGCGGATGGCCCGTGCGCCGCCTGGGCCCTTGTGCTCCCACTTCTCCCGGTCCCATTCCTCGACCTCTGCCGAGTAGTCGGGATGGTCAGCACCCCACTGCGAGGCCACCGCTTCCGCGTGCTCGTGGCGCAGGAACGGGATGCGACGATCGCCAAGGACAGCTACGTACACCGTCGGCTCGGCCAGAACGGAGGTCTGGCTCGGGCCAGGCACTGGACCTCCAGGCGCTGGTTCGAGCATGTGCGGTTTCGGGCCCCACAGGAGGCCGCCCACCTTCGCCGCTGTCTGCTGGAGCACCTGGCCCGTGAGGTGCTGATAGCGGCGGCGCATCCGGGCGGATTTTCCGGGTTCCCAGCCCATGATGCGGTCGACCACCGCTTCCGGGACACCAAGGATGAGCAAGACGGTCGCGGCCGTGTGGCGGGCGTCGTGGAGACGGCCATCACGGACCTTCGCCGCCTTGAGCAGATCCTTCCACCGGTGGAAGTCGGTGTTGGGGTTGAGGGGTTCGCCGGTCGGTGAGGTGAACACGTACCCCTTCTCCACCCACAGGTCCCGGGCGAGGGCGCGCTCGCGCTCTTGCTCTTCCTTGTGCCGCTTCAGAAGCTGCAGCAGCTCCTCGGGCATGCCGATCGGACGCTTGCCGGCGCGGGTTTTGGTGTCCTTCGTCTCGCGACGAATGTTGATCTTCTGCGGGCAGTAGCCAGGCTTGCGGCCGCACTTGTCGCCGCAGCCGTGTTGGTATCGGGGCCGCAGGCGGCCTCGGCGTACGAGGATGACGCCCACTTCGAAGTCGACGTCCTCCCACTTCAGGCCGAGGACCTCGCCCTGGCGCAGGCCGAGTGCGAGGGCGATGACCCAGCGGGCGGTATTGCGCACCTTGGTGGCCTCGGCGAGGAGGCGCTGGACCTCTTCGAGCGTGTACGGCTCGACCTCCTCCTCTTCTACCCTGGGCGCCTTGGCGACGGAGGCCGGATTGATGGTGAGGTGGCGGCGGCGCACGGCCTCGTTGAGCGCAGTCTTGACCGTCCGGTGTACCTGGTGGGCGGTGCCGGCGGAGCTGCCGTTCGCCTGCATCTTCCGGTAGAGACGCTCCAGGTGCTCGGGTTCCAGCTTCTCCAGGCGGTGCGCGCCCAAGCCGGGGATGAGGTGGTGGTAAACCGCCACGCGGTAGCCGTCGATGGTGTTCTCACCGACGTTCGGCGCGGCGATGTTCTCCACCCAGTGACTCAGCCAGGTCTCGACCGTCCAGGTCTGGCCAGCCTTGCGGACACCGGTGGAGTCGCGCTGCTTCTCCAGCTCTCGGACGACCTTGGTTACCTCAGCGCGGGTCTTGCGGCTGATGTGGCGCCGGTCCGGGGTGCCGTCGTCCTTGACGCCGACGGTGACACGGCCGTGCCAACGGCCGTCCTTGCCGAGGTAGATGGACGAGGCGCCGTTGGGCTGGCGGGACTTCGGTGCGGAGGATCGCGTCACGCGGCGGCCCCGAAGTCGGTCGCCGACAGGCGGCGGGCCAGGAAGTCGTTCACCGCCTCCGCTGGGATGCGGCGCAAGCTGCCGATCTTGACTGAGGCGATCTCGCCGGAGGACACGTACTCGTAGAGCTTGGTGCGGCCGATGCCGATCCGGCGAGCTGCCTCGGCAACGGTGAGGGCGACCAGAGTCGCGTCGCCGACGGATCGTCGCTCGACCACCAAGGTACGCAGGGCGTCTTCGGGGACGCCCAGGAGCTGGGCTATCTGGGAAATGGGCAGCGCAGGCTGCGGCATGGGGTACTCCTCCCGCCGGCGTCGCGGCGAGGCGGGAGCGGCAACTCCCGCCGGCCTGGCCGGTGGCGTCGTTCAGGGATGGATGGGTCGACGGATGATCGTCGGCGACAGATATCGCCGTGTGTGGAGGTTCTCGGCGTTCGTAGCGCCGTGAGGGGGCAGCAGCCGACTATTCGCCCGTGGGTGGCTGCTCCTGGTTTCGCAGGTGCGCCCGAGAAGGGTGCAGGCTCCTCTGCAGGGCCCGTTCTTCGAGCCGGAGGAGTTCGTCGACCTGCCCCCTCTGCTCGGGTCCCTTGTCCCCGTAGGCGTTGAGTTCCATGTCGATCTCGTGCAGGTGCATCTGGTTCCGGTCGATCGCCGCTCGCAGTTGGTGGTACTCCCGCGTCATCTGGACGTACTCACGGGCAAGCTCGCGGATGCGGGGCGTGGCCAGCTCTCCTGGCGGCCCCGTCAGGTCCTGCATGGTGATGTCGAAGACCTTGCAGAAGCCGAGCGCCTCGTCGAGGTTGACCCTGCGACGGGGTTTGCCACTCTCGATGCGCCAGATCGCCGACTGGTTGATCGGATGGCCGACAGCGGCCATCTCCTCGGCGAGCTTCACCGTGCTCCAACCGCGGACCTCGCGCTCCAGCTTGATGCGTGCGGCGACATGGTCCTCCGGCACCGGACGACCGGGACCGGCGCGCTCCGCACCTTCCTCACCGCTCACTCGCACCTCCCTTCACGCGACAGCGGGTCCACTGGGGCCAACGTCCACAACTAAACATCGTTGCGGAGTGAAATGCAAGGCGTTGCGCTGCCGAAAATCTCGGCTATGGTCGTAGTCCGCCGTACAGCGGTGGACAGATCCGCACACGCAAGCGGCCCCGGTGCTACGAACACCGGGGCCGAAGTAGAGGCTCACCGCACAACCATCCATCCCTGAACGATCGAAACCGGAGGCCGGGGTTGCCGCCCCGTAGTGGCCTGCCGGATGAGGAGCTCCATGCCCCAGGGTACGACCCTGCCTTCCCAGACGCCATCTCGCCTCGACGCGGATCTCGCCCCGACGGAGCCTCCGCACAACGTGGACGCCGAGCGCGCGGTGCTCGGCGCCTGCATGCACAACGGCGCAATCATCGACGCAGTCCGCCCAGTCCTGGGCGACGACACGTTCTACCGGCCCGCGCACGAGACCATCTGGCGCGCGCTGCTCACCCAGCGCCGCGAGGACAAGCCGACCGACCCGATCGTCCTCACCGAGCTCCTTGAGGAGCAGGGCGATCTGCAGCGAGTCGGTGGGCGCTCCTACGTCTTCCAGGTCTCCGACGTGCTCTACGGCACCGGCAATGCCGCGTACCACGCGGAGATCGTCCGCAAGAAGGCCGACCTGCGCCGCCTGCGCGCCTCTGCCGTACGCACCCTCCAACGCGCGCAGGAACCGGGTGCCGATCCCGAGGCGATACGCAGCGAGGTCGAAACGGAAGTACGCACCGAACGAGAGCGCGCCCTCGCCTCGGGCCAGGGGCGCCTGAACCGCTTCGCCAAAGACGGGTGGTCCTTCGTCAAGGAGACCGGAGCGGATGCCGAACCGCTGTGGGGGACCCGCGAGAAGACGGTCTGGGCCTCCGGCGAGAGCCTGATGATCGTCGGCGCGCCCGGCGTCGGCAAGACCACCCTGGCCCACCAGGTGATCTTCGCCCGCCTCGGCCTCCAGGAGACCGTCCTGGAGATGCCTGTCGCGCCCGCCAGGCGGGTGCTCTACCTGGCCATGGACCGCCCCAAGCAAATCGCCAGGGCCATGGACCGCCGTGTCTTCCCCAGCGACGAGAAGATCCTGCGCGAGCAGCTCGTGGTCTGGGAGGGCCCGCTGCCCGCCACCCTCGACAAGGAGCCCGACCTCCTTGCCGACCTCGCCGCCGCGCACCAGGCCGACACCATTGTGATCGACAGCCTCAAGGACGCCGTCAGCACCATGGTCGACGACAGCCTCGCCGTCGCCTTCCACAACGCCCGCATGCGCGCCCTGCGCAACGGCGTGGAGATCATGGAGCTGCACCACCAACGCAAGGCCACCGCCGACGCCCCGCGCGGCCAGCGTCCCGGCCTGGACCAGGTCTACGGCTCCACCTGGATCACCGCCGGCGCGGGCAGCGTCCTCTTCGTCACCGGGAAAGCCGGCGATCCCGCCGTCACCCTGCACCACCTCAAGACCCCCACCGGGGAGGTCGGCCCGTTGGACGTCACCCATGACCACAGGCGCGGCACCACCACCCTTGACCCGACGAAGGACCCCGCCGTCCTGCTGCGCAATGTCCCGAACGGGATGAGCGCCCGCGAGCTGGCGACTGTCCTGATCGGCGGGGGCGACCCCGAGCGTGCCGACCTGGAGAAGGCACGGCGCCGCCTGGAGAACCTCGTGGCCACCGGCCTGGCGACCAAGGTCGAGGGTGTCGCCGGGGGAGCCGGTGGCGGCCAGCAGACGCGTTATTACGCCTCAGCACGCCACCTCACCGCCGTCGGCTGACCTCCCCGCCGGGCCGCACGAAGCGATCACGGAACCGTACACGCGGCCCTCACGCCTGCACGTCGCCGCGGACCGCTCACAGCGTCCACGCTCACCGAGAAACCGCAGGTCAAGCGTTCACGCGAGCGTCCACGCCGTACACGCGACCAGGCGTACACGCGCGGGCCCCCCTTTAGAAGGGGGCCCGCGTGAACGCCCCCTCCGTGAACGCCCCTCGCTCCCACCTCGTAGGCCCCACTTTCGTGCCCTGGAGACCACCCCTTGCGCTCCCCCGCCCCCATAGCTCACACCGTCCAGAGCAGCGGCCCACTCCTGCCGGGCTGGGTCACCCCTTCCCCAATGACAGCGGTACTGGTCGTGCTGCTCGCCGTGTCCGCCGCATGGCTGGTCTGGCGGCAGCGCCGGCAGCCGCCGGTCCGCAGCCGGTGGCGCTCGACCGTCGCCGTGCGGGTGGCTGCCGTGGCCGCGGTCGGCTGCACCGCCTACAGCGCGGACACCGGCTGGCGGTTCGCCGCCGACTACCTGAAGATGGCCAGCACCGTCGAGCGCGCCTTCATGTTCGCCATCGCTGAACTGGCCCTGTTCGCCACCGCGCTGATGGCACGCCAGAACCTGAACGGCCCCCGCCAGGCTCCCGGTCTGCCCGGCGTCCTGGTGTGGGTGGTCACCACAGGTCAGCTCATCCCCGCCTACGCCGTGTTCGGGCCCGTCGGCGGCACCGTGCGGGCCCTGATCGGGCCCGTCATGGCGGCGATGCTGTGGCACCTGGCCATGGGCATCGAACTGCGCCACCGCACCCCCGACGCCGCCTCGCGCAGCCTGGCAGCCGTCCTGCTTCGTCAGGCACGCGAACGCCTGCTGGCCCGCCTCGGCATCGCCGACCAGGACGCCGATGCCGCCCGCCTCATCCGCGAGCGCGCACTGAGCGAGGCCGTCGCCCTGATCCTGCTCGCCGAGACGATGCCCGGAAAGAAGCGGGGCAAGCGGCGAGCACGGCGCCTGGCCGACCGCCTTCACCAGGCCCTGGAACGGGCCGACGTCGACGGCAACCCGCGCCAGGACGAGCTGCTGCTGCGCAAGCTCGCCACTCGCCAGCAGGCCCTCGGCCTCGCCTCCCTCACCCTGCCGCCGCGGTGGCACATCCCTGCCTCATCCACCCCCCGCAACGCAGAGCACAACCCCCGGGACGCCGACGCGCCCAGGCAGGGCAGGGGGACGGACCGCCCGAACCCGGGGGGTGCGGGTACCGAAGGCGCTGACCGGGCCGCCCACCCACAAGCAGCACCGCGCGACGAGGACCTTGCACGACCGCACCCGTCGGTACCGGACGCCGGCGCTACGCCCTCCGCCACGGCCGACTCCCCTGCGCCTGAGACGAAGGCCGCCTCCGTCGCAGCGCCACCGATCAAGGAGAAGCCCGAGAAGGGAGGGCGCAAGACCACCGTCCCCGATGCGGTGCTGTGGGCAACCGCCCGCGCAATCGGCGCTGAGCTCGGCACCGTCCCTCGCACCCAGCTGGAGGACGCGGTCAGGGCCAAGGAGTACACGATCCAAAAGGACCGCGCCAAAAAGGTCGCCGATGCCGTCATGGCGGAACTCGCCTCCGACAGCACCGCCACCGCCGCGTAAGCGCCACGGCGGAACTCCCGGCGCTGGCGGCCATGGCGGAATACCCGGCCTTGGCGGAACTCCGCCCGCCGCCGGCCGCCGCCAACGGAACGTCGCCAGCGACCCCCTCGTAACGCCGAGGCCATTCAACTCGGTTCCGCCAACCGCCAAGCCGACTACGCCGAGACGCTCATCCGCGACATCGCCCGCACGGTGAACAGCGCCTCCTTCGCCGGCAACCCCGCCGCACGTACGACCGCGCCACGCACAACCTCACGGAGACACATCCCATGCACGACGAGCACCACGAACTCCCCAGCCCTCAGCAGCAGATGACCACCACTCCAGCCACCGCGTCAGCAAGGTATCCCGCTGGACCGTCCACAGGCCGGTCTTACGGGGAAGCCTCCGCCCCGGGGGTGGCGGAGGCAGGCGGGCACCAGGGGGTGCCCGAGGAGAACCAGCCCGCCGACGCCGATCCCGCCGCTGCTGTCGCGCTGCCGCGTGCCGCCGACCAAGCCGCCCTGCACCGCGTCGCCCAGCGCCGCAAGCCCGACCAGAACGGCCGACGCAAGGAGCGCGTCGACGCCCGTTACAGCGTCGAGGAGAAGGCCGCCATCCTCACCAAAGCCAGGTCGCTGAACGTCAGTGGCGCCTACTACGTCGCCGCCCTCGCCTTGGGCCACGTCCAAGGCGACTTCACCCTGTCCGGTCAGCGCACCGCGCTCGACGACTACATCGACGAGCTCAACGCCCTGCGCCATCAGGTCGCGGCGATCGGGCACAACGTCAACCAGATCGCCAAGAAACTCAACTCCGGCGGCCATCCACACTCTGGGGACGGCGGCCTGCTGGCCCAGACCGACCGCACCCTGGACGCCGTCGGCACCGCCGTCAGGCAGATCGCGGCAGCCGCGAACCAGGCCGTCAGCCACAAGGCGCCCAGGTGATCGCGAAGATCAGCAGCGGCAAGAGCACCGCCGGCCTCATCCGCTACCTGTACGACACGAAGAAGGCCAAGGACCACACCGACCCCCACCTCGTCGCATCCTTCGACGGATTCGCCCCCGACCCCGGCCGCTCAGGCGACGACTTCGACGCCGTCAAGAAGCTCCTCGTGGCCGACCTCGACCTGCACGTCAAGCAGGCCCAGCGCCTCGGCCGAGCCTCCGAACGCCACGTGTGGCACTGCTCGATCCGCGCCGCCAAAACCGACCGCCATCTCAGCGACGAGGAGTGGGGCGCCATAGCGCGCCGCGTCGTCGCTGCCACCGGCATTGCCCCTGACGGCGATCCGGACGGCTGCCGCTGGGTCGCCGTCCGCCACGCCCCGGACCACATCCACATCGCCGCCACCAAGGTCCGCGCCGACCTGCGCACCGCCCGCCACTGGAACGACTACCTCACCGCCGACCGCGAACTCGCCGCCATCGAGAAGGAATACGGACTCCACCAAGTCGTACGCGGCGACCGCACCGCCGCCAAACGCCCCACCCGCGCCGAACAGGAGAAAGCGAACCGCGCCGGCCACGACCGGAGTGCCCGTGAACGTCTGCGCACGACGGTGCGCACCGTCGTGGCTGTCGCCACCAGCACCGAGGAGTTCATCCGCCTGCTGGAGCACACCGACGGCGTCCTCGTTGACGTCAAGCACTTCCCCTCCGGCGACGTGCGCGGTTACACCGTCGCCCTCGCCGGCGACACCAACGGCAAGCAGGAGCCCATCTGGTTCTCCGGATCCGAACTCTCCCCCGACCTGTCCCTCCCCAAGATCCGAAAGCGCCTCGACGCCACCGACCAGCCGCAGGGCGGCCCGCGCCGGGCGAACCCGTGGCATCAGGCCACCGCAGCGGCGGAACGCATCCCCCACCACCTCGATCAGGCATACGACGGGGCTGCCCAGGCCCACCTGGCCGCCTTCGGTGAAGCCCTCGACGTTCTCCCCCTCCTCGCACCCCAGGATGTTCGTCCCCAACTCTGTGAGGCAGCCGAGGCGTTCGAGCGAGCCACCCGCTCCCGCACCCAGGCCGAGCACCAGCATGCCCGCGCGCTGCGCGGCGCCGTGCGGGCCATGGTCCGCGAGAGCGCCCCCAGGGACGGTGCCCTGCTGGCGATGTTCCTCGACGCCGCGATCCTCGTCGTCATCGCCGCCGCCCACTGGCACCAGCTCCACCACCACGACCAACAGGTCGCCGCGGCCCGCCAGAGCCTGCTCCACCTCCAAGCCGCCTACGAGCAGACGGCTACCGCGCCGCTGATCGTTCTCGCCCAGCGCCGGCCTCCCCAACCGGTAGTGGAGCGGCACATCCTCCTCATCCGGCAGACCGTGCGCGACTACGCGGAACAGGTCCTTGAGGACCCTGCCGTCGACGCACTCACCGCCGTACTCGCCGACGCCGAGAAGGCAGGCCATAACCCGGAGCAGCTTCTTCGGCAGGCTGCGGATCAGCGTGCCCTGGCCGATGCCCGCCAGCCCGCGCGGGTCCTGACCTGGCGCATCGAACGCCTCGCTGCACGGCCGGCACCCAGCGCCCGCGCACGTGCAGCACAGGCCCGGAGCACGGCTCAGCGCCCAAGTGCACCGGGGCGGACGTCGCCCGTCTCCTCACCCCTGGCTCCCACCGCGCAGCCCGAGAAGGGCTCCGCCCGCCGGCGCTGACCAGGCATGCGCCGGCGAAAGGTAGCCGACGATCCCCGGTTACCGAAACCGGGAATCCTCCGGACCCTTGACGCATCAACCCCGCCCGCCCCTCGAAAGGAACCCCGTATGCCCCGCAACACCGAAATCCGACCCCACGTCGTCACCCTGCTCTGCGACACGGACTTCAAGGACAGGCCCGACACCAACACCTGGACCCACCGCGACGGACAGCCCTTCACCAAGGAGGAACAGGAAACCGCCCTCTCGGCCACCCGAGCCGAATTCGAAGAGTTCCACGCACAGCACAAGCGCTACATGGAGTACCTGCACGATAAGGACGCAGCCCCCGACGCCCTGCACCTCTTCCTCGCCCCCTTCATGGAACAGCTCACCACGAAGACCCTCGGCAACGCAGTCGAGCTCATGACCAAGGACGACCGGACCGAACTCGACCGTCTCCTCACGTCCATAGACGAGCCCGGTCGCCCCTTCACCCCGTACGCCCTCTGACAAACGCCACTGCACCGCACTTCACGCCGCTGATCGCTCGACCCGACAGCGGGCGCTGCCCGGCAGAGCACCCCGACACCACGGCCACCGCACAAGGCACCCTCGAATTCGGCGCCATGTACGGCGAGAGCTGACGATCAATGGCTGACGGCGGCCCGCACTGCGGGCCGCCGTCGCACTCGCACTACCGGCAGAGAAACAGGCCCTTGCCGGGGGCCTGCCGACGGCGAGCTACGAGCGGGCCGCTTCTCGCACTCCTTCATGGCTGGTGGCGCGGGGGTGGGTGGGGTTGAGGAACCACTTGCGGGCCGAGGCGAGCCACCAGGTGCCGCAGAAGGCGATGACGACACCTACCGCAACAGGCGCGTAGTTGAACGTCTTCACTGTGATGGGCGTGGTCTGCGGCAGCATGAACAGCACCGTGATCACCAGGACCCAGGCGACGGCGATCGTTCCGACGAGAGTGGACCAGGAGCCGAGGTGCCAAGGGCCGCGCTCGAACCGGCCCCCCAGGCGAAGCCGCAGGAAGGTCGGGATCACGTAGGCGATGTACAGGCCGATGGTCGCAATCGACGTGACAGCCGCGTATGCGGTGCTGTTCCACAGGTAGGGCAGCCCAAGGACGAAGGCACCGCCGGTGGCCAGCCAGACGGCGTTGGCGGGGGTGCGGGTCGCGGGGCTGAGCTTGTGCCACGTCCGGGAGAACGGCAGGGCGCCGTCACGCGAGAAGGCGTAGATCATGCGGGAGTTGGCCGTCACGGAGGCCATGCCGCAGAAGAGCTGGGCGACGATGACGACGACCAACAACCACTTGCCGGCCGCCGCACCGAGTGCGTCCATAAGGACCTGCGCCGGGGGTACCCCAGTCGCAGAGTCGAGGGCGCCGTCGTAGGACTGGACGGCGTACGTGAAGCCGAAGAGAAGGATGAACCCGGCCGCCAGCGATACGAGGATCGAGCGGACGATGCCCCTGGGGCCGGCGGTGGAGGCATCGATGGTCTCCTCCGTCATGTGGGCAGAGGCGTCGTAGCCGGTGAAGGTGTACTGCGCCATCAGCAGCCCGATCAGCACCACGTAGACACTGGAGGAGAAGCCGGTGTTGTTGACGAACTCGCCGAACACGAAGTGGATCGACTGATGGTGTTCGGGGACGAGCACCAGGGCGCCGCAGATGACCACCACACCGAGGATGTGCCACCAGATGGAGACCTCGTTGAGGAAGGCGACGATCCGTACGCCGAAGGTGTTCAGCACGCCGTGCAGGGCAAGGATGCCCCCGAACAGGATGATGGTGTGACCCGGTGTGGCCGGAAAGCCGAACTGGAGATCCAGTAAGGCGTTGAGGAAGGTGGCCGCGCCGAAGTCGATCCCGGCGGTCACGGCTATCTGCCCCAGAGTGTTCAACCAGCCGGTGAACCACGCCCACGCCGCCGCCGACCGCTGGGGAGCCATGCGATGGGCCCAGAAATACAGGCCCGCGCTGGTCGGGTACGCAGAGCAGACCTCGGCCATGGACAGTCCGACGAAGAGTGTCATGAGGCCGACGAACAGCCAGCCCCACATGATCACCGCTGGGCCGCCGGTGTTCATGCCGTAGCCGTACATCGTCATGCATCCGGACAGGATGGAGATGATCGTGAAGCTGACGCCGAAGTTCGCGCGGCCGGACATCGAGCGCGAGAGGGTCTGCTGATAGCCGAGTTGCTTCAGCCGATCCTCGTCAGAGACGCGGGAGACATCGAGAGGCACAGGTTCCGTCCTTCGTATGAGAGATGCGGGAGAGGGATGGGGCTGAGGGCTCAGTAGCGCCGACGCCGCGGAGGGCTGTAGGCCCAGGCACGGTGGCGCAGGAACAGGTCACGGGCCTGACCGCAGTACGCCCAGGGGAGCTGGGTGGCGTACGGTCCGAGCGCTTCGAAGACCTCCAGGGCCTCGCTGTGGCGGTTCGCGAACGACAGGGCGTGGGCTAGGTAGTTGGCGTCGTCGGCGAAACAGGCGTGCGGGTGCGGAGCGCGGTAGCGCCACCACCGCTCCAGCACGGGGTCGATCTGCGGGCACTCGACCCAGGGATGGATCGTCAGCCCGTAGGTGCGCTGGTTCAGCTCCTGACGCGAACGGTGCGCCTCTGCCAGAACGACCAGCGGAAGGACGGCGATGGGCAGCCCTTGGGGAGCGGTGGATGCCTGCTCGTCAGCCCACCACGCCGCCTCTCCTGGCCGGCCGTGGTGGCGAGCGAAGAGATAGGTGACGACCTCGTGGTGTGCTTCGCGGTTCCACGGGTCGCGCTGCTTGATCTCCTGCCACACCCGGCCGAGCGTGTCCCGGTTGGGGGCGTGGGTACGCAGCAGCGCGAGCATGACGACCAGCGGCGCCACGTCCTGGGGCCATGCGTCCAGCGTGGCGTGGCATGTGGACCAGGCTTCCTCCATCATCGGTCGTCCGGCCTTACGGCCAGCGATCATGGCGCGTAGGGCCTGCACGTTCGCGAGGAGAGCGAGAGCGTGCGGAGAGCGGGGCTCGGCCTTGGCCCAGGTGTCGGCGAACCTGAGCCGCGCCCCCGCTTCGGCGAGGATCTGTAGGCGGAAGATCCTCCGGTCCCAGTCCGGTCCAGTCGCCGCGAGCAGATCCCGGGCGCTCTCCCAGCGGCCCATCGCGGCGTCCTCCACCACTGGCCGTAGCGCCGCGTCATCGCGAGTCGGATGCTGGTCGAGCGGGGGACTGAGGTCGTGGCCGCTTCGCGCTCTCAACGGACCCGCCAGGACATCCGCGGGGCGTCGCGACTGAACCCGAGCGATGTGTACAGCGGCTCGCCCTCCGGGCTGGAGGCGAGGCTGAGGCGTTTGCAGCCGCAGGCCGCCATCCAGTCCATGAGCGCCGTTACCGTGGCTCGCGCATAGCCCCGCCTGCGGAATTCCGGATCGGTGGCAACGGTGCTGATGTCGCCGTTGAACGGCTTGCCGCTGTCGGGGCCAGGGAGCCGGGGCAGCAGCAGACCCATCGCACAGGCCGCCATGCGGCCAGCTCCGGCATCGACCACGAACGCGGCAGCCTTGTTCGGGTCGCGAAGCAGAGAAGCGATGGCCTCCTCGCACTCCTTGACCCAAGGCCCGGTCGGCACTGCCCGCGGCTTGGTCCAGGGCGTCACCGGGCAGGTCAGCGAAAGATGACGAAGACGGGCCAGCTCCCCGGCGTCCGCGGCCACCGCCCGTCGCACAGATACGGTCACAACAGATCCTCTCGATCAACGGCGCGTTCTTGATTGCGGCGGTGCCAGGTGGGTCCGTATCCTGCTGAGCAACGCGCTGACGGAGACGAGTAGCCAGGGTTCACGCGAGCAGAGAGAGCCGCCGGTAGCTGGGAAGGCGGCCTTGCGCCCCCAGGTGAAGACCCTCCCGAGCGCGGGGAGGAACGACCACGCCGTGGTCCAATGCCCCGCCGGCCGGCCCCCGTCACCGGGCCCGAATGAGGCCGCCACCTCGTGGCGGCGAAAGTGCGGTGGTACCGCGAGTTCCCTTCTCGCCCGCACTCCCAAGGGATCATGACGATGTCCTTCGGAGGACCGCAATGATCCAAAGCCGCGTACACGTCTCCGACCTGCGAGAACACGTCGGCCGTACCGTTTCCGTCTGCGGGTGGGTAAACACGCTCCGCCTGCAACGCAAGATGCAGTTCATCGTCGTCCGGGACAGCACCGGTATGGCGCAGGTGACCCACAAGCGCGACGACGGGCCGCTGGAAGCCCAGCTCGAAGCACTCACCCCCGAATCCGCCGTACGGATCACCGGACGTGTCGTCGACGCCGCCCAGGTAAAGCTCGGCGGTCTGGAGATCGTCCCCGAACGGGTGGAGGTCCTGAACCGGGCCGCGACGCCATTGCCGATCGACGAACACACCGGCTTGGAGCAGCGCCTCGACTGGCGCTTCCTGGATGTACGGCGCCGGCCCGCCAGCCAGCTGCTGTTCGCCGTGCAGACCACCCTGGAACAGGGGATGCGCGAGTACGCCTACGCGCAAGGCGCCACCGAAATGCACACGCCCAAGCTCATGGGCACCGCCTCCGAGTCCGGCGCGGAAGTCTTCAAGCTCGGCTACTTCGACCGCTCCGCCTATCTGGCGCAGTCGCCGCAGTTCTACAAGCAGATGGCGATCTCGGCCGGGATCGAGAAAGTCTTCGAGATCGGTCCTGTCTTCCGCGCCGAGCCGTCGTTCACTTCCCGCCACGCCACCGAGTTCACCGGTGTCGACGTCGAGCTGGCCTGGATTGACGGCGTCGAGGACGTCATGGCCTTCGAGGAGCAGATGCTCGCCCACGCCATCGGCAAGGTCGCCGAAGCACACGGTGAGGCGATCGCGGAGCACTTCGGAGTCGAAGTGGCCGTCCCCACCACGCCGTTCCCTCGGATCACCATGGCCGAGGCGCACGAGATCCTGCGCAAGGGCGGCTGGGACCCCGAGGGGTCCAAGGTGGACTTGGACCCGGAGGGCGAGCGGAGCATCTCGGCGCACATCAAGCAGGCCACCGGGCACGAGTTCGTGTTCATCACGCACTACCCGGTCGGCATCCGGCCCTTCTACCACATGCGCCCGGCCGACGACCCGGACGTGACGCTGAGCTTCGACCTGCTGTGGAAGGGGCTGGAGGTCACCACCGGCGCCCAGCGCGAGCACCGCTACGACATCCTGCTCAAGCAGGCCGCCGAAAAGGGCATGAGCACCGAACCGCTCCAGGACTACCTGAACGCCTTCCGATTTGGCTGTCCGCCGCATGGCGGGCTCGGCATGGGCCTCGGTCGGGTGCTGATGGTGATGCTCGGCCTTGACTCGATCCGTGAGGCCACGTTCCTCTTCCGCGGACCGAACCGGCTCACGCCGTAGCCGACAATGGGTGGCGTCCCACGGCACGGGCAAGCGCCTCGTGCCGTGGGACGCGGTCTCAGTAGCGGACATTGCGCAGGTCATGCGTCCAAGCCTCATCCGGGTACTTGTCCCAGTAGGTCCGTAGCGCCAACTCCCGTTCGGCGAAATGGCCTTGGCGGCACAGGCCGCCATGGGAGAGCGTCACGCTCATGGCGAGTGCCGACTCGGTAGTGACCCAGTGGGGCGTCAGAGCATGGCTCCAGAGCTGGTCGCCGGGGTGCATGGTGACGGACTGGCGGCCGGCCGGATCATGTGTAGGCGGGTCCTCGCCGGTTGTTTCACCGAGTACCGCTGCCTCGGCCGACAGGTGCTGGTCCGGGTCGAGGTAGCTGTGGAAGGTCTTTGTGCCGTGGACCTGCCAGACCAGACCGTGTGAGTTGTCGTTGTGGTAGGTCGAGGCGGCGCCCTTGGTCGACAGGAACAGGATGGGCGCCAGCCGCTGCCAGGTGAACCCCTGGCCGGACAGATGGGCGCGCCAGGGGATCATGACCTCCTCCTGGAAACCGTTCAGGAGGTCGTCGTAGAAGCGGCTGAGGTTGAAGTGCACCAGCCGGAACGGCCAGGTGACGATCTCCTCGATCGGCGCGGTGCGAAAGCCGGCCGTGCGGTCCATACGCACCTGCCAGTCGTCGTCCCCGAGGATCGTGAACCGGACCTCCTCGTCCCGGCGCACGTGGTCGAGGACGTCGATGGCTGGCTGGAACATGTAGTCGAAGGGCACCTCCAGTGGGAAGTTCGGCGGCTGCCTCCACCGGAGGCCGAAGTCGTCGGGCGTCGTAAGAGTCATAGAGCGGTCCGTGGAGTCGGTTTGCATCGAGGCGGCCCTACGCCACAGCGCAGGACGCACTGTCGTCGGCGCACGTGCTGGCGGGGCGGCAAATAGCGGCACAGTCAGGCGACACGCGGTCCTGCGCCGGCGAGGTCAGAAACTGCGCGATCACAGCCCGGGGAGCATGGGCGCTGGTCGATGCCTGGCCGTAGGGGCAGCGCCGGATGTCGCCTTCCGCAGAGACATACGCGGTCGCTGAACGGCATGACCGCCGCTCGCCCCCGCCCCCGTCCCCTCGGAATTGCAGGTCCCGCAGCTCGTCGAGGTAGGCCCGGTACCGGGCGGACAGATGGAAGTAGCGTCCCAGGACGTCGGCATCGAGCCTCTGCTGCACCAGGTAGTCCTGAACCGAGTTGCCGGCCCGACGTAGGGCGCGCTCGTCGAGAACGACAGGACTGAACTGGACCTCCACCCCTGCTTTGGAAACGAGGTCAGCCAAGTCTCGGCACTCCTCATCGCGCATGTCCCAGCAGGTGACGTGCAGGATCCTCGTTTCGGTGCTGATGGCGCGCAAGGCGTCGAGGCCGGACGCGGCGGTGCGGGTGGTGCGACCCAACAGCATCGCGCCCTGCGAGTCGGCGGAGACCGTCACATTGGTCAGCAGGTGAGCGACCTTGGAGAGGGTGATGACCTCGGCCACGGTTCGGGCGGAGGTCACGATCGATACCGCCATGCCGAACTGGCGCGACAGGCGTACCAGTTGGCGGAGTTGGGGATGGTGCGTTGGTTCGCCACCGCTCAGGCACACGCCTTCCACGCCTGCCTCCTTCAGCCGCGACAGGGTGCGGGTGTAGGTCGCGGTGTCGAGGAAGCCATGGGCACGGTCGGCGCGGAAGCAGAACCCGCAGGCCACCTTGCAGTGCCCAGCCGTGGAGATCATTGCGGTACGGACTTGGGTGGTCATTGCACCCCCGTGTTGTCCCACACCGCGATCTCCACGGTGCTCGTGTAGAACGCGCACATCTCCGGGTCTGGCCTGCTGCCGCCGATGAGCGCCTGCTCATTGCGGGAAGGGCCGCCGCAGATCGCGAGTGCCGGGCAGTCGCCGCACTCGGGGATCGGTGCGACCTTCTTCGCCACGCCGGCCAGCAGACTGGGCTCGGCCCGCAGCTCGTCGAGGGTGTGCAGGAACGACGGCTCGGTGAAGTTGATGTCGCACAGGCTGACCCGGTTGCCGGGCAGCAGGGCGGCGTTCAGGCTGCGGTCGCCCTGCATGTGGTCGAACAGCATCGGCCGGCGGGTGTCGAGTGCCTGGAAAGCGCGGTCGAGGACGGAGAACAGCATCCCGCCCCGCCCCAGAGCGGCGGCGCGCGCCGCGTACAGCTCGCGGGCCAGGTCGGCGCCGTCGACTCGCCAGCGGCCGGCGGTCGGGATGGGCGTGTTGACGTAGATGAACTTCAAGCCGAGGTCGTCGATGATCCACCGGACGGTTTCGGCGAGGCGTCCGATGTTCGCGGCCGTCGGGGTGAGGTTGCAGCCCACGTGCAGGCCGTTCGCGTCGATGTACCGGGCTACGTTGCGGCGTATCCGGTCGTCTGCGGGCTGACCGCCGAGCAGCAGGCGATTAGCCGAATTGATTCCCGGCGGTCCGTCGATGGAGATGCCGACCCCGTACTCGTAGGCGACGAGGTGGTCGAGTGCCTCGTCTGTCAGACGGGCGCCATTGGTGACGACTGTGCGCCGCACCCTGCGGACGTCGTAGCGATCGGCGAGGGTGTCGGCGAGCTGATCGCCGTAGCGCATGAGGTCGAAGCGGATGGTCGGCTCGCCACCGAACCATTGGATGGAGACCTCGTCCTGCCCGGCGTTCTGTTCGAACAGGAACTCCAGCCCTTCCGTCAGCTCCTCCTTCGTCATATCCGGCTTACCGGAGTTCGTGTCGACGAAGCAGTACGTGCAGGCCATGTTGCAGCGATCGGTCAGGACTACGCGCAGGCCGCTGATACGGCGAGGGGCGGCGTCGAGTCCGAGGTGGTGAAGGCGATGGTTGAGTGCTTCACGCCGATCGACCGACGAGTCGTCGGGAGTGAAGCCGAGCCCAGCGAGGGCTTCGTGAGTCGCGGTCGGGGGGACTCCGGCGAGGTCGTGGACCTCGCCGGAGTCGATGAACACACTGTCCAGGCTGACCGGGTCGAGGAGAACCGCTTCCCCATCCCGCTCGTACTGGAAGTACTTCCCCCACAGCATCCGGGGGACGGCCATGGTGGTTAGGCCGCCGCTTCCTCTTCGGCGATGCCGAGCTCGCCCATGACCGCGCGGACCTTCTCCGTGGCAGCGGCCTGGAGCTTCGCGGACGTGGCCGGGGAGCCGCCGTCGGCGAGGACGATCACACCGGGCAGCGTCGGGTTCGGCGCGATGACCGTGATGCCGGCCGGGTCCGTGCTGATGACCAGGACCGCGTCCTTCAGCTCGATCCAGTCGGTCTGTTCCTTGAGCGCCTCGATGATGCGGCCCTGCTTCTCCTGGAAGGAAGCGCGCTCCCCCATCCACACGCCCGCCTTGGACTTGGAGTCCACGACGTCTGCGTAGATGAGGTGATCCTTCTTCTCTCGCCTGGCTTGAGGCATGGCTGATCCTCTCTGGTGATGGATGTGCTGGAACAACCCCTTGTGTCCGCCGGGGTCGGGCGGGTGCCGCCCCGCTCGGGGAGTGTGAGCGGGGCGGGGCTAGCTGCTCCGCGGTGTCGGGCACGGTGGTGCCGGCCTTCGGGGCCGCCGAGGCACCGGAGCCGCGAAGCAAGTTCTAGAGGGGGCCCTCGCGCTCCCTACGCGCCTTGATCAGTGCGTGGTGCAGTCCATCCGGCACGATCAGGGCAGTGGGCCTGCTGGGCAGCCGGTACCAATGCAGGCCGGGAGCTGTGGTGCGGGCCGCTTGCGGAACCACGACGTGACAGGTCAGCCCCAGTGCGACCGTTCCCGGTTCCTCCCAACGCGCCGCACTACCGACCGGCGCCAGGAAGTACATCCTCGGCTCGCGACCGCCGTCGTCGAGGATGACGGGCCCTGTCGGCAGGCCCTGCTCCTCGACGATTGCCACGGCCCTGCGTCCGACCTGTTCAGGCACACGGATTGCATCCCACCAGGTACCGGCGGGACACAGCTCCGGCTCGCTACCGGTCGGCATCCACCTCGGTAACCGTGCGGTCGGGATTGCGTCCGACATGGGAATGGCCCCCTCACAACTGGGTGTGAGAGGACCATTCCACTCGGAGGGCGGGTGCGCGCGGACAAACTGTCCGCACCCAATTCACGCCAACTCCCTTTATGAATAAGCGTGTTGTGCTAGGCCACGCCGGCCCAGGTGCCGAACGCCGACAGCTCGGCAGAGGGGTGCGGGTCCATCCTCAAGAGCGAGCCGAGTGTTTCCCGTACCGAGGGGTGGAATCGGGTGTGGTTCGGGGCGATCTTCCTCGCCCGCTTCAGCTCTGCGAACGCACGCCCGCGGTCGCCCTCCACCAAGCGTGCCGAGGCGACATCGATGTAGTGGTGGCTGGATCGCTCGCCGACCGTCGAGGCGGGCGGCGTCCACTCGGCTCCCGCCTGGCCCCACTCGTCGAGCCGGGCGAGAGCCTGCTCGCTGTCCCCGGTGTCGATCAGCGCATGCACGGTGTGGATCTTGATGTTGGTCGGTCCGAAGTTCATCTCGTAGGCGAGGCTGTCGCGGTTGCCCGCCATACCCGCGATCTGCTCCGCTTCTCTCAGCAGCTCCTCGGCTCCCTCGGGGTTGTTTTCCCGGGACTCCACCACGGCGAGCTTCAGCAGCAGCGCCCCGTCGACCGCCAACGCGTCATCGGTGTAGGACTGCTCCGGCTGAAGCCGTTCGAGCTCCCCGCGCAGCCCCTTGAGCTTGCGGCGAGCCGACTCGGTCGCACCCTGGCGGAGCATCGACCCCGCCACCAGAAAACCGGCGGTTACCTGCATGAGGGGATCGCCGGTACGGTCAGCGGCCCATCGGATCCTCTCCAGCGCGGTGTTGCCCAGGTCGTGGTGGCCCATCTTGTGGGCCAGGCTGTTCACGGCCCGGTAGGCACGGGCCAGGTGCCAGAACGCCTTCCGCTGTTCCTCATCGCGCGATCCGAGCGCCACATGGGTCAGTTCGGTGATCACCGAGGGCAGCAGCGGCCCCATCGGCACGTACCGGGCATCGCGCCGTAGAGCCGCGATCTGGTCCACCTCGGAGGCCAGCACCGGCAGAGCTCGCGGGCGCGTCTCCAGTTCGTCCGGGGTGTCGAAGCACAGCAAGATCCGCCGCAGCTCCGGAATGACGGCGTGGACCCCATCTTCCGCCTCCGGCTCCCCGTAGTACGGCTGGCCGGTCAGCACCTCCGGTCCGAAATGCAGCGCCCGAGCCAGAGCCAATATGAGGCTCGGCGTCGCTTTCCGGGCTCCGGACTCCAGCTTCTGAATCAGGCTGGGCGACACCGCGACCCGCTGGGCAAGCTGCGCGGCGGACAGCCCTCGCGTCTTACGTGCCACCCGGAGCCGGTCTCCCAGCATCAAGCTCTCACCCATGTCGAGATCCCCTCGCTGATCGGAGCATTGGGGCCAGCGTACGGACTGCGACCAAGCTCCAGAAGGGCCGTCGCTAAGAGTTAACGGGCCGGCCGTTCTACTCACGCGCCGTGCTCTGCTGCTTGGGGCTAAGCGCCCAACCCGCCGCCAGTGGCACCTGTCAGTCGACGACGCGGCGGAACAGCTTTTCCAAAGTGAGGTGAACCAGTCTGCCGGACCGGAGCCGAGCTGTTCCAAGGCTCGTCCAGTCCCGCTACTCGCATCGTATGACCGGAGGCTACTGTCCACAGCAAACGTCAACTCTCCAGGCAATCGCTTCAGCCGCTCACGTCAACTCCAGGATCCCGTTCCACACACTTGCTGCCGTACACAATGACTTGACGACCAGACGACCACGCCCCAGGCGCCGACCGAGCAGACCGCCGCCCACGGCCGTCAACCGCAATCCATAAGGTCATGGCACAAGTCACCCCGTGAATCCGGAATTGTCAGTGACCGCACCTACGGTCCCGCGCCATGGCCAATGGAATCTGGCACGCCGAATACGGCATCGCCATCAACCTGACTCGCTCCGACCTCGGACTGAACGAGTACCAGGGCTGCTTGCCAGCCGACCTCACACCAGAAAAGCTTCTGGAGGACATCACTCGCCCCCTCCAGGACCGAGAGCGCGAACGCCTGCAATGCCTCGACCACCACGAGCACGGAGTATGCAAAGCCGAGCGCGAGGGACGGTCACCGTGGATGACCGTCCGGCGGTGCCGACGAGGGACCGAACTACTGCTCATTGCAGCCCATCTACCGGCGCGGAGTGCGCCTACGCCGCCAGAGAGCCTGCGGCACCAGGCCCTCAAAGAACGAATCGTCCGAGCCGCCGAGCGCCATAGCTGTCTGACAGCCGACGCAGAAATGACAGCACAGGGCAGCAGACGGAAAATCCGTAGTGACGTACGGGTTTCCGGTCCGGGCCGAACCGTCGGCTGGGAAGCCCAGTACTCTCCGATCACCGCGCCCACCGTCCGCAGACGCTCACAGATTGCCGTGGAGGCAGGCATCACCCCCCTATGGGTCACCGACAGCGACCGAGCGGCTTTGATTAACAGGGCTCCCTGGGCGAGGGTGGATGATGTGCCCTGGCAGGACATCGCATCACGCGCGCGGATGCTAATCCGTGGCGGTGTCCGCTACCTTCAGGAATGGAAGTGCACAGCGGGTGCCGAGCGCCAATGCCCGGCGAAAACAGCAAGTATGTTCGGCTGCGGTGACTTCCACACCATCTTTGAGGTTCCTGCGCTGTGTCTGCCCGCGAAGCGCCACACTGAGGTCGACGAACTCGTCGTAGCCAGCGCCGACGGCTCCTTCGTCCCCCTCCAAGTCCCTATGCCGTCGGATCCTCGGCAGGCATCTCGCATGTGGGTGCCCGCCCAGGACCACGAACGCTGGCTCAGCATCGTCGGACACGAACCAACCCCACTCTGCGAGGAAGACCCGCCCGACAGCGAACTGACTTTCCACGAGGAGGAGTTGGACGCCAAGTGCCGTTTCGGCGAGGAGAGCTCTGTACGCAACGATCCCCGTCCCATCCGTGAGCGAGGCGACGACCGCGGCCTGAGAACCTTCACCCAGTTGCCACCGCGTATCCCCCGCCAAGCACCCGGACGGTCCATTAGCGATGCGGAACGCCAAGAGAGAGCAGAGCAATATGGATGCCGCGTCTGGGAAATCGGCGCATGCCCTGGATGCGGCCAGCCGATGCACCGCTACGGGCGGGGTGCCGCCCATGCCTGCCGCGCCTGCCGATCCCGCTTCGTCACCCGGTAGACCCGATCGTCGTGGCCTTGCCGAGCGTGAGGCGGCGAGGTTGGACATTGCGTCAGACGATGCGACCAGGACTGCCGGCGGGTGAGGGAGAGCGGTCCAAACCGCGTACCAGAGCCGTTGCAGTCCCCGAGGCGGGCGCCTTTGCGGTGCGCCGGTCTGGCAGTGGTCGATGGCCGTCCAGATTGCTGTGGTCGGTCATGTGGAGCTCACGGATCCCACGCATGACCTCGAAGCCCTAGGGGGTTCTGCATGAGGGTCGGCAAACGCAGCTCCCCGCCAGCCGGGAAGCTAGATGCCAGCAGGATCTGCCCGCCAATCCACCCAGCCGACCCCTCTGATCGCTGGTCTCATTTTCGGTCTCATTCGTCCACGTTCAGGACCGTTCGCAAGCCCGTGGTCTAACGCCTGCGACGCAGGTCAGGACGCCCGCGACCACCCCCGGATCCCCAGACGAACATTTGGAAAGCGTGTTGGGGGCAACCCCTCACGAGTTCGAATCTCGTATCCTCCGCCATTGCTCTCACCGGGCAATACGTCGAAGGGCCCCACCGCTTGCGGTGGGGCCCTTCGACGTTACGTGGTCCCAGTTCGCCGGATGGGCCGTCGTGGACCGAGGTCTGCCCCAACCGCCTCGGCCACGCAGGGGCCCGTGCGAGCCTGTCGTCCGCACGCCCCAACCCGAACTCTCATGGCAGCGTCGTACTGCGGAGCCGCCCAACTGTGGGCCTTGCGAACCCCAAAGCGATGTCGGGGAGGGTTACCTTGGCGACCGGCCTGTTGCACCTTGACGAGGCGGGCGAGTGGTCAGGCCTCTGGTGGCTGCCCGACGACCCTGGCCAGCCGCTACCCCGTGTCCTCCGCTACTCACCGGACGATGGCCTCGCGCTTTCGCTGATCGGTGCGTTCGAGGACCGCATCATGTCTGTGCCTCCCGGCCTCACCGTCTTCCACTAGGGGAGCCGGAACTGGGACGCCATCCAGGGCGTCGCCGAGCCGAGCGGCGTGCAGCCGGTGCAGACGCGATCGGTCCTAGTGGACGGGACCGCGTTCCGCCTGGAGCACCAGCACACGCTCCCGTTCTTCGACCGGAGCAGAGGCGGCACCGTCGGTCACATGCGCGAGACGGCGTTCGAGCGCGTGGTCCCGGCCACCCCGTTCCGGGCGGGCACGGGAGGCGGCCGCCCTGGTGCAGGACCTGATCTCACTTGCGACCCATCGAGCCGTCGGCATGATCTGGCTCCGGCTTGAAACAGCGGACAGCGAGTCCCCACCAGTGTCCGGCGGCCGCCTCGCGCCAAGGCGGGGCGCCATGCGCTCTAGCACCGGCCCGCTATGTGGAGGCCAGCCTCCTGACGGCAGAGGGAGCGGCCGAGGTGCTGCACCGGCGGCCTCCGCATCGACGAGAAGCCGCTTCCCCCTGCGGCTTTCGAGGCGATGCGCACCGCCATGCTCGCCCAGGTGCCCGAGATCCACCGGCGGAGGTTCAAGGGAGCCATCCGCGACGACCTGACGCTCCGGGACCGGCTATACGCCCTCGCTGCGCGTCCCGACCAGAACCGGCCTATGTGGCTGAAGCACTACGACTCAAGCGCGATCGGGACCGGCTGCTGGAGCTGGTCGACTGGCTCCAGGAGGAACACGGGCCGGTCACCAAGAACGAGCGAGCGGCAGCCCTCGCGGAACTGGACGATCTCGACGGCGAGCACAATCGCCGCACGGCCGGTGGACGCGATGCCGGAGAAGCGGCGTGAAGAAGCGCCCCAGTGAACAGAGGCAGCGGCCGCTGCGTGTCTTCGTACTCGACTGCGAAGCCCTGTCTCCGACCGTGCGCGGCGACCGGAAGATGATCGCCTGGCTCGACCTGGCAGCTCAAGGTGAGGCCGAGGTGGTGACTTCTCCCATGGCGTTGGTCGAGGCGTACGAAGGCAGAACCACCGAGCAGCGCTGGGACCGGGTGCTCTCCCGGCTCCAAGTCGCCGATGTCGGCAAGGACGAGGCCCGCCAGGCTCGCCGCCTCCTGGCGGACGCCAAACTGCATGGACACGAGTACGCGATCGACGCCGTACCCGCCGTCATCGCTCGCCGGCAGAAAGGGCAGGTCACGGTCTTCTTCTCGGACGTCGACGACCTGGAGAAACTCGTCCCGGACGCGATCGTGGTCAAGGCGGTCTGACCCAACCCTGCGACCGGTCCGGGTTTCCGGGGCGGGCGGGGTCGCTCGTGCCGAGCGTCAGCCTCCGGCGTGCTTCAGCTCCCGGACGGCGGATGCCTCAGCGACACATCGGCGAAGCCGGAGCAAGCCCCTCAACGTGTGCATTGAGGCGACCTTTACCCACGATCCGCATGCGAGCCCATCCGCTCGATCACGAGCCCCTTCCCTGTAGTGGGCCGTCTCCTGTCCCTGCCGCTTCACCCAGGTGGTGACAGTTGGGCGGGCGACTCCTGCCTGCCCAACGAAGCCCGCACGAGTGGTGAAGGGATCCCGCCGGTCCAAGCTCATCGCATGGTGCTCCTTCGTTCGTGCCTCCGCCAAGGTCTTGAACGCCGGCTCGAGCAGCTCCTGTACGGCCGCTGCGCATGGCGCAGTGTCAGTACGGGAAGCGCCATGGCGCGCTGCTCGGCTTCGAACCCACGTACGTGCCCGATGTGGGAGCAAGGATGGAGAAAAAGAGCCATTCTCGGTCAATCATTGCCGCATTTCGATCAGTTGGCCTCACGGTTAACCCTCGTCTGTGATGCTCCACGACAGGGCAGCTCGGCTTCGGTCGGCTGACGCTCCTTTGGGACCCGGGGGGATTCCGTCCATGCGCACCGAGACGATGACAATCACGCCTGACATCTGCACCAAATGGATGCAGAACAGGGTCTGCAACCGCGTGCCTCTGCGTGGCTACAACGTCGAGAAGTTCCGGGAGATCCTGCAGAGCGGACAGTTCCGGACCACCCACCAAGGGTTCGCGCTGGACCTGCACGGTTGCCTTATTGACGGACAGCATCGAGCCCAGGCAATCATCGACACAGGAATCTCCGTGACCGCACAGGTCACTTATGACCTCGAGCCGGACGCCTTCGCCGCCATCGACGGGGGCCGTGTGCGGACTTCGGGCGATCACGTCGCCAAGGCGTCCGGCATGGCGCAGAACAGCGCCAACTACTACGGCGCGGCCTTGAAGATCCTGCGTAACCGAGCCGAGGGGCTGCACTGGACCCGTTGGTCCACGGGCAAACTCACGGCTGACGAGATTCCTGCACTCATGGCCACCTGGCCCATTCCGGAATCCCGGATCAACTACATGCTCGTGAAGGGTCGCCAGTGCCATGCGAGCGGCACGGGACTGCTCATCAGCCACCAGATCATCCTGGAGAAGTGGCCCGAGCACGTCGCCGACCTCTTCTTCGGGGGCATCGGTGATGCGAGTCGCGAGTATGTCGGCAAGGATCCCCGGGCCGTCTACACGAACACCATGCTCAACGTGAACAAGGGCGTCATCAGCAGGGACAGCGTCCAACAGTCGGCACAAGCAATCAAGGCCTTCAATGCGCTCATTGCAGGGGAGACCATCGGCACCCTGAAGAAGATGAAAATGGCGGGCGTCAAAGTGGTTCGCGACCGCGCGACTGGCGAGGAGATGGAGCAGCAGTACCTCGCGGATCGCTACCCCGGTGTCATCGACGTACAGCCTGCCAGCCCGAACTGGCCACACGTCACGGATCACTAGCCGACGGCACCGTTCGGGCAACGCTGCAGAGGACCCGGACTCACGGCTCCCGGAAGGTCAAGGTCAGGTGGGGTCGCACGGGGCCCGGGGGTGCCGCGCCCGGAGGTGCCGGGCCCGGGGCGTGGTCGGCGTCCGAGAGGCCGGGCGGGAGGCGGTCCCGGAGGACGAAGGCGAATTCGAGGCCGGCGAAGTGGAACAGCCGCATCACGCCGGGCGCTCCGCGGACCACGCGCAGGGTGCCGCCCCGCGCGGTTACGCCGTCCTGGACGGCGGACAACAGCCGCAGGCCGCCCGGATCGAGGAAGGTGACGGGGCGCAGGTCGACCACGACCTGCGGCGCTTCCCGGTCGATGAGCTTCTCGACGGTGGGTCCGAGGGCCGTCCGGGCCTCGATGTCGATCTCTCCGTACAGATCGAGCACGGTGGCCGCCTCCACCGCTCGGTCCCACAGGCCGAACCCGGATGTGCCGGCGCGCATGAGGAAACCCCCACGATCCTTTCCGAAGTGCCACAACGGCACGCGGACCGGTCGACCGCTTCCTGGCGCCGGAGCACAGCGGCACCCCCAGGGTTCGAGGCGGCGACGCTCATGGTGCGTTCACCATCATGCCCGGTCGTCGCCCGGCGGCCCCGGCGCCGGGCTGAGTCGGGCCGGGTCGGGCGGAGTCGGTCGCATCCGATCAGAGGGGCGGCTCTCGGGGTTGTCGGGCCACCGGGACACCCGCGCCGCCGTGTCCGAAGGGCGCGACTGGCGCTGCCCGGACCGGAGTTGGGCAGCGAGTTGGTCGGGGTCGGCCGGGTGGGTGCGCGGGCCGCGCCGGCGGGGCGGGGCGAGGGCCAGCAGGGCGCTCGCGCGGTACAGGTACTGGACCTTGATGCGCAGGGCCCACGGGTCGAGCGGCTTGATCAGGTAGTCGGCGACGCCCAGGCGCAGCGCCTCGTCGGCGGTCGCGGCGTCGTGGCCCATTCCGGTCACCAGGACGACGGGGATCAGCTGGGTCTGCGTCAGGCGGCCCAGATAGCGGGCCACGTCGAGCCCGCTGACGCCCGGCATCACCACATCGAGGACCGCCACCGCTATCCCGCCGTGCAGGGCGGCCTTGAGCGCGCCGTCCCCGCTGGTCGCGAGCTCCAGCGGGTAGCCGAGCGGCGCGAGGATGCTCTCCATGGCGAACAGGTTGTCCTCGTGGTCGTCGACCAGTAGCACCTTCATGTCCGCGGACATGGCCCCATCACCTTCACTCGGGAGCGCCGGATAGGCATATGCCCGCTCGCGGCCACTCGTACGCAGTCGGGGGAGCACCACTGTGGTGTGCATGTGGGGAACGCACATGGTGTGTGCATGTGCCGGTGGTTCCGGCACATGTGGATCCGGAACCGTGGACCCGTGCCCGTGCCGTCCGGCTCGGGTGGACCGAATTCTTGCACCGGGCGTCCTCGAACATCAGGGTGCCGACGGAGCCGGTTGCCCTTCGCGCGGGCCGGCCGGTGGCACGCAGTGCCCATGCGCACATGCCACTGGCTCATGTCCCGTCCCCATGACACCTATGGGTGAATTGCCGCCCCGCTGCCGACGGGGTCGACATGTGCGGAACGGCCACCCCCGTGACGGTTCCGCAGGTCAAGCCCTCGTGCCTCATTGGTCTGAACCACCGTGTGCCGTACGGCACTTGATCCGTCCAGCGCCCAGAATGACCGGATGAGGATCCCGTCATGCCCCGTCGAGCGGTGCGCGGCCCCGAGTGGCGAGCGATGAAGGCAGCCCCGGCCACCCCCCGCGACCCGTCCGCCCGGCCCGCCTCCCTTTCCGCCTCCCCCGGTTCCGCCTCCCCCGGTTCCGCCTCCCCCGGTTCCGCCTCCGCGGCGTTCGGCACAGCGCTCGCCCTCACGGCGCTCGGCGTCGCGCTGCTGCTCGCCGCAGGCTGGCTGCTGCTCGCCACCGTGCCCGGCGCGCTCGACGCGGAACGGGCGTTCACCGCGGCCGCCGACTGTCCGGCCGTCCGGGCCTCGGCGGAGTGCAGACATGCCGTCACGGCCGCGGTGACCTCCGTAGCGGCCGATCACAAGCACCGCTCGACGGACTACTGGCTGGGGCTCGGCCACGCGCGGGAAGTGCCCGAAGCGCTGCCGGGCCGCCTCAAGACCGGGCCGCTGAACCCCGGCCGCGCGGACCGCCCCGGCGCGGCCGGGCGGGCCGTCGCGGTGCCGCCGCGCCTCAGGATGGACGGCCGCGTCCCGGTGTTCGCCGCCGTACGTCCCGGCTCGGTGCTCCATCTCACGTACTGGCGCGGGGAGATCAGATACGTCGACTACCAGGGCCTGCGCCAGTACACCGCGGCGGATCCGCGGGGCGGCTACCGGCTGCCGTTCGCCGCGGCGCTCGTCCTGCTCTCGGTCGGCGGGGCCTGTCTGCGCACCGCGTACGGCCGGGCCCGGCGACGGACCGCGGAGCCGCCCGCGCACGAGCCCCTGCGGCTCGCCGTGCCGCTGGCCTCCGTGCTGCTGATCTCCTGCTTCGCCTTCACCACGCCCTGGGTCACCGGCGGCGTACCGACCGCGCTGCTGCTCATGGCGGCCGGCGCCGCGCCGGTCCTCGCCGGTGCGGCCTGGCTGACGCGACGACACCGCAGGCGCATCCCCGACACGATCCGGGTGGCGCCCCTGGCCCCGCGCGCCGACGAGTGCTTCCCGGGGCGCGTGCTCGGCGAAGTCCCGTACAGCCACGAGGGGTTCGGATATCTGGTGGCGGGCCCCGGGCTGCTCGCCGCCACCCCCGACCCGGCCGGCCGCATCGCCCGGCGCCCCGTGCCCCGCACGCTCACGGCCGTACGGGTCCGGCTGCCCTACTGGACCGACCCCGGCCCCCGCCCCGCGCCGGGATCGCAGGTGGTGGAGTGCCGGGACGGGGCGACCCCGGTGTACGTGGTGACCCAACCCGCCTATGTGTCAAGGGTGTTGGGCGCACTGGACCGGGTCACTCCGTGCGCCTGCGCGCCTCCAGCCACTGCGCGAACCCGATGGTCCCCCGTACGTCGGGGGAGGCGTCCGTGAGGTGGCCGGCGCGCAGCGCCCGGCCGAGGCGGCCCGGGATCGGGACGGGCAGGAGGACGGCCCTGCGTGCCGTGGTGGTGCGCCAGGTCGCGGCCAGGGCCCGCAGATCGGTGCGGTCCGGGCCCGCCACCTCGATGCGGCCGTTGCGGGGTGCGGCACCGGCCGCGTCCGCGACGGCGCGGGCGGCCTCGGCGGCGGCGACGGGCTGGACCGGCACGCTCGTCGAGGCGGGCAGGAAGCGGACGCGGGCCGTCGCGGTGAACAGGCTCGCGGCCAGCTCGTGGAACTGGGTGGCCCGCACGATCGTCCACGGCACCCGGCCCGCCGCCACCAGAGCCTCCTGGTCCGTCTTGACCTTGTAGTACGGCATCGGGACGCGGTCGCAGCCCACGATCGACACACATACGTGGTGGCCCACGCCCGCCGCGCGCTCCGCGTCCAGGAGGCGCCGCGTACCGTCCACGAGCGTGGCGCGCATGGTGCGTGGGGAGGTCGAGTTGGCCGCGTCGACCACCACGTCGCAGCCCGCGAGCGCCTCGGCCAGGCCGGCGCCCGTGGACAGATCGACCGGGTACCGGTCCGACCCGCGGCTCAGCACCCGCACCCGGTGGCCGCGGGCCCGGAGCTCCTCGACGACGTGGCGGCCGAGGGTGCCGGTTCCGCCGGCCACGGCGATGTCCAGCGCGGCCGTGCCGGAGCTGTCGCTTTCGTTCACGTTGTTCGTCTCCGCTGTGTTGGCGTTCATGGTCAAGGGACGGGACAGCGTCGCGATCTGTGACAGCGGGCCTCGCGGCAGCGCGGGTCAGAGGGTCAGAGGGTCAGGGGGTCAGGGGGTCAGGGGGGCAGGGGGGCAGAGGGTCAGGGGGCAGAGGGTCAGCGGGTCAGCGGTGGAGGGAGGCCGCGGCCTCGCTGTGGCCTTCGGGTTCCAGCTGGATCGTGGAGTGGGCGACGTCGAAGTGGTCCCCCACGCAAGCCTGGAGCCGGGTGAGCAGCGCCCCGTACCCGCCGTCCAGCACGGCCTCCCGCACCACCACATGTGCGGTGAGCACAGGCATTCCCGACGTCACCGTCCAGCCGTGCAGATCATGTACGTCGACCACACCCGGCTCGGCGAGGAGGTGGCGGCGTACCTCGGCGAGGTCCATGTCCTGCGGGGTCGCCTCCATCAGGACGTGCAGGGCGTCGCGCAGCAGCCCGTACGTTCTCGGCACGATCAGCAGCCCGATCACGATGGAGGCGATCGGGTCCGCGGCCTGCCAGCCGGTGAACAGGATGACGAGGCCGCCGACGATCACGGCGACCGAGCCGAGGGCGTCGCCCAGGACCTCCAGATAGGCGCCGCGCAGGTTGAGGCTCTTGTCCTTGGCGTCCTTCAGGAGCCACAGGCCCACCAGGTTCGCGACGAGCCCGCCCACCGCGACCACGAACATCAGGCCGCCCTTGACCTCGACGGGCTCGCTGAACCTGCGGACCGCCGACCACAGCACCCAGACGAAGATCGCGGCGAGCAGCAGGGCGTTCAGGACCGCCGAGAAGATCTCCACCCGGTAGAAACCGAAGGTGCGGCGCGGGGTCGGGGCGCGCTGGGCGAGTGTGATCGCGCCGAGTGCGAGGGAGACGCCCACCGCGTCGGTGAGGCTGTGCGCGGCATCGGCGAGCAGCGCGAGACTCCCCGAAAGCAGCGCGCCGACCACCTGGATGAGGGTGATCGACGCGCTGATGCCGATGGTCCACAGGAGCCGCTTGCGGTAGGTGCCGCTGAGCGTGCCGGATGCGGCGGAGCTGGTGGCGGCGGAGGCACCGGAGGCGGCGGAGGGCGCGCCGTGGTCGTGTCCCATGCGCGCCTCCTCGTGCCGGGTGTGGCCCCCGCACACATCAGAGGATCACGAGGCGTGGTCCCCCGCCACCCTGGGAGCGGGAAGGGTGAGCGCACGCTCGGTCGGCGGGTTCGGGGCCGCCATTGCCGCGGCCGCCGCCGTTGCCGCCGCCGTTGCCGCCGCCGTTGCCGCCGCCGTTGCCGCCGCCTCCTTCACGGCGCCCTTCACGGCCTCTCCCACGGCCCCTTCCAGGGTCTCGCCCAGGGCCGCCGGCAGCCGTACCCGGTCCGCGGACGTGCCCGCCCCCGTGGGCCGCATCCACCACGGGGCCGCCCCGGACCCGCCGTGAGGGGACCCGTCGGGAAGCGGCCCGACGGGGAGCGACCCGACAGGGACGGAGACGCCGGGGGCGGAGTCGACGGGGACGGAGCTGCCGGGGACGGAGCTGCCGGGGACGCCGGAGCCGACGGGGACGGAGCTGCCGGGGAGTTTCTCGCCCACGGCCGGCCGATCGGGGTGCGGCCCGCCCGCGGCCGGCTCGTGGGGGTGTGGCCCGCTCGGGAGCGGCTCGCTCGGGAGCCCGCCGCCGTACGGCAGGACCCCCGGTAGGTCCCCGGCCTTGTAGCGGCGCACCGAGGAGTGCCAGTTCAAGATGCCCGCGATCCAGTCCTGGAGTTCGGCCACATAGGTGTCGAGCACCGCCCGGCCCGCTGCGTCGAGCTCGAAGTCCTCGTACAGCACGGGGAGTTCGTTGTCGATGACGTGCTGGAACTGGCGCAGCCGCGACCGCATCAGGTCGTCGACGATGCGCAGTCCCGTCGGGTAGTCGCAGTCGAAGAAGTTCTGCACGACCAGGACGCCGTTGTGCAGCTCGCCCTCGTACTCGATCTCCTTCTGGTAGGAGAACACGTCGTTGAGCAGGCAGCAGTAGTCGGCGGCCGCGTTCTCCAGATTGCGGATGGGGCCGCTCGCGTAGATCTCGGGTGGCAGCTGGCCCGCCCGGCGCAGGCGGGCCAGGCTCATCGTGAGGTCGGAGCCGAAGGTGAAGCGGCGCATCTCGATGTAGTCGACCGGGTCGGGGATGCGGTGCTGCGCCTGGTTGTGGAGCTCCCAGAGCCAGCTGTCCAGCATGACGTCGACCGTCCGGCGGAAGGCGGCGCGGCCCTCGGGGGACATCGGGCCGGCGGTGCGTGCCCACAGATCGGCCAGGCCGCGCTCCAGAGGGGTCCGGGCCGCCAGGGCGCCGGTCTCCGGCCGGTCGACCGGCATGCACGCGGAGAGCCGTTCGTTGGCCGCGCGCGCCCCGGCCAGATTGCGCGAACGCCCGTACGCCAGCGGGTAGTAGTCGTCGCCGTACGTGCCCCAGGTCAGCCACTGGGCGCTGAGGTCGAGCTCGTCCGGCGTCGCATCCGGGTCCAGTCCGGCCGAGCAGAGCGCGAAGTCGTAGGCCGCCATCTTCTCCGCGTCCCAGATGTCGTCGAGCAGCCCCATCCGGTCCGCCCAGGCGACGGACGACACACGTGCGCGGTCCACATGGGGGCTGAGCGTCAGCGGGTAGGGCACATCGAAGTCGGGCAGCAGCGACGGGCCGACCTTGGCCATGGGTACGTGGGTGAAGCTGCGCTCGCGGGCCCGCGCCGGGCGCCCGAACAGCGTGGTGATGTCCAGCGCCGAGGTACCGAGCACCCCCTCGAAGAGGGAGGGGCCGGGCGCGGCGTCCGCGTTCATGTAGCGGCTTGAGCGCATGTGCCACTCGTGGCCGCCGGACTGCCAGTCCTGGAGGCCCTTGACGTACGCCGCGACGGCCGCGCTCTGGTCCGGCGTGAGGCCCTTCTCCTGGCACAGGCCGGGCACTTCGGTGAGGGCGGTGTTCTCGAACTGCTGGATCCGTGAGGTGAGCAGGTCGTTGACGGCCTCGGCCGCCTCCTGGGTCGTGCAGCCGAGGAAGGTCTCAAGTACCAGGACGCCATTGCTGAGTTCGCCCTCGTCCTCCACCTCGCGCTGGTAGGAGAAGAGGTCGTTGCGCAGGTGCACACCGTCGGAGAAGGCGTCGGTGAGGACGCGCAGCGGACGCGATCCGGCGACGGACGCGGGGAGTTCGGCATTGGCGGCGTACTCGATGAGCCCCGCCGACCACGGCGCACCGCCCACCTTTCGGCGCATCTCGATGTACTCGACGGGGTTGGCGATCCGCCCCGCGTTGATGTTGGCGAGCTCCCACAGCGACTCGTTGAGCAGGTTGCGGGTGCTGACGGCGAAGCGCTCGCGCCACTCGGCCGTCATCGACGGCACGGTCCGCGCCCACAGGTCGGCGAGGCCGGCCTCGACCGGGTTGGTGGCCTCGGGGAACCCGTCGGCGAGGTCCATCGGCATGAACGCGGGCAGCCGGTCGAGGTAGGCCTTGCCGCCCTTGCGGTCCAGGGTCCGCTTGAACATTTCGAGGAAGTGGTCGTCGAAGAAGAAGACCCACACGTACCAGTCGGTCACCAGCGCGAGCTGCTCCGCGTCGCAGTCCGGGTGGGTGTACGAGCAGAGCAGGGCGTAGTCGTGCGCGTCGAGGTCCTTCAGCTCCCAGATCCCGGAGCCCTCCAGCATGCCCATCTGCCGGGCCCAGGTACGGGAGTGTGTCCGCGCGGACTCCAGGTGGGGGTTGAGCCGGGCCGGATACGGCAGATAGAAATCCGGCAGGACAAAAGGCTGGCTCACTGCGGTCGCCCCTCCTGGTGCACACGTGTTGACGGTCCGCCCCGAACTACCCGTACAGGACGGGCCCATTCGGGATCCGTAGGCCTGTCATACGAAAGCGTGAGTCCCTTCGAAAAGGGCCCCGGGGACGTGCGGGTCGGGTAGCCGGAGGGGGTGCCCGGGGGGCGGCGGGGGTGGTGCCGGGGGTGCGGGCGGCGGCCGTGGCCCGGGTGCGGCGGGGCCGGTGTCGGGGTGCGGCGGGGCCGGTGTCGGGGTGCGGCGGGGCCGGTGTCGGGGTGCGGCGGGGCCGGTGTCGGGGTGCGATGGGGCCGGTGGCCCACGATCATCTAGGCATGACCACAACCCTTCGGCTCGCCCAGCAGCCCGAGGCCGACGCGCTGCTCAGCCGCAGCCCGCTGGCCGCGCTCGTCGGCATGCTGCTCGACCAGCAGGTCCCCATGGAGTGGGCGTTCTCCGGCCCGTACACGATCGCTCGGCGCATGCGGGTGGACGATCTCGACGCGGGGGCGATCGCGGCGTACGACCCGGAGGCGTTCGCCGAACTCCTCAAGGAGAAGCCGGCCGTGCACCGCTACCCGGGGTCGATGGCGAAGCGGATCCAGCAGCTGTGCCAGTTCCTCGTCGAGGAGTACGGGGGCGACGCGGCCGGGGTGTGGGAGGGCGCGGGGTCCGGGGCGGAGCTGCTGGGCCGGCTCCAGGCGCTGCCCGGGTTCGGGGAGCAGAAGGCGAAGATCTTCCTCGCGCTCCTCGGGAAGCAGCTCGGTGTCCGGCCCCGGGGGTGGCGCGAGGCGGCCGGGGCGTATGGGGAGGCGGGGTGTTTTCGCTCGGTCGCGGACATTACGGGGCCGGAGTCGTTGACGAAGGTGCGGGTGGCCAAGCAGGAGGCGAAGGCTGCGGCCAAGCGGGGCAAGTGAACGGAGCCGAGGGTGCCGACCCCGCCGGGATCGGGCCCAGCTCCCTGGGGCTGCGCCCCGGACCCCGTTCGCGCGTTTTCCCACCCACCCGCCCGTGCGGCAACTCTGAAGGTGCGGCCCCCTGGGGCTCCGCCCCAGACCCCGTATCGCGCCTTAAGGGCGCTCGTCCTCAATCTCCCCCAAGGCCTTAAGGGCCAGGGGGGACCCCCATGACGGGCTGAGGATGCCTCTACCGAGCCCCGCCAGGGGCGCGGGGAACTGCGCGGCCAGCCGTCCACAGCCCGCGGACGAAAGCGGGTTCCAGGGGCGCGGGGAACTGCGCGGCCAGCCGTCCACAGCCCGCGGACGAAAGCGGGTTCCAGGGGCGCGGGGAACTGCGGCCAGCCGTCCACAGCCCGCGGACGAAAGCGGGTTTCAGGGGCGCGGGGAACTGCGCGAACGGCCCCTGCGGCCCCCGCCGGCCCGCACCCGAAAGCGGACCGGATCGCACCCCTCCCCAGCCCCCCCTACCTCCTCCGCGTCCCAAAGATCGACCGCGAGATCTCCCTCCCCAGCTGCGTCCCCACGGACCGCGCCAGCGAGCGGAAGATGCCGCTCCCCACCACCTGCTCCGCCAGCGACTCGTCCTGCTTCTCGGTGCGGGCGGTGCGGGCGGTGCGGGCGGGGCGGCCCCCTGTGGGGGACGGCGGGTTGAGGGCGGACGTCACCGCCGCTGCCTCCCTCGCCCGCTCCGCCGCCGACAGCTTCTCGAACGCCGACTCGCGATCCACCGGCTCCGCGTAACGCCCGTACAGGGAAGAGGACTTGACGGCCCCGTCGAGCGCGGCCGCGTCGACCGGGCCCATCAGGGACTGCGGCGCCCGCAGCCGCGTCGCCGCGACCGGCGTCGGCGCGCCCCGCTCGCTCAGGACGGTGATGACGGCCTCTCCCGTGCCGAGCCCGGTCAGCAGCTCCTCCAGGTCGTACGGCGACTTCGGGAAGGTCCGTACCGTCGCCTTCAGCGCCTTCGCGTCGTCCGGGGTGAAGGCGCGCAGCGCGTGCTGTACGCGGTTGCCGAGCTGGGCCAGGACGTCGCCGGGCACGTCCTTCGGGGTCTGGGTCACGAAGAAGATGCCCACGCCCTTGGAGCGGATCAGCCGCACCGTCTGCGTGATCGACTCCAGGAACGCCTTCGACGCCCCGGTGAAGAGGAGGTGCGCTTCGTCGAAGAAGAACACCAGCTTGGGCCGGTCCACGTCGCCGACCTCGGGGAGTTTCTGGAAGAGATCGGCCAGCAGCCACATCAGGAAGGTGGAGAAGAGCTGGGGTTTGTCCTGGACCGCGGGGAGTTCGAGGACCGACACCAGGCCCCTGCCGCTGCCGTCCGGCGCCAGTCGCAGCAGCTCGCTCGTGTCGAACTCCGGCTCGCCGAAGAACGACGCGGCCCCCTGCTGCTCGAACGCCGTCAGAGCCCGCAGGATCACCCCGGCGGTCGCGGTGGACAGCCCGCCGATCCCCTTCAGCTCCGTCTTGCCGACGTCCGACACCAGGAACCCGACGACCGCCCTCAGGTCCTTCAGGTCGTACAGCTCGAGTCCCTTGGAGTCGGCGTAGTGGAAGATCAGGCCGAGCGACTGCTCCTGCGTCTGGTTGAGCTGCAGCACCTTCGACAGGAGTACGGGGCCGAAGCTCGTGACCGTGGCGCGCAGCGGGATGCCGGGGCCGATGCCGCCGAGCCCGTAGAACTCGCAGGGGAAGCCCGCCGCCTCCCAGTCCTGGCCGACCTGCGCGGACCGCTCGGTCACCTTGTCGTTCGGCGTGCCGGGCGCCGAGATGCCCGACACGTCGCCCTTCACGTCGGCGAGGAACACCGGCACGCCGTTGGCGGAGAGCTGCTCGGCGATGAGCTGGAGCGTCTTGGTCTTGCCGGTGCCGGTGGCCCCCGCAACCAGGCCGTGCCGGTTGAGGGTGGCGAGGGGGATGCGGACGGGCGCGTCCGGCAGACACGCCCCGTCCCAGAGGAGCGCGCCCAGTTCGAGCGCGGGGCCCGTGAAGCCGTACCCGGCGGCGATCTCCGTGGCTTCCGGCGGCAGCGGGGCGGCGGACGTGCCGGCCGGCCGGGTGGTCGGCGCGGGCGTAGGTCCGGGCTTCGGGGCGGTGGGCACAGCCGGAGGACCGGGCGGTGGCGCGGGCGCGTCCGGGGCCGCGGGGGGCGCGGCGTTCGAGTCGGGGGGCGCGGATTCCGGGGCGGGCGCTGGGGCGGTATCCCGCGCTCCGGTTTCGTCCGGCCGCTCGTCGCCGATGGGCGGGGGCACGGGCGCCGTCCGGTCGCTGTCGGTCATGACGAGCCCCCTGCGTCTGGTTTCCGGCGTTTTGCCCAGGATTGCACTCGCCCTCCATGGCTGCGCCCGGAGCCGCTCGCCCGGTAGGCTTTCCGTGTGATCTTCAAGCGCATCGGAAGCGGGCGGCCGTACCCGGACCACGGCCGGGAAAGCACCCGGCAGTGGGCGGATGTCGCGCCGCGCCCGGTCCGGCTCGATCAGCTCGTGACGACCAAGGGCCAGCTCGACCTGGAGACCCTCCTCGCCGAGGACTCCACGTTCTACGGCGACCTCTTCGCGCACGTCGTGAAGTGGCAGGGCGACCTCTACCTGGAGGACGGGCTGCACCGGGCGGTGCGGGCGGCGCTCCAGCAGCGCCAGGTTCTGCACGCACGCGTACTCGAAATGGACTGAGCCCGCCAGCCGGGTGAGCCTTTCGGACCCTTTGCGGCGCATACGGGCGCATACGGGCGCCAACCGTTGATCATTTAGTAGGCATCGCCACGGGTCGGCACTACCCTGCGCCTATGAGCATGCTCACTCCCCCCGGCATGGGCGGAAAGTACCGCATCAAGGGTGACGCGTACCCACGGATGCGGCGTCCCCGAAAGCGCGGCCGGCTGGTCCTCGCGCTCGTCGGCGCCATCGTGGCCCTCGGCCTGATCGGCTGGGGAACAGTCCAGCTCATCGACGTCTTCGGGGGCGGCGGCAAGGCCAAGGCCGCCGCGCACAAGAAGGGCTGCCCCGCGCCCGCCGCGTCGGCCCCCGCTGTCGCCGCCGCCAAGGCCCTGCCGAAGCCCGGCCAGATCACCGTCAACGTCTACAACGCGACCCCGCGCGGCGGTCTCGCCAAGTCGGTCGCCGACGAGCTGAAGAAGCGCGGCTTCGCGATCGGCAAGGTCGGCAACGCGCCCGAGGAGTACGACAAGAAGGTCCCCGGCAACGGGGTGCTGCTCGGCGCGCCCACGGCGACCCGCGGCCCCTTCTCCGTCCTCGGTACACAGCTCAAGGGCGCGGCGCAGAAGACCGACACGCGCGAGACGCAGGACGTCGACCTGATCATCGGGACGACGTTCGCCGCGCTGAACACGCCGAAGGACGCGGACACGGCCCTGGCCGCCCTGGCCAAGCCCGCACCCGCGCCCGCCGGGAAGTGCTGACAGCGCCCCGCACCGGGCGCCGGGAACCCCGGGATCCGTCCTGGTCGGCGCTCTCGGGCGTCCGGGATCCGTCCTGGCCGGCCGCCTCGTAGGAGTCCGGGCGCCGTCCTGGTCCGTCGTCCCGTACGTCCGGTCGCCGTCCCAGCCGGCGGTCCCGTACGTCCGGTCGCCGTCCCAGCCGGCGGTCCCGTAGGAGTCCGGGCGCCGTCCTAGTCGGCGGTCCCGTACATCCGGTCACCGGCGTCGCCGAGGCCCGGCACGATGTAGCCGTGCTCGTTCAGGCGCTCGTCGACCGAGGCGGTCACCACGGTCACCGGCGTGCCCGCGAGCTCGCGCTCCATGACCTCGACGCCCTCGGGCGCGGCCAGCAGCACCACGGCCGTCACGTCGTCGGCGCCGCGCTTGATCAGCTCGCGGATCGCCGCGACGAGCGTGCCGCCGGTCGCCAGCATCGGGTCGAGCACATACACCTGACGCCCGGAGAGGTCCTCGGGCATCCGGGACGCGTACGTGGAGGCCTCCAGGGTCTCCTCGTTGCGGATCATGCCGAGGAAGCCCACCTCGGCGGTGGGGAGCAGGCGCACCATGCCGTCGAGCATGCCGAGTCCGGCCCGCAGGATCGGCACCACCAGCGGACGCGGGTACGAGAGCTTCACGCCCGTCGTCGGCGTCACCGGGGTCTCGATGTCCACCTGCTCGGTGCGCACGTCCCGGGTGGCCTCGTAGGCGAGCAGGGTGACCAGCTCGTCGGCGAGCCGCCGGAAGGTCGGGGAGTCGGTGCGCTTGTCGCGCAGCGTGGTGAGCTTGTGTGCCACGAGAGGGTGGTCGACGACATGGATCCGCATGGCGTCCACAGTAGCCGGGGCACAAGGGCACCGCGTCCCATCCGTCGGCGGTTCGAGCTGGCGTCAATCGGCCGAACGGGGGGAAGGTGGGAAGGCAGGAACCGAACCCGGGCGGTGTGACCCAATGCCGGACGAGCACGACCCCCAGCAACGACGCGAGCGTCAGCCACAACCGGAGAGCGACGCGGAGCGCAGGCGGCGACGCGCCCAGTTCCTGCGCGAACTGCACGAGGCGAAGGCGCTGCGCGACCGGGTCCAGCCCCGCCGCGCCCGCGCGGCCCGTATGCGCCAGGCGATGCGCATGCGAACCTTCCGCTGGTGACCCGCGATACCGGCGCTTCCGGCGGCCCGCGAGCACGGCCACCGGGAGCCCCGGGCGGGGTGGCCGGAACCCGTGATCACGACGCGTCGGGACCCGTGATCGCGGCGACCGGGAAAACCCAACCGCGGAAGAACTCTCGCAACCGCGGTGTTTTCTGCCACGATTCCGAAGGAAGCCACAGCCGGGGGGACCCCCAACCGGCATGCCTATGACCAGTGGGAGAGTCACGGTGTACTTCGCCGCACTGCTCGCGCGCACCGAAGACGGGTGGGAAGCGAGCGACACAGAGCTCGACGATGTGGAGACGCTGTCGGACCTGGCCGACCTGGCCCGGGAAGCAGCAGCCGACGGGGCCGACGACACGGTGCTCGTCTTCATCGAGCAGGAGGACGCCTGGTTCGGCGTCGTCCGCGTCGACGGTGAGGAGGACCCTCGTGTCTTCGTCTCCAACGCCGCCGTCGCCGCCCGCTCCTCGTACGGGGCCATGCTCACCGACGAACTGCTCGGCCACGACCAGGACGACGAGGAGGACGAGCTGGACACCCTTGACCTCGACGGCACGGAGGACGGATACGAGGACGACGCGGCCGAAGCGGCCGAGGCCGTGGACGAGCCGGACGGCGGTGACGGCCCGTCGGACGGCGCCACCCCGGCCGGCCCGCTCGGCGAGAGCGCGATCCTCGCCGACCTCGGCGTGAGCGAGGGCCGCCTCCTCGCGCTCGACGGCGACGCCCTCGTGACGATCGCGGACGCGCTCGGCGCGGCCGAGGTCCTGGAGGCCGTCCGCTAGTGCCCGACCCGCACGACCCCGTACGCGAACGGTGGGCGGAGCCGATGCGCTCCGCCCTGGCCGGGGCAGCACAGGCCGAGTCGGCCGGCGACGTGCCGGTCGGCGCGGTCGTGCTCGCGCCGGACGGCTCGTTCCTGGCGTCCGGGTACAACGAACGCGAGGCGACGGGCGATCCGACCGCGCACGCCGAAGTCCTCGCCATCCGGCGCGCGGCACTCAGGACCGGCGAGTGGCGGCTGACCGGCTGCACGCTCGTCGTCACCCTGGAGCCGTGCGTGATGTGCGCGGGCGCCATCGTGCAGTCCCGGCTCGACCGGGTCGTGTACGGCGCCCGCGACGAGAAGGCGGGCGCGGCCGGCTCCCTGTGGGACCTCGTACGCGACCAACGCCTCAACCACCGCCCCGAGGTGGTCGCCGGCGTCCTCGAAGCGGAGTGCTCGGCCCAGCTGACGGCGTTCTTCCGGGAGCGGTGACCCACCTCTCCCCCCACCGATTTCAAACCACGGCCCACCTTGGGCTAAGCTCTCTCTCGGTAGCGTGTCCGAGCGGCCGAAGGAGCTCGCCTCGAAAGCGAGTGTGGGGAAACTCACCGAGGGTTCAAATCCCTCCGCTACCGCAGGTAGACGAAGGGCCCGGTTCAGATGAACCGGGCCCTTCGTGCTGCTCCGTCTCAGTTTCCGTCTCAGTTGGCGCTCAGCCGACCGGCACGGGAGCCCCGGCGGCCCCGTTGTCACCATCGTCCAGGCCGTCCCCGCTCGGGGGCAGTACCCGGCCCTACGCCCGCACGTGTCGCCGCACCCGTGGGCGTACAGGCCTTACCCGGCTTCCGGACGGTCTTGGCGTCACGTTGCTTTTCCAGTTCCCTTACCGCGTAGGTGACTTCGGCCCGCGTCTTGCGTTCGACGTGGCGGCGGTCGGGCCGGCCGTCGCCACGGATGCCGACCGTGACGCGCCCGTGTTCCGCTACCTGCCCAGCAGTCGGCCTGCGACAAGCGCCTGAACGCCGCTGGGCCGCTGGGCCGCTGACCAGCCAGGTGATCGAAGCCCTGGCCCGGCAGGTCCCGACCTGGCAGGACGGCTGCGGTTGACCGACTCCACACCGTTTAGGCTCTGGTCGTCACACGGCGGCAGCCACGGAGGGACTCGCCGACGATGTTCGGTAAGCGCAAGCCGCAGGAACCGGTGCCTCCGGTGGAAGCCGTCGACTGGAGGGGCGTACGCCGCTTCACCATCGGAAGGACCGAGCGATCGGTCGTCCATGGAAAGAAACCGCAGATCGGGCGTCTTGCCGTGCGGGTCCCCCGGCAGGCGAAGGACGTCCGCACCTTTGCGCCGTGTGCGTATTTCCGGACCGATCTGCCGGGGAACCCCGTGCGTGAGCCCATCCTCTACGAGGACGAAACCACCCAGCGGGTTCTGTGCGCCGTGGACGGCCCCGTGGACGTCGGCAAGGAGGCCCACCGTTCCATTCGGGACGGTGCGGGCCAGGTGATCGGTACGATCCGCCGTATTCCCTCCACGAACAAACTGGTTCACCACACTTGGCGCATCGACCAGCCGGACCACCCCGAGATCTCGGGCCACAGCAAGTGGTCCCTCACGAACAACAGCCCCAAGGTTCTGGCTCTGCGCGGCCTCGAATCGGCACTCAATGTGTTTCTGGAGGCGGCGGCGGACGGCGACGTCCCGCCTTCGCAGGGCCGCACCCTCGAATGGAAATGCACGGACGAGCTGGTGATGGTCTCCAAGGGGCTTCCGACGATCGACAGCAGCATCGATTTCTCCATCAGGGCGGGGTGGTTGGACCGCCGCCTGGCTTTCGCCTTCGCAATGATCGCGGACTTCCCCGAGAAGTAGGACAGCCGACCGCGCATCCTTCAGACGTTCGGACGCAATCATCCAGTCGTTGACGGGTGGTTCGGGGGCGTGGTCGCGGTGGACGTAGCGGGCTTTGGTGCCCTCCCCGACGCGTACCGCGGTGCCGCCCTCGGTCCACGCCTTGAGCCAGCCCACGACCGTCCGCCGGGTCGTGCCGTACTCGTCTGCGAGCGCGCGAGCGATGGCGGAGGCCCCGGTGCCGTCCGGCCCGGCGGCGAGCAGAGCGGCGAGCGCGGCCCGCTGTGCGGGACTGTCCTGCTCGGCCTCACCCCGCAGCGCGGACAGATTCAGCCCGTCACCCTGCCTGCTCGACGCGGCCGCAGCGTCGGACGGCATCCCGGTGTCGGCGGGCAGGGGGGACTTCCCCGGGAGTTCCCGAGGGCCTTCAGGGACCTAGGAGGCGTCCGGGGTCCACGCCGCGACCAGGTTCAGGAGGCCGGGGAAGCGGTGGTTGAGGTCGTCGACGCGTACGTGGCTGCGGCGTTCGAGCCCGTACTGGCGCTGCCGGGTGATGCCCGCCTCGCGCAGCGCCTTGAAGTGGTGGGTGAGCGAGGACTTGGGGCGGTCGAGGCCGAACCAGCCGCAGGAGTGGTCGAAGTCCTCGGACTCCAGGAGCAGTTTGCGCACGATACCCAGACGCAGGGGGTCGCTCAGCGCCCCGAGCACGGTCTCCAACCGCAGGTCGTCGACGGCCGGTTCGGGCAGCGGCGCGGGCAGCCCGTCGGGCTCCGCGGCGACCTTGATCGTCATGACCATCTCCTTGGCTCCCCGTTTCCGATGCTCATCGCCTCGATCGCTGTACGAGTTGAATCGTACTGCATGCTAAGTTCGATTCAACTCGTACAAGAGCCTTCGGAGGGGACAGCCATGCCCGAGAGTCGAACCCTGCCCGCTGCCACGGCGTCGCCCTCCAGGAGCCTGCGGGTCCCCAAGGACGGTGAAGCCCCCGGGGTTCCCGTTCCCGGCCGGTGGATCTGGCTCGCCGCCTGGCCGGTGACGGCCGTGTTCGTACTGTCGAACGCGGCGACACCCCTGTACATGCTGTGGCAGCGCGACATCGGGTTCTCCCGGGGCACCCTGACCGTGATCTTCGCGTTCTACATCGTCGGTCTGCTCGGCTCGCTGCTGGTCTCGGGCGTCGCCTCCGACCGGCTCGGCCGCAAGCCCGTCCTGCTGCCCGCGCTCGCCCTCGCGCTCGCCGCCTGCGCGATCTTCGCGACCGCGTCGTCCGTGGCCGCCCTGATCGTGGCCCGGCTGTTCACCGGGATCGCGGTCGGAGCCGTCGTCTCGGCCGGCATGGCCGCGGTCACCGACGTCGCGGGCCCGGCACGCAAGCGCCGTGCCGCCCTGCTCGCCTCCTGCGCGATGGTCTTCGGTGCGGGCCTCGGCCCGTTCCTGGCCGGCGTCCTGTCCGAGACGCTGCCCGCGCCGACCGTCACCGTCTTCGCCGTCGAGGCGGCGCTGCTGCTCACCGCCGTCGTCGCGGTGGTACGGATGCCGGTGCCCCGACCCGTCGCACCCGCCCTGGGCCGCTGGGTGCGCGTCCCCGGAGTCCCGCGCGGCACCGGCATCCAACTCGCCCTGGGAACAGCCGTGTTCGCCCCGGGCATCACGGCGACCTCCTTCGTCCTGTCCCTGGGACCCTCGCTGCTCGCCGGGCTCCTCGACACCACCAGCCGCGTGGTCGCCGGCGCCATGGCCTTCGCCATGTTCCTCACGGCCACCGGAGTGCAGTTCGCGGTCCAGGCCCTGCCCCGCCGCACGATCCTGACCGCCGGAGCGGTGAGCACCGCACTCGGCATGGCCGTGCTCGTCGCGGCGGTGCACACCTCGTCGGCTCCGGCGCTCATCGCCTCTGCCCTCCTGGCGGGCGCGGGCCAGGGCCTGGGCCAGCTGGGCGGTCTGTCCCTGCTCAACTCCGCCGTACCGCCGCGCCGTCTCGCCGAGGCCAACGCGGCCCTCAACGTCGGGGGGTACGTGATGGCCGGGCTGCTGCCCGTGTCGGCTGGTTACCTCAGCGACGCGGTGGGCCTGACCCGGGGAACCACCGTCTTCGCCGTGGCCCTGCTGGCGCTCGCGGCCATCGGCGCACTGGTCGTGGTCCGCAACCGGCACCGGACCGCCGAGCCGGCCGCCGAGCCGGCCTGAGCCCGCCCGAGCCGGGCCACGACGCGCGAAAGCCCCGGCCGCGAACGACCGGGGCTTCGACGTCTGGACGTCTGGACGGGGGGAGCGGCATCGGGGGGACAAGCCGCTCCCCCCGACGAGAACAGGACCTGCAAGCCCGCGCCGCAGTCAGGGGGGAAGCTTGCGGCGTGGACCCCGCAGTGAGGTCCTGTTCCTCGCCCACCGCATTCCTGCCAGATGGGGTGGGCTCACGAACCATCCTGCTCTCCCGTCACGTCCCTACCGTCGGGCGAAGGGCCCCGATCGCGGGGTCCTTGGTCCTTAAAGGCCGGGTGAGTACGGGCGGAGCTCCAGTTAGACTCACCCGACCGCACAGGGGCGGCGCCGGGGAGGGGCTGGGCACAGTGGACATCAAGAAGGTCCTGCTCTACATAGCCGTGGTCTTCGTGCTCTACACGATCATCACGTCGCCGGTGCAGGCCGCCGGGATGGTCCAGACCGGGTTCGAAGGCATTTCGAGCGCGGCCAAGGGCGTCGGCGAGTTCATGACGAACCTGATCCGCTGAGGCGTCGGCCCGCCGAGCCACCGCGCCGGCGGAGCCCCTGGACGGTGGTGGTCCGTCGTGGCCGCAGGCCACCCAACCCGTGCCGTACGGCGTGCGCCGTATGCCCTGAAACGTAGGAGATTCCCATGATCCGCCACCTGGTCCTGTTCAAGCTCAACGAAGGCGTGGAGCGCGACGACGAGCGTGTGGTCGCCGGCGTGAAGGCCTTCCAGGAGCTCGACGGGCTCGTTCCCGAGATCGAGTTCTGGGAGTGCGCCTGGAACATCACCGACCGGCCGATCGCGTACGACTTCGCGATCAACTCCGCCGTCGCGGACGCGGACGCCCTCAAGCGCTACATCGAGCACCCGGCGCACCAGGCCGCGGCCGGCCAGTGGCGCGAGTTCGCCACCTGGGTGATCGCCGACTACCCGTTCTGATCCGCCGGCGGCGTTCTTGAGCCAGTCCCGTCACCGGGGCTTGCCCACCCGGAACTCGTTGCCGTCGGGGTCGAGCAGCAGGGCCCGTCCGCCCTCGCTCGCGGCCGCACCCCCGCCACCGCCACCGCCACCACTCTCGCCCCCGCCCGTGTGCGTCGCACCGAGTGAGACGAGGCGTTCGACCTCCCTGTCCCAGGCGGCCGCATCGGCCCACGCGGGGAGTGCCAACTCGAAGTACAGCCGGTTCGGGCCCGTCTTCGGCGCCACCGGCGGGCCGCCCCACGTGATCTTCGTACCGCCGTGCGGTGACTGGATCGCGGTCTCCTGATCCTGGTCCCACACCAGCGGCCACCCCAGCGCCTCGCTCCAGAAACAGCCGACCTCCCGCGTGCCGTCGCAGGCCAGGGCCCCGACGAAGCCGGTGTCCGCGAGGAAGCGGTTGCCGGCCTCGATGACGCAGAACTCGTTGCCGTCCGGGTCTGCGAGCACCACGTGCCCCTCTTCCGGCAGTTGCCCGACGTCGATGTGGCGCGCGCCCGACGCCAGCGCCCCGGCCACCGTCCGGCGCTGGTCCTCCGCCGAGGTGCTCGTCAGGTCGAAGTGGGCGCGGTTGGGGCCGGTCTTCGGCTCATGGCCCGGCAGGAAGCGGAGACGGAACCCGGCGCCGTCAGGGGGCAGGACCGTGACGCCGCCGTCCGGTTCCTCGTGCGCCTCCCGGTCGAGGAGCCCGGCCCAGAACCGGGCCAGGTTCGACGGCTCCGCCGTGCGGAAACAGATCGCGAGCAGCTCGCTGGGCATGGTCGTTCATCTCCGGTCCATGGCGGGCGGCGGTCGGTCGGGCGAGCAGGCCGTCGGGCGAGCGAACAGGCCGTCGGGCGAGCGAGCAGGCGGTCGGTCGGCCGGTCGATACGGCGGTACGCCCCGGCGCAGCCCCACTCCCGTCGGCACAACCCGGTACAACCCGGTACAACCCGGTACAGCCCGGCACCGCTGGCACCGCCTGGCAGCGCCCGGCAGCGCCCGGCACCGCCCGGCACCCGTCGGCGCGTGCGCAGCATAGAGCGGCCATGCGTCACCCGGCACCCGAGTTTCAGCCGGACGAGGGGCGGACGGAGAGCGAACGGTCGTACCCGTACGGGGACTGGGCCGTCACCCTCCAGGCGGGGCCATCTGCCCCAACTTGCCCCCAACACGTGCTTATACGGTGCTTGCACACAGTGGACATGTCTTGTGATGCTATGACCGCTTTTGACGGATGAGTTGACCAAGGACCAAGACCAAGGACTAAGGGGTGGCGTGACCGTGCCGGCCAGTACTACGCCTCAAGTGCCGCCCCAGAACGAGCCGCAGGACGCCCCCGACGTGCCCGCCCAGGACTCGGAGGGCCCCCGGGGCCCCGTCAGAACACCCTCCACCAGGGGCGCGGACACCCGCGCCCTCACCCAGGTGCTGTTCGGCCAGCTGAAGAACCTCGAACCGGGCACGCCCGAGCACGGCCGGGTGCGCGGGGCGCTGATCGAGGCGAACCTGCCGCTCGTGCGGTACGCCGCCGCCAGGTTCCGCTCGCGCAACGAGCCCATGGAGGACGTCGTCCAGGTGGGCACGATCGGCCTGATCAACGCGATCGACCGCTTCGACCCGGACCGCGGCGTGCAGTTCCCCACCTTCGCGATGCCCACCGTCGTCGGCGAGATCAAGCGGTACTTCCGCGACAACGTCCGCACCGTGCACGTACCGCGCCGGCTGCACGAGCTCTGGGTGCAGGTGAACGGCGCCACCGAGGACCTGACGACCCTGCACGGCCGCTCACCGACGACGGGCGAGATCGCCGAGCGGCTCAGGATCGGCGAGGACGAGGTGCTCGCCTGCATCGAGGCGGGCCGCTCGTACCACGCGACCTCCCTGGAGGCCGCCCAGGAGGGCGACGGACTGCCCGGCCTGCTCGACCGGCTCGGCTACGAGGACCCCGCGCTCGCCGGCGTCGAACACCGCGACCTGGTCCGCCATCTGCTCGTGCAGCTGCCCGAACGCGAACAGCGGATCCTGATGCTCCGCTACTACAGCAACCTCACGCAGTCCCAGATCAGTCAGGAACTGGGAGTGTCGCAGATGCATGTGTCAAGGCTTCTGGCCAGGAGCTTCGCCCGACTGCGATCCGCAAATCGAATCGAAGCGTGACCGGATCGAGTGATCGGGGCTTCTGACGCCCCCAAAGAAAAATCTTCGTCAGGAAAGTGCCGCACCCCCTGCATGCTGCGGGTACTCCGGACTGTCTTGTCGACATGTCACTACAGCGTGTTGCCGACATGTGACATTCTGCTGAAACCGCGTTTGCCGCAGCCCCCCGTCCGGTATTCAGGTGGAGGCTGCTTCCTCCGATGGTCGTGGCCCAACGCGACCGTCCGCGACCTCAAGGGGGTGGCATGTCCGCAGAACAGGGCAGCTCGAAGGTGCTCACGCTCACCAAGAGCGCACCAGCACCCGTCGTGCACCGACACGCCGCAAGCACCGCAGCCATCGACACCCGCACGCTGTCCCGCTCCCTGTTCCTGCGCCTGGCCACGCTGGACACCGACAGTCCGGAGCGGACCTACGTACGCGACACCCTCATCGAGCTCAACCTGCCGCTCGTGCGGTACGCGGCCGCCAGGTTCCGCTCGCGCAACGAGCCGATGGAGGACATCGTCCAGGTCGGCACCATCGGCCTGATCAAGGCGATCGACCGCTTCGACTGCGAACGCGGCGTGGAGTTCCCCACGTTCGCGATGCCCACGGTCGTCGGCGAGATCAAGCGGTTCTTCCGCGACACCTCGTGGTCGGTGCGGGTGCCGCGCCGCCTCCAGGAGCTGCGGCTCGCCCTCACCAAGGCGAGCGACGAACTCGCCCAGAAACTCGACCGCTCGCCCACCGTGCCCGAACTGGCCGCGGTTCTCGGGGTGTCCGAGGAGGACGTGGTCGACGGGCTTGCGGTCGGCAACGCCTACACCGCCTCCTCGCTCGACTCCCCGGCCACCGAGGACGACGGCGGCGAAGGCTCGCTCGCGGACCGGCTCGGCTACGAGGACACGGCGCTCGAAGGCGTCGAGTACCGGGAGTCGCTCAAGCCGCTGCTCGCCAAACTCCCGCCCAGGGAACGGCAGATCATCATGCTCCGCTTCTTCGCGAACATGACGCAGTCGCAGATCGGCGAGGAGGTCGGCATCTCCCAGATGCACGTCTCCCGCCTCCTGACCCGCACGCTCGCCCAGCTCCGCGAGGGCCTGATCTCCGACTGACGCCCCGGCGCGCCCTTCAACCCCGGCCGCGCCCTGGTTAATTGACGCATCGTCAGACACACTGGCGCGATGCGACGACGTGCTGTGCTGATCGGCGTCCCGGCCACGGTGGTACTGGGCCTCGGCGGCACGCTTGCCGCCTGCGCGGGCGGCGGATCCGGGACGGGGTACGTGGCGGTGGGCGCGGCCGGCACCGGCCCCTCGGCCCCGGGTCACGCGGTGCCGCCACGCGGCAAGGTGACGCTCGTTCCGCTGGACGGAGCGGGGGGTTCCGACGGCGGTCCAGGCCTCCCGGGTACGCCCGGGGTACCCGGCACCCCGGGCCCGCCGCCCGGGACGGCGAGCACATCGGACTCGTCCGGCGCGTCCGATGCGTCCAGTACATCCGGCTCGTCCGGCAGGTCCGGTACGTCGAATGCATCCGGTACGCCGTCGAATGGAGCGGGGCCGGGTGCCCCTGGGACCCCGGGTAGCCCGGGTAGCCCGGATAGCCCCCCTTCGTCCCCCGGGGGTCCGCCCTCCGCCGGCCATACGCCAGGAGGCACCCCCTCCACCCCTGCCGAGCCCGTCCCGCCCTCGCCGCCCGCCGGGCCCGCCGTGCTCAGCGTCGGGGCGCCGAGCCGCTCGGCGGGGGATCACCGGTGGTGCGAGAACGTCACGGTGCGGTTCCACAACACCGGGGGTACGGCGGTGAAATCGGGCGAGGTTGTGTTTGCGACGCACATCATCGGGCTGCTCGGGGTGGACTGGGCAACCATCACGTCCCGTCAGGCACTGCCGGCCCCGATTGCGGCGGGGGAGGTGGTGTCGCGGACGTACGGGGTGTGTGTGGAGGCGTGGCGGGTGCCGATGGGGATGCGGGTGGAGACGCGCGCGGCAACGGCCACCTGGACGTAGCCGCACCCCCCACCCGGGCTTGCCCGACCCGGCTCCCCGGGGCTCCGCCCCAGACCCCGGGGGGTCTTCCCACCCACCCGCCCGTGCGGCGGGTTGAAGGGTGCAGCTCCCTGGGGCTCCGCCCCAGACCCCGTTCGCGCCTTAAGGGCGCTCGTCCTCAAACGCCGGACGGGCTGAAGATGCCCATACCGCCCGGCACCAAGCAGCTAAGGGGCGCGGGGAACTGCGCGAGAAGCGGGCACGGTCCGCAGCCGAAAAGGGGGTTGAGGGGCGCGGGGAACTGCGCGAGAAGCGGGCACGGTCCGCAGACGAAAGCGAGATCAGGGGCGCAGGGCCGTGTCATTGCGCGGCCCCGCCGCGGTGGGCGCGGGGAACTGCGCGCACGGCCACCCACGGCCCGCACCCGGGGTCGCGCCCCACACCCCGCACGCCCTCCAGAACGTGGCGGATCGTCAGCTCAGCGCCAGCCACCCCACCACCGCGAGGATCGCGATCACGGCCACCACGCCGACGATCAGGCCGACCCGCGGCCCCGCGGGAGCCGCCGCCGGGGTGGCCGGCTGCCGGCCCTGGGGCGCGCCCTCGTCGACGAAGGCGCGGAACATCTGCGTGGAGCCCGCGGGGTCGTAGTTGCCCTCGGGACCCTGGGGTGCGTGGGGGTTGTGTGCCATGGGGCGAGACCCTAGCGAAGTTGAGGGTCCGGCCCAAGCCCCGCCCCCGCGCGAACGCCCTCGCGAGGCGGCTCCGGCGCCCCGAAGGCGCACTCTCCACAAGACACCCGCTCCGCCATCACCACTCACCGCCACTCACCGCCACTCACCGCCACTCATCACCACCTACCGCCACCCCCCGCCCCTTCCCGACACCCCGCAACGGCACCCGCAAGCACCCGACCTGCGTCTTGGGTTTTCATATGCGAAGCCTTTGCGTTTCCTTTGCTTCAAACGTCTCGATTTAGTTTGCCTTCGGCAACCAACAATCTTATGGTTGCCCGAAGCAACAAGATTTCGGGAGGTGTCCATGGCCGCGCAGAGCCTTTACGAGGAGCTGGGCCGACAGCTGAGTGCGATCGGCGCGGTCAAGCGCGGGCTCGCGCGGATTCTGCCGCCCGAGTGCCCCGCCGGCTCGGCCGCCGTGCTGACCCTCCTGGAGCGCCACGGCGAGATGCGGATCAGCAAGCTCGCCGAACTCCTCGCCGTGGACATGTCGGTGACGAGTCGTCACGTCGCGCACGTCGCCCGGCGCGGCTGGATCGAGCGGTCCGCCGACCCCGCCGACAAGCGCTCGCGGATCCTGCGGCTCACCCCCGCGGGTCAGGCCATGATCGACGATCTCGGGCTGCGCACCACGGAGATGTTCGCGCACACGCTGGGCGACTGGACCGACGACGAGGTCGGCCAGCTCAACGCCATGCTCGCCCGCCTGCGCGACTCCTTCGGGGACTGCCGGGCCCCCCACGTCCGGACGCCGCACGTCCAGGGCCCCGAGACCCGCCCACCGACCCGTACACCCGCTTAACCCGTACACCCGCCCAACAGACCTACAGGACAAGGAATTTCATGGCTACGACCACACCAGCCGGTGTGCGGGGCGGCCACGCCAAGCACGGAGGGCACGCGCCGTCCGAGAGTGGCGCGCCGATGACACACCGGCAGATCATGGAGGCGCTGTCCGGACTGCTCCTCGGCATGTTCGTCGCGATCCTGTCGTCGACGATCGTCTCCAACGCACTGCCGCACATCATCAACGACCTGGGCGGCGGCCAGTCCGCGTACACCTGGGTCGTGACGGCCTCGCTGCTCGCGATGACCGCGACCACCCCGCTGTGGGGCAAGCTCTCGGACCTGTTCAGCAAGAAGCTGCTCGTTCAGATAGCCCTGGTCATCTACGTGTCCGGCTCGATCGTGGCCGGTCTGTCGCAGAGCTCGGGCATGCTCATCGCCTGCCGCGTGTTCCAGGGCATCGGCGTCGGCGGTCTCTCCGCGCTCGCCCAGATCATCATGGCCGCCATGATCTCGCCGCGTGAGCGCGGCCGTTACAGCGGCTACCTCGGCGCCACGTTCGCGGTCGCGACGGTCGGCGGACCCCTTCTCGGCGGCCTGATCACCGACACCAGCTGGCTCGGCTGGCGCTGGTGCTTCTACGTCGGTGTGCCGTTCGCGGTCATCGCCCTCGTCGTGCTGCAGAAGACCCTGAAGCTCCCCGTCGTGAAGCGGGACGTCAAGGTCGACTGGACCGGCGCGTTCCTGATCAGCGCGGCCGTCTCGCTGCTCCTGGTCTGGGTGACCTTCGCGGGCAACAAGTACGACTGGATCTCGGGACAGACGTACGCGATGGTCGGCGGCTCGATCCTGCTCGGCGCGCTGTTCGTGTTCACCGAGTCGAAGGCCAGCGAGCCGATCATCCCGCTGCGCCTCTTCCGCAACCGCACCATCACCCTCGCCTCGCTCGCCTCGCTCTTCGTGGGTGTCGCGATGTTCGCCGGCACGGTCTTCTTCTCGCAGTACTTCCAGCTGGCGCGCGGCAAGACGCCGACGATGTCCGGTGTCATGACGATCCCGATGATCGGCGGACTCTTCATCGCGTCCACCGTCTCGGGACAGGTCATCACCAAGACGGGCAAGTGGAAGGCGTGGCTGGTCAGCGGCGGTGTGCTGGTGACGGCGGGCCTCGGTCTGCTCGGCACGATGCGCTACGACACCCCGTACTGGCACCTCGCGATCTACATGGCGCTGATGGGCCTCGGCATCGGCATGATGATGCAGAACCTGGTCCTGTGCACCCAGAACCAGGTCTCCCCCGCCGACCTCGGCTCCGCCTCCTCCGTCGTCGTCTTCTTCCGCTCCCTCGGTGGTGCGGTCGGCGTCTCGGCGCTCGGCGCGGTCATGGCCAACCGGGTCACCCACTACGTCACCGACGGCCTCACCGCGCTCGGCCCGCAGGGCGCCGCGGCGGCCAAGAGCGGCAGCGGCGGATCCGGGGCCATCCCGGACCTGGCCACGCTGCCCGCCCCGATCCGTACCGTCATCGAGAGCGCGTACGGACACGGAGTCGGCGACGTGTTCCTGTACGCGGCGCCGTGCGCGCTGCTCGCCTTCCTGATCACCCTCTTCATCAAGGAGATCCCGTTGCGTACCCGTGCGGTGGGCGGCGCCGACTCCGAGGGGGCGCCCGGCGCCGCCCCGGCCCCGGCAGCCACCCCGGTTCCCGCCCAGGCGGCGGCGGTCGAGGCCCCCGTGGCCCGGACGGTGGCCGCCCCGGTCGCCGCGGGCACCTTCGACGGCGTCCCGGTGCGCGGCACGGTCCGCGGTGCCGAGGGAGCGCCCGTCGCCTCCGCGGCCGTCACACTGATCTCGCTCGGCGGCAGCCAGCTCGGCCGCGCCGTGGCGGGCCCCGACGGCGGGTACCTGCTCGCCGCGCCGGGCGCCGGCAGCTACGTCCTGATCGCCGCGGCCGACGGTTTCCAGCCGCAGGCCTCGACCATCGTCGTGGGCACCGAGGCGCTCGCGTACGACATCCTCCTGTCCGGCACGAGCGGCCTGACCGGCGCGGTGAAGGCGGCCGAGGGCGGAGCGCCCGTCGAGGGCGCGATGGTCATCGTGACCGATGTGCGCGGCGACCTGCTCGCCACCGGGAAGTCGGGCGCCGCGGGCGAGTTCACCTTCGGGGAGCTCGTTCCCGGGCAGGTCACCGTCGCGGTCAACGCGGACGGCTTCCGCCCGCTCGCGCTGCCGGTGGAGATCTCCGGACACGGCGTGACCCGCATCGAGGCCGCGCTCCAGTCCGGCGCGCTGGTCCAGGGCACGGTACGCGGCGGCGCGGACCGGCGGCCGCTGGCCGACGCCCGGGTCACCCTGCTCGACGCCGCGGGCAACGTGGTCGCCGGCGCGACGACGGGCGACGACGGCGCGTACGCCTTCGCCGACCTGAACTCCGGCGAGTACACGCTGATCGCGACCGGCTACCCGCCGGTGGCCGGTTCCCTGACCGTGGCCGGCCGCGGAGTCGACGGCCACGACATCGAACTCGCCCACCCGGGCGAGTAGTCGGGGCACCCCCGAACCCCCGGGCGCGGCCCCGCTTCGAGCGGAGGCGGGATCGCGCCCGGCGTGGAAATGGGCCCCGGGGAAGGGGCGGCGGGCAGGGGACGGCCTGCCGTCCCGCCCCCGGGGCCCGGCCTTTTGCACTTGGCCTTTTTTGCACTTGAGGAGAGAAAACGGGATGGGACTGCGGGCACAGGTACGCACGCGCGACGGCTGGGCGATCTCGCACGCCGTGGTGACGATGACCGACATGACGGGCACGCAGGTGCTGCGCGCCACCGCGGCGGAGGACGGTTCGGTGTCGGCGGACGTGGCCCTCACGCCCGGTCCGTACACGGTGATCGTGACGGCCGTCGGCTACGCGCCGGCCGCCTCCACGGCGCTGGTGACGGCGAGCGGGCGGGCCGCGGTCGGCACGGTGGTGCTGGCCCGGCAGGGCGGCGTGGAGCTGCCGCCGCCGGGGCCCTGGACGATCGACCCGGCGCATTCGTCGGTCGGCGCGGTGGCCCAGCACCTGGGGATTTCCAGTGTGCACGGGCGGTTCGGGGAGTTCGGCGGGCGCATCGAGATCGCGGAGGACCTGGAGAAGTCGCGGGTCGAGGCGGTCATCGGGGCGGCGTCCATCGACACGGGCAACGCGATGCGGGACGGGCACTTGAAGTCCGCGGACTTCCTCGACGTCGAGCGGTTCCCGCAGATCACCTACCGCAGCACCGGGCTGGCCCCGGCCGGGCCGGACCGCTGGACGGTACGGGGTGAGCTGTCGCTGCACGGCGTGGTCCGCGAGGTCGACCTCGACCTGTCGTACCTCGGTACGGGCCCGGATCCGTGGGGCGGGGTGCGGGCGGCGTACCGGGCCACGGCGGAGCTTCGCCGTGAGGACTTCGCGATGAACTACAACCAGGTGGTGCAGGCGGGGATCTCGGCGATCGGCACGACGCTGCGGGTCGAGCTGGACATCCAGACCGTCCAGGGCGAAGCCCTCCCCCAGCCCTGACCCCGGGGGCCGGGGCCCCGCCCTCGTGCACGGCCCGTGCGCGCTTGCCCGCGCGGTTCCCCGCGCCCCTGAAACCCGCTTTCGTGTGCGGACCGTGCCCGCGTCCCGCGCAGTTCCCCGCGCCCCTTGGCTACTCGGTGCCGGCCGGCATGGACATCCTCAGCCCGTCATGGGGGTCCCCCCTGGCCCTTGAGGCTTGGGGGAGTTTGAGGGCGAGCGCCCTCAAGGCGCGATACGGGGCCCGGGGCGGAGCCCCAGGAGGGCGGGTCAGGGGGTGCTCAGGGATTCGATGCCGGCGATCAGCAAGGACAGCGCGAAATCGAAGTCCCGCTGCCTCATGTCCTGCACCGTCTCCCCACCCCGCGCCTCCATCAACGACGCCGCGTCCGCGAACTGGTCCCGGTACTCCGGCTGAGCGGCCAACGCCCCCATCGCCTCCGCGAAGAACTCGTCCTGCGTACGCCCCGCATCCGCACACCGCTTCACGAACGTCCCCTCGATCGTGCCGAACCCGTACACGAACTGGAACACGGCCGCGAGCCCGCCCATCTGCCCGTGCGCGGGCAGCCCCGTGCGGGACACGATGCGCTGGGCCGTGCGCGAGAACGCCATCGAGTGCGGGCCGATGTTGAGGTAGCGGCCGATCAGCGCCGACGCCCAGGAATGCCGGACGAAGATCGCTCGGTAGCCCACCACCACCGTGCGAAGCTGATCGCGCCAGTCGGCCGACTCGTCGTCCATGGCGGGCAGTTCGATCTCCGCGAACACCGCGTCGAGGGCGAGTTCGAGGAGGTCGTCCTTGTTGTCGACGTACCAGTACAGGGACATCGCGGTGACCCCGAGCTCGGCCGCCAGGCGTCGCATGGAGAACTTGACGGCGCCCTCGGCGTCGAGCAGCCGTACGGCCTCGGCGGTGATCCGGTCCCGGTCGAGCGCGGGCCCGCCCTCGGCCGTCTCCGCACGCCGTACCCGGCGGCCCGCCTTGCTGCCGAGCCACACGCTGGTACGCGCCGCGTCCTTCGTACGGTCCGCCGCCGACACCATCGCTGCCCTCCTCGGTCCTCGGGTCCCGCCGGCCCACCGGCCGGCCTCTCAGGTCATGTCCGGAATCCGGGGCTCCCACCCCTGACGATGCTATGCCGCGGGAGCCGCCCCGGCGGGCGCGGGCACGGATCGTTCCGCCCGGTGCAGCAGGACCGCCGCGAGCAGTCCGCCCGCGAGCACCGCGACCGCGCCGACCAACTGGCTGGTCTCCAGTCCTGAGGCGAACGCGTCGGCGATCCGGCCCCGCTCGGCGTCGCCTCCCGCGGCGGCCAGGGCCGCGGGCAGCGAAGCCGCGGCGACCGGCACCAGCGCCGCGAACCGCGCGTTGAGCACTGCGCCGAGGACCGCGACGCCGAGCCCGTTGCCGAACTCCCCGAGCGTTCCGTTGACGCCCGCGCCGACGCCCGCCTTCTCCGGCGGGATCGCGCTCATGATGGCGTTGGCCATGGCCGGCATGGACAGGGCGATGCCCGCGCCCATCACGACGAGGCCGAGCAGCGTGCCGCCGTAGCTGTGCCCGCCGAGCAGCGCGATCGCGGCGAGCCCGGCCGCGACGGCGGTCATGCCGATCGCGATGGCGCGCGGGGTGCCGGCCTTGGTGACCAGCTTGGCGCCGACGCCCACCATGTTGAGCACGATCACGCTGAGCGCGAGCGGCGCCGTACGAAGACCCGCCTCCAACGGACCGTATCCGAGGACGAATTGGAGGTGCTGGGTGAGCAGGAAGAGCGAACCGCCCATGCCGAAGGCCACCAGGATCGACCCGGCGACCGCGCCGACGAACTTCTGGTCGCGGAAGAAGTGCATGTCCAGCATCGGATGCTCGACGGTCAGCTCCCAGCGCGCGAACGCCGCGAGGAAGACGAGGCCGACGGCGGCCGGGACGAGCACCTGGCCCGAGAGCCAGCCGTGGCCCGGTCCGGAGATGATCGCGTAGACGACGCCGGTCATGCCGATGGTGGAGAGCAGCGCGCCCAGCAGGTCGGGCCGGTCTCCCTGCGGGTTCTTGGATTCCGGTACGAGGGTGACCACGGCGATCAGGCCGAGCACCGCCACCGGGATGTTGACCAGGAAGATGGCGCCCCACCAGAAGTGGTCGAGCATGACGCCGCCGATGAGGGGACCGGCCGCGAAGCCGAGCGAGTTGACGGTGGCCCAGATGCCGATGGCCTTCACGCGGGACTCGGCGTCGAAGATCTGCACGACGACGGCGAGCGTGGTGGTCATGAGCAGCGCCCCGCCGATGCCCATGCCCGCGCGGGCCGCGATGAGCTGTCCCGCGTTCTGCGCGAAGCCGGCGGCCAGCGAGCCGATCCCGAAGAGCGCGAGTCCCACTGCGAGCATCTTCTTGCGTCCGTAGCGGTCGGACGCGCTGCCCGCGGTGAGCAGAAGGCCGGACTGGACCAGCGAGTACGCGTTGATCATCCACTGGATGTCCGCGGTGGACGCGCCGAGCGAGGTGGTGAGCGAGGGGATGGCGACGTTGAGGACGGTGTTGTCGAGCAGGACGGTGAGCTGGGCCAGGCAGATGACGCCGAGGATCAGCCAGCGCTGGGGATGCTGCCCGGTGGGTGCGGTCGGTTTCTCGGCTGTCGATGCGGTCATGGTGGTCCCCCGGCTTCCTGAACGGAGCTTCCTATACGGCGTATGGCGTTGATGCCGCTGTACACCGTAAGGCAGCTCTTCTACGCCGTAAAGTCCATTACGGTGACCAGCGCGGACAGGCGCCGAGTGAAGGGGACGCGCATGGCGAGGCTTTCAAGGCTCCACGGTCATATGACTCAACTCACCCTTGCAACCGCTTTGTTGGGTCTCGCGTTCGCGCCGGCCGCACACGCCGCCCCGAACGCACCGAGCCCCGGCAACGCGTCGAGCGCCGCGAGCGCCCCGTACCGGGTACCGCTGCGCGTGGCGACGTACAACATCCACGCGGGCGCCGGGATGGACGACGTCTTCGACCTGGACCGCCAGGCCGCGGCGCTGCGCGCCCTGCATGCCGACGTGATCGGACTCGAAGAGGTCGACGTGCACTGGGGGGCGCGCAGCCAGAACCGGGACGTGGCGACGGAGCTCGCGGCGCGGCTCGGCATGCACGTCTCGTTCGCGCCGATATACAGCCTCGACCCCGCTCAACCGGGCGGCCCCCGGCGCGAGTTCGGGGTGGCGGTGCTGTCCCGGTACGCGATCCTGGGCTCCGGGAACCACGAGATCACCCGGCTCTCCACCCAGGTGCCGGACCCCGTGCCGGCTCCCGCGCCCGGCTTCGGCGAGGTGCGGCTGCGGGTGCGCGGGGTGCCGGTCCACGTGTACGTCACCCACCTCGACTACCGGGGCGACCCTTCGGTGCGGGTGGCGCAGGTCGCCGACACCCGCCGGATCATGAACGCCGACCGGGGCGCCCGCACGATCCTGCTCGGCGACTTCAATGCCGTACCGACCGCCCCTGAACTGGCCCCACTGTGGCGGGAGTTGAGCGACGCCGATTCTGGGTCCAACAGTTTCCCGGCCGATGTGCCGGACCGTCGGATCGACTACGTGGCCGTGGAGAGGGGCGCGGTGTCGGTGCGCGACGCGGCGGTGGCCGAGACGCTCGCCTCGGACCACCGCCCCGTGGTCGCCGACCTGCTGCTGCGCCGGTGAGGGCCGCGGGCTCGAACGCCGCGCGGACCGGCGGCGGTCAGCCGACGGGTGAGGTCAGGTCGTAGAAGGTGGCGGTGCCCACCGTCACCTTCTTGAAGGCCGACTCCACCCAGCTGCTGATGGCGCTGCCGCCGGACCGTCCCCCGCCGCCCATCAGGCCCCCGCCGCTCGCGACGAAGTAGTGGATCCTCCCGTCGGCGACGTACTTCTTGAACTGGGCCAGGGTCGGCGAGGGATCGCTGCCGTTGAAGCCGCCGATCGCCATCACCGGTTTCTGGGTGGCGAGTTGGTAGCTCGCGGCGTTCTGCGAGCCGATGGCGGCCGCGGCCCAGGTGTACCGGTCCGCGTCGTCCTTCAGAAGTGCCTGGGCCTGCGCGCCGACCTTGGCGCCGTCGAGCAGCCCGCCCATGCCGCCGCCCGCGGCCCCCGTGCCGCCGCGCCCACCGGCGCCCGTGCCGGGACCGCCCTGCGTTCCGCCGGCGGCCCGGCCGGGGACACCCGGGGGCTGCCCCGTACCGCCACCTGGCACGCCCTGCCCCTGGCCCTGACCTTGTCCCTGGCCCGTCCCGCGCCCGGTCTGCCCGCCGGCTTGCCCCGTGCCCGGAGCGCCGCCGAACCGCATGCCGCCGCCTGCGCCACGGCCGCCGCCGGGACCTCCCCCGGGGCCGCCACCCATGCTCGCGCCCGCGGGTCCCGCCGTGACGATCGAGCCGGTGTGGCCGCTGTCCAGCGTGCTCACCGTGTACGCGGCGGGGCCCGCGAGGGACGCGACGAGCCCGGCCCCCGCGACGCCGAGCGCCACCCCGCGGTTCAGCCGGCCCGCGAGCGCGAGGCCCACCGCCGCCACCAGGCCGCACACCAGGACCGCCCAGCGCAGCCAGGGCACGTAGTCCGGGGTGCGCGCGAGCAGCACGTACGACCACAGGGACGTGGCCGCGACGGTCGCCGCGAGCCCGAGCGCCGCCCCCACGCGCGACCGCTCCTCCCACAGGACCGTCACGCCCATGCCGACGAGCGCCGCGATGTAGGGGGCCAGGGCCACCGTGTAGTACTGGTGGAAGATCCCCGCCATGAAGCTGAAGATCGCGCACGTCATCAGGAGCGCCCCGCCCCAGGCGAGGAACGCGGCCCGCGCGGTGTCGGTGCGCCGGGCCTTCCAGGTGACGACGAGGCCCGCGACCAGCAGGAGCAGGGCCGCGGGGAGCAGCCAGGAGATCTGGGCGCCGATCTCCGAGTCGAACATGCGGCCAATGCCGGTCGCGCCCCATCCGCCACCGCCCCCGCCGCCCCCCGGGCGCATGCCCGCCGGCAGGTCCGCACCCGCGGGGAGGCCCATGCCGCCGGGCCGTGCGGCTCCGCCGCCGACACTGCCGGTCTCGTCGCCGCTGAGGCGGCCCAGACCGTTGTAGCCGAAGGTGAGTTCCAGGAAGGAGTTGTGCTGCGAGCCGCCGATGTAGGGGCGCGACGAGGCGGGCCACAGCTCGACGGCGGCCACCCACCATCCGCCGGATACCACCAACACGCCTGTTGCCAGGGCGAGTTGACCGATGCGGCGACGTACGGAGGTGGGGGCGCACACCCCGTAGAGGAGAGCGAGCGGCGGCAGGATCAGGAAGGCCTGGAGGGTCTTGGTCAGGAACGCGAAACCGATCGCGACCCCGGCCCACACCAGCCACTTGGTCCGGGCACCCTCCAGGGCGCGCAGCACGCAGTAGACGGTGACCGTCATCAGGAGCGCGAGCAGCGCGTCCGGGTTGTTGAAGCGGAACATCAGCGCCGCCACCGGGGTCAGGGCCAGCACCGCGCCGGAGATCAGCCCGGCGGCCGGGCTGAACCGGCGCCGCACCGCCGCGTACAGGACGGCGACCGTGCCCACCCCCATCAGGACCTCGGGCAGCAGGATCTGCCAGGAGCCGAGGCCGAAGAGGCGTACCGACAGGGCCATCGGCCACAGCGCGGCCGGGGGCTTGTCCACGGTGATCGCGTTGGCGGCGTCGAGCGAGCCGAAGAAGAACGCCTTCCAGCTCTGGCTGCCCGCCTGAACGGCCGCCGAGTAGAAGGAGTTGGCGTATCCGGAGGCGCTCAGGTTCCACAGGTAGGCGGCGAGGGCGACGGCGAGCAGCGCGAACAGTGCGGGCCGCGCCCAGGCGGGGTCCTCGGGGCGGCCGCGCCACAGCCGGCCCGGCACGGACCGGTGCTGCCCGGCGCCGTCGGCCCCCTCGTGCGGGTCGGCCTGGCCGGCCTGGGAGGTGGTCGTGGTCATCGTGCGTCGCCCTTCGGTTCGGCGGGGTGGATCGGGGTGCGGTCGGGGAAGACCCAGGCGCGGAACAGCAGGAAGCGCAGGACGGTCGCCGCGAGGTTCGCCGCGACGAGGACGGCCACCTCGGTGGAGTGCGCGGCGCCGGCGTGGGCCGCGCCGAGGGCCGCGAGCGAGCCGCTGGTCAGCGCGAGCCCGATGGCGAACACCGCGAGTCCCTGCGCCTGGTGACGCACGGCACGGTCGCGGCCCCGCACCCCGAACGTGAGCCGCCGGTTGGCCGCGGTGTTCGCCACCGTCGACACCAACAGAGCCGAAGCGTTGGCGAGTTGGGGCCCGGCCACGGTGCGCGAGAGCGCGTACAGGGCGAGGTAGAGGAGGGTGGAGAGCGCCCCCACCACACAGAACCCCACGAGCTGGCGGGCCAGGCCGCCCGGCACGCCGGGGAGCTGGCGGTCGCGGGGGTCGTCGCCGAACGGCCGGGAGAGCCGGTCCAGCGGCAGTGCCCCCACCGCGAGCGCCCGCCCGACCCGCCACACCCCCAAGAAGTCGTCCTTGGCGGTGCTGACGATGTGCACGGTGCTCGCGGGATCGTCGACCCAGTCCACCGGCACCTCGTGGATGCGAAGCCCCGCCCGCTCGGCCAGCACCAGCATCTCGGTGTCGAAGAACCACCCGGTGTCCTCGACCATCGGCAGCAGCCGCTGGGCGACGTCGCGCCGGATCGCCTTGAACCCGCACTGCGCGTCGGAGAACCGCGCCGAGAGCGAACCGCGCAGGATCAGGTTGTACGCGCGCGAGATGAACTCCCGCTTGGCGCCGCGCACCACCCGCGACGAGCGGGCGAGCCGGGAGCCGATGGCGAGGTCCGAATGACCGGAGATGAGCGGCGCGACCAGCGGGAGCAGGGCGTTGAGGTCGGTCGACAGATCCACGTCCATGTAGGCGAGCACCGGCGCGTCGGACGCCGACCACACCGTGCGCAGCGCCCGCCCGCGCCCCTTCTCCTCCAGCCGGAAGGCCCGCACCTCGGGGATCTCGCGCGCAAGTCTCGCCGAAATCAAGGGAGTCGAGTCGGTGCTCGCGTTGTCCGCCACGGTGATCCGGAACCCGTACGGGAAGGTCCCCGCGAGGTGCTCGTGCAGCCGCCGCACACACCGCTCCAGGTCCTGCTCCTCGTTGTGGACGGGCACCGTCACGTCGAGCACGGGCGTGCCGGCCGGCTGGACGGGCAGGTGGCGGCGGGCCGGGAGGGTCATCGGATGCGCCGGGCTCACCGCATGCGGCGCGGTCGTGGCGCTCGTGGCAGAAGGGTCGGTTCGCATACGACGACCCTCGCGAGGGCCGCTGTCACACCTGTGTGGTCAGCCTGTGCCGGGGCTGTGAGATGTCACTTGGCCAGGGGGAGCGGGGCCGGCTCGGGGAGTGCACCGTGCGCGGGGAGGGGGCCGGTGGGAGCGGCGGTAGCGGAGGAGGTGGCGGCCGCGGTGGTGGTGGTCGTGGCGGCTGCGGTGGTGGTGGTCGTGGCGGCCGCGGTGGTGGTGGTCGTGGCGGCCGCGGTGGTGGTGGTCGTGGCGGCCGCGGTGGTGGTGGTCGTGGCGGCCGCGGTGGTGGTGGTCGTGGCGGCCGCGGTGGTGGTGGCGGCCGCGGTGGTGGTGGCGGCCGCGGTGGTGGTGGCGGCCGCGGTGGTGGCGGTGACGACGGCCGGCAGGAGGACGGCGAACACCGTCCGTCCGGGGGCGCTGCGCACGCTCACCCGGCCGCCGTGCGCGGCGACGACGGCCTGCACGATGGCGAGCCCGAGCCCGGTGGAGCCGGCGTTGCGGGAGCGGGACGCGTCACCGCGCGCGAACCGTTCGAAGACGTGCGGAAGGAGTCCGTCCGGGATCCCGGGCCCGGTGTCCTCGATCTCGACGAGGACCCACCTTCCGCGCGGCTCGACCCGGGCGGTCACCGTCGTACCGGGCGGGGTGTGCGTACGGGCATTGGCGAGCAGATTGACGAACACCTGCTGGAGCCGCTCGTGGTCGCCGCGCACCGCGACGGGCTCCGACGGCAGTTCGAGCCGCCAGGTATGGCCCTGACCCGCGGCATGCGCGTCGCCGACCACATCCACGACGAGCGAGGAGAGATCGGTGCTCTGGTACGAGAGCGGGCGTCCGGCGTCGAGGCGGGCGAGCAGCAGCAGGTCCTCGACGAGACCCGTCATACGGGCCGCCTCCGACTCGATGCGGCCCAGCGAATGCCGGGTATCGGGCCCGATGTCCTCGCGGCCGCGCCGGGTCAGCTCGGCGTAGCCGCGGATGGAGGCGAGCGGCGTCCTGAGCTCGTGGCTGGCGTCGGCGACGAACTGCCGCACCCGCGTCTCGCTCTCCTGCCGCGCGCTGAGCGCCTCGTGCACATGGTCGAGCATCCGGTTGAGCGCGGCGCCCACCTGCCCGACCTCGGTCCGTGCGTCCGCCTCGGCGCCCGGCACGCGCTCGTACAGCGTCACCTCGCCGCTGTGCAGGGGGAGTTCGGAGACCCGGGTGGCGGTCGACGCGACCCGGCGCAACGGGCGCAGGGCCACCCCGACGATCGCCGCGCCGGCGATCCCCGCGGCCACGAGCCCGGCGGCGGTCACACAGATCACCACGATGATCAGGGTGCTCACGGTGGAGTCCACGGCGTCGGTGGGGAAGCCGAGGACGAAGCCGCCGTCCTGGTCCCACACCGCCCGGTAGTCACCGAGACCGGGCACCGAAACGGAGTGCACTCGGCCGTCCTTGGCCACGCCGGCCAAGGCCCGGGTCTGCGCGGCGGAGAGCGCGGCGCTGCGGGCCTCGTTCTGGCGCTCGGGACGCACGGCCTGCGCGCCGGTGATCCGCCCGTCGGCGCCCGGCCCGGCCGCCACGGCGTGCAGCGGCTGGCCGGGCCGGGACACGACGAAGTCGATGCGGCCGGCGGTGGGGCCGGAGCCGGAGCCGGAGCCGTTGAGGACGCCGTTGCCGCCGAGGGTGCCGTTGCCGCCGTTGCCGCCGTTGCCGCCGAGGGTGCCGAGGGTGCCGTTTCCGGCGGCGGGGTCGGCGCCGGGCGATGCGTGACCGCCCATCCGCCCGGGTACGAGGGCGCCGGTCAGCTGGGCGTCCAGCTGACTCTGGAGGTTGGCGCCCATCGCGAGCACGGTCACCGTGCCGATGACGGCGCCCACCACCGCGAGCAGCGCCACCGCCGACACGACGAGCCGGGTGCGCAGCGACCAGGGCCGACGGAATCTCCCCACCTCGCCCCTACTCGCCCGGCTTGATCAGGTACCCCGCGCCGCGGCGCGTGTGGATCATCGGCGAGCGCCCGGCGTCGATCTTGCGCCGCAGATACGAGATATAGAGCTCCACCACATTGGCCTGGCCGCCGAAGTCGTAGGACCACACACGGTCGAGGATCTGCGCCTTGCTGAGCACCCGGCGCGGGTTGCGCATGAGGAAGCGGAGCAGTTCGAACTCGGTCGCGGTGAGGTGGATGTTGACCCCGCCCCGCGCGACGTCGTGGCTGTCCTCGTCGAGGGTGAGGTCGCCTACGGCCAGCACCGACTCGCTGCGCAGGGCGGCCGTGCCCGAGCGCCGTATCAGGCCGCGCAGCCGGGCCACGACCTCCTCCAGGCTGAACGGCTTGGTGACGTAGTCGTCGCCGCCCGCCGTGAGCCCGGCGATCCGGTCCTCGACGGAGTCCTTGGCGGTGAGGAACAGCACGGGCACGTCGGGGAGTTCGCGGCGCAGCCGGCCGAGCACGGCGAGCCCGTCCATGTCGGGCAGCATGATGTCGAGGACCACGGCGTCGGGCCGGAACTCGCGGGCGTCACGCACCGCTGCGGCCCCGTCGCCGGCGCTGCGCACCTCCCAGCCTTCGTAGCGCAGCGCCATGGAGAGGAGCTCGCTGAGCGGCGCCTCGTCGTCCACGACGAGCACGCGGACGGGGCTCCCGTCCGGCCTGAGCATTTCGGTCCGCCCCTGGGGCGAGGAGGTAACGGTCATGGGCCTCACCCTGTGAGGGGGCCGTGAGAACAGCCTTGCCCGTTCCTGTGATTTCCCTGAGAAAGTCCCCGCTGGGCCCGGGGGGCGGGCTTCGGCCGGGGCCGGGCCTCAGCTGGGACCGGGCCCGCGTCCGCGTCCGGGTCCGGTCCCGGCCAGGGCGAAGAGCCGGGCCGCGTTGTCGTGACAGACGGCCCGCAGCCAGTCGTCGCCGAGGCCCAGCCCTTCCAGGGCGTCCAGCTGATGAACGTACGGGTACGGGATGTTCGGGAAATCCGTGCCCAGCAGAATCCGGTCACCCAGATCCAGCAGTCGGCCCCGCTCCCGCACGGGAAACGGCGCGCTCCGCTCGCTGAAGTCCGTGAAGGCCATCGTCGTGTCGAACATGAGGGAGCGGTACGTCCCCGCGAGGTCGAGGAAGTCGGCGTACTCCGGCATCCCCATGTGCGCGACGATCAGCCGCAGCCGGGGGTGGCGGGCGAGCACCCGGCCGACCGGGCCGGGCCCGGTGTACTTTCCGGGCGCGGGCCCGGACCCGCAGTGGATGACGACGGGCGTGCCGGACTCCGCGAGGACGCCCCAGACGGGATCGAGCAGCGGGTCGGCCGGATCGTAACCACCCACCTGCACATGGGACTTGAACACACGTGCTCCCGCGCCGAGGGCCTCGCGCACATGGCTCTCGACACCGGGCTCGGGAAAGAACGTGGCGGTGTGCAGACAGTCCGGGGTCCGGGCGGCGAACCCCACGGCCCACTCGTTGAGCCACCGCGCCATGCCGGCCTTGTGCGGATAGAGCATCGAGGTGAACGCGCGCACCCCGAACTCCTCCCGCAGCAGCCGCACCCGTTCCGCCTCGTCCTCGCGATAGGTGATGGGCCACTCGACCCCGCCCACCAGCTCACCGGCGGAGTCGAAGTACTCCCACACCTTCTTGAGCACCCGCTCGGGCATGAAATGCGTATGCACATCGACGAGTCCGGGCAGCCCGAGCCGCCCCCAGAAGGCGCGGACGCGGGCGCTGTTGAGGGAGCCGAGAGGATCCTCCACGTCAGCCGCGCTCAAAGCCGTAACTGCGTTCGACCTTGGCGACATGGACGCTGTAGCTCTCGTACCACTGCTCCCGGCCACGCCGCTGGGCCTGCCGGTGGGCGGTGCGTCCGCGCCAGTCATTGATGGCTTCCACGTCCCGGAAGTACCCGACCGTGATGCCGAGGCCGCCCGGGTTGCGGGCGCTCTCGTGCCCGAGGTACCCCGGAATGTCCCGCACCAGCTCGTCCATCTCGTCGGCGGCCTCCCCGTATCCGCGGTCGCCCTCGGTGCGCAGGGAGGTGAAGACCACGGCGTAGTAAGGCGGTTCGAGCCCCGAGATCGGCCCCTGTACGTGATCGCTCATCCCCCCACCCTCGTGCGCGACCGTCCGCACTGTCCAGATCATTTACCGGAAGGGATCGGGAGGGGTGGGGGCCTGGGGAGCGCCCGGGTGGCGGTCAGGGGTGGCCGGGTGGCGGTCAGGGGTGGTGGCCGGGGTGATGGTCGGGGGTGGCGCCCCGGGGTGGGGCCGGTCAGAACAACTGGTCCTGAACCCCGCCCGGCCGAGGCACCGCGCGCACGGGAACGGTCACCCCAAGACCCGCGCCGCTCCCCTCACTGCCCTCACCGCCCTCGCTCCCCTCGCTCCCCAGACCCGCGCCGACCGCCGTGAGACCCCATCCGGTCATGAGCCGGGTGTCGAGCACCACGATCCCCGCGCCGGCCACCTCCAGGTGCAGATCGGGCCCGGCGGCCGCGACCACCCGGCCCCCGACCACCCCGCCGTCCACCAGCTCCACGACGACGCCGGAGGCCGGCACGAGCCGGGCGAGCCCGAACGCCTCCGCGTGGTCCACGACTTCGCCGTCCAGCCGCTCCAGCGACTCGGGCCATCCGGGCAGGGCGACGGCCCGCGCATGCAGCTCCGCCACCCCGGCCGCGCGCTCGGCCATGCCGGGGAGCGCGGCCCGCACCGCCCGCTTCTCGGCGTACGCGATTCGGTCGGGCACCCCGAGCGCGGCCCTGAGCAGCTCCTCGCAGCGCCGGGCCGCCATCAACGGCCCGCGCCCGAGCCAGCCGAAGGCCACCGCCCCCTGTTCGAGCAGCCGGGCCGAGCCCCGCTCCTCCGCGGTGATCCCGACCTTGACCATGCCGCTCCCGAACCAGGCCAGGTAGACGCGGTAGGTACGCGGATCGTCCAGGTGGGTGTCGGCGGCCACGGAGTGCGCCCGGTCGAGCCGCGCGCACTCCCCGCACCGCGCCTGCGTGCTGCGCCCGGACACCGGCGCGGCCACCGGACAGGGATTCCCCCGGGCCCCCACACACCGCCGCGGCCCCACGACCCGGAACGCGATACCCCGCCCGAACCCCAGCGCGCTCTCCCGGCCCTCCCCCCACCCGAGCCGAGCCCCGCCCGCTCCCCACCGAACCCCGGAACACCGCCACACTCCAGCCACACCCCCGAAGCTACCGGTCCCCACTGACAGCGCCGCGGCTCCCGTGACCGCGATCGCCCACCACGGCGGCGCCTGTCGTGGGTCACAGCCGTTCGTCCGGGCGCTGCGGCCGCAGCCGCAGCCGCTCCCGTGCGTCCGCTCCGGCGATCCAACGCGAAAAGGCCCGGGATGATTTCCCGGGCCCTTTGAGCGGCCGTGCACTCGGCAGGATTCGAACCTGCAACCTTCTAGAAGTGCACTGGCCGGCGCCTCACTCGCCAGTATCGCAGCAATTCCTCATGATGGCAGGCCGCCCTGCTCCCACAATCAAGCGTGAGTGCCCCCACTTGGGCACACGTAGCCTCTTGGATTCTGAGCGGCGAACCCCCGAGCTCAAATCGGAAATTCTTCCTGATACGTCGCCGAGGTTTGCTGATGCTGATCTGGTTGCCGAGGGATCTCAGCCGCTGCCGCTGTAGAAAATTGCAAGACATCGGTAGCTGCGGACCCCGGAAGAGTCCAGTAGCCGTGATGCACGCACTCCCTCAGCGCGAACCAGATCCGAACTTTCTCAACACTCGTGTCCAACAACATCCGGAACTGCCGGGTACCGCCATCCGCCCCCAAGTAATCGGCACCAAAACTCTTGGCGACTTTCTTACCTCTCTGCGCCTTGGAAAAAATTTCCGGTCGCGTTTGGGACACCAGGGATGAACTGAGAAGCATCCAGGGGATTTCTTCGAGGCTGTACGTAATAAACGCACCTGCCCTGCTGGCCCTCAGCACGACAATTCTTTCGTAATCCGAGAGACGGGGGATGACCAATTCGCGCACGTTGCGGGCACAATCTTCAGCCGTCAAACTATCCCTAATCCAAAGGGCCTCAGTAAATTTCTCCACCTTCACTTGATTCTTACTCATAGAATCGCCAGTTTCCGTCTTCAAGGACCACGTGTAACCACCTCCCTCTACATCAAATTTCGCCTGCTTCTGGTTTGGGTTAAGCCTTGCATCGGCGTCTCCGGAAGCGATCAGGCATTGCTTGAATATATACTCAAAGTTCTCCTTGTTCAGAGCCCGTTCATGTAGTGCGTGATGAGCTACCAGAAAGAGAGCCATCTCTTCGCGGAATGCATCGCCTACGAGCTCGGTGGTGTTTCCGGGTCGAAAATCGACCTTTCGATGCATGTTGCGAACGACAGATTCAACGGCTGCAAGTTGGCGCGCCTCCAAGCCATCAAGTCTCGAAATGATGCGGTTCCGAATTGCCTTAAGATCAACGCCCATAGCGAGATGTTACTGAAGCGGAGTAACACCGAGGACTCCGACGACTTCTTGCCCCTGCCCGCACTCTGCTTGAAGGCGCTGCGGAGGCGTCGCGCTCAGCAGGCCGGCGACCGCAGGGCCATCGGGGACGGGTGCGTGGCAGGACGATCGCGGATTGATCTTCACGACGACGTACGGAACGCCGATTGAACCGGGGAACCTCACCCGGGCGTTCGCCCTGCGGGCTCGGCGCGCCGGCCTCCGTACGACCCCGCTCCGGAACACCCGGCACGCGTGCAGCTCGCTCCTGGTCGCGCTCAAGGTGCACCCGAAGGTCGCGCAACGCATCCTGCGGCATTCGCGGATCGCCGTGACGATCGAGGTCTACGCGGAAGCGAGCGAGGCGGACGTCCGCAAGGCGCTCGGCAAGCTCTCCGCCGCGACGCGACGGGCAGTGTGGGCCGACAGCAGTGCGGGCGGTTGCTGTACTTCACTGCTGTACGACCCAACGCAAGAGGCCCCGGACGCGATGTCCGGGGCCTCTCACCTGTGTGCACTCGGCAGGATTCGAACCTGCAACCTTCTGATCCGTAGGCGCGTGCGCCCCCGTCGAGAGCCAGTTGCACGCCGGGCGGAGACCGGGTTGAGAGGCTTGCTCAAGCCATGCCGTATTCGTGGATGTCTCCCGGTGTACGCCCACGTTGATGTCAGCCGTTGATGTCACACAGCGATAATTGGTGTCGGCGCCAAAGTCGCGTCGTCCAGCCCGTGACCTGCGTCGACTCGTGCTGGCCGCTGTGCAAGCCACCCCGAGACGCGCGGCCCGCCATTCACCGCCCCGCCCTCCGTGACCGTGCGAACGTGCTCGAATCCGTGGTTGAGGTAGTAGCGCTGGAGCGGCTCGTTCGTGGTCCAGGCATCCAAGCGGAGCCATGCGGCGCCGGACCGGTACGCCCGGTCACCTGCCCAGTCGAGCAAACGCCCGCCGAGATCCTGTCCGGCATGCGTCCGTGCCACCGTCAGTTTGTTCACGAACATCGACGGCTCGGATAGTTCCGCGTCCGACCAGAGGCCGTCTTCCGCATCCGGGGTCAGCGTTATGGTCGCGGCCGTGGCTTCCCCGTCGCGAACCATGAAGACCACACCGGCCTCGATCGTGGCAAGCAATCGGTCCGCCGGGTACGGGCGGCGCCACTGGTCTGTGCCTAGCTCACCGAGCCAAGCCGCCGCCTCCTCTCGGAAGGCGAGCAGCTTGGGCAGATCGGCCGGCACGGCGTTGGCGATTCTCACTGAGGCTCGTTCTCACTCCGGGCGGACAGGTCGCCGATCTCGTAGTTCATCCGGTTCAGGTCGCCCCGGAAGGTCGTGACAGTGCACCGGATCGGACGTTCATTGGAGTACCCAGTGCGTGTCCACAGAAGCACCGGGACCCCCGCGCCGATCTCCAGAAGACGAGCCTCTTCGGGCGTCGGCATACGAGCGGCGATTTCGTCGAAGTAGCCGATCTGCTCGACTCCCAGACTCGCCAGGTAGCGCGTCGTGCCCTCCGCGATGTCCCCGGGGTCGGTCAGTCGCGGCCCCTGCTCGACGAGCCACTCCGGGTAATGGGTGGCCTGTGTCGACCACGGAACGTCATCTACGAACCGGTGGCAGAACCTCAGTACGGCCGTGGAACCCTCCTCAACCTTCAAGCGCTCAGCCACGTATCCCGGGGCGGGAGTCAGCTCGACTCGGAAGGTTTGGTGCGGTCGGCGCCCCGCGTTCGTGACGTCCGTGCTGTACGCGTCGCCGTTCTGCGGGAACTCCAGGTTCTCGAAGCGTGAGGCGTTCAGCTCGAACACCTCGTGCTTGGCGACCTCGTATCCAAGTCCCTGGCTGGACGAGATGAGCCCCTGCGTCACAAGGAGACTCAGACCGTTGCGGACGGTGTTGCGAGACGCGTCGAAGCGGGCGGAAAGCTCGCTCTCTGAGGGCAGCCGTGATCCCGGCGGGTACGTGCCGTTGTCGATCTCTCGGCGGAGTGCATCGGCCACCTGCCGGTACTTCGGCTGCTTGTTCATGCCCTCATCATGACGCACTCGCGCAACTTGTTGGTACATGTAGGCCTCAATCCCTTGACGACTCACTGTCCGTGGGTGCAGCATCACTGCATCAGCTTGTACCAACAAGCTGAGCAAGCGGTTCAATTCCTTCGAGTTGCTCCGGTTGCGCTGAACTTGCATGGCCAGGGGCCCGGGACAGAGCGGGCCGAGGTTTCCCGGCGCCTTGTCAGCCGGAGGGCTTGAGACCGAAAGGTCACGTCCCCATACGCCTTCAACGGGAGCTCCGCTCCCAAAGGGGACTCGTACAGCTCAGCTATTCGCCGCTTCTGCGGCGGCCGGTTGCCTCCTCTGCCCGTCCGGCCCGTGGGGTCGTACGGACGGGGTTGAGGGGAGCCGGATTGACCGACTTCAACGGCGCGCGGCCCCGGTGCGGGAACACCGGGGCCGCTGTTCGAGCCGCACCCACCTACTAGGGAGACCACGACTCATGAAGAACATCGCTGCACTTCAGACGGCCGTTACCGGCACCCTGCCGGACATCGAGCCGACGCCAGCCGAACTGGACGCCATCGACATCGAGATGCCGCTGATCCTGGCGCGCGTCGAGCTGCTGGACGCACAGATCATCACGCTCGACCGCACCCCGAACGAGCTGGACGCGCGCCGTGTCCGCCGGGCCCGGCGCAACGTCCTCAGGGCCCGTCGGGCGCTCACCAATCAGTCGGCCGCCCTGGGGACGTCGGGGGTGGGCGCGTGAATGCCAACGACTCCCTCAACTCCGCCCACGCCGAGGTGAAGGCGGAGATCTCCCGGACCGACACCAAGGTCAGTCTGCTGCTGGCGTTCGTCGGCGCACTGCTGGCCGGCGCGGGGTCGGTAGCTAAGGACATGGCGCCCGGCGTGAGTGTCTGCGTCGTGGGCGGTCTCGGCATGGCGGCGCTGATCGTGGCGGCCGGGCTGCTGCTGCGGTCGGCCCGCCCGAACCTGCGGGGCCGTCACGGCTTCCCCCTGTGGGCGACCCTGACGGCCGCCGAGATCACCAACGCCGTGGCGACGGACCGGGCAGCTGACATCGCGGGTCTGTCCCGGATCGCGGTAGCCAAGTTCACCGCCCTGCGCCGCGCGGTCGACCTCACGATGGTCGGCGGCGGTCTGCTGGTCGCCGCGCTCCTTCTGCATGTCGGTGGTGCGGCATGAACCGCAAGCCCAAGACCCTGCTGGTGGTCGCGCTGGTGGCCGTGGTCGGCATGGCGTTCCGGGTGTCGTGGAACGCGTTGCGGGACGTGGCCCGAGCGATCGGCGCCGACCACACCGCAGCCACGCTGTACCCGTTCGTCGTCGACGGGCTGATGGCGCTTGCACTGGTCGCCACGCTCGTGCTGACCGCTGAGGCCCGGCGGTTCGCGCTGCGGGTGCTGGGCACCTACACCGCCGCCTCCCTCGTCCTCAACTACGTCCACGGTCTGGTTCCGGCGCTGCACGGCGCGTCGGTCGACTGGGGACGGCTTGCCGACTGGGACCCCGCGAACTGGGCGCTCGTGCTGCTCGCGACATCGCTTCCGGTCGGCTCGATCTACTTCGGGTCCGATCTGGTCGCCAAGGTCCTCCACCACCAACCGGACCCGATCACGAATGCGGAGAAAATGACCGAGAGCGTGAACAATCGGTCGATGGCTGACCAGGGCGAACCCTCCCCGATCCCGGTCGCCGTGAACCCGGTGCCGATCCCCCGGGCGGTCCAGGTCGGGTTCCTGAAGTCCACCGTGGCGCTCAAGCCGCTCCCCGCGATCGAGCCCGTACCGGTCCGCCCCGTGTCGACGGTGGCGGCCGACTCGACACGGCCCCGCCGGGCGACCGGTCGGGTCCCCGACAGTGCTCGGTCGGCTCGACCCAAGCGCACCCCGGACGAACTCTTGGCGCAGGCGCGGGCCGCATCGGTGGACTGGCCCGACGCCTATCTGACGGCCGACCGGATCCGTAAGACGGTTCACACGTCGGCGGAGAAGGCGCGGGGGCTGCGGGACACGCTGCTCGCTGAGCGGGCCGCGTGATGGCCACGCTTCCGGTCTACCGGTGGCGTCTGGCCCCGGATGGCTTCGCCACGCGTCGCCAGCTCCGGGCACGGGGCTTGCGGCCCGGTGGTCAGGACGTGGCCGCGCAGCTCGAACGGCCCCGGCGACGGCGGGGTCCACTGGTCGCCTACCTGTACCGCGTCGAACTCGCCAAGCCGGTGCGCCCGATGACGCCGGCGCGGTGGGCGGCGCTGGCCAAAGCGAACACCGCCCGCCGCTGGTGCCCTTCCTGCCGCCGGGACGCCGGATACGTCATGCCGCTCTCGCTCGGCACCTGCGTGCCCTGCGATTCCCGTTCCACCTCTCCTAGGAGTGCGTGATGGGCAAGCCCGACACCCGGCGTCTCGACCGGGAGATCCAGAACAACGAACGCAAGCTGGAAGCGGTCCAGAACCGCGAGCTGTGGCCGCTCAACGGCCGGGAGCGCCGGGCCGTGCTCGGCGGGGTCGTGTCGACCGCGCGGGGCATGCACCGGGGCACCGGCACCGCTCACGGAGACCGCCGCATCGACACCGCATGGCAGAGCGCAGAAACCCGGCTGGTCGCGGAGATCGCTGCGCTGCGGACCGAACGACAGCGCGTCGTCACCGACGCCGCCCGCGCCAAGGCCGCCAAGAAGTCCTCCGGCTGGTGGTGAACAGCGTGCCCGCCCGCCTCTCCTCTCCCCTTCACCTCGAACACGGGACAGTCAGGAGTCAACTCCCATGGATTCCAACGTAGTTCGCCTCACCAAAAGCACCACTCCCGCCCCGCAGGGCGCCTCTGGGGCATCGGTCGCTGCTGTAGCAGCGCCGGGCGCTGAAAAGCCGTCTGTGCCCCTGTGGGTGCGCTCCGGGCGGGCCGTGCACGGCATCGTCGCCCACGAACACACCCGCACCGCCGCCCGGTTGACGGTCCGCCACGGCATGTACGTGGTCGGCGGCACCCGCATCGTCGCCAAGCGCACGTGGGAGGGCCGCACCGCCACCCGCTACGAACGCATGCTCCGTGCCGCCGAAGCCGCCGGGAACTACGAGGTCGCAGCCGAGTGGGAAGAGCGCGGCCAGCGCTTCCGCGACGCCCGCCACCGCCGCCGCATGGACCTCCTCCACTCACCACTCGACGCCGCCAAAGGCGTAGCCGTGAGCGCCGGCATGGGCGTCGGGTCGCTCGTCGCGCTCGGGGTCGTCATGGCGATCGCGACCAAGGACGTCACGCAGGTCGTCACGCCGCTCATGGCGACGGTGGAGTTCATCAACCTCCTGATCACGGTGGCGACGGTGGTGTGGGGTCCGGCCGTCACGATGGGCCCGTTCCTCGCGCTGCTCGCCCTGTGGGGCGTCGGCCGCCACCAGCAAGCCGCCCCCAACTGGGCACTCCCCGCAGCGGTCCGCAACGGTGAGGGCGAGCCGATCACCCCGTCCATCGTCGTCAAGGCCCTGCGCGACCTCGGCGTGCCCGCACTGGGGCGGGCCATCAAGGAGATGGGCGACGCCGGCGCGGCGATGCTCGGACCGATCCGGATCGCCGGATGCGGCGTGGAAGTCGACGTGACCTTGCCTTCTGGGGTGTCGACGAACGAGGTGCAGAACCGTCGGCGCAAGCTTGCCGAGAACCTGTCCCGGCATGAGCACGAAGTGTTCATCACCATCCCGCAAGCCGCCCGCACCGTCCGCCTGTGGGTGGCCGACTCCGGGGCGCTGGATGAGCCGATCGGCCCGTCCCCTCTGGTCACGGACGAGACGATGACCGCCGACTACGGCAAGGGTCGCGCCCCCTGGGGCCAGGACCTGCGCGGGGATGCGGCGGCCATCAGCCTCTACCAGCGCCACCTGTTGATCACGGGCCTGTCGAACCAGGGCAAGACCGTGGCGCTGCGGTCGCTGGCTCTGTGGCTGGCGCTGGACAAGTCGGTGCAGTTCCTGATGGGTGACCTCAAGGGCGTGGGCGACTGGGCCATGTTCGACGGGCTGGCGAAGACGCTGATTCAGGGCCCGACGGACGATCACGTCATCCAGGTCACGGAGATGGTTGAGGGTGCGGTGGATGAGATGAACCGCCGCATCCAGGCACCGCAGGGGACCGCGTTCCCGCCGCTCATCGTGCTCGTAGATGAGGCGCAGGTGGCGTTCATGTGCCCGGCCAAGGACGACGAGAAGCGCCCCTACGGCGGCTCGAAAGCCAACTCCCGCTACTTCATGGCCGTCCGCAAGATCCACAACCAGGGTCGGGCCGTGAACGTCCTGATGTGGCAGGGCACCCAGGACCCGACCAACGAGAACCTGCCCAAGCTCGTGCGCGAAGGCGCCCACACCCGAGCATCGCTCGCGCTCGGCACCGAGTCCCAGGCCCGCATGGCGCTGGGGGACAAGGCCGTTGACGGCGGCGCCGCCCCGAACCTGCTCCGCCCGGGGCTGGACCGGGGAACGCTGGTCGTCGCGTCCGACGGCATCGCCATTCCCGCGGGACAGGCCTCCATCACGGTCCGCACGCACTACGTCGACGACGACGCGGCCAAGGCCATCACCGAGCGGGCCAAGGCCCTGCGCGACGGCGTCACCACCCTGACCGTCATCGAGAAGGGCGAGCAGCGTGACCCGCTCGCCGACATCGCCTCTGTGGTCGGCACCGCAGAGCGGGTCCGCACGAAGGATGTCCTTGCCCGGCTCGCGTCGCTCAACGCCGGCGCCTACGGCAAGTGGTCCTTCCTCGACCTCAAGCGCGTCCTGGACGGCACCGGGGCCGAGCCCTACAAGTCTGATGGCGTGATGGTCGTCGGCCGCGACCGCGTCTCCCGGGCACTCGCCAACCGCGACGCAGACGGTTCCGCTTCCGCCGCGTAGATCAGGGAGCGAACCCCCGGCGGGTCAGGGAGGCAGGGAGAACTCCCTAACCCCCTCCCTGACCCGCCTCCCTGGCTCCCACCTGCGCAAATGATCTGCCAGGGAGTCAGGGAGGCCCGCAGGTCAGCACCCCCGAAACCCCCTCTACAGCGCACCCGGCAGGGGGTGCCTCCGCCTCCCTGCCTCACTCCGGAAGGGATTCCGCATGTTCCCCGAACACCCCCGGCACGTCCCCGCTGAACGGGCCGTCGAAGTCCACCACCCCACCCCGATACCGCCCATCCCGGCGCCGCTCGTACCGATGCAACCGAGCACCGTGCCGACCGTGGCGAGCATCGTCCTGCCCAACGGCCAGATCGTCACCGGCTACGCCATCGAGCCCGCCAAGCCCGAACCGCTCGCCGCCAAACCGGCCGTGTCCCGCACCGCCGTGAACGTCGCACTCGGCGGCATCGGCTTCGCCGCTGTGTGCGGCGGGCTACTCGTCCTAACGACGTTCATCGCCGCCATGGCCGCCCTGATCCACCAGCTCATCATTCTCGCCGCCGTGATCTTCGGTGGCTGGATCGCCGTACAGGTCCTCGGACCCCGCCCCGGGGACGGCGGCACCGTCGTCAACATCCGCAAAGCGATCTTCAAGCGCAACCACTTCCACGGCTAGCTACGCCAAGGGCGGCCCCCGTCTCGCCAAAGTCCGGGGCCGCCCTTGCCTGCCAGCACTCATCACAGAACTGGAGACACCCAGCATGACCCAACACGACCCCGACGTGAAGCGAGCCTTACTCGATACGGCTCTCACGGCTGCCGAATGCGGCTGGCACGTCTTCCCGCTGCGTCCCGGCACCAAGCGCCCGGCCCTGCACGGCGAAGCCTCATGCTCCGCCACGGGCCCGTGCGCCAGCGGGCACCGCAAGTGGGAGCAGCGCGCCACCACCGACCTCGACCGCATCCGAGCGACGTGGGAGCGGACACCGTTCAACATCGGTATCGCCACCGGCCCTTCCGGGCTGGTCGTCGTCGACCTGGACGTGCCCAAGCAGAACGACAACAGCAATGCGGACACGCCTTGCGGCGTGACGACCTTTAAGGCGCTCTGCGAGCGCACCGGCCACGCCGTCCCCGACACCTACCGGGTGCGGACTGCGAGCGGCGGACAGCACCTCTACTTCACCGCACCGACAGGTGTCCGGTTAGCCAACACGGCGGGCTCACTGGCCCCGTTGGTCGACACACGGGCATGGGGCGGGTACGTCGTCGCCCCGGGCAGCATCACGCCGACCGGCGCTTACGAGACGGCGAGCGATACGCCGGTAGCTCCCCTGCCCGCATGGCTGGTGCGGCTACTCCAACCGGCGCCCGCGCGCCCGGCCAGGCCGTTGCGGCTGCCCGCAGTGAGTGGGAGCCGTGCGGCGCGGGCCGCGCTGGCTGCGGAGTGCGCCGTGGTCACCGCGTCGCCGGACAAGCAGCGCAACATCACGCTCAACCGGTGCGCGTTCAAGGTGGGGCGGTTCGTCGCGTGGGGCGACATCCCCCGGCACGTGGTGGAAGAGGCCTTCCAAGCGGCGGGGGAGGCGCGGGGACTCACCGCTGCGGAGTGCCGCTCCACCATCGCGAGCGCCCTCAACAGCTCCCTGCGCAAAGCCCGTTCCCGGGATGCGGCATGAGCCCGCGACTGCCTTCCGCCTTGGAAGGCCAACCCGCCGCCACCGGCCCGCACGCCGCCGAATCCGCCCCGCCCCGGCCGGTCGTGGGCGCCCCGAAAGGCGTCGCCCGAAGGGCGTCCGCTTCATCGGTTCGCTGTGGCCGGCACAACTACGACGACGGCCGCCGCCCCGTGGCCTGGCTCCACATCTGCGCGCCGCGTGGCGCCGTGCCCACGGCGACCTCGAAGTGCTTGTGCGGCCGGGACCGCAGCGCCGTTGGCCACCGCCGGGTGCTCGCGCTCATCGACGACCACACCGCCCACCTTGACCGCTGCCCGCTCTGCGCTCCCCGGGAAGGCAGGACCGCCGCATGACCACCACCCCGCCCCCGCCGTCCATCGACGGCGCCGCACTCCTCGATGACGTCGAAGCGTTCCACCGCCGCTTCAACATCTTCCCCAGTGAAGCCGCCTACGTCGCCGTCGCGTTGTGGGACGCACACGCCCACCTGCTCGACTGCTTCGACTCCACCCCGCGTCTGGCGTTCCTGTCCCCGGAGCCGGGATCAGGCAAGTCGCGGGCGCTGGAAATCGTGGAAACCCTCGTGCCACGCCCCATGGTCGCGGTGAACGCGTCCGCCGCCGCGCTCTTCCGCGCGGTGTCCGGTGCCGAGGGTCGGCCCACGATCCTGTTCGACGAGATCGACACCGTCTTCGGTCCAAAGGCCGGGGACAACGAGGAACTGCGCGGGTTCCTCAACGCCGGACACCGCCGCACCGGGGTCACCTACCGGTGCGTGGGCGACAGCCAGACCGTCACCCCGTTCCCGTCCTACGCCGCCGTCGCGGTCGCAGGTCTCGGCTCCCTGCCCGACACGATCCTGACCCGCGCCGTCATCATCCGTATGCGCCGCCGGGCCCGCAACGAGAAGGTGGAACCCTTCCGCGCCCGCCTGCACGAGAAGGAAGGCCACGCCCTGCGGGACCGCCTTGCCGAGTGGGCTGAGCAGGCACGCGGCTGGGTCATGGGCGCGTGGCCCGAGATGCCCGAAGGGGTCAGCGACCGGCCCGCCGACGTGTGGGAAGGACTCCTGTCCATCGCGGACGCGGCCGGGGGCGACTGGCCCAAGCGCGCCCGCCAAGCCTGCCTGACGCTCGTGGAAGCCTCCCGCGCCAACGACAAAGGCAGTCTCGGCATCCGCCTCCTGACCGACCTACGCGACCACGTCCTGATCGGCATCGACCGCCTGCCCACCGTCGCCATCCTGGACCGGCTCAACGCACTTGATGACGCCCCGTGGGCCGACCTCAACGGCCGGCCGCTCGACAACCGGCGCCTGTCCAAGATGCTCAGCGACTACGTGACCGCCGACGGCGACCCCATCGCCTCCCGCAACATCCGCACGAGCGGCGGAATCCTCAAGGGATTCTTCGCCGAAGACCTCACCGACGCGTGGGCCCGCTACTGCCCGTCTCCCACGTCCGCTACAAGCGCTACGCCGCTACATCCCAGCTCAGAGCCCCTGCCCCTGTAGCGGCAAACCCAGATGTAGCGGCTACGGCCCCCACCCCCCGAAACGGCCGTAGCCGCTACATCCCACCCCTCCGCTACAAAAATTATGCCGCTGACCTGCGATGTAGCGGCGTAGCGGATGTAGCGGACCCCAGAGAAGGGGCCCGACCCCTCCCCCTCGCAGACACGAGGAGACACCCGTGAGCACCGCGCTGCCTGCCTCACACGACGTCGTCACCGTCCCCGAGGCGATGACGGCCCTGCGGCTGAGCCGCAGCAAGATCTACGACCTCATCCGTTCGGGAGTGCTGCGCAGCTACACCGAAGGCCGTGCACGCCGCATCCCGACAGAGGCACTTCAGACCTACATCCACAACAAGCTTGAGGAGGCTGCCTGATGGCCAAGCGCCGCGCCAACGGTGAAGGAACGATCACCAAGCGGAAGGACGGTCGCTATCACGCGGCGGCCTACGTCTACCGCCCGGACGGCACCCGGGTCCGGAAGTTCGTCTACGGCAAGAACCGCGACGAAGTTGCGGGCAAGCTCACCGAGATCCAGGAGAAGACTCGGCAGGGCATCCCGGCCGCCACGTCCGCCATGGCGTTCGGGGACTACTTGACGTACTGGCTGGCGGCCGTGGCGCCGGCACGGCTGAAGCCCGCAACCCTCAACAGCTACGAAGGGCTGACCCGCCTCTACATTCGTCCCGCGCTCGGCAAGAAGAAGCTGAACCGCCTCTCCCCCGCCGATGTGCAGCTGTTCCTGCTGGAGTTCAAGTCCGGCTGTCTGTGCTGCCTGCGGGGCGTCGACGCCGGACGCCCCGAGGGTGAGCGAACTTGCTGCGCGGTCCGGCAGTGCTGCAAGCGGCGGCCGTCTGCCCGCACGGTCCAGTACACGCACGCCGTATTGCGCTCTGCGCTCCAACAGGCGGTCCGGGAGGAGCTGATCGCGCGCAACGTCGCCCGGATCGTCGAAACGCCCAGCGTCGAACGCCAGGAGGTACACCCCTTGGACGCAGGAGAAGCCCGTCTGCTCCTCAAGACCACCCGGCCGCACCGCCTGTACGCCCTGTGGCTACTGCTGATCAGTACGGGGCTGCGACGCGGTGAGGCGCTGGCCCTCACGTGGTCGGACATCGACCTTGAGAACGGACAGCTCCGCGTCCGGCGGAACCTTCAGCGGATCAAGCGGGAGCTGCTGTTCGGCACGCCCAAGACCGCACGGTCCATCCGTACGGTCTCCCTGCCCAAGCACTGTGTGGCTGCTTTGCGTGCCCATGCAGAACAGCAGACGCGGGAGCGAGCGGTGGCCGGCGAGAAGTGGAAGCCCCCGGCAGAGCAGCCCAACGGCCTGGTGTTCACCACGGCCACCGGCCGGGCCACGGACCCCCGCAGCCTGAACCGGATGCTCACGATCCTGTGCCGGGACGCCAAGGTGCGGCGGGTGCGGGTGCACGATCTTCGGCACACGTGCGCGTCGCTGCTCCTGGCTCAGGGGGTCGACGCGCGCACGATCATGGAGACGCTCGGTCACAGCACCATCACCATGACGCTGGATACCTACGCTCACGTGATGCAGACGACCTTGCGCGCGGCTGCTGACCGTATGGACGACGCGTTGGGTCTGGCCGAAGAGAAAGAGGCGGACGGGGATGAAACGGAGCCCGACGCCGCAGCCTGAGTCCGCCCGACGGGGACGTTGATGTCACCCGTTGATGTCAAAGGCCCCCTGGACGATGTCCAGGGGGCCTTTGACCTGTGTGCACTCGGCAGGATTCGAACCTGCAACCTTCTGATCCGTAGTCAGATGCTCTATCCGTTAAGCTACGAGTGCTTGTGCTTCCGGGGTTTTTTCTGCCCCGTCGGCGTTGCGAGAACAACATTACATGACCTGCGCCGTGACGCGAAATCCATTCCCCTCACCGCCTCTGACCTGCGCAAATGCCTCTGTGTGAGCAGACGCGTCGGGTGCGGTTCCCCCGGACGGGTGCGTGGGGCGGGGCGAAAACCGGCCGGGGTGGGCGGGGCCCGGAACGGCCGAAGCCCCGGCCGTGGGGCCGGGGCTTCGGGTGGTGCTGGCGGAGGCGGAGGGATTTGAACCCTCGATGGGCTTTAAGACCCAAACCGCATTAGCAGTGCGGCGCCATAGACCGGACTAGGCGACGCCTCCAGCACACCGTCGCTCGCGCGAGTGGTGCGTGCAGATGATGACACAGCCTTGCGGGCCGTCACCAATCGGATCCCACGGTACTAGGCAGATGGGCACCAGAGCAAAGGCGTTCGCCGCGCGCCGCAACGCCCGGCGCCGACGCGCGTTAGACCCCGGGAGACCCACGGGGGCGGGCCCGCGGAACCGGGGCCGGGGACCCGATCGCTGAACGCCCGTCCACACGCCTGGAGATACGAGACCCATGCTGCGCCGCCTCGCCCTCACCGCCGCCGCCTCGCTCACCGCGCTGGCCGCCGCCCCCGCCGCCTCCGCCGGCCCCCTGCCCGTTCCGCTGCCTCTGCTCGGCGGCGGACAGACCGAGGACCGCCTCACCGTCACCATCACGGACAACCCCGGCACTGAAGGGACGTACACCCTCGAATGCCACCCGGCGGGCGGCACCCATCCGCGTGCCCAGCAGGCCTGCGACAAGCTGGACTCGGTCACGACCTGGGGGAAGGACACGTTCGCACCGGTGCCCGCGGGCCAGATGTGCACGTTCGTCTACGGCGGTCCCGCCACCGCCCACATCACCGGCACCTGGGCCGGGAGGCCCGTCGACGCCACGTACAACCGTTCCAATGGGTGCGAGATCTCGCGGTGGGACAAGTTGGTTCCGGTGCTGCCGAGCGCCAGGTAGAAGACCCCGTACGCCCCCCGGCGCCCGCCGCGCGTACGCCGTAGTCACACAACCTTGGTGAGAGCTCCCCCTCATCCGCCGTCGCTCCCCCACCCTCAGCCTTTAGACTCCCTTCCAGTGACAGGCCGCAAGGTGCAGTGGTTCAGGGAGGAAGCGTCGTCGTGAGCAGCAGGCCATCCCGAGGCGCTGCTCGCCTCGCAGCCATACTTGACGCCCTTCCGGACGGGCTCCTCCTCGTCAACTGCAACGGCACGGTCGTCAACGCCAACACCGTCGCGCTGGAAATGCTGGAGGCGCCGGGCACGGGCCTGGTGGGGCGGGGAGTTCTCGATCTGCTGCCCTCCTTCGACTCGCGCCTCATCCCCGGCTCCATGCGCCGGCCCGAGAGCGAGGACGACCAGGGCCGCACCAAGCCGACCCGGATGGCCGCGCGCCGCACCGACGGCACCGAGTTCCCCGTCGAGGTGACCAGCGCCAACCTGGAGGACGGGCGGGACGCGTACGCCTCCTACGGAAGCGGCGGCGGCCCCGGCTCGTACTCGGGCGACGAACTCCTCATGCTGGTCGTACGGGACCTTTCCGGCACGGTCGACACCGAGGCGGAGCTGGCCCGTTCGCAGCGCCAGACCGAGATGATCCTGCGCGCGGCGGCCGAGGGCGTGGTCGGCACCGACACCGACGGCCGGGTCGTGCTGGTCAATCCGGCGGCCGCGCAGATCCTCGGCTACCGCGCCAGCGACCTCGGCGGCAAGGAACTCCACCCCCTGGTGCTGCACTCGCGCGAGGACGGCGAACCGTTCCCGTACGAGGGCAGCCCGCTCGCCGACACCCTCAAGTCCGGGCGCAAGCACCGCGTGCGCGGGCAGGTCATCTGGACGAAGTCCGGCGCGAAGGTGCCGGTCGACCTGACGACCGCGCCGGTGCGCGACGGCGATCTGCTCGTCGGCGCCGTGATGACGTTCACCGACCGCCGCCCCTACGAGGAGCAGGCCGCCAAGCACGCCGAAGTCCTCGAACGCGAGACCAAGCGCTACGACGCGCTCGCCGCCCGGCACCAGCAGCTGCTCTCCGTGCTCGGCGGTTCGCTGCGCGGACCGATCGACGAGCTGCGCCAGGAACTCGCGGCCCTCGCCGCCGACGACGCGGGCCAGTTGTGGCCCGAGGCCAACCAGGTCCTGCACCACCTCGCCGCCGGCTACTCCCGCATCACCACGCTCGTCGACAACGTCCTCGGGTACCAGCGGCTCGACGCGGGCGGCGAGGAGCTCAAGAAGACCACGGTGCTCGTCGATTCGGTCGTCGGCGCGGGTGTCGACGGCGCCGTCGAACTCATCGGGCCCGGCCGCGCCCAGTTCGCCGTGCACACCCCGCCGATCGAGGCCGAGGTGGACGCCCCGCGGCTTTCCACCGCTCTCGCCCACCTCATCGCGGACGTGGCGGGCGTCGACGCCACCGGCAAGGCGCCGATCGCCGCCGGCGGCTACATGGACTCCACCGTCGTCGTCGCGGCGGCCGTGCGCGGCGAGGTCGTACGCATCGAGGTACGCGGCCCCTACGCGGGCGGCGACCCGGTCCACGGGCCCATCGTGCGCGGCATCGTGCGGGCACACGGCGGCGTCCTGCAGACCGTGGACGTGCCGGGCATGAGCGGCTCCGCGTACGTACTCGAAGTCCCGCTCGGCGCCGGCCGGGGGACCGTCGAGGCGCCCGTGGCCCCGCAGCCCGACGAGGCGCTGCTGCCCGCGCAGCAGGACGGCGGCGGCCGCAGGCGTGGCCGCCGGGCCTCCATGGACGCGTTCCTGGAGAGCCCGGTCGCCGAGGAGAAGTCCCCGACCGGGCGCCGCCGGGCGCGTGCCGAGTCCGGTGCGGGCGCCGGTACCGGTGCCGGGGAGGGCGACGGCGGCCCGGACGGTGACCGAGCCCGGATTCCGGCCCAGCAGAACACCGGTGACGGCGAAAGCGGCGGAACTCCGGGGAGCGGGGGCGCAATCGCGGGAAGCGGGGGCGGCGCCGACGCTCCCGCTGTCGGCGGCGCCGCGTCCGGTTCCGGGCGGCGCCGCGGCCGGCCAAGCCCCGCCGAACAGGCCACCGGGCAGGGGCCTGGGCAGGCGCTTGGGCAGGGGCCTGGGCAGGCCGTGGGGCGTGCCTCCGAGGGGTCCGTGGTCACGGGTGCGGAGAGCGCCCGCGAGTCCTCCGGCATGGGCAGGGCCGCGCTGGGCGAGACGGTGCCGCCGCAGGGCGTGCCGACCGAGGCCACCGGCCGCCGTGCCCGCCGCGCGCTGCCCGCGCCGGGCGGCGGCGACGACGCGGCTTCCGCCTCCGCTCCCGGCGACGGCGTGGTCGAGCCGACCGGGCGACGGGCCAGGCGCGCCCTCGGTTCCGCCCCGTCCGGCGCGGCCGCGGGAAGCTCCGCGTCGGGTCAGGAGGGCGGCTCGGTGCGGACGGCGTTCGCGCTGCCGCCCGCCGACGCCGACCGCGCCCCGCACCCGGGACAGCACATCGGTCCGCACGCAGGTCCATACGAGGGTCCGCAGGCAGGCCCGTACGCAGGCCCGCACGCAGGCCGGCCCATGGATGCGGTCGACCGTCGCGGGGCGGGGTCCGTGGGTACGGAACCCATGAGTGCCGAACCCATGGGGGCTGGACCCATGGGAGCTGGACCCATGGGGGCTGGATCTGCAGGGGCTGGACCTGCGGGCGCTCGGGCCATGGGGACGGGGCGCGTGGGCCCGGGGTCGGAGGAGGCCCGACAGCCGCGCACCGGCGCTGGCGATGCGGGCACTGTGGGCGCCGGCACTGTGGGCGCCGGCACTGTGGGGGCCCGGCCTACGGGCGTCGGAACCACGGGGGCTGACCCGATGGTCACGGGACCTGTTGACATCGAGCCCATGAGTGTCGGCCCAACGGGCCCCGGTCCCATGGGAGTTGAACCCACCGGTACAGCGCGGCCCATGGGCGCTCAGCCCACCGGCCCCGTGTCGATGGGCAAGGCGCCCGCCGACTCCACCCCGGGCAACCCTCCGCACCCGTCCGCCGCGCCCAACCCCGTCGGCCGTACCCCCGTCGGCTCAGGCCCCTCGGGCGCCGGGCCGGTGGGCGCCAACCCCATGGGCGCCGGCCGCCCGGCGGGGCCGGGCCCGATGGGGACCGGCCCCGACACGGCGGGGACTGACTCGACGGGGGCCGGCCCCGCCGGAGCGAACCCCGGTTCCGCACCCACACGTTCCGCATCCGTTTCCGCATCCGCAGGTCCGGCGCCCGCCGCCCCCGCCTCCACGGGTCCCGCCCCTGCGGGTTCCTCGCACACAGGTGGCGCCCACACGGGCGGCGCGCCCATAGTCGCCCCCGCACCTGCGGGTTCGCCATCCATGGGCGCCGGCTACATGGGTCCCGACCCTGTGGGCGCCAACGCCACCGCCAACGCCACCGGGTCCCTCCCCACGGGTGCCAACCCCATGGGTGCCAACCCCACGGGTGCCAACCCCATGGGCCCCCTGCCCATGGGCCCGGCCCCCACCGCAACCGGCCCCGTAGCCACCAACCCCACCGCTACCGGCCCCACGGTGCCCGGCCCCGCCGCCGGCCCGGACGGACATGTCCCGGGGCGTGGCAACCGGGCCCGCAATGCGCCGGGGCACCAGAACTCCGCCCCCAGCGACCCCCTGGCCGAGCACACCCCGCCCCAGCCGCATCCGGCGGAGCAGCCCGCCTGGGCGGCCCGCGCGGTTCCGGCGCCGGGTGCGACCGGTCCCGTACCGCCGTCGGTGCCGCCGGTGCCGGGGCAGGCGCAAGCTCAGCAGCCCGGTCAGGCCCAGGGCGGGCAGAGCGCGCCCGGCCCCGCGCGGCCCGTCCGGCAGCCGCTTCCCGCAGAGACCCCGCCGGGCGGGATCCCGGTCGTCTCCGGGGACACCCAGGGCCGCGCTTTCAGCGTGCGCGCGCTCGGGCAGGGCACGCCCTTCGGCCAGGCGCAGTCCCAGAACCACACCCAGAGCCACCCCCAGGCTCAGGCTCGGACCCCGGGGCAGCCCCCGACGCAGGCGGCCCCCGGCACCCAGGCCGGGCAGCCCACCCAGGCCGGGCAGCCCAGCGGGCGGCGCCGCAAACTCGGCACGCCTCCCGAGGGCGTGGAGCGCCCGGCCGAAGCCTCCGCCCGGCCGCACCCCGTGCTCCCCTCCCCGCCGTCGGAGGGCCAGGGCCGCGCGTATGCCATCGGGGCGCCGGACGAGGGCGCCGAGGGGCCCGAGCCGCTCGACGGTCCCGGCGGCGCCGTCGAGGTGGCCAACCGGCCGCAGCCTCAGCCCGTGGACGACGAGCTGCCCCCCGAGCCGCTCGACAATCCGCGTCGGCTGCTCGTCTGGCCCGCGCCCGACGTATCCACCCAGCAGGCGCTGAGCGAGCGCGGCTACCGGCCCGTCGTGGTGCACTCCCGCGAGGAGGTCGACGCGCAGATCGCCGCGTTCCCGGCGGCCCTGTTCGTCGACCCGCTGACCGGCCCGATCACCCGTACCGCGCTCCAGTCGTTGCGCCAGGCGGCGGTCGCCGCGGAGGTTCCCGTGCTGGTCACGGCGGGGCTCGGGCAGGCCACGCGGGAGGCGGCGTACGGAGCCGACCCTGCCGTTCTGCTCAAGGCCCTCGCGCCGCGCGACAGCGAGCAGCACCCGTCGCGGGTGCTGCTCATCGAGGAGCACGAGGAGATCGCGCTCGCGCTCACCGCGACCCTGGAGCGGCGCGGTATGCAGGTCGCGCGCGCCGCCATCGACTCCGAGGCGGTCACGCTGGCCGCCCAGATGCGGCCGAATCTCGTCGTGATGGACCTCATGCAGGTACGCCGCCGGCGGGCCGGAATCGTCGACTGGCTGCGCGCCAACGGCCAGTTGAACCACACCCCGCTGGTCGTCTACACCTCGGCCGGCATCAACCAGGCGGAGCTCCCGAAACTGTCGTCCGGTGAGACCGTCCTGTTCCTGGCCGAACGCTCCACCACCGGCGAGGTACAGGGCCGCATCGTGGACCTTCTGGCGAAGATCGGCACCAACTAGCACGAACCGGGTGGAGTCGAAGGCGGCGAGCGGGCCCTCGGCAGCGGCGGGCGCCTCGCGTCGCGCGGACGTGTGCGTAGGCTGGCCGCGGCGCGCGACACCGTACGAACCACGAGGAGAGACCCGTGGCCCCCACGCGCTCCGCCATGCGCCAGGAACACACCACCGTCCCCGCCGACAACGGCGAGGTCACCCTGCTCATCGCCCGCCAGGTCGAGGAGGGGTACGAGGAAGCGTTCGAGCAGTGGGCGAGCGAGATCCTCGCCGCGGCGAGGCGCTTCTCCGGGCACCTCGGTCACGGGCTCTTCCGGCCCGCCTCCCCCGGCGCGCCCTGGTTCCTCGTCCACCGCTTCCGGGATTCGGCCGCGCTCGATCGCTGGCAGGGTTCGAAGGAGCGGGCCCTGTTCTTCTCCAACTGCACCGGCCACCACCACACCGAGATAGCCCGGCGCGAGCTGACCGGCATGGAAACCTGGTTCGCCAAGCCCGGGGCGACGCGGCCCGCGCCGCCCCGCTGGAAGATGGCGATCAGTTCGGGTCTCGCCATCTTCCCGATCTCCCTGCTGGGCAACGCGGTGCTCGGCCCCTACCTCACCGGGCTGCCGCTGGTGCCGCGCACGGCCGTCTTCACCGTGCTGTTCAGCGTGCTCATGACCTACGCCGCCATGCCCGCCACCAGCCGCCTGCTACGCCGCTGGCTGCGCGGCTAGCGGCACAGTCAGCGGCACAGCGCCCCGGGCCTAGCCCAGCTCCGTCACGTCCAGCTCCCCGTCCGCGTACTGCCGGCGGATCACCTTCTTGTCGAACTTGCCCACGCTCGTCTTCGGCACCGCCTCCACCAGCGCCCAGCGCTCCGGGAGCTGCCACTTGGCGATCCTCCCCGCGAGGAACTCCTTCAGGGCGGTGTAGTCGGCGGTGGCGCCGGGCTTCAACACGACCGTGGCGAGCGGGCGTTCGCCCCACTTCGCGTCCGGGACGGCGACGACCGCCGCCTCGGCGACGTCGGGGTGCGCCATCAGCGCGTTCTCCAGTTCCTGGCTGGAGATCCATTCGCCGCCCGACTTGATGACGTCCTTCGCTCGGTCGGTGAGGCTGAGGTAGCCGTCGGGGCTGATCACGCCGACGTCACCGGTGCGCAGCCAGCCGTCCGGGCTGAACTTGTCGGCCGGGCGGAAGTCCTCGCCGCCCACGCCGCCGAAGTACGCGCCCGCGATCCAGGGGCCGCGCACCTCCAGCTCGCCCGCCGACTCCCCGTCCCAGGGCAGGAACTCGCCGCCCGGCCCGGTGAGCCGCGCCTCGACCCCGGCGGGGAAGCGGCCCTGCGTGATGCGGTACGGCCATTCCTCCTCGGCGCTCAGCCCGGCCGGCGGGTTGGACATGGTGCCGAGCGGCGACGTCTCCGTCATGCCCCAGGCATGGCAGAGCCGCACGCCGATCTTGTCGTACGCCTCCATCAGCGCGGGCGGGCAGGCGGAGCCGCCGATCGTGACGCTCCGCATCGAGCTGAGGTCGCGGGGGCGGGCGGTGACCTCGGCGATCAGGCCCTGCCAGATGGTGGGGACGGCCGCCGCGTACGTCGGCTTCTCGCGTTCGATCATGTCGGCGAGCGGAGCCGGCTGGAGGAAACGGTCGGGCATGAGCATGCTCACCCCGGACATGAACGTGGCATGCGGCAGACCCCAGGCGTTCACATGGAACTGCGGCACCACTACCAGCGTCGTGTCCTTGTCGGTGAGGCCCATCGACTCCGACATGTTGACCTGCATGGAGTGCAGGTAGATCGAACGGTGGGAGTAGACGACGCCCTTGGGGTCGCCGGTGGTGCCGGAGGTGTAACACATGGCGGCGGCGCTGCGCTCGTCCAGCTCCGGCCAGTCGTACGTCGCGGGACGCCCGGCGAGCAGTTCCTCGTACTCGTGCACCTGCGGGCCGCTCCCGTCGATGTCGTCGAGCAGCGAGCGGTCGCCGGGCCCGGACACGACGAGGTGTTCCAGGGTCGGCAGGTGGGGGAGGAGCGGGACGAGCAGCGGCAGCACCGAACCGTTGACGATCACCACGCGGTCGGCGGCGTGGTTGACGATCCAGATCAACTGCTCGGCGGGGAGACGCAGGTTGAGGGTGTGCAGCACGGCGCCCATGGAGGGGATCGCGAAATACGCCTCGACGTGCTCCGCGTTGTTCCACATCAAGGTGCCGACCGCCTGGCCGTCCTCGACCCCGAGCTCGCGCAGGGCGTGGGCCAGCCGAGCGGCACGGGCGCCGATCTCGGCGAAGCTGCGGCGGTGCGGTTCGGCCTCGCCGGTCCACGTGGTGACCTGGGACTTGCCGTGAATCGTCGACCCGTGGGTCAGGATCCGCGAGATCAGCAGCGGTACGTCCTGCATGGTGCTCAGCACGGCGTCCTCCCGGTGAGCGCTACGGGTGCGCTCTGTGGCGATAGGGTCTGCCGAATTCTGCTCACGTACCGCGCGGTATGTCACTACCCGGGAGTAGTTTCGCCTGCGGTTCCGCGAAGTTACCTGCGGATACTCCTCCGGGGTGCGCCGTCCAGGTGCGCTGCCCGGGACCCGTCCGCCACCCGGCCGTCACCGCGCGTCAGCGTATGGGGTCGAGCTCCGGATCCTCGCGGAGCTTGCCGAGCGCGCGCGACACCGCGCTCTTGACCGTACCCACGGACACGCCCAGCACTTCGGCGGTCTGCGCCTCGCTCAGGTCCTCGTAGTACCTCAGGACGACCATGGCCCGCTGGCGGTCGGGCAGCTTCATGACCGCCCGCCACATGGCGTCGTGCAACACCTGCTGGTCGGCCGGGTCGGGACCAGGCACGACCTCCGGCTCGGGCAGCTCCTCGCAGGCGAACTCGTCCACCTTGCGCTTGCGCCACTGCGACGTACGGGTGTTGAGGAGCGCCCGGCGCACATAACCGTCGAGCGCCCGATGGTCCTCGATGCGGTCCCAGGCGACGTACGTCTTGGTCAGCGCCGTCTGCAACAGGTCCTCGGCATCGCTCGCGTTCGCGGTCAGCGAGCGCGCGGTGCGCAGCAGCACGGGGCCCCTGGCGCGGACGTACGACGAGAAGGACGTGTACGCGGGATAGGGCGTCGCCGCTCGGGAGGCGGTGGTGCAGACGGGCGTTGTCATGACTCCACGCTATGAGCGCGAAGGCCCCGCGGGATCGGCCCCAGGTCCCGAAGCCGTGTCCGCCTCAGGTTGTAGGGGTGGGGGTGGCTGCACCTCCTGTAGGTGGAGGACGCAACCCCGGCCCTCAGGGTTCAGCCCCCGCGCCACGGCCTTCCGGGGGGGGGCAGCCCCGGCCCGTCTCAGCCGATGCGGGCGACCGGGGCGTCGACCTGGTTGCGGTCCACGACCAGCCGGTACCCGCCGTGCGTCTCCGCCACGTCGCCCGCGTACTGGTGGATGCGCTGCCGGCGCCAGGCGTCCTCGCGCAGCGACTCCTCCTCGTACACGGCGGCGTCGGTGTGCCAGCGCGCGAACCAGATCACCGCCGGAAGGTCGCCCACCCCGGACTGTCTCGCCTGCTCCATCTGCCGCACCCCGGAATCGGCGCTGCTGTAGAACCCGGGGAGATAGCCGCGTCCGCGCACCTCGTGGTTCCAGGCCCGCACGAAGTCGAGCGTGGTGCGGGCGCACCCCGCGTTGCCCACGTCGTACGCCTCCATGTCGAGGAACAGCGGGCTGCCCGACAGGATGCCGAGGGCCTGCGCCTCCTGTACGGCCTGGCCCGCCTCGGACCGGCCCTGCTTCGCGGGCTCGTTCCCGATCCGCACTCCCTTCTTGTTCTTGGCGTACACGCAGGGCGCTTGCGACCCCACGAACACGGGCAGCACCTGCCACCCCATCTCGTGCACCTCGTTCACCCAGCTCCTGCTCAGGTTGGGCTGCGACGCGCAGTGCCGGCCGCGGCCCCCGTAATAGACGCCGACCGCGTGGTACGCCGAACTCCGCCAGGCCCGCATCGCGGCCAGCGACGGCGCGTTGCAGGTGTCGAAGGCGGCGCCGGTGAAGTGCGGTGCGACCGCGGCGCGTTCGTCGTCGTCCGGATCCCCGTCGGCCAGGGTGCGGGGGAGCACCGGCGCCCCGGGGTTCGTCACCGCGGCGGCCGTCGGCGCGAGCAGAGCGACGAAGGCGAGGAGCGCGGCGAGGAAGGCGGCAAGGAGGGTGACGAAGAAGGCCGAGCGGGAGGTGGCACGGGCGGTGGTGCGGGCAGTCGTGCGGGAGGTGGCACGGGAGGTCGTGGCGGAACGAGCGGGGATCGGGGTGATCTTGGGGCGGCGCATGGCCCGAGTGAATGGCCCCGCGCACCACCCGGCCACCGCTCAGCCCAGCGCGTCCGCCGTCCGAGCGGAGGATCAGCCATCCGGACGGAGGATCAGTCGCCTCGGGAACCGGGTCGCCCCTCCGCGAACGGATGGGCCGTCAGCTCTCCCTCCCCAGGACCAGCCCCGACGTGGGGACGCCCGTGCCGGCCGTGACCAGGGCGTGCGCCGCTCCCGGTATCTGGTTCACCGCCGTGCCCCTGATCTGCCGCACCGCCTCCGCTATGCCGTTCATGCCGTGCAGATACGCCTCGCCCAGCTGCCCCCCGTGCGTGTTGAGCGGCACCGCGTCCGCCGCCACGAAATCGGCCGCCTCGCCCGGACCGCAGAACCCGAACTCCTCCAGCTGCATCAGCACGAACGGCGTGAAGTGGTCGTACAGGATCGCCACGTCGATCTCGGCGGGGCTCAGCCCCGAACTCCGCCACAGCTGACGGGCCACCACCCCCATCTCCGGCAGCCCGGTCATGTCGTCCCGGTAGAAGCTGGTCATCGCCTCCTGACGGCGTCCGGCTCCCTGCGCCGCCGCGGTGATCACGGCGGGACGCTGCCGCAGGTCCCTTGCCCGCTCCGCCGTCGTGACGACGATCGCCTGCCCGCCGTCGGTCTCCTGGCAGCAGTCGAGGAGCCGCAGCGGCTCGACGATCCACCGCGAGGCCGCGTGATCGGCCAGGGTGATCGGCTTGCCGTGGAAGTACGCCGCCGGGTTGGTCGCGGCATGGCGGCGGTCGGTGACGGCGACATGACCGAACGCCTCGGGAGTCAGGTGGTAGGCGTGCAGATAGCGCTGTGCCGCCATGGCGACCCAGGACGCGGGCGTCAGCAGCCCGAACGGAAGGGCCCAGCCGAGCGCCGCGCCCTCCGCAGACGGCTCGCGCTGCTGCACACCGGAGCCGAAGCGCCGCCCCGAACGCTCGTTGAACGCCCGGTAGCAGACCACCACTTCGGCCACCCCGGTGGCGACGGCGAGCGCCGCCTGCTGCACGGTGGCGCACGCCGCACCCCCGCCGTAGTGGATGCGCGAGAAGAAGGACAGCTCACCCATGCCGACCGCCTGCGCGACCGATATCTCGGGGCTGGTGTCCATGGTGAACGTGACCAGACCGTCGACGTCCGACGGCGAGAGTCCCGCGTCGTGGAGCGCCGCCCGGACCGCCTCGACCGCCAGCTTCAGCTCGCTGCGCCCGGAGTCCTTGGAGAACTCGGTCGCCCCGATGCCGACGACGGCCGCCCGCCCGCCGAGCGAGTCGGCCCGACGTACGCTCATGCCCCCTCCTCCACATCGGCTCCGGGCGCCACGGACACCCGTACGGTGCCGGTGACGTGGTGGCCGAGGCCGTTGGCCCCCGTCACCCGCACCACGGCGACGTCCCCCTCCACCGCGGTGACCGTGCCGGTCAACGTCATCGTGTCGCCCGGATGGTTCGGCGCGCCGAGCCGTATCTTCACCGCCCGCAACCGGGCCGTCGGACCGAAGCAGTCCGTGATGTAGCGGCCGACCAGGCCGTTGGTCGTCAGGATGTTCATGAAGATGTCCGGGGACCCCTTCTCCTGCGCGAGCACCGCGTCGTGGTGGACGTCCTGGTAGTCGCGCGATGCCACCGCGCCCGCCACGATCAGGGTCCGGGTGATGGCTATCTCCAGCGGCGGCAGTTCGTCCCCCGCCCTGATGCCGTCGGCCCCCGCTCCCTCCCCGGCCCTCAGGCCCTCTCCGGTCCTCACGCCGTCACCACCCCCTCGGCCGCCTGCTTCTCCGCCACGATCAACTCGCCCAATTCAGCGAGCAGTTCGGCGCCACATCCCAAGTAGGCGTCGAGCTGGCGGCCCCACAGGAAGTGCCGGTGCACGGGGTGTTCGAGGTCCGCCCCGAGGCCACCGTGCAGATGCTGGCCCGCGTGCACGACACGGGTGCCGGCCTCGGACGCCCACCATGCCGCGGTCAGCGCGTGCGTGCCGTACCGCAGGCCCTCGTCCCGCCGCCAGGCCGCCTCGTAGGACGTGACCCGTATCGCCTCGGTGTCCATGTACGCGTCGGCGGCCCGCAGCAGCACTCCCTGGTTGGTGGAGAGCGGCCGCCCGAACTGCTCGCGGGTCGTGGTGTGCAGGACCGCCCTGGCCAGCGAGCCCGCGCACACGCCCGCCTGGAGCCCGGCGAACGCGGTGCGCGCGGTGGCCAGCACGTCCTCGTACGCCTCGGTCCCGCCGAGCCGCTCGGCCGCGGTGGCGGCGAGCGTGAGGCGCCCGGCCGACCACGGCGCGGTCGTCTCGACCGGCTCCGCCACCGCGTCGGCGGTCCGCACGAGCCACAGGTTCCGGTCCGCGTCCGGGACCAGCACATGGGTGGCGTCCCTCAGCCAGGGAACGAGCGGCACGGACCCGGTCAGCTCTCCCTCACCGCTCGTGCTTACGCGGCCCGCCACGGAGGGGAACGCCCCGGTCACCACCGCCGTCCCGTCGCGCAGCGCCGGGAGCAGCCGATCTCGCTGTCCGGCCGTGCCGTGCGCGGTGAGCGCGAGGACGCCGTAGACGCAGGCTGCCGCGAAGGGGACCTGTGCGGTGGTCCTGCCCTGCTCCTCAAGGGCGAGGACCAGACCGAGGAGACCGACCTCCTCGACGGCCGCGAGCAGCCCCGCCCCGCACAGCGCCTTCCACAGCCCGCCGTCCGTGCCCGTGCCGGCCGCGGCGAGCCGCTCGTGCGTCGAGAGGTCCCCGAAGATCTGCGCCGCGAGGTCGCGCACGGCGGCCTGCTCATCGGTGGGCGCGAAGTCCATCAGACCGCCTCCGCCCGGAAGAGGGGGAGCTCCAACTCCGCGTCCACACGGACGAACTCGAGGCTTACGGGCATCCCTATCCGCACCTCGTCCGCCGCCACCCCGACCACATTGCTGACGATCCGCACGCCCTCCGCGAGCTCGATCAAGCCGACCGCGTAGGGCGGGTCGAAGGCGGGGAAGGGCGGGTGGTGCATCACGACGAACGAGAACACCGTGCCCGCGCCGCTCGCCTCCACCGTGTCCCACCGCGCCGAACCACAGGCGTGGCACCCCGGCAGCCAGGGGAAGCGCAGCTCGGCACAGTCGCCGCAGCGCTGGATGAGCAGCCGGTGCTCGGCGACGCCCGCCCAGAACCCGGCGTTGTCCCGGTTCACGACGGGCCGTGGGCGCACGGGCCGTGGGCGTACGGCCCGATCGGCCGGCCGTTGCCCGGCGGCCGGCGAACTCCGGTGCGCGGGAGCGTATTTGAGGATGCGGAAGCGGTGCGTGCCGGCAAGCTCCCCGTTGGCCAGCACGTCCATCCGCGTGGTGACGAAGTGACCTGTCCCCAGCTTGGTCGTCTTGCGCTCCGACACCGTCTCGATCACCGCGTCATAGCTGACGCGGTCGCCCGGCCGCAGGTCGCGGACGTACTCCTGCTCGCAGTCCGTCGCCACCACCGACGCGTATCCGGCGCCGTCGAGCAGCTCGAACAGCTCGTCGTAGGCCGTGGCGCGGCCCGTTCCGTCGCCGTGCCCGGAGAGGCCGCCCATCGTCCAGGCCTGGAGCATCGTCGGGGGCGCTATGGCGTCCGGCCCGGTGTAGGCGGCGTGGGTGTCGCCCATCGCCTCGCACCAGTGCCGGATCATCGGCTCGTTGACCAGGTCCTTGCCGACTCCCGCGGTCGCGGCGGCCCGCCCCTCGAACTTCTTCAGCCGGCCAAGGAAATCCGCCCCGCTCGCCCCACCCTCTTCCCTCACCACTTCTCTCACCGCTTCCCCCGCTTCATTCCGAGCCGCATCGTCGCGACGATCTCCCGCTGCACCTCGCTCACCCCGCCCCCGAAGGTGTTGATCTGTGCCGCCCTGTTCATCCGCTCCAGCTCCCCGTCCCCGAAGGCGCCGGGCGAACCGCCCCGTATCAGGCCCGCGTCCCCCACGATTTCCTGACACATTCGATACGTTTCGACCGCGGACTCCGTTCCCGTGAACTTCACTCCGCTGGCGTCCCCCGGCGCGAGACTTCCGGCCCCCACATCCCCCACCAAACGCCAGCTGAGCAGGCGATTCACCGCCAGCTTCGCGTGCGTGACGGCCACCTTCGCCTTCACCCATTCGTGGTCAACCCGACGTTCGGATGTCACCGGATCGGGCGTACAGGCGGCGGTGAGCGCGGCCTCGTAGAAATCCTCGGCCTGCATGCCGATCGCGGCGAGCGCGACCCGTTCGTGATTGAGCTGATTGGTGATCAGCCCCCAGCCCGCGTTCTCCTCGCCGACGAGGTTCGCCCGCGGCACCCGGATGCCCTCGTAGTAGGTCGCCGTGGTGGTCAGGCCGCCGACCGTCTCGATCGGTGTCCAGGAGAAGCCGGGCGCGTCGGTCGGCACCAGGACGATCGAAATGCCCTTGTGCTTGGGCGCGTTGGGGTCGGTGCGGCAGGCGAGCCAGATCCAGTCGGCGTTCTGGGCGTTGGAGGTGAACACCTTCTGCCCGTCGATCACCCAGCTGTCCGCGTCCCGCACGGCCCTGGTGCGCAGGGCCGCGAGGTCGGTGCCGGCCTCCGGTTCGCTGTAGCCGATCGCGAAGACCAGGTCGCCGCGGAGGATCCTGGGCAGGAAGTACCCCTTCTGCTCGGCGGTCCCGTACTTCATCAGGGTCGGGCCGACCGTGTTGAGGGTGACCATGGAGACGGGCGCGCCCGCCCGGTAGGCCTCGTCGAAGAAGACGAACTGCTCGTCGGCGCCGCGCCCCTGGCCCCCGTACTCGACGGGCCAGCCGAGACCCAGCAGCCCGTCGGCTCCGATCCGGCGCAGCAGCGCACGCTGGGCGTCGGGATCCGTACCGGCCGGGGGTCCGTCGGGCATCAACCGGGCGAAGTAGGCGCGGAGTTCGGAGCGCAGCCGCTGCTGGCGCTCGGTCGGGGCGAGGTGCACGACGGCGGCCTTCCGTGCGTACGGGTGCGTACGAATGCGTACGAGTGGTGGTGCGCGCCGGCGTGCCGGTGCGTTTCTGACTGTCCGTCAGATTTGGCTCGGCTGTCAATGCCTCGCGCGATGCCCGCGCGAACCACGCGCCGAACCGCACACTGAACCACGCACTGCCGGTGTTCCGGGGACCCCGCTCCCGGCACACGCGAACGGCCCGGATGGCCGTGCCGCAGCACTGTCACCCGGGCCGTCGTTCACCCCATGGACCGGACCCCGCAGCAGGGGTCGCGGGTCACCACAGACGGGTGAAGTTCACGGCGACATTGTGGTTGCCCTGGTTGATCGACGTGAACGCGGAGCCGTTCACCTGGGCGGTGTTGTTCTGGTTCGAGGCGCCGGACCCGACGGCCTGCTGCTGCGAGGTGGACGAATTGCCCCGGTTGTCGTGCCCGACCCCGCTGCCGCTGATGGTCGCCACCGCCGCGTTCGATCCGTGACCCGCGAGGGCGCCGTTGTCGGCAGAGGCCACGCCCGAGCAGAGGGCGGCGGCGAGGGGCAGCGCGGCAACGGCGGCGAGAACGCGGGCGGTACGGATGCTTGCCATGTCAATTCCTCCAGGAACGGGACATACGGGTTGATTCGGCGTTCCGGACCGCTCCCACCTCACGTGAGTGAGACAAGTGCGGTCTGTTCCAAGGCAGTTGGCCGACCGCCTCGGACGCTCTGTGACGACGTCGCGAGATCAGAGTTGCCCACCGAATCCCCGGCGAACCAGTCAATGGGGAACCTTTCGCCCGCAAGCGTGAGGACATGTCGATAAACCCCCAATGCGACACCAAAACTCCGGCCGGGGCTGAACTTTCGCGCCGGAACCGCCCCCTCCCATGAGGAGAACCGTTTCGGCTCGGATTCGGCCAACCCTTGTCGCCACCGTCCGCTCACCTGAAGGACACCGACACGCCACCGGGTCGTCGCCCCACGCGGGTGGGGTCGTGGAGGGCCGGGCCGGAAGCGGTGTGTGCGGGGTGGCCTGGACAGGGATTCCCTTTCTCGAACATTCGTACGAACATGGAGCCATGGCCACCATCGACCGGCAGTCCGCCACCCTGGCCCTCGCCCACGCCCTGTCCGCCGCCGAGCGCGGCCTGCCCGTCATTCCGCTGTCCCGCTCCAAGCTCCCCGCGCTCCCCTCGCCGCACCGCAACGGCACGCACCCGGTGCTCTGCCGGGGGGAGTGCGGCCTCCCGGGGCACGGGGTGCACGACGCGACCACCGACCCCGCCACGGTGCGCGCCCTGTTCGCGGCCGCGCCCTGGGCCACCGGCTACGGCATCGCCTGCGGCCGGGCCCCGCACCACCTCATCGGGATCGACCTCGACACCAAGCCGCCGGGCACCGACGCCACGGCCGCGCTCCAACTCCTCGCGCTGCGGCACCTGTTCACGATCCCCGAGACCGTGGTCGTGATCACCCCGAGCGGAGGCCACCACATCTGGCTGGCCGGCCCGCCCGACGCGGTCGTGCCCAACTCGGCGAGCCGGCTCGCACCAGGCATCGACATCCGGGGCGCGGGAGGCTACCTGGTCGGCCCCGGCTCCCTCAGCGGCCGGGGCGTCTACCGCCTCGCCCCCGGCACCGCCCACCTCGGCCCGGCCCCCTGCCCCCGCACCCTCCTCGACCTCCTGACCCCTCCGCCACGCCCCCACCACTCCCACCGGCCCGTCGACCACCACGGGCAGGGCCTGGTGCGCTTCGTCCTCGCCGCCCATGAAGGCCAGCGCAACACCCGCCTGTTCTGGGCGGCGTGCCGGGCATACGAGAACGGCATCGGCGAACAGCTCACGGCCGCCCTCGCCTCAGCCGCCGTCCGCACCGGCCTCACCCCCCACGAGGCCCACGCGACGATCGCCTCGGCGGCGCGGATGAGCGCGGCGCGATGATGGCGCGGATACGGAACCCGGCGCGGTGAGCACGCGGTGCGTCATCCGGCACCGCACAGGCAGCGGGATGGAGGGGGCCCCGTTGCCGAGCGCCGGCCGATGTGGCGGACGGGATGGGAGCTGGGGCGAGTGGTGGGTTGAGGAGGAGGATGCCGCCATGGCAGAGGAACCGAGACGGCCTCTCAGCGAGCTTCGGCAAGGCGAGACAGTCCAAGCAACGATCGCTAGTCACCAGCCATGGGGCCTCACGGTAAAGCTCGACGAGTACGAGCCCGTGGGCGCCTCACTGGACACGATTCGCCGCGGAGGCGAGCCGGGAGTGAAGCGCCTCGTGCGGGAACTGCCGCCCGTGGGAACGACCATCGACCTAGTCGTAGGCGAGGTGCGCGACTGGCATCACAAGCCGTGGATATGGGTCGACCTCACGGCACCCAGTCCCGCCGAAGACTGACCGTGCCCCCAGCGTGCCCGATCCAGCGGGGAACACCGGGGAACGACGGTCACCCACGGCCATCGCGTAGCACGACGGTCCCTGACCGATGTACCTGGTCAGGGACCGTTCGTCTGCGGTGGGTGTGGGATTTGAACCCACGGTGACATCGCTGCCACGACGGTTTTCAAGACCGTTCCCTTAGGCCGCTCGGGCAACCCACCCGCGCCCCGCCTCACCAGGCGCGGAGCGGTGTACAGCCTACCGGCATCGGGTCAGTTGCTGTCGCCCTTGCGTTCGCCCAGGGTGATCGTGACCGTGTTCTCCTTGCCGTCCCGCGTGTATGTCAGCGGAACCTGGTCGCCCGGCTGGTGCGTCCAGATCTCGCTGATCAGCGTCGGGCCGCTGTCGATGGGCATGTCGCCGAACTTGGTGATGATGTCGCCCGGCTTCAGGCCCGCCTTGTCCGCGGGACCGCCCGCCGTGATCGGCTGCTGGCTGCCGCTGCCCTGCGGGGAGATCTGGGCGCCGTCCGTGCCGCCGCCCGGGGCCGCGCCGCTGCCCTGCTGGATGCCGACCGAGGCGCCGATCACCGGGTAGACCGGCTGGCCGGTCTTGATGAGCTGCTCCGCGACGTTCTTCGCCTGGTTGATGGGGATGGCGAAGCCGAGACCGATCGAGCCCGCCTGCGACTGGCCGCCCATGCCGCCGGTGCCCGCCGACTGGATCGCCGAGTTGATGCCGATCACCGCGCCCGCCGAATTGATCAGCGGACCACCCGAGTTGCCCGGGTTGATGGAGGCGTCGGTCTGCAGGGCGCTCATGTACGACGCCTTGGAGTTCTGCCCGTCGCTCGACGCAACCGGACGGTTCTTCGCGCTGATGATGCCCGTGGTGACGGTGTTGGAGAGACCGAAGGGCGCGCCGATCGCGATGGTCGAGTCGCCGACCGCGACCTTGTCCGAGTTGCCGAGGGAGAGCGGCTTCAGGTTGGACGGGGCGTTCTTCAGCTTGATGACGGCCACGTCGTAACCCTGGGCGCGGCCCACCACTTCGGCGTCGTACTTCTTGCCGTTGGAGAACGTCGCGGACAGCTTGCCGCCGCTCGCCGCGGAGGCCACCACGTGGTTGTTCGTGAGGATGTGGCCTTCCTTGTCGTAGATGAAGCCCGTGCCCGTGCCGCCCTCGCCGTCACTGCCCTGGGCGTCGATCGTCACCACGCTCGGCAGCGCGTTGGCGGCGACCCCGGCCACCGTGCCCGGGTCGCGCTTGAAGTCCTTGGGAGTGTCGGACGAGGCCACCGTGGTGGAGCCCGACCCTCCGTTGTCCCGGTCCGCGGCGAAGTAACCGATGGCACCGCCGATTCCGCCGGCCACCAGGGCGGCCGCCACGACCGCGGCGATCAGTCCGCCACCGCGCCTGCGCGGGGCCGGGGCGTGCGGGGCGCCCCAGGGCTCGCCCGGGTTGCCTCCGCCTCCGCCTCCGTAGGAGGGCAGCACCGGCGGGGGCGGCGGCCAGCCGGCGCCGCCCTGCTGCGGGGGCGCCGACTCGTGCGCTTCGTGCGCTTCGTGCGTCTCGTACGCGTGCGGCGCCGGAGCGCCCGGAGTGGCGGGCAGCGGCGCGGTCGCCGGGTCCTGGCCGGAACTCGGGGTGGCTCCGGCCGACGGCGGTACGGGTTCGTGGACGAGCGTGCTCTCCGCCTCGCCGGGCGCCGCGTCCGAACGGGCGGGGGCGGCAGGGGCTGCGGCGGGCACGGGAGGTGCAGCAGGTGCAGACGACGGGGCAGGCGGGACGGCCGGAACCGCGGTGCCCTCGTTCTCGGTGCTCACAGCTTGCTCTCCTCGGTTTCCACTCGGTCTTGGGGACGGTCAGGCGGGGGCCGGCTGACTGGCTGCCGAACTCCGGCGTGGGGCTCGGCACCACCCATGGTGCGCCAGGGGTCCGACATCGGGCCCCGCACCGTGCGGATGACTCCGCTCAGCTTTTCCCACCGCACGTCAGGCCACTGTAAGCAGGAGCTGTGTATTCGTGCGCCAACCTGTGCTCCGGCGGTGGCACGATGACGCGGTGACCCAAGCACGGCAGCCCAGCCCGCACATCCCAGATCCCGCCCGCGTCCAGGTGGTCGCCCACCGGGGGGCCTCCGAGGACGCCCCCGAGCACACGCTCGCCGCGTACATCAAGGCGATCGAGGACGGGGCCGACGCCCTGGAATGCGATGTCCGCCTCACGGCCGACGGCCACCTCGTCTGCGTCCACGACCGGCGCGTCAACCGCACCTCCAACGGCCGCGGCGCCGTGTCCGCCCTCGAACTCTCCGATCTGGCGGCGCTCGACTTCGGCTCCTGGAAGGACAGCGAGGAGAGCCCGGACTGGAAGGACCGCGAGTTCACCTCGGTCCTGACCCTCGAGCGGCTGCTCGAACTCGTCGCGGACTCCGGTCGCAGGGTCGAGCTGGCCATCGAGACGAAGCACCCGACCCGGTGGGCCGGCCAGGTGGAGGAGCGTCTCGTCCACCTCCTCAAGAGGTTCGGCCTCACTCAGCCGCCGCCGGCCGGTGAAACCTCCCCGGTCCGCATCATGAGTTTCTCCGCGCGCTCCCTGCACCGGGTGACGGGGGCGGTTCCCGACATCCCGACCGTCTACCTGATGCAGTTCCTGTCCCCGCGACTGCGCGACGGACGGCTGCCGGCCGGTGCCCGGATCGCGGGACCCGGCATGCGGATCGTGCGCAACCACCCCGCCTACATCGAGCGGTTGCACCGCGCCGGGCACCGCGTGCACGTCTGGACGGTCAACGAACCCGAGGACGTCGACCTGTGCGTAAGCCTCGGAGTGGAGGCAATCATCACCAACCGGCCGAAACAGGTCCTGTCCCAACTCGGGCGCCCGTAACGCCCCTTACAGGGTGTGCACCGGCGCGTTCGCTCCGTAGGGGACCGTGACGAATGCGTCGCCCGGCGCCGGTTGGCCGGTTTCCGGTCCAGTCCATTGGGGCATCCACACCGTGGCGTGGGGCGAAGGAGGTCTCGGGGGTGGCGTTGGTGGTGGCACAGGAGGTGCCCGCGTCGTCGAGCATGGCCGTACCCCATGGCCCTGCGGGCGTGGGCAAGGCACGACACCGGATGCGCGAGCAGCTGCTCGGCAACGGGGTGTCCGAGCCGGTCGTGGACGATGCCGTACTGATCCTGTCCGAACTGCTCAGCAATGCCTGCCGGCACGGCAGGCCGCTGGGGCGGTCCGACATAGGCGACGGCGACATCCAGGCGGCCTGGCAGATCGACAAGGCGGGGCGGCTGACCGTCGAGGTCACGGACGGGGGCGGCCCGACCCGGCCCATCCCGGCGACGCCGTCGGTGACCGCGCGCGGCGGCCGGGGGCTGAACATCATCAGCGCCCTCGCGCAGGACTGGGGCGTGCGGGACAGCGCCTCCGGCGAGGTCACGGTGTGGGTGATCCTCACGGCGGCGCACCGGCACGACGATTTCGCTACGCGCGTCGCCGGCCCCGCGACGGTGCCGAGCCTGGAGTTCGCGGACGCGTTCGACGACCTGGATTGACTGGACCGAGCGGACGGGCCGACGCGGCTCGGCTCCTTCCCGGAGGTCCGGCCCCGCTCCGGCCCGCACGCCCGTCCCCGATCCCGCCCGGAGATCCGGCTTCGCCGCGGCCCGGCGGTCCGGGCGGCTAGGCTCGCGCCCGACACAGCGACACCGCACCACCGCAGTCGGGAGAGAGCCACACCATGGCCAAGAAGCGTCCCCAGGCGAAGGCCGTCAAGCCGCAGATCAGCGACGGGGAAATCCCGGTCGCCGGGGCCCGTGAGCCCTGTCCGTGCGGCTCCGGCCGCCGTTACAAGGCGTGTCACGGGCGGTCCGCGTCGCACGCCGTGACCGAGCTGGTCCAGCGCCCCTTCGAGGGCCTGGCCGGCGAGTGCGACTGGGTCGCGCTGCGCGAGCTGGTCCCGGCCGCGACCGTACCGCTCACGCTGAAGGACCCGCTGCCCGATGGCGTGCCGTCCGTGACGCTGGCGACCGTGCTGCCGATGGCGTGGCCCGCGCTGCGCCGCGAGGACGGTTCGGTGCTGCTCGGCCTCCAGAACGACACCCCGTCCGGCGACATCAGCCGCGACCTCGCCGACACCCTCAAGCGCGCGCTGACCGCCGAGCCCGGCTCGCCGGTCGCCGCCCAGCGCGCCGAGCCCGACGGCCCCCGCCTTCAGGACCTGCTCGACCCGGCCGGAGCGTTCGAGCCCGAGGTGCACACCGGCTTCGAGTTCTGGGTGCCGGACGCGGACAACGCCGCCACCGAGGTCGCCGCTTCCCTGGAGCGGGCCAACGCCGCCGCGATCCCGACCGTGCGGCTGACGTCGGTCGACTCCTCGTACTGGTGCGAGACCCCGGAGAAGAACCACCTGCGGTGGGTCATGCCGTACGCGGAGGAGAAGCTGCTCGACGCGCTGGCGCGGCTGCACGCCGCCGGCACGTCCTCGCTCGGCGAGGGGACCCGGCTCGTCGGCTCCTTCCGCGCGCACGGCCTGACGGTGCCGGTCTGGGACCTGCCGGCCGGGATGGGCGCCGAGGAGTGCGAGAAGCCGGCCGCCGAGTTCGCCGAGCGGCTCGCCGGGGCGCTCGCGAACGAGGAGCCGCTCACGGCGGAGGAGCGCCGGGCCCGCGGTGGGCTCACCAACCGCCAAGTGACGCTCAGCTGAGAGTGACGGCGGCGGCCCTTTCGGTCGGCCGACAGGTGACTCCTGTCACAACTCGCCGTACTGACAGGTAAATCGGTGTCCGAATTACCGAGATCGAATTTGCGAACGACCGATCTCTTGTTACCGTTCTAAGAGCCCGGTCGCTGGTGCATCCCCCGTCGCCAGCGATCGGGCCCTTCCATTTGCCGGCTCGGTCAACGAGCCGAGGGTTCCGTGGAGTTGCTGCCGGAACGCAGGAGCAGCGGTGCGTCCTCTCCCGCCGCCGCGAACTCCGACACCGCCGAATACGCCTCCGCCCCCGCGGCCGGCCCGGTCCGCCTCTCGTGCGGGGTTTCGCAGGAATTCGGCTGGTCGTCGGCGGCCACCTGGCAGTTCGTCTCCACGGTCCGCCCGTCCGGGCTCATCAGCGTGAGGACCACGTTCAGCTCCTGGCCGGTGGCGTTGCGGTAGTAGGTACGCCCCCAGGCGTCGCGCCCCCCGCTCAGCACGCAGGTCTGCGCCTCGATCCCTTCGGGGGAGACCAGGGCGGGACCGCAGTGCGCGGCCGCTTCCCGCACGGACCGCGGCAGTGGCTTGTTCGCCCGCGCGAGGACGTGAGTGAGGGGGCTTTTTGCGTCATCCGCCGCGGTCAATTCCTCGGGCCCTCCCGCGGGCCCCGCCGAGGCGACCAGCGGCAGCAGCACGGCGCCCACCACGACGGCCGTGAGCCCGGCGACGCGGAGGTGCTGGAGATTCATGGGGGACCCGCCTGCCCTGGAATTCCTGATGGTGGGCCGAAGATAGCCACGGAATCCGGGCGCCCGGCGCCGCGCACACCCAATTCCCGTACAACCAGGGCCCGCTCGCACCCGAAAGAGTGAAGGCGGCTCGGGAACCGAACCGCCTTCACGCTCATTGGGCGACGCACCCCGCACATCCCGTCCGGGCCGCCCTGCTGCCGGCCGCCCGGGGCCGCCCCGCTCCTGTCTCGCACCGCCATCGGTGCGTTTCAGTACGCCAGCCGGCTCCCGCCGTCCGGTGCGCTGGTGCTCGCCTCGACCAGCGCGTCCACCACCGCCTCCACTTCGGGGAGCCAGAGTTCGGCCGAGCCCAGCGGGGGCCGCTCCCAGCGGATCTGCCCCTTGCCGGTCTGCGACGGCGGCAGCACCAGATAGCCGCCCTCGCTGTGGAAGCGGAGCGAACTGGGCACCCAGTCCTTGGAGTAGAGCAGCTCGCCGAGGCGCTCCATCGAGTACGGAGCGACCAGGAGCGACCACCGGGTGGGGGTCGCCACGACCGGGCCGAGCCGCACGTCCATGGAGTCGAGGGCGGCGAGCGCCCGCGCTCCGGCGACGGCCGGGAGGCTGATCGCGCAGGGCGCGCCGCCGCCGGTGGCGAGGAGGACCGGCGCGGCGGGCCGGTTCGTCCACCACCAGCGGATCATGCTCTCGTCGGTGGTCGCCGCGAGCAGGACGGGGTCGAAGGGGTGCGCACCCGGCACCACGCATTCGGGGTCGGGGCAGGCACAGCCGCGGCCGCCCGCGGCCAGTCCCACTCCGGGGACCACGGGCCATTTCCATTGGGTCGCACAGGTCAGCGCGGCGCCGAGCTGAGCAGCCCTTTCACTGCGCCAGAACCGGAACCTGCGTCGCCTTCCAGGGATCTCGCGCATGGGCGCTCGTTCCTTTCCGTTGAACGCCGAGTCCACATCACATGACGTGTGCACAACTTCACTGCGCGTACGTGCTGCGTGAGCAGGCGGTGGGGATCCGCCGGGATCGATCATGAGCCGTCACCACGGGTGGCGACGGCCACTGCCCGTAACCATTTAAAGCATGGCGAAGGGTGGCGCGTGCATGGCGCTTGCCGTCCTGCGGGCAAAAAACCCCGCCGCTCGGGGTGGGACGTGGCCGGTCGGCTCTTAAGACGCTCAGGCCGTCCGCAAGGTTCCGAGGCAGTCCAACTGCCACGGACCACACCGATTACGTACCCAACACGGTTGAAACGACGCACAGTTGAACGTCCTCAGTCGACCCCAGGACCGGGCGACCAGGATCATTTTTCGGCCAACTTGGAAGCCCCACGGACACCAATAGTCCCGCTATGACAATGCTGGACATCCCCTCACTTGTGCGTGTACATGTGGATGCATTGATAGCGGCGCAGAATGACATGGGGGTTTGCGATGCTATTGAGCAGAAACGACCAGTCGGAAAGCCGGCTGCCATGAGCGCCCCTCACCTGCCGAAAGTGGCTGGAATCGATCCAGCCGTTCCGTCTCCGGCGCACACTCACGCGTCGCTGCCCTCACCCGCCGCCCACACCCCACCCGGTGCGGTGCTCCAGGACCGGCTCGCCGGCTGGGTCTCCGACCTCACCACGCTCCACGAACTCACCGAGCGTCTCGCCCGCACCACCGTGCTCGACGACGCGCTGAACGAACTCCTCAAGGCCGGCGCCGCTCTCGTCGGCGCGCGGCGCGGGCTCGTCGTCATGGAGCCCGCGGACGGCCTCGGTCCGGTCGTCACCACGGGACTCGGGCTCGCCCACGCCGACCTCGGCCACATCGAGACCGTGCCGCGCAGCGCCACCGCGTACGGCCGGATCCTGGACGGGCTGCCCGACGCGGGCGGCGCCGACCTCATGGCCGACCAGGACGGCCTCGACCCGCGCCACCGCGAGGTCGCCGCCCGCCTCGGCTACGCCGCCAGCTACGCGCTGCCCCTCACCACGGAGGGCTCCGGCCGGCTCGGGGCCGCCGTCTGGCTCTACGACGAGAGCGCGGAGCCCGTCGAGCGCCAGCAGCACCTGGTCGGCCTCTACATCCGGTACGCGGCCGAACACCTGGCCCGCCTCGTCGAACTGGAGCGGGCCCGCACCCATGTGGCGACCATCGCCGAGGAGCTGCTGCCCAGCCGGCTGCCTCGGGTCGCCCGCGTCCAGCTGGCCGCCCGCCACCGCACCGGGCCGCGCGGCGGCGGCGACTGGTACGACGCGCTCCCGCTGCCCGAGGGCGCGCTCGGCCTCGCGGTCGGCTCCGTCACCGGGTCGGGGCCGAGCGCGGTCGCGGCGATGGGGCGGCTGCGCGCGAGCCTGCGGGCGTACGCCGTCATGGAGGGCGAGGATCCCGTCGCCGTCCTGTCCGACCTCGAACTGCTGCTGCGCCTGACCGAGCCCGCCCGCTCGGCCACCGCGCTCTTCGCCTACTGCGAACCCGCCCCGCGCAAGATCGTGCTCGCCGGGGCCGGACACGCCCCGCCGTTGATCATCGGGGAGCGGCGCACCGAATTCGTGGAGACCTCGCTCTCGGCGCCGCTCGGCATGCTGGCCTGCTGGGAGGCGCCGAGCATGGAGCTTTCTCCCGACCCTGGAGAAACGGTGCTGCTCTACACGGACGGCCTGCTGCGCCGCACCGGCGCCCCCATGGACCGCGCCTTCGCCCGGCTGCACGCCGCCGCCGCGAGCGTCCCCAAGCCGGTGCGCGACGATCCCGGGGCGATCCTCGACCACGTGCTGCGCACCCTGCTGCCCGACGGCCTCGACGAGGCCGACCACGCCGAGGACGTGGTGATGCTCGCGGCCCGCTTCGTCTAGCCGCCGACGCCGCGACGGCCCGCGACGGCCCGCGACGGCCGCGGTAAGAGGCACTACGACCCTGGACCCCCTTCCGTACGCCCGTACGATGGAGGGCGGCCCAGTGTCGTACCAAGGAGCAGACGTGTCAGAGGAGCTCAGCCCGGCGATCCCGGAAGAGACCGCCGACGAGAAGCCGATCCAGCAGCGGAAGAACGGCCTGTACCCGGGCGTCTCCGATGAGCTGGCCGAGAACATGAAGTCCGGCTGGGCCGACACCGAGCTGCACGGCCTGGAGCGGGTCGCGCAGGCCGGCCACACCGCCGACCGCCGCGCCGCGCTCTCCAAGCGCTTCCCGGGCGAGCGTCTGGTGATCCCCGCGGGCAACCTGAAGACCCGCTCGAACGACACCGAGTACAGCTTCCGCGCCTCCACCGAGTACGCGTACCTGACCGGCGACCAGACCGAGGACGGTGTGCTCGTCCTGGAGCCGGCCGGCGACGGGCACGAGGCGACGCTCTACCTGCTGCCCCGCTCCAACCGCGAGAACGGCGAGTTCTGGCTGTCGGGCAGCGGCGAGCTGTGGGTCGGCCGCCGCCACTCCCTGACCGAGGCCGAGCAGCTGCTCGGGCTGCCCGCCAAGGACGTGCGCGAGCTGGCCGCCGCGCTGACCGAGGCCACCGGCCCGGTCCGGTGCGTACGGGGTCACGACGCGTCCATCGAGGCCGCGCTCACCGACAAGGTCACCGCCGAACGCGACGAAGAGCTGCGCGTGTACCTCTCCGAGGCGCGTCTGGTGAAGGACGCGTTCGAGATCGCGGAGCTGCAGAAGGCGTGCGACTCGACCGCCCGCGGCTTCGAGGACGTCGTCAAGGTGCTCGACAAGGCCGAGGCGACGAGCGAGCGCTACATCGAGGGCACGTTCTTCCTGCGCGCCCGCGTCGAGGGCAACGACATCGGCTACGGCTCGATCTGCGCCGCGGGCCCGCACGCCACCACCCTGCACTGGGTGCGCAACAACGGCGAGGTCCGCTCCGGCGACCTGCTCCTCCTGGACGCCGGCGTGGAGACCAACGAGCTCTACACCGCCGACATCACCCGCACCCTGCCGATCAACGGCACCTTCTCGCCGCTCCAGCGCAAGATCTACGACGCGGTGTACGAGGCCCAGGAGGCCGGCATCGCGGCGGTCAGGCCCGGCGCCGCCTACCGCGACTTCCACGACGCCGCCCAGCGCGTGCTCGCCGAGAAGCTCGTCTCGTGGGGTCTGCTCGGCGACATGGACGTCGAGAAGGTCCTCGAACTCGGCCTCCAGCGCCGCTGGACCCTGCACGGCACCGGTCACATGCTCGGCATGGACGTCCACGACTGCGCGGCCGCGCGCACCGAGACGTACGTCGGCGGCGACCTGGAGCCGGGCATGTGCCTGACCGTCGAGCCCGGTCTGTACTTCCAGGCCGACGACCTGACCGTGCCCGAGGAGTACCGGGGCATCGGCGTCCGGATCGAGGACGACATCCTGGTCACCGAGGACGGCAACGAGAACCTGTCCGCCGCGCTGCCGCGCCGCTCGGACGAGGTCGAGGCGTGGATGGCCCAGCTCAAGCAGGGCTGATCCGGACCGCCCACGCGCCCGGGGGCGCGCCGCTCAGGACACCTTGAGCAGCGCGCCCTCGCGCCATTTGAGGATCTTGTCGAAGCTGACGACCGCGCCCCGGCCGGGCCGGTTCCTGAAGTGCACGTGGTCGGCGAGCTGTTCGATCAGGCCGAGGCCCCTGCCGTGCTCGGCCAGGCAGCCGGTTCTCGCGGGCGGCGCGGCACGCCGGGCGCGCCGCGCGGGAAAGCCGGGGCCCGAGTCGGCCACCTCGATGCGGCACTTCTCGCCGTCGAGGTAGGCCGTCACCCGGTAGGCCGCCGAGGCGCTCCCCGCCACCGTGTCACCGCCGTGCTCGACCGCGTTGGCGCAGGCCTCGGTGAGAGCGACCGACAGGTCGTAGGAGACGTCGGGGTCGACCCCCGCGGTCTCCATGGTCCCGAGCAGAAGACGACGGGCGAGCGGCACGCTCGCGGCCTCGCGCCGCAAGTGGAGGGACCACCAGATGCTCATGCTCCAGCCTCCTGGCTGCAACGCTGCGGCTCGACATAGTCCTTCTCTCTACGGGCGCAGTATTGCCGCAACTACTCGCCCGTAAGCACGCTCTTGACGTGATGGCGCCCGTTCGGCGGATGTACGCGCCCCCGCGCGCCGGTGTAAAGCCACCGCGACCGCCCGCCTCCCGCCCCCGGCCGCCGCACCGCGACGGCGCCACCCGTGCCAAAGACGACCTTTTGGACCTGACGTATGGGGCGGGTAAGGCCAGTGCGATGATGGCCCCGCCATGTCTTCCCTCCACGCCCCGGCAGGCGCCGGCCTCCGGCTGCTCAGGGCCGCGGTGTTCGCCGCGGTCTGCGTCGTGCTGTCCGCGATGGGACACGTCATGGCGGCCTGTGCGAGCGTCCCGTGGTGGACGCTGCTCGCCGGTTTCCTCGGGGTGCTCGCGGTCGTGGCGCCGCTCGCCGGACGGGAGCGCTCGCTGCCCTCCATCGCGGGGGCCCTCGCCGTCGGACAGCTCGGTCTCCACGCCCTGTTCGGCATCGGCCAGCACACGGCGGCCGCCTCCGGCGACGGATCCACCGGGGACCTCCCGCTGATCCGGTTCGCCGGCAACCTGCTGTGCGGCGACGGCGCGACCCGGCTCAGCGCGGCGGACGCCCGGCGCATCGTGAGCGACGCGGGCATCGACCCGGCCAGGATCGGCGGAGGCTCTCACGCCACCCTGCCCGGCATGGCGCCGATGAGCGACATGATGCCGGGCATGACGGGCGCGGGTCCGGCTTCGGCGCACTCGGCCTCGCTCGCCGCCTCGCTGCTGCCCTCGCTCCCCATGCTGCTCTGTCATCTGCTGGCGGCGCTCGCCACGGGATGGCTGCTGCGGCGCGGCGAGGCCGCCCTGTTCGGCGCGGTGCGCCTGGCGGCCGAGTCCGTCACGGCCGTCGCCGAAGACGCCTCCGTACGGTCCCTGCGCCGCGCCCTGTCCTTCGTGCGGGCCCTGTGCGCCGGGCTCCTCGCGGCCGCGGGGCAGGGGCCGCGCGTGCCGGCCGCCGGCCCCCACCCGACGCCGCCCCCGTCCGGGGCGGTACTCCAGCACTCGGTGATCAGGCGCGGTCCGCCCGCGGCACACGCCCTCGCAGCCTGAACGCGGCCCACTCCCCACACGTACCGCAGGAGTGGTGTCGCGGGCCCCGCGCACCCGTGCGCGGTGGCCGTCCCCACCCTTCCTGCTCACTGGAGTGTCTCTGCCATGAACGCTGCCCGTTCGCGCACCCGTATCGCCCTCGTCGGCTCCGTCGCCGCCGGCTCCGTCCTGCTGCTCTCGGGAACGGCCTTCGCCCACGTCACCGTGCAGCCCGAGGGGGCGGCCGCCAAGGGCGGTTACGCCGTCGTCGACTTCAAGGTCCCCAACGAGCGCGACGACGCCAAGACGGTCAAGGTCGAGGTCAACTTCCCGACCGACCACCCGCTGGCGTCCGTCATGCCCGAGCCGGTGCCGGGCTGGAACGTCGAGGTCACCAAGTCCAAGCTGGACAAGCCGCTGACCGTGCACGGCAAGCAGATCAACGAAGCCGTCACCAAGGTGACGTGGAGCGGCGGGGCGATCGAGACCGGCCAGTTCCAGAAGTTCCCGCTGTCCATCGGCTCGCTGCCCACCGACACCGACCAGCTCGTCTTCAAGGCGCTCCAGACGTACTCCAACAACGAGGTGGTGCGCTGGATCGAGGAGGCGAAGCCGGGCCAGGCCGAGCCCGCGAACCCGGCGCCGGCCCTCAAGCTGACGGCCGCCGCGACCGGCGAGGGCGGCGCCACGTCCGCCGCGGACAAGAGCACGGCCGGTCGGAAGACCGCTGCCGCGTCCACCTCGGACACCGACACCACCGCGCGCGTGCTGGCCGTCGTGGGCATCGTCGTCGGCGTCGCGGGCGTGGCCTTCGGAGTGTTCGCCGGACGGCGACGCTCCGCGTAACCCGCCCCCTGCACCCCTTCCACCGGAAAAGACCGGAACATCACCTCATGCGCACCAAGACCGCGCTGACTGCCGCCGCCCTCGCGGTGGCAGCGGCGCTCACCCTGACCGCGTGCGGCAGCAGCGGCGACGACGGCTCGCACAGCCCCGTCGCCGATGTCTCCGCCTCCGCGAAGACCCAGGCCGCGACGTTGCTCGACCGGCCGTTCACCAAGCCCGACTTCGTCCTCACGGACACCAACGGCAAGAAGTTCGACTTCCGTGCCGAGACCAAGGGCAAGCCGACGCTCATCTACTTCGGCTACACCAACTGCCCGGACGTCTGCCCGCTCACCATGGGCAACATCGCCGTCGCCAAGAAGTCGCTGCCCAAGGCCGACCAGGACAAGCTCCAGGTCGTCTTCGTGACGACCGACCCCGAGCGCGACACCCCCGCTTCGCTCGGCAAGTGGCTCAAGGGCCAGGACCCGTCCTTCATCGGCCTGACCGGCGACTTCGCCACCATCCAGAAGGGCGCCCGCTCGATCGGCATCGGCATCGACCCGGCCACCAAGGACAAGGACGGCAAGGTCGTCTCGATGCACGGCGCCCAGGTCATCGCCTTCTCCCCCAAGACCGACCAGGGCTATGTGCTGTACGGCGAGGACGCCACCGTCGCCGACTACACCAAGGACCTGCCGAAGATCATCAAGGGGGAGAACCCGTGAACCGCCGCACCACCCACGCCGCCCGCACGTCCGTCGCCGCCGTCATAGCCCTGTCCGCGGGCCTGGCCCTCGCGGGCTGCTCCGACAGCGCGGAGGCCAAGCCGAAGCTCCAGGTCAGCGACGCGTTCATGCCGCTGCCGACCAGCGACATGGCCGGCGGCTTCCTCGTCGTCAAGAACGACAGCAAGACCGCGGACAAGCTCACCAAGGTCACCAGCGACCTGTCGGACGACGTCACGATCCATGAGACGAAGGACCAGAAGATGGTCGAGGTGAAGTCCTTCGACGTCCCGGCCAACGGCGAACTGGACCTCGAACGCGGCGGCAGCCACATCATGTTCATGGGCCTGAAGAAGAAGCCGAAGCAGGGTGACAAGGTCGCCGTCGAGCTGCACTTCGAGAAGGCCGGCACGGTCAAGGTCGACCTTCCGGTGAAGGAAGCGATCTACAACTCGAAGCACCACTGAGGCGTCCAGAGGGACTTGAGGGACTGACATGACGGCCACCGCCCCACCCCTTCGCACCACCGCGCGCCGCAGCCTGACCCGGCTGCTGCTCGTCACGGTGGCGCTGCTCGGCGCGCTGTTCGCGGGCGCCGCGGACGCGTCCGCGCACGCCGCACTGACCGGCAGCGACCCGAAGGACGGGGCGGTGGTCGCCACCGCCCCCGCCCAGGTCGCCCTCACCTTCTCCGAGGGCGTCGCCCTGGACGCCAACTCCATCCGGGTCCTCGACCCCACGGGTAAGCGCTCCGACACCGCAGAACTGATCAACCTGTGCAGCGGGAACATCGTCAAGTACGGCGTCCGGCTGCGCACCGGCATCCCCAACGGCACCTACACCGTGGCCTGGCAGGCCATCTCCGCCGACAGCCACCCGGTGTCCGGCGCCTTCACCTTCTCCATCGGCGCCCCCTCCGCGACCGCCGCGGTCGTCCCCAGCCAGGAAGTGGGCGGCGGCCTCGTCGGCACCCTCTACGGCATCGCCCGGTACGCGGCGTACGCCGGCTTCGTGCTGCTCACCGGCGGCGCCGCCTTCGTGCTCGCCTGCTGGCGGCGGGGCGCGGCCGTGGGCGCGGTGCAGCGGGTCGTCGTCGGCGGCTGGCTCGCCATGACCGCGGCCACCCTCGCGATGCTGCTGCTCCGCACCCCCTACACCGGTTCCGGGAAGCTCTCGGACGCGTTCGACCTCAACGGGCTGCGGGCCGTCCTGGAGACGAAGCCGGGCGCGGCGCTCATCTCCCGGCTGCTGCTGCTCGGCGCCGCCGCGCTGTTCGTGTCGGTGCTGTTCGGCGCGTACACCAAGCGCGAGGGCGAGCACGAGAAGGCCGAGAAGCAGGACCTCACCTTCGGCCTGGCCGTCGGCGGGACCGTGGTCGCCGCCGGACTCGCCGCGACCTGGGCGCTGGCCGAACACGCCTCGACGGGGCTGCAGCCCGGCATCGCCATGCCCGTCGACGTACTGCACCTGCTGGCCGTCGCGGCCTGGCTCGGCGGGCTCACCACGCTGCTCGTCGTCCTGTACCGCGCCCCGGACATCGAGCGCGCGGCCGTCCTGCGCTTCTCCCGCATCGCGTTCTGGAGCGTGGCCGTCCTCGCGGCGACCGGCGTCTACCAGTCGTGGCGTCAGGTCGGCACCTGGTCGGCGCTGACCGGCACGGCCTATGGGCAGCTGCTGCTCGTCAAGGTCGGCCTGGTGGCCGTGCTGGTCGTGACCGCCTCCTTCTCGCGGCGCTGGACCGCCCGCCTCTCGGAGCGCACCGCGACCGCCGAGGACGGGGCCGCCGCGATCGTGGAGCAGCGCACGAACGAGCCGGAGCCCGTCACCGTCCCCGACGACGGCAAGGACACCAAGCGGGCCGCTCAACTCGCGCGCCAGCAGGCCGCGATGAGCTCCGCACGCGACAAGCGCGTACGCGACGCCGATCCCGGGCGGAGCGGGCTGCGCCGCACGGTCCTCGCCGAGGCAGGCGTGGCCGTGGTGCTGCTGGCCGTCACGACGGTGCTGACGCAGACCGAGCCCGGCCGCACCCAGGAGGCGGTGGACCGGGCGAAGGCCGGATCCCAGGTCGCCGTGGCGGACCGGCCCGTCGACATCCGGCTGCCCTTCGACACCGGCGGTCGCAGCGGCAAGGGGACCGTGGAGCTCACCCTCGACCCGGGCCGCACCGGCGCCAACGACCTGCACGTCTATCTGACGGATCCGGCGGGCAAGCCGATGGACGCCCCCGAGGTGAAGGTCGCCTTCACACTCGCCGCGAAGGCGGTCGGGCCGCTGCCCGTCGTGCCCGACCACGTCACCGTCGGACACTGGAGCGCGAGCGGCGTACAGATCCCGATGGCCGGCGACTGGCAGGTCTCGGTGACGGTACGCACCTCCGAGATCGACGAGACCACCGTGGACAAGAACGTCAAGATCGGCTGAGTTGACCTGACATGACCGAGAGCAAGAACGCCAAGAAGGCCGCGCCGACCGGGAACGCCGAGCAGGCGCCGGCCGCTTCCGCCGAGCCCGGCCCGGAGATCTCCCGGCGCAAACTGCTCGGCACCGTGGGCGGTGTGGGTGTGGCCGGCCTGGCGCTGGGGGCAGCGGGCGGAGCCGGGGCGTACGCGGCGGTCGCATCGCCGGATGCCACGAGCCCGCTGACGTCGGTCGGTTCCACAGAGGTGATGTTTCACGGGAAACATCAAGCGGGGATCAGCACTCCGCTTCAGTCCACGGGCCACCTGATCGCCTTCGATCTGGCCCCCGGCGCCGGGCGCAAGGAGGCGGCCGCGCTGATGCGCCGCTGGTCGGCGACGGCCGGGGCACTGATGGCGGGCAAGCCCGCGGGCAGCGGCGACACGGGCGTCGCCCTGGACGCCGGCCCGTCCTCGCTGACCGTCACCTTCGGCTTCGGCCACAGCTTCTTCGACCGTACGCGGTTGACCGACCGGCGCCCCGGACAGCTCGACCCGCTGCCCGACTTCTCCTCCGACCAGCTCGACCCGAAGCGGTCGAACGGCGACCTGTGGGTGCAGATCGGCGCGGACGACGCGCTGGTCGCCTTCCACGCCCTGCGCGCGATCCAGCAGGACGCGGGCGCCGCGGCGAAGGTGCGCTGGCAGATGAGCGGCTTCAACCGCACGCCGGGCGCTACCAAGAAGCCGATGACCGCCCGCAACCTGATGGGCCAGATCGACGGCACCGGCAACCCCAAGGTCTCGGACGCCGACTTCGAGCAGCGCGTCTTCGTGCCGGACACCGGGCAGCCGGCGTGGATGGCGGGCGGCTCGTACGCGGTCGTGCGCCGGATCCGGATGCTCCTCGACACCTGGGAGAAGCTGCCGCTCACCGACCAGGAGAAGGTGATAGGGCGCAAGAAGGCGGACGGCGCCCCTCTTTCGGGGGGTACCGAGACCACCGAGATGCGGCTCGACGCGTTCGGGGCCGACGGCAAGCCGGTCATCCCGGGGAACGCCCACGCACGCATCGCCGCCCCGGAACAGAACGGCGGCGCGGCCATGCTGCGGCGCGCGTTCTCCTATCACGACGGCATCGCGGCGGACGGTACGCCGGACGCGGGTCTGCTCTTCGTCTGCTGGCAGGCAGACCCGGTCAGGGGCTTCGTGCCGGTGCAGCGCAAGCTCGACCGGGGGGACGCGCTGTCCGCGTTCGTGCGGCACGAGGCGAGCGGTCTGTTCGCGGTGCCGGGCGGGCCGCGGGCGGGCGAGTACGTGGGGCAGCGGCTTCTGGAGTCATGAGCCGGGAAGCCGTCGAACAGGCGCGCCCGCCTGGTGGGACGGCCGGTCGGAGCGGTGCGTGCCCGGGAGTTCGGGCCATTAGTGTGAACCGCATGTCCGCCACGCGATACACCTATCTGGGGCCCGAGGGCACGTTCACCGAGGCCGCCCTGCGCACCCTGCCCGAGGCAGCCACCCGCGAACTGGTCCCGATGGTCTCCGTGCCGGCCGCCCTGGACGCGGTGCGCTCCGGGGAGGCGGCCGCGGCGCTCGTCCCCATCGAGAACTCGGTGGAGGGCGGGATCACCACCACGCTCGACCAGCTGGTCTCGGGCGAGCCCTTGATGATCTACCGCGAGGTGCTGCTCTCCATCAAGTTCGCGCTGCTCGTACGCCCGGGGACCGCGCTCGCGGACATCAAGTCGGTCACCGCACACCCGGCCGCCCAGCCGCAGGTGCGCAAGTGGCTGCAGGCCAACCTGCCCGAGGCGCTCTGGGAGTCCTCCGCCTCCAACGCCGACGGCGCCCGCCTCGTCCAGGAAGGGCGCTACGACGCGGCGTTCGCGGGCGAGTTCGCGGCCGCGACGTACGGCCTCGAACCGCTGATCACCGACATCCATGACGCGGTCAACGCGCAGACCCGGTTCGTGCTCGTCGGCCGTCCGGCCCGCCCGGCGGCCCCGACCGGCGCGGACAAGACCTCGGTGGTCGTGTGGCAGCGCGAGGACCACCCCGGTGCCCTCCTGGAGCTGCTCCAGGAGTTCTCGGTGCGCGGGGTCAACCTGATGCTGCTCCAGTCCCGCCCGACGGGTCAGGGCATCGGCAACTACTGCTTCGCCATCGACGCCGAGGGCCACATCTCGGAACGGCGGGTGGGGGAGGCGCTGATGGGGCTGCGGCGCATCTGTCCGGAGATCCGCTTCCTCGGCTCGTACCCGAGGGCGGAGGTCACGCTCGACGACGTACGGCCGCCTCGGCAGGGGACCTCGGACGCGGAGTTCGACCGGGCGGCCGACTGGCTGGCCCGCTGCCAGGACGGGCGCGCGTAGGACCGGTCGGCATCGCCCCCAGGTGGTGTCCCGAGGCGGTTGTCCCCAGTCGCCGGGGCGCCTCGGCAGCCGGTCCTACCTGCTGATTTTCGTTGTCCACAAAGTTATCCACAGGCTCGGTTCTCGACCTGTGGGTAAGTCGACAACACAACCGGACACAGTCGACAAATCCCTCTAGTGACGACACATCGGTCCACAGGCCGCCAGGACATCCTCTGTCACCCCAATTCCGTTGATCAACTCTTTAGAGCGAGCAATTCCCACCCGAATGAGTGTGTGAAACGGGTTTGAGAGGGGAATCCTCGGCCCCGCACGCGGCTTTCGGAATGATCTCCTCCGCAGTCCACAGATCTCCCACACAGCCTGTGGATAAGTTTCCGTACGCGTCCACCTCTGTGGACAAGTCCCGCGCAAGTGCGGTGCGCGGCAAGGGAGTCGGTCAACGGCCGTCCCGGAAACGCCTCTTTTCAGGGAATAGCGTCGCTTTCCTTGACAGTCGCTCAGGAAATGCAAGGGTCAGCCTTCCCAATTCGGTCAATCTGGACAAAGCGCCACGCTGTCGGGGCGCGCGGGGGATATACCGGTGGGGTGGCAGGAGTCTGCACCGGTAGCCTGGAGGGGTGATTGACCTTCGCCTGCTCCGTGAGGACCCCGACCGTGTTCGCGCCTCCCAGCGCGCCCGTGGAGAGGACGTCGCCCTCGTCGACGCCCTGCTCTCCGCCGACGAGCTGCGCAGGTCCTCGGGCCTCCGCTTCGACGAGCTGCGCTCCGAGCAGAAGTCGCTCGGCAAGCTCATCCCCAAGGCCACGCCGGACGAGCGCGCCGAGCTCCTGAAGAAGGCCGAGCAGCTCAAGACCGACGTGAAGGCCGCGGAGGCCGCGCAGAACGACGCCGACGAGCAGGCCAAGCAGCTGCTCCTTCGGCTCGGCAACATCGTCCACGCGGACGTTCCGGTCGGCGGCGAGGAGGACTTCGTCGTTCTGGAGACGCACGGCACCATCCGCGACTTCGGCGCCGAGGGCTTCACCCCCAAGGACCACCTGGAGCTCGGCGAGGCGCTCGGCGCCATCGACGTCGAGCGCGGCGCCAAGGTGTCGGGCTCGCGCTTCTACTACCTGACCGGTGTCGGCGCGCTCCTGGAGCTCGCCCTGGTCAACGCGGCGATCGCCCAGGCCACCGAGGCCGGCTTCATCCCGATGCTGACGCCGGCGCTGGTCCGCCCGCGCGCCATGGAGGGCACCGGCTTCCTCGGTCAGGCCGCCGAGAACGTGTACCACCTGGAGAAGGACGACTACTACCTGGTCGGCACCTCCGAGGTCCCGCTCGCGGCGTACCACATGGACGAGATCCTCGACGCGGACAAGCTGCCGATGCGCTACGCCGGCTTCTCGCCGTGCTTCCGCCGCGAGGCCGGTACGTACGGCAAGGACACCCGGGGCATCTTCCGGGTCCACCAGTTCGACAAGGTCGAGATGTTCTCCTACGTCCACCCGGACGACGCGGAGAACGAGCACAAGCGGCTCCTGGACTGGGAGAAGCAGTGGCTGACCGCCCTCGAACTGCCCTTCCAGGTCATCGACGTCGCCACCGGCGACCTCGGCTCCTCGGCGTCGCGCAAGTTCGACTGCGAGGCGTGGATCCCCACCCAGGGCAAGTACCGCGAGCTGACCTCGGCCTCCAACTGCGACGGCTTCCAGGCGCGGCGCCTGTCGGTCCGCATGCGCGACACCAGCGACGGCAAGAGCAAGGTCACCCCGCTCTCCACCCTGAACGGCACGCTCTGCGCGGTCCCGCGCACCATCGTGGCGATCCTGGAGAACCACCAGCAGGCCGACGGTTCGGTGCGCGTACCGGCCGTCCTCCGTCCGTACCTGGGCGGTCGCGAGGTCTTGGAGCCGATCGCCAAGTGAGTACCGCCCCGGGCCGCCCGTTCCCGTACAGGCTGGTCGCCACCGATCTCGACGGGACGCTGCTGCGTTCCGACGGCTCGGTCTCGCAGCGCACCCGTGACGCGCTGGCCGCCGCCACCGCGGCGGGCGCCGCGCACATCGTGGTGACCGGCCGCGCGGTGAACTGGACCCGGCACATACTGGACGACCTGGGGTACGACGGGCTCGCGGTGTGCGGACAGGGCGCGCAGGTCTACCACGCCGGTGAGCACCGGCTCCTGACCTCGGTGACGCTGGACCGTCAGCTCGCCGGGCTCGCCCTGTCCAAGATCGAGGCGGAGATCGGCCCGCTCGCCCTCGCCGCGAGCCGCGACGGGCTCGACGGCGACGTGCTGGTCGGACCCGGCTACCAGGTCCAGGAGGGCCCGCTCCCGGTCAACCGCTTCGAGGACCTCGCCGAGCTGTGGTCGGCCCCGCTGAACAAGGTCTACATCCAGCATCCCGACTACGACGACGACGCGCTCGCGGCGATCACGCGGCAGGTCGTCGGCAGCCTGGTCGGCGTCGTCATGGCGGGCGCCGGCGTCGTGGAGCTGCTGCCGCTGGGCCTCAGCAAGGCGACCGGGCTCTCGCTCGCGGCACGCCGGCTCGGCTGCAGGGCGGCGGACACGATCGCGTTCGGCGACATGCCCAACGACATCCCGATGTTCGGCTGGGCCGAGCACGGCGTGGCGATGGCCAACGCCCACGACGAGCTGAAGGCCGTGGCCCACGAGATCACGGCCTCCAACGACGACGACGGCATCGCCGTGGTTCTGGAGCAGTTGCTCGGTCGGTGAGGGGCGCCGTGGTGACTGTGGCTCTCACGCGCTGCGTGATCGGCGATGGCGTCACGGCCCCTGGGCAGTCGCCCGGTCGGTGACGGCCGGGCCCCGGCGGGCAGCCCCGCGGGAAGTGGGAGGGGCGGCCTCGCGCGGATGCGCGCTCGAAGCGGCCGCCCCTGTGCAGCCGTGCACGGGCGGCGAACCGGAGTCGTCGGTGCTGCTCCGGTGCCTGCCGCGCGCCGCCCCGGCCAGGAGCCCGACAACCCGTGCAGGCGGTCGTCGTCGTGCCCCTCCCCCGTGCCGCGGGCCGCGCGTCTCGTGTGCGGCTGCGTCAACCACTGTGCCCGGCACGGTCGTTGGCCGCCACTGCTTTTCGCTCCGGCAGGTCCCTGGTCAGCGGCCAGCAGGCGAAGCCGATGAACAGCGCCGTCACATGGCCGAGGTCGGTGAACGTACCGCCGGTGGCGAGCGGAATGCCGAAGAAGCCGAGCAGCCCCGCCAGATAGAACCAGCGCCACGGCCGGGCCAGCCGGTAGACGAGGATGCCCGCGGACGCGGCGAGCCCGTAACTGACGCCGATGTCGACGACATGGGACATGGCGTGCGCCAGGCGCCGGGGCAGATGCTGGTTCTGGATCGACCACAGGACGTACTCCTGGCTGATCAGGGTCGCCACCACATGCCCGACGACGACCGTGCACAGCCAGCGCAAGGTGCCGAGCCAGCGCTCCACCGTGCCGTGGACCACCTCGAACATCACCAGGTAGAGCAGCAGCGAGGACGGGTTCTCGATCCAGAACGCGCTGGTGAAGAGGGACTGCACCGGGTGTCGGGTCAGCTCGTGGATGTTGCTGCTGTTGCGGTGCAGCAGGAAGCGCTCGAACTCCCGGGTGGACAGCTGGATGACGAGGCTGGTGACCGCGATGGACAGCAGCCAGATGTGCGTGCCGGGCGTGGAACGCACCCAGGCCCGGATCGGCCGCGAGGGCTCGGCGCCGCGGTGGAGCAGGGTCGTCATCCCTAGATGATGGCTCCTGACGCTGAGGAAGGGATGAGACGCCATGCCGGACAGTTGTAGGATGACCAGTTGTAGGATGACTGGGCAACCGGGTGAATGGAGTACGGCGTGACCCTTCGGACGGCGGGGCGGCAGTCCCTGGTGGACACCGTGGTCGATCAACTGCGGGCCCAGCTGACCAACGGCGACTGGGCGGTCGGCGACCGCATCCCGACCGAGCACGAGCTGGCCGAGCAACTGGGCGTGGGCCGCAACACGGTCCGCGAGGCGGTACGGGTCCTGGTCCATGCCGGGCTGCTCGAATCCCGCCAGGGCAACGGCACGTTCGTACGCTCCACGGCCGACCCTTCCGCGGTTCTCCGGGAAATTCGCGCCGCCGGCACCCTTGACGTGCTCGAACTCCGCGTCGCATTGGAGGCCGAAGCCGCCCGGCTCGCCGCGGAACGCCGGGACACCGCCGACATGGTGGCCCTGCGCGCCGTGCTGCGGACCCTGCGCGAACACGGCGACCGGGCCGCCGACGCCGACATGGCGTTCCACATGGGCGTCGTCCAGGCCACCCACAACCCGGCGTTCATCGAGGTCTACCGGTTCTTCTCGGTCCAGGTGCACGAGAGCCTGGTCACGTCGCTGCGCGACGAGGAGATGCCCCCGATCGACCTCGACACGCACGAGGCCCTGGTCGACGCCATCGAGAGCGGCGACCCGGCGGCCGCGGAACGCACGGTCCGCGAACTGCTGCGCACGCCGCTGGAGGCGGTACGAGCGGTTGCGGCCCGACGCGACGCGCCGCGTGGATGACGCGCCGCGTGCATGACGCGCCGGGCGACTGAGCTTCGGGCGGCGCGTCGGGCGACTGAGCGTCGGGCGACGTGTTCGGCGGCGCGCCGGGCGACGTCCGCCCGTTCCTGGTCGGCGGTTGACGTTCGACTGTGAGAAATCTGAGAAAGGTGCTTGTTTTGTCACGCCCGGATACTGATCATCTGCTGTTGCCCGATGCCGAGGCCGATGTACGGCCCTCGCCCCAGGGCCTCGCCGCACGGCGGGCGCTGCTCGCGCATCCGGTGGTGCTGCTGGTCGGGATCGTGCTGGCGTCGGTGAACATGCGCGCCGCGCTGGCCAGCGTGTCGCCGCTGGTGGGCGAGATCAGCGATTCGTTCGGCCTCTCGTCGACCGCGAGCAGCCTGGTGACCTCCGTACCCGTGCTCTTCCTGGGCCTCGGCGCGCTGGTGGCCCCATGGCTGGCCCGGCGCTTCGGAAGCGAGCCGGTGCTGCTGTTCGCCCTGCTGCTCCTGGCGGTCGGCATCGTGGTGCGGGTGGCGCCTTCGGCGGTGGCGCTGTACGGCGGAGGCGTGCTCGTCGGCACGGCGATAGCCCTGCTCAACGTGCTGATGCCCGGTCTGATCAAGCGCGACTTCCCCGACAAGGCCGCGTCGATGACGTCCGTCTACACCGGCGCGATGATCGCGGGTGCGACGCTCGTGGCCGCCTCGTCCGTGCCGCTGGAGAAGGCGTTCGGCGGCAGCTGGGAGGCCTCCCTCGCGGTCTGGTCGCTCCTCGCGGTGCTCGCGGCGGTGGCGTGGCTGCCGCAGGTGCTGATCGCGCGGGGCCGTACGGGCCACGAGGTACGGACCGGTGCCTCCGCAGGTGCCTCCCCTTCCGGAGCCGCACAGGACACGACGTCCGGCGCCGCGGGCAGGAGCGTGTGGCGCTCGGCCCTCGCCTGGCAGGTCACCCTCTTCATGGGACTCCAGTCGCTCTGGTCGTACGTCCTGATCGCATGGATGCCGACGATCTTCACGGACCACGGCATGAGCCGCTCCACGGCCGGGGTGATCTTCGCGTTCAACAACCTGATCCAGGTGGCGGGCGCCTTCGCCGTGCCGCTCCTGGCGGGCCGGATGCGCAGCCAGCGCCCGCTGATCGTGCTGGTCACCTCGTTGGTCGCCGCCGGGTACGCGGGCCTGATGATCGCCCCGGTGAGCGGCGCCTGGCTGTGGTCGGGCGTTCTCGGCATCGGGCAGGGCGGCGCGGTGGGGCTGGCCCTCACCCTGATCGTGCTGCGCTCGGGCGATGCCCGTACCGCGGCCCGGCTGTCCGGCATGGCCCAGACCGTCGGCTACTTGCTGGCCGCCGCCGGCCCCCTCGCCGCGGGCGCCGTCCACCAGGCGACAGGGGGCTGGACCGTACCGATCGCCCTCGTGCTCGGCGTCTGCGCGGCGGCCCTGACGGTGGGACTCTTCGCGGCCCGTGACCGGACGGTGTGACACCGGGCGGGCCCAGCGCGGGGCGAGCCTGGCACGGGTCGGGGCGGGCCCGGCACGGGGGCGGGCCCGGCACTGGACGACCCGGCGAAACGTTTGTTCCCAACTGGTGTTCCCCGGACGCGTGACTTGTACGAAAGTCCGCTCGTTGTCCCATGTGCGTGGAGGCAACTGGGGTTAGTGGCGTCGTACCTTTCGTGAATTCGGGGATTGCCGGTCGCGGTACAGACCGGTCATTGAGTCAGTGGCGTAGATGAGCGGACCTCCACCCCTGCGGCCCGGGGTCAGGGCGTCCCTGTCATGCACCGACGACCACGAACGGAAGGCCGACCATGCCATCCGAAGTCGCTCTACTCGAATCGCGCACGCTGCGCGCCGACCATCTGGGGCGCGTCGACGTCCTGGAGAAAGTCAGGGCGTTGCAGGTGCTACCCGATGGAATCCATTTGTCCACAGAGGCCGTCGCCAGGTACTTCGATGTACCCACAGAGGCCCTCAACAGCGTCGTCAAGCGCCACCGCGACGAACTGCACACCAACGGGATGCGCACCCTTAAGGGTTCTGAGCTGCAAGTCTTTGAAATGGCCAACTTGGCCATTTCAAACGACGGCCGCCCTTCGAGTTATCCACAGGGCCGGGCGCACCTCCGGCTCTTCACCCGCCGCGCCGTCCTCAACGTAGCCATGCTCCTTCGCGACAGCGAAGTAGCCCGCTGTGTGCGCACCTACCTCCTCGACACCGAGGAGGCCCCCCGCACCGTCATCGCGAGCGATCCTCGCTACGACGGCCTGGACCTGCGGGTCAGCAACCTGGAGACCTCCATGGCCCAGATCGGGCCCGCGCTCCAGGAGCTCGGTCCGGTGCTCAACCGGATGTCGGTGCGGCTGGAGTCGCTGGATCACCGGATGACTGTGATGGACCACCGCATGGAGGCGATGGACCGTCGCCTGGAAGCGGTGGATCGCCGCGTCGCATCCCTGGACCGGCGCCTGGATGCCACGAACCACGTCGTCGGGGCCATGAGCGTCCGGCTCACGGATCTCACCGAGGACGTCGCCGACATCCAGCGGCGCCTCCCCCACCCCCCGCACCCGCGCCGCAAGCGCCGGAAGTAACCGCGGACGGCGGGGGACAACCGCCCCGGGCGCCCCACAGGTAGTCCGGCCCGGTGCACAACAGACGTGCACAACAGACGGTGCCCGGCGACGCGTTGACGTCGCCGGGCACCGCCCTGTCAGGAAAAGCCTGGCCGCTCCCCCCATCGAGGAAACCCCCCGTCACTCCTCCCCGGCCAGCTTCAGCGTGCGCAGCTTCTGGCCCGCGTACCAGGTGGCCAGGGCGGTCACGCCCACCAGCAGGGTCACCGCGAGCGGCAGCCCCACGTCGGAGGAGATCACGCCGTTCTCGCCGATGCGCTGGGCGAGGGCGAGCGACCACTGCTGCACGCTCAACGTGCGGGCACCCGGCACCAGGTTGCCGAACAGCGCCTCCCAGACCAGCGCGTACACCAGGCCGAAGACCACGGCGTGCCGCGTGATGGTGCCGAGCAGCAGGAACACCGCGGCATACGCGATGGACGCGACCAGGGCCGCCACGGTGTAGGCGATCGCGATCTGCTGGCCGTTGCCGTTGAGGATGAACCCGGCGATCAGCGTCGGGATCGCGGAGAACGCCATCGTCACGGCGATCGCGACGATCAGCTTGGTGACGATGATCGTCGACCGCTTCACCGGCTTGGCGAGCAGATAGACGATCGAGCCGTCGTCGATCTCCGGGCCGATCGCGCCCGTGCCGGCGATGACACCGATCAGCGGCACCATCGTGGCCAGCGCGAAGCTGCCGAGGAGGTCGGCCGCGACCTGGTCGTCGGCTCCGCTGCTGAAGGACCGTACGGCGACGGAGATCACGATGAGCAGAGCCGGCAGGACGAAGAGAATGGCGGCCCGGCGGCGGCCGAGCAGAGCCCGGTAGGTGAGCCGGGCGACGGTCGGGTTGTACATGGGAACGTCCGCTCCTTTCTGGAGGCGCTCAGGCCGCTACGAGGTAGGAGAAGACGGATTCGAGGGACTCGTCGGACGGCGAGACCGTCAGCAGACGGATGCCGTTCGCCTGGGCCACTCGCGGGAGCAGCGTGGTGAACCGGCCGAAGTCGACGGCCTGGATGCGCAGGGCGCCCTCCTTGAGGTCCACCTCGATCCCGGCGGTCGAGGGGTCGGCGATCAGCGCCGCGGCCAGCGCGCGGTCGTCGCTCGAACGGATCAGATAGCGGTGCGGGCGGTCCGTCATGAGACGGCGGATCTTGCGGAAGTCGCCACTGGCGGCGTGCCGCCCGGCCACGATGACCTCGATGTGCGAGGCGAGCTGCTCGACCTCTTCGAGGATGTGCGAGGAGAACAGGACCGTGCGGCCCTCCGCCCCCATCCGCCGCAGCAGCTCCATCAGTTGCATGCGCTGGCGCGGGTCCATGCCGTTGAACGGCTCGTCGAGCAGCAGCACCGACGGGTTGTGGACGAGGGCGGAGGCCATCTTGACGCGCTGGCGCATGCCCTTGCTGTAGGTCTGGATCTTGCGGTCCTGCGCGTACTCCATCTCGACCGTGGCCAGGGCCTGACCGGCCTCGCGAGCACCGAGGCCGTGCAACTCGGCGTTGGCGACGACGAATTCGCGTCCCGTGAGGAAGTCGTACATGGCTTCCCGCTCGGGGACGATGCCGACCTTCTTGTAGACGGACTCGTTGCGCCAGATCTGTTCGCCGTCGAGCGTGACCGTGCCCGTGGAGGGGGCGAGGAAACCGCCCATCATGTTGATGAGGGTGGACTTTCCCGCCCCGTTGGGACCGAGCAGGCCGGTGACACCGGGGCCGATCGTCATGGTGACGTCGTTGACCGCCACCACGTTGCCGAACCAGCGTGAGGTGTGGTCGATCTCGATGGTGGTCACAGCCCCACCTTCCGGTAGCGGCGCGTCAGCACGGCGAACGAGCCGTAGATCAGCGCGAGGACGACGAGCAGGTAGAGCACTCCGGCACCGGACCCCGGGCCGCTCCCGCCGGGGAAGCTGGAGCTCGCTCCGAGGAACGCGGTCTGTACGCCGTCGATGAGCGTGATGGGGGAGAACAGGCCGATCCACTGGACCGCGCCGGGTGAGCCCTGGTTGAAGGCGATGGCCTGGACCGCGGAGACCGCTCCGAAGGAGACCGTCAGTACGGCGATGACGGCGGCGACGCCGAATCCGCGGCGCGGCGTCAGCGCGGCGATGACCAGGCCGAGGCCGGCGAAGAGGAGGGAGAGCAGTGCCACCGAGACCAGCCCCTCGGCGAACCCCTTGGTCTGGTCCGCGAAGTCGAGTTTGGCGAGTAGAGCACCGATATACAGGATCACCAGCGGCACGCCCGTAATGACGAACAAGGCCGACGCCATGGCGGCGAACTTGGCCAGGACGTAGTCGACGTGCTCGATCGGCCGCGAGAAGTACAGCGGCACCGTCTTGAAGCGCAGGTCGCGTGAGACCGACTGGGGCGCCTGGGCCGCGACGAACAGACCGATGACGGCCTGCAACAGGATCGCGTACCGCGTGTACTGCACCGGCAGGTCGTTGGCCTTCGTGGCGACGGCGACCGCGACCATGATGGCCGCCGGCACGCACATCACCGCGAAGAGCAGCATGGGCAGGACCTTGGACTTGGCGCTGCGGCCGAGGCCGTACGCACCGCGCAGCGACTGCGAGAAGAGGGACCTGCGGGCGTAGGCCCGGCCGAGGCGCGGCCCGTCGTAGTTGCGGTAGCCGATGTTGTGGATCTGGGTCTGGGCGCTGTCACTTGCCATCGCGGCCGCCTCCCTTCTGCTCGGCGCCGGACGCGGTGGCTGCCCACGCGGCGGCGCGTTCGGAGACCGGCTCCGTCGCCGGGGTCTGGAACACCTCGGCGATGTGGTGACGGCGTTGTTCCATCCGTACGAGACCGAGACCGAGGTCGGCCACGGTGTCGCGGACCGTGTCGTGGACATCCTCGCCGGTGGCCTCGACCAGCAGGATGTGACCGGCGCCGGGCAGTCCGTCCTCGACACCGGCGTGCAGCGTGAGGCCGGCCGCGGTCAGCGCCGCGCGGACCGCTTCCGTTCCGTCGCGGTGGGTGTCGGAGTCGGTGACCTCGACGGCCAGGGTGGTGGTGGTCTGGGTGAAGTCGCTGGTGGAACTGGAGCGCAGCAGCTTGCCGCCGTCGATGACCACGACGTGGTCGCAGGTGCGCTCCAGCTCGCCCAGGAGGTGCGAGGTGACCAGGACCGAGATGCCGAAGTCGCTGTGGATGCGGCGGATCAGGCCGAGCATCTCGTCGCGGCCGACCGGGTCGAGGCCGTTGGTCGGCTCGTCCAGGAGAACCAACTGGGGGTCGTGGACGAGGGCTTGAGCGAGCTTGACCCGCTGCTTCATGCCGGTGGAATAGCCGCCGATGGGGCGGTAGCGCTCCTCGTAGAGGCCGACGTGGCGCAAGGTGTCCGCGGTGCGTTCGCGGGCCGCGGTGGCCGGCAGGCCCGACATGCGTGCCATGTGGACGACGAACTCGGTGGCCGAGACGTCGGGCGGCAGGCAGTCGTGCTCCGGCATGTAGCCCACCCGCTCACGGATGGCGCCGCCACTGGTGGCGACGTCCAGACCGAGCACGGCGGCGGTGCCCTCCGTGGCGGGCGAGAGACCAAGAAGAATCTTGATCAACGTGGACTTGCCGGCTCCGTTGGCGCCCACCAGCCCGGTCACTCCGGGGCCGATGTCCAACGAGAGCCGGTCAAGCGCGGTCACCCTGGGGAACCGCTTGCTCAGGCTTTCGGTCGCGATCACAGTCACGTCATCGACGGTAGTGGCGTGGGCCACAGGAATCGTCAGCCCAGACGGCTGGATCGATCTCCGACTCCAGAGGTACGGCCCCGTAGGGGACCCCGTACGTGAGGCTGATGGGTTCCCCGGCCCGAGTGACGCGGTTGTCCACCGTCGCGCCGTTGTCCACAGGCTGGTGCAGGGCCCTTGACGCAGCCGCCGGTCATTGTCACATTCATCAGTGTCAAGTTACGCACGCGTAGGGCGACAGGGGTGGACGGATGCCATCGGCAGTGAAGGCTCAACCCGACACGCGGCTGAGCGGGTTCAGGGAAGTGCAGAGCCTCGCGTACGCGTGCGCGGAGGCGGTCGCCGCCCAGCTCAAGCCGGGGGTGACCGAGCGGGAGGCGGCCCGCATGCAGCGCGAGTGGCTGCGTGAGCGGGGCGTGCGCGACTGGTTCCACCTGCCGTTCGCCTGGTTCGGTGACCGCACGGCGTTCGTGAACTTCCGCGTGCCGCTGCAGTTCTTCCCCACCAACCGGCGCCTGGAGGCGGGGATGCCCTTCATCCTCGACATGGCCCCCGTCTACAAGGGCTTCACCGCCGACATCGGCTACTCGGGCTGCCTCGGTCTCAACCCGGTGCACGACCGGCTGCTCGCCGACCTGGAGGCGCACCGGGCGCTGATCCTGCGCGAGGTGCGCGAGAAGCGGCCGCTGCGCGAGATCTACGAGAGCGTCGACCGGCTCATGGTCCGCCAGGGCTACGCCAACCGGCACCGCGCCTACCCGTTCGGCGTGATCGCCCACAAGATCGACCGGGTGAAGGAGCGCCGCTGGTCGCCGAAGGTCTTCGGGTTCGGCACCCAGGCGCTCAAGGGCCTGGCGAGCGATGCGGTCCACGGCCACCGGGACGGCTGGTCGCCCCTGTGGTCCCCCTACAAGTTCTCCGACCACCCGCCCCACCCGGGGCTGTGGGCGGTCGAGCCGCACCTCGGCTTCCGGGGTACGGGCGCGAAGTTCGAGGAGATCCTGGTCGTCACCGACTCCAGGGACCCGGAGCAGAGCGCGTTCTGGCTGGACGACGACCTGCCGCATGTGCGGCGCTGGGCCGAGGAGAAGGCGGCGTGAGCGTGACGAACGGGCACATCGAGGGAGCGCGCGAGCGCTGGGTGCGGACCGGCGGCATAGAGCTGTGCGTGGCGGAGCTGGGCGACGACACCCAGCCGACCGTGCTGCTCGTGCACGGCTACCCGGACAGCAAGGAGGTGTGGTCGGAGGTGGCCGGGCGGCTCGCCGAGCACTTCCACGTGGTGCTGTACGACGTCCGGGGCCACGGCCGTTCCACGGCGCCCGCGCCGTTGCGCGGCGGGTTCACGCTGGAGAAGCTGACCGACGACTTCCTGGCGGTCGCGGACGCGGTCAGCCCCGGCCGGCCGGTCCACCTGGTGGGGCACGACTGGGGGTCGGTCCAGGGCTGGGAGTTCGCGACCGTCGAGCGCACCGAGGGCCGCATCGCCTCCTTCACCTCCATGTCGGGCCCCTCGCTCGACCACTTCGGCCACTGGATCAAGAAGCGCATGAGCCGCCCGAGCCCGCGCGCGGCGGCCCAGCTCCTCGGCCAGGGCGCCAAGTCCTGGTACGTGTACATGCTGCACACGCCGGTCCTTCCCGAGCTCGCCTGGCGTGGTCCGCTGGGCAAGCAGTGGCCCAAGATCCTTCAGCGGGTGGAGAAGGTGCCCGCCGACGGCTATCCCACGTCCTCACTGCCGCAGGACGCGGCACACGGCGCGTGGCTCTACCGCGACAACGTCCGCGCCCGGCTGCGCCGCCCGCGCACCGACGCCTACGCCCATGTGCCCGTCCAGTTGATCACTCCGCTCGACGACGCGTTCCTCTCGCCGAAGCTCTCCGCCGATCTTGAGCATTGGGCGCCCCGTCTGGTGCGGCGCACCCTCCCCGCCAAACACTGGGTGCCGCGCACCCGGCCCGACCAACTGGCCTCCTGGATCACCGAGTTCGTCCGGGCCAACGAGGACGGCATACCGGCGCAGGACACCGTCGCGACCGGGCCGCACGCCGACCGGTTCGCCGGGCAGCTCGTCCTGGTGACGGGGGCCGCGAGCGGCATCGGCCGCGCCACGGCCTTCGCGTTCGCCGAGGCGGGGGCTCGTATCGTCGCCGTGGACCGGGACGCCGAGGGAGCCGGCCGGACGGCCGAGATGTCCCGGCTGATCGGCGCACCCGAGGCCTGGGGCGAGGCCGTCGACGTCAGTGACGAGCAGGCGATGGAGAAACTCGCCGAAAAGGTCGCCTCCGAATACGGCATCGTCGACGTCCTGGTCAACAACGCGGGTATCGGGCTCTCCGGCTCGTTCTTCGACACCACCGCCGAGGACTGGAGGAAGGTCCTCGACGTCAATCTGTGGGGCGTCATCCATGGCTGCCGGATCTTCGGCAAGCAGATGGCCGACCGCGGACAGGGCGGCCACATCGTCAACACCGCTTCGGCGGCCGCCTACCAGCCGTCCCGGGCGCTGCCCGCCTACAGCACGTCGAAGGCGGCGGTCCTGATGCTCAGCGAGTGTCTGCGCGCCGAACTGGCCGGCCAGGGCATCGGCGTCTCGGCGATCTGCCCCGGCCTGGTCAACACCAACATCACCTCGACCACGCATTTCGCCGGGGCGGACACCACCGAGGAGAAGCGTCTCCAGAAGAAGACCTCGCGCCTGTACGGGCTGCGCAACTTCCCGCCGGAGAAGGTCGCTTCGGCGATCCTGCGCGCCGTGGTGAAGAACCAGGCCGTGGTGCCGGTGACACCCGAGGCGCGCGGTGCCCATCTCATGTCCCGGTTCATGCCGAGGACGCTCCGCGCGATCGCCCGATTGGAGCCGCCGCTGTGAGTACCGAGCGCCGGGACGGATCGACGGGCGACGAGCACTACCGGATATCCCCGCGGCGGGTCTCGTTCGACTGGGACGAGACGCCGCTGCACTGGATACCGGACGAGCCCACCGCCACCCATGTCATCAATGTGCTGCACCTGCTGCTGCCGGCGGGCGAGCGCTGGTTCGTGAAGGTGTTCAAGGAAGCCCTGCCGCTGGTCACCGACCCCCTGCTGCTCAAGGACGTCAAGGGGTTCATGGGCCAGGAGGCCACCCACAGCGTCCAACACGCCTTTGTACTGGACCACTTGGCACGCCAACGGCTCGACACCGGGCCCTACACCCGGCACGTCGACTTCCTCTTCGAGAAACTCCTCGGCGAGACGCCGCCGTTCGGTGCGCCGGTCCCGACGCAGGAGTGGTTGCGCTTCCGGCTCTCGCTGATCGCCGCCATCGAGCAGTTCACGGCCGTCCTCGGCACCTGGGTACTGGCCGCCGAGGGCCTGGACCGGGCCGGATGCGACGCGGTAATGCTCGATCTGCTGCGCTGGCACGGCGCGGAGGAGGTAGAGCACCGGGCGGTCGCCTTCGACATGTACCAGCACTGCGGCGGCTCCGGCCTGCCTCGCTACGCCCGCCGCGTCGAGGGGATGGCCGTCGTCGCTCCGGTGCTGCTGTGGCTCTGGGCGTGGGGCGCCTCCTATCTGATCCGGCACGACCCCCAACTCGCGGGCCGGGCACGCTATTCGCTGCGTGAGCACAACCGGGCGGTACGCCGTGGCCTGCTGCCCACCTGGAAGGAGCTGGGCTCGGCCGTACCCCGCTATCTGCGCCGGTCGTACCATCCCTCGCAGGAGGGTTCCTTGCGCAAGGCCGTCGACTACCTCGCGACCTCGCCGGCGGCCCGAGCGGCGGCGGGTGCCGTGGGCCGCGCCGCCCTGGGTTAGAGGGAGTGGGTCGGAGGAGTGGGTTTGTCCGGGCAGTCAGCACGTCAGCATGGGGCATCGCAGCCGCCGGCTCCGGCCGAGTACCGGATCGAGGACCTGGCGCACGCCAGTGGCGCCACGGTCCGCACGATCCGCGCCTACCAGGACCGCGGGCTGCTGCCCCGGCCCGAGCGACGCGGTCGCTCCAATGTGTACGGCGACACCCATCTGGCCCGGCTGCACCAGATCGCCGATCTGCTCGACCGCGGCTACACCCTGGCCTCCATCAAGGAACTCCTGGAGGCCTGGGACTCCGGCCGCGGGCTCGGCGGTGTGCTCGGCCTGGTCGTCGAGGTCGACGGCCCCTGGACCGACGAGGAGGCCGCTCGGATCTCCCGAGCCGATCTCGACGCGACGTTCGGCGGCGATCCCGACGACAACGCCGTGGCCGAGGCGGTCGAGCTCGGCATCCTGGAACGCATTCCGGACAACGCCACCGAGTTCCTCGTCCCCAGCCCCCAAGAACTGGCCGTGGCGGCCGAATTGCACGCGGCCGGTGTGCCGCTCGACGCCATCTCCGGCCATCTGCGCGAACTGCGCGGCCAGGTCGAACACATCGCGGCCCGCTTCCTCGACTTCACCACGGAACACGTCTTCGCCCGCTACCTCGGCCCACGGCCACCGACCGACACGGAGGCCACCGAGGCGGCCGATCTGGTACGCCGCCTGCGCCCCCTGGCCCAGCAGACCGTGGACGCCGAACTTGCCCGCGCCATGCGCTTGTTCGCCACCCGCCATCTTCAGCAGCACCTGGGCGCCCCGGCCACCACCCCGCCCGGCCCGGACCCCGCCCCCGTGACGCTCCCCGCCCCCACCATCCGAGCCGTCCAGGCCCTGGTCGGCCCGGACAACGTCGCCGCGTTCATCACCGCGGCCGCCGAACGGGAGGTCCAGGCACGTACGTTGGACGCGCTGACCGGCCAACCCGGAACAGACAAGAGGGACTAAGAGGTCAATTCACCTCCCTCTCTGTCGATTTGAGCAAATCGCCTAAATGGAAAGTCAGTTGTCCACAGTGAGGTCAAAATACCTGTGGATAACTTGACTTCACTGTGGAACAAACCCAACTACCCTTGTCCGAACGGGTGATTGACGTCACTCTTTAGCGATCCGCGAGCCAGTTGCCGTGGAACCCGAAGGGCACGCGCTGGGGAAGGTGGACCGTCGCGACCGGCGGAGCGGCAAGGTTGTCCGCATCGATGACGACGAGATCGCTCGCGTCCCTGGCGGCGTCGTACACATAGGTGAGCAGCCAGCCCGGCCCACCCGGCCGGTCGTCCGCCGGGGCGAACGCCGCCTCGGCCGGGGTCCGCCCCGCTCCGAAGTCGTGCCGCGCCACCGATCCCGTCCGCAGGTCGTACCGGAGCAGCGCCCCCGGTATGGGCCCCGAGGACGGCGACTGCGCCACCGCGACGTGCCCGAACCGGGCTTCAAGGCCGGCGAGCCGGTCGTCGATACGGGGAAACTCGCAGGCCTGGTCGTCGATCTGCTCCTCGTGGGCCACGCGGGTCTCCAGCTCCAGCGTCCACTTCCACAGCGAAGGCCGCTCGACCCCCAGTCGCTCGTACCGGACCACGTGCAGCACGATCCGGTCCCCGCGCCCGGCGCCGTCGCCCGGCTCGTCGTACGCGTTCAGCGCGTGGAAGACGTAGCAGGGGTCGATCGTCAGCCACCGCACCTCACCGTGGGGATCGTCTCTGCGCAGCACGCCCAGCCGTGCCCCGTGCTCCGCGTCCCACCGATAGGGCATGCCGCCGCCGGGTCGCATCGCCGTCCCCAGATCGAAGACCGCGGGGAGATCCATGAACACCACGTGGGAGGCCGTGAGGTGGAAGTCGTGCATCATCGTCGCCGCCGGCACCTCCACCGGGCGGCTCACCACCAACTCGCCCTTCGCGTCGGCACGGTGGTACGTGAGATATGGCTCGCGGACCGTGCCGTACCCGAAGAAATGCAGCTCCCCCGTGACGGGGCAGGTCTTGGGGTGAGCGGTCATGGCAGTGGTGAGGCGCCCGCCGAAGTCGTACGGCCCCAGCGTCTCCAGTTCGTACCCGGGCCGGCAGTCCAGCTCGTACGGGAAGGACGACTCGACCAGGGCCAGGGTGCGGCCCGCGTGGCGCACCACGTGGGTGTTGGCGACTCCGGCGGTGTAGTCGGTGTTGCCCTCACGATCGTGGGTCCGCGCCCCGTCGGTGAACGTGGAGGTGCGCACCCAGCGATTGCGGTAGGACCGGGCCCTGCCACCTTCGAGCCGGACTCCGTGCACCATCCCGTCCCCGAAGAACCAGTGCGGGGACGCGGCGTCCTGCGGGTTGGGGCCGTTGCGGACGTACCAGCCGGACAGCTCCGACGGTATGGCGCCGGTGACCGGCAGCTCGTATGTGGTCAGCTCTTGCGGGACCGGTGCGAAATTGCCCGCGAGGTGTGCGGCCGGCAGCGCGGCGGCGCCGCGTGTCGCTGTCATGGTCAGGCCCCCTTGTGGACGGCGGCGCGGCGGGCGCGCTCCGGGTACTGGGCGGTGATGACGGCCGGGATGGCGAAGCCCGCGACCTGGGCGACGATCGAGGCGGTGCTGCCCAGGGACTGAGCGTCGATGACCGCGAGCGCCAGGGCGGTCAGCGTGAAGGCGAGCGCCCAGACGGAGGTCAGCACCACGTTGATCCGGAGGAACACCGGGTTGGTCCACACCTCGCGCGGCGCCTGCCGCTTGGCGATGCCCGTGGTGAAGGGCTTGCGGACGGCGAGCGTGGCCCAGGCGGTCAGCGCCAGCCATCCGGTGGCCAGCGCGCCACCGTACTCACGCAGCCCGCTGTCCGTGGCGGCGAAGGCTATGACGCTCAGGACGGCGAAGAAGGCGATCGTGGACTGCTCCAGGATCAGGGAGTCGGCGCTCACGCCTCGCCTGCGGTCCATGGCGAAGAGGTAGGCGCCCGTGACGAGGGCGGCGAGCGCGCCCCACTGCCAGTGCGCGCTGCCGACGGCGGCGAACACGATCCACGGGATGAAACCGCGCAGGTAGTTCATGGATCCCCCTTTGTCCCGGGCGTCTCCACCCGGCTCCACATTCCAACTTCGACATGTCGAATGTAGAGGTTCCTCAATTGACGTGTCAAGAGTGGAATGTAGAGTGAGTGCATGAGTCTCCGTCATGCAGTCCTGGGCCTGCTGTCCGACCGTCCGGCCAGCGGCTACGACCTGATGAAGCTGTTCGAGACCTCACTCGCCCACGTCTGGTCGGCGACGCAGAGCCAGGTCTACGGAGAGCTGGGCAAACTCGCCGATGCCGCGCTCGTCGAGGTCTCGGCCGAGGGCCCCCGCGGGCGCAAGGAGTACGCGATCACCGCCGCGGGCCGAGCCGAGCTGCGCCACTGGCTCACCGAGGTCGAGCCGGTCCGCACCCGCCGGAGCGACTCCTTGCTCCGGGTCTTCTTCCTCGGCGAACTCACCCGCATCGAGGCGCAGACCTATCTGCTCAACGAAGCCGAACGCTCGGCCCGCCAACTCACCGGCCTCCAGCACGCGGAGGCATCCATCGACTGGGGAGACGACCGGATTTCGGTGCACGGCCGCCTCGCCCTCGAATACGGCAAACGCCTGAGCGCCATGCACGAGGAATGGGCACGGTGGGCGGCACAGGAGCTCGCGCCCTGACCGAGCACGAGCTTCCGGGCCGCCCAAGGAAATTGGGATGCCGGGCCCCTGTGCCGCCCGGCACCCTGGCGCCATGACATTCCCCCCTCAGGAGCCCGCGCGTGACGGCGCGCGACCGCTCCCGGACGACAGACGCACCGTCAAGGTGTCCAAGTACCTGTCGAAACACCTGCGCCACCAGCCCGAACGGATCGGTGTCGCACTCGACCCGAACGGCTGGGTGGAGATCGACGTGCTGCTGCGGGCCGCGGCCGCGCACCACTTCCCCATCACCCGCACCGAGTTCGACCATGTGGTGGCCACCAACGACAAGCGGCGTTTCGCCGTGGAGGGCGACCGGATCAGGGCCAGCCAGGGCCACACCGTCGCCGTCGACCTGGACCTGCCGGCCGCCGAACCACCCGCGTACCTCTACCACGGCACCGTGGCCCGCACCCTCGACGCGATCCGAGCCGAAGGCCTGCGCCCGATGGACCGCCACCACGTCCACCTCTCACCCGACCGGGAGACCGCCGGCCGGGTCGGAGCCCGCCGTGGCCGTCCCGTCGTGCTGAGCGTGGACGCCGGCGCCATGCACCGGGCCGGCCATGTCTTCCACGTCAGCGCCAACGGGGTCTGGCTCACCGACGCGGTGCCGCCGGAGTACGTGCGGCTACCGGGCTGAGTGCGCGCTTGGCATGATCGACGGCATGGTTCATCCGCATCTGCCCACCACCGAGTCCGTCGTCGGCGCGATCCGCGTGGTCGCCGACGAGCACCGGCTCGACGTCGAGGTCACCGACGACATCGGCGCCGACCGCACCTCACGCCGCACCTCCGCCGGCGCGTTCACGGTCCTCGACCCCGACGGATCGCTGCCCCACGAGGCATTCGTCGAACTGGGCGGCTCCCCGTCCGTGACCGTACGGGTGTATCCGGAGGACGACGCCCAGATCACCGTCGACGGCGTGCAGTTCGACGACGTTCCGCGCGACCACGTGCCGGCCTTCCTGCGCTCCCTCTACGGCGGTCTCGCCCACATCAAGGGCCGCGTCTTCCCACCGGGCTGGTGGCTGGTCGTGCCCCTTCCCGGCGACGAGACCTACAGGGAGCTGGTCCTGCTCGGCGCACTCACCCCCTGGATGAGCGCACACGTGCGGGGCAGGAAGGGCTGAACACCCCCCTGCCGTTCGGACCGGTCCGAACGGCAGGGGCTAGGACCGGCCCTGACCGCCCAGCTGCGCGAGCCCCTCGGTCGCGATCCTCTCGAAGACCCGCGGATCGGCGGCGAAGTCGGAGTCCGGGATCGGTGTGTGCAGAACGATCTCGGTGATGCCGAGCTCGAAGTGCCGACCCGCGAAGTCCACGAACGCGTCGAGGGATTCCAACACCCGCCCGGCCTCAGGAGTGAAGCCGGTGAGCAGGACCTTGTCCAGCTCGTCCACGTCCCGCCCGATCTCCTCGCAGGCCGCGCCCAGCTTCTTGAGCTGGCCGCCGATCGCGTCGAGGGACTGCTCGGGCGTGCCGGTCTCGAACAGCTTCGGATCGCCCGTGGTCACCCACGCCTGCCCGTGGCGCGCGGCCAGCCTCAGCCCGCGCGGGCCGGTCGCGGCCACCGCGAAGGGGATCCTGGGCCGCTGTACGCATCCGGGGATGTTGCGCGCCTCGACGGCCGAGTAGAAGGTGCCGTCGTACGTCACCGACTCCTCGGTGAGCAGCCGGTCGAGCAGCGGCACGAACTCGCCGAAGCGGTCCGCACGTTCCCGTGGCGTCCACGCCTCCTGCCCCAGCACGGTGGCGTCGAAGCCGTTGCCGCCCGCGCCGATCCCGAGGGTGAGCCGGCCCTCGGACACGTCGTCGAGAGTGAGCAGATCCTTGGCGAGCGTCACCGGGTGCCGGAAGTTGGGCGAGGTGACGAGCGTGCCCAGCCTCATCCGGGTGGTGGCGGCAGCGGCGGCGGTGAGCGTGGGGACCGCGCCGAACCACGGTCCGTCCCGGAAGGTCCGCCACGACAGATGGTCATAGGTGTACGCGGTGTGGAAGCCGAGTTCCTCGGCGCGCAGCCAGGTGTCGCGACCGCCGTCGTGCCAGCGGTCGATCGGCAGAATCACAGTGCTCAGTCGCATGGGTCGACCCTACGAGAGCCGAGCAGGTCCCGCATCGACCGGGCGGCCCGCACGGCGGCGTCCCCACAACAGTTGTTGAACAGGACGTGCACCTCCCGGGCCCGCTCGGCCATCGCGTGGACGCGCGGAACCCATTCGGCGAGCTCCTCGGGCGCGTATCCGTGGCGGAACCGCTCTTCCTTGGTGCCGGTTCCCCATGCGGTGCTGCGGCCGTGGAAGCGCACCAGGGCGAGTTCCGGCGAGGTGACGCGTACGACCGGTGGGACGGAGGCGGGGAGTGTCTGAACCATGTCCACGGCCACGGCGGCCGTGCCCAGCTCCGTCAGCAGGGCGCTCGTCGCATCGATGTGCTCGGCGCGCCACCAGTCGGGGTGCCGGAACTCCACGGCCATCGGCCACCCCGCGGCCCGCTCACGGCACCGGCGAAGGAACGCGACGGCGGCCTTCCCCGGTGCGAGCTGCGGCGGAAACTGGAAGAGGACCGTGCCCAGGCGGCCGGACGCGCGAAGCGGTCCGAGGGCTGCGCCGAACCGGTTCCACACCTCGTCGAGCAGTCCCTCATCACGGGCCGCCCGTTGCCGCGCTAGGGCCGGACGCAGGTCGGCGGGCAACGCTTCAGGCCGAGTCGGGTGCCCGGTGAGCAGGGAGAACGCCTTCACATCGAATCGGAAGCCCTCCGGGGTGCGGTCGGCCCACAGCAGACTGTTGCGGATGCTGGGCAGCCCGTAATACGTGGAGTCCACCTCGGCCACGGGGAACTGCTCGGCGTAGTGCCGCAATCTGCCCTCCGCGTCACGACGGCCCTTGGGATACCAGCCGCTGGACACCAGCGCCTTGTCCGTCCACGAGCAGGTTCCGACCCGGATCCGTCCCATCGCGCGAGCCTTCCCCGGACCACGTGACGGATTCGTCCCGAGCCAGCTGGGTGGCCGCCGCGTCCGGCCGGCCCGGAGCACCACCACCGTCGCGTACGCCCCCCTGTGCCCCGGGCGCACCGGTCAGCGCTCTCATCTGTGCGCCCACTCGCACGCACGTGCACTCACATACGGGACAATGAGCCGGTGACCTCTGCTACGGATCCCGCCCCGGCCATTCGCCCCGTCCCCACCGCGCCGCGGCTCATCGCGACGGACCTGGACGGCACCCTGCTGCGTGACGACAAGTCCGTGTCGGACCGTACGGTCGCGGCCCTGGCCGCCGCAGAGGAGGCGGGCATCGAGGTCTTCTTCGTTACGGGCCGCCCGGCCCGGTGGATGGGTGTCGTCAGCGCCCATGTCCACGGCCACGGTCTGGCCATCTGCGGCAACGGCGCGGCCGTCGTCGATCTGCACGGCGACGGCGACGGACCCCGGTTCGTGAAGGTACGGCCCCTGGAGGGGCCCGCCGCCCGCGATGTCGTCGCGCTGCTGCGTGCGGCCGTGCCCGGCACGTCCTTCGCGGTCGAGCGCACCACTGGCTTCCACCACGAACTCGCCTACCCGCCGCTGCACATGGACCCGGCGGCAAGCATCGCTCCCGCCGAGAAGTTGCTGGCCGAGGACGCCGACACGGGCGGCCATCCGGTGCTCAAGGTGCTCGCCTTCCACCCCGAGCTGGCCCCCGACGACTTCCTCGCCCTGGCCCGCACCGCGGTCGGAGCACGCGCCGAGGTCACCCGGTCCAGCCCGACCGCGCTCCTGGAGATCAGCGGCGCGGGCGTCTCCAAGGCTTCCACCCTGGCTCTGTGCTGCACCGAGCGGGGCATCTCTCCCACCGAGGTGGTGGCCTTCGGCGACATGCCGAACGACATGGAGATGCTGAGCTGGGCGGGCATGTCCTACGCGATGGGCAACGCCCATCCCGATGTCCTCGCCGCCGCTTCCGGGCGCACCACCGCCAACAACGAGGACGGCGTCGCGGTCGTGATCGAGCAGATCCTCAAGGCTCTCTGACCCCTGGATCGGCGCGCGGACGGCCGGTGTTTCACGTGAAACGGGCCGACGCTTGTTTCACGTGAAACAGGCATCGGACGCCCGTCACGGCGGGCGCCCCGGCGGGCGTCAGAGCGGTGCCTCCCACAGGACCGTCGTGCCACCCCCGCCATCCCCGATGCCGGGGCCGTAGGAACTCGATCCGCCGAGCGCCTCGGCCCGCCGCTGAAGGTTGCGCAGTCCGCTGCGGCGGCCGCCGGGCGGGATCCCGACCCCGTTGTCCGCGACCGTGAGCCGCACACCGGGGGTGCCGTCCGGCAGCTGGGCCGTGGCGTCGACGGCGACCTCGATCCGGGACGCCTCTGCGTGCCGGAAGGCGTTCGAGAGTGCTTCCCGCAGCGCGGCGATCAGGTTCTTGCCGGTCAGTTCGCCGACCAGGGTGTCGACGGCGCCGAGGAAGCGGTGGGCCGGCTTGAAGCCGAGCGGAACGGCCGCCATGTTGATCTCCCGCAGCACGCGGGTGCGCAGCCCGGAGGGCGCCTCCGCCGGGCCCTGTTGGAGCGCGAAGATCGCGGTGCGGATCTCCTGGATGGTGACGTCGAGTTCGTCGACCGCCTTGCCGATGCCGCCCTGCACCTCGGGCACGATGGACTTGCGCTGCGCACCCTCCAGCATCATTCCGGTGGCGAACAGGCGTTGGATGACCAGGTCGTGCAGGTCACGGGCGATGCGGTCACGGTCCTCGTACACCGCGAGCCGCTCGCGGTCCCGCTGAGCCTCCGCCATCATCAGGGCGAGTGCGGCCTGTGAGGCGAATTGGCTGGCGAGCGTCCGCTCGGCCTCGGTGAAGGGGCGCGCGCCCAGCACGCGGGGCGTGGCGAGAGCGCCCAGGACCCTGCCGCCGCTCTGCAACGGCAGCAGCATGCTCGGTCCGTAGCGCTCCGACAGCTTGGTGATCATGCGAGGGTCGGATGCCGCCTCATCGACGAAGACCGCCTCGCCGTCGAGCAGCGTGGACACGACCGGACTTTCCGGCGGCACCACCATGCCGAGCGAGACACGCGGATTGTCGGCGGAGACCGCGACGATCTCCAGACCGCCCTCCTCGGCCGGCAGCAGCACGATGCCGGCGTCGGAATCGGCCAGATGGCGGGCCTGTTCGGCGACGACCTCCAGGGCGTCGTCCGCGTCACCGCCCGAGAGCAGGGCCGTGGTGACGGCGACCGACCCGTCGATCCACCGCTCGCGCTGGCGTGCCGCCTCGTAGAGCCGGGCGTTGCCGATGGCGATCCCGGCCTCGGTGGCGAGGACCCGCACCATGTGCAGGTCGTAGTCGTTGAATTCGCCTCCGCTGTGCTTCTCGGTCAGATAGAGATTGCCGAAGATCTCGCCCTGCACGCGGATCGGGACACCGAGAAAGGTGCGCATCGGCGGATGATGCGGAGGGAGCCCCGCCGAGCGGGGATCGGCGGAGATCTCGGCAAGTCGCAGGGGTTCGGGGTGATGGATCAACCAGCCGAGCAGCCCGCGGTGCCCGTCGGGCCGGTGTCCGATCGCCCGTGCCTCGGCGTCGTTGACGCCGTACGTCACGAAGTCCGAGAGCCCCCTGCCCTCCTCGTCGACGACCCCGATCGCCGCGTACCGCGCGCCGGCGAGTTCGGCCGCCGTCTCGCAGATCCGGTCGAGGGTGGAGTGCAGCTCAAGGCCCGTCCCCACCGAGCGCATCGCCTCAAGGAGCTGGGGCACCCGCGCGGTGAGCTCGGTGGACAGCCCCTGCAGGCTGCGGGTGGCCCGGGTCGCCGCTTCGAGCGGATCCTGCTCCCCGCCGGCCAGGCCCTGGACGTCCTGGTGGCCCGGCGGTCTCTTCGGGTCTCGCGGCACTGACATGCCTTGAGAGTAGTTAGTCCTATTTGGCGAGGAAAGTCGGGTCCTGTCGTGCCTCGGTCTCGCGCTCTCGTTCCAGCATGTGCCGCAGCGGCCCGTCGACCAGTGCGAGGTCCTCGTACGCGCCGCGCTGCACGGTCCTTCCCTCGTCGAGTACGAGCACTTCGTCTACGGCTTCCAGTCCGCGCAGCCGGTGCGTGATCAGCACGGACGTGCGGCCTTCGGTGATGTCGAGCAGGTCCCGGGTGAGGGCGTCCGCGGTCGCGAGGTCCAGGTGTTCCGCGGGCTCGTCCAGGACGAGCACGGGGAAGTCGGCGAGGAGGGCACGGGCCAGGGCGAGCCGCTGGCGCTGCCCGCCGGACAGCCGGGCGCCGTGTTCGCCGACGAGGGTGTCGAGACCGTCGGGCAGGGCGTCGACCCAGTCGAGGAGCCGGGCCCGGTCCAGGGCACCCCGCAGCTCGTCGTCGGTGGCGTCGGTGCGGGCGAGCCGGAGGTTCTCCCGCACCGAGCTGTCGAACAGGTGCGCGTCCTGGGCGCAGAGCCCGACGAGCCGCCGCACGTCATCGCCGTCCAGGCGCGTCGCGTCGCTCCGGCCGACCGCGTAGGTGCCCTGCGTGGGGTCGAGGAAGCGCAGCAGCACTTGGGCGAGGGTGGTCTTGCCGGATCCCGAGGTACCGACGACCGCCACCCGCTTGCCCCGGGTGAGGCGCAGCCCGAAATCGTGCAGTGCGTCCCGCTCCTGCCCGACGTACCGCGCGTGAATGCCGCGCAGCTCCAGCGGAAACGGTGTGGCGGGCGCGGCGGAAGGCGCTTCCGGGTCCCGTACGGGGGCGGGCGCGTCGAGCACCTCGTAGACGCGCTCGGCGCTGCGGCGGACCCGCTGGCGCGACTGCACGGCGGCGGGCAGCCCCGTCACGCCCTCGAAGGCGGCGAGCGGAACCAGCACCACCACGGCGAGCAGCACCCCGTCGAGCCGTCCGGCCGCGACCGCCTGCACCCCGGCCAGCGCGGCAACGGCCACGGTGACGCCGCAGACCAGCGCGGAGAGCCCGGCGCCGAACGCGGTGGCGGCAGAACCCCGTGAGGCGATCCGGGTCAGCGTCGCGTCGGCGTCCTTCACCTCGCGGGCGCGCCGGTCGATGGCCCCCGCCACCGTCAGCTCGCCGGTTCCGGTGAGCAGATCGGCCACTCGGGTGGCGAGCAGTCCGCGTGCCGGTGCCAGGTGCCGCTCGGCCCGCCGGGCCAGAGCCCCGCTGACGCACGGCACCACGACCCCCGCCAGGAGCAGGCCCGCGGCCAGCACGGCACCGGCCTCGGGCAGCAGCCACGCGGTGAAGCCGGCACTCACGACCGACACGATGACGGCGACCCCGGCCGGAAGCGCCCAGCGCAGCCAGTAGTCCTGGAGTTCGTCCACGTCGGCGACCAGCCGCGCGAGCAGGTCCCCTCGGCGGGTCTCGCGCAGTCCCGCGGGTGCGATGCGCTCAAGGCGCCGGTACACCGCGACCCGCAGCTCGGCGAGCATCCGCAGAACGGCGTCGTGCGAGACGAGACGCTCGGCGTAGCGGAACGCGGCGCGCCCGATCCCGAAGGCTCGGGTCGCGGTGACGGCCACCATCAGATAGAGCACCGGTGGCTGTTGTGCGGCGCGCGAGATGAGCCAGCCGGACGTGGCCATGAGGCCGACGGCCGAGCCCAGCGCCAACGCACCGAGGATCAGCGCGAGCGTGATGCGGCCGCGTACTCCGCGCGATGCGGCACGCACCCGGGCCAACGGGTTGTGGCCGGCCACCGGCTCCGACGTGACGGCGTCCGGTCCGGGGATGGGCTCAACCGGAGTCTTACGAAGGGGAGTTGATGCCGGTCGGGATGTCCCCTGCACCGGGGCGCACGACGGTGCCTCGGTGGCCCGCAGCTCGACCACGCGGTCCGCGACGGCGAGCAGGGCCGGGCGGTGCACGACGAGCAGGACCGTACGGCCCACCGCGAGCCTGCGTACCGCGTCGACGATGCCGGCCTCGGTCTCGCCGTCCAGCGCGGCCGTCGGCTCGTCGAGCAGCAGAACCGGCCGGTCGGCGAGGAAGGCGCGGGCGAGGGCGAGGCGTTGACGCTGCCCCGCCGAAAGCCCCGCGCCGCCCTCACCCAGGACCGTGGCCACGCCATCCGGCAACGCGGCCACGAAGTCATGCGCGCCCGCGTCGCGCAGCGCGTCTCGCACGGCCGCGTCGTCGGCGTCGGGCCGGGCCAGACGCACGTTCTCGGCGATCGTCCCCGCGAACAGGTGCGGCCGCTGCGGCACCCAGGCGATCCGCTCGCGCCACCGCGCGAGGGAGAGCGTCGCGAGATCGGTGCCGGACACGAGGATCCGTCCACCGTCCTGCGGCGTCACGAAGCCGAGCAGCGCGTTGAGGAGCGTGGACTTGCCGACACCGCTCGGGCCGGTCAGGGCAACCGTCTCGCCCGGCGCGACGACCAAGGAGGCATCCGCCAGGGAGGGTTGCGTACGCCCGGCATGCCGCACAGTGACGGCGTCCACCTCGATGCGGACCGGTCCCGCCGGCACCTGCGCGCTCCCGCCCTGGGGCAGCGGGGTCTCCAGGACTTCGAAGATCTCCTCCGCGGCCGAGAGTCCCTCGGCCGCGGCGTGGTACTGCGCCCCGACCTGACGCAGCGGCAGGTAGGCCTCCGGGGCCAGGATCAGGATCACCAGGCCGGTGGAGAGATCGAGGTCGCCGTGGACCAGACGCATACCGATGCCCACCGCGACCAGCGCCACCGAGATCGTCGCGAGGAGTTCGAGGGCGAAGGAGGAAATGAAGGCGATCCGCAGCGTCTTCAGGGTCGCCCTGCGGTAGTCGGAGGTGATCGTCCTGATCGACTCGGCCTGCGCCTTGGCCCGGCCGAACACCTTGAGCGTCGGCAGCCCGGCCACCACGTCCAGGAAGTGCCCCGACAGGCGGGACAGCAGCCGCCACTGCCGGTCCATCTGCGACTGCGTGGCCCACCCGATGAGCATCATGAACAACGGGATGAGCGGCAAGGTGACGACGATGGTGGCCGCGGACACCCAGTCCTCGGTGACGATCCGCGCCAGTACCGCCACCGGCACCACGACCGCGAGGCCCAACTGCGGGAGATAGCGCGCGAAGTAGTCGTCGAGCGCGTCGACACCGCGTGTGGCGAGCGCCACCAGGGAGCCCGTGCGCTGACCGCTCAGCCACTCCGGTCCGAGCCCCGCCGCCCGTTCCAGGAGGCGGCCCCGCAGCTCCGACTTGACCGCGGCGCTCGCCCGGTGGGCGGCGAGCTCCGTGAGCCAGGAGACCACCCCGCGCCCGGCCGCGACGGCCACGAGGAGCAGCAGCGGCGTCCTCAGTGCGGCGACATCATCACCGTGCTGGAACGCCCCCACGACGATGTCCGCGATGAGCATGGCCTGGGAGACGATCAGCCCGGCCCCGACCAGCCCGAGGCCCACCACCGCGGCGAGGAAGAAGCGCGTGGCTCGGGCGTAGCGCAGCAGGCGCGGGTCGATCGGTTTCACGTGAAACATCCCCCAACGGAAAGGGTCGGAGCGGGGTGGGCCCGGGAGGGGTGTGTTTCACGTGAAACACACCCGTGGACCGTGAGAGCCTCCGGCGAACCGTGCGGCCCCGGGGTCAGTGCGCTTCGGCGATGTTCTTCGTGCCGATCCGCTTGCGGAACACCCAGTACGTCCAGCCCTGGTAGAGCAGTACGACCGGGGTCGCGACCCCCGCACACCACGTCATGATCTTGAGGGTGTACGGGCTGGACGAGGCGTTGGAGACCGTGAGGTTCCAGGCGTCGTTCAGCGAGGACGGCATGACGTTCGGGAAGAGCGTCAGGAAGAGCATCGCCACCGCGGCGGCGATCGTGATGCCCGACAGCGCGAACGACCAGCCCTCTCGCCCCGCCTTGATGGCCGCGATCGCCCCGATCAGTGCGAGGACAGCGACGACCATCGCAACGAGGCTCTTCGTGCCCCCGTCCGAGACCTGGGTCCAGATCAGGAATCCGAGGGCGAGTACGGCCGCCACCAGGCCCAGCTTGAGCGCCAGCGCGCGGGCCCGCCCGCGGATGTCGCCGAGCGTCTTGAGCGAGGCGAAGACCGCACCGTGGAAGGTGAAGAGGGACAGCGTGACGAGCCCGCCCAGGATCGCGTACGGGTTGAGCAGGTCCCAGAAGCCGCCCACGTACTCCATGTGCGCGTCGATCTTCACGCCGTGCACGATGTTGGCGAACGCGACGCCCCAGAGGAACGCCGGGATGAGCGAGGTCCAGAAGATGGCCTGCTCCCAGTTGCGCTGCCACTTCTCCTCGGGCCGCTTGGCCCGGTATTCGAAGGCGACACCTCGGACGATCAGGCAGACGAGGATGATCAGCAGCGGCAGATAGAAGCCGGAGAAGAGCGTCGCGTACCACTCGGGGAAGGCGGCGAAGGTCGCGCCGCCGGCCGTGAGCAGCCACACCTCGTTGCCGTCCCACACGGGGCCGATGGTGTTGATCAGGACGCGCTTCTCGGTCCGGTCCCTGGCCAGCAGCTTCGTCAGGATGCCGATCCCGAAGTCGAATCCCTCCAGGAAGAAGTAGCCGATCCACAGGACGGCGATGAGTACGAACCAGACGTCGTGGAGTTCCATGCCTCGATCTCCTCAGCCTCAGTACGAGAAGGCCATCGGCCGGTCGGGGTCGCGGTCGTCCCCGCCGATCTTGGTGGGCGGATTGAGGTCGGCCTCGGTGAGCTCGGGCGGGCCGGCCTTCACGTACTTCACGAGCAGCCTGACCTCGACCACCGCGAGCACGGCGTAGAGCAGCGTGAAGACGATCATCGACGTGAGGACCTCGCCCTGCGAGACGCTGGGGGAGACCGCGTCCCGGGTGCGCAGTACGCCGTAGACGACCCAGGGCTGGCGGCCCATCTCGGTGAAGATCCAGCCCCACGAGTTGGCGATCAGCGGGAAGCCGAGCGTCCAGACCGCGAAGAACCAGTACCACTTGGTCAGGCGAGTCCCGAGCGCCGTGTTCTTGAAGAGCACCAGGTTGGGCACTTCGTCCTCACCGGTCCTCAGCCCCGGAGCCAGCATGAACTTCTTACGGGTGAGCCAGAGCCCGGCCAGGCCGATGACGAAGGACGTCATGCCGAAGCCGATCATCCAGCGGAAGCCCCAGAAGGTGACCGGAATGTTGGGCCGGTAGTCGCCGGGCCCGAACTTCTGCTGCTCGGCCTTGTTGACGTCGTTGATGCCGGGGACGTACGAGGAGAAGTTGTTGTCGGCGAGGAAGGACAGGACGCCGGGCACCGAGATCTCGACGTCGTTGTGGCCCTTGGCCACGTCACCCACGGCGAAGATCGAGAACGGCGCGGGCTTCTCGCCGTCCCACAGGGCCTCGGCGGCGGCCATCTTCATCGGCTGCTGCTTGAACATGACCTTGCCGAGCGAGTCGCCGCTGACGGCCGTGAGCAGCCCTCCGATCACCAGGGTGACCAGGCCCAGCCGCAGCGACATGCGCATCACGGGGATGTGCTTCTTGCGGCGCAGGTGGAGGGCGGCGACGCCGACCATGAACGCGCCACCGGTGAGGAAGGCCGCGGTCAGGGTGTGGAAGACGACGACCAGGGTGGTGTCCTGGGTCAGGACCTTCCAGAAGTCGGTGAGTTCCGCGCGTCCGGTGACCTTGTTGAGCTTGAAGCCGACCGGGTGCTGCATCCAGGAGTTGGCCGCCAGGATGAAGTAGGCGGACAGGATGGTCCCGATGGAGACCATCCAGATGCAGGCGCAGTGGATCTTCTTCGGCAGCTTGTCCCAGCCGAAGATCCACAGCCCGATGAAGGTCGACTCGAAGAAGAAGGCGATGAGCGCCTCGAAGGCGAGCGGGGCACCGAAGATGTCGCCGACGAAGCGCGAGTAGTCGGACCAGTTCATGCCGAACTGGAATTCCTGGACAATGCCCGTGACCACACCCATCGCGATGTTGATCAGAAAGAGCTTGCCCCAGAACTTGGTCGCCTTGAGGTACTTGTCCTTGCCGGTTCGCACCCAGGCGGTCTCCAGGCCGGCGACGAGCGCGGCGAGCGAGATCGTCAAGGGGACGAAGAGGAAGTGGTAGACGGTGGTGATGCCGAACTGCCATCGCGCCAGGGTCTCCGGCGCCAGAGCCAGGTCCACGTCGGCACTCTCCTTACATCGCCGTGGTCACAGCCGCAGGCTTGCCCCTTTAATCCGCCCGATCACGGGAGGAAGCGGGACACGCTTGTGAACGCGTTCACATTCACAAGCATTATGTCGTACGCACTGTCGAGCCCCCCAGGGGGGTCCCCTAGGGCGTGCGCCACATCTGCGCCACCGGGCGGAGACGGGAAAGAACGGGCGCGGGGGCGGGAAAGATGCGGGCACAGAGAAGGGGAAAGCGCGGGCGCAGGAGCGGGAGAGGTGTGGGCACAGGGGGCGGGAAGGCGCAGACGCAGGGGCGGGCGTGGACACCCTCTTCCCATCGCTTTCAACATCTTGTTGAATGCGGCGCCATGGAGAACCAGCTACGGATACGCATCTCATGGCCCGCGGGCAGCCTCACCGCGACCCTTGAGGAAACCCCCACGAGCACGGCGCTCGCGGGGGCACTCCCGATCACGTCCACCGCCCACACCTGGGGCGAGGAGGTCTACTTCGACACCCCGGTCTCCCTGGCCCAGGAACCGGACGCGCGCCAAGTGGTGGAGCCGGGCACGGTGGCGTTCTGGACCGACGGCGACGCGCTCGCGCTGCCGTACGGCCCCACCCCGATCTCGCGCGGTGACGAATGCCGGCTCGCCAGCCCCTGCAACATCCTCGGCCGGATCGACGGCGACCCCCGGCAGCTCGCCACGGTCCGCTCCGGCGACCCGATCCGGGTCGACGCCATCTGACCGAGCGGGCGCCGCGTACGTCAGACCTGCTTGCGGAAGCCCTCCGCGACCTTGAGGAACAGGTCGTTGGCCTCGCTCTCACCGATCGTGACGCGCACGCCCTCACCGGCGAACGGCCGGACCACGACACCAGCGGCCTCGCACGCCGCGGCGAAGTCGACCGTCCGCTCCCCGAGGCGCAGCCAGACGAAGTTCGCCTGCGTCTCGGGCACGGTCCAGCCCTGCTGCACCAGACCCTCGTACACCCGGTCCCGCTCGCACACCAACGAGCCGACGCGGCCCATCAGTTCGTCCTCGGCACGCAGCGAGGCGACCGCCGCGTCCTGGGCGAGCTGGCTGACCCCGAAGGGCACGGCCGTCTTGCGCAGCGCCGCGGCGACCGGCTCGTGAGCCACCGCGAACCCGACCCGCAGCCCCGCGAGCCCGTACGCCTTGGAGAAGGTGCGCAGGACGGCCACGTTCGGACGGTCCCGGTAGATCTCGATGCCGTCCGGCACCTCGGCGTCGCGGATGAACTCCCGGTACGCCTCGTCGAGGACCACCAGGACATCGGAGGGCACCCGGTCGAGGAACCGTTCCAGCTCGGCCCTGCGCACCACGGTGCCCGTCGGGTTGTTCGGGTTGCAGACGAAGATCAGCCGGGTCCGGTCGGTGATCGCGTCCGCCATCGCGTCCAGGTCGTGCACATCGCCCGGGGTCAGCGGCACCCGGACCGACTTCGCTCCACTGATCTGGGTGATGATCGGGTACGCCTCGAAGGAGCGCCAGGCGTAGATGACCTCGTCGCCGGGGCCCGACGTGGACTGCACCAGCGACTGCGCCACCCCCACCGAGCCGGTGCCCGTGGCCAGGTGCGCGTGCGGCACCCCGAAGCGCTCGGCCAGCTCGTTCATGAGCCCGGTGCACGCCATGTCCGGGTAGCGGTTGAAGGCGCCCGCGGCCGCGACGGCGCTCTCCATCACGCCGGGGAGCGGCGGGTAGGGGTTCTCGTTCGAGGACAGCTTGTAGGCGACCGGCCCCTCGGACGCGGCCGCGGGCTTACCGGGCTTGTAGGTGGGGATGCCGTCCAGCTCGGCGCGCAGCTTGGGGCTCGTCTCGCTCACCGCAGGTCCTCCTCGACCGTCGCGTACAGATGCTGTGCACGCCGCCGCGGACAGCTCCGTACACATCCAATACTCCTCACCTTATGAGGATTCGGCTTCCCTGCGAATAGCGGACGGGACGCCGGTTCCGGCGGGCCGACGAGCAGGGGGGGAGCGCTCGCCGCCCTGGCGCGCGCCGGTGGCCCGCGCCCTGGCGCGCATCACCCGTGAAGGTGAGTTGAGACCTCTTCGAGACCTCGGACAGGTGGCAGCCGCCCAGGGATCGACAAGCGCCACCACAACGTCCGACCCATGAACTCCCTTGCAAGGCAAGGTCATTGACTGTTTTTGATCATGCAGAAACGTGCCTGTCAACGCGTGCATATGCACCCGGGCCAACCGCGCGTCATCGCCCTACTATCGGCACGCCATGACAGCAGCAGGGAAGCACCAGGTGAGCCGGTCGACCGGTCGCCGGCTGGGGCGGGCGGGCATTCGGGACGTGGCCGCCGCCGCCGGTGTCTCCATCACGACCGTCTCAGACGCGCTCAACGGCAAGGGCCGGCTCCCCGACGCCACCCGCCGCCACGTCCGCGAGGTCGCAGACCGGCTGGGCTACCGCCCATCCGCAGCGGCCCGCACGCTCCGTACCGGCAAGTCCGGCCTCATCGGCCTGACCGTGACGACCTACGGGGATGAACCTTTCACCTTCACCGAATTCGCCTACTTCGCCGAGATGGCGAGAGCCGCGACCTCCGCGGCGCTGGCCCGCGGCTACGCCCTCGTCATCCTTCCCGCCACCTCACGCCGCAGCCCGGCGGACGTCTGGTCGAACGTCGCCCTCGACGGCACCGTCGTCATCGACCCCTCCGACCAGGACCCCGTCGTCACCGAACTCGTACGCCAGGGCCTTCCCGTCGTCTCCGACGGCCGCCCGGCGGGCAGCCTGCCCGTCACGGCGTGGGTGGACAACGACCACGAGGCCGCCGTGCTCGACCTGCTCGACCATCTCGCCGCAGCCGGCGCCCGCCGGATCGGACTGCTCACCGGAACCACCACCGACACCTACACCCGCCTGTCCACCGAGGCCTATCTGACCTGGTGCGGACGGGTCGGCCAGGACCCGGTGTACGAGTCCTACCCGGCCCACGACCCCTGTGCGGGCGCCGTCGCAGCCGACCGGCTGCTCGCCCGCCCGGACCGGCCGGACGCCGTCTACGGACTCTTCGACCCCAACGGCACCGACCTGCTCGCGGCCGCCCGGCGCTACGGGCTGCGCGTACCGGAGGACCTGCTCCTGGTGTGCTGCAGCGAATCCACCGTGTACGCCACGACCGAACCGCCCATCACCACCCTCTCGCTGAAACCACGGCGCATCGGCACGGCCGTCGTCCAGCTGCTCATCGACGCGATCGAAGGGATCGACAACGGCCACCCCATCGAGCAGGTGATACCGACGGAACTGATCGTGCGGACGTCGTCCCAACGCCGTCCGCCGCGCACCACGGTCAGCCCGCCGCGCTCACCGGCGCAGGGCCAGTCCGGTCCGTCCGGCCAACCGGGTCAGCCCGGACAGAACTGAGGGGGCGTCCGGCCGGGTGACACCACCCGGCCGGACGATGGGGGCCCCGGGCCGTCAGAACGGCGAAGATCAGCCGGGATCGGACCGCCACATTGAGGACATAACCACCCGCTAACCCTGCTCGCACCCGGATTGACCACCCCTGGTGCGTCACACAGCATGAGGCGCATTCCTATGATGGGCGCACGACACCACGGATCGCTGCCCGACCTGGCGGATCCCACGGTGTACGGCTGCGCGACGGTGGTGGAGGGGTCGATGACTCAGGGGGCCGGTCAGGGACCCGTGCGGACGGAGACGTTGCGTGACTTCCGGGTGCCGCCGTACGCGCAACAGACCCCCGTGCCACCACCCGGGGAACAGGGCTCGTGGCCGCCGCCGCCCGCTCCGGAACTCCACCAGGAGCCGGCGGCCCCGGGGTTCCACCCGGCGCCCGGGTCCGTGGAACCTCGCCCGATGACGGCGACTCCGGAATTCCGTCAAGAGCAGCCGGCCCCGGAGTTCCGTCCGGAGCCCCCGGCCGCCCCGCCCGGGGCGCCCGCGCCCCAGGAGCCCGCGGCGGTACCCGGCGCAAGCGCCTATCCAGGTGACGAGCCGCCCGAGGGGTACACCCCGACCGCCCGCGACCTCCCGATCATCAACCGGGGGGACACCGTCCAGGTGCCCGTGGTCGAGCCCGCCCCCGTGCAGACGCCCGACGGCCCCGGCCCGCTGTACGTCGTCGGAGATGTCCACGGCTACCTCGACGAACTCCTGGCCGCCCTGCGCCGGCAGGGACTCATCGACGAATCCGGCAACTGGGCCGCCGGCACCGCCCGCCTGTGGTTCCTCGGCGACTTCACCGACCGCGGCCCCGACGGCATCGGCGTCATCGACCTGGTCATGCGTCTCTCCGCCGAGGCCGCGGCCGCCGGCGGCTACTGCAAGGCCCTCATGGGCAACCACGAACTGCTGCTCATCGGCGCCAAGCGGTTCGCCGACACCCCGGTCAACTCCGGCGCGGGCACGGCCACTTTCCAGGCTGCCTGGCTGCTCAACGGCGGCCAGAAGTCCGACATGGACCGGCTCCAGGACGTACACCTGCAGTGGATGTCCCGTCTCGACGCGATCGAGCAGGAGGACGACCACCTGCTGATGCACTCCGACACGACCGCCTATCTGGACTACGGCGACTCCATCGAGGCGGTCAACGACACCGTCCACGCGATCCTCAACCGCAACGACGCCGACGAGTGCTGGGACCTGTTCCGCAAACTCACCAAGCGGTTCGCGTTCCGCGACGGCCCCGACGCCGCCCGCGAGCTGCTCGCGGCGTACGGCGGGCGGCGCGTGGTGCACGGCCACAGCCCGATCCCGTATCTGCTCGGCGAGGTCGGCACCGAGGACGGCGAGGAGGACTCGCGCCCCGTGGTCGAGGGGCCGCACCTGTATGCCGACGGTCTTGCCATCGCCATGGACGGCGGCGTGACCATGGCCGGAAAGCTGCTGGTCCAGCAACTCCCGCTGCATGACTGACGGGTGACCGGGAAGGCGTTCAGCAAAGCGCCGGGTATGCCATTTCCGGAAACACCCTGTCTCCCGGTGCCGTAGCGGCTCTACCATCGGGTTATCCGTAGCAGGCTCTCCTCCGTTTCCGCCCAACTGCCCGTTCACCAGGCGGGCTTCCCGGCCCTACGGAGCATCGGGGGATGCACATGAACAGCGCTCCGCACCTGCTTCCCGAGGACCGCCAGGAGTTCGAGCGGATCCTCGACGAGGCGCTGCGCACCGCGCACGAACGGCCCGGTCTTTCCGGTATCGGCGAACGCCTCAACGCCGTGCAGCTGCGCACCATGGTGCTGGCCGCCGGCACGTTCATCACCGAGCGGGCGGGGCCCGAGTACGACAACTACGTCAAGGCGCGCCAGGCGTTGAGGGCATCCGGCGACGCCACCACCCACGACTCGGCCCTGCTGCTCACCGACGGCACACCGCTGGAGCCCTCGGGCGCGGGCGTCGGCGCCGTCGTCACCGTGCTGGCCCCCGTGCTGGCAGGCACCGCTGCCGCGATCTTCCTGCTGGTCGGCTACATCCTGAAGATGCTCAACCCGGTGCCCACGTTCGCCGGCACCATGGTGACGGCCGGCTGGTTCTTCGGCGCGCTGACCGCCGCCGCGATCCTCGCCGCCGCCGTCGGGCTGCTGATCACGGCGGTGCGCAACGGCGCGACGCAGGTGGTGGCCGTCGACGAGGCCCACGAGGCGGACGCGCCGGACGAACACGTCCAGGAACTCTCCCGCGCCCGCGAGGCATGGCGCCACGCCCTCCTGGAGCGCGGCATCTACCCCTTCCTGCGCGACGCGCTCGCCGACCCGAGCGTCGACCCCGCCGCCCCGGCACGCCGCCGCCCGACCGGCCGGATCCCCTCCCTCGGCTACGACCGCCCGGGTTTCGACAGCCCCGACCAGGGCGACTCCCCCTCCGGCCACCCCAGCTTCACCAGCCCGGACTTCACAAGCCCCGACTTCGGGGGCCCGGAACGCCAGCCGGACTGATCCGCCCGCGCTCGGCGGCCGCTCCCGGAAGCCATCGGCTCCCGGGGCAGCGCGCCGCTCTTCGCCTCAGTCGGCGATCGGCAGATAGACCCGGTTGCCCGCGTCCGCGAACTCCTTGGACTTCTCCGCCATCCCGGCCTCGATCTCGTCCGACTTCAGGTCGCCGCCGTGCTCGCGCCGGATGTCCTGGGAGATCTTCATCGAGCAGAACTTCGGGCCGCACATCGAGCAGAAATGCGCGGTCTTGGCCGGCTCCGCGGGCAGCGTCTCGTCGTGGAACTCCCGGGCGGTGTCCGGGTCGAGGGCCAGGTTGAACTGGTCCTCCCAGCGGAACTCGAACCGGGCGTCCGAGAGCGCGTCGTCCCACTCCTGTGCGCCCGGGTGCCCCTTGGCCAGGTCCGCGGCGTGGGCGGCGATCTTGTACGTGATGACGCCGGTCTTCACGTCGTCACGGTTGGGCAGGCCGAGGTGCTCCTTGGGCGTGACGTAGCAGAGCATCGCGGTGCCCCACCAGGCGATCATCGCCGCACCGATGCCGGAGGTGATGTGGTCGTAGGCGGGCGCCACATCGGTGGTCAGCGGCCCCAGGGTGTAGAACGGGGCCTCTTCGCAGATCTCCTGCTGGAGGTCGATGTTCTCCTTGATCTTGTGCATCGGGACGTGTCCCGGGCCCTCGATCATCGTCTGTACGTTGTGACGCTTGGCGATCGTGTTGAGTTCCCCGAGCGTGCGGAGCTCCGCGAACTGCGCCTCGTCGTTGGCGTCCGCGATGGATCCGGGACGCAGGCCGTCGCCCAGCGAGTACGTCACGTCGTAGGCCGCGAGGATCTCGCAGAGCTCCTCGAAGTTCTCGTACAGGAACGACTCCTTGTGGTGCGCCAGGCACCAGGCCGCCATGATCGACCCGCCGCGCGAGACGATGCCGGTCTTGCGGCGGGCGGTCAGCGGCACGTAGCGCAGCAGGACACCGGCGTGGACCGTCATGTAGTCGACGCCCTGCTCGGCCTGCTCGATGACGGTGTCCTTGTAGATGTCCCAGGTCAGGTCCTCGGCGCGGCCGTCGACCTTCTCCAGGGCCTGGTACAGCGGCACCGTGCCGATCGGGACGGGCGAGTTGCGCAGCACCCACTCGCGGGTGGTGTGAATGTTGCGCCCCGTGGAGAGGTCCATGACCGTGTCGGCGCCCCACTTGGTGGCCCAGGTCATCTTGTCGACCTCCTCCTCAATGGAGGAGGTGACCGCGGAGTTCCCGATGTTGGCGTTGACCTTCACCAGGAACCGCTTGCCGATGATCATCGGCTCGATCTCGGGGTGGTTGATGTTGGCCGGCAGCACGGCCCGGCCCGCCGCGATCTCCTCGCGGACGACCTCGGGGGAGACGTTCTCGCGGATCGCGACGTACTCCATCTCCGGGGTGATCTCGCCGCGCCGGGCGTACGCGAGCTGGCTGACGGCCTGGCCGCCTCGGCCGCGGCGGGGCTGGCGCGGGCGGCCGGGGAAGACCGCGTCGAGGTTCTTCAGGCCCCCACGCGGCGAGGTGTGCTTGATGCCGTCGTCCTCGGGCCGGACCGGACGCCCGGCGTACTCCTCGGTGTCGCCGCGCCCGATGATCCAGTTCTCCCGGAGCGGGGCGAGACCGCGGCGCACATCGGTGTCGACGGCGGGATCGGTGTACGGCCCCGACGTGTCGTACAGCGTCACGGCCTTGCCGTTGGTGAGGTGCACCTGGCGGACCGGCACCTTGAGGTCGGGGCGCGATCCCTCGACGTACCCCTTGTGCCAGCCGATGGACTTCCCGCTCTCCTCAGTGCTGGAGGCAGGCGTGCGTGTGTCCTGAACGGTCATGAGACCTACTCCCTACGCCGGCATTACCCGGTAACAGGTTCGGCGGTCGGCGCAGCCTCTTCCGTACGGTTCGTACGGTATTCAGCGCCCTCTCAGCCCGGTGCTCCGAGCTCCCGCGTGTGCAAAGGTGCCACCACGCTAGCGCCCTCACTGGCGCGCTGAACAGAGGGCCCCCTCTGTTCTTGCGATGATCGGGCGGTGACCTCACCAGAACCGCACCCTCCGCACCCTCCCGGCGGATCCGGCCACGGACACGGCCACTCGCACAGCCACGGGCCCGCCGCACCCGTGTCGAAGCACCTGCGCAAAGTCATCGCCGCGGTGCTGATTCCCTTCTCCACGGCGGTACTTGTGGGGCTCGTGGTGCTCTGGCCCGGTGGCGCTCCACCGCATCAGCGGACCGGGGTCGGCTTCGACCGCCAGACCCAGCAGGCCAAGGTCATTAAAGTGGACAAAGTGGACTGCGCATCGGTCAACGCCGGTCAAGCTCCATCGAACGGCGACACCTCCACCGCCGAGAGCCGGCAGGCAAGGGAGGAGGCTCCGAGGAAGTGGTGCGGGAAGGCCACCGTCGAGGTCACCTCGGGCAAGGAGAAGGGCCGCACCTTCACCGAGATCGTCCAGCCCGACTCGCCCCGCCAACTGCGCGCCAGCCAGGGCGTGATCGTCTCGTACGCGCCCGACGCGCCGCATGACCTGCAGTATTCGGTGACCGATGTGAACCGGCGGTTCCCGATGGCCCTGCTCGCGGGGATCTTCGCCCTCGCGGTCGTGCTCGTCGGCCGGCTGCGCGGGGTGATGGCGCTGGTGGCACTGGTGGTCTCGTTCGCCGTCCTGACCCTGTTCATCCTTCCGGCGGTGTTGCAGGGTTCCAATCCGCTGCTTGTGGCGGTGGTCGGCGCAAGCGCCATCATGCTGATCGCGCTCTACATGTGCCACGGCCTGTCCGCACGCACCTCCGTCGCCGTCCTCGGCACCCTCGTCTCACTGATGCTGATCGGCGTGCTCGGCTCGCTCTTCATCGGCTGGGCCGCGCTCACCGGCAACACCGACGACAACACCGGCCTCATCCACGGCCTCTACCCGAACATCGACATGTCCGGCCTGCTGCTCGCCGGCGTCATCATCGGCTCCCTCGGCGTGCTCGACGATGTGACGGTCACCCAGACCTCCGCCGTCTGGGAACTGCACGAGGCGAATCCGACGATGGGCCCGCGGGGGCTGTACCGGGCGGGCATCCGGATCGGCCGGGACCACATCGCGTCGGTGGTCAACACGCTGGTACTCGCCTATGCGGGCGCCGCGCTGCCCCTTTTGCTGCTGTTCTCGATCGCGCAGAGCAGTGTGGGCACCGTGGCCAACAGCGAGCTCGTGGCGGAGGAGGTCGTGCGCACCCTCGTCGGATCGATCGGGCTTGTCGCCTCGGTGCCGCTGACCACGGCGCTGGCCGCCCTGGTGGTCTCCGCAGACCGTGCGGCCCCCGACGGCCGCACGGCGCCGCGGCTGGTCGCGAAGCGCGGCGCGGGCGGCCACCGCCGCAGGAAGTAGCGGGTCAGCCCGCCAAGTAGCGGGTCAGCCCGCGTTCTCCTCCGCCAGAATGCGTCCGAGCGCGTCCTCCAGGTGCTCGTCGAACTCCCCGAGCGTCCACTCCTGCCCCAGGGGGACGAGCTTGTCGGTGCGGTCGAGGAAGGCGACGAGCGGTGCCGCGCCGGCCCGGAACAGGGCCCGGTCGGCGCCCACTTGCAGCCGGATGTGCACGTCGGAGAGCTCGTCGGGCTCGCTGGGCTCGATGCGCACATCGCCGTCGCCGGTCGGCCCGTTGATGCCGTCGAGCAGCAGCTCCCGCCCGAAGGCCCAGGTGACGGGCGCGTCGCCGGGAAGGTGGAAGGTCATGCGCACCGCGTAGGGGTCCGTCGCCTCGTACGTCAGCTCCACCGGGATCCGGAAGGAAAGCTCCTCGGAGACGAGGAAGCTCATCATCACTTCTGCCTGAACCGACTCACGCATTCGTCACGTACCCCGCTTTAGCTGAAACCGGCCAGGAATGATCCCTCGGAGACTTCTTCACGCCATCGTGCTGTAAGTGCCAACAGATCACAAGGAGTGATATTTCAGATACTGATAGAGAGCACCAGGGAGCTGAGGAGGACGCCCACTTCGCCGCGGAGCTGCTCGATGGCCGGAAGCAGACGTTCCTCCTGGTGAAGGGGTACGGAAATGGCCATCGTCGCGGCGCTGGAACCGGCCGTGATCGGGATCGCGGCGCAGACGGTACCCAGGGCGTACTCCTGCCGCTCGACCACCGGTTGCATACGCTCCGTAGCCGCCAACCGCTCCGACAGGGCCCAACGGTCCCGCACGGTATAGGGCGTGATCGCCTCTACCGGGTGCCGGTCCAGGTAGTCCTCGCGGGCCCGGTCGTCGAGCTGGCTGAGCAGGCACTGGCCGATCGCGTGGGCGTGCCCGGTCTCGCGGAAGTCGGCCCACTCCTCGACGGCGGGCGCGGCGGGGGTGTCGGCAACCCCGGCGATCTCGATCTCACCCTCGCGGTAGACCGCGAAGTAGACGGGCACCCCGATGGAGTCCCGCCAGCGCGCCAGCGACCCGGCGATCTTGCTGCGACGATTCTGCAGTGCCCCGCCATGGGCCAGACGCTCGGCCGCGGGGCCGAAGACGAACACCCCGCTCTCGCGCCGCAGATAGCCCTCGTGCGTCAGGGTCCGCAGCAGGTGGTACGCGGTGGGGAGCGGCAGACCCGCCTCTCGCGCCAACTGCTTGGCGGGAGCGCCGTCGGTGTGCGACCCGACTGCTTCAAGCAGCCGCAGGGCTCGCTGGACCGAGCCGATCAGGGTAGGGACGGCGGCGTTCGAAGCCGTGGCCACAGGTCACCCCCAGGCGTACCGACGGGCGTCGCGCCCGCCCGCGGGGGCCGCCCCCGCGCGGCCGCCGCGCCTCGGGGTGCGGCGGCACGGGGTGCGTCGGCACGGGCCGGTTCGGGCCGGTGGTCTGGCGCGGCTGGAACCCGTGGTTCCCAGGGGGCGGCGGAGACTCGCCACTCTAATGGCCGACGCCGCGACGGAAGGAGGTTTGTCCAGGTCAATCCCCCGCTCGGGCTAATCCGCCGCACGCACTGACGGGGTTCGCCGCGCGGGCGGGCGCGGAAGGCGGCCGTGCGACCCGTGCACGACCCGCCCGGATTCCGCTACCAGCCGCCGCGCGAGGAGGACGAGGACGACATGAACCTCCGCACCACGTAGATCAGACCGCCGACCAGGGCCACGAAGACCAGGAGCTTGAACAGCACTTCGAACAGGAAGCCGACCACGCTCACGATCAGACCGCCGAACACGACCAGGGCGATGACGGGCACGGCGACCCACTTCACCCACCAGGGCATCCCCGCGAATATCTCCCGTGCGGCCATCGTCCCTACCTCTTTCTGTCAGTTTTCTGTCCGTGCACGCATTCCGTGCTTTCGACACTCTCGATGCTAGGGGCGACCCGGTGCCGCACGGGGAGCCCGCAGCCCTTGAAGTCCCCTGACCGAACCCTTAGGGAGAGTCAGGGACGGCCCTCAGCTCTCAGGCGGAGAGAAGACGACCAGAACCCTCAGGTCCTCGGTGATGTGGTGGAACTTGTGGGCCACCCCGGCCGGCACGTAGACCACGCTGCCGCGCGAGACCTGCGTCGTCTCCAGGCCCACGGTGATCGAGGCCCGCCCGCTCGCCACGAAGTAGATCTCGTCCTGGGCATGCGGGGACTGCGGATCGTGCGCGCCGGCATCGAGGGCGTACAGCCCCGCCGACATGTTCCGCTCCCGCAGGAACTGCAGATACGCCCCGTCGTTGGCGGCGCGCTCCGCCTCCAACTCGTCGAGCCGGAAATCTTTCATCGCCATCCGCCCCTGCCCTTGTGCCGATCACGTCTGCCACGATCGGACCCATGAAGAATTTTGTACTCAAGACGATCGCCAACGCGGCTGCCCTGGCGGTGGCCATCTGGTTGGTGAAGAACATCACGCTGACCGGCGACAACACCGGCAAGAAGGCCTTGACGCTGATTCTGGTGGCGCTGGTCTTCGGCGTGGTGAATTTCGTCGTGAAACCGGTCGTGAAGCTGCTGTCCTTCCCCCTGTTCATCCTCACGCTCGGCCTGATCACACTGGTGATCAACGCATTGATGCTGTTGTTGACCTCCTGGCTCGCCGACAAGCTGAACCTCAGCTTCCACGTCGAGGGGTTCTGGACCGCCGTGCTCGGCGCCCTGATCATCTCCATCGTGTCCTGGGCGATGCACATCGTCCTCCCCGACGACAAGGACTGAGCGGTTGGCCACCCCCTGTGGGGCAGGCACCGGAAGCCGGCACAAGGGCGGGCCCGCAGGCCCCCCTGCCGTGCCGGTGCCCGACGAACACAGCTGTGGAACGCCCCGCGCGGCCCGGCAGTTCCACGGATCCCGGTTCTCCCGGCCCGCCTCCGTCCCCCCGGAACTTTGGACGTCGGTCCTGGTGAACTCGGCGTCTTCCCCAGCGAAATGGAGTGTGCGACATGACAGGTGACGGCACGCGGTCCGTACGCGCCGGCCTTCCCGAGCCGGTCGCCTACGAACCCACCCTTCCCGGGCCGGTGTTCGCCGCTCACTTCCATCTGCCCGGCGAGGCGACCGGGCCCTACACCTACGGCCGCGACACCAACCCGACGTGGACCCACCTGGAACGGGCCATCGCCGACCTCGAATCGCCCGACGAAAGCTCCGAGGCGATCGTCTTCGCCTCCGGAATGGCGGCCGTCTCGGCCGTGCTGCTCTCCCAGGCGCGCTCGGGCGACACCGTGGTCCTGCCGGACGACGGCTACCAGGCCCTGCCCCTGGTCCGTGAGCAGTTGGAGGCGTACGGCATCGAGGTGCGCACCGCGCCGACCGCCGGGGACGCCCAACTGGCCCACCTGAGCGGCGCGAAGCTGCTGTGGATCGAAACGCCCTCCAATCCGGGTCTCGACGTGTGCGACGTACGCCGGCTCGCGCGGGCCGCTCACGAGGCCGGCGCCCTGGTGGCGGTGGACAACACCCTGGCCACGCCGCTGGGCCAGCGCCCTCTCGACCTCGGCGCGGACTTCGCGGTCGCCAGCGGCACCAAGGGCCTGACCGGGCACGGCGATGTCCTGCTCGGCTATGTGGTGTGCCGCGATCCACACCTGGCCGCGCGCGTACGCAAGTGGCGCAAGGTCGTCGGTGCGATCCCGGGGCCGATGGAGGCGTGGCTTGCCCACCGCTCCCTCGCGACGCTGCACCTGCGCGCCGACCGGCAGGCCGCGAACGCCCTGCTCCTCGCCGAGGCGCTGGCCGAACGCGCCGAGGTGACGGGCCTGCGCTACCCGGGCCTGCCCTCGGATCCTTCGTACCGTCTGGCCGCCGCGCAGATGCGCCGCTTCGGCTGCGTGGTCTCCTTCGACCTGCCCGACCGCGGCTTCGCCGAGCGTTTCCTCGAAGCGCTGCGCCTGGTCGACGACGCCACCAGCTTCGGCAGCGTGCGCTCCACGGCGGAACGGCGCGGCCGCTGGGGCGGCGACGCGGTGGGGGAGGGCTTCATCCGCTTCTCGGTCGGCGCCGAGGACGCCCCGGACTTGATCGCGGACGTCGAGCGCGCCCTGGACGAGGCGGGCAAGCGGCGTCCGTAGGGGCCGGGGCGCGGCGCCGCGCCCGCGACGGAAGGCGGACGGTCCGAGCCTCCCCCCTCGTGGCTCGGACCGTCCCGGTTCTCGCGCGCTGAGAACCACCTGGACAAGGCTAGTTGACTCTGCGTCAGTGTCCAATCACCCTAGCGACAGGGGCCTATCGACATATTTATAGTGGTGCCCGGCCGGGGGCGTCGTGAGGCAGTGCGGGACGGGAGGCGCGGCATGGACCTTGCCCTGCTGCGTACGTTCGTCACCGTGCACCGGGCCGGCTCGTTCACCCGGGCCGCGGCCCTGCTCGGGCTCTCGCAGCCCGCGGTGACCGGTCAGATCCGCACACTGGAGCGGCAGTTGGGGCGCCCCCTCTTCCTGCGCCAGGCGCGTGGTGTGACCCCGACGACGATCGGTGACGAGCTGGCCCAGCGGGCGGCACCGCACTTGGACGCCCTGGTCGAGCTCACCGAGCCGGCCCTCGGTGAGGAGTCGGGCTCGCGGACCGTGCATCTGGCCGGCCCACCCGAGTTCACCGCCCTGCGCGCGCTGCCCGCCCTCACCCCGCTCATCCCCCAGGGCCTGGCGCTGCGTGCTTCCTTCGGCAGCGCCGAGGAGACCCTGGAAGGGCTGGCCGCCGGCCACCACGACCTGGCCATCTCCACGGCCCGGCCCCGCGGCGGACTGCTGACCGCGACCCCACTGTGCGACGAGGAGCACGTCCTCGTCGCCGGGGTGCGCTGGGCGGCGCGGCTCGGGCCGGGCGCGGTGCGCCATGGTGGGCCGTGCGTACTGGAGCCCATCCCGGTGGTGGAGGTTCATGAATCTCTGCCGCTGGTGACGCGGTACTGGGCGTCCGTCTTCGACGCCAAGCCCGCCGCCGCCGGCACCGTGGTCGCTCCGGACCTGCGGGCGGTCCTCGCCGCGGTGACGGCCGGAGCGGGGCTCGCCGTGCTGCCGCGCTACCTGTGCGAAACGGCTCTGGAACAAGGTGAAGTGGTGGCGCTCCACGACCCTCCGGTGCCACCGCTGCGCACCTATTTCCTCGCGGCGCGCACCGGCACACTCGGCCTCGCGCACATCGCGCGGGCGCAGGACTGGCTACTGCGTGCCGCGGTGGACTGGGGCTGAGCGGCGGCGGTACGGGCCCGAAGAGTTTCGCAGGCGTCTCGCCGGGCCACATTTCTCCCATGACCGTACGTCCAGTGGTCAAGCGCACCGCACGAGCCGTTCTGCTCGATGGCGACGACCTCATTCTGATCAAGCGCACCAAGCCCGGCATGGATCCGTATTGGCTCACCCCTGGCGGCGGAGTCGAGCCCGAGGACTCCACCGTCGTCGAGGCCCTCCACCGCGAGGTGCACGAGGAACTCGGCGCGAAGATCGTCGATGTGGTGCCGTGCTTCGTCGACACCGTCGAACACATCGGCGCCGACGGGGGCGCGACCGGGGTGAAGGTGCAGCACTTCTTCGTCTGCCGCCTCGATTCCATGGACCCTTCGCTGCGCCACGGCCCCGAGATCGACGAGCCGTGCGGGGAGTACGAGATCGTGCGCATCCCGTTCACACGAGTCGGGATCGCCTCGGTGCACCTCGTTCCGCTCTCCCTGCGGCACTACCTGGACGGCAACATCGAGGGCGTGCGCGCCATGCACGCGCCGGATCTCGGCTGACGCCCGCCCTCACCGCACGGATCGGACCAGCGCGTAGGCCTCCCGCAGGTCTCCGCCCGTGTACGTGTGCGTGGCGAGGCCTGCCAGGTGATGATCGGCGTTCACCGCGACCGACACGGGCACAGCCGCGAAGAGGTCGACGTCCGACATGGAGTCCCCGTACGCCACACAGCTGCTGGGGCCGACACGGAACTCGGCGCACAGCCGGGTCATGACGGCCACCTTGGCGGCGGGGCTGAGGATCCCGGCCGGGTCCACGGGTCGGGTGAAGGGCACCTCGGGGAAGAGCGAGCCATGGGCTGCGTGGGCGCCCCAGCCGAGCAATCGCTCCACGAAGAAGGACGGCGAGAGCGAGATGACGGCGCAGTAGTCGCCTTCTTCGCGGATCTCCTGCCAGACCTCCTGGATCCCGGTGATCCAGGGCGCGCTCTCGAAGGCGCTCGCCACATGGACCTCGGTGAGCCCGCACCACAGGGCGTGCACACGCACCGCGTACTCGTACGGTGTGATGAGCCCCGCCGACAGCTCCCGCTCCAGCTCGCCGACCTCCTCGAGCAGCCCCAGCTGTCGCGATATTTCGACCGGCGCGGCCGAGCCCCGTATGAGGGTGCCATCGAGATCGAAGAGATGAAGTCTTGCCATGTACGCCGAGGCTAGTACGTGGGCTTACTCCCCCTGTCGGACGCCCTGCATGCCCTCTCGGCAGCACCCTGTTTCACGTGAAACAGCCATCTCTCCACGTGTCTCGCCCCGCCCGCCGCGCGCCGTTTCACGTGAAACATCTCCGCCGGCCCACGCGCAGGGGCTGGCTGGTCGCCCACGTCGCCGTCTCGGTGAGCTGGCTGGGCCTCACCATCGGCCTGCTCGCCCTCGGCATCACGGCGTACACGACGGACTCATCTGCCATGACCGAAGCCGCGTACCGCGCCATGAAGGTGTTCGGAGACTGGCTGGTGGTGCCCATCGCGCTGGCGACGCTGGCCACCGGAGTGGTCCTGTCCCTGGGCACCCGGTGGGGTCTGGCTCGTCATCACTGGGTCTGGGTCAAGTTCTGGCTGACCCTGATCACGCTCTGTCTGTCTGCCTTCTCGCTGCGGCCCGAGATCAACAGCGCGGTCGCTGCCGGCGTTCCCGACATCAGCCTGGTGGCCGCGCCGGTCGTCTCCTCCAGCGCCTACTTCTTCATGACGGCGGTCTCCGTGCTCAAGCCATGGGGACTGACCAGGCGTGGCAGGAAGCACCGGGCGGAGGCACGGAAAGTGGTGGACGCGGCGCCGCCGCGTCCGACAACCTGACCCTCATGCCCTCACCGCTCACCGAGTTCCCTCTGCGCCGCCTCACCATCGGAGATCTCGTCGCCTGCGCCGACCTCTCCGAGGACCGGGGCTGGCCACGCGAAGAGCACAAATGGGGGCTGCTCCTCACGGCGGGAACCGGGTACGGCGTCGACGCCCCGGACGGTAAAGGGCTCCTGACCGCCTGTGTCGTCACCTCGTACGGTCCGGGTCTGGCCGCCATCGGCATGGTCCTGGTGGCCGGTCGCTTCGCCCGGCAGGGCGTCGGACGTCGCTTGATGAAGGACGTCCTGCGGGAGCTGCGGGGCACACCGCTCACCCTGCACGCCACTCCGTACGGCCGCCCGTTGTACGAGGAGCTGGGGTTCGAGACAGTCGGCCGTGCCGAGATGGTCTCGGGTCATTTCCGGGCGTCCGGTCCGGCTCCGACGGTGGCCACCCGGCCCGCGGCCGCCGACGATCTGCCCGCGATCCTCCGGCTCGACGCGGAGGTCTTCGGCGAGGACCGCACCCACATGATCGCCCGGCTGCCGGCCTTCAGCGACCAGTTGCGGGTGGCGGAGGACTCGACCGGAGTGACCGGTTTCGCGGCCGTCTGGCCCAACACGAACACGCACGTGGTGGGCCCGTTGATCGCCCGTGACACGGAGACGGCGAAGGCTCTCGTCGCCTCGCTCGCAGCCGGCACGGACCGCCCCCTGCGCACGGATGTGGACGTACGCCACGAGGAGCTGCTCGACTGGCTGAAGAGGTCGGGCTTGGAGTCGGTCGCCTTCAACACGGTGATGGCATCCGGCATCCCGGCTCTGCCCGGTGACTGGACGCGGCGCTTCGCTCCTCTCACCGTGGCGGCGGGTTAGCTCGCACCGAGCCCGCGTACCGGTGCCCGACGGACCCCATGTGCCGTCCTTCAGGCGGCATTTGAGGGCAGACACCATGAGGTGATCAACCTCGGGCCAGGGCCTGCACGGCCACGTTCGCGAACCCGTTGTCCTGGTCGGGAGCTCCGCCGCCCACGCCGACGGCCCCGATCAGCCGTCCGTCGCGGTGGACGGGCACACCTCCCGCGATGAAGAGGAGCGGGCGGTCGAGAGCGGTCGGCAGCGTGTGGAAGAGGCCGCCCGGCTGGACCGCGTCCACCAGATCGGCGGTGGGGGCGTTCAGCTGGAGCGCCGTATACGCCTTACGGGTGCTGGTCTCCCCGGCGATGAGGACGGCCCGGTCGTCCCGGCGGAAGGCGAGCAGATGACCGCCCGCATCCAGAACGGTGACCGCGACGGTGACTCCGGCTGCCTCGGCGGCGGAGCGGGCCGCTTCGACGAGGGTTTCCGCATCCTGGATGGTGAGCGGGGCTACGGCGATGGTGGAGGTGCTCATGGGGGTAACTCCTTGATTCTATGGTGCAGTTGGTTCAGTGACGGGCGGCGGTGACCCGGGCAGGTTCGGGCACGGATCCCGCTGTGACTCGGCCGCCCGTACCCGTACGCCGCTCCAAGGCGCTGGAGACAAACGCGAGGGCGAGGGCGGATGCGGCGAGTGCGGCGCCGACCCAGTTGGGGGCGGTGTATCCGAGGCCCGCCGCGATGACGATGCCGCCGAGCCACGCGGAGAGCGCGTTGCCGAGGTTGAAGGCGCCGATGTTCACGGCGGACGCCAGGGTGGGAGCGCCGGCGGCCTGGTCGAGCACCCGCTTCTGCAGCGGGGGGACGGTGGCGAAGCCCAGCGCGCCGATGAGGAACACCACGACGGCGGACGCGACCTTGTCGTGGGCGGCCACGGTGAACAGCGCGAGCACCACGGCAAGGCCGGACAGGGACACGTAGAGCATCGGCATGAGAGCGCGGTCGGCGAACCGGCCGCCGATGAGGTTGCCGGCAACCATGCCGAGCCCGAAGAGAACGAGCAGCCAGGTGACGGAGGTGTCGGCGTAGCCGGCGACGCCGGTCATCATCGGAGTGATGTAGGTGATCGCCGCGAACACTCCGCCGAACCCGAGCACGGTCATCGCCATGGCGAGCAGTACCTGGACGTTCCGGAAGGCGGCGAGCTCGTGACGCAGCCGCACGCCCTCGGCTTTCGGCAGGTCGGGGACCAGCTTGGCCACCCCGACCAGGCCCAGCACGCCGAGCGCCGCGACGGCGAAGAAGGTCGCACGCCACCCGGCCTGCTGGCCGATGAGGGTGCCGGCCGGTACGCCGACGACATTGGCGACGGTCAGACCCGTGAACATCATGGCGATCGCTCCCGCCTTCTTCTCCGGAGCGACGAGTTCGGCCGCGACGACCGAGCCGATCCCGAAGAAGGCTCCGTGCGCGAGGGAGGCGACGATCCGTCCGGCCAGCATCAGCCCGAAGACGGGCGCGATCGCCGAGAGCACGTTGCCCACGACGAAGAGGCCCATCAGCAGCATCAGCATGCGCTTACGGGAGATCTTGGTACCCAGGACGGTCATCAGCGGAGCGCCGAGCGTGACGCCGACCGCATAACCGCTCACCAGGAAGCCGGCGGTGGGGATGGAGACGCCGAAGGTTCCGGCGACCTCGGGGAGCAGCCCCATGATCACGAATTCTGTGGTGCCGATACCGAACGCCCCGATGGCGAGGGCTAGGAGGGCGAGTGGCATGGGATGACCTTCCAAGAGATTGCGTAAGCCCCTTACGGGCGTCCACAATAATTGCAGACGCCTGTTAATTGCAAACGCGGGCTATTGCGCTAGTGGACTATCCTGAGGAGAAGCCGCTCCGGACGGAGGACACACGCATGACCGCGACGGATCCCGCACTCACCGCCCTTTCCCAGGGCTGGTGCGCACTGTCCCTGCTGCACGGCAGGATCGACGCCCACATCGAACGCGCCCTGCAAGCGGGGCACGACCTCAGCGTGCGCGAGTACTCGCTGCTCGATGTCCTCAGCCGCCAGCACAGCGGACCGGGCGGCCACCTCCAGATGAAGCAGGTGGCCGACGCCGTCGTCCTCAGCCAGTCGGCTACGACCCGGCTCGTCACCCGTCTCGAAGACCGAGGCCTGCTGACCCGCTACCTCTGCGACACCGACCGGCGCGGCATCTACACCGACGTCACGGAGCCCGGCCTTGCCCTGCTCGCCGCGGCACGCCCCACGAACGACAGGGCGCTGCGCGAAGCACTGGACGAAGCGGCGGCGAATACGGAACTGGCCCCTCTGGTCCGTGCGGTGGAGGAGCTCCACGTCGCCGCCTGAACCACCCGGAGTATCGTCCGGGGAATGAGCGATCTTGAAATCAGGCCCGCGACGCCCGAGGACATCCCGGCGATCGTGGCGATGCTCGCGGACGACCCGCTGGGTGCACAGCGCGAGTCTCCCGACGACCTGACGCCCTACCACGCCGCGTTCGACCGGCTCGCGGGCGATCCGAACCAACATGTGGTGGTGGCGGACCGAGGCGGGGAAATCGTCGGAACGCTGCAGCTGACCGTCATCCCCGGCCTCTCCCGGCGAGGCGCCACGCGCTCGGTCATCGAGGGAGTGCGGGTGCACGGCGCGGAGCGCGGCAGCGGCCTCGGCACCCAGCTCATCGAATGGGCCGTGGACGAGTCGAAGCGTCAGGGGTGCCAGCTGGTCCAGCTGACCTCGGATGCCACCCGCACCGACGCCCACCGCTTCTATGAGCGACTCGGGTTCGAGGCCTCCCACGTGGGGTTCAAGAAGACCCTGTAGTCCGACCGTCCCCGTGTTTCACGTGAAACACGGGGACCCGCGGGGCTTCCGCTGGGCGTTTCACGTGAAATGCCCGGCGGTCCTGTTTCACGTGAAACGTCAGACGCCCTGCCAGCCCTCGGGGTGCACTCCGCCCGGCACGGCTGACGCGTCGGGCCCGTAAGGCTCGCGGGTGAAGACGAACGACCCCAGGTCGAGATGGCTCACCGAACCGTCGGGCCGCAGCACCACACGGAGCGTCTCCCCCCGGTGGTAGCCGTCGAGACCGGTCCACGTGCCGTCAGCGGCAGCCTTGAACCGGGAAGGGCGGCCCGCGCCGCGCAGCGGTTCCAGGGCCACGCCCCGATCCGCGAGGAGCCGGAGCCCGTAGACATGGGTGCCCCAGTACCAGGGCCCGGTGAGCCCGAGGAGCCTCTCGTCCACCTCGAGGAGAGGGCGCCAGGGCTCCGGGAGGCGCGGCTCGGCCTCCGCCACGATCTCTACGAGATCGGCCGCCAGAGAGCCGCACAAGGGACCGGAGGTCGCATTGGCCAGCGCGACGGCCGCCACCCCATCGGTCACACTCACCCAGAGCCCCGCGACGAACCCGGGCAACGAGCCGGTATGCCCGGCGAGTTCACGCCCTTTCACGTGCGACAGCTGTACGCCGAGCCCATAACCGCTCTCCCAGCCACCCGGCTCCGCCCCCACGGAAGGCATACGCATCTCCGCGACGGACCCGGCGCCCAATACCCGCTCGTCTCCCTCGGCGAGGAATACAGCGAAGCGGCAGAGGTCTCTCGCCGTCGACCACAGCTGGCCGGCGGGTGCCATCAGCCCCAGGTCCTCGGACGGCTCGGGCAGCAGCACATCGGCCCACGGATGCACGGCCCAGCCTCCCGCGTGAGGGTGGATCGGCTGCGCGCTCGTGCGGTCCAGGCCCAGCGGCTCCAGGATCTCGGTGCCCAGCGCCTCCGCCCATGGCACGCCGCGGACCGCCTCGACCAGGGAACCGAGCAGCGTGTAGCCCGGGTTGGAGTAATGGTGCAGCCGGCCGGCGGGATGCAAGTGCGGCCGCTCGCCCAGCACGTCGGTGAGCTCGGGCCGCAGACCGCCGGGTGTCCGTTCCCACCAGGGCGCGGGCGTTTCGGCCGGCAACCCCGCTGTGTGAGCGAGGAGTTGGGCGATCGTCGCTCCGCCGGCCCGGGTGCCGGTGAGGTGCTTCTCCAGCGGATCAGCCAGGTCGAGCAGCCCCTCGTCGCGAAGCCTCATCACCAGCACGGCGGTGAACGTCTTGGTGATGGAGCCGATGCGGTACTGGACGTCCGCATGCGAGCCGTGCCCATCGACGGACGTACGCGACCCGGACCAGACCATCCGCCCGTCCCTCGCCACGGCCGCGACGAGCGAAGGTGCCCGGCCCTCGGACTGGGCGACAGCGATGCGGTGAAGCAGAGCGCGCCGCGTAGCGGGCAGCAGCTCTTCGAGCGGGGACCGTGCTGCGGAGGAACTGGATGTCGTCATGGAGCCAGGTCTAGCGGCGCATCCCGCTTTCCGTCGAACCCATTTCGCCGACACACCCAGCGCGCGCCCTTCCGAGCGCCTGGCCGCCTTGGAACCGGCCGAGGCATCGGCAGTCCCGTCGCCCCCGGGTCAGTGGTCGACGGGGAGGCCCGGCGGTCGACGACCGTTCCCGGCTGCCGGGTAGGACATCTGGAAGGCGAGGCGTTCGTCGGCCTGGTCCCCGATGCGCGTGAGCACGCCGTCCAGGTCGAGGAACTCCTCCCAGACTGGCCGTCCGCCCGCCGACGCGAGTCTGGCGACGACAAGGTCTTCGAGCTCGGGGATCCGCTTGTTCTTCCAGATCTTGTCGGCCAGGCTGACCAGAAGGTCCTCCATCCCGGCCCCTTCGGCGGTCCAGGCGGCGTGTGTCCCGGCGAAGCGTGCCCTTGCGGGGTCGACGCCTCGGGCCAACAACAGTTCCCGGCCTGCTTCTTCGTGCTGTGCACCAGGGACGGACAACTCGGCGGGGTGCAGGGTCTTGCCGATGTCGTGAGTGGCGGCTCCGAAGAGGACGGCCTGCGGGTCGATGCCCAGATCGGGCTTGCGCGCGGCGATCCATTCGAGGAGCTGTCCCGCGACGTCGTGGACCGCCCGCAGGTGGGCGACCAAACGCGGCGGCGCGTCGACGTCGTGAAGCAACTGGGCCGCTTCGACGGGCAATGGCCGCAGCGGGGGCCGGTCGTTTTCCCGAAGGACGATCGACAGTACTCGCGAGGTCGTCACCGCGACAGGGTAGTCGTTGACGTCGCAGTCGACCTTGGTCGCCGGACGGCCTGGATGGATGCCGAGCTCGGCCTCAGGTCTGGGCCATGTCCACGAAGCGCGAGTAGTGGCCCTGGAAGGCGACGGTGATGGTGGCCGTCGGGCCGTTACGGTGCTTGGCCACGATCAGGTCCGCCTCGCCCGCGCGGGGCGACTCCTTCTCGTACGCGTCCTCACGGTGCAGCAGGATGACCATGTCCGCGTCCTGCTCGATGGAGCCGGATTCACGGAGGTCGGAGACCATCGGCTTCTTGTCCGTGCGCTGTTCGGGACCACGGTTCAGCTGCGAGAGCGCGATGACCGGCAGCTGGAGCTCCTTGGCCAGGAGCTTCAGGTTTCGCGACATGTCCGAGACTTCCTGTTGCCGGCTCTCGGCGCGCTTCGAACCGCCGGACTGCATCAGCTGCAGATAGTCGATGACGACGAGGCGGAGGTCGTTGCGCTGCTTCAGGCGGCGGCACTTCGCCCGGATTTCCATCATCGACAGGTTTGGTGAGTCGTCGATGTAGAGCGGCGCCTGGGAGACATCCGGCATGCGGCGGGCCAGGCGGGTCCAGTCCTCGTCAGTCATGGTGCCGGAGCGCATGTGGTGAAGAGCGACGCGGGCCTCTGCCGACAGCAGACGCATCGCGATCTCGTTGCGTCCCATTTCGAGCGAGAAGATCACACTCGGGAGGTTGTGCTTGATGGAACAGGCACGTGCGAAATCCAGCGCCAGCGTCGACTTACCCATGGCGGGACGAGCGGCGATGACGACCATCTGGCCGGGGTGCAGCCCGTTGGTGAGCGAGTCGAAGTCGGTGAATCCGGTGGGCACTCCGGTCATCTCGCCACTGCGGGAACCGATCGCCTCGATCTCGTCGAGCGCGCCCTCCATGATGTCACCGAGCGGCAGGTAGTCCTCGCTGGTGCGCTGTTCGGTGACCGCGTAGATCTCCGCCTGGGCGGAGTTGACGATGTCGTCGACATCGCCGTCCGCCGCGTATCCCATCTGCGTGATCTTGGTGCCCGCCTCGACGAGACGGCGCAGCACCGCCCTCTCGTGGACGATCTCCGCGTAGTAGGAGGCGTTGGCCGCCGTCGGCACCGACTGGACCAGCGTGTGCAGGTACGAGGCGCCGCCGACCCGGGTGATCTCGCCCCGCTTGACCAGTTCCGCGGCGACCGTGATGGGGTCGGCGGGCTCGCCTTTGGCGTAGAGGTCGAGAATCGCCGTGTAGACGGTCTCGTGAGCGGGCTTGTAGAAGTCGTGGCCCTTGATGATCTCCACGACGTCCGCGATGGCGTCCTTGGAGAGCAGCATGCCGCCGAGGACGGACTGTTCGGCGTCGATGTCCTGCGGGGGCACACGCTCGAACCCGGAGGAACCGCCGTCCCAGTCGTCCTGACCTCGGTCGTGCTGATCGTCACGGCCCCTGCCGCGCCCTCGGCCGCGGCCCTCGCTGTCGCCTCGCTGGCGGGAAACAGGCAGCCGGTCGCTCGGACCGGTATCGGCCCAGGGCTCGTCCAACGGCTCGGGAATGCTCACCGGGCCACCTCCTCCCGTCCGCTCCGCGGACCTAGCCGTGCCACTCTTTCTACGGCACGACACTGACAAAACGAGATGCCCGACTCCGGTTCCGGCGCGTCGGGCGCCGGACCACGGTAGGCCCGCGAGCGGCGTCAGCCAATCTGGTTATCCACAGGGCATGTGGACGAACGACCAGATGCTGTGGAGAAGTCTCCGGAACCTGTGCACGGACCGGGGGACAGCACTGTGGACAAAGTCATAGCGCCTCCACCATCACCGTGCTGACCTGCATGTTCTCCGTCCACTGGCTGTGGGGGAGAAAAACTTTCCCGACTGGCTCAAGATCAGGGCAGATGCCCTGTGCACGAACCGGGAAAGGACCTAAAAGTAAGGACCATAGAAGCATTGCGTCTATTACCTGTGGAAGATTAGATTGACCCCATGACTCAGGCCCCCGCGGCACCGGAGAACGACCGGCGCGCCTCCCGACGACGACACGACCGCGAGATCGTGGCCCTTGCCGTTCCCGCCTTCGGCGCCCTCGTGGCCGAGCCGCTCTTCGTGATGGCCGACAGCGCGATCGTGGGCCACCTCGGCACTCCGCAACTGGCCGGTTTGGGTATTGCCGCACCCCTGCTCACCACCGCCGTGAGCGTCTTCATCTTCCTCGCCTACGCCACCACCGCCGCCGTCTCACGACGCGTCGGCGCCGGCGACCTGCGGTCCGCGATACGCCAGGGAATGGACGGCATCTGGCTCGCCCTGCTCCTGGGCGCCGCGGTCGTCGCCACGGTCCTTCCCACCGCTCCCTGGCTGGTCGGCCTCTTCGGGGCTTCGGACACCGCGGCCCCCTATGCCGTCACCTACCTCCGCATATCCGCCCTTGGCATCCCCGCCATGCTCGTCGTGCTCGCTTCGACGGGCGTCCTGCGCGGCCTGCAGAACACCAGGACACCGCTGTACGTCGCCATCGGCGGCTTCGCCGTCAATGGCGGGCTCAACCTGGGGCTCGTCTATGGAGCGGGTCTCGGTATCGCCGGGTCGGCATGGGGCACGGTCATCGCCCAGTTCGGCATGGCCGCCGTCTACCTCACCGTGGTCGTGCGCGGAGCGCGGCGGCACGGGGCCTCCCTCCGCCCGGACTCCGCGGGCATCAAGAACAGCGCGCAGGCAGGTGTGCCACTGCTGGTCCGCACGCTCTCGCTGCGGGCCGTCCTGATGATCGCCACCGCCGTCGCCGCCCACTTGGGCGACGTCGACATCGCCGCTCACCAGATCATCCTGTCCCTCTGGAGCCTGATGGCCTTCGCCCTCGACGCGATCGCCATCGCCGGGCAGGCGATCATCGGCCGCTGTCTGGGGGCGGATGACGTCAAGGGCGCCCGCCAGGCCTGTCGCCGTATGGTCGAGTGGGGAATCGCCTTCGGGGTGCTGCTCGGTCTGCTCGTAGTGGCCGCCCGGCCCCTGTTCATCCCGCTCTTCACCAGCGACCACACCGTCCAGGACACCCTGCTTCCCGCTCTCTTGGTGGTCGCCGTCATCCAGCCGGTGGCCGGCGTCGTCTTCGTGCTCGACGGCGTCCTGATGGGCGCGGGCGATGGCCCGTATCTGGCCTGGGCCATGCTGGTGACCCTGGCCGCCTTCGCCCCGGTCGCCCTGCTCGTACCGACGCTGGGCGGCGGACTCACCGCCCTGTGGTGGGCGATGGGCCTGATGATGGTGGTCCGGATGCTGACCCTTGCCTGGCGCGCTCGCTCCGGTCGCTGGTTGGTCACCGGCGCGGCGCGCTGACCGCGACTCGGCGCGAGCGGAGGAAGCGCCCCCGCACGATGTTTCACGTGGAACAACGCTTCGCCCGCGCGGGCTGGTGCCGCCTCAGGCCGTCACTTCTCTGTTTCACGTGAAACAGAGAACGGGCCGCACCCAAGGGGTACGGCCCGTTCTGCTGTGCTGTGCTGTGCTTAGGCGGCGATGACCTCGACGCCAAGCTTCGCGACAACGTCGGCGTGCAGACGCACGGACACCTGGTGGGCACCAAGGGTCTTGATCGGCGCACCGAGCTCGACGCGGCGCTTGTCCACGTCCGGGCCACCCGCGGCCTTGATCGCCGAAGCGACGTCAGCCTGGGTGACGGAGCCGAAGAGACGGCCGGCGTCGCCGGAGCGAACAGCCAGACGCACCTTCACGCCTTCGAGACGGGCCTTGACCTCATTGGCCTGCTCGATGGTCGCGATCTCGTGGATCTTGCGCGCACGACGGATCTGCGCGACATCCTTCTCGCCACCCTTGGTCCAGCGGATCGCGAAACCACGCGGGACCAAGTAGTTGCGAGCGTAGCCGTCCTTGACGTCAACGACGTCGCCGGCCGTGCCGAGGCCAGAGACCTCGTGGGTGAGGATGATCTTCATTTTTCGGTCACCCTTCCCTTATCGCGCGGTGGACGTGTAGGGCAGCAGCGCCATCTCACGGCTGTTCTTGACGGCCGTGGCGACGTCACGCTGGTGCTGCGTGCAGTTGCCGGTCACGCGGCGGGCACGGATCTTGCCGCGGTCGGAAATGAACTTCCGCAGCATGTTCGTGTCCTTGTAGTCCACGTAGACGGTCTTGTCCTTGCAGAAAGCGCAGACCTTCTTCTTAGGCTTGCGCACAGGCGGCTTCGCCATGGTGTTTCTCCTGTGTGATCAAGAAGTGGGGGTACGAGCTGCCCTAGAAGGGCGGCTCGTCCGAGTAGCCGCCGCCGGAGCTTCCGCCCCAGCCACCGCCGCCGCTGCCACCCTGCTGCGGCTGTCCGCCGCCGGCCGGCGCGCTGGAGGCCCACGGGTCGTCGGCGGGAGCGCCGCCGCCGGCCTGCTGGCCACCGCTGGGGGCTCCGCCCCAGCTGCCGCCGCCCTGCTGCTGACCGCCGCCGCCGTATCCACCCTGGCCGCCGCGACCAGTGGTCTTGGTGACCTTGGCCGTGGCGCTCTTGAGGCTGGGGCCGACTTCCTCGACGTCCAGCTCGTAGACCGTGCGCTTGACACCCTCGCGGTCCTCGTAGGACCGCTGCCTCAGCCGGCCCTGCACGACTACGCGCATGCCTCGCTGAAGCGACTCCGCGACGTTCTCCGCCGCCTGACGCCAGACCGAGCAGGTCAGGAACAGGCTCTCGCCGTCCTTCCACTCATTGGTCTGACGGTCGAAGGTGCGGGGAGTGGACGCGACACGGAACTTCGCGACGGCCGCACCGGAGGGGGTGAAGCGCAGCTCGGGGTCGTCGACGAGATTGCCGACGACCGTGATGACGGTCTCGCCTGCCATGGGTGAACCTCTCGGCGGGGATTGCTGCTGGCTGCTGTGTTGCTACTCGGACCCGATTACCTCTGAGCGGAAGCTCAGTGGGTCTCGGGGCGGAGGATCTTGGTCCGGAGGACCGACTCGTTCAGGTTCATCTGACGGTCGAGCTCCTTGACGACCGCAGGCTCGGCCTGAAGGTCGATGACCGTGTAGATGCCCTCGGGCTTCTTCTTGATCTCGTAGGAGAGACGACGACGGCCCCAGGTGTCGACCTTCTCAACCTTTCCGTTGCCCTCGCGGACGACGGAGAGGAAGTTCTCGATCAGGGGAGAGACAGCGCGCTCCTCCAGATCGGGGTCGAGGATGACCATCACCTCGTAGTGACGCATGTGGAACCCACCTCCTTTGGACTCAGCGGCCACGGTCGTTCCGTGGCAGGAGGGTCGTGATGCGTTAGCAACGGTATCCGCCCCCACTGACAACCCCCCTCCGCGAGGAGCGGGACGGCATGCGGGCACGGCTGACACCGGTGCAGACCGTCCAGAGTACCCGGTGACCTGCTTCCGGTTGAAATCCTGTGGGCAGGGGACGCAATCTGTACACATCGGGTGTGTGCGGCGTCACTCGTCGCCGCCTTTCGCCAGGAGGTGCCTCATGGCACAAGCAGTGCGACCGAATTCCCCTGTTTCCCTCTTCGCCACCGACGGCAAGCCCCATCCGCTCCAGGACACGCTGATGGCCGTCACGGTCGTCCTGGGCGTGCTGGCCTTCACCACGGCGTGGTTCTACAACCTCCACCTGGTCAGCTCGTGGGCCGGTCTGGCCGGGATCATCACGGGCGCGTACGGCCAGTTCATCTCGGTGACGACACGCGAGCGGTTCCTGTTGATCCTCGGCCTCGGAGCCTCGGCCGTCGGCTTCTTTCTCGGCATGGCCCACGGCGGGCTCTTCGGCGGCGTCGTCGGCTGACGGCCACACGGCGGCCAAACACCACGGATGGCCGTACGGCGCTGTGCCGTGCGGCCATCCAGGGCGCTCCTGTGGCCCAGTAGGCTTCGGCACGAGAGCCGGAGCCCCTGACCCCATGGGGACACACCTGCCGAGGAGCGCCCCGCATGAGCCTGACCCTGAGGACCATCAGCCGTGAGCAGCATCTGGCGTACATCCAGAGCCTGCCCGCGGCGAGCCACTGCCAGGTCCCGGCGTGGGCTGACGTCAAGACGGAGTGGCGCTCGGAGAGCCTCGGCTGGTTCGACAAGAGCGGCCAGCTCGTGGGCGCCGGCCTCGTCCTCTACCGTCAGCTCCCCAAGGTCAAGCGCTACTTGGCGTATCTGCCCGAGGGCCCGGTCATCAACTGGTACGCGCCCAACCTGGACGAGTGGCTGAAGCCGATGCTCGCCCACCTCAAGCAGCAGGGCGCGTTCTCGGTGAAGATGGGCCCGCCGGTCGTCATCCGCCGCTGGGACTCCGCGGCCATCAAGTCCGGTATCCAGGACCCCGATGTGAAGCGTCTGCGCGACGTCGAGGCCACCCACATCGAGGCGCGCGCCTTCGAAGTCGCCGACCGGCTGCGCAAGATGGGCTGGCAGCAGGGCGAGGACGGCGGTGCCGGATTCGGCGACGTCCAGCCGCGCTACGTCTTCCAGGTGCCGCTGGCCAACCGCTCCCTCGACGACGTCCTCAAGGGCTTCAACCAGCTGTGGCGCCGCAACATCAAGAAGGCCGAGAAGGCCGGCGTCGAGGTCGTGCAGGGCGGCTACGAAGACCTCGCCGAGTGGCAGCGCCTGTACGAGATCACCGCGGTGCGCGACCACTTCCGGCCGCGCCCCCTGTCGTACTTCCAGCGCATGTGGACGGTCCTCAACTCCGAGGACCCCAACCGGATGCGGCTCTACTTCGCGCGCCACAACGGAGTGAACCTCTCCGCCGCGACGATGCTCGTCGTCGGTGGGCACGTCTGGTACTCCTACGGCGCCTCCGACAACATCGGCCGCGAGGTGCGCCCCTCCAACGCGATGCAGTGGCGCATGCTCCGTGACGCCTACGCGATGGGCGCGACCGTCTACGATCTGCGCGGCATTTCCGACTCCCTGGACGAGACCGACCACCTCTTCGGTCTGATCCAGTTCAAGGTGGGCACTGGTGGTGAGGCGGCCGAGTACCTCGGCGAGTGGGACTTCCCGCTCAACAAGCTGCTCCACAAGGCGCTGGACATGTATATGTCGCGCCGCTGACCGGTTGCGTAACCTCGTTCCTCGTACCTGCGACACATCGCAGCCATCAGAAAGGTCCGGACGGCCATGGCGCTCACCCTCTATGTCGACTCCGCTCGCTGGCGGGCGCACCAGAAGTCCGTGATCGACCAGTTCCCGGGCATCGTCCCGGTCTGCAAGGGCAATGGCTACGGCTTCGGCCATGAGCGGCTCGCGGACGAGGTGTCACGCTCCGGCTCGGACATCCTGGCGGTCGGCACGACGTACGAAGCCGCCAAGATCAAGGACTGGTTCAGCGGCGATCTGCTCGTCCTGACGCCGTTCCGGCGCGGCGAGGAGCCGGTGCCGCTGCCCGACCGGGTCATCCGCTCGGTCTCGTCGGTGGACGGGGTCCACGCCCTGGTGGGCGCCCGCGTGGTCATCGAGTGCATGAGCTCGATGAAGCGCCACGGCGTGAAGGAGGAGGAGCTCGGCATGCTCCGCTCCGCCATCGAAGACGTACGGCTCGAAGGCTTCGCGCTGCACCTCCCGCTCGACCGGACCGACGGCTCGGACGCCGTCGAGGAGGTCATCGCGTGGATGGATCGGCTGCGCGCGGCCCGTCTTCCGCTGCACACCATGTTCGTCAGCCATCTGCGGGCCGAGGAGCAGGCCCGGCTGCAGCAGCAGTTCCCGCAGACCCGGTTCCGCGCCCGCATCGGCACGCGGCTGTGGCTCGGCGACCACGAGGCGACCGAGTACCGGGGCTCCGTCCTCGATGTCACCCGGGTCACCAAGGGCGACCGGTTCGGCTACCGCCAGCAGAAGGTCGCTTCGGACGGCTGGCTCGTCGTGGTCGCGGGCGGCACCTCTCACGGCGTGGGCCTTGAGGCCCCGAAGGCCCTGCACGGTGTGATGCCGCGGGCCAAGGGCGTCGCACGGGCCGGCCTCGCCACCGTCAACCGCAATCTGTCGCCCTTCGTCTGGGCGGGCAAGCAGCGTTGGTTCGCGGAGCCGCCGCACATGCAGGTGTCCATCCTGTTCGTGCCGTCGGATGCGCAGGAGCCTCACGTGGGCGACGAGTTGGTGGCTCACCTGCGCCACACGACCACGCAGTTCGACCGCCTCATCGAGCGCTAGGCGGGACAGCTCGCCCGCCTTTCGAACTTCGGGCCCCTGACCGACGACAGCCGCCGTCGGTCAGGGGCCCGAGTCCGTCCAACGACCGTCTAGGAGGCGGGGGTTCGCGTTCCCCATTCGACCCGGGGGCCTTCGTCGAGCATGGCCGCGTGGCGCGGGGGATGCGCCGCGTGGCCCACCACGAAGACGTCCTCGGCCCGGTCGAGTACGCCACCGGACGGATCGTCCGAGCCGTCGCGGCGCACGACGTCCCGGTCCGGCATCAGGATGTCGCGCACCACCACGGCGCACAGATACAGCGTGGTCAACAGGTGTACCGCGATGGCAAGTTGGTAGCCCTCGGGCGGCAGTCCCTGGTGCTTCTCGCCGCTCATCGTGTACGCGAGATACAGCCAGATCCCCAGGAAGTACATGACTTCGCCGGCCTGCCAGATGAGGAAGTCCCGCCAGCGCGGCCTGGCGAGCGCGGCCAGCGGGATCAGCCACAGAACGTACTGGGGCGAGTAGACCTTGTTGGTGAGGATGAACGCGGCGACGACCAGGAAGGCGAGCTGTGCGAGGCGCGGCCGGCGCGGCGCGGTGAGCGTGAGCACCGTGATTCCGGCGCAGGCGAGCACCATGAGGAGCATGGCCAGGGTGTTCACCATGTCGGTGTCCAGACCCTTGCCCGTACGCTGCGAAATGATCAGCCAGAACGACCCGAAGTCGACGGACCGCTCCTGGCTGAAGGTGTAGAACTTCTTCCACCCCTCGGGCGCGAGCATCATCACCGGCAGGTTCACGACCAGCCAGGCACCTCCGGCGCCCAACGCCGCGGCCCCGAACTCGCGCCATTTCCCGGCGCGCCAGCACAGGACGAGCAGCGGCCCAAGGATCAGCACGGGGTAGAGCTTCGCGGCGGTCGCCAGGCCGATCAGGATGCCGAACGCGAGCGGCCGGCTGCGCGACCACATCAGCAGGGCGGCCGCGGTGAGCGCGACGGCGAAGAGGTCCCAGTTGATGGTGGCCGTGAGCGCGAACGCGGGGGCCAGGGCGACCAGGAGGGCGTCCCAGGGGCGACGGCGGTGGGTGCGGGCGACACAGACGGCGATGACGGCCGTGCAGACCATCAGCATCCCCGCGTTGGCCATCCAGTACATCTGCTCGCGATGCTGCATGTCGCCGCTGCCCGGCGTCAGCCAGGAGGCGACCTCCATGAACAGGCCCGTCAGCACCGGGTACTCGAGGTAGTTCATGTCGCCGTTGAGCCGGTCGAAGTACGGCACCAGGTTGTCGGCGAACCCGCGAAGCGAGTACAGGTGCGGGATGTCCGAATAGCAGGCGTGCGTGTACTGCGAATTGGCGCCCCGGAACCAGGCCCAGTCGTAGCAGGGCAGTTTCTGTGCCATCCCGAGGGCGAACATCCCGATCGCGACGAGCACCACGACTCTCACGGGGGTGAGCCAATGGCGGCCGGGCCTGGCCCATCGGCCGAGCGGGCCACCGATCAGCTGACTGCCCGCGGCCGCGACCTCGTCCTGTTCCGTGGGATGCACGACGGGTTCGGCGGAGTCTCCGCGCCGGTCCTCGTACGCACGGGGGCTCGTCTCGCTCGTCATGCCCGACATCCTGCCGTACACCGCTGTGGATACGGGGAGCGGCCGTGTTTCACGTGAAACACGGCCGGCGTTTCACGTGAAACGGGGGGTGGTGTTTCACGTGAAACACCACCCCCCGTTCCTCAGCCGGCCGGCCTACCCGCCGTTGGTTCCTCCGAACCAGCCGCCGGGTCCGGCTCCGCCGGGCCCGCCACCGGGCTTGGTTCTGCTGGGCGTCGGACTGGGGGTCGGCCCTCCGTTCGTCCCACCATTCGTCGGGCCCGTATCGGCACCGCCCGTGGGGTCGCTACAGGTCCAGTCCCACCGACTGCACGAGCTGCTGGGGCTCGGGGAGGGGGACATCGACGGCGGGGTGTGGGACGGCTTGATGGACGGGGACGGCGAGGGCGGGGTGCTCGGGGTCGCTACCGGGGTGGGGCTGGGCGACATGCCGCCGCCGTAGACCTTGTCGCCGATCTTCTCGGGGGCCGGGAAGGGGACGGCGGGGGAGCCGCCGAGGGCTTGTTGCATGTAGTCGTGCCAGATGGTCGACGGGAAGGACGCGCCATGGATCTTCTCCTGGCCGCCCGTCCCGAACATCTTCAGGAACTCGCGCTTCTTGCTGGTCTCGTTGTCGTCGAGGCGGTACATGCCGACGGCGGTCGAGTACTGCGGGGTGTAGCCGACGAACCACGCCGACCGGTTGCCGTCGGTGGTACCGGTCTTGCCCGCCACCTGGCGCCCGCTGAGCTTGGCGTTGGTTCCCGTTCCCTTGTCGACCACGGTCTTCAGGACATCCGTGACGTTGTTGGCCACGGCGGCCGGGAAGGCGCTCTTCGCCTGGTCCTCGTGCTTGTAGATGACGTTCCCGTTCTTCAGCACCTTGGTCACGGAGAACGGGTCGCGCTGGGTACCGCTGGCGGCGAAGGTGGCGTACGCGCCGGCCATGCGGATCGCACTGGGCGACGACGTGCCGATCGAGAACGACGGCACGCTGGAGGAGGCCATGCTGGTCTTGCTGTCACGCAGCCCCGCCGCCATGGCGGCCTGCTTGACCTTGTCGGTGCCGACATCCATACCGAGCTGGACATACGGGGTGTTCACCGATTCCTGCATCGCGTAGCGCAGGTCGATGGCGTAGCTCGGCGGGTTGTACGACTCGTTACCGTCGTTGGTCTGCAGCCATTCGTTGCCGTTCTCGTCCTTCCAGACGGTCCCGTCATAGTTCTTGATCTTCAGCTTGTTCTTGCCGCTGTAGATGCTGTCCGGCGAGACGGGCGTCCGGGACGAGTCGCTCTGTGAGGCGGGCTTGTTCGGATCGCGCTTTCCGTACTCCATGCCGGCCGCCAGGACGAACGGCTTGAAGGTCGAGCCGACCTGGGCGCCGGTTTCGTCGGCGTTGTTGGTGAAGTGCTTGGTCGCGTCGTCACCGCCGTAGATGGCCACGATCGCCCCGGTCTTCACCTCAACCGAAGCGGCGCCGAACTGGACGAACGTGTCCACGTCCGGCCGCTTCTTGGGGTCGATGTTCTTGTCCCGGACCTTCTTGACCACGCCCTCCATCTCCTGGACCTTCTTCTTGTCGAAGGTCGTGTAGATCTGGTAGCCGCCCTGGGCCAGGTTCATGTCCGGGTTGCTGTTCTTCGCGGACGCCTGGGCGAGGGAGACCAGATAGCCGATCTGCCCGCTCAGGTTGGCGCCCTTCTTCGGCTTGTCGGGCATCGGGAAGAGGCGGTACTTGTCGCGTTCGGCCTGGGTCATGTGCTTGTCCTTGACCTCTTGGTCGAGGATCCAGGTCCAGCGCTCGGTGGCGTTCTTGGTGTTCTGCTCCGCGGTGGCCGCCGGGTCGATCTCGGGGGCGCCGGCCGGGTCGAAGTAGGTCGCGCCCTTGAGGAGCGAGGCGAGGAAGGCGCACTGGCTCGGGTCGAGGTTCTTGGCGTCCTTGCCGTAGTACGTGCGGGCCGCGGCCTGCAGACCGTAGGCACCACGCCCGTAGTAGGCGGTGTTCAGATACCCGGCCATGATTTCGCTCTTCTGCTTGGTCGCACCGACCTTGATGGAGATGAAGAGCTCTTTGAACTTGCGGGTGATGGTCTGCGACTGGTCGTTGAGCTGGGCGTTCTTCACGTACTGCTGCGTGATGGTCGAACCGCCCTGCGTCTGGCCGCCCTTGGCCATGTTCAGCAGGGCGCGGGCGATGCCCTGGGGGTCGACACCGCTGTCCGTCTCGAAGGTCTTGTTCTCCGCGGAGATGACGGCGTACCGCATCGCCGACGGGATCTGCTCGTACGGGATGATCTGGCGGTTGACCTCGCCGCCGGTGGCGACCATCTGCGACCCGTCGGCCCAGTAGTAGACGTTGTTCTGTGCCTTCGCCGCCTGAGCGACGTCGGGGATGGCCACCATGTAGTAGGCCGCCCCGACGAAGGCGATCAGCAGGCCGAAGCAGCCCAGGCAGCAGGCGCTGACGAGCTTCCAGGAGGGCACCCAGCGGCGCCACCCCTGCCTGCCGAAGCGCGGGTAGTCGACGAACCGCTTCTTTCCCGGCCGGCCGGGAGAGGCCGTCCGGCGTCCCGGGCCTCGGGGAGGGCCTGCCACGTCCGGGGCCCGTCGGCGGCCGCCGCCCCGCTGGGCCCTGCGGGCCTCGGCCCGGCCGCTGTAGGCCGGCTCCTCCTCTTCACGAGGGGTGGACGTCGACCCGTACGATCCGGACAGTGAGTGGGCCGATGGGCCCGGGGAACCGGCCGCCGGCCTGGCCCCCCTGCGGCCGGAGGGCTGCTGCGCGGCGCGCCGGGCCGCGGCACGCCCACCGCCTTGAGGCTGCGGCGGTTTGCGACGGTGCTCGCTCATCGAACGACTACTCCTCGGGCAGGCGAGAGCGCCTGGAAACGGCAGCTGAGTTCCTGTCCCCCCGGTGCGCCCGGCCGCCCCGCGAGGGACGACGCCGCGCTGCAGCCCGTGTGCCGATGACGCTGAACACGCCGACGCCCCCTGACGTCACTCGGCACACAGTGATCTGCATGGCGCACAGACTACGCACGGTCAAAACCTCCTTAGGGCCGAAGTTCACCCCAAATCAGGCAACTTGCTGCCTGTGAATCCAGGATGTGACGCCGTTCACCATGGCCCCCCTTGCCGCAACCGCCGCACCGCCCTATCGTGCTGATGTATCGAGTCGATACATCAGCACGGCATAAAGGTCCCCGACAGCCGAGGAGGCGAAGGATGAGCAGGCGCTCCGGCATCCTCGAATTCGCCGTACTCGGCCTGCTCCGCGAGGCCCCGATGCACGGTTACGAGCTGCGCAAGCGGCTCAACACCTCGCTGGGGATCTTCCGGGCCTTCAGTTACGGGACCCTCTACCCCTGCCTCAAGACGCTGGTCACCAATGGCTGGTTGATCGAGGAGCCGGGCAGCGCGCCCGAGGAAGCGCTCGCCGCTTCACTCGCAGGGCGCCGCGCCAAGATCGTCTACCGGTTGACGGCGGAAGGTAAGGAGCACTTCGAGGAGCTGCTCTCCCACACCGGCCCCGACACCTGGGAGGACGAGCACTTCGCCGCCCGTTTCGCCTTCTTCGGCCAGACGGAGCGAGAGGTGCGGATGCGCGTGCTGGAAGGGCGCCGTAGCCGGCTGGAGGAGCGTCTCGAGAAGATGCGCGCCTCCCTGGCCCGTACGCGCGAGCGCCTGGACGACTACACGCTTGAGCTGCAGCGCCACGGCATGGAGTCCGTGGAGCGCGAAGTGCGCTGGCTGAACGAGCTCATCGAGAGCGAGCGGGCGGGACGGGATCAGCGATCCGGCCCCGCCACCGGCTCCGCTCAGCAGGACCACACATCAGGAGAGACGGGCGGCCTGCCCCGGCACCGGGACAGCACCCGGCCGGATCCGTCCGAGGACACCGCCAACTGAAGGCCCTGCGCACGCAGGACTTCGAAAAGATCGAACAGGGAGCAACCGGAATGGGTTCGGTTCGCGTAGCCATCGTCGGCGTGGGCAACTGCGCCGCCTCGCTGGTGCAGGGCGTCGAGTACTACAAGGACGCCGATCCGGCCGCCAAGGTCCCGGGTCTCATGCACGTCCAGTTCGGCGAGTACCACGTCGGTGACGTGGAGTTCGTCGCCGCGTTCGACGTCGACGCCAAGAAGGTCGGCCTCGACCTCTCGGACGCCATCGGCGCCAGCGAGAACAACACCATCAAGATCTGCGACGTCCCGAACAAGGGCGTCACGGTCCAGCGCGGCCACACCCTGGACGGTCTCGGCAAGTACTACCGCATGACCATCGAGGAGTCCCCCGAGGCCCCCGTCGATGTGGTCCAGATCCTCAAGGACAAGCAGGTCGACGTTCTCGTCTGCTACCTGCCGGTCGGCTCCGAGGACGCTGCGAAGTTCTACGCGCAGTGCGCCATCGACGCCAAGGTCGCGTTCGTCAACGCTCTCCCGGTCTTCATCGCCGGCACCAAGGAGTGGGCGGACAAGTTCACCGAGGCGGGCGTCCCGATCGTCGGCGACGACATCAAGTCGCAGGTCGGCGCCACCATCACGCACCGCGTGATGGCCAAGCTGTTCGAGGACCGCGGTGTCCGTCTTGAGCGCACCATGCAGCTCAACGTCGGCGGCAACATGGACTTCAAGAACATGCTGGAGCGCGACCGCCTGGAGTCCAAGAAGATCTCCAAGACCCAGGCCGTCACCTCGCAGATCCCCGACCGCGACCTGGGCGAGAAGAACGTCCACATCGGCCCGTCGGACTACGTGGCATGGCTGGACGACCGCAAGTGGGCGTACGTGCGCCTCGAGGGCCGCGCCTTCGGCGACGTTCCGCTGAACCTCGAGTACAAGCTCGAGGTCTGGGACTCCCCGAACTCCGCGGGTGTCATCATCGACGCCCTGCGTGCCGCGAAGATCGCCAAGGACCGCGGTATCGGCGGCCCGATCCTGTCGGCGTCGAGCTACTTCATGAAGTCCCCGCCGGTGCAGTACTTCGACGACGAGGCCTACGCCAACGTCGAGAAGTTCATCAAGGGCGAGGTCGAGCGCTAGAGCTCGCGCTTCTGAGGACTGCCGAAGGGTCCCTGTGCGCCAGGTGCGCACAGGGACCCTTCGGGTATGTGACGCTTGCTTCCATGCCCGTCGTACGTGATCTACGCGTGCTCCTGCGCCTGAAGCACTTCCGGCACCTGCTGGCGGTGCGGCTGCTGTCCCAGGCAGCGGACGGCGTCTACCAGGTAGCCCTCGCCACGTACGTCGTCTTCTCCCCCGAGAAACAGGCCTCGCCCGGCGCGATCGCCTCCGCCATGGCGGTTCTGCTTCTTCCGTACTCACTCGTCGGGCCCTTCGCGGGCGTCCTGCTCGACCGCTGGCGCCGACGGCAGGTCTTCCTCTACGGGAACCTGCTGCGCACCGCTCTGGCAGGTTGCACGGCACTGCTCGTCCTCGGGCACGTTCCCGACTGGCTCTTCTACGCCTCCGCGCTCGCCGTGACGGCCGTCAACCGCTTCGTCCTCGCCGGCCTCTCGGCGTCCTTGCCCCGGGTGGTCGACGACGAGCGGCTCGTGATGGCCAACTCTCTCTCCCCGACCGCAGGAACGCTGGCCGCCACGGCGGGTGGCGGGCTGGCCTTCGCCCTGCGTCTCGTGATCGACGCGGATGCCGCGACCGTCCTCCTGGGCGCGGTCCTCTATCTCTGCGCGTCCCTGGCCTCCCTGCGCCTGCCGGCCGGGCTGCTCGGACCCGACCCCACGACGGTCCGGCCGGGCCTCGCGGCCGTGCTCCGCTCCACGGCACGCGGACTCACCGACGGCGTGCGGCACCTGAACGAGCGCAGGTCCGCCGCGCGGGTTCTCACCGCGATGACGCTGATGCGGTTCTGCTACGGCGCGCTGACGGTGATGCTGCTGATGCTCTGCCGGTACGCCTGGGCCAAGGGGCCGGGCGGGGGGACCGATGGGCTCGCCCTGCTCGGGCTCGCCGTGGGCGTCTCGGGATCGGGCTTCTTCGTAGCGGCCCTGGTCACCCCGTGGGCGGTGACCCGGCTCGGCCAGTACCAGTGGATCTTGGTGTGCGCCGCGGCCGCCGCGGTACTCGAACCGGCACTCGGCCTGCCGTTCTCCCCTGCCCCCATGATCGCCGCAGCCTTCGTCCTGGGCCTCGTCACGCAGGGCGCGAAGATCACCACGGACACGGTGATCCAGTCGACGGTGGACGACGCGTTCCGGGGCCGGATCTTCTCGCTCTACGACGTGCTGTTCAACATCGCGTTCGTCGGTGCGGCCGCGGTCGCCGCTCTGATGCTCCCCGCGGACGGCCGCTCGGCGTCCCTCGTCCTCACGGTGTCCCTCATCTATGCGGGGGTGGCCGTACTCATGAGCCGCTTTTCGCTCGCGCGCGTGCCTTGAGGCGCGGGCGGCGATCCAGCCAGGAGTGGACGGAGGGCGGTGTTTCACGTGAAACACCGCCCTCCGTCATGGCCCCGGGGCCGTCGTGTTTCACGTGAAACACCGTTTCACGTGAAACACGGCCTCAGTCCTGCGCCGCCCACCACTCCTTCAGTGCCGCGACCGCCGCGTCGTGCTCCATGGGGCCGTTCTCCAGACGCAGTTCCAGCAGGTGCTTGTAGGCCTGCCCGATCGCGGGGCCCGGCCCGACGCCCAGGATCTCCATGATCTGGTTGCCGTCCAGATCGGGTCGGATCGAATCCAGCTCCTCCTGCTGCTGAAGCTCCGCGATCCGGTCCTCAAGGCCGTCGTAGGCCCGTGACAGCGCATTCGCCTTGCGCTTGTTACGTGTGGTGCAGTCCGAGCGGGTGAGCTTGTGCAGCCGGTCGAGGAGCGGTCCCGCGTCGCGCACGTACCGCCGCACCGCGGAGTCGGTCCACTCGCCCGTGCCGTAGCCGTGGAAGCGCAGATGCAGCTCCACGAGCTGTGACACGTCCTTGACCATGTCGTTCGAGTACTTCAGCGCGCTCATCCGCTTCTTGGTCATCTTCGCGCCGACCACCTCGTGGTGGTGGAAGGAGACCCGGCCGTCCGACTCGAACCGCCGCGTCCTCGGCTTGCCGATGTCGTGCAGCAGCGCGGCCAGCCGCAGCACCAGATCCGGGCCGTCCTGCTCCAGGTCGATCGCCTGGTCGAGGACGATCAGCGAGTGCTCGTAGACGTCCTTGTGCCGGTGGTGTTCGTCACTCTCCAGCCGGAGGGCCGGCAGCTCCGGCAGGACGTGGTCGGCGAGCCCGGTGTCGACGAGGAGCCGCAGCCCCTTCTTCGGGTGCGCCGCGAGCAGCAGTTTGTTCAGCTCGTCCCGCACCCGCTCCGCGGAGACGATCTCGATGCGTCCCGACATGTCCGTCATGGCCGCGACGACCTCGGGAGCCACCTCGAAGTCCAGCTGGGCGGCGAAACGCGCCGCGCGCATCATCCGGAGCGGGTCGTCGGAGAAGGACTCCTCGGGCGTCCCAGGCGTGCGCAGGACCCGCGCGGCCAGGTCTTCGAGACCGCCGTACGGGTCGACGAACTCCTTCTGCGGCAGCGCCACCGCCATGGCGTTGACGGTGAAGTCACGGCGCACCAGGTCCTGCTCGATGGAGTCGCCGTAGGACACCTCGGGCTTGCGCGAGGTCCGGTCGTACGCCTCGGAGCGGTACGTCGTCACCTCGATGAGATAGCCGTCCTTCTGGCAGCCGACCGTGCCGAAGGCGATCCCGACCTCCCAGACCGCGTCCGCCCAGGGCCGCACGATCTTCAGTACGTCCTCGGGGCGGGCATCGGTGGTGAAGTCCAGGTCGTTGCCGAGCCGCCCGAGCAGCGCGTCCCGGACCGAGCCGCCGACCAGGGCGAGCGAGAAGCCCGCCTCCTCGAATCGGACGGCGAGATCGTCCGCGACTGGGGAGACTCGAAGCAGTTCGCTCACCGCGCGGCGCTGCACCTGGCTCAGTGCACTGGGATTGTCTTCGTTGGCGTTCGGCACAACAGAAAAGGGTACGTGGCCCGGCCGACCGGGTCGTCCCCCTTTATCGGGGGCCCGGTGAGCACACGGGGGACGGACCCCGGTAGTCGTGCCCGCCCGTCGGTACGGCACTCTTCCGATCATGTGGAGCAGACCGCGGCACTTCGCCACAGTCCGCATCGTTACCATGCGTGGACGCAGCAACCGAAAGCGACGACATCGAGGGACGGGCGAGCGCGTGGCCGAGGCGGCAGTTTCCCAGGGGATGTCCCCCTCTCCTGCCCGCCGGTGGCTGCGCCGCACGGCGGCGCTGCTCGTCGGCGCCCCGCTGCTCGCCGGCCTGCTGTCCGCCACGGCCGTCTCGCCGGCGCACGCGGCCGGAGAGCCCGCTGCGGGGCAGGGTGTGCAAGTGTCGCTCGACTCGATGACCCCACAGGCCCCCGTCAAGAGCGACACGCTGACGATCTCCGGAACGGTGACCAACACGGGCAAGCAGGCCGTCACCGGCGCCCATGTGGGGCTCCGGGTGGGGTCCAAGCTCTCCGGGCGCAGCGCGATCGACGAGACGGCAGGCCACAAGGGCTACGTGCCGGGTGTCGACGCGGCGGAGCTCGGTGACGGCCCCACGGCCAAGTTCGCAAGGCTGGACGCCGGGATCAGCCAGGACTTCACGCTCTCCGTGCCGGTCTCCAAGCTGGGCCTCGGCGAGGACGGCGTCTACCCGCTCGGTGTCTCCGTGTCCGGCCAGACCTCCGGCCGCCAGGTCGAACGGGTGCTCGGTATCCAGCGCACCTTCCTGCCGTGGCAGCCGGAGGCCACCGAGGGCAAGAAGAGCCAGCTCACTTTCCTGTGGCCGCTGATCTCGTCGACCCACCTCACCGCCCAGACGGGTTCGGACGCCCAGCAGACGCCCGTCTTCGCCGACGACTCCCTGGCGAGGGACATCGGCCCCGGCGGCAGGCTCAACCAGATGGTCTCGCTCGGCAAGCAGCTGCCCGTGACCTGGGTCATCGACCCCGACCTGCTGGCCACCGTCGACGCGATGACCCGCAACTACAAGATCAAGGTCGGGGACAACCTGGTCAACGGGACCGGCCAGGACGTGGCCAAGGCGTGGCTGAGCGCTCTCGAGGCCGCCGTCCAGGGCGAGAAGGTCGTCGCGCTGCCCTTCGCCGATCCCGATCTCGCCTCGCTCGCCCACCACGGCAGGGACGTTCCCGGCTCCCTCGGCCACCTCCAGAGCGCCACCGAGGTCGCGCAGAAGACCATCGACACGATCCTGCACGTGACCCCGTCGGTCGACTACGCGTGGCCCGTGGACGGCGCCGTCGACCCGTCGATCGTCGACGTGGCCACATCGGCCGGCGCCCACAACGTGATCGCACGCAGCGACAGTCTGCGGGACTCCCTGCCGTACGCGCCCACAGCGGTCAGACCGATCGGCGGCGGCGCCGGCGCCATCGTGGCCGACGCCGGACTCTCCACGGCGTTCCAGGGCGATCTGTCCATGGCCGATGCCTCGACCCTCTCCGTGCAGGACTTCCTCGCACAGACCCTCGCGATCACGCAGCAGGACCCCGACAAGCAGCGCAGCATCGTGGTCGCCCCCCAGCGCATGCCGTCCGTCAGCCAGGCCCAGACGATGGCCGCCGCGCTGCACGCGCTCGATTCCCAGCGCTGGACCCAGCCGCTCGACCTGTCCGCAGCGGCCACGGCCAAGCCCGACCCCGGGGCCACCACGAGGGTGCCCGGCGCGAGCGCGTACCCCGATGCGCTGCGCCGCCAGGAACTGCCGGCCGACGCCTTCCAGGACATGAAGGACACCCAGGGCACCCTGGAGAGGTTCAAGGTGATCCTGGCCGCGCCCGACCGCGTGGTGACGCCGTTCGGCAACGCCATCAACCGGGAGATGTCGGCGTCCTGGCGCGGCGACGCGGACAACGCGCAGAAGTACCGGTCCGGGGTCCAGCTCTATCTGGACGGTCTCGCCAACCAGGTCCATCTGATCCAGAAATCGACCGCGACCATGTCGGGCCGCAGCGCGACCATCGCCGTCACCGTGCAGAACAAGCTGGTGCAGGGCGTCGGCCACCTGGTGCTGAGGATCCAGCCGAAGAGCCCCACCCGTCTCCAGCTGGGCGAGGACGGCGCCGCGATCGGCGAACAGCCGGTGAAGGTGGACGGAGACCGCAGCCAGTCGGTCAAGTTCACCGCCATCGCCAACGCCAACGGCCCCGTCCCCGTGACCGCGCGGCTCTACACCGAGGACGGCACGCCGTACGGTGACCCGATGGAGTTCACCGTCCAGGTCTCCGAGATCACTCCGACGGTGATGCTGGTCATCGCCGGCGGTGTCCTGCTCCTGGTGCTCGCCGGCATCAGGATGTACACCCACCGCAAGCGCTCCACGGCGCGCGAGGAGCCCGAGGGCGACGACGGCCCCGGCACGCCGAACGGTTCAGCGGACGCCGATCCCGGGCAGCCGAGTGACCCGACACCGGACACCGGTCCGGAAAGCGGGGCCTCACCCGGCCCGGGTGAGAAAGTGGACCATTGAGCTATGTCGTGGCCGTCGGCCGGGGACGATGAGGTGGGGTAACCATGAACGCGCCGTACGACGGTGACCGTGGGCAGGGCACCGGCAGTGGTGCCGCGCCCTCCGGGGGCATGCCCCCGGCACCCGCCCAGCAGGGCCAGGTCCCGCCACCGCAGTCCGCGCCTGATCCGTACGTCCAGGACGCCTACGCCTACGACCCGTACCGGTCGCAGGATCTGTCCGCCCAGGACCCGGTGACCGAGGCGCTCTACGATCGTGCGGCGCACCCGCCGCCGCCCCCGGGCACCTATGCGGAGCAGCCGCCGCTCTATCAGCAGCCGACCGCTCAGCAGTACGCGCCCGACCCGCGCATCTGGGCGCAGACGCCGCCACCCGAGCCGGAGGGGCCCTCGCGCCATCTGCCTTACGGCGACGACGCCCGGACCACCCAGTTCGTGGGTCTCGACGACCTGGTCACGCAGGCGGGTGAGGAGCTGCCCGAGCAGGACGCCTTCGCCCATCTCTACCGGGACCAGCAGCAGGCGGGCCCGCCCACGGCGCCCGCAGGTCCCGAGCCGGTACCCGCGCCGCCCCGCGCGTCGGGCGGCCGTGCCTCCAGCCTGATGAAGTCCAGCGCCGTCATGGCGGCCGGCACCCTGGTGTCACGGCTCACGGGCTTCGTACGCAGCCTGGTGATCACCGCGGCGCTGGGCGCCGCCCTGCTCGGCGACACGTTCACCATCGCCCTGACCCTGCCGACGATGATCTACATCCTCACCGTCGGCGGTGGCCTCAACTCGGTGTTCGTGCCCCAGCTGGTGCGCTCCATGAAGGACGACGAGGACGGCGGTGAGGCCTACGCCAACCGCCTTCTGACGCTCGTCATGGTGGCGCTCGGCACCATCGTCGCCCTGGCGGTCATCGGGGCCCCGCTGCTGATCCAGCTGATGTCGCCCACCATCGGCAACGACGCGGCCGCCAACAGCGTCGCCGTGACGTTCGCCCGCTACTGCCTGCCCACGATCTTCTTCATGGGCGTGCACGTGGTGATGGGGCAGATCCTGAACGCCCGCGGCAAGTTCGGCGCGATGATGTGGACCCCGGTCCTCAACAACATCGTGATGATCTGCACGTTCGGTCTGTTCATCTGGGTCTACGGCACTTCCGCCGAGTCCCGCATGGGCGTCCAGACCATCCCGCACGACGGCGTCCGGCTGCTCGGCATCGGCACCCTGCTCGGTCTCGTGGTGCAGGCCCTGGCGATGCTCCCCTACCTTCGCGAGACCGGGTTCCGCTTCCGGCCCCGTTTCGACTGGAAGGGCCACGGGCTCGGCAAGACGGTCAAGCTCGCCAAGTGGACCGTCATGTTCGTGCTCGCCAACCAGGCCGGCGTCATCGTCGTCACCCGGCTCGCCACCGCGGCGGGCAAGCAGTCGGGGCGTGACGGCGCAGGCTTCCTCGCCTACTCCAACGCCCAGCTGATCTGGGGCATGCCGCAGGCCATCATCACCGTCTCGGTCATGGCCGCGCTGCTCCCGCGGATCTCGCGTGCCGCGCACGACAACGACCCGGGCGCGGTCCGCGACGACATCTCCCAGGGCCTGCGCAACTCGGCGGTCGCCATCGTGCCGGTCGCGTTCGCGTTCCTGGCGCTCGGCGTCCCCATGTGCACCCTGCTGTACGCGTCGAGCGGCATCCAGGCCGCCCAGTCCATGGGCTTCATCCTGATGGCGTTCGCGCTCGGCCTGATCCCGTACTCGGTGCAGTACGTCGTCCTGCGCGGGTTCTACGCGTACGAGGACACCCGCACGCCGTTCTACAACACGGTCATCGTGGCAGCCGTCAACGCCGCGGTCTCGGCCGCCTGCTACGTCGTGCTGCCCGCCCGGTGGGCGGTCGTCGGGATGGCCGCCGCGTACGGGCTTGCCTACGCCGTGGGTGTCGGAGTGGCGTGGCGCCGGCTCCGCAACCGGCTGGGCGGCGACCTGGACGGCGCACACGTCCTGCGTACGTACGCCCGTCTGTGCCTCGCCGCGGTTCCGGCCGCGGTGGTGGGCGGCGCGGTCGGCTTCGGCCTGCTGAAGTTCCTGGGCGAGGGCGCGGGAGGATCGGTCGTGGCCCTGGTCGCCGGTGGCGGCGTACTGATGGGAGTCTTCTTCGTCGCGGCCAAGCGCATGCGCATCGAAGAGCTCAACGCCATGGTCGGAATGGTGCGCGGGCGGCTCGGCCGCTGAGACCGGGGCCGGCGCACAACCATCGTCGGCCACCGCGTGTCGTGCATAGTGCTGGACTGTGGGCACAATTGGCATGACTTTGCATGGCTGGCCTACAGCACGCAACGGATGGGGAGGCAGGAGCGACGGTGGCGGAACGTAGCACGGCTGCCGTCGACGTAGCCGACAACAGTGGCGACAAACCGCTGACCGCCAAGGCGGACAAGGCGACGACCGACGGGGTGACGGAGTCCATCGACACGGCAGACACGGCTGAGCAGAGCACGAACGGCACCGGCGGCGGCGAGCGCAAGGCCTCCGAGCCGTCCATCGCGACGCCCGAACTGCACAGCGGACACAAGCTGGCCAGACGCTACCGCCTCGAGGAGTGCGTCACCCGTCTGGACGGTTTCAGCAGCTGGCGTGCCGTGGACGAAAAGCTCCGCCGTGCGGTCGGCGTCCACCTGCTGCCCGCCGACCACGCGCGGGCCCGCTCCGTCCTCGCCGCGGCCCGCTCCTCAGCACTGCTCGGCGACCCCCGCTTCGTGCAGGTCCTGGACGCCGTCGAGGAGAACGACCTCGTCTACGTCGTCCACGAGTGGCTGCCCGACGCCACCGAGCTCACCGCCCTCCTGGCGCTCGGACCGCTGGAGGCGCACGACGCCTACCAGATGGTCACCCAGGTCTCCCAGGCCATGGCGGCGGCCCATCGCGAGGGCCTCGCCCACCTCCGCCTCACCCCGAGCGCTGTCCTGCGGACCTCCACCGGGCAGTACCGCATCCGCGGCCTCGCCGTGGCCGCGGCGCTGCGCGGCATCACCTCCGAGAAGCCTCAGCGCACCGACACCGAGGCCATCGGAGCGCTGCTGTACGCGGTGCTCACCCAGCGCTGGCCGTACGAGAGCGACGCGTACGGCCTGCACGGCCTGCCCAAGGGCGTCGGTCTGATCGCCCCCGACCAGGTACGGGCGGGCATCCACCGTGGCCTGTCCGAACTCGCCATGCGGGCGCTGGTCAACGACGGGGCCACCGCGTCCCGTCAGGAGCCGCCCTGCACCACCCCGGACGAGCTGGTCAAGGCCATCGGGGAAATGCCGCGCATCCGTCCCCCGGAGCCCGCGTTCACCGCGCCGCCCGAGTACCAGCGCACCACCTACCAGCAGGGGACGTACGGCCGCCCGGCCGCGGGACCCGGTCCGTCCGTCAACCAGCCCATCCAGCCCCCGCCCCCGCCGCTCCAGGGCCGCACCGGCAAGGCGCTCAAGTGGGCCGTATCCGCGCTCCTCATCGCCGCCCTCGGCCTCGGCAGCTGGCAGCTCGCCGACGCCCTCCTCCAGCACGACAAGGGCGGTTCCAACGAGACCGGGAACACCCGCACCACGGACAGCGGCAACGACGGTGACAAGCCGAAGGCGCCCCTGCCGATCAAGATCCAGGGCGCTCAGGAGTACGCGCCGGACGGCAAGCCGCAGGATGCGGACGGCGTGGCCAGCACCTACGACGGCAAGTCCTCGACGTTCTGGCGCTCCAAGAGTTATCTGGGCGGTCCCGAGCTCGCGCCCTTCAAGAAGGGCGTGGGCATCGTCTACGATCTCGGCTCCGAGAAGGATGTCTCGACCGCCTCGATAGCGCTCCGCTTCAGTGGCGATCACACCACCATCGCGCTGTACGCGACCGACTCCATGTCGTCGGGCCGAGGTGTGACCGACATGAAGCAGATCGCCACGACGACGACCAAGGGCACCACGGCCGACCTCAAGGCGAAGGCTCCGGTGAAAACCCGGTACGTGGTCCTCTGGCTCACCGCCGCTCCGTACGCGGCAGGCGACGGTTACAGCGACTCGGGCTTCAAACAGGGCATCACGGATGTGAAGTTCGCCGGCTGACCGATCGGCGGGGGGAGGCTCACTGTTGGACGACGCCACGCTGGGCGACATGAGCGACAAGGATCTGTTGGCGCGCCATGTCGACGGCGACCCCGACGCCTTCGGTGAGATCGTGCGGCGTCACCGCGACCGGCTGTGGGCGGTGGCGCTGCGCACCCTGGGGGACCGCGAGGAGGCCGCCGACGCCGTCCAGGACGCCCTCGTCTCCGCCTACCGCGCCGCCCACACCTTCCGCGGCCAGTCCGCCGTCACCACCTGGCTGCACCGCATCACGGTGAACGCCTGCCTCGACCGGGCCCGCAAGGCCGCCTCCCGCAAGACGTCCCCGGTCGACGACCCCGAACGCCTGGAGCAGCTCGTCGAGCCGCACGAGTCGGCCGAGGCGCCCGCTGAGCGGCAGGAACTGCACCGGCAGCTCATCGAGGCCCTGGGCACCCTGCCACCGGACCAGCGCGCCGCCCTCGTCCTCGTCGACATGCAGGGTTACCCGGTCGCCGAGGCCGCCGCGGTACTCGATGTGCCGACCGGCACGGTGAAGAGCCGCTGTGCCCGCGGTCGCGCGCGGCTGCTGCCGCTTCTCACTCATCTGCGCGCGGATACGGCCGATGCCAGGGGTAGCGGCGAGTCCAGTGGGGGAAGGAACCGGACGCCGGGGACATCCGTCCCACCTCCGTCGGACACGAACGACGCAGGACCGAGCGATTCAGCTGCAGTGAAGGGCGGAGGTGGGCGCGCGTGACATCCACGACCGGAACAACGGAACACCCGGACGTCTCGGAGATCTCCGAACTCACCGAGGGCCTCCTCCCTCCGGCCCGTAGCGCGGACGTCCGCCGCCATCTCCAGGGCTGTGTCCTGTGTGCCGACGTACGTGACTCCCTCGAAGAAATCCGCGACCTGCTCGGGACGCTGCCCGGCCCGCCCCGCATGCCCGCCGATGTGGTGGGGCGCATCGACGCGGCACTCGCCGCGGAAGCCCTGCTCAATGCCACAACCCCTGAGGACCCCGAGGACCCCGAGGCCACGCGGTCCGAGGGCACGTCGCGTGAAACCGCCCATGTTTCACGTGAAACACCGGAGGCGGCCACCGCACCGGCACTCGCCGCCACTGCGACCCCGCCCTCACCCGGTGCCTCCCAGACCGACCGCCCCGCCGGGCATGCCCGCGCGGCGGCCGGCCCCGGACCCGGCCGCGGCCGCAAGCACCGGCGCCGCGCGACCGTGCTCACCGCGGTGCTCGGCGCTGCGGCGGTCGGAGCGGGGTTCTTCTTCGTGCAAAACATGCAGTCGCCCACGCCCACCCCCCATGCCGAGCCCGCCCAGTCCCAGCCGTCCCAGTCCGACGGCACCGCGTTCTCCGCGGGCAGCCTCGAAGGGCGGGTGCAGTCGCTGCTGGAGTCCCAGGGGGGCCAGAGCACCCAGAAGGCTCCCTCGGCGCAGATCGCCCCGTCCACGAAGAACGCGCCCGACAGCGAGAAATCTTCTGACGGTCTCCGGTCCGCCGCCAGCATCCCGCCCTGTGTCCAGGCGGGGACCGGGCGGCCCTCCCAGATGCCTCTCGCCACCGAGCAGGGCACGTACGAGGGCTCGCGGGTGTTTCTCGTGGTGCTGCCCGACCAGGGCAATCCCTCCAACGTGGAGGCGTACGTCATCGACGCGTCCTGCGAGAGCGCCGGCCCGTCCGCCCACGGCAAGGTGCTGCTGACCCGCTCCTACCCGCGTCGCTGAGGCCCGGCGGCCCCTACGCGGGACGGGTCTCCATGCCGCCCGTACGGCTCGGGAATGCAACCCCCGTAGGATCCGTTGGGTGGGGTGAGAGTCCTGGACCGGGGCCCCGACAGGCAGTAGGCAGTCCGCAGAGACGAGGAAGAAACCCGTGAGCGACGTCCGTAACGTGATCATCATTGGCTCGGGCCCGGCCGGATACACCGCGGCCCTGTACACCGCACGTGCGTCGCTGAAGCCGCTGGTGTTCGAGGGCGCCGTCACCGCCGGCGGTGCGCTGATGAACACCACCGAGGTGGAGAACTTCCCCGGTTTCCAGGACGGCATCATGGGCCCGGAGCTCATGGACAACATGCGCGGCCAGGCCGAGCGCTTCGGCGCCGAGCTGGTCCCGGACGATGTGGTCGCCGTCGACCTGACCGGTGACATCAAGACCGTCACGGACACCTCGGGCACGGTCCACCGCGCCAAGGCCGTCATCGTCACCACCGGCTCGCAGCACCGCAAGCTCGCCCTGCCCAACGAGGACAAGCTGTCCGGCCGTGGCGTCTCGTGGTGCGCCACGTGTGACGGGTTCTTCTTCAAGGACCAGGACATCGCCGTGGTCGGCGGAGGCGACACCGCGATGGAGGAGGCGACCTTCCTCTCGCGCTTCGCCAAGTCGGTCACGATCATCCACCGCCGGGACACCCTGCGTGCCTCCAAGGCGATGCAGGAGCGTGCCCTCGCCGACGAGAAGATCAAGTTCGCGTGGGACAGCGAGGTCGCGGAGATCCACGGCGACCAGAAGCTCTCCGGACTGACGCTGCGCAACACCAAGACGGGCGCGACGTCCGAGCTGCCGGTGACCGGCCTGTTCATCGCCGTCGGCCATGACCCGCGTACCGAGCTCTTCAAGGGCCAGCTCGACCTCGACGAGGAGGGCTACCTGAAGGTCGCCGCCCCCTCGACCCGTACCAACCTGACGGGTGTCTTCGGCGCCGGCGACGTCGTCGACCACACCTACCGGCAGGCCATCACGGCGGCCGGCACGGGCTGCTCCGCCGCCCTCGACGCGGAGCGCTTCCTCGCGGCCCTGGCCGACAGCGAGAAGGCCGCAGCCACCGTCTGATCCGCCCCTTCCAGCGTCCCTCCCCCCAACACCCCTAGGAGACTGCCGTGGCCGGCACCCTGAAGCACGTAACCGACGCCGACTTCGACGAGATCGTCCTCAAGAGCGGCAAGCCCGTTCTCGTGGACTTCTGGGCCGAGTGGTGCGGCCCGTGCCGCCAGATCGCCCCGTCGCTCGAGGCCATCGCCGCCGACCACGGCGACGAGATCGAGATCGTCAAGCTCAACATCGACCAGAACCCGGACACGGCCGCCAAGTACGGCGTGATGTCGATCCCGACGCTCAACGTCTACCAGGGCGGCGAGGTCGTGAAGACGATCGTCGGCGCGAAGCCGAAGGCCGCGCTGCTGCGTGACCTCGACGGTTTCATCACCGAGAAGTAAGGCCCGACGCGCCCCGCTGTTTCACGTGAAACGGGCTCGCTCCCTCCGAGGGGGCGAGCCCGTTTCGCATGTGTGGAGCATCCACAGCGGCGCACCGCTACAGCGGCCTGAGGACCGGCTCCTTCTGAACTGCCCCGAGCAGCCGGTCAAGGGCCAGCTCGACGTCTTCCTTCCAGGACAGGGTCGTGCGCAGTTCCAGGCGCAGCCGCGGATATCGGGGATGGGGCCGCACGGTCTTGAACCCGACCGACAGCAGATAGTCCGCCGGCAGCACACAGGCCGGCTCCTTCCACCGGGCATCCCCGAATGCCTCGATGGCCTTGAAGCCACGGCGCAGCAGGTCCTTGGCGACCGTCTGCACGAGCACTCTTCCCAGCCCCTGCCCCTGATAGCCCGGCATGATCCAGCCGGTCATCAGCTGTACGGCGTCGGCGGCCACGGGGCTGGTGGGAAACGCGGTGGAGCGGGGTACATAGGCCGGAGGCGCGTACAGCACGTAGCCGACCGGGACGTCGTCGACGTATACGACCCGACCGCAGGAACCCCACTCCAGGAGCACCCCGGAGATCCAGGCTTCCTTCTCGACTTCGGGTCGTCCCGCTTTTAACGCCGCTTCGCCGCTGACGGGGTCGAGTTCCCAGAACACACAGCCGCGGCAGCGCTTGGGGAGGTCCGGAAGGTTGTCCAGCGTGAGCGGTACGAGCCGACGCCCCATGGAGGCTGTTCCTCACTTCCCTCGCCTGCCGCCTCCTGCGCGGCCGACAGTGTGCTCAACTCCCGCAGCAGGCTGCCGACGAACCCGCCGACCGCTCCGAGACCGAGCCCTGCCGTCACCAGCCGAGTGCGGCTCACCGTTCGCATGGCCCCGCCCTCCCTAGAGGATGGATCAAGGTCGATGTGCCATACCAGAACGCATCGTATCCACCCCTTCACGGCAGCGACACCGCTCGCATGCAAAGGGCGGGCCGTGTTCCCGTATGAACAGGGAACGCGGCCCGCCCGTGAGCGGCAGCGACCGGACTCAGCCGGTGCCGTCCTCCGAGGCCTGCTCGGCGAGGCCCTTCTCCAGGACCCGCCCCTCGCCCGGGGCGAGGGTGCCGAGGATCCTCTCCAGATCCTCTATCGAGGCGAACTCGACGACGATCTTTCCCTTCTTCTGACCCAGGTCGACCTTCACCCGTGTCTCGAAGCGGTCCGAGAGCCGGGTCGCCAGGTCGCTGAGGGCCGGCGAGAGGAGAGCGCCCGCCCGGGGGCCCTTCGTCTTCGGAGCGTTCTTGGGCTCCGAGTTCAGCAGCGTCACGATCTCTTCGACCGTCCGCACCGAAAGCCCCTCGGCCACGATGCGCTTGGCGAGGGCGTCCTGTTCCTCGGAGTCCTCCACCGAGAGCAGCGCCCGCGCATGTCCCGCCGAGATGACGCCCGCGGCAACCCTCTTCTGGACCGACGGCGACAGCCGCAGCAGCCGCAGCGTGTTGGAAACCTGAGGCCGGGAACGGCCGATGCGGTCCGCCAGCTGGTCATGGGTGCACTTGAAGTCCCGGAGCAACTGGTCGTAGGCGGCGGCCTCTTCCAGCGGGTTGAGCTGCGCGCGGTGCAGGTTCTCCAGCAGGGCGTCGAGAAGGAGCTTCTCGTCGTCCGTCTCCCGCACGATCGCCGGGATCCGCTCAAGGCCGGCCTCGCGGCAGGACCTCCAGCGCCGCTCACCCATGATGAGTTCGTAGCGCTCGGGGCCGGTCTGCCGGACGACGACGGGCTGCAGAAGCCCGACCTCCTTGATGGAGGTGACGAGTTCGGAGAGCGCGTCCTCGTCGAACACCTCGCGCGGCTGGCGCGGGTTGGCCGTGATGGAGTCGATCGGCAACTCCGCGAAGAAGGCGCCGGCCGGGGTGGCGGGTTCGGCAACGGCCTCCGGCTCCACCACTGTTTCACGTGAAACGGCTGCCTGCGGCAGTGTCGCCACCTTCGCGGCCGCCACGCCCCGCTCCGCGGTCAGGACCGGTACCGAGGACGGGGACGTGGATGCCGTCCCCACCGATGAACCCGGCTTTTCCTGTGCGGCGGAAGGGATCAGCGCACCGAGCCCCCGTCCCAATCCTCTGCGTCGCTCGCTCACTGGATCCCCTCCGACATGCTGTGCTGGTTGTTCTGGCTGACCACATGCGCGTGCGTGGGGTCGTACTGCACACCGACACCGCGCAGGGCGATCTCGCGGGCAGCTTCGAGGTAGGACAGCGAACCACTAGAGCCGGGGTCGTAGGTGAGCACCGTCTGCCCGTAGCTCGGAGCCTCGGAGATGCGGACCGAGCGCGGAATGCTGGTCCGTAGCACCTCCTTGCCGAAGTGGCTGCGCACCTCGTCGGCCACCTGGGAGGCGAGCCTGGTCCTGCCGTCGTACATGGTGAGCAGGATCGTGGAGACATGCAGCGTCGGGTTGAGGTGGCCGCGTACGAGATCGACGTTCCTCAGGAGCTGACCCAGGCCCTCCAGCGCGTAGTACTCGCACTGGATCGGGATCAGCACCTCGGCCCCCGCGACCAGCGCGTTGACCGTCAGCAGGCCCAGCGACGGCGGGCAGTCGATGAGGATGTAGTCCAGCGGCTGCTCGTACGCCTGGATGGCGCGCTGCAGGCGGCTCTCTCTCGCCACCAGCGACACGAGCTCGATCTCCGCACCGGCGAGATCGATCGTGGCCGGGGCACAGAAGAGACCCTCGACGTCCGGGACGGGCTGGACCACTTCAGAGAGCGGCCTGCTTTCCACCAGAACGTCATAGATGGACGGGACTTCGGCATGGTGGTCGATGCCCAGCGCCGTCGAGGCGTTGCCCTGCGGATCGAGGTCGACGACCAGGACCCGCGCACCGTGCAGCGCGAGAGAAGCGGCGAGGTTGACCGTGGAGGTGGTCTTTCCTACGCCGCCCTTCTGGTTGGCAACGACCATGATTCGGGTCTGCTCCGGCCGTGGCAGGCCCTCGCCTGCACGGCCGAGAGCTTCCACCGCCAGCTGGGCAGCACGACCAATGGGGGTGTCGTCCATCGGGGGCGGTGTTTCACGTGAAACATCCTCCCCCGCCGATTCGGTACGGGGACCGGGGACCGGATCGGTCATCGGTCCCGCGATGTTGGCGTCGGACCGCAAGGATTCACTCTCCTCGACATCAGGCTCGCAATGAACAGAGCCTCCCATGCCTTCGGGGTCGTGAACCAGCGAGGCCCGTCCTTCTGTGGATGAATCCACCTCTGTGGACAACTCCGTAGCCTCTGCGGGGGACACAAGGCCCCCCGCGAACGGCTTACGGTCGCGCGGAGAGGAAGCCGCACGGCCGCGGCTGATGATTCCATGCAGCAGTGAGCGACGTTTCACGTGAAACACGATGCATCCGCGCTCGCCGGAGACCGTTACGACACTCCGAAATGCGTACGTATACCGCCTTCTATGGAGCATTCACCCAGAAGCACATGAAGTGGACTAAATCTCAGCGGCGACGCCGGGTCCTGCTCGTCCGCGCGGCCTTGGCGCGCTTGGCGGCGAACCGCACACCACCGGGGCTCTCGCCAACCTCGACCCGGACAACCGTGGACAGCGGGTCCACCACACCCTCGCCGACATGGAGCACCGAGGTCTCCACCACACCGAGTTTGCTCAGCGCGGCGCGTGCTCCCAGGATCTCCTCCTCGGCCGTGTCGCCCTTGAGCGCCAGCATCTCGCCGTAAGGACGCAGCAGCGGAACGCCCCAGCCGGCCAGCCGGTCGAGCGGCGCCACCGCACGCGCCGTCACCACATGGACCGGAGTGACCTTGCCCATCATCTCCTCGGCGCGGCCGCGCACCACGGTCACATGGTCGAGGCCGAGCAGCTCCACGACCTCCTGAAGGAAGTTGGTGCGCCGCAGCAGCGGTTCCAGAAGCGTGATCTTCAAATCCGGGCGGACCAGCGCCAGCGGGATACCGGGCAGCCCCGCGCCCGAGCCCACGTCGCACACCGTGACGCCCTCGGGAACGACCTCGGAGAGCACCGCGCAGTTGAGCAGATGCCGCTCCCACAGGCGCGGCACCTCACGCGGCCCGATCAGACCGCGCTTGACCCCCGCATCCGCGAGCAGCTCCGCATACCGCACGGCCTCGGGGAAGAACTCCCCGAAAACCGCCCGCGCCTCTTCCGGCGCCGGGGGAAGCTCCGCTGCTGCCTCTGCCTCCGTCACGGGGACCGTCCTTCCCTACCTAGGCGGCGTTACCGCACTGTGGTGGCTGACTATCAGGCTGACAAAGATCGGCCCCGCCTGCGGACAGACGGGGCCGAGAAAGCAATGGCGCTCAGGCGGGCAGCACGACGACGAAGCGCTGGGGCTCCTCGCCCTCCGACTCGCTGCGCAGCCCCGCGGCCGCCACCGCGTCGTGCACGACCTTGCGCTCGAACGGCGTCATCGGGTCCAGCTTCACCGGCTCACCGGTGCTCTTCACCTCGTCCGCCGCCTTGGCACCCAGCGCGGCGAGCTCCGTACGCTTCTGGGCCCGGTAGCCGCCGATGTCCAGCATCAGACGGCTGCGGTCACCGGTCTCACGGTGCACGGCCAGGCGCGTCAGCTCCTGGAGCGCCTCAAGGACCTCGCCGTCACGGCCGACAAGTTTCTGCAGGTCGCGGCTGTTGCTGTCACTGATGATCGAGACCGCGGCCCGGTCCGCCTCGACGTCCATGTCGATATCGCCATCGAGGTCGGCGATGTCGAGCAGGCCCTCCAGGTAATCGGCGGCGATCTCCCCTTCCTGCTCCAGGCGGGAGAGGGGGTCGACGCCCTCAGCGGCCGGGGCGGTGGTGCCTTCCGTCACGGATGGACTCCTTCTTACTTCTTGGACGGGTGCTTGGGCCGCTGCTGACCCTTGCGCTGACCCGACTTGGCTCGTGCCTGACCGGCCGTGGGCTTGCCCTGCTTCGGCTTGGCGTCCTGCTTGGGCTTCGCGTCCTGCGGTTCAGCCCGCTTCTCGTCGGGCACCTCGGCCGCGGAGTCGTCCGTGGAGCCCTTCGTCAGCGAGGTCTTCGCGGCCGCGTCGTCCTGCTGCACGGCACCACCCTGGCGCTGCGCCTTGGTCTGCCGCTTGGGCTGCTGGCGCTTGGGAGCCGCGCCGCCCTCGGCCTCGAGCAGTGCCGTGTCGCTCTTCACCACGGAGCCGTCGGCCTGGGCCGCGAAGCCCTGCTTGGAGAGCGTGGTGATGAACTTGCGCTCGTTGGCGTTGCGGTCCGGGCCCTTGGCCACGATCGCCTGCACGATGGTGCGGCGCTTCTTGCCGCGCACCTCGCCGTGCGTGCTGACGTTCTTGATCAGGCGGTCCAGGTAGTGCGCCTGCGCCTTGGAGCCCGGCGTCGGGTTCTGGTTGATCACGTACATCTGCTGGCCCATGGTCCACACGTTGGTGGTCAACCAGTAGACGAGGACACCGACGGGGAAGTTGATGCCCATCACGGCGAACATGACGGGGAAGACGTACATCAGCATCTTCTGCTGCTGCATGAACGGCGTCTTGACCGAGAGGTCCACGTTCTTCGTCATCAGCTGGCGCTGGGTGAAGAACTGCGAGGCCGACATCATCACGATCATGATCGCGGTGACGACCCGGACGTCGGTGAGGGTGGCCCCGAGGGACTCGACCTTCGACGCGTGGTCCATGAACTTCGCGGCCAGCGGCGCGCCGAAGATGTGGGCCTTCTGGGCGCTCTCCAGGAGCGGCTGGTTGATGACGCCGATGGTCTTGCCGTTGGCGATGCCGGCGAGCACGTGGTACAGCGCGAAGAAGAACGGCGACTGGGCGATGATCGGAAGGCACGAGGAGAGCGGGTTGGTGCCCGTCTCCTTGTACAGCTTCATCATCTCTTCGGACTGACGCTGCTTGTCGCTCTTGTAGCGCTCCTGGATCGCCTTCATCTTCGGCTGGAGCGCCTGCATGTTCCGCGTCGACTTGATCTGCTTCACGAAGAGCGGGATCAGACAGATACGGATGAGCACCACGAGGGACACGATCGACAGGCCCCAGGCCCAGCCCGTGTCCGGCCCGAAGATCGCGCCGTACAACGTGTGGAACTGGACGATGACCCAGGAAACAGGCCAGGTGATGAAGCTGAACAGACTGGCAATCGTGTCCACTAATCAGGCTCCTTGAGCTTTGGGCGGGGTCTCTGCGGCCGGGCTTGTCTCGGTCTCAGCGGCGGACTGCCCGCCCTTGTCGCCGCGCCAGGCAGCGCGCAGCGCCTCGTGCCATCGAGGGCGCTTGCGCTCCGGCACGTAGTCCACACCGCCGGGCGACCACGGATTGCACCGCAGAATGCGCCAAGCGGTCAGGGCTGTGCCTTTGACGGCACCGTGCCGGTCGATCGCCGTATATCCATAGTGGGAACACGACGGGTAGTACCGGCAGACGGGCCCAAGAAGTGGGCTGATCGTCCACTGGTACAGCTTGATCAGGGCCAGCAGCGGGTACTTCATCGCGCGCCCCCTCCCAGGAGCCGCGCGAGGGCGGCATCCAGGTCTCGGGCCAGCTGTGCATGGTCGGCATCGCCCGCACCGGGCAATGCCCGTACGACCACCAGGCTACCGGCGGGCAACTGGGACAGTCGTTCGCGCATGAGATGGCGGAGCCTGCGCTTCACCAGATTGCGGACGACAGCCACACCGACGGCCTTGCTGACAACGAAACCCGCACGCGTCGGGGGAGCGCTCTCCCCAGGCGCGTGCGGGTCCGTTGTACCGCTGCTTAGATGGACGACGAGGAGCGGGCGGCCGGCCCGGCGTCCTCGGCGAACCGCGGTCGCGAAGTCCTCGCGCCGCCTCAGCCGATTCTCGGTAGGCAGCACGTCATGACCTGTCGGCTATTACGCGGACAGGCTTGCGCGACCCTTGCCACGGCGGTTCGCGAGAATCGCGCGGCCGGCGCGGGTACGCATCCGCAGGCGGAAGCCGTGGGTCTTGGCGCGGCGACGGTTGTTCGGCTGGAAGGTGCGCTTGCTCACTCGGGGGCTCCAGAAATGATTCGTTGGCGGCGGGACATCGCCTGGCTGTCACCGTGCGCCCACGAGTAGCTCGCGTATACGCCCGTGTGCACCGCTTCACGACCACAGATCGTGATCTTTGCCCATCGGAGGCAGGCGGCAGCAGCCATCGACAACTCGACCTGGTTACGGTACGCGCGGCTACGCCATCCGGTCAAACCGGCTCCTCGCCGGGCTCCGGTATGCACAGGCTGTGGACAACAACTTGAACCACGTCAGTGGGCCCGACTACCGTGGCTGAACTCCGAGCCTTCTCCCCATCTGTCCTCGCCTGTCTGTCCTGCCTGTCTATGCCATCCCCATCCCGTCCCGAGAACCACACATTCGTGGGACCTGCGAGAGAGCGTGCCCTGTGGCTGACGTACCTGCCGATCTTGCCGCAGTGTGGCCACGCGTGCTGGAACATCTCCTCGGGGAGGGGCAGCAGGGCATCGAGCCCAAGGACAAGCAGTGGATCGAGCGCTGCCAGCCGCTCGCGCTGGTGGCCGACACCGCGCTGCTCGCCGTCCCCAATGAATGGGGCAAGCGCGTGCTGGAAGGCCGGCTCGCCCCGCTGATCAGCGAGACCCTGAGCCGCGAGTGCGGCCGCACCATCCGGATCGCGATCACCGTCGACGACTCGGTGGGCGATCCCTCGCCGCCCGCCCCGCAGCAGCAGGCTCCGCAACAGCAGCAGCCGCGCTACCAGGACGACCACCCCTACGGCCGCCAGGCCGACGACGGCCTGGCGGCCGCGCGCCCCGCCTATCCCGGCGAGTACCAGCAGCGCTCCGAGCCGGGCGCCTGGCCGCGCGCCCAGGAAGACCTCTGGCAGCAGCCCCGGCTCGGCGGCTTCCAGGACCGCGACGCCCCGGGCGAGCAGTGGCGCGAGCCCTACGGCGCCCCGCGCCCGCAGCAGCCCCAGCACGACTACCGCTCCCCGCAGCTGCCCGAGCGCGGCCCGTACGACCAGGACCGCGGCCAGTACGACCAGGGCCGGGGCCAGTACGAGCAGCCCAAGCCGCAGTCGTACGAGCAGCAGCGCCACGACCAGCGGTCCGACCGGCGCGATCTCCCCGACGGGCAGCCCCCGCAGCGCGGCGGCTCCGGCCACCTCGCGCCGTCCCCCTCCGGCGGCGCGCCCGCGCAGGGCGGTCCGGGCGAGCCGCACGCGCGCCTGAACCCCAAGTACCTCTTCGACACCTTCGTCATCGGCTCGTCGAACCGGTTCGCGCACGCCGCGGCCGTCGCGGTCGCCGAGGCGCCGGCCAAGGCCTACAACCCCCTCTTCATCTACGGGGAGTCGGGCCTCGGCAAGACCCACCTCCTGCACGCGATCGGGCACTACGCGCGCAGTCTGTATCCCGGCACCCGGGTGCGGTACGTGAGCTCCGAGGAGTTCACCAACGAGTTCATCAACTCGATCCGCGACGGCAAGGGCGACACCTTCCGCAAGCGCTACCGCGATGTCGACATCCTCCTGGTGGACGACATCCAGTTCCTGGCTAGCAAGGAGTCGACGCAGGAGGAGTTCTTCCACACCTTCAATACGCTCCACAACGCCAACAAGCAGATCGTGCTGTCCTCGGACCGGCCGCCCAAGCAGCTGATGACCCTGGAGGACCGGCTGCGCAACCGCTTCGAGTGGGGTCTGACCACCGATGTGCAGCCGCCCGAGCTGGAGACGCGTATCGCGATCCTCCGTAAGAAGGCGGTGCAGGAGCAGCTCAACGCGCCGCCGGAGGTACTGGAGTTCATCGCGTCCCGGATCTCGCGGAACATCCGCGAGCTGGAGGGCGCGCTGATCCGCGTCACCGCGTTCGCCTCCCTGAACCGGCAGCCGGTGGACCTCGGGCTCACCGAGATCGTCCTGAAGGACCTGATCCCCGGCGGCGAGGACTCGGCGCCCGAGATCACCGCGAGCGCGATCATGGCCGCGACCGCCGACTACTTCGGTCTGACGGTGGAGGATCTCTGCGGATCCTCGCGCAGCCGCGTCCTGGTGACGGCCCGCCAGATCGCCATGTATCTGTGCCGCGAGCTCACGGATCTCTCGTTGCCCAAGATCGGGGCCCAGTTCGGCGGCCGCGACCACACGACGGTGATGCACGCCGACCGCAAGATCCGCGCGCTGATGGCGGAGCGCCGTTCCATCTACAACCAGGTCACCGAGCTCACCAACCGCATCAAGAACGGCTGAGCCGGCCGACGCACCACAGCTCCCAGGGCGCCCGGGGATTTATCCTCCGGGCGCCCTTCGGCGTTCCCGGAGCCCTTCCCGAGCCCTTCCCGAGCCCTCCGAGAGCCCCCGAAATGCGTGTGTGCGGGACCCGGGAAGCGTGTGTACGGGCTCGGGGGAAGCGTGTGTACGAGTCCGCCGGGCGTCGCGCTGTTCGAATACCGGCTGGTCAGAGGCGGTTCTCCACAGATCTGGGGACTTTTGGCCGTCCACACCCTGGGGACCGCGAAGTTGTCCAGATTGCGTCCACAGGCGCGGCGGCTGATACTCCATCACTCCAGGTCAACAGCCTGTGGATTTGTGGGCATCCTCGTTCCACAGCTTGTGGACGAATTCTCTGTCCACAGCCTGTGGGCGAAGTTGTCCACCGGTGACCCACAGGCCTCGGTCCGTTGTCCCCAGCTTCTCCACAGCCCTGTCCACTGTTCGGCAACGCAACACCCGCAATCACCGGACCGAGTGAAAGCCGTCACACCAAGGGGGCAGGTTGGCCTGTGGGGAACCGGGGTAAAGCTGGGGACAGGGCTGGGGAGAACCACCCCTCTTCTGTGCATGGGGTGTGCAGAACTTTCGGGCGTCCACAGAAACCATGAGTTGTCCACTGGTTCCACCCACAGGGCCGGTGGACAAAAAACTGGGTGTGACCTGCGCAAACGGGGTTATCCACGGTTTCCACAGGCCCTACTACTACTCCCACTTAGAGTTAGCTGGGAATCCGCTTCGAAGTGGGGCCTGTGCACAACTGCCCGCCGGAGCTCCCGACGCCGCTCGACGCGACTTGACCCCGACGCGCACCGACTGTCAGCGGCGTACGTCAGACTGGTCCCCGGCGACAGCGCCGACGACGAAAGCCAGCAGGGCGAGCCAGCAACAGCAGGAGGCGGTTCCGGTGAAGATCCGGGTGGAGCGCGATGTACTCGCGGAGGCGGTGGCCTGGGTGGCCCGCAGCCTCCCGGCCCGTCCGCCCGCGCCCGTACTCGCGGGCCTTCTTCTGAAGGCGGAGGACGGCGCGCTCAGCTTCTCCAGCTTCGACTACGAGGTCTCGGCGCGGGTCTCGGTGGACGCCGAGGTCGACGAGGACGGCACGGTGCTCGTCTCCGGCCGCCTGCTCGCCGACATCTGCCGCGCCCTGCCCAACCGTCCGGTGGAGATTTCCACAGACGGTGTACGGGCGACCGTGGTCTGCGGCTCCTCCCGCTTCACCCTCCACACCCTGCCCGTGGAGGAGTACCCGGCGCTGCCGCAGATGCCCACCGCCACCGGCACCGTTCCCGGTGAGGTCTTCGCCTCGGCCGCCGCCCAGGTCGCCATCGCGGCCGGCCGGGACGACACCCTGCCCGTCCTGACCGGCGTGCGCATCGAGATCGAGGGCGACACCGTCACCCTGGCCTCCACCGACCGCTACCGCTTCGCGGTCCGCGAGTTCCTGTGGAAGCCGGAGAACCCGGACGCCTCCGCGGTCGCCCTGGTGCCCGCCAAGACGCTCCTGGACACCGCCAAGGCGCTCACGAGCGGCGACACGGTCACCCTGGCGCTGTCGGGCTCCGGAGCGGGCGAGGGTCTGATCGGCTTCGAGGGCGCCGGCCGGCGCACCACCACCCGCCTCCTCGAGGGTGACCTGCCGAAGTACCGCACCCTCTTCCCCACCGAGTTCAACTCGGTCGCGGTGATCGAGACCGCCCCGTTCGTCGAGGCCGTCAAGCGCGTCTCCCTGGTGGCCGAGCGCAACACCCCCGTGCGGCTCACCTTCGAGCAGGGCGTGCTCATCCTGGAGGCCGGCTCCAGCGACGACGCACAGGCTGTGGAAAGGGTCGACGCCAACCTGGAGGGCGACGACATCTCGATCGCCTTCAACCCGACCTTCCTGCTCGACGGCCTGAGCGCGATCGACTCGCCGGTCGCCCAGCTGGCCTTCACCACCTCGACCAAGCCTGCGCTGCTCAGCGGCAAGCCCGCGCAGGACGCCGAGGCGGACGACGCGTACAAGTACCTGATCATGCCGGTGCGCCTGTCCGGCTGAGCGGCTTGAGGACGTACGCCCCGGGCACCCGGGGCGTACGTCTGAGCGGCTGACCCCGCAGGTGTGTACAGGGGCTCCGGCGTAGGCTCGGACGCGGGTACGAACGCCTCAACGTCAAAGGATTCTGTGATGGAGCTCGGTCTCGTCGGCCTCGGCAAAATGGGCGGCAACATGCGCGAGCGCATCCGCCGCGCAGGCCACACAGTCATCGGTTACGACCGCAACGCGGACGTCGCCGATGTCCACAGCCTCAAGGAGCTTGTGGACAGTCTCAAGGGCCCGCGCGTCGTGTGGGTGATGGTCCCCGCGGGCGCGGCGACGCAGTCCACCATCGACGAGCTCGCCGAGCTCCTGTCGCCCGGTGACATCGTCGTGGACGGCGGAAACTCGCGCTGGACGGACGACGAGAAGCACGCCGTCGAGCTGGGCCTCAAGGACATCGGCTTCGTCGACTGCGGCGTCTCCGGCGGCGTCTGGGGCCTGGAGAACGGCTACGCGCTGATGTACGGCGGCACCGCCGAGAACGTCGCGAAGGTCCAGCCGATCTTCGACGCGCTCAAGCCCGAGGGCGACTTCGGCGCGGTCCACGCCGGCAAGGTGGGCTCCGGCCACTTCTCCAAGATGGTTCACAACGGCATCGAGTACGCCATGATGCAGGCCTACGCCGAGGGCTGGGAACTCCTGGAGAAGGTCGACTCCGTCACCGACGTCCGCGAGGTGTTCCGCAGCTGGCAGGAGGGCACGGTCATCCGTTCCTGGCTGCTGGACCTCGCGGTCAACGCCCTGGACGACGACGAGCACCTCGACAAGCTGAAGGGCTTCGCGCAGGACTCCGGCGAGGGCCGGTGGACGGTCGAGGCCGCCATCGACAACGCCGTGCCGCTCCCCGCGATCACCGCGTCGCTGTTCGCCCGCTTCGCGTCCCGTCAGGACGACTCCCCGCAGATGAAGATGATCGCCGCCCTGCGCAACCAGTTCGGCGGCCACGCGGTCGAGTCCAAGTAGCTGTCAAGAGCAGTAGGTAAGCCGGGGGAGGTCGGCGACACCATGCACGTCACCCATCTCTCGCTGGCCGACTTCCGCTCGTACGCCCGGGTCGAGGTTCCGCTCGACCCGGGCGTCACCGCTTTCGTGGGCGCCAACGGCCAGGGCAAGACCAACCTGGTCGAAGCCGTCGGCTACCTCGCCTCGCTCGGCAGCCACCGGGTCTCGTCGGACGCGCCGCTGGTCCGCATGGGCGCCGAGCGCGCCGTGATCCGGGCCGCCGTCACCCAGGGCGAGCGCTCCCAGCTGATCGAGCTCGAACTGAACCCCGGCCGCGCCAACCGTGCCCGCATCAACAGGTCCTCGCAGGTCAGACCCCGCGACGTGCTGGGGATCGTACGGACGGTGCTGTTCGCGCCGGAGGACCTCGCCCTGGTCAAGGGCGACCCTGGTGAGCGGCGCCGCTTCCTCGACGAGCTGATCACCGCGCGCTCCCCCCGGATGGCGGCCGTGCGGTCCGACTACGACCGGGTGCTCAAGCAGCGCAACACCCTCCTGAAGTCCGCCGCGATGGCCCGCCGGCACGGCGGCCGCGGCATGGACCTGTCGACGCTCGACGTGTGGGACCAGCACCTTGCCCAGGCCGGCGCCGAACTGCTCGCCCAGCGCCTCGACCTGATCGCCGCCCTGCAGCCGCTCGCCGACAAGGCGTACGACCAACTGGCGCCGGGCGGCGGCCCGTTGACCCTGGAGTACAAGCCGTCCGCGCCCGGCACCGGGCACACCCGCGAGGAGCTGTACGGGCAGCTCATCGCGGCTTTCGCGGACGTCCGCAAGCAGGAGATCGAGCGCGGGGTGACGCTGGCGGGCCCGCACCGCGACGACCTGTCGCTGCGCCTGGGCGAGCTGCCGGCGAAGGGGTACGCGAGCCACGGCGAGTCGTGGTCGTACGCGCTGGCGCTGCGCCTCGCCTCGTACGACCTGCTGCGGGCCGAGGGAAACGAGCCGGTCCTCGTGCTCGACGACGTGTTCGCCGAGCTGGACGCCACGCGCCGTGAGCGGCTCGCCGAACTGGTGGCGCCGGGCGAGCAGGTCCTGGTGACGGCCGCGGTGGACGACGACGTTCCGGGCATCCTGGCGGGTGTGCGGTACGAGGTCGCGGCGGGCGAGGTGATCCGGGCATGAGCGAGACGTCCGGCGAGGGCGAGCAGCCCAAGGTGCCCGAATCCTCCGGCGTCGATCTGGCGCGTGTCGCGCTGCGCGCCGCCAAGGAGCAGGCCAGGGCGCGGGGCGACGCCGCGCAGCAGAAGAAGCAGGCCCGCAGGGGCGGCGGGCTCCGTTCCGGTGCCCGTGCGGACGGGCGCGATCCGCTGCCGCTGGGCGCCGCGATCAACCGGCTGATCAATGAGCGGGGCTGGGAGGCGCCCGCCGCGGTGGGCGGCGTGATGGGCCGCTGGCCGCAGATCGTCGGCGACGACCTGGCCAACCACTGCGTGCCGAAGTCCTACGACCAGGCCGAGGCGGTCCTCACCGTGCAGTGCGACTCGACGGCCTGGGCCACCGAGCTGCGCCTGTTCGCGCCCCAGCTGGTGGCGCGCATCAACGCCGACCTCGGCCACGGCACGGTCCGGCTGATCAAGGTGCTGGGACCGGGCGGGCCGCCGCAGCGGTACGGCCGGCTGCGGGCGCCGGGCAGCACGGGGCCGGGCGACACCTACGGGTGAGGGTGCACCGCGCGCTCGTGTGCCTCAGGCGCACCCCCTGTGACGTGGGAAAACGTGACTTCTGTGCGCCCTGGTACCGCGTGATGGCCCTGAGGCGTCCCTCACGGTAGTCGGAGGTTGACAGGCCGAAGCGCTGAAAGCCCGTGTGAGGCTCTTGGGGCCCCTCCCCGGATATGGGGAGTCGGAAGGCGCCCGCCCAGGGCGGCACATGCGGACTCAGGTACCGGCAAACCCCCATTCATGTCGGCGCTACCGGTAGACTGGTCAATAATCCCGCCGTCCTCGCGGGACCCACCGAAAGACGCGATCGGACGCTTGCCGCCACGGCGACGCCCGACGCCGACCATCGCTGAACGACGCAGCCGCTCCTGCCTGTACAGGGGAGGCTTGTGCTGTGCCAGAAAGGGCGCTTCGTGGCCGATTCCGGCAACCCCAACGAGAAGACCCCGTCCACTGCCGTCGGTGAGAACGGCGAGGTAACCACCTCGTACGACGCCAGCGCGATTACCGTCCTCGAAGGTCTGGACGCGGTCCGCAAGCGACCCGGCATGTACATCGGCTCGACCGGTGAGCGTGGTCTGCATCACCTTGTGTACGAGGTCGTCGACAACTCGGTCGACGAGGCCCTGGCCGGGCACGCGGACACGATCGACGTCACGATCCTGCCCGACGGCGGTGTCCGCGTGGTCGACAACGGCCGCGGCATCCCCGTGGGCATCGTTCCCTCCGAAGGGAAGCCGGCCGTCGAGGTCGTGCTCACCGTGCTGCACGCGGGCGGCAAGTTCGGCGGCGGCGGTTACGCGGTCTCCGGCGGTCTGCACGGCGTGGGCGTGTCCGTGGTGAACGCGCTGTCCACGAAGGTGGCCGTCGAGGTCAAGACCGACGGCTACCGCTGGACGCAGGACTACAAGCTGGGTGTCCCGACGGCGCCCCTCGCCCAGCACGAGGCCATCGAGAAGTCCGGCACGTCGGTCACCTTCTGGGCCGACGGCGACATCTTCGAGACCACCGAGTACTCCTTCGAGACGCTGTCGCGGCGCTTCCAGGAGATGGCCTTCCTCAACAAGGGCCTGACGATCAGACTCACCGACGAGCGCGAGTCGGCGCGGGCGGTCTCGGGAGCGGACTCCGCCGAGGAGGGCGAGGAGCCGCAGCCCCTCACGGTGACGTACTTCTACGAGGGCGGCATCGTCGACTTCGTGAAGTACCTCAACTCGCGCAAGGGCGAGCTGATCCACCCGACCGTGATCGACATCGAGGCCGAGGACAAGGAGCGACTCCTCTCGGCCGAGATCGCGATGCAGTGGAACTCTCAGTACTCCGAGGGCGTTTACTCCTTTGCGAACACCATCCACACGCATGAGGGGGGTACGCATGAGGAGGGATTCCGCGCCGCGCTCACGGGCCTGGTCAACCGGTACGCGCGCGACAAGAAGCTGCTGCGCGAGAAGGACGACAACCTCTCGGGCGAGGATATCCGCGAGGGTCTGACGGCGATCATCTCCGTCAAGCTGGGCGAGCCGCAGTTCGAGGGTCAGACCAAGACCAAGCTGGGCAACACCGAGGCGAAGACGTTCGTCCAGAAGGTCGTGCACGAGCACCTCACCGACTGGTTCGACCGCAACCCCGTCGAGGCCGCGGACATCATCCGCAAGTCCATCCAGGCGCAGACGGCGCGCGTCGCCGCCCGCAAGGCGCGCGACCTGACGCGTCGCAAGGGGCTCCTCGAATCGGCGTCGCTGCCCGGCAAGCTGTCGGACTGCCAGTCCAACGACCCCACCAAGTGCGAGATCTTCATCGTCGAGGGTGACTCCGCCGGTGGCTCGGCGAAGTCCGGCCGCAACCCGATGTACCAGGCGATCCTGCCCATCCGAGGCAAGATCCTGAACGTCGAGAAGGCGCGGATCGACAAGATCCTGCAGAACACCGAGGTCCAGGCGCTGATCTCGGCGTTCGGTACCGGGGTCCACGAGGACTTCGACATCGACAAGCTCCGCTATCACAAGATCATCCTGATGGCGGACGCCGACGTCGACGGCCAGCACATCAACACCCTGCTGCTGACCTTCCTGTTCCGCTTCATGCGGCCGCTGGTCGAGGCCGGACATGTGTACCTGTCACGCCCGCCGCTCTACAAGATCAAGTGGGGCCGGGACGACTTCGAGTACGCGTACTCCGACCGCGAGCGCGACGCGCTGGTGCAGCTCGGCAAGCAGAACGGCAAGCGCATCCGCGAGGACTCGATCCAGCGCTTCAAGGGTCTCGGAGAGATGAACGCCGAGGAGCTGCGCATCACCACGATGGACGTCGAGCACCGCGTGCTCGGCCAGGTCACCCTGGACGACGCGGCCCAGGCCGACGACCTGTTCTCGGTGCTGATGGGTGAGGACGTCGAGGCACGCCGCTCGTTCATCCAGCGCAACGCGCGGGACGTCCGCTTCCTCGACATCTGACTCGGTCTGTCGCTGACCGCTTCGAAAGGACTTGAGAACCAGCAATGGCCGACGAGAACACTCCTACGCCCACTGAAGCCGCTGCCGCCGCGGCCGCAGCCGAGGAAGCCCTCGCCCTGCGCATCGAGCCCGTCGGGCTCGAAACGGAGATGCAGCGCTCCTACCTCGACTACGCGATGTCCGTCATCGTCTCGCGTGCGCTGCCCGACGTGCGGGACGGCCTGAAGCCCGTCCACCGCCGCGTCCTGTACGCGATGTACGACGGTGGGTACCGGCCCGAGAAGGGCTTCTACAAGTGCGCCCGCGTCGTCGGTGACGTCATGGGTACCTACCACCCGCACGGCGACTCCTCGATCTACGACGCCTTGGTGCGCCTCGCCCAGCACTGGTCGATGCGCATGCCGCTGGTGGACTCCAACGGCAACTTCGGCTCCCCGGGCAACGACCCGGCCGCCGCCATGCGGTACACCGAGTGCAAGCTCATGCCGCTGGCCATGGAGATGGTCCGTGACATCGACGAGGAGACCGTCGACTTCACGGACAACTACGACGGCCGCAACCAGGAGCCGACGGTCCTGCCGGCGCGCTTCCCGAACCTTCTGGTCAACGGCTCGGCCGGCATCGCGGTCGGCATGGCGACCAACATCCCGCCGCACAACCTGCGCGAGGTCGCCGAGGGCGCCCAGTGGTACCTGGCGAACCCGGAGGCCTCGCACGAGGAGCTCCTGGACGCGCTGATGGAGCGCATCAAGGGCCCCGACTTCCCGACCGGCGCGCTCGTCGTGGGCCGCAAGGGCATCGAGGAGGCGTACCGCACCGGCCGCGGCTCCATCACCATGCGCGCGGTCGTCGCGGTCGAGGAGATCCAGAACCGCCAGTGCCTGGTGGTCACGGAGCTGCCGTACCAGACCAACCCCGACAACCTCGCGCAGAAGATCGCCGACCTGGTCAAGGACGGCAAGGTCGGCGGCATCGCCGACGTCCGGGACGAGACCAGCTCCCGTACCGGCCAGCGTCTGGTGATCGTCCTGAAGCGGGACGCGGTCGCCAAGGTCGTCCTGAACAACCTGTACAAGCACACCGATCTGCAGTCGAACTTCGGCGCCAACATGCTGGCCCTGGTCGACGGCGTGCCGCGCACCCTCTCGATCGACGCGTTCATCCGCCACTGGGTGACGCACCAGATCGAGGTCATCGTCCGGCGCACGAAGTTCCGCCTGCGCAAGGCCGAGGAGCGCGCCCACATCCTGCGCGGCCTGCTCAAGGCGCTCGACGCGATCGACGAGGTCATCGCGCTGATCCGGCGCAGCGACACGGTCGACGTGGCGCGCGTGGGCCTGATGGAGCTGCTGTCCATCGACGAGATCCAGGCCAACGCGATCCTGGAGATGCAGCTCCGCCGGCTCGCGGCGCTGGAGCGCCAGAAGATCGTCGCAGAGCACGACGAGCTCCAGGCGAAGATCAACGAGTACAACGCGATCCTCGCCTCGCCCGAGAAGCAGCGCGGGATCGTCAGCGAGGAACTGGCCGCGATCGTCGACAAGTTCGGCGACGACCGGCGCTCGGCCCTGGTGCCGTTCGACGGCGACATGTCCATCGAGGACCTGATCGCCGAAGAGGACATCGTCGTCACCATCACCAACGGCGGCTACGTCAAGCGCACCAAGACCGAGGACTACCGCTCGCAGAAGCGCGGCGGCAAGGGCGTGCGGGGCACCAAGCTGAAGCAGGACGACATCGTCGACCACTTCTTCGTCTCCACCACCCACCACTGGCTGCTGTTCTTCACGAACAAGGGCCGCGTCTACCGGGCGAAGGCGTACGAACTCCCCGACGCCGGGCGCGACGCGCGCGGCCAGCACGTCGCCAACCTCCTGGCCTTCCAGCCGGACGAGAAGATCGCCCAGATCCTCGCGATCCGCGACTACGACGCGGCGCCCTATCTGATCCTGGCCACCAAGGCCGGCCTGGTGAAGAAGACGTCGCTCAAGGACTACGACTCGCCTCGTTCGGGTGGTGTCATCGCCATCAACCTGCGGGAGACCGCGGACGGCGGCGACGACGAGCTGATCGGCGCGGAGCTGGTCTCGGCCGAGGACGACCTGCTGCTCGTCAGCAAGAAGGCGCAGTCCATCCGCTTCACGGCGACCGACGACGCGCTGCGCCCCATGGGGCGCGCCACGTCCGGCGTCAAGGGCATGAGTTTCCGCGAGGGAGACGAACTGCTCTCGATGAATGTCGTCAGGACCGGTACGTTCGTCTTCACCGCAACCGATGGCGGGTACGCGAAGCGCACCCCCGTCGACGAGTACCGCGTCCAGGGCCGCGGCGGCCTCGGCATCAAGGCCGCCAAGATCGTGGAGGACCGCGGCTCGCTCGTCGGCGCGCTGGTGGTCGAGGAAACGGACGAAATCCTCGCCATCACCCTCGGCGGCGGTGTGATTCGTACGCGAGTCAACGAGGTCAGGGAGACGGGCCGTGACACCATGGGCGTCCAACTGATCAACCTGGGCAAGCGCGATGCCGTCGTCGGTATCGCCCGTAACGCCGAGGCGGGCAGCGAGGCCGAAGAGGTCGACGGGGCCGACGACGCCGAGGGCGCTATTGCCGAGGCTGCTGCCGAGGGCGTCCAGCCGTCGGCCGGGGAGCACGAGGAGTAAAGCGTGAGTGGAGCCACGGGCGCCGGAGCGGCCGCTTCCGGAGCAAACGGTGCCCGTGGCCCTGCCGCGGACTCCCAGGGGGTAACGGTGACGGAGACCCGCGGGGCCAAGGGCCGGGCGGAGTACGAGGGTGGCGGCGCGCTGCCCGGCGAGCGCGAGAAGACCGCGCACGGCGGACAGCAGCCCTACCATCCGCCGCAGGCGTATCCGGCGCCGCAGCGCACCGGTGAGGGAATGCGGCGGCCGCGCACGGGGGCCCGCACGGCGCCCCGTACGCGCAAGGCCCGGCTGCGGGTGGCCAAGGCCGACCCGTGGTCGGTGATGAAGGTCAGCTTCCTGCTGTCCATCGCGCTCGGCATCTGCACGGTCATCGCGGCCGCGGTGCTGTGGATGGTCATGGACGCCATGGGTGTGTTCTCCACGGTCGGCGGCACGATCAGCGAGGCCACCGGCTCGAACGAGTCCAACGGCTTCGACCTCCAGTCGTTCCTGTCGCTGCCGCGGGTGCTGCTCTTCACCTCGGTCATCGCGGTGATCGACGTGGTGCTCGCCACGGCGCTCGCGACGCTCGGCGCCTTCATCTACAACCTCTCGGCGGGCTTCGTGGGCGGTGTCGAGCTCACTCTGGCCGAGGACGAGTAGCCGCAGTTCACGGCGGCTCGCATATCGATTTTGGGACTGGCCGTCCCGTGCGCTAATCTTCAGAGGTCGGCGCGCGGGACATCCCGCGAGACGCGGCGGGGCTATAGCTCAGTTGGTTAGAGCGCATCCCTGATAAGGATGAGGCCACAGGTTCAAATCCTGTTAGCCCCACAGTGACGAAGACCCCCAACCGATCGCGGTTGGGGGTCTTCGGCGTTTCCGAGCCCGGCCTGTGGGTGGGTATGGGTGTGGGTTTCGGCCGGGCCTGGGTGGGCTGGGGGCTTGGGAGTCGGGGTCTGAGGGCTTGGACCCGGGTGGGGCCGTGGGCGGGGCTGGGGTGAGCCGTGGGGGTGTGGCGTCCGGGGAGCCGAGGGGTGGGGCAGGCCCGGTTCGCCGGAGACGGGGCGCCGGCGTGCTGGACGGCGCCGGCCTCGGCGCCGGCGTGCTGGACGGTGACGGAACAGGTGTCGTCGGCGGGGCGTCGGAGTGCCGGGGACAGGAGCTCCGGACGCCGAAGAGCCCGGCAACTCCGAGGAGTTGCCGGGCTCGCAGCTCGGGCAGAGCGGGTGGGGTCAGGAGGACGGGGTTTCCGCTGCGGCCGGGTCTTCGGCCGGCTCCGCGGCGCCGTCGTCGCCCGACGTGGGGTCGTCCGCCGTGTCGCGGACGTCACCGCGGTGGCGGGAGGAGGGCGAGGAGCCGTGGGCCTCGGCACGGATGCGCTGCTTCATGGTGGGCGGCAGCGCCGACGCGGCGGGCAGGGCCCATTGCACGGCCGGCGCAACGGAGGTGGCCGGTTCGCTGCGGTTGTACGTCACGTCGTGCTGCGGTACGGAAGCCGAGGGGGCGGCGGCGGCAGTGGCCTGGCCGGCCAGGCCGAGGGAGGCGAGGAGCGCGACCAGCGCGCCGATGAGTGCGGTCCACCAGGTCGTGAGCTTGCTGGTTGCCATGACGTCCTCGCTTCTTCCGTAAGCAGACATGTGCTGTTGGGTTGCCCGAATTGCGTTGTATCCGATGATGTGTGGGGGCGGTCGGCGAGGCGAGGAGCGACGCACCGTATCGACGGATCTTCCGATGAACTACACACGGATGGAGCATCACCGGTCGATATCGATCGGTGTGTATAGTCGGGCGACAGAGGTCCCTTACGTCAAGGAAAGACGAGGTCGCGCGGTGAAGAAGCTTCTCCTGGTCGCACTGGCCGCCATCGGCGGGCTCCTCGTGTACCGCCAGATCCAGGCGGATCGCGCCGAGCAGGATCTGTGGACGGAGGCGACCGACTCCGTGCCCGCAGGTTCGGGTGTGTGAGACCGAAAGACCCGGTTGCGAAGCCCCGGCCACTGAGGTGGCCGGGGCTTCGTGCTGTCCCGGGGCAGGCCCCGGGCGCCGGCGAGTTCACGTGAGCTAAGAGTTGACTTGCGAGGGCAAAGGTGGGCGGGGCGACGTGAGGACGAGGCACAGCAGGTCCCGGGCGGCAGCACATCCAGCCACTGCGCACGCGGTGGCTTCCGTATATATGGCGCTGCTCGCGGCAGCGCGTGGAGGAGTACGGCGTGTGGTGCTGGCACGCAGGGCGTCGGTATATAAGGGGACGGCGCATGCGCCGCGACCGCGTACGACGGCGGCGATGGCCGCGGCGAGAGCGGGGGTGTGGGCGGCCGCGCTCTGTTTGCTCTTGGCGGCGCCGGGGCCCGTGCACGCGGCCGGGGCTCCGTCCCCGTACCGCTTTCCCGACGGTGTGCAGGACGTGTCGGGCGGCGGGCAGGGCACCGACGCACCGGTGCTGAAGGCCGACACCGCCTACAGGTCGCTCATCAAGCCCGGGGGCAAGCTCTATTTCCGCCTGAGTCTCGACGGGAAGAAGGACGCCTACGCTTCGGCCGTCGCCCTGCCGGGCCCCGCGGGCGCCAAGCTCGCCTACGGCGACTCGGTCCGGGTGTCGATCCAGGACGCCGACGGCGAGACCTGCGACGCCCAGCGCCGTTCGATCGGCTCGGCGCAGTACCCGCACCCCGTCGCCGCCTATGCCTACCGCGCCGTCCGCAAGAGCCTGTCGACCTGTCAGGAACCCGGCTCGTACTTCATGGTGGTCGAGCGGGAGGACGATCCCGGCTCCACGCCCGCCGACTGGGGCCTGGACCTGCGGTATTCGACCGAGCCCACCCGCGAGGGCGCCGGGCCGGGCACGGCGCCGTCGGGCTGGCCCTCCGCGTCGCCGACTCCGTCGGCCGGCACCCCGCGCCGGGTCCACGGCGGCACCGGCTTCCATGACGCGGCCGAACTCTCCGGCGGCCAGTGGGAGGACGCCGTCCGGCCGGGCGAGACCCATTTCTTCCAGGTGCCGCTCGACTGGGGCCGGCAGCTCTTCGTCAGCGGCAGTCTGGACGGCATCACCACCGCACGGACCGGCTATGTCGGCACCGCGCTGTCCCTCCAGCTCTACAACCCCGAGCGGGGCCCGGTCGCCGGTGCGTCGGCGCCGTACGACGGCCGGCGCAAGGAGGCCTCGCTCGACCCGCTGGCCCCGGTCGCCTACGACAACCGGTACTCGCCCTCCGACGAGACCTCGGCGATGCGGCTCAGCGGCCCCTACTACCTGGCCGTCTCCCTCAGCCCCGAGGTCGGGCAGACCTTCGGAGACACGTCCTACGACGTGACGCTGAAGCTGACCGTACGAGGAGCGAAGGATGCGGCTCCCGCCTACGCGGGTCCCGCGCCCGACTTCGGCGGGGCCGGCGGCTCCTCTGCCGGCGGCACCTCGATGAAACTTCTCGCGGCCCTCGGCATCGGCACGGGCACGGTGCTGGTGGCCGGGCTCGGGCTGTGGACCGTGGTGGCCCGCCGGCGCGCGGCGGCGGCCGCTCCCGCCCCGGACGCGCAGGGCTTCGGGCCACCCCACTCCTGGTAGCCGGAGCCCGCACCGCATCCCGATGACCCCGTGCCGCATCCCGATGCCCCCGTGCCGCATCCCGATGCCCCCGTGCCACGTCCGGGGCGGGAGCGGCCGCCGTGCCGCGTCCCGACGCCCGTGCCGCGCCCGTCAGATCCGCGTCAGCGCCCAGAAGCCGACCGCGAAGCACACCAGCGCCACCAGGAGCACGGGGACCGCGACCTTGCGGGGCGGCCCGGGGCGCGAACGCCGCGCCGGCGGCCGCCCCAAGGGGGCTCCCTGTACGGGAACTTGGGGCGCCACGACGGAATGCGGAACGGAAGGGGGATGCGGGGCCGCGTACGAGCCGGGGTAGGGCGTCGTGTACGGGGTCGTCGCGGGCGTGGGCGGTGTCTGCTCGTAGTGCGGCGGCAGGAGGTACGAGGGCGACGGTGCCTGGCCGGGAAAAACGTGCGAGGCGAAGGCCTGCGCGGACGGGTCTTGTGGGGAAATGCCGTGGGCGCGGGGCGCCTGGGCGCGGGGCGCCTGAGTGGGAGGAGTCCGGGTGGCAGGAGCTTGGGTGGGAGGGGTCGGCGGCTGTGGTGGGGGCGGGGGGAAGGCGGCCGCAGCCGAGCCCTCCGGAGGAACCGCTGACGGCCCCAGCCCAGGCCTCCGGGTCGAAGCCGAATCCGGTCCCAGCCCCGAGCCTGAAGCCGCCCCCGAGCCTGAAGCCGCCTCCAACCCCGAAGCCGCCTCCAGCCCCAAGCCTGAAGCCGCCCCCCAGCCTGAACCCGCCCCCGAACCCGAAGCCGCCTCCAGCCCCGAGCCTGAAGCCGCCCCCGAGCCTGAAGCCGCCCCCGGGGCCGAATCCGGGCCGGGACCCCAACCAGGCCCCAAACCAGCCCCCGCACCAGGCTCCCGACCGACTCCCGGACCGGCCCCCGGACCAGGCCCCGTCTCCGGAGCCGGCCCCGAAGGCGAGGGCCACGACTCGCCCGCGGGCGAGGGCCACGACTCGCCCGCGCGGAAGGCCTGTTGCGCGTAAGCGCCCGACGCGTCGCCGGAGGTGTCCGTCGGCCGAAGACGACCGGGTTCGGTGGCCTGGGGTTCGGTCGCGGCGCGGGGCGCCCGCTCCGGGCCGTGGTCGGCGAAGCCGGGCGGCAGGGGGCCGATCTGGTCGAAGACCTCGACGGGCTCCTCGTCCGGGTCCTGCTCGGGCAGCAGCTCAACCGCCGACGCCAGCGCCTTGCGCGCCCCCGTGGCCGTGCGGAACCGGTTCTGCGGGTTCGGCTGGAGCAGCCCCGCGAGGACCTGCCACAGGGGTTCGGGCACGCCCTGAGGGGCGCCCGGGGTGCCGTGCGCGGCGAAGTACTCCACGAGGGCCCGCGCGTCCGGCTTGCTGCCCTCCAACAGGTACAGGGCAACCAGGCCGACCGCGAAGAGGTCGGCGGGGAAGTCGGGTTCGGCGCCCATCATCTGCTCGGGCGCGAAGTAACCCGGCGTCCCCACCACGTAGTTGGTCTCGGTGAGGCGGGGCTCGTCCTTGCGCATGGAGATGCCGAAGTCGGAGAGGCGCAGGTGGGGGCGGCCGCCGCCGGTGGCCTCCAGCAGGACGTTGGCCGGCTTGATGTCGCGGTGGACGACGCCCTCCGCGTGGACCGCGGCGAGGCCGGCCAGGAGCTGGTCGAGCAGGGTGCACACGAAGCGCGGCGGCAAGGGCCCGTAGTCGCCGATGAGATGGGCCAGCGAGCCGCCGCTCACCAGGTCCATGGTGAACAGGACCTTGTCGTCGTCGGCGGCCCAGCTGGCCGGGGCGAGCACGTGCGGATGATCGATCCTGAGGGCCTGCTCGCGGACGAACCGCAGCAGGGTGTGGGCATCGCTCTGCTGAAGCACCTTCGCCGCCACGTAGCGGCGCCTGCGCCGGTCCCAGGCGCGCCAGACGGCTCCGGCCCCGCCCCGTCCGACCGGGTCGACCAGCTCGTACCGACCGGCGAAGACCTCACCCACCCGGCGCCCCCCAGGATCGATCGGACCGTTGTCAGCTCTGGTGCGCCTCGTAGTGCGCGACCGCCTCGGAAGTGCGCCCCGCGCCGTACACCCGGAGGAACTCTGCCAGCTCGGGGTGGGCGGGGGCGAGGGTCTCGGCGGCGTCGATGATGTCTCCGGCGGCCGCCACCGAGCGCAGCAGCGACTGGATCTCGCGCACCACGCGCCGTACGGTCGGCGCTCCCGAACTGGACGTCGTCTGGCCGGTGTTGGTCAGCACCGAGCCTCCCTGCGACTTCTTGATCTCTTCCATCCGGTCGGTGGCCTCCACGGCGCTCACACTGCCGTCGGCGACCTGCCCCGCCAGATCCTGGAGCGACTGGACGCGCTGCACGACGGCGGGATTGCCGATCTTGGCGCGCTGCCCGCTCATCAGCTGCGACAGCATGGGCGCCGAGAGCCCGAGAACGGCGGCGAGCCGGGCCTGGTTGAGCCCGAGGTCGTCTATCAGGCGGCGGAAGAGCGCCCCCAGCGGCTCTCCGTACCAGCTCCGCTGAAGCTCCCTCGCTCTGGCGGTCGCTTCCTGCTGTGCTGTGTCCATTGCGCGTCTCCCCATCGCTTCCCCATCGAGGCCGCTTCACGGGTGCGAACCTCGACGAGCATCTTACGGAGAGTGGTCGTTCACCGGGAGCCCCAATCCTTTTGCGAGAACCCCGGTCCGACCCGGTACTCTGGTCCCGCACCACCTCACCCGGGGCCTTAGCTCAGTTGGTAGAGCGCTGCCTTTGCAAGGCAGATGTCAGGAGTTCGAATCTCCTAGGCTCCACAGAAGAAAAGCCCTCTTGACCTGCGGAAACGTGGGCCGGGAGGGCTTTTTTCGTCTGCCTGTGCCCCGGCCCGCCCCGCCCCGCCCCACCCGCGCCCGCCCGTGCCCACGGGACGCCGGGGCCCGCACCGGCGCGGCCCGCGGCTAGGGAGACGCCTGGATGGCCGCGGTGAAACAGGAGGGGTCCCTCCTCGTGGCCGGAAGGAGGCACGCGGTGATGGGCTGCCCGCCCCCGACGGAGTTCATCGGGGTGTACACGTACCCCTGTGCGTCCAGTTCGTCGGAGACGGTCGCCGTGCGGCTGGGGGCGCCGGGAACAGCGAGGCGGACCTGGTCCCCGATGTGGGTGTTGCCGATGCGGGCCCAGGCTGTCCCGCACGGGGGACTGTAGCGAATCTCGACGAGCTGGCCGGTGGTCAGCCGGTGGGCGTCCAGGGTGGTCGAATGCTCGGCGCAGAGGCTGCTCGCCGGGCTGCGGTTGTCGCAGGCGGCCCGATGGCAGCGCACCGGGTCGGCCGCGGCACCCGACAGGTGGTGCAGCAGTGCGCCGATCGCCGCGATGGCCCCGACCGCGAGGGCAGCCGGCAGTACACGTCGGCGGTGGACCGGGCCGGGCGGGCGGCCGGCCGCCGGCGGGGTCCGCTGCGAGCGAGGGCGGCCGCCCTCCTGCCCGGCCCGTAGCGGGGGCGGTTCCGGCGTCGCGCGTTTCTTGGACGCGCCCGCGGTGCGCCAGGCCGGAGCGGCCAGGTCCCACAGGGCGAGCATCACGTCGGGCGGCTCACCGGCGATGCGGCAGAGCTCCTCCACGGCCGAACGGGGCAGCCTCGTCCTGGCGCTCAGATAGCGCTCCCAGGAGGACTTGCTGAAGGGGGTCTTCTCGGCGAGCGCCACGAGGCTGAGGCCGGTACGGGCGCGCAGGAGGCGAAGCTCCGTCACCAGCCGGTCCTGTGCGCGGGAGGGTTCCTCGGGCTCGGAGCCCCGCACGGGGGACGTCCCGGTCATGCCCGCAGGGCGTTCCAGGTGTGGGGGCCCATCGTTCCGTCGGGTACCAAGTGGTGCCCGCTCTGGAATCGTTTGACGGCTCGTTCCGTCATCGGGCCGTACAGGCCGTCCACTTCACCGACGGGGAACCCCGCCCGGGTCAGCAGGCACTGCGCCTCGGCGACGTCGGGGCCGGCGTTGCCCTGTCCGAGGACGGCGGTACGGGTATCGCTGAGACCGGCGTGCCACTGGGCGCCGGACTGGCTGATCCGGCAGGCGTAGGAGACCGCGGCGTCGCTGTCGTGCTGCCACGGGTGCAGGACGAGGGCCAGTGCGCCGAGCACGGCCACGAGTGCTGCCGCCCCTGCCGCGAGCCACCCGCGCCTCATCCGCCGCCCGTCCCCGGGCGGCCCCTCGCGCCCGTCGCGCCCCTCGCGCCCGTCGCGCCCCTCGCGCCCGTCGCGCCCCTCGCGCCGGTCTTCGGGGGCTTCGGCGGAGCGCTGATCCCAGGCGGCCACGGCCAGCCGGTGCAGCGCCAGGGCTCGTGCCTCGTCCGCTCCCGCCGCGCGGGCCAGCGCCTCCACCGCCTGTGCGGGAGGGAGCGTGCGCCCGGAGAGATAGCGCTGCCAGGAGGAGGTGCTGAACCCCGTCCGGGCGGCGATCCTCACGTTGCCGAGTTCGGCGCGCTCCTTCATGGCACGTAACTCGGTGATGAGGTCGCGGACATGAGGGTCCAAGCCCTCGGGAAGTGCTGACAACCGCGCCATGTTCGTCCCCCGATCTCCCCCGGATCGCCCCCTGCGGAGCCCATCGACGATACCGGCTGGGCGTCCACGGCTCCCGACTCATCCCGGCCAGACCTCACGCCGGTGCTCGAAGGGGCAGGTCACGAGGTGGGACATCCCGCGTTGAGGTCAGCTGCCGATGGCCCGTGGACCGCCCGATACCGACGGATCGAAGCTCGAGGTGTTCGGCCGGGGCGCTCCCGTTCCGGCCGCCGTCTCCAGTGGAGGAGCCAGCAATCATGATCCGTACGACACGCATGGCGGCCTGCGTCGCCGCCGTCGCCGCTCTGGCGGCGATCGGGCAGACGGGGCCCGCCTCGGCCTCACCCGTCGCCCACCCCGCGTTCTCGGCGCAGAGTGTGCGCGGCGGTCTTTCGGCCGCACAGAGCGCGGAGTTGCAGCACCAGGTCGACGCGACGCTCGCCGAGACCGGCGGGCGCCAGGTGTCGGCGAACCGCATCGAGCTCGCCGGTGACGCCAGCGTCCTGATCCCGGTGCCCGGTGAGAAGTACGCACGCGACCTGGCCACCGGCGCCGGCCCCGCCGCGAATGCCAGGGCCGCCGCGCTGGCGGAGTGCAAGTACGGCAACTTCTGCGGGTGGAAGGGAGCCGAGTACACGGGGAAGATCTGGCAACGCGGCACGTGCGGCGCCAAGTTCGAGATCCCCGACGGGTGGAACAGCGGCGGCTCCTGGTGGAATCACCAGACCGGCTCGCACAGGGCCAAGATGTACGGCAAGACCGGCAAGGTCGTCTTCACGACGCCCCCTGCCAACGACCCGAACGGCTCGTTCGACCCCCACGGCAACTGGGGGCCCGTCTGGAGGGTGCAGCCCTGCTGACGGCCCGGTCCTGACGGCCTGGTCCTGACGGCCCGGTCCTGACGGCCCGGTCCTGACCGGCGGCGGACGAGCGCTGGGGCAGCACCCGGGTGGGTGCTGCCCCAGCGTTTCGCTGTACCGCGTTCTCGCGCCGTCACGACCGTCACGACCTGCCGGCCCGGTCGGAGCGGGGGCGGATCGGGGCGGATCGGATCAGAGCGTCAGGTCGGCGATCTGGAGCTGCTGGATCTGGGTGGTGCCCTCGATGATCTCCTGGATCTTGGCGTCACGGAGGTGGCGCTGGACCGGGAAGTCCGGGCCCACGCCGTTGGCGCCGTGGAGCTGTACGGCGTCGCTCGCGGCCTGGAAGCCGGCCCGGGAGGCGAAGTACTTGGCGATCAGGGTCTGGCGGATGGCGTCCCGGTGGTTGGCGGCGCGCAGCGCACCGGCCTGCCGGCAGAGCAGCCGGGCCGCCTCCACCGAGGCGGTCATGTCGGTGAGCAGGCCCCGCACCAGCTGGTGCTCCCCCAGCGGGACGCCGAACTGCGTACGCTCGCGGGCGTACTCCAGGCTCGCCGTCAGACAGCCCTGGGCCAGGCCCACCGACCCGTACGCCGTGCTGAACCGGCCGTAGTCGAGGGAGCCGGTGGCCACCAGGTCGAAGGTGAGCCGGCCGTGGCTGATCAGGTTGGCCGCGGGAACGGCACAGTCGTCGAACGAGAGCTCCGCGAGCTCGGAGGCGCGCAGGCCGAGCAGCCCGGAGATCGGCTCGGTGGTGAAGCCCTCGGTGCCCCGCTCGACCACGAAGGCCGCCGGGTCACCGTCCAGCCGGGCGAAGACGAGGAAGATCTCGGCACGTTGGCCGAAACTGATCCATTTCTTGCGCCCGTTGAGGACGAAGGTCTCGCCGACCCGCTCGGCGGTCATCGAGCCGTTTCGAGCGTCGCTGCCGGTCTCCGGCTCCGTGAGGGCGAACGCGCCGACGCTCTCGCCGGTGCCGATGCGCGGCACCCAGCGGTCGGACTGCTCCTTGGTGCCCCATTTGAGAAGGGCGTGGGCGACCATTCCCTGGACCGCCACCAGGTTGCGGATGTTGCCGCAGCCGCGGCCCAGCTCCTCGCTGAGCAGGCCGTAGGTCTCCGTGTCCATGCCCTGGCCGCCCGCCTCGGTGGGCAGCGTCGGCACCAGCAGACGGGACTTGCCGAGGAGCGCGACGATGTCGTCGGACAGCGCCTGGTCCCGGTCCCACTGGTTCGCGTGCGGGAGGAGGTGGTCATCGGCGAACCGGGCGAACGCGGCCTGGTCCTCGCGCTGTTGCCCGGTCAGTGCGTACTGCATTGCGTCTACCCAATCTCCTGTGCAACTGCCGCCGGCCATGCCGCGGGGTCGATGCCGTGCTGGCTCACGAACGCGTGGACCAGCCGTTCCAGACCGAATCCGACGCATCCGCTGGCGATCGGTCCGCCCTGTGGGCCGTTGATCTCGAAGGACTCCCCGAAGAAGTGACCGTGGAGGTTGAACGAGCCGACCGCGATGGACCGGTCGGACGCGACCGGCACCTGGAGTTCGAACTTGAGCTCCATCATCCGCTGGGAGAGGATCCGGCTCGCCGTGTCGGCGTTGGCGAAGAAGTGGTCGTTGGCCACCTCGCAGCCGCTGACCAGCTCCAACTCCTCCATCAGCGCGAACGTCTGGCGCATCACGGACGTGCGGCACTCGGCGGCGAACTCCGGGGTGCCCATGAAGACGATCTCGCGGATCGTGAAGTCCCAGAGCCGCTCCAGGCTCGTGTGGTAGCGGGACTCGTGCCGGAACGACTTGCCCCGGGCCGTGAAGACCGAGTCGCCCTCCAACTGGCTTCCCTGGAACTGGTGGAAGCTGTGGTAGCACATGGTCGGCGGCAGGCAGTAGTCCTGGTTCGAGCAGTGGGCGAAGAGGCCGTCGGGCAGCCGCTGCTCGGCCTTGTACTCCTCGACGAACCGCTGGTACACGTCGATGTCGTTGTGCAGCCGGGTCACGAACATGGGGAACTGCGGGAACGAGCCGAAGTACCCGAACCGGTCGAGCACGCTGGTCGGCAGCAGCGTCGGGTACTGGTACTCCCGAGCGTGGTCGAGACTCAGGGCGATGGCCCGAAGCCGCTTGTCCAGGAAGGCGAAGAGGGAGATCAGGGGTTCCCCGAAGCCGACTTGGCCCTCTCCGGACACGAACACGGCGCCCTGCTCGAGGAGTTCGGGAAACGCGTCGGTGAACTCCGTTTCCCGGCGCGTGGATTCCCATACGACGCGGGGCGGAAGAGGGCGCTGGGGCAGGATCTGCTCCGCCACCATCCTATTGAGCTTCTCGGCCAGATCGCCGGAGTCCGCCGAGTTCAGCGTGAGCTCGACCCGGTCCACGAACCCGTCCTCATTGAACAGCTTGAACTCTTCGATGGAGCTGGATACGAAGAAGAGCCGCTTCATCAGTTCGGACGCAAGGCTGTCCGGCACGCGTTGGGCTAGAGAGAAAGTTACAGTCGGCATCCGAAGGCCCTCTCTGACCCGGCCGTCAGGCGGCGGCGAGTTTGCGGGTAATGAGTCCGTCGATGCGGTTCACCGTACGGAAATTGTCGAACTGCAGGTCGTCTCCGGTGACGGATATGGCGAATTCCTGCTCCGCGAAGAGAACCAGTTGCATCACGAACATGGAGCGCACGAGGCCCCGTTCGAAGATGTCGTCGTCGTCTCCCACGGACGACTCCGAGATGTTTTCGAGAATGAACTCACGAATGGCTGCTTTGTTGTCCATGTCGGCCATTGCTCTGCCCCTTTCCTTCAGCCGCGCTTGCCGGCTGCGTAGTTGAAGAAACCCTGTCCGGTCTTGCGGCCGTGCAGCCCCGCGTCCACCAGCTTGGTGAGCAGTGGGCAGGGGCGGTACTTGCTGTCCTTGAACTCGTCGTACAGGACCTCGATCGAGAGCAGGACGGTGTCGAGCCCGATGAGGTCGGCGGTCTCCAGCGGGCCCATGGTGTGGCCGAAGCACTCCACGAAGAGCCGGTCCGTGTCCGCGGCCGACGCGACTCCCTCGTGCACGAGGAAGGCCGCCTCGTTGACGGTGAGCATCATGACGCGGTTGGTGACGAAGCCGGGGGAATCGTTCACGACGATGCTCTTCTTGCCAAGAGCCGACAGGAAGTCGCGCGAGGCTTCGATCGTTGATTCTGAGGTGTGGTGAGCCCGGATGACCTCGACCGTAGGCTTCAGCGGCACCGGGTTCATGAAATGCATGCCGATGACGTTCTCCGGTCGGCCCGTAAGGCCGCCCAGCCGGGTAATCGATATGGCCGAGGTGTTCACCGCGATGATGACGTCGGGGCCGCAGATCTTCCCCAGCTGCTCGTAGATGGGCCGCTTCACCTCCCACCGCTCCGTGGCGTTCTCGACCACGAAGTCGGCCGTGGCGAGCTGCTGGATGTCGGTGGTGAAGGTCGTCTCCGCCACGAGTTCCTCGGCGGTGATCGCGGAGGCCGGGGCGAGCATCGAGTACAGCCGGACGTCGTCGCGCAGCTGGGCCCGGGTCCGCTCCAGGATCTCCTCGCTGCGGTCGACGAGGATCACCTTGAACCCGGCCTGGCGCAGTGCGATGGTGACGCCCCTTCCCATCACCCCGGCGCCGATTACACCGACGGTACGAACGTTCACCATGGCTATTACCTCAATCTCCCCGCGTCGAGCCGTGATCGCGACAATCCCGGTCATGAAGTCATCGGTCTTTGATTGATGTCTGCGGAACGCGCATGCAGCGTCCGCCCGGCGGGAATCCGAAGGGGCGTCGCCCGAACTCCCCGTGGGGAAAAGGCGGTCCGGCCCCACGCCCGCTCATCGGCTGGTGGGCAATGCAAGCCTCTGCTTTTGGCCAAGAAGGTGCCGACCAAATCAGGACACGTAACACGTGATGCTGTCAACGGCTGTACCAAGTCAACTCCGCGGCAGCTTACCTGTTCAGAGGGCATCCCCCAAGTGATCACAGCAACAACAATTGATCCTGGACATTGTCTGCGTATCCGTGCACGATCGGTCACAGGCAGGGGGAGCTGGGCACCAAGCAAGGGATCTCGGTACCTCATTGAACCCCCTTGTCAACAGGGGGACTTGCATGCCTAGTCTGGCTGGGACCAGTGGCAGTGGCATCCGTTCAATGGACAGAGGGCGCACGTGTACGGCTCCCGCCGGGAGCCCCGCGTCTGATCTGCCCGCTCGGGCCTCACTGCATGCGCCGTAGATGAATCCCAACGGTCTTGTTCCCGATTGGGCTTGCCAACGGCTTCCGTGTGAACGGTAGTGACACTCTGGGGGAACAGCACCATGAACAGCCCGGTCGGCAACCACCGTTCCGACTCCGAACGCCAGTTGAGCGCGTGGTGCGGCAGCTCGGTCGATGTGCCTTCCCTCGCCGTCCATGAGCTTTTCGAACAGACGGCCCGTGGCACCGCGGGACCCGGTGTGCGGGGCGGCGCCGACGCGATCGCCGTCGTGGACGGGGAGCGCCTGTTGACCTATGGTCAACTCGACGCGCTGGCCGACCGCGTGGCCGACTGGCTGCTGTCCGCCGGCGTGCGCCCGGGAGAGCCCGTCGCCCTGTGCATGCGGCGGTCCCCCGGCCTGTTCGCCGCGATGCTCGGCGTCCTCAAGTCGGGTGCCTGCTATGTCCCGTTGGACGCAGGGGACCCGGAGGAGCGGCTGCGCTACGTCGTGGAGCAGGCCGGGATCGGCGTGTTCGTCACGGACGGATCGCGCCAACTTCCGTCTGTGGCACGTGAAACGCTGGTCGTCGACGAGCAGTGGTGCGCCGCGGACCCGTCGGATGCGGGCGGGGAGCGCGGGGAAGCGGACGGGGAGCGCGCGGAGCGTCCCGCCGCCGACCCGAGCGCCGCGGCCTACGTCATCTACACCTCGGGATCGACCGGGCGCCCCAAGGGCGTCGCCATGTCCCACCGGTCCCTGGTCAACATGCTGACCTGGCACGACCGCACCAGGCCCGGCAGCTGTGGCTCCCGTACCGCCCAGTTCTGCGCGGTGAGCTTCGACTTCTCCTTCCACGAGATCTTCTCGACGCTGTGCTTCGGCGGCACCCTCGTGCTGGCCGACGAGGACGTACGGCGCGACTCCTTCGCACTGGTCGACTTCCTCGCCGCGCAGCGCGTCGAGCGTCTCTTCGTGCCCGTCACCGCCCTCACCCAGCTCGCCGAGGCGGCCCTGACGAACACCGCTCCCCTGGCCCTCGCCGAAGTGATCACGACGGGCGAGCGCCTGGTGATCACCCCGGCGATGGCCGACCTGTTCCGGCGCACCGGTGCGCTGCTGCACAACCACTTCGGGGCGACCGAATTCCAGGACGCCACCACCCGCACCCTCGAAGGCGACCCGGCCCAGTGGCCCACGACCGTGCCGGCCGGCCTGCCCATCGACAACGTTCGCGTGTACGTCCTGGACGCGGAGCTGCGCCAGGTGCCGGCCGGCACCGAGGGCGAGCTGTGCGTCGCGGGCGCCGGTGTGGCGGGCGGCTACCTCGGGCGGCCGGATCTGACCGCCGAGCGGTTCGTCGACGACCCGTTCGGGGAGGGCCTGCTCTACCGCACGGGCGACCTCGCCCGCGCCGCCGACGACGGCGGGATCGAGCACCTGGGCCGGATGGACGACCAGGTCAAGATCCGGGGCATGCGCATCGAGCCCGGCGAGATCGAGGCGGTGCTCGCGGCTCACCCGGACGTACGGGAGGCCGTCGTCCTGGCCCACGAGGTCGGGGGCCACAAGCGACTGGTGGCGCATCTGGTGGCACGCGAGGGCGTCGCCCGCGACCAGCTGCCCAAGCGCCTGCACACCCACCTCTCCGACCGGCTGCCGCGCCACATGGTGCCCGAGGCCTACCTCGTACGGGACGCGATGCCGCTGACGTCGAGCGGCAAGACGGACCGTCGGGGCCTCACCGCGCCCGAGGTCTTCGCACGCCTCGACGGGCCCGCGCCGTCGCGTGCCGGCTCGCCCACCGAACGGCTCGTCTCCGAGGTCCTCCGGGCCGTCCTGCGGCTCGACGCGGTCGGGCCCGACGACAACTTCTTCGACATCGGCGGGACCTCTCTGCACCTGATGGAGGTCCAGCGCCGCCTCTCCGAGACGCTCGGGCGTGCCTTCTCCGTGGTCGACCTGTTCCGCCACCCCACGGTGCGGGGCCTCGCCGCCCACCTCGATGAGGACGGGACGAGCGGTGCGGCCGCGTCCCGGCCCGCGCGCGGGCCCGCGCCGGCGGCGGGCGCCGACATCGCGGTGATCGGCATGGCGGGCCGTTTCCCCGGAGCCGGTGACCTGGAGACGTTCTGGCGGAACCTGCGCGACGGCGTGGAGTCCGTCACCCAGCTGTCCGCGGCCGAACTCGACCAGGCGGACGCCCGGTTGGCCGGCCACCCCGACTACGTCAGGGCCGGCGCGGTGCTGCCCGACATCGAGCTGTTCGACGCGGACTTCTTCCAGATCACCGCCAAGGAGGCCGCCCTCGTCGACCCCCAGCAGCGGGTGTTCCTCGAATGCGCCTGGGAGGCGTTCGAGAACGCCGGGTACGTGCCGGGCGACGACCGCGGCCCGGTCGGCGTCTTCGCCGGGTCCAGCCTGAGCACGTACCTGATGAACAACCTCAACCCGCACTACGGCCACCCGGCGAACGGCCCGTTCATCGAGGCCGACATGCTCCAGTTCCAGCTGAAGCTCGGCAACGACCGCAACTACCTGCCGACCCGCGTCTCGTACAAGCTCGACCTGCGGGGCCCCAGCATCAACGTCCAGACGGCCTGCTCCACCTCGCTGGTCGCCCTGCACCTCGCCTGCCGCAGCCTGCGGTCGGGGGAGAGCGCGATGGCGCTGGCCGGAGGCGTGTCGATCGTGGTGCCGCAGAAGGGCGGCTACCTCCACGAAGAGGGCATGATCCGTTCGCGCGACGGCCACTGCCGGGCGTTCGACGCCGAGGCGGAAGGCACCCTGTTCGGCAACGGCTGCGGTGTGGTGCTGCTCAAGCGGCTCGACGAGGCCGTGGCGGACGGCGACAACATCATCGCCGTGATCAAGGGCTCGGCGGTCAACAACGACGGCTCGGACAAGGTCGGCTTCACCGCGCCGAGCGTCACGCGCCAGGCCGACGTGATCCGGGAGGCGCTCGCCGACGCGGGCGTCGACGCGGCGAGCGTCGGCTACGTCGAGGCCCACGGGACCGGTACGGCGGTGGGCGACCCGATCGAGGTCGCCGCCCTCACCGAGGCGTTCCGGGAGAGCTCCGCGGGGCTCGCGCCACAGTCGTGCGCGATCGGATCGGTCAAGACCAACATCGGCCATCTCGACGAGGCCGCGGGAATCGCCGGACTGGTGAAGGCCGCGCTGGCCGTCGAACACCGCACGCTCCCGCCGAGCCTGCACTTCACGTCCCCCAACCCCCGGATCGACTTCGCATCGGGCCCGTTCTTCGTCAACACGACGACCACCGCGTGGGAATCCGACGGCGCTCCGCGGCGGGCCGGCGTCAGTTCCTTCGGCATGGGCGGCACCAACTGCCACGTCGTGCTCGAAGAGGCACCCGAGCCCCCGCCCGCCGCCCCGCGCGAACCCGGGAGCGGCCGCCCGCGGCTGCTCGCGCTGAGCGCCCGCGGCCCCCAGGCCCTGCGCGAGCTGGCCGGCCGCTACCTCCGACACCTCGACGAACATCCCGAACTCCCCTTCGGCGACGTGTGTTTCACCGCCGCCGCGGGACGCACGGTGTTCGACCACCGCCTCGCCGTCGTCGCCCGTGACGGCCGGGAGGCACGGGCCGCGCTCGAGGTGGCGGCCACGAACGGCCCCGCAGGACCGGACGCCGACGCGCGCGCCGCCACCGGCACGCGCACCGGCGCTCGCACGGCCGGTCGCACCGCGTTCGTGTTCAGCGGGCAGGGATCGCAGTACGCGGGCATGGGCCGCGAGCTGTACGCGACGCAGCCCGTCTTCCGGGCCGCCCTCGACCGCTGCGCCGGGCTCCTGGAGGGCCAGCTGGAGCGCCCGCTCCTCGAGGTGCTGTTCCCCGCCGAGGGCGACAGCTCCCCGGTGGACGAGACCGCGTACGCCCAACCCGCCCTGTTCGCCGTCGAGTTCGCGCTCGCCGAGCTGTGGGAGGCGTGGGGGGTGCGCCCCGACGTGATGATCGGGCACAGCCTCGGCGAGTACGTCGCGGCCTGCCGGGCCGGAGTCTTCTCGCTCAGGGACGCCCTGACGCTGGTCGCCGAGCGCGGCCGCCTGATGCAGGCGCTGCCCGCCGGCGGCCGGATGGTCTCGGTGGCCCTTGCGGAGGCCGAGGTCGCACCGCTCATCGCCCCGTACCGCGAGCACGTCTCCGTCGCCGCGGTGAACGCCGCCGCGTCCACCGTCGTGTCCGGCCGGGGCGACGCCGTCGAGGAGATCGTCGCCGCCCTCACCGAGCACGGCGTCAGGCACCGTGAGCTGACCGTCTCGCACGCCTTCCACTCGCCGTCGATGGAGCCGATGCTGGCTCGGTTCGCGCAGGCCGCCGAGCGGGTCGACTACGCGGCGCCGAGCACGCCCGTCGTCTCCAACGTCACCGGCGAGATCATCGGTGAGGAGATGGCGCACGCCTCCTACTGGGTCGAGCACGTCATGCGGCCCGTGCGGTTCGCCGACGGCGTGGCCGCGATGGCCCGCGCCGGCGCCGAGGTCTTCGTGGAGATCTCGCCCCGGCCCACCCTGCTGCAGTTCGTCGCCGCCGAGCTCGGTGACACCCCCGCGCTCCTGGCACCGAGCCTGCGCCCCGGCCGCGAAGAGGCCCAACTGCTGGAAGCGGTAAGGGACATGTGGCAGGCCGGCCTGCATGTCGACCTGCCGCGCCTGTACGCGCCCGGGGAGCACCGGCGTCGCGCGCTGCCCACCTACCCGTGGCAGCGGCAGCGGCACTGGATCGACGCACCCGCGGCGGTGCCCGCCACCGCCGCTCCCGCCGCGTCCGGGGAGCAGCCCCTGATCGGGCGGCCCGTGGACCTGGCCGACAGCGACGAGGTCCGCTTCCAGTCGGTGGTGGGAGCGCGGCACCTGCCGTGGCTCGGCGACCACCGGGTGTTCCAGACCATCGTGATGCCCGGCGTGGCCTATCTGTCGACCGCGTTCGCCGCGGGGCAGGAGGCCTTCGGCAGCGAGGGCGTCGAGCTGCGGGACTTCTTCATCCACCGGGCCATGACCTTCTCCGACGAACACGCCGACCGGGACGCCCAGATCGTCCTGAAGCCGGACGGCGAGGGGGCGCACGGACTCGGGATCTTCTCCCGCCCGTCCGGCGCCGGCGCGCGGCCCTGGACGCTGCACATCTCGGGAAGCCTCGCCCCCGCCCCCGCGGGACGGCCCGGCGGCCGGGAAGGGGAGCGCGCCGCCGAGTCGCTGGAGAGCCTGCGGGCGCGTTTCACCGGCGAGATCCCGGTCGAGGACATCTACCAGGGCGAGCGGGAGCGCGAGATCGACCTGGGCCCGCTGTTCTGGGCCACCGAACGGCTGTGGCGCGAGGATCAGAAATGCCTGGCGCGGATCGCCCTGCCGCCGGAACTGCGCGCCGAGGCCTCGCGCTACCGGATCCACCCCGTCCTGCTGGAGGCCTGCTTCCTGGCGCTGACGGTGACGTACCCCGAGAAGTACGGGCGCCGCACCTATGTGCCGGTCGGTGTGGAGCGGCTCCTGTTCCACGAGCGGGTCGGCACCCACGCGTGGTGCCACGCCCGGCTGCGGCCCGCCGACAGCGACGACCCCGAGACCCTGCACGGCGACGTGGACCTGTACGACGCCGACGGGCGGGTCGTCCTCACCATGGAGGGCGTGCTCCTCAAGCGGGCGCACCGCCAAGCCATGGTGGGCCGCCCCGACGCCGCCTGGCAGCAGTGGCTGTACCGCGCCTCCTGGACGCCCGAGCCGCCGGCCGCCGGCTCCGCCGCGGGCCCCAAGCGCTGGCTCGTCCTGTCCGAAGGGCCGGCCGCGCACGCGCTGGCCGACACGGCGCGCGGCAACGGTGTCGACTGCGTGGTCGTGGACCCGGCAGGCGCCGAGGGCCCTGACGCGTTCGCGCGGCTGCTCGACGGGGCGGGGGGCGAGCCGGACCTGGTCGTGGCCGCCTGGCCCGCGGACGCGGCGGCGGCCCCCTCGTCGCAGGAGGCGCTCGACCACAGCGTGCGGATGCTGCACCTGGCGCAGGCGCTGATCGCCCGCGGCGGGGACGCCGGCAGGCTCCGCGTCGTGACCCGGGGCGCACAGGCCGTCGCGGACCAGGAGGTACGCGATCCGGCGCAGGCCGCGCTGTGGGGTCTGGGCCGCGTGATCGGCCTGGAGCAGGTGGACCTGGGGTACGCGCAGATCGACCTCGACCCGGCCCTGCCCGCCGCGGAGCAGGCCGGGGTGCTCGCCGCGGAGCTGAACCGCGCCGGCGCGACGGACGAGGACCAGATCGCCTACCGCGGCGGGATACGGCACGTGGCGCGGCTGGTCAGGACGGCGCCCGGCGCCGAGGGCCCCGGCTCCGGCGGCGCCAACGGCCCGCGCGCGGACGGCAGTTACCTGATCACCGGAGGCCTCGGCGGGCTCGGACTGGAAACGGCCCGGCTGCTGCACGAGCGCGGCGCACGCCATCTGGTCCTCCTCGGGCGCGGCGCGCCGCAGGAGGCCGCCGAAGAGGTGCTGGCCGGGCTGCGCGCCGCCGGGACCCGCGTGGAGACCGTCGCGGCGGACGTCGCCGACGAGGCGCAGCTCGCCGCGTGCCTACGCATGATCGCCGAGGACCCGGAGCTGCCCCCGCTGCGCGGAGTGCTGCACCTGGCCGGGGCCCTGGACGACGGGGTGCTGCACCAGCAGTCGGCCGGGCGCTTCGAGCGGGTCTTCGCGGCCAAGGCGCGCGGCGCCTGGCTGCTGCACCGGCTGACCGAGGGCCTGCCGCTGGACTTCTTCGTGATGTTCTCCTCGGTGTCCTCCGCGCTCGGCGCCCCCGGGCAGTCCAACTACGCCGCGGCCAACGCCTATGTGGACGGCCTCGCCTCCTACCGGCGCGGCCTCGGCCTGCCGGCGCTCGCCGTGCAGTGGGGCTCCTGGGCCGAGACCGGAATGAGCGCCCGGCTGGGCCTCGACAGCAAGCTGGAGCGGATCGGCGAAGGGGTCATCCCGAAGCAGCAGGGCGTCGACGCGCTCGGCGCGCTGCTCGGGGCGCGCCCGGAAAGCGCCGCGGTCGCGGTGCTGCCGATCCAGTGGCCCCGGTTCATGGAGCACCAGGTCGGCCCGGTGCCGTTCCTGTCGGGGTTCCGGCAGCGGCCCGCGGCCGGCCGGCCCGCCGCCCCCGCCGAGACGTTCCAGGAACGGCTCGCGGCGACGGAGCCGGGACGCCGCCGTGCGCTGCTCGCCGACCAGGTGTGGGAGCAGGTGCTGCAGAGCCTCGGCTCGGACCGCGGTCTGGAGCCGGACGCGGGTTTCTTCTCGCTCGGCCTGGACTCCCTCGGCTCCATCGAACTGCGCAACAGGCTCCAGACCGCGCTGGGTTGCCGCCTCGGCCAGACGGTGGTCTTCGACTACCCGACGCTGTCCTCGCTCACCGGCCACCTGTGGGACGTGGTCGGCATCGCCGACGACGACGCCGAGGACGCCGCCCGCGCCGACCACCCCGACACCACGGACACCGGCACGGACACCACCGGCACCGCAACGGACGCCGGCACCGCCGCCGGCGCCTCCGGCACCACCGACGACATCGGCGACGGGTCCGTGGACGACGTGGCTCGACTGCTGGCCAGGAAGCTCGGGATCGGGAACATCGACCATGCATGAGAAGAACGAGACGTACGAGGCCCTGCTGCGCGGCGCGCTGGCCCGGATCGAGGAGCTGGAGGCCGCGGTCGACGAGGCGCGCGAGAGCTCTTCGCGCCCCGGCCCCGTCGCGATCGTCGGCATGGGCTGCCGCTTCCCGGGCGCCGAGGGCCCCGACGCGTACTGGAAGCTCCTGTCCGAGGGCCGTGACGCGGTCACCGAGGTCCCAGCCGACCGGTGGGACATCGACGCCTACTACGACCCCGACCCGGACGCGCCGGGCAAGATGTCCACCCGGCACGGCGGATTCATCGACGGCCTCACCCAGTTCGACGCCTCGTTGTTCGGGATCTCCGCCCGCGAGGCGGCCAGCATCGATCCGCAGCAGCGGCTGCTCATGGAGGTCTCCTGGGAGGCGTTCGAGCACGCGGGCATGCCCGTGAAGAGCCTGCCCGCGCGGACCGGAGTGTTCGTGGGCATCAGCAATGTCGACTACCGCGAGGCGATGGTGTCCGGCGGGGCCGAGTCGCTCGACGGCTACTTCAGCTCGGGCAGCACCACCAGCACGGCGAGCGGCAGGCTCTCGTACTTCCTGGGTCTGACGGGCCCCTCGCTCTCCGTCGACACCGCCTGCTCCTCGTCCGCGGTCTCGGTGCACCTCGCCGTGATGAACCTGCGCAGCGGAGCCTGTGACATGGCGCTCGCGGGCGGCGTGAACCAGATCGTCACCCCGCACGAGACGATCAGTCTGTCCAAGGGCCGCATGATGTCCCCGGACGGACGCTGCAAGCCCTTCGACGCCGAGGCCAACGGGTACGTACGGGCCGAGGGCTGCGGAATGATCGTGCTCAAGCGGCTGGAGGACGCGCGGCGCGACGGGGACCGGATCCTCGCCGTGATCCGCGGCAGTGCCACCAACCAGGACGGGCACCGCAGCGGGCTCACCGTGCCGCACGGTCCCTCGCAGCAGGACGTCGTGCGCCGCGCGCTCCAGGACTCCGGCATCGGGCCCGAAGAGGTCGGCTACATCGAGGCGCACGGCACGGGGACCGCCCTGGGCGACCCGATCGAGGCCGCTGCGCTCGGCGCGGTGTTCGGCGAGCGGCCGAGCCCCCTGGTGGTCGGCTCGGTCAAGTCCAACTTCGGGCACCTGGAATCCGCGGCCGGCATCGCGGGCGTCATCAAGACGGTGCTCGCCCTGTGGCACGCGGAGATTCCGCCGACCCTGCACTTCAGCACCCCCAACCCGTTCATCGACTGGGACGCGCTGGCGCTGCGGATCCCGACCTCGGCCGAGCCGTGGACCGGGGAGCGGCGGATCGCCGGTGTCAGCTCGTTCGGTTTCAGCGGCACCAACTGCCATGTGGTCCTGGAGGCCGCACCGCGTGAGCCGCGGCCCGCGACGCCGCCGGCCGACCGCCCCGTGCACGTCCTCGGCCTCTCGGGCGCGACCGAGCAGGCCCTCGCCGATTCGGTGCGGCGGACGGCCGCGTTCGTGGCGGACGGCGCGGACGGCGCGGCGCTGGCCGACGTGTGCTTCACGGCCAACACCGGACGCAGCCACCTGGAGCACCGGGCGGCCGTCGTCGCCGACTCCGCGGAACACCTGGTGCGGCAGCTGACCGGCGAGGAGCCGGGTCTGCTCACCGGGCACGTCCAGGGGCAGCGCTCGGTTCCCGACGTGGCCTTCCTCTTCACCGGCCAGGGCAGCCAATACCCGGGCATGGGAGCCGAGTTGTACCGCACCCAGCCGGTGTACCGGCGGGCGATCGACAGCTGTGCCCAGATCCTCGACCCGCTGCTCGGCCGGTCCCTGACGGCGCTGCTCCACCCGGAGCCCTCGGACGAGCCGGGCGACGAGCTCGACCGCACCCGGTTCACCCAGCCCGCGCTGTTCGCGGTCGAGTACGCCCTCGCCCAGCTGTGGCGGTCGTGGGGCGTCGAGCCGCGGAGCGTTCTCGGCCACAGCGTGGGCGAGCTCGTCGCCGCCTGTGTCGCCGGGGTGTTCTCCCTGGCGGACGGCCTGCGCCTGGTCGCCGAGCGCGGCCGGCTGATGCAGGAACTGCCCGAGGGCGGCGTCATGGTTTCCCTGCGGGGGCGCCCCGGGCTGATCGAGGAGGTCGTGGGCCGCTACCCGCTGGTGGCGGTCGCCGCCGTCAACGGGCCCGAGGAGCTGGTGATTTCGGGCGACGGCGACCAGACGGCGCAGGCCGTCGCCGAACTCGCCCGGCAGGGTGTCACCAGTCGCGGGCTCAAGGTGTCGCACGCCTTCCACTCCCCGTTGATGGCCTCCATCGCGGAGCCGCTGACCGCGGTCGCCAAGAGCGTCACGTACGCCAAGCCGCGCATCCCCGTGATCTCCAACGTCACGGGCGGCCCGGTCGGCGCCGACGAGCTGTGCGACCCCGCCTACTGGGTGCGGCACGCGCTGGCCCCGGTCCGGTTCGCCGACGGGATGCGCGCCGCGTACGAGACCGGTGCCCGCGCCTTCGTGGAGATCGGCCCCAAGCCCGTCCTGCTCGGCCTGGGCCGCGACTGCCTGCCGGACGCCGACGCGCTGTGGCTGCCCAGCCTGCGGCCGGGCCGCGACTGGACCGAGCTGCTCGGCAGCCTCGCCGCGCTCCACGTGCGGGGCGTCGCCGTCGACTGGCGGGCCTTCGACCAGGAGTACGCCGCCGCGCGCCGCGGTGTCACCCTGCCCACCTATCCCTTCCAGCGCGAACGCCACTGGTTCACCGAGGAGCAGCCCGCGATCACCCCGGGCCGGCTGTCGGACGAGGACTGGCTGGTGGGTGTGGAGTGGGGTGAGGTGGCCGGGGAGGCTGTCGAGGAGTTGGGTGGCTGTTGGCTGGTGAGGGGTGCCGGTGCCGGTGCGGGTGCCGGTGTGGTGTCCGGTGTGCGGGTGGTGGGTGACCTGGTCGAGGCCGATCATGTGGTGTTCGTGGCGGATGCTGTGCCCGCGCCGGGTGTGGATGTGGCCGATCGTGCGCTGGAGTTGTCGGTCGGGTTGCTGGAGTTGGTGCAGGAGTTGGCTGCTGGTGGGCGGCCGGTGCGGTTGCGTGTGGTGACGCGTGGCGGTCAGGCGGTCGTGCCGGGCGACCGGGTGGATCCGGCGCAGGCGGCGCTGTGGGGTCTGGTGCGTACGGTGCGTGCCGAGCACCCGGAGCTGGAGTGCTCCATCGTCGACCTGGATGCCGACGCATCGGTCGAGGACGGCCTGCGTACCTCGCACGCGCTCAGTGCGGTCCGCGGCGCGCTGCGCCTGACACCCACCCTCACCCCCGTCACCGAAACCGCTCCCCTTTTCGAGGGGTCGGTGGGGTTGTCGTCGGATGCGAGTTATCTGGTGACGGGTGGTTTGGGTGGGTTGGGTTTGCGGGTGGGTGAGTGGTTGGCGCGTGAGGGTGCGGGTCATGTGGTGTTGGCGGGTCGGAGTGTGGATCCGTCGGGTTTGTCGGGTGAGGTGCGGCGTTGTGTTGGGGTGATGGAGGGGTTTGGGGCGCGGGTTTCGGTGGTGGCCGCGGATGTGTCGTGTGGGGGTGATGTGGAGCGGTTGGTGGCGGTGGCTGAGGGTGTGGCGCCGTTGCGGGGTGTGGTGCATGCGGCTGGTGTGCTGGATGACGGTGTGCTGGGTGGTCAGAGTGCATCGCGGTTCGGTGGGGTGTTCGCGCCGAAGGTGCGGGGTGGTGTGGAGCTGGACCGGGTGCTGCGTGAGCGGGGTGTGGGGCTCGACTTCTTCGTGGCCTTCTCCTCCGTCGCCGCCCTGGTTCCCACCCTCGGATCCGCTTCCTACGCGGCTGCCAATGCCTTCCTCGACGGGTTGATGGCGTCGCGGCGGGCGCAGGGCCTGCCGGGTCTTTCGGTCAACTGGGGCCCCTGGGGCGAAGTCGGCATGGGGGCGCGGGACACGGCCGCATACGAGCGGATCGGCCTGCGCATGATCCCCCCGGACCAGGGCGCCCGCATCACGGTGAAGCTGGCGTGCGGGGCGGCTCCGTCGGGCGCCGTGGGCGTGGTCGGAGCGGACTGGACGACGTTCCGCGACGCGCTCGGCGAGGGCCTGCCCGCCGGATACCTGGCGGCGTTCACCGAAGCCGCAGCCGGTTCCGTACGCGCCACCGCAGCCGCCGGAGCGCGAGCCGCAGGGACCGGCACGGGCCGTCCACTGCCCGGCCAACGACCCGGTCAGCAATCCGCCCAACTGCCTTCCCTGCGCGCCGAGTTGGCGGCCGCCGACGATCGGCGTGCCTTCCTGGCCGCCCAGGTCGAACGCATGCTGCGCGAAGTCCTTGGATCGCGCTCGGCACCGGGGCCGCACCAGGGGTTCTTCAGCCTCGGCATGGACTCCCTGATGGCCGTCGAGTTCCGGGCCAGGCTCACGGCCGGGCTCGAACTGCGGCTGCCCACCACGGTGGCCTTCACCTACCCGACCCTCGACGAGCTGGTCTCCTTCCTGGCCGATGAACTCGGCATCACCCCCGCGGCCGGCGACCCGGGGCCCGAGCGGCAGGCGGCGCCGACGAGGACCGCGTCCGGAGCTCCGGCCGAGACCCCGTCCGGCCCCCCGTCCGAGACCCCGGCGGAGGCATCCGCCTCCGACCTGATGGCCCGGATCGCCGAGAAGTACCGCACCCACCGGAGCACCTGACACGCGCTCCGGGCACCACGGAACAAGGACCGACCGAGAAAGGTACGACGCATCTTGTCTTCTCCCCTCACAGCCAACGTCCGTTACCTGGCGCCCGAGTGGTGCGACAGCGAGACCGCGCCGAACATCGGCGACTGGCAGGCCATGGCGGCCGCCACCGTCGAGCACAGCGTCCCCATCGAGAACGCCCGGGACATCGAGTACGGCCTGGACACCACGGGCTTCACCCTGACCCGGCACGAGACCTCGGTCGACTTCCGCGACGAATCCGCCATCGTCGCCCAGTACTTCACGGAGCTCGCCCCGCTCGTGCGCGAGCGCACCGGGGCGGACGAGGTCTTCGTGACCCACCACTTCGTGCGCTGGGGCGAACCCGAGGACTTCGAGGCCGGCTACGCCGGGTTCCTGCACGGCGACAAGGGCCTGGACGACCCCTACGGCTACACCGACGCCCGGATGGCGGAGCTGGACATCCGGCTCGCGCCGGACCAGGAGTACGCCTTCGCCTGGTACAACACCTGGCAGCCGGTGGACCGCGAGGTGAGCCAGCACCCGCTGGTCGTGATGGACGCGCGCTCCGTGCCGCGCGAGGACATCCACGACTACTTCTACACAAGCATCGGCAACCACCCGCCGGAGTCGGCCCCCGGATTCGCCGAAGGCCACCGCTTCTTCTACTTCCCCCGCATGCAGACGAACGAGGTGCTGATGTTCAAGCAGCTCGACACGCGACCGGACCGTGCGCCGACCTGTCTGCACTCCGCCTTCGAGGACCCGACGGCACCGGCGGACGCGCCGCTGCGGCGGAGCATCGAAGTGCGCTGGATGTGCGCTTTCAAGCGCTGAACCACAAGCGCCGTACCGACTGAGCAGGTGGAGGGGAACCCCAACATGGCAGGACCGCAGCCGAACGACGATCTGCTGGCATCGCTCCAGCAGTCCGTCTTCGTCATCGACAGGCTGGAGAGCGAGCTCGCGCGGACCCGCGAGGACGTCGCGATCATCGGAATGTCCTGCCGTTTCCCCTCCGCGGACAGCCCGGCGGCGTTCTGGGACCTGCTCCGCGACGGGGTGGACGCCATCACCGAGATCCCCGCCGACCGCTGGGACGTGGAGTCCCTGTACGACCCGGACCCGGCGGCCGAGGGAAAGCTGTACAGCAAGTACGGCGGCTTCGTGGACGGCGTGGACCGGTTCGACCCGCTGTTCTTCGGGATCTCCCCGAAGGAGGCGGCGCGGCTCGACCCGCAGCACCGCATGCTGCTCGAAGTCGCCTGGGAAGCCCTGGAGGACTCCGGGCACGCCCCGAGGACCCTGCGGGGCAGCCGTACCGGCGTGTTCGTCGGCATCGCCGAGAACGACTACGCGCGTCTCATCGAGGAGGCGCACGGCACCCGCTTCGACCACTACGACGCCACCGGCACCGGCTTCTGCTTCGCCTCGGGACGCATCTCGCACGTCCTGGGCCTCCAGGGCCCCAACGTGGCCATGGACACCGGCTGTTCGAGCTCGCTCGTCGCCATCCACCAGGCCGTGTCGGCCATCCGGCTCGGCGAGTGCGACATGGCGCTGGCGGGCGGCGTCCACCTGCGGCTCTCACCGACCACCTCGCTCTCGCTCGCCAGGACCGGCGCGCTGGCGCCCGACGGCCGGTGCAAGACGTTCGACGCGCGTGCCGACGGGTTCGGCCGCAGCGAGGGCTGCGGGCTCATCGTGCTCAAGCGGCTGTCCGACGCCCAGCGGGACGGCGACACCGTCCTCGCCGTGGTGCGGGGCTCCGCCGTCAACCACGACGGACCCGCCAGCGGCTTCACCGTGCCCAACCAGCGGGCCCAGGTCTCCCTGATCCGCAGCGCGCTGGGCAACGCGGGCGTCGAGCCGGACGAGGTGGGCTATGTCGAGACCCACGGCACCGGCACCTCGCTGGGCGACCCGATCGAGGTGGGCGCGCTCGCGACGGTCTTCGGCGGCAGCCCGCACCCGGTCCTGCTGGGCGCGGTGAAGAGCAACATCGGCCACACCGAGGGCGCCGCGGGCATCGCCGGCGTCATCAAGGCGGTCCTCGCGCTGCGCCACCAGGAGATCCCGGGCAACGTGCACTTCGACGAGCCCAACCCGTACATCGACTGGGAGAACCTGCCGTTCACCGTGCCCACCACGCCGGTCCCCTGGCCCGGGACCGAGGGCGGCGCCCGGGTGGCGGGCGTGAGCTCCTTCGGCATGAGCGGCACCAACGCGCACGTGGTGCTGGGCGCGGCGCCCGCCGCGCCGGCACGGGACGACTCCGGGCATCCCGCGCGGCTGCTCACCCTGTCCGGGCGGACCGAGCGGGCACTGGCGGACGCGGCCGGACAGCTGGCCGCGTTCGTGGCCGGCGGCGCCGGCGGTGCCTCGCTCGCCGACGTCTGCTTCACCGCGAACACCGGGCGCGACCACTTCGAGCACCGGCGTGCCGTCGTGGCCGCCACCCCGGCCGAGCTGGTCGAGCGGCTGACCGCGGGGGGTGGGCACAGCGGGTACGTGCCCGTGCACCGCCCCGCTCCCGGCGTCGCCTTCCTCTTCACCGGCCAGGGCTCCCAATACGCGGGCATGGCACAGGAGTTGTACGCGAGCGAGCCGGTGTTCCGGGAGGCCGTCGACCGGTGCGCCGAGGTCCTCGACCGCCACCTGGACCGGCCCCTGCTGTCGGTGCTCCACCCCGCCGACCCCGCTCACGACGACCTCCTGGACCGGACGGGATACACGCAGCCCGCGCTGTTCGCGGTCGAGTACGCCCTGACGGAGCTGTGGCGCTCCTGGGGCGTGACCCCCGACGTGGTGCTGGGGCACAGCGTCGGCGGGCTGGTCGCGGCCTGCGTGGCCGGCGTGTTCTCGCTGGACGACGCCCTTCTCCTCGTCGCGGAGCGCGGCCGGCTGATGCAGGGCCTCGAACAGGGCGGCGTGATGGTGTCGTTGCGCGGCGACGAGGCCGTCGTCGCGGCCGCCGTCGCCGCCCATCCCCTGGTGTCCGTCGCCGCCGTGAACGCGCCGGGAGAGGTGGTGGTGTCCGGGGCGGCCGAGCAGGTGGAGGCGGTCCTCGAAACCCTCGCGGAGCAGGGCGTGCAGGGCCGCAGGCTCTCGGTGTCGCACGCCTTCCACTCGCCGCTGATGGCACCGATCGCCGAGCCGTTCCGTGCGGTGGCCCGACGGGTGCGGTACGCGCGCCCGCGCATCGCCGTCGTCTCCGACCTGACCGGGCGCCTCGCCGACGCCGACGAGCTGTGCGACCCCGAGTACTGGGTGCGGCACGCACTGGATCCCGTGCGGTTCGCCGACGGGGTACGGGCCGCGCACGCCACGGGTGCCCGCGCGTTCGTCGAGATCGGACCCAAGCCCGTGCTGCTGGGCCTCGGCCGGGCGTGCCTGACGCAGAGCGAGGGCGACGACGTCGCCTGGGTGCCGAGCCTGCGGCCCGGCCGCGACCGGGCCGAGCTCCTCTCCGGAGCCGCCGCGCTGCACGTGTACGGGGTCCCGGTCGACCTGGCCGCCGTCGACGGACGCGGCGACCCCCGCCGCGTCCCGCTGCCCACCTACCCCTTCCAGCGCGAGCGCCACTGGTTCACCGCGCCGGCCCGCGCGGGGCGGACGCCCGTCGCCCGGGTGCGGCCCCTGCTCGACACCGAGATCCGCCTTCCGATGTACCGAGTGACCGTGTTCCAGAGCGAGTTGGGCGCGGACTCCGTGCCGTTCCTCGCCGAGCACCGCGTGGGCGGCGCCCTGGTGTCACCGGCCGCCTGTCACCTCGCGATGGCGGCGAGCGCGGTCGAGGCCGTGTCGGGCGAGGGGACGGTCGTCCTGACGGACGTGGTCTTCCCCGAAGCCCTGGTCGTCCCCGACGAGGGCACCCGCACGGTCCAGCTGTCCCTGACCCCGCGCGCCGGCGGAGCGCCCGGCCAGGACTTCCAGCTGGCCGGCGCGGTGCACGGAGCCGACGAGGACGCCCCCGTGCACGCCACGGGCCAGGCGGCGCTCCAGAGGGACCTGCCACCGGCCGAGACCGTGGACGTGGACGCCCTGCGGTCCGGGCTCGGCCGGGAGGTCGACGCGGACGAGCTGTACGCGCGCCTCGCCGACCACGGCATCGAACTGGGCCCGGTGTTCCGCCGGCTGGGCCACATCTGGACGGGAGCGGACGAGGTGCTGGCGACCGTGACGGCCGCCCCGACGGACGACCCGTCCGTCGCGCCCGTCCACCCCGGGCTCCTGGACGCGCTGTTCCAGGCCACCGAGGCCGTCGCGCTCGCCGACGGCGAGCGGGGCGAGGCCAGGCTGCCGTTCGCGGTGGCGCGGCTGCGCCTCGACCCCGGAGCCGGAGACCGGGCGCACTGGATCCACGCGCGCAGGACCGGCGCGGGCCCCTGGGACATCCGCCTGCTGGACGGGTCGGGCACCGTGGTGGCCGAGGTCGAGGGCTTCGAGGACCGCCCCGCACCCCGCGACGGCTTCTCCACCGCACCCGCCTGGGCCGACTGGCTGGTGGGTGTGGAGTGGGGTGAGGTGGCCGGGGAGGCTGTCGAGGAGTTGGGTGGCCGTTGGCTGGTGAGGGGTGCCGGTGTGGGTGCCGGTGCGGGTGCCGGTGTGGTGTCCGGTGTGCGGGTGGTGGGTGACCTGGTCGAGGCCGATCATGTGGTGTTCGTGGCGGATGCTGTGCCCGCGCCGGGTGTGGATGTGGCCGATCGTGCGCTGGAGTTGTCGGTCGGGTTGCTGGAGTTGGTGCAGGAGTTGGCTGCTGGTGGGCGGCCGGTGCGGTTGCGTGTGGTGACGCGTGGCGGTCAGGCGGTCGTGCCGGGCGACCGGGTGGATCCGGCGCAGGCGGCGCTGTGGGGTCTGGTGCGTACGGTGCGTGCCGAGCACCCGGAGCTGGAGTGCTCCATCGTCGACCTGGATGCGGACGCATCGGTCGAGGACGGCCTGCGTACCTCGCACGCGCTCAGTGCGGTCCGCGGCGCGCTGCGCCTGACACCCACCCTCACCCCCGTCACCAACCCCACCTCCACCACTCCGGTGCGGCTGGTCCTCGACGCGTACGGCAGCCCCGACCACCTGCGCGCCCACCCGCTGCGGAGGCGCGAACCGCGGGCGGGCGAGGTCGAGATCGAGGTCGCGGCGGCCGGCCTGAACTTCCGCGACGTCCTGATCTCGCTGGGCATGATGCGGGAGCACTACGCCACCGCCCACGGCATCGACGAGGCCCGGGACATTCCCCTGGGCTTCGAGTGCGCGGGTGTCGTCGCGGCGGTGGGCCCCGAGGTGACGGGGCTCGCGGTCGGCGACCCGGTGATGGCGATGGCCGAGGGAGGCTTCGCCGACTACGTCACCGTGCGCGCGGGGCAGGTCGCGGCGATGCCCGCGGGGCTCACCCCCGCCGAAGGCGCCACGATCCCGCTCGCGTTCCTGACCGCCCACTACGCGCTGACCCGGCTGGCCGGCCTGCGCCGCGGGGAGCGGGTCCTCATCCACGCGGCGTCCGGCGGCGTCGGCAGCGCCGCCGTGCAGATCGCGCGCGCCGTGGGGGCCGAGGTGTACGCGACCGCGAGCGAGGCCAAGCGGGACGCGGTACGGGCCATGGGCGTCACCCACGTCCTCGACTCGCGCAGCACCTCCTTCGCCGACGACATCGCGGCGCTCACCGACGGGCAGGGCGTCGACGTCGTACTCAACAGCCTGAACGGGGAGTTCATCCCCGCGAGTCTCAACTGCCTCGCCAAGAAAGGGCGTTTCGTCGACATGGGCAAGCTGGGCGTCTGGTCGCCCGAGCGGATGCGGGCGGAGCGTCCGGACGCGGGCTACTTCCCGTTCGACCTCGGGGACGACGCCGAGCTGGACGCGACCCTGCTCCCCGGCCTCTTCGCGGAGCTGAACACGCTCTTCGCGGCCGGGGAACTGCGGCCGCTGCCGATGACCGTGTTCCCGCGCCACCAGGCCACCCGGGCCTACACGTACATGCAGCACACCAAGCACACCGGAAAGATCGTCCTGCTCTTCGAGGGGGCGGTGGGGTTGTCGTCGGATGCGAGTTATCTGGTGACGGGTGGTTTGGGTGGGTTGGGTTTGCGGGTGGGTGAGTGGTTGGCGCGTGAGGGTGCGGGTCATGTGGTGTTGGCGGGTCGGAGTGTGGATCCGTCGGGTTTGTCGGGTGAGGTGCGGCGTTGTGTTGGGGTGATGGAGGGGTTTGGGGCGCGGGTTTCGGTGGTGGCCGCGGATGTGTCGTGTGGGGGTGATGTGGAGCGGTTGGTGGCGGTGGCTGAGGGTGTGGCGCCGTTGCGGGGTGTGGTGCATGCGGCTGGTGTGCTGGATGACGGTGTGCTGGGTGGTCAGAGTGCATCGCGGTTCGGTGGGGTGTTCGCGCCGAAGGTGCGGGGTGGTGTGGAGTTGGACCGGGTGGTGCGTGAGCGGGGTGTGGGGCTCGACTTCTTCGTGGCCTTCTCCTCCGTCGCCGCCCTCCTGGAGGACGGCGGCCAGGGCAACTACGCGGCTGCCAATGCCTTCCTCGACGGGTTGATGGCGTCGCGGCGGGCGCAGGGCCTGCCGGGTCTTTCGGTCAACTGGGGCCCCTGGGCCGAAGTCGGCATGGCGGCGCATCTGGCCGAGCGGCTGACCAAGGCCGGCTCGGGCATGATTCCCCCGGACCAGGGCGTCGACGCACTGCGGGCGCTGCTCGGCGCGCCGGTCGCGCAGATCGGCGTGATGCCCACCGTGCGCGCCCCCCGGCCCGAACCGACCCGCACGGCACCCCCCGCCGCGACCGAGACCTGGCCCGCCCGCCTTGCCGCGGAACCGGCCGAGGGACGCAGGGACCTGCTGCGCCACTACCTGGAGCAGCAGCTGACCGCACTGCTCGAACTGCCCACGGGCTACCGCATCGACGGGCACGCCGCCTTCTCCGAGCTGGGCATGGACTCGCTCATGGTGGTCGGGCTCAGGAACCGGCTGCAGAGCGATCTGGACGTCGCGCTCGGCTCCACCGTCGCCTTCAACTACCCCACGGTCGAACAGCTCGTCGGTCATCTCCTCCAGGAGCTCGCCCTGGACACGACCGACGCGGCCGATGCGACCGAGGCGTCCGTCCCGCCCCCCGCCCGGCCCCTGGACGACCTGCGGGCCGACGTCGACCGCGAGCTCGACCTGCTGATCAACGACGACGAGGACATGACGCCGTGACCGACCGACACGACAGCGCCGATGCGCTCAGGCTGCAGAAGGCACTGACCGCCATCCGGGGCCTGCGGACCCGGGTCAAGGAACTGGAGCGCGACCGGTCCCAGCCGATCGCCGTCGTCGGCATGGGCTGCCGGCTGCCGTCGGCCGACGGCCCCGACGCGTACTGGGACCTGCTGCGGTCGGGAGGCGAAGGAATCGGCGAGATCCCGTCCGACCGCTGGGACGTGGCGGCGTACTACGACGCCGACCCGGAGGCCGAGGGCCGGATGTACTGCCGCAGGGGCGGCTTCCTCGACGACGTCGCCGGATTCGACGCGCCCTTCTTCGGGATCTCGCCCCGCGAGGCCAAGCGCCTCGACCCGCAGCAGCGGCTGCTCCTCGAAGTGACGTGGGAGGCGATCGAGGACGCCGGGCGCGACCCGAAGTCCCTCGCGGGATCCGCCACGGGCGTGTTCGTCGGCATCTCGGAGGCCGAGTACCTCCAGCAGATGCAGAACAAGGGCGCGCACGCGACCGAGATGTACGACGTGACGGGCACCGCGCTGAGCGTGGCAGGCGGCCGGCTCTCCTACCACCTCGGTCTCCGCGGCCCCAACATCGCGCTGGACACGGCCTGTTCGTCGGCACTGGTCGCCACGCACCTGGCGGTCGCGAGCCTGCGCAGCGGCGAATGCGACCTGGCGCTGGCCGGCGGGGTGAGCCTGATGCTGGCGCCGGACGCCTTCGTCGCGTTCTGCAAGGGCTCGGCGCTCGCCGCCGACGGCCGGTGCAAGACGTTCGACGCCCGCGCCGACGGCTACGCGCGCGGCGAGGGCGCGGGTATGGTCGTACTGAAGCGCCTCGCCGACGCCGTCGCGGACGGCGACCGGGTCCACGCGGTCATCCGCGGCACGGCCGTCAACCAGGACGGCCGCACCAACGGTCTGACCGCGCCCAACGGCCTGGCGCAGCAGGAGGTCATCCGCAAGGCGCTGGCCGATGCCGGACTCGCGCCGCACGACGTCGGCTACGTGGAGGCGCACGGCACCGGCACCCAGCTGGGCGACCCCATCGAGGTGGACGCGCTGGGCACCGTCTTCCGCGACCGCGGCGCCGCGGGGCCGCTGCTGATCGGCGCCGCGAAGACCAACATCGGTCACCTGGAGGCCGCGGCGGGCGTCGCCGGCCTCATCAAGGCCGTGCAGGTCCTCAAGCACGGCGAGGTCCCGCCCAACCTCAACTTCGAGGAGCCTAGCCCGCACATCCCGTGGGCCGAGCTGCCCGTGCACGTCCCGGTCGAGGCCCGCCCGTGGCCGGCCGGCACCCGCGCCGCGGGCGTCAGCTCGTTCGGGTTCAGCGGCACCAACGCCCACATCGTGCTTGAGGCCGCCCCCGAGCGCGAGCCCGCCGCGGACGGGCCCGAGCGCCCGAACCACGTGCTGCCGCTGTCCGCGCGCACCCCCGAGGCGCTGCGCGAACTCGCCGGGCGGTACGCCGAGTTCCTGCGCCGGGAGCCGGCCGAACCGCTCGCCGACGTGGCGTTCAGCGCCGCGTCGGGGCGCACGGCCTTCCCGCACCGGCTGGTGGCGTCCGCCGCGAACGGCGCCGACGCGGCCGACCTGCTGTCCGCCTTCGCCGAAGGGCGCCGCGCCAGGATCTCGACCGGGCACGCCACCCACCGGCCGCCGGTCGCCTTCCTCTTCACCGGCCAGGGTTCCCAGTACGCGGGCATGGGGCGGCTCCTGTTCGACACGCACTCCGGGTTCCGCGCGACCCTGGAGCGCTGCGACGCGATCCTGCGCGAGCAGGGCCTCCTGGAGGCCCCGCTGCTCGACGTGCTGTACCCGCAGCCCGACGGGCCGGGGGCCGGCCTGATCGAGCGGACCTCGCACGCCCAGCCCGCCATCTTCGCGCTGGAGTACGCGCTGGCCCGGCTGTGGCAGTCGTGGGGCGTCGAGCCGCAGGTGGTCATCGGGCACAGCACCGGCGAGTACGCGGCCGCCTGCGTCGCGGGCTTCTTCTCCCTGGAGGACGGCCTGAAGCTGGTCGCCCGCCGGGCCGCGCTGATCGAGGAAGCGACCTCGGGCGGGGCCACCGCCGCCGTCTTCGCCTCGCCCGCCGAGATCGCCCCGGTGCTCGAAGGGTTCGCGGGCCGGGTCGGCGTCGCCGGGATGAACGGGCCGCGCGAGACCCTCGTCGCCGGGGTCGCCGACGCGGTCGCCGAAGCGCTGGCGCTGCTGAAGGAGCGCGGCCTCGACGGGCGGCCGCTCAAGATCCCGCACGCGCCGCACTCGCCCATGATCGAGCCGGTCCTCGCCGAGTTCGCCAAGGCCGCCGCGGGCGTCACGTTCACCCCGCCGCGCATCAAGATGATCTCCAACGTCACGGGCGGCGTCGTCGCGTCCGTGGACGCCGACTACTGGCGCCGTCACATGCGGGAGCCGGTGCGGTTCTCGGACGGCATGGCCGCGCTCGCCGAGGAGGGCCCCGGGGCCCTCCTGGAGATCGGTCCGCAGCCGGTGCTTCAACTCCTGGGCCGGCAGAGCTGGACCGGCCCTTCGGTGCGCTGGCTGTCCTCCCTGTGGGAGGGCCGCGACGACTGGAAGCAGCTGCTGCACAGTGTCGCCGAACTGCACGCGTCCGGCGTCGACATCGACTGGGCCGCCTTCGAGGGCCCCTACCCCCGGCGGCGGGTGTCGGTGCCGACCTACCCCTTCCAGCGCACGCCCCACTGGTTCACGCAGACAGAAGGAACGACGGTGCCTCAGCAACCCCTCGGCGCGGCGGCGGTTCCCGCGCAGGCCACGCAGGCCACGCAGGCCGGACGGCGGGAACGGATCCTCGCGGATCTGCGGGAGCGGATCAGCGTGGGCCTGGAGATGAGGCCCGAGGACGTCGAGCCCGGATCCAGCCTCGTCGACCTCGGTGCGGACTCGCTCCTGATGGTGCGGCTCATCCAGGACATCACCGACCTGTACGGGGTGGTGCTCACCGTCGGCCGGCTCTTCGACGACCTGGACACCCTGGAGGCCATCGCCGGGCACCTGGACGCCCAGGTGCCCGCGGGCCACGCGCTGCCCGACGACCAGCCGGCCCCCGGCCCGGCCCCCGCCGCGGCGCCCGGGGCGCAGGCCCCGCCGGCCGAGCCCCTGGCGCTGGCCGGAGCAGCCCCGGCCCCGGCGGACCTGGCGCTCACGGCCGGCCAGGACGAGCTCGGCCGGCTCATGGCGGCCCAGCTGAAGGTCATGTCCCAGCAGCTCGACGTCCTCGCACGGCACGGCGCCGCCCCGGCGCCCGCCACACCGGCCGCGCTGCCCGCCCCCCGTCAGGCGCAGCCCGCGCCGAAGCGCACCGAGGCGCCCGCCGCGCCCCCTCGCATTCTGACGGAACGTCAAAGTGCGCATCTGGCCGACCTGTTGACGTCGTACAAGAAGCGCACCGCGGGGTCCCTGGCCCGCGCGGTCGACTACCGGGCGCTGCGCGCCGACACCCGGATGCGGTCGGTGCGGCCCGAGACCCGCTCCGTCTCCTACCCGGTCATCGGCGAGCGGGCGAGCGGCTCCCACTTCTGGGACATCGACGGCAACGAGTACATCGACATCGCCATGGGCGTCGGTGTGCTGCTGTGCGGGCACGATCCCGACTTCGTCACCGAAGCCGTCTCCGACCAGCTGGGCCTGGCCCTCCAGACCGGTCCGATCTCCGCGCTCTCCGACGAAGTCGCCGAGCTGGTCTGCGAGATGACCGGCATGGAGCGCCTGTTCTTCGCCGTGACCGGCACCGACGCGGTACGCGGCGCGCTGCGCATGGCCCAGGCGGCCACCGGACGCTCCCGCTTCGTGATGTTCTCCGGGTCCTACCACGGCCAGGACGACCGGGTGCTCGCGCTGCCCGACGTGCTGGGCGACCCCACGCACTCCGTGCCGATGGCCCCCGGCATCTCGCCCGGCGCCGCCCAGGACCCGCTGATCCTCACCTACGGCGCCGCCTCCGCGCTGAAGGCCATCGAGGAGCACGCGCACGAACTGGCCGGCGTCCTGGTCGAGCCCGTGCAGAGCCGCAATCCCACGCTCCAGCCCGGGGAGTTCCTGAAGGAACTGCGCGCCCTGACCACCCGCGTCGGCGTCCCGCTGATCTTCGACGAGGTCATCACCGGTTTCCGGGTGCACCCGGGCGGCGCGCAGGCCCACTTCGGCGTACGGGCCGACCTCGCCGCGTACGGCAAGGTCGTCGGCGGCGGACTGCCGGTCAGTGTCGTGGCGGGACGGGCCGAGTTCCTGGACCGGGTGGACGGCGGCGACTGGGTGGACGGCCCGGGGCCCGACCCGGACAGCGAGAAGACGTACATCGGCTCCACCTTCGAAATGCACCCCCTGGCCATGGCCAGCACCCGCGCGATCCTGCGCCACCTGCGCGAGCAGGGGCCGGAGCTCCAGCGGACGCTGACCGCCCGCACCACCGCCATGGCCGAGAGGCTCAACGCGTTCTTCGAGGCCCAGGGCGTGCCGATCCGGGTGCTCCACTTCGCGTCCGTGTTCCGGTTCGCGTGGAAGGGCAACGCGAGCTACGCCTACCAGCCCCTCGACATCGAGGTGTTCCACTTCCACCTGCTGTCCCGGGGCATCTACATCTGGGAGGGCAGGACCTGCTTCCTGTCCACGGCGCACACCGACGAGGACATCGACGGCATCATCACCGCCGTCGAGGAATCGATCGCGGCCATGCGCGCCGGCGACTTCCTGCCCCCGGCCCCCGACCGGGCGCCCCGCGCCACGGCGCTCGGCGAGGAGCAGCGCGAACTGCTCGCGCTGGAAAGGGAAGCGAGGGACGGCGAGCCGTCCTGGACGGTCCCCGACGACATCCTGCTGCGAGGGCCGCTCGACCTGGCCGCACTGCGCCGCGCGGTGAACACGCTGGTCGCCCGGCACGAGGCGCTGCGCACGGTCTTCCCGGCCGGCGGCGGCGCCGAGATCAGGCCCGAGCTCACGATTCCCGTCGACGTCGTCGACCTCACCGCGGTGCCCGCGCAAGGTCAGGACGAGGCGGTCGCCCAGTGGTGGCGGCAGGAGATGGACAAGCCCTTCGACCTGGCCGATGGCCCGCTGCTGCGGGTCGCCGTCCTCAGGCTGGCCGACGACCTGCACCACCTGACGCTGCTGACCCACCACATCGTCTCGGACGGCTGGTCGGTGTCCGTCCTGGTCGAGGAGATCGCGGCGCTGTACACCGCCGGGCGCAGGGGCACCGACGCCGCCCTGCCCGAGCCGCTTCAGCACCGCGACTTCGTGGCGTGGCAGGAGCGGCGGCGCCCGGACGCCGAAGCGCAACAGGCCTACTGGACCGAGCGGTTCGGCCGGGGCTTCCCCGCCACCCTGCTCCCCGCCGACCACGGGCGCACCGAGGCGCCCTCGCACCGCGGCGGGCGCGTCTCCACCACCCTCGAACCCGAGCTGTGCGAGGCGGTGAAGAAGGCCGGGCGGGCCCACAAGGCGACCCTGTTCATGACTCTGCTGGCCGTATATAGTTTGCTCACCCATAGGCTGACCGGCCAGGACGACATCGTCATCGGTACGCCGCAGGCCAACCGCCCCTTCAAGGACAGCGGTTCGGTGGTGGGGTACTGCGCCCACTTCCTGCCGGTGCGCAGTGAACTCGCCCCCGGCACGACGGTGGCGGACCATCTGCGCAGGACCCGGGACGTGGTCCTGGCGGCCTTCGAACACCAGGAAGTCCCGTTCGCCAGGCTGCGCGAAGCCACCGGGGAAGCCACCCGGCCGTTCCCGCTCCCGCTGCGTACGGTCTTCAATCTGGACCGGGACGTGCCCTGCCCGGCCTTCGACGGCCTCGACGCCGAATTCCGTTCCGTACCGACCCGGTTCGCCCTCGTCGACTTCCGTCTCGACGGTCTTGAGTCCGACGGCGGCGTGCGGCTCGACTTCGACTACCGCACCGACCTGTTCGACGAGACGACCGCGCGGGCCTGGAGCGCCTACTTCAGGACCCTCCTCGAAGCCCTCGTCAGCGACCCCGAGCAGCCCGTCGACCAGCTGCCCGCTCCCTGAACCCGCTCCGATCCTGGAAGGAAACATGATCCCGGTCATCAAGCTCGCCGACCTTGAGGCACGGCGCCCCGAGTCCTTGGAACTGCTGCACGCTTCCCTGCGGGACAACACCCTGGTTCACGTGGACGCGCGTACGGAGCTCGGTGCCGGGTTCTTCTCGGATCTGTACGGGCAGACCCGGTCCTTCTTCGCGCTGCCCGAGGAGCGCAAGAAGGCGCTGGACATAGACAAGTCGCCGAACTACCGCGGCTACGTCGGCCAGGGCACGGAGTACACCAACGGCGTGCCGGACCTGAAGGAGTCCTTCGAGTTCGGCAAGGAGACACCGGCGCCCGAGGGCGAACGGCTCCACTGGTACGGCCTGTACGGAGACAACCAGTGGCCCGGCGAGGCGACGCTGCCCGGCTTCCGGGCGGTCGTGGACGCCTACTCGGCGGCCATGGACCGGATCGCGCTGGCCGCCCTCGCCTGCCTGCAACTGACGCTGGACCAGGAGGCCGACCCGGAGAAGGGCGTCACCGGCGGGGAGCTCTGCTCCTTCTCGCGGCTGATCTACTACCGCGACCCGAAGGGCTTCGGCGCCGGCGAGGCCCGTCTGGAGCGGCACACCGACAGCGGTCTGCTCACCATCGGGCTGCAGAACGCGGCGGGCCTCGAAGCCCAGGCGGCCAACGGTGAGTGGCTCCGCGTCGAGCCGCCCGCCGACGTGTTCACCGTCTTTCCCGGTGAACTGATGGAGATCTGGACCCACGGCTACTACCGGGCGTGCGCGCACCGGGTCCGCAACGCGGCCCTCAGCGGCGAGCGCCTCTCGTACGCGTCCTTCTTCCTGCCGGACCTCCAGCGCGAGCTGGTCCCGATGGACCGTGCGACCAGTGCGCGCCTGAGCGGCCCACTGTCGGTGCCCGGCGCGAACCCCTGGCTGGCCGGCGGCAGTGAACTTCCCCCGGCCACCCCCATAGGGCAGCTGGAGTGGGACCGGATGAACGTGATCTTCCCGGGGCGGGACACCGCGGAAGCCGAAACACAGAAGGGACAGGTCCAGTGAACGACCACACCACCGGGGATGCCTTCAAGGAGGTCCCCGTCATCGGCATCGCGCCGCTGGTGACCCCGGACCCGGACCCCGAGGCCCTGCGCGAGACCGTGGAACAGATCGGGCAGGCCTGTCGCGACGTCGGGTTCTTCTACATCAAGGACCACGGCGTCACCCCGCGGGAGAGCGCCGAACTGTTCCAGGCGTCACGGGACTTCTTCGCCCTCCCGCTGGAGGAGAAGCTGAAGATCCGGCTCGGCATCACCGAGCAGTTCCGCGGGTTCGTGCCGCTCGGCGGCGAGGTCACCGGCGGCAAGACCGACTGGCACGAGTGCCTCGACCTTCAGCCCGAGTCGGGGCGCCACGCCCACACCATCGCCGCTGCCGCCGCGGCCCGCAGCGGTGACACCCACCCGCTGGACGACCCGGGCCAGTGGCCCCCGGCGCTGCCCGCGTTCCGGGAGACGGTGATGCGCGCCTGGGACCAGCTGTACGGCCTGAGCGCCCGGATCGCCGCCGGAATGGCCCTCAGCCTGGGCCTGGACGAGCACCACTTCGCCCCGTACCACGGCGTGGAGCTGAGCGATCTGCGGATGGTGCACTACCCGCCGTACAACGAGACGGTCGGCAGGGCCGCCCCCGAGGACCTCCCCATGGAGGACGTCGACCACGGCTTCGGCGCCCACGTCGACTACGGGTTCCTCGCGGTGCTCCAGCAGGACGCGGTCGGCGGCCTCGAGGTGCGCAACGCCGAGGGCGCCTGGATCCCCGCCCCGCACATTCCCGGCACGTTCCTGGTCAACATCGGCCAGATGATGCAGCGTTGGACCAACGACCACTACCGCGCGACCTGGCACCGCGTACAGCTGCCCGGTGCCGTCGACCGCTACTCCATCCCCTTCTTCTTCGAACCGCGCTACGACGCCGTGATCGAGCCACTGGACGTGTGCTGCGACGCCGACAACCCGCCCCGCTACGAGGCCTGCGCGTTCGGCCCGTACGTGGTGGACCTGTTCGCGAAGGCCTATGACTGACGCCGACCGCCGGCACCTGTCCGCAAAGCCCCTGTCACACCCACACAGATAGGCACCCGTACGAATGCAGACATCGTCGATCGTCAATTCGTGGAACGAGTGGGACCCCCTGCAGGAGATGGTGGTCGGCTCCGCCGACAACGCCAACTTCGAGCCGACCGAGCCGGGCAGCCGCCCCTCGATCAGGAACGCCCCCGACACCCCCTTCCCGACCGGCCCGAAGTCCAAGAAGGCCATCGACCTCGCCAACGAGGAACTCCAGCAGCTCGCCAACCTGCTGGAGTCCCAGGGCGTCACCGTCCGCCGCCCCGAGACGCACGACTTCTCGGCCCCGATCCGCACCCCGGACTTCGAGGTCGAGAACCAGTACTGCGCGGTCTGCCCCCGCGACGTCATGATCACCATGGGCAACGAGATCATCGAGGCCACCATGTCGCGCCGGGCCCGGTACTTCGAGTACCAGCCCTACCGCAAGCTGGTGTACGAGTACTGGAACGCCGACGCCCGCGTCCAGTGGACGACCGCGCCCAAGCCGTCGATGGCCGACGGCATGTACCGCGAGGAGTTCTGGGACTGGCCGCTGGAGAAGCGGCACGCCCAGATGCACTCCCACGAGTTCTGCATCAACCAGGACGAAGTGATCTTCGACGCCGCGGACATGAGCCGGCTCGGCCGCGACATCCTGGTCCAGGAGTCCATGACCACCAACCGGGCCGGCATCCACTGGCTCAAGCGCCACCTGGAGCCCCGCGGCTTCCGCGTCCACCCGGTGCACTTCCCGCTGGACTTCTTCCCCTCGCACATCGACTGCACCTTCGTGCCGGTGCGTCCGGGCCTCATCCTCACCAATCCGGACCGTCCCCTGCGCGAGGGCGAGGAGAAGATGTTCCTCGACAACGACTGGGAACTGGTCGAGGTCCCGCAGCCCGTCCTCGGCAACGAGGACATGCCGAAGTACTGCCAGTCGTCCAAGTGGCTGTCCATGAACGTCCTCAGCATCTCCCCGACCAAGGTGATCTGCGAGGCCGAGGAGAAGCCCCTCCAGGACATGCTGACCAACCTCGGATTCGAGGTCTTCCCGACCCCGTTCCGCAACGTCTTCGAGTACGGCGGGTCCCTGCACTGCGCCACGTGGGACGTACGCCGCGAAGGCACCCGGGAGGACTACTTCCCGAACCTCACCTACCAGCCGCTGGTCTGACACCCCCTCTTGGGAGCCCCTATGTACATCCTTGGGATCAACTCGGTCTACCACGAGTCGTCGGCCTGTCTGCTCAAGGACGGAGTGGTGGTCGCAGCGGCGGAGGAAGAGCGGTTCAACCGGGTCAAGCACGGCAAGGAAGCCCGTGCCGACAACCCCGACGAACTGCCCATGAACGCCATCGAGTTCTGCCTCGATACCGCCGGCATCCGCCCCGCCGACGTCGACCACATCACCTGCGCGGCCGACCCGGACGAGATCAGGGACGTCCTGGACTCCGGGCTGCCCTCGCCCTGGGACAGCCCGGCCAAGCAGTCCGAGTTCCTCGGCAACTTGCCCAACATCCCGAAGAAGTTCGTCGAACTCGGCTTCACCGGGGACTTCCACTGGGTGGCCCACCACACCGCCCACGGCGCCTCCACGTACTTCGCCTCCTCCTTCCAGGACGCGGCGGTCCTGGTCGTGGACGCGCTGGGCGACGACGCCTTCTCGACGCGCTTCTACCACGGCAAGGGCGACAAGCTGGACTGCGTCCAGAGCGTCCGCTACCCGGCGTCCATCGGGTACCTGTGGGAGCTGGCCTCGGTCTTCCTCGGCTTCGGCGTGTACGACGCGGCGAAGGTGATGGGCCTGGCGGCCTACGGCGACCCGCAGCGCTTCGCCGAAGGGTTCGACAAGCTCGCGTGGACCACCGACGACGGTGGCTTCGACATGCGGCACGAGCTCCTGAAGTTCAGCGACATCCTGTACTACCCCCCGTCGGCCGACACCTCGGGTCTGGAGTCCGTCCTCGGCGTGGCCCCGCGCCGCCCCGACGAGCCGCTCCAGGACGTGCACCACGACATCGCGGCCGCACTCCAGGAGAAGACCAACCAGCTGGTCCTGCACATGGCGCGGCACCTGCACGAGCTGACCGGCTCCAGCAGGCTGTGCCTCGCGGGCGGTGTCGCCCTCAACTGCGTCACCAACCAGGTCGCCTTCGAGCAGGGCCCCTTCGACGAGCTGTACGTGCAGCCCGCCGCGCACGACGGCGGCCTGTCGGTCGGCGCCGCGCTCCACGTGTGGAACGACGTCCTCGGCGGCGGCCGCGCCCCCGAGATGCGGCACGCCTACTGGGGCCCCGCGTACTCCGACGAGCAGATCGAGGCCGAGCTCTCCAGCAGGGAGGGCCTGGTGTTCGAGCGGGCCGCCGACTTCGAGAAGGACGTCGCGAAGCTGCTCAGCGAGGGGCACGTCATCGGTCTGTTCCAGGGCGCGATGGAGCTCGGCCCCCGGGCGCTCGGCAACCGCAGCATCATCGGCGACCCCCGCCGGCGGGAGATGCGCGACGTGCTCAACCACAAGGTCAAGCACCGGGAGTATTTCCGCCCGCTGGCGCCGAGCGTGCTCAGCGAGGCGGTGCCGGAGTGGTTCGAGGTGGCCAAGGAGACCACCGCGGCCGACTACATGCTGATGGCCTACCCGGCGAAGCCCGACAAGTACGACCGCATGGGCGCCGTGCTGCACGTGGACAACACCTGCCGCATCCAGGCCGTGCGGGCCGATGTGAACCCGCGGTTCCACGGCATCATCAGCGAGTTCGCGGCGCTGACGGGCGTGCCCATGGTGCTCAACACCTCATTCAACGACCAGGAGCCGATCATCTGCTCCCCGGCGGATGCGGTGAACACCTTCATGAAGACCGAAATCGACTATCTGGTGATCGGCCCGTACCTGGTGCGCAAGGCGGCCGCGGAGCCACGGGGCTGACGCGCCGCACCCGGTGGAAGAGCAGGGAGAGAAGCAGTGAAACTGCACGTCACGCGGATCCAGGACGTCGTTCGGCGCATGGTCCAGGACATCGGAACGTACTGGGCGCCGGCCTCGGCGGACGGCCACGCGGCCGCCGAGGTGGCCGTCCTTGAACAACTGGTCGCAACCGGGGGCTTCGGACCGGCCGAAGCGAAGAAGCACCTGGTCGAGATCATCGTGGCGAGCACCGCGCTCGCCAACGCGTACGGCGTCTCCCTGCAACAGGCCTTCAACGACGCCTCGGTCCCGGCCGACCTGACCGAGGCGTCGTTGTGGCCCGAGCAGCCGGTGGCGCCGGCCGAGACCGCGGTGCGGGTAGCCGAGGCGTTCGCTCCGGTCCGCGCCACCATGGCCTTCTACCGGTCCGACGCCCGGCAGGGCAGCGACCCGGACGTGGTCGCGCTGCGCCACTCGATTCCCCACCTCCTGCGGGCGGCCTTCACCGGGTTCGACTCGGCGGACGACCTCAGCGGGCAGCTGCTGCGGCACTTCGACGCGCTGCGCAAGCCGGCCGTCCCGGTGGCGAGCGCCGAGTTCGACCCCTCGCAGGCGGAGTCGGTCGGACTCATCCGTCCCATCCAGACGGAAACGGTCTGCCCGTTCGCCCTGAAGTCCACCCTGTGGGGTTCCCCGTCCTACGACGAGAGCCTCTCGTTCGAGGACAACATGCGGCGCTCGCTGCCGAGCGTGCGGCAGTTCATCAGAATTCTGGACCGCGACGTGGTCGACGGCTATGTGTACGCCTTCCCGACGCGCATATTCGGCGACTCGTTCGAGGACCTTCAGCAGCTCTTCCGTAACTTCGTCGATTTCCTGCACCGCACGATGACGGACGCCGCGCCTGCCGGTCTCGATCCGGCCGTCGCGACCGACCCGAAATGGTTCCTCGTCCTGGAGAGCGAGGAATGCTTCATCAGTGTCTTCGCGCCGTGCTATCCGCACGACCATTCTCGCTACATGAATGGTGTCGAGGGTCATTTCCTCTTCATGCTGCAGCCGGAGGCAGCCGTTCTGAGGCAGCTCACGAAGAACGACTACCACCAGCGCTCGGAAGCGATACGGTTCCGATTCCGGGACGGATTCCAGGCCTACACGCTGGCCGACATCGAAATCGACCGCTTCCTGCTTCCGATGCGGCCCGACCAGCCGCCGGTCAAGTGGTACGAGCTGAACGTGACCAGCTGAATTCGGCTCCACGAGAAAGGGGCGGCCGGGACGTGAAGTCCCGGTCGCCCCTTTCCTTGTGCGGGCCGTGCCCGGTCAGCTGAGCAGCAGCTTCCCGATCCGCCGCGAAGCACCGTAGAGGCCGAGTGCCGCGAGGGCCACCAGATAGGCGACGTGCCCGAACATCGTCGGGTCCAGAACGCCCATGGAGAGTCCCCGGGCCAGTTCGATGCCGTGGTACAGGGGCGAGACCTCCACCAGGTACCGCATCGCCGGCGGATACACCGACATCGGGTAGAACGTGGTGGAGAACAGGAACATCGGCATCACGGCGACGTGGATGTAGTCGAACTGCGAGGACGACCGCAGGAGCGTCGCGCACACCATGCCGAGCGCGGCGAAGACCGTCGCGACGAGCAGCGCCACCGGGATCAGAAGCAGCGACCAGGGGGAGGTGGCGAGCCCGAGGGCCGCCATCACCGCGAGGAACGCCGCCGCGTACATGCCGCTGCGCAGCACCGCCCAGCTGATCTCGCCGATCGCGACGTCCAGGGTGCCCATCGGCGTCGACAGCATCGCGTCGTAGAGGCGGTCGAAGCGCAGCTTGTAGAAGATGCTCAGCGTCTCGTAGACCGCGCCGTTCATCGCGGAGGCCACCAGCAGGGCCGGGGCGACGAACGCCACGTAACTGATGGTGCGGCCGCCGGGACCCGCCACGTCGCCGACCAGCGATCCGAATCCGACCTGGAAGGCCAGCAGGTAGAAGAGCGGTTCGAAGACGCCCGACAGCAGGACGAGCCAGGCGCGGGAGTAGACGAGCGCGCTGCGCATGACCAGGTGCCGGGCGAGCCCGGAGTAGCGGCTGGAGGGGAAGATCCGCAGCAGCGGGCCGCCACCGCCGACCCGGCGACTGGCCAGCGACTCCCGGACGGCGGCCATCTCCGGAGAGGCGTCCGTGGTCACGGTGCTCGGGGGACTGTCCATGTCAGATCACCAGCCTGCGGTGGAACTGCCGCCGGCCGATGAGGACACCGCCGGCCAGCAGGGCGAACAGGAAGAGCGCGTGCCCGAGGGCGGGCAGCGCGGACATGCCGCCGAGCGCGACGCCGCGGGCCAGCTCGTTGCCGTGCCAGATCGGGGAGATCCAGACCAGTGGCTGGATGACCGCGGGCAGCCGGTCGACCGGGAAGAACGTGCCGGCGAACAGGGTCATCGGCAGGACGGCGAAGCGGTTCAGCGCGACGAAGGCGTGCCCCTCGCCGCGGGTCGTGGCGGCGAAGGCCATGACCGGCGCCGCGCAGGCCGCCCCGACGAACACCGCGACGGGCAGGGCGAGCAGCACCCCGGGCCCCTTCCACGCTCCGAGGAGCGCAGCGGCGATCCCGTAGATCACCGCCGACAGCGCCAACCGGATGACGATCCACAGGAGTTGGGCGCCGAACAGCTGCTGAGGGGTGATCGGACTCGCGCTGACCGCGTGGTAGTCCTGTTTCCACTTGAAGCCGGAGAGGATCGGATGGCCCGACTCGTTCACCGCCGTGGAGATGATGCCGCTGACCAGCAGCGCCGGGGCGATGTACTGGAGGTAGGACACCCCCGGGCCGATCGAGCCGATCGATCCGTCCTTGACCTGCGAGCCGAAGCCGAGGCCCATGGCGCCCAGGAAGAGCACGGGCTGAAGGCCCGATGAGTACAGGTTCGCGCGCCAGTAGCGGCGGTACCAGGCCCACTGGCCCTCGATGCGCAGACCCATGGCCCGCCAGGGGCCGACGACGCTTCCCGTCGACCGGGACCGCGCGTGCTGGATGTCGGTGGCCATCAGTCGACCAGCGTCCTGCCGGTCAGGCGCAGGAAGACGTCTTCCAGGGTGGAGCGCCGGATCAGGGTGGACAGCGGCTCGACGCCCCGCTCGGCCGCGCGGACCACGGCCGCCTCGCCGTTCGACGTGTACAGGAGCAGCCGGTCGGGCAGCACTTCGATGCGGTCGGCCAGGTCCTTGACCTTCTCCACGTGCTCGGTCTGCGTGCCGGGACGGAAGCGCAGCTCCAGGACCTCGCGGGTGGAGTACCGCTCGATGAGACCGGAGGGCGAGCCCTCGGCGACGATCTTCCCGCCGTCCATCACCACGAGCCGGTCGCACAGCTGCTCGGCCTCGTCCATGTAGTGCGTGGTGAGGATGAGGGTGACCCCGCTCTGCTTGAGCCGGAAGAGCCGGTCCCACAGCAGGTGCCTGGCCTGCGGATCGAGCCCGGTGGTCGGCTCGTCGAGCAGCACCACCTCGGGGTCGTTGACCAGGCCGCGGGCGATGGTGAGGCGGCGCTTCATGCCTCCGGAGAGGGGTTCCACCTCGTCGTCGGCGCGGTCCGAGAGCTGGGCGAACTCCATCAGCTCCACGGCCTTGTCGCGCGCGTGCGCCCGGGAGAGGCCGAAGTAGCGGGCGTAGACCTGAAGATTCTGGCGGACCGTCAGTTCCCGGTCGAGGTTGTCGACTTGAGGAACGATCCCGATCCGGGCCCGGATTTCGGGCCCCTGTACGTCAGGATCCATGCCGAGCACCCGCAGATCTCCGCCGGTGCGCGGCGAGATGCACGAGATCATCCGCATGGTCGAGGATTTACCCGCCCCGTTGGGGCCGAGGAAACCGAAAGCTTCGCCACGTGGCACGGACAGATCGATGCCGCGGACCGCTTCGAATGAGCCGAACTGCTTCTTCAGGCCGGTGGCTCGAATTGCAGTGGCATCGTCGGCGCCAGCGTTTTCCCTGGCCACAAACCACCACTCTCTAGTCGCATGATCTGGAACAGCCAATCTACTAGGGGCGGTTGAGCGCCTGCAAGGCTCCTGATGTGCGGTACGAGGCGGGGTGCAGCCGGGGCGGGGCGCGGGCTCAAGCGCAGTTACTCGTGGCGCTCCGGCGGTCCGCGATCAGAACGCCCGCCAACGTTCACCCGGTACGTCTTGTCGCGTCTGCTGACCGGTGTTAGCGTGGCGATCGTGAATGTAGCAGATGGTCTCAACTCCCCTTCGCAGACTGGCTATTTCGTCGAGGTTTCCATTCCGGGAATGGAACTTTGGCCGGAGTTGCGCAATCGCGCCCGAAGTCTGCGGGAGCATGGCGTCCCTGTTCTCTTCCTCGCCGCCGCCGAGTTCGCATCGGTGTATGAGGAATGTGCAGACCAGGTCATCATTTGCCCCGATGTCTTCTCAGAGGATGCCGTCGTGGAGGCGCTGAGCCCCTACCGCGGCAGAATCGACCGGTTCTCACTCATCAATGACAAGATCTGGCCGGTCCAGCTGGGCGCCTCGCGACGCCTCGGCATCGACTTCCCGGGCTTCGAGGGACAGCTCAACTGCCGCATCAAGCCCCGTCTGCGGGAGGTGCTGGCCGACACGCTGCCGCTGCACACCGAGGTCTTCGCGGCCTCGGACCTCAGCCGGGAGAACGTGGCCGCGGCGGTCGAGCGGCTGGGCACCCCCTTCGTGATCAAGCCGATCTGGGGCACGGCGAGCGCCTTCGTGGAGATCGTCACCGACCCGGAGCGCGCCTACGACGAACTCGCCGAGACCTTCGAGGGTCTGGCGGCCGGCCACCCGCACGGCGCGTTCGACGACGGCACCCGGGTGTGGGACCCGCGCCACGAGGTCCTGCTCGAATCGTTCATCGGGTCCGGCCGCGAGCTGTCCTTCGAGGCGTTCATGCAGGACGGCGACCTCGTGCCGCTGCTGATCCAGGAGAAGCTGCTCTGGGCCCAGGAGGGCGGGTTCCGGCTGGAGACGGCCAACGTCTGCCCGACCCCCTTCGTCTCGGCGGAGGAGGAGGCGCGCATCTGCGACATCCTCCAGGACGCGCTGCGCAAGCTCGGCGTGGACGACACGTTCGTCCACATCGAGTTCAAGTGGGACGGCGAGAAGGCCTCCATCATCGAGGTCAACCCCCGGATCGGCGGCGGCAGTGTCGCCAAGACCCTCATCGCCTGGCTCGACATCGACGTGCGCGACATGGGCCGCAAGCTCCAGCTGGGCGAGGCCCTGCCGCGGAAGTACGTGCGGACCAAGGAGGGCTTCCTCCTCGGCGTATTCGTCAATGCGATGGAATCGGGCATCTTCAAGGAATTCGACGGCCTGGACTGGGTCCACGCCCAGCCGGAATTCGACTTCGAGCAGAACTATCTGGAGGCGGGCCAGCGCGTGCCGGCCCGGAACGAGTCGAAGGCCACCCGCGAGGGGTGGATGTACACCTATGACGCGTTTTACCACTGCACGGACGTCGAGCGGATCGACTATCTGCACGAGGAGACGCGGAAACGGGTCCAGCTGAGGTTCGAGGAGTAGCGGGCGGCCGCGCCCGGCCCCGCCGGCCTCCGAGGCATCGCCCCGGGGGCCGGCGGCGTGCCGGGCGCGTGCCGGGGCGGGCGGTGGCCCGGGGCGGGACATTGGACGGTCCCGGCGGGTTGATGTCAAAATGAGAGACTCATCCCGCGCGGCCAGTCACGATGCCCCCGACCCGCGGGCCGACGACAGGAGCTCCAGCCGTGTCCAACGCGCGGACGGTCCAGCAGTTCGAGAAGCGCATGGCGGAGGTCTTCCGGATTCGCCCCGCCCAGGTGAAGAACCTGTTCAAGGGTGCGAGGCCGACCGCTATCCGGGTCAATCGCCTTCTCGACGAGGAAACATATCAGGACACGCTGCGCATAGTGCGGGAAAAGGCCCCGAAAGCCTTTCCGGTCGACTGGTGCGAGCACACCTTCCTGTGGCCCGAGAACGACGGATTCGACGACATTCTGCCGATGGCCCACGAAGGGCGCGTCTATTTGCAGAACGCGTCCAGTCTCATTCCGCCCGTTGCCCTTTCCGCCCGTCCCGGCGACAGCATTCTCGATGTCGCGTCCGCCCCCGGCGGAAAGGCATTCCATGTCGCCGCCCGGGTGAACAACGACTGCACTCTGTGGCTGAATGACGCGGCCGCTCCCCGCGCCCGCAAGCTGGGCGAACTCGCCGATGTGTACGGCGTGAAATACGCCGAGCTGACCACGCACCCCGCGCAGTACCTGGACAAGTCGATCCCCGCCGAATCGTTCGACCGGATCCTCCTGGACGTCCAGTGCTCGGGCGAGGGACGGGTCGATCTGCGGCGCCCCGTGACGCTGCGGTACTGGTCCGAGGAGCGCATCGAGAAGTACAAGTTCCTCCAGACGAAGATGCTGAGTGCGGCCTATCGTCTGCTGCGGCCCGGTGGCGTCATGGTGTATTCCACCTGCACGCTCAGCCCCGAGGAGAACGAGTTCCCGGTCAGCAAGATCCTCCAGCGGCACGCGGACCTCACGGTGGAGCCGCTCGGCTTCTCCGAGCCGTCGTTCCAGCCCGGCGTCACGTCGTGGCGGGGCACCAAGTTCGACGCGCGGCTCACGGACGCGGTCCGCGTGGCGCCCACCGAGGTCTTCGAGGGCTTCTTCGTGGCCAAGATCGCCAAGGCCGGGGCCGGCGCGGCGTAACCGGCCGCCCCGCGCCCCAGCCGGCTCCCGGCCCGGAACGCGGGGCCGGGGATGCCTGGGGCCGGGGATGCGGGAGCCCGGGGCTCAGACGGCCAGCGGGGCGAGGTCCGCGACGACCTTCTCCTCGGCGAGATCGAGGATGCGCGTGGTGGCGGCCTCGTCCGCGGCGACCGCGACCAGGGCGGCGAGCCGGGGGATCGGGTTCTTCGGCGGCAGGAGCAACCGCGTTCCCGGCGGGGCGAGCACGGTGGTGTGCGCGACGCCGGGCAGACCGTCGACGTTGCTGAGGTCGACCTCGCGAACCGTGCAGTCGTGCGGCGGGTAGACGAAGCGGATCTCCGCCGTGCCCCCCGGCTCCCGGTCGCCGGTGCCCAGTTCGGGACGGCGCCCGAGGGCGATCTCGGCGGCCGCCTTCACCAGGTCGACGCCGGTGGCCATGCGGCTGATCAGGGGGATCAGGTCACCGCCGAGCCGCGCGTTCAGCTCGATCAGCCGGGGCCCGTCGGGCGTCAGCCTGACCTCGGCGTGGGTGACGCCGAAGTCCACGGCCAGGACGCGGTGCGCGCTCTCGATCAGCGTGGCGACCTCGGGATCCAGCGCCCCGGCCGCGGCGGTGACCAGGTGCCCCACTTCTTCGAAGTACGGCGCGAACCCCACACGCTTCTCGGCGACGTGCACCCACCGCACGTTCCCCTCGAAGACCACGCTGTCCACGCTGATCTCGGGTCCTTCGAGGAACTCCTCCACCAGGATGCCCTCGCCGGCCGGCAGCGTCCCGTACGCGGCCCCCGCGGCCAGCTCGAACGCCGCGCGCACCCCGCTCTCGTCCTCGGCCTTCACCACGCCGATGCTGCCGGCCAGGGAGCGGGGCTTCACCACCACCGGACAACCGAACTCCGCCGCGGCGCGGGCGGCCTCGTCGGCCGAGAACGTCAGCCGGTAGCCGGGCGAGGGCAACCCGGCCTCCTTCATGAGCGACCTGGTCGCGTACTTGTCGCGGCAGCGCGTCACCGCGGCGACCGAGGTGTGCGGCAGCCCCAGTTCCTCGGCGGCGCGGGCGGTCGCCTCCAGGACGAGCTCGTCCCAGGTGAAGACTCCGCCACGGCCCCCGGCCACGTTCAGCTCGGTCACTGCCGCGGCGATCGCCTTGGGATCGGTGCAGTCGACGACCCGGTGGTCGGCGAGATACGGCGCCTGCCAGGTGGGTTCCGCCGGGAGAACGGCCGTCAACTCATAGTCCTCGGCGAGGGACTGGAAGGAGTACTCCCGATATGGCTGGCCCCCGCTTCCGACAATTGTCAGCCGCGGCTTCTCTCGCTGTGCCATTGCGTGTTCCCCTTTTATCTCTCTGCCGTGTCATCCCTGAACGCGGTCGACCAGTTCAGAAGAGCGTTCGGAGTCGAAGAGTTCCCAGGCGTCCCGAGACCGCACTCGATGGATGCTCATGCCACGATCCATCAAGAACGCCGCGGAAGCCATACTTTCCGGATCCGTAAATCCGGGGGGCGCGTCCACCGGCATCAGCACGGTGCGGCCGTCGAGCAGTTCGGGCCGTCCGGGATAGGAGGCCAGCCGTGTCATTGCCGATGTCTCACACAGCTGAATTCCCGGGAGCGGCACGCGCAGCCCGTCACCGGTCGCTTTGACGACCGCTTCCTTGTACGTCCAGCGCCGCAGCAGCCACGTAGCGCGCGCATCCTCCGGCGTCTTTTCCAGCGTACTCAACTCATCCGCGCCCAGGGCGCGTTGCAGCACGGCGGCATGGCGCGACGTGAGGAGGCCCACGGTCTCCACGTCGACGCCGACCCGCGCCCCATGGCTCACGGCGACCACGACGACGGAGCCGGCGTACGACACCGAGACGTCCAGCCGCGCCCCCTCGATCCGGGGGCGGCCGTGCGGCAGGGGGCAGTCCGGGCAGTCCCGCACGACGCCGATGTCCCGCGCACCGAGGCCGAGTTGGCGGGCGGCGGCCAGGCGCACCAGGGCGGCGGACACCGTGAAGCGGTCCCGGTCATCGGCCCTGGCGTACAGATCCCGCCGTACGGTCTCGCTCCGCGTCAGCAGGGCGGCGAGCCCGGGACGGCAGTACGCGGTCCGGGCCCACCACACCTCGCAGGAGGCGCCGCCGCCGTTCCCCCCGGTCGCCGGGTGCGTCACTGCGCGGGGTCGGTGAGGGCGCCCAGAGCCGTCCTGACGTCCTGGGCGATGTGACCGATGAGCGGGTCCGGGTCGTCGCTGAAGTAGAAGTGCGCGCCGTCGAGCAGCCGCGTGCCGAGGAACTTCTCCGACTGCCCCGACCACTGGGCGAGTTGGTCCGCCGGGGCGTGCCGGTCCTCGCGGCCGCCGAAGACCGAGAGCGGCAGCGGCAGCGGCGGCCGCTCCGGGTCGGGCCGCCAGGTCTCCACCAAGCGAAGGTCCGCCCGGATCAGCGGCCCGAAGATCCCCCACAGGCCCGGGTCGTCCAGGAGCACGTCCGGGGTGCCGCCCAGGGCGCGCACATGGTGGCGGAACCCGTCCTCGTCCAGCGTGTGCCGCCGCACGGCAAGGGGCGTGGCGCTCGGCGCGCGACAGGCGGAGAGCCCCAGCCACACGGGCGGGGTGCGTGCCTCGGCGACGAGCCGGTGTGCCAGTTCGAACGCGACGATGCCGCCCATGCTGTGGCCGAAGAAGGCGTACGGCTCGTCCAGTTCGGGTTCGATCCGGTCCAGGAAGTGCCGGGTGAGCAGGTCGAGGTCGTCGATCAGGGGGCGGCCCATCAGGTTGCCGTGCCCCGGTGCGTCCAGCCATCGGCCGTCCCAGCCTTCGGGGAGCCGGTCCTGCCAGGTGTTGAACAGTGTGCTGGAGCCCCCGGCGTGATGAAAGCCGAACAGCCGTACCCGGGGTGCGGTATTCGCCCTGGTCCCGCTCAACAGAGCTCCCTCCCTGCGCCGGAGCGTCCGCCCCGCCGGCCGCCCACTCTGCCAGCCACGCGTTCACGAGTTCAAGGGATGCCGTGCCGGATGCCGTGCCCGTCACACCAGTTGATCCTTTTGATCATTGTCACCGCCCGGTCCTGCGGATAGCTTGATCGATGCCAACGGTCCTGACTTCCCAGGAGGTACACCGCCCATGTCGGCTTCAGGGAAGACGGACGGGGGCGCGCGTCCCCACGTCGTCGTGATCCATCGCTGGCGGGACCGGTACGCCCACTACGAGACGTATCTGGATCACGACGAACACGCCGTGACCTACGTGACGACCGAGGTGGGAACCGCGGGGGTGCCCGGCCGCGCCGCCGGTGTCGCGCTCGTGGACGCCACCGACGACATGCCCGCGGTGCGTGACGCCGTGTCCGGCCTGTCCAAGGAGCACGGGACGCCCACGGCGGTGGTCGCGCTGAAGGAGGACGACCTGCTGATAGCGGCGCAGCTCCGCACCGAGCTGGGCCTTCCGGGCACCGCGCCCCACGAACTGGTCCCGTTCCGCGACAAGTTGGAGATGTGCGAGCGGGTCGAGGCGGCCGGGCTCGCCATCCCCGCGTTCGCCCCCGTGTCCGGGCCCCCGGACGTGGAGGCCTTCGCCGCACGCCACGGGTGGCCCGTCGTCCTGAAGCCCACGCAGGGCAGTTCCAGCGCGGGCGTCCGGGTCCTGGACGACGCCGCCGAGCTGGCCGGTGTGGACTGGCACGAGGGTGCCCCCCTCATGGTCCAGGTGCGCGAGAGCGACCCGATCTACCACGTCGACGGACTGTTCAGGGAAGGCCGTCTGGAGGCCTGGCGGGCCTCCCGCTACGTCAACACGTGCCTGGGCTTCAGGGACGGCACCTACCTGGGTTCCGTCGAGGAGGACGATCCCGCCGTTCTGGCCGCGATCGGCGCGGCGTCGGAAGGCTTCCTCGGGGCGCTCACCGACACCTCGACCGTCTTCCACCTGGAGGTGTTCGTCGGGCGCGGCGCCGACGGCGCGATCCGCTGCTCCTTCCTCGAAGTCGGAGCGCGGGTCGGCGGCGCGGAGATCCCCTTCATCTGGCGGGACGTGCACGACTACGACCTGATGGGGCCGGCCTTCGCGCTCCAGCTGGGCGAGCAGCCCGCCGAGGGGCGGCTGCGCGCCAGGGAGGTCGGCGGGTGGCTCCTGATCCCGGCGCCGACGGAGCGGCCCTGCCGCATCGTCGAGGTCACGTCGATGACGGGACGGGATCCGGGGCCGTACGCCGAGTCGCTCCTCGCCCCGGGCGAGATCCTGCCCGCGGCGGACGCCTACTACGAACACGTCGGCGGGCGCTTCAGGTTCACCGGCGCGACGAGCGCGGCGGTGGAACGCGCGGTCCGTGACACGGCCCGGGACTTCCGCGTCGCCGCGGAGTCCTGCGGGACGCCGGCCTGAGCCGGGGCCTTGACGGTCCGGGCCCGCCGGGGCTCGTGGTGGCCGGGGCCTGCGCGGTTTTGCCCCTTCACGGTCGGGCCGCTGCGGGGTCCGGGCCGGTGGCGGTACGTCGACGGGCGCCCGGCGGCCTGTTCCGGCCACCGGGCGCCCGTTCGGCGCGTCCGGATCAGTGCTTCTCGTCGCGCTCCTGTTCCTCCGCCTCGGCCTCGGCCTGCTTGGCCTGGACTTCGGGGTCGAGGGCGTCGGCGCTGCCGTCCACGGCGGTGAGCGGCGGGCGGTCGTCGGCGACCTCGGTCGGCTCCGGGGGCTCGACCAGCCAGTCCGGGTTGGCCTGCTTGTCCCACCACCGCCACGCGGCGAACGCGCCGCCCGCGACGATGCCGAGGATCAGGAAGCCCTTGCCCGCGCGGGCCGCCTTGGCCCGGCGCCGGTGCTTGCGCGCCAGCTTCTCGATCTCCTTCGTCGTCACCTGGCCGCGCAGTGCCGCGAGCGCCGCCGCGGAGCGGGCCATGGCCTCCTCGCGCAGGGGCTGAGCGGCCGCCACGGCCTGCTCGACGCGGGGGGCCGCGTAGTCCGCGGCCTGCCGGGCGGCCCGGCGCGAGTGCTTCGCCGCCTGGTGGGCCACCTCGTCCACCCTCGGCGGGACACGCGGCGCCACATGGGCGTCGTACTGGTGCCGGGCCTGGCTGCGGGCCTGGGCCGCCGCCTTGGTCACCTTCGGTGCGACGCGTACGCGCGCTTCCTGGGCGTAGTGCTGGGCATACTGTGCGGCCTGCTGCTTGGCCGAGTCGGCGTAGGGCGCCACCACTTCCGCGGCGTGCAGCACGCTCTCCTTCGCCGATCCGGTTGCGGCGCGCACGCTCTCCATGCGGGTCACGTGATCCTCCTCCTTGGTGGCGGTTCGGTATGTCGCCTTTCCACCCATCTCGAAATCATGCCTGTCCTGCGAGTACCCGGCATGTGCTCCAAGGCATCCGGGTGGGGGCCGTGTCTTTCGAGCAATTTCGGGACGGGGGGCGGGACGCGGTACTGAGGGGGAGCTCGCCGACGACAATGCCACGGTTCGGGGCAGTACGGCACCGTTCAGCGGGTATCCGTGGGTAACCGGGCGGTTTTCCACCCGTCGGCACGGTCCGTGCGAGGATCGTGCATCGTCAGTGCAGACCCTTGCAGCGCTTTAGAGGAAGGCAGATCGTGGCCGAGCAGCTTTACGCCACCCTGAAGACCAACCAGGGCGACATCGAGATTCGGCTCCTGCCGAACCACGCACCCAAGACGGTCAAGAACTTCGTGGAGCTCGCCAAGGGCGAGCGCGAGTGGATCGACCCCGCGACCGGCCAGAAGACCAACCGCCCGCTCTACGACGGCACCGTCTTCCACCGCGTCATCGAGGGCTTCATGATCCAGGGCGGCGACCCCCTGGGCAACGGCACCGGCGGTCCGGGCTACGAGTTCGCCGACGAGTTCCACCCCGACCTCGGCTTCACCAAGCCGTACCTGCTGGCCATGGCCAACGCCGGCCCGGCCACCAACGGCTCGCAGTTCTTCATCACCGTGTCGCCCACCGCGTGGCTGACCGGCAAGCACACCATCTTCGGCGAGGTCTCCAGCGACGCCGGCAAGAAGGTCGTGGACGCCATCATCGCCACCGAGACCAACTCGCGCACCGACCGCCCGGTCAACGACGTGATCATCGAGTCGGTCGTCGTGGAGACCCGCGAAGGCTGAACTTCGGCTCCGCAGGGAACCTTTCCGCCCCGCTCGTCCGTATGACGAGCGGGGCGGAGCTGCTGCACGAGAACGAGGGAGCCCGATGAACCAGGAAGAGGACGAGGCGCGGCAGTCGAGCCTGCCCGGCTGCTACCGCCATCCCGAGGTGCGCACCGGCATCAGCTGCGCGCGCTGCGAACGGCCGATCTGCCCGCAGTGCATGGTCAGCGCGTCCGTCGGCTTCCAGTGCCCCGAGTGTGTGCGCTCGGGTTCCGGCACCGGCCACGCGCCGGCCGCGAACCGGCCGCGGACCGTGGCGGGCGGGGTCCTCGCGACCGGCGATCCGCAGCTGATCACCAAGGTCCTCATCGGGATCAACCTCGCCGTGTTCCTGGTGCAGCAGGTCGTCGGCGACCGGTTCACCGATGCGCTCTACCTGCTGGCGTCGTGGCCGGTCCAGGGCTTCGACGGCGTGCAGGGCGTGGCCGAGGGCCAGTGGTACCGCCTGGTCACCTCGATGTTCCTGCACGGCAGCTACATCCACATCGGCTTCAACATGCTCAGTCTGTGGTGGCTGGGCGGGCCCCTGGAGGCGGCGCTCGGCCGGGCCCGCTATCTCGCGCTGTACTTCGTGTCCGGCTTGGCCGGCGGCGCGCTGACGTATCTGCTGGCCGCGCAGAACCAGCCCTCGCTCGGTGCGTCCGGCGCGATCTTCGGCCTGTTCGGTGCCATGGCGGTGCTGATGCGGCGGATGAAGTACGACATGCGTCCGGTGATCGGGCTGCTCGTGGTCAACCTGATCTTCACGTTCTCGTGGTCGGGCATCGCCTGGCAGGCGCACGTGGGCGGTCTGGTGGCGGGCGTCCTGGTCGGCATCGGCATGATGCACGCGCCGGCGGAGCGGCGTGGGCCGGCGCAGTGGGGCAGCTGCGCCGCGGTCCTCGCGGTCTCGCTCGCGCTGGTCCTGATCCGCACCGCCCAGCTGACCTGATGTGCGGTCGGCGGCTGACCTGATCCGTACGGCACCGGACATCCCATCCGAGCTCGACCGGGCCCGCCCGACCACAGCGGGTACGAGCTTTCCCCAGAGTTGTCCACAGTGGGTGCCCGAACTTGTGCACTGGGTGGGGAACGCCCGTGCCCCTCGCTCCTGACCTGGGAGTTCCAGGTGGGGCAAGGGGCACAAGGGGTGGGGCGGCCGGTGGAACCAGTCACACCGGCGTCAACATCCCGGAAGTTATCCACAGATCGTCTGAGTTATCCACTCCCCGTGGATAGCGTTGTGGATAACTAGGGGCAGAGCTTGCTTTCGGCCGCTACTTCCACTGCGTGGAGACGCCGAAGCCGCCCGCGATGAAGCCGAAACCGACGACGATGTTCCAGTTGCCGAGCGCGCTGAGCGGCAGATCGCCCTCGGTCACATAGAAGAGGACGATCCAGGCAAGACCGATGAGGAAGAACGCCAGCATCACCGGGGCCACCCAGCCGCGATTGCCCAGCTTTATGGCAGTCGCCTGCTTCGGGGGCGGCGGCGTGAAATCGGCCTTCTTGCGGATACGTGACTTCGGCACGAGGAACTCTCCTGTCGATGCGCTGCGTGACCGCGCAGGGAACTGTGGCGGCGCCGGGGGACGGACTGCGGGGGAAGCCTCCCCCAAGCGTCCGTTAGCGTAGTGCTTCCGTGGCGCCGAAGGAGATAAGGGTACGTTGAGCAATTCTGCCGACTCCCCCGACGGGGTCCCCGAGCAGCCCCGCGACTCCCTCGCCGGGGTCCCCGAGCAGCCCCGGCGACGCCTGCGCGGCCGACCCGTGCGGCTGCTCTCCGCCGCCGTGTTCGCGCTCGCCGGCCTCATCTTCGTGACCAGCTTCAACACGGCCAAGGGCACCAACATCCGCACCGACGCCTCGCTCCTGAAGCTGTCGGACCTGATCAAGCAGCGCGACCACAAGAACAAGGAGCTCGGCGACACCACCGCCGCGCTCCGCGGCGACGTGGACGCGCTCGCCCAGCGCGACGACGGCTCCACCAAGGCCGAGGACCAGCTCCTCAACGGCCTCAAGGACGCCTCGGGCACCGCGCCCGTCTCCGGCAAGGCGCTCACCGTCACCCTCGACGACGCCCCGCCCAACGCCACCGCGGCCCCCGGTTACCCCACCCCCCAGGCCAACGACCTCGTCATCCACCAGCAGGACCTCCAGGCCGTGGTCAACGCGCTGTGGCAGGGCGGCGCCCAGGGCATCCAGGTCATGGACCAGCGCCTGATCGCCACCAGCGCGGTCCGCTGCGTCGGCAACACCCTGATCCTCCAGGGCCGCGTGTACTCGCCCCCGTACAAGATCACCGCGGTGGGCGGCACGGGGAAGCTGCGCGCCGCCCTGAACGCCTCGCCGGCGATCCAGAACTACCAGCTGTACGTGAAGGCGTACGGGCTCGGCTGGAAAGTCGACGAGCACAAGACGATGACTCTCGCCGCCTACTCGGGCACAGTGGATCTCCACTACGCGAAACCGGTGCAGTAGCGGCGCGGAAGGGGACACCGCCGATGTCCGTGCGGATCGTCGTCAGGTCCTTCAGCGAACTGTGCATCACCGCCGGCACCGTGATCGTCCTGTTCGTCGTCTATCTCCTGTACTGGACGGGCGTGAAGGCCGACCACGCGGCGAGCGACCAGATGTCCAGCCTCCAGCGGCAGTGGGCCGCCCAGAGCCCGCCGCCCCGTCCGGCCGCGTCCCCGCAGAGCACCGCACCGGCCGGGTCCGAGGGGCCGCCCGCTCCCGCCGCGTACGCCGAAGGCCGCTCCTTCGCCGTCATGTACATCCCGCGGCTCGGCAAGGACTGGCACGAGCCGGTCCTCGAAGGCACCGCCGTGAAGGACCTCCAGAAGGGCCTCGGGCACTACGCGAACACCGCCCCGCTGGGCCAGCAGGGCAACTTCTCGGTCGCCGGCCACCGGCGCACCTACGGCGACCCGTTCAAGGACTTCCCCGAACTGCGGCCGGGGGACGCGGTCGTCCTGCGCGACGACAGCACCTGGTACACCTACCGCATCGACAACAAGCCCTACCGGACCGTGCCCAGCGACGTCGGCGTCATCGACGCCGTCCCCGCCAAGTCGCCCTTCCGCTCCCCGGGCCGCTATCTGACCCTCACCACCTGCGATCCGGAATGGGGCAGCAGCCACCGCCTGATCGCATGGGGACACCTCGACTCCACGCAGCCCGTGACGCGGGGCGGACCCCCGGCTTTGGACGGCTGACCCCACTCCACAGCCCCGGCCCTTACTCTGGTGCCGTAACGATCGTCGGAAGGGACAGCGGGGACAGCATGTACGGCTGGATCTGGCGGCATCTGCCGGGCAACGCGTGGCTTCGGGCGTTCATCTCGCTCGCGATGGTGCTGATCGTCGTCTACGTGCTCTTCCAGTACGTCTTCCCGTGGGCGGAGCCTCTGCTTCCGTTCAACGACGTGACGGTGGACCAGGGGATGGGGACAGCAGTCCGGTGAGCGCACGCATTCTCGTAGTCGACAACTACGACAGCTTCGTCTTCAACCTGGTCCAGTACCTGTACCAGCTCGGCGCCGAGTGCGAGGTCGTCCGCAACGACGAAGTCTCGCTCGGTCACGCCCAGGACAACTTCGACGGCGTCCTGCTCTCGCCCGGACCCGGCGCCCCCGAACAGGCGGGCGTCTGCGTCGACATGGTGCGCCACTGCGCGGCGACCGGCGTCCCCGTCTTCGGTGTCTGTCTCGGCATGCAGTCGATGATGGTCGCGTACGGCGGTGTGGTGGGCCGCGCCCCCGAGCTGCTGCACGGAAAGACGTCGCCGGTGCTGCACCAGGGCGCCGGCGTCTTCGCGGGCCTGCCCTCCCCGTTCACGGCGACCCGCTACCACTCGCTGGCCGCCGAACCGGCCACCCTGCCGGGCGAGCTCGAAGTCACCGCCCGCACCGAGGACGGCATCATCATGGGGCTGCGCCACCGTGAACTGCCGGTCGAGGGCGTCCAGTTCCACCCCGAGTCGGTGCTGACCGAGCACGGCCACCGGATGCTGGCCAACTGGCTGGTGCGATGCGGGGACGCGGGGGCCGTCGGGCGCTCGGCGGGGCTCGCGCCGGTGGTGGGCAAGGCCGCGGCGTGACTCCGGTGCGCCCGGAGGACGAGTACGACCCGCTGACGGACCCGCTGCCACCGGCGGCGGGGTCGCCGTGGTTCCGTGCCGACAAGCCGGCGCCCGGCGCTTCAGCCCCCGTACAGGAGCCCGTATACGGGCCCGCGCCGGTCCCCGGCCCGGGACCCGCGCCTGCTCACGCCCCGGCGCCCGCCGCGTGGCACGAGCAGGCGCCCGCGCCCCAGGAGGGCTGGTACCCGGCACCGGAGCCGCCCGCCGAACCCGTGAACCGGGCCGCGCCCCCGATACCCGGCCCCGGCCCCGGCATCTCCGGGCCGATGGCTGTCCCCGGGCCGATGGCCGCCGGGTCGTCGGCCGTCCCCGAACCGACCGCCGTCTTCGAGCCGATAGCCGACTACGAGCCGTCTGCCACGTCGGTGCCGCCGGCCACCGGTGGCCGGGCCGAGCGGCGCAAGGCGGCCAAGGGCAAGGGACGCGCGACTCCCGCGCCCGCCTCCGTGCCCGCCCCCGCGCCGGACGGGCGGCGTCCGACCCGGGCCGAGGCGCGCCGGGCGGCCAAGGCGCGCAAGGACAGTGCGGCGGTGGTCGCCAGCCGGGTGGTGGGCGAAGCGTTCATCACGCTGGGCGTGGTGATGCTCCTGTTCGTGACGTACCAGCTGTGGTGGACCAATGTCCGCGCCCACCAGGAAGCGGGCAGCGCGGCCAAGAAGATCGCCCAGGACTGGGCGGACGGGCGCAAGCCCGACACGTTCGCGCCGGGTCAGGGCTTCGCCATCATGCACATCCCCAAGCTGGACATCGTCGCCCCGATCGCGCAGGGCACCAGCAAGGCGAAGGTCCTCGACAAGGGCATGATCGGCCACTACGACGAAGCCGGCCTCAAGACCGCCATGCCCTCGGACGCGACCGGCAACTTCGCGGTCGCCGCCCACCGCAACACCCATGGCGAGCCCTTCCGGTACATCAACCGGCTGAAGGCGGGCGACAAGGTCATCGTCGAGACGCAGGACGCGTACTACACGTACGAGATCACCAGTGCACTGCCGCAGACCCCGCCGTCGAACGTCTCGGTGCTCAAGCCGATCCCCGTCGGGTCCGGATTCACCAAGCCCGGCCGTTATCTGACGCTGACGACCTGCACGCCGGAATTCACGAGTACCTACCGATTGATCGTGTGGGGCAAGATGGTCGACGACCGGCCGCGCAGCAAGGGCAAGCCCGACGCGCTCGTGGGATGACCGAACGGACAGCAGGGGCGGGTGCGGTGGCTGCAGGAACCGACCACGAGGAGCGGACCGGCGTCCCCGGGCCCGCTCCGGCCCGGCGCGGGCGAGGAGCCGTCGCCGCGGTCATCAGCGTTCTGGGTGAACTCCTCATCACAGCAGGCCTGGTGCTCGGTCTGTTCGTCGTCTACTCGCTGTGGTGGACCAACGTCGTCGCCGACCGCGAGGCCTCCGCGCAGGGCGACAGCGTGCGCCGCGACTGGGCGGCCGCCGCCGGGCCCGGCGCGCTCGACACCAAGGGTGGCATCGGCTTCCTGCACGTCCCGGCGATGAAGAACGGCGAAGTGCTCGTCAAGAAGGGCACCGACACCGACGTCCTGAACGGCGGTGTCGCCGGCTACTACACGGACCCCGTCAAGGCGACGCTCCCCGGTACGGCCACGAGCGGCAACTTCACGCTCGCCGCCCACCGGGACGGCCACGGGGCCAAGTTCCACAACATCGACAAGCTGAGGACCGGCGATCCGGTCGTCTTCGAGACCAAGGACACCTGGTTCGTCTACAAGGTGTTCGCCGAGCTGCCCGAGACCTCGAAGTACAACGTCGACGTCCTCCAGCCCGTCCCGAAGGGCTCGGGCGTGAAGAAGCCCGGCCAGTACATCACCCTGACGACCTGCACCCCGGTCTACACCTCGAAGTACCGCTACATCGTGTGGGGCGAGCTGGTGCGCACGGAGAAGGTCGACGCGAAGCGGACGCCGCCCGCCGAACTGCGGTAGGGCCGCGGCCCGTACCGCGTCGGGAGCGCGGTGCACACCGAAGAGGGCGGCCCGGCATCCCGTGGCCCGAACACCACTGAGCCCCGGCACCCTCATCGGGCGCCGGGGCTCAGTGCCGTGAGCCGTGACCGTCTAGTCGACGGGCCAGCCCGGCCATCCGGTGTCGTTCTGTCCGCCGCCGCCGCCGCCGCCGCCGCCTCCACCGCCGCCGCCGCCGATGGTGGTCAGCGTGACGGGCTGGCTCGGGTCGGCCATGGTGCCGCCGCCCGGCGTCACGGTGAGGACACGGGCCTTGTCGTCGTTCGAACTGCCCGGCGCGAACTGAACGTTGCTGAATCCGGCCTCGTTCAGCGTCTGGGTGGCCTTCTTGACGGTCATGCCGGCCAGATTCCCCGGGATCTGGGCCTGGCCGGGCGTCGGGGACGTCTGCGGGCCCTTGGAGACCCTCAGTACGATCTGGACGTCCTTGGCCTGCGGGGTGTTCCCGGTGGGGGTCATCGACACGACCTGGTTGAGCGGCTTGTCGTTGTCGACGTCCTGGCGGGAGACGTTGGTGAAGCCGAGGGCACTGAGCTGCTGGACGGCCGCGGTGTAGTCGTGGTTCGTCACGTCGGGCAGGTTCGTGGTCTGCTTCTTGGCGATCGTCAGCGTGACCGTCGAGTTCTTCTCGGCCTGCGAACCGCCCGTCGGGTCCTGCTTGTCGACCGTGCCGGGGGCCGAGCTGGACTCGACCTCCTTGGTCTTCACCTGGAAGCCCTTTTTCTGGAGCAGCTGGGTGGCGCTGTCCTTGTCCTTCTGCGTGACGTCCGGGACCTCGATCTTGGGCGCGCCCGTGGAGACGGTGACCGAGACGGTCTCGCCCTTCTTCATGTCGCCGCTCGCCGGGCTCTGGGTGCAGATGTTGCCCTGGGGCTGGTCCGCGCACGGCTCGTTCTTGTCCACGGACATCTTGACGCCGACGTTGGTCGCCAGCTTCTCCGCGTCGCCCTGGCTGCTGCCGACGAGCCGAGGCACGCTCACCGTGGTGCTGTCGGCGCCCCCGCTGAAGACGGCCTTGCCGATCAGGATCGCGCCGACCAGGACCAGGACGCCCGCCAGGATCAGCAGGATCGTCGAGGTGTTGGACTTCTTCTGGCGCCGCCGGCCGGGGCGGTCGTCGTAGCCGTAGCCGCCGTCGTCGGGGTTGACCGGCGGAAGCATCGAGGTCTGGCCGCCACCGGTGTCGGCCTGGCGCAGCGCCGTCGTGGCCTGGTCGTGGCCGTAGCCGTCGTACCCGTTGCCGTAGCCGACCGCGCCCATGGCCGCGGTCGCGGCGACCGGCTGCCCGTCGAGGTAGGCCTCGATGTCGGCGCGCATCTCGTCCGCCGACTGATAGCGGTAGTCGGGGTCCTTGACCAGAGCCTTCAGGACGATGGCGTCCATCTCGGGCGTGATCTCGGAGTCGAAGTTCGACGGAGGCTGCGGGTCCTCGCGTACGTGCTGGTAGGCCACCGCGACCGGAGAGTCCCCGACGAAGGGGGGCCGGACGGTGAGCAGCTCGTACAGCAGGCAGCCCGTCGAGTACAGGTCGCTTCGCGCGTCGACCTGCTCGCCCTTGGCCTGCTCGGGGGAGAGGTACTGGGCGGTGCCGATCACGGCGGCGGTCTGCGTCATCGTCATGCCGGAGTCGCCCATGGCGCGGGCGATGCCGAAGTCCATGACCTTGACCTGGCCGGTGCGCGTCAGCATGACGTTCGCCGGCTTGATGTCACGGTGGACGATGCCGTTGCGGTGCGAGTACTCCAGGGCCTGGAGGATGCCGATGGTCATTTCCAGGGTGCGCTCGGGCAGCAGCTTGCGCCCGGAGTGCAGCAGCTCACGCAGGGTGGAACCGTCGACGTACTCCATCACGATGTACGGGATGGAGACGTTGTCGACGTAGTCTTCGCCGGTGTCGTAGACAGCGACGATCGCCGGGTGGTTGAGCGAGGCGGCCGACTGGGCCTCACGGCGGAACCGGGCCTGGAAGGACGGGTCGCGGGCGAGGTCGGCCCGCAGCGTCTTCACGGCGACGGTGCGGCCGAGCCGGGTGTCGTGCGCGAGGTAGACCTCGGCCATGCCACCACGGCCGAGCACCTGGCCCAGCTCGTACCGGCCGCCGAGGCGACGCGGCTCTTCCATAGCTAATCCAGCCCTCTCCGTCTGTCCCGACCGTACCCATGGGTGGTCCGGCGGTGTGCTGTTCGCGCATACGCTACCGGGCACCGCAAGCCGATCAGCTCGCGGCCGTCACCTGATACCGGACCGGTACAGGGCACGTGTGATGTTTCACGTGAAACGGACGATGTTTCACGTGAAACGGCCCGGGTCACTTCTTGCCGTCGAGTACCGCCTTCATGACATCCCTGGCGATGGGGGCCGCGAGCTTGCCGCCCGCGATGTCGTCACGCGTCGTGTCGGAACCCTCGATCACGACGGCGACCGCCACCGGGGAGCCGTCCCCCGACTTGGCGTAGGAGATGAACCAGGCGTACGGATTGTCCTTGTTGCCCACGCCGTGCTGGGCGGTACCGGTCTTGCCACCGACGGTCATGCCGTTGATCTGCCCGGCCTTGCCGGTGCCGTCGGTGACCACGAACTCCATCATCTTCTGGAGCTTCTGCGCGGTGGCTGCCGACATGGGCTGGCTCATCTGCTCGGGCTGCGTCTTGGAGAGCACGTCGACGTTCGGCGCCTGGAGCTGGTCGACCATGTAGGGCTTCATCAGCTTGCCGTCATTGGCGACGGCCGAGGCGACCATGGCCATCTGGAGCGGCGTGGCGCGGTTCGAGGCCTGGCCGATGCCCGCCATGGCGTTCTGCGGACGGTTGTCCTTCGGGTAGACGCTGGCGTCCGTGCGGACCGGGTTGAAGATCTCCTTGTTGAAGCCGAACTTCTCGGCCTCGGCCTTCATCTTGTCGTTGCCCAGGTCCGCGCTGATCTTGCCGAAGACGGTGTTGCAGGACCACTGCAGCGCCACCTTGAGGGTGGCGTTCTCGCAGGGGATGTTGCCCTCGTTGTTCAGTGGCTGGTGGTCGGTGTCCGGCAGGATGTACGGCACCGGCGACTTCGTCGGATCGTCGATCCCGGAGTACAGGCCGTTCTCCAGCGCGGCCGCGGCGGTGACCACCTTGAAGGTCGAGCCCGGCGGGTAGGTCTGGCGCAGCGCGCGGTTCAGCATCGGGTCGTCCGGGTCGACCTTCTTCTGCAGGGCGTTGTAGGCCTTGGAGTCCTTGCTGGTGTTGCCCGCGAAGGTGGACGGGTCGTAGGACGGCGTGGAGGCCAGCGCCAGGATCGCACCGGTGCGCGGGTCGATGGCGGCGACGGCGCCCTTCTTGTCGCCCAGCCCGTCGAACGCGGCCTTCTGGGCCTTGCTGTTGAGGGTGGTGATGACATTGCCACCCTTCTTCTTGTCCCCGGTGAACATCGACATCGTCCGGTCGAAGAAGAGCCGGTTGTCGGTGCCGGAGAGGATGCCGTCCTCCAGGTTCTCCAGCTGGGTGGCACCGAACGCCTGCGAGGCGTACCCGGTGACCGGTGCCCACGTGGGTCCGTCCTTCCAGGACCGCTTGTACTTGAAGTCGTTGCCGGAGGTCTCCGTGGAGCCGGTGATCGTCTGACCGTCGGCCGTGATGATGTTGCCGCGCTCGTGGGCGAACCGCTCGATCTCCACCCGCCGGTTGTGCTCGTTGGCGTTGAGCTCGTCGGCCCGGACGTACTGGAGCCAGTTGTCGCGGATCATCAGCGAGAGGATGAGCAGCCCGCAGAAGATCGCGATCCGGCGCAGGGGCTTGTTCACGGGCGGACCACCTGGGTCATCTCGGCGTCGGGGGACGGGGCGGGAGCCGGAGCGGGACGGCGGGCGGTGTCGCTGATCCGGATCAGAATGCCGATCAGCGCCCAGTTGGCGATGACGGACGATCCGCCCTGCGCCAGGAACGGCATGGTCATACCGGTCAGCGGGATGAGGCCCATCACACCGCCGGCCACCACGAAGACCTGGAGCGCGAAGGCGCCGGACAGGCCGATCGCGAGCAGCTTGCCGAACGGGTCGCGTGCGGCGAGCGCGGTGCGCACGCCCCGCTCCACGATCAGGCCGTAGATCAGCAGCAGCGCCATCATTCCGGCCAGGCCCAGCTCCTCGCCGACGGTGGAGAGGATGAAGTCGGCGTTGGCGGCGAAGCCGATCAGGTCCGAGTTGCCCTGCCCGAGTCCGGTGCCGAGGGTTCCGCCGGAGCCGAACGACATGATGGCCTGGCCGATCTGCTCGCAGGCACCGGTCTTGTCGCTCGTGTAGCAGGCGAAGGGGTCGAGCCAGGCGTTCACACGCGACTGGACGTGCGGCTCGAAGGAGGCCACCGCCACCGCGCCGACCGCCGACATCAGCAGACCGAACACGATCCAGCTGGTGCGCTCGGTCGCCACGTACAGCATCACGACGAACAGGCCGAAGAACAGCAGCGAGGTGCCGAGGTCGGTCTCGAAGACCAGGATCAGGATCGACAGCGCCCAGATCACCAGGATCGGGCCGAGGTCACGGCCGCGCGGCAGGTACAGGCCCATGAACCGGCGGCTGGCCAGGGCGAGCGCGTCGCGCTTCACCATCAGGTAGCCGGAGAAGAAGATCGCGATGATGATCTTGGCGAATTCGCCGGGCTGGATGGTGCCGAGACCGGGGATCGAGATCCAGATCTTGGCGCCGTTGACCGCCGGGAAGAACATCGGCAGCACCAGCAGGAACAGCGCCACGGCCATCGAGATGTACGTGTAGCGCTGCAGGATGCGGTGGTCCTTGAGGAGCAGCAGCACACCGACGAACAGGGCCACGCCGATCGCGGTGTACAGCAGCTGATGGGGTGCGTCGGGGGAGAACTTGCCCCAGGCGGACTTCGCGCGCTGGATCAGCCGCGGCGACTGGTCGAGCCGCCAGATCAGGACGAGGCCGAGCCCGTTGAGCAGCGTCGCGAGCGGCAGCAGCAGCGGATCGGCGTACCGGGCGAACTTGCGCACCACCAAGTGCGCCACACCCGCCATCAGGCCGAGGCCCAGACCGTATCCGAGCATGCCGGAGGGAAGCTTGCCGGTCATGGCAAGCCCCACGTTGGCGTACGCGAACACCGGGATGGCCACCGCGAAGATCAGCAGGGCCAGCTCGGTGTTGCGGCGGCTCGGTGCTTCGATCGCGCCAATGGTGGTCGTGTTGGTGACAACGCTCATGGTGTGGAAAGGCCCCCTACGGCTGCCTACTGCTTACCGCACTGCGAGACCAGCTTCTGCTCGTCCTCCGAGAGGCTGGGGCCGGGTGTGGGAGATGCGGTGGTGGTCTTGTCGGACGGGGTGCCGGTGGCACCCTTGCCGGGCTTCGCGGAGTTGTTGCTCTCCGCCGCGCGGCGCTCCTCCTCCTTCTGGCAGGCGGATGCCTGCGTCGCGAACTCCTGGATCTTGGCCTGCGCCTTGTCGAGGCTGTTCGCCGCGATGGTGGAGTCGATCTGGTTCTGCTGGTACTGCGGGAGGTACTTGAGTTCGATCTTGGGGTAGTCGGTCTCCACCTTGGAGAGCTTCACCCACGCCAGGTCCTGGCTGATGCCCCGGTACAGCGCCACATGCGGAGTGCCGTCGCTGTTGGTGCCGATGTAGTACTGCGTCTGCGTCCAGCGGTAGCCGCCGTACAGGCCGCCGCCGACGACCGCGAGGGCCAGCACGATGAACAGGGATCTGCGGATCCACCGGCCCTTGCGGCGCCGGTCCGGCTTGACGAAGTCCTCGTCCGTGTACGAGCCGAAGGCGCCCTCGGGGGGACTGCCGTAGCCGCTGTCGTCGCCGCTGCCGGGCGGGCCGAAGCCGCCCGTCGGGGCGGGCGCGGGCGCGGGCCTGCCGAGCCCGGAGGCGCGGCCCGCCGGGGTCTGCATGGCGCCGCCGTCGTTCAGCTGCAGCTGGTTCTCGGCGACCGCGCCGACGATCACCGGCGTGTCGTTGAGCTGGCCCGCCAGGGTGTCCCCGGCGTCGACGTCGAGGACGTCGGCGATGATCACCGTGATGTTGTCGGGGCCGCCGCCGCGCAGCGCGAGCTGGATCAGCTCCTGCACGGTCTCCTGCGGGCCCTGGTAGCTGGCGAGGGTCTCCTCCATCGTCTGGTGGGAGACCACGCCCGACAGGCCGTCGGAACAGATCAAGTACCGGTCGCCGGCCCGCACTTCACGGATCGACAGATCGGGCTCGACGTGGTCGCCGCTGCCCAGGGCGCGCATCAGGAGCGAGCGCTGCGGATGGGTGGTGGCCTCTTCCTCGGTGATGCGGCCCTCGTCGACCAGACGCTGCACCCAGGTGTGGTCCTGGGTGATCTGGGTCAGGACACCGTCGCGCAGCAGATAGGCGCGCGAGTCGCCCACGTGCACGAGACCGAGGCGCTGGCCCGTCCACAGCAGAGCGGTGAGCGTGGTGCCCATCCCCTCCAGCTGGGGGTCCTCCTCGACCATCATGCGCAGCTGGTCGTTGGCCCGCTGCACGGCGGTGCCGAGCGACGTGAGGATGTCGGAGCCGGGTACGTCGTCGTCGAGCGTGACCAGGGTGGAGATCACCTCGGAGGAGGCGACCTCACCGGCGGCCTGACCACCCATGCCGTCCGCGATGGCCAGCAGACGAGGGCCGGCGTAACCGGAGTCCTCGTTCCCCTCGCGGATCATGCCCTTGTGCGATCCGGCGGCGAAACGCAGGGACAGACTCATGCGCACCTCGCCCGTCGGCTCGGGGTACGGCCGGTCATGTCGAGCCACACTGCCCACCCTCCGGTCGGGAGCCCGCCCCGGTCCCTGGGGACCGTCGCGGCTCGCTCGCTCCGCTCGCTCATTGTCGTACTACTTCCGCAGCTCGATGACGGTCTTGCCGATGCGGATCGGCGCGCCCAGCGGAATCGGGGTCGGGGTGGTGAGCCGGGTCCGGTCCAGATAGGTGCCGTTGGTGGACCCGAGATCCTCGACGATCCAATTGCCGTCCCGGTCCGGGTAGATCCTGGCATGGCGGCTCGACGCGTAGTCGTCGTCCAGGACGATCGTCGAATCGTGCGCCCGGCCCAGCGAGATGGTCTGGCCCTGGAGGGCGACCGTCGTGCCGGTCAGGGTGCCCTCCGACACGACCAGCTTGGAGGGGGCGCCGCGGCGCTGACGCCCGCCGCCACCCTGCTGCTGGCCGCGCTGCGGCGGCGGCGTCGCGGCAGCGGCGGACTGCCGGCCGGTCTGCTGCTGCCGGCCTGCTTCATTGCCCCTGCGCGAACCGCGCTGGGTGACACGCGTGCCGAACAGATCACTGCGAATGACCTGAACGGCCACGATGACGAACAGCCACAGTACGGCGAGGAAACCCAACCGCATGACCGTGAGGGTCAGCTCTGACATTGCCCCCGCTTCACCCTTCGGCTTGCCGGTAAACGATGGTGGTGCTGCCCACGACGATCCGCGAGCCGTCGCGGAGCGTAGCGCGGGTGGTGTGCTGCCCGTCCACCACGATGCCGTTGGTGGACCCGAGATCCTGGATCGTCGGGGGCGTTCCGGTCCGGATCTCACAGTGCCGGCGCGAAACGCCGGGATCGTCGATCCTCACGTCCGCATCGGTGCTGCGGCCAAGGACCAGGGTCGGGCGGGAAATCTGATGGCGGGTGCCATTGATCTCGATCCAGCGTCGCACCTGACCGTGTCCGCCCGGCATCGGCCCCGGGGCCGCCGGACGGCGGTCGGCGGGCGAACCGGCGGGACGGCCCGGAGGCGGCGCCGTGGGCATGGGCGGCGCCGAGCCGGCGGCCGGCGGGTAGCCGTAACCGCCACCCTGAGGGGCCGCGGGCGCGGGACGCTGCGGGCCGCCGGGGCCCGCGCCCTGGCCGCCCTGCTGGTCGGTGCTGGACGCGAGCGTGCGGCTGCGCACCCGGTACAGACCCGTGTCGAGGTCATCGGCCTTCTCAAGGTGCACCTTGATCGGGCCCATGAAGGTGTAGCGCTGCTGCTTCGCGTAGTCGCGCACCAGGCCGGCCAGCTCGTCGCCGAGCTGCCCCGAGTACGGGCTGAGCCGCTCGAAGTCGGGAGCGCTCAGCTCGACGATGAAGTCATTGGGGACGACCGTGCGGTCCCGGTTCCAGATCGACGCGTTGTTGTCGCACTCGCGCTGGAGCGCGCCGGCGATCTCGACGGGCTGGACCTCGGACTTGAAGACCTTCGCGAAGGTGCCGTTGACCAGGCCTTCGAGCCGCTGCTCGAAACGCTTCAGGACTCCCATGGGGCACCTCCTCCGTCGTTGCCGTCCTGGTGATGCTGCCGGTTCTGCTCCGGGTCGTTCTCTTGGTACTGCTTACTGATCGTATCCACGCGTCGGGAAATCGGCTGGTTCCCCTTCTGTGCCCTGTGGACGAGTGTCACCTCTCACACACACCTCTCGTACGGATCGTAGAGGTGGCTTCCCGACAGTGTCCCGCACCCGGGGTGCACTGTGGAGGAGCGGGTAACGATGCCGGGGGTTGCCTCCCTGCGCCTTGTCCCTCCCCACCAGGGTCGCCGCAAACAACCGATGTGAATCCACCCTGTCCAGCGTGCTAATCTTCTCGACGTCGCCAGGCAATCGCACCGAAAAGTGAGAGAGCCCAGCACACCACTCTTGCGCGAGTGGCGGAACGGCAGACGCGCTGGCTTCAGGTGCCAGTGTCCTTCGGGACGTGGGGGTTCAAATCCCCCCTCGCGCACAAGTCAGAAGCCCCGCAGATCCCCGGATCTGCGGGGCTTCCTTCGTATGTCGTGCCGGTCGCACGCGCCTGGCGTCTCATGCCCCGCTCCGTTCCGTTCCGTTTCCTGTTCCGTCCGGTCCCGTACCTGGATCCCGTTCCCCGGCTCCGTTCTCCGCTCTGTGTCATATGTCGCGTCACGGGCCGCGCAAACCTGGTGAGGCGGCGCGGGGCATCGGGCGGTTTCACGTGAAACGGCCCCGATCGGAGAGTTGTCCACAGGGCAGGGCGGGTGTGCGCCAGCGCCTGTACCGTCAGGGGCAGTTGATCGTGTGGCGGCTCCGTGCGAGCGGCGTCGTACGAGACGGGGGAGGCGGCACGCCATGGGAGAGATCGACACGGTGGTCCCGGCGCCACGAGCCGAGGGGACGGACGGACAGGGGCGGATTCCCGGCGTCCCCGGGTTCGCCCGCCGCCCCCACCCACCGGGCACGGCACACCGCACGGCCCAGCGGTCGCCCAAGGCCGAAGGAAAGGCGTTGCGGGACCGGATCCCGCGCGGCGCCCACGACTCGCTGCTCCTGGCCGCCGACCGGCCCGACGCCGTCCGCGCGGTCGAGGAGTCCAACGCGGGCCGGGTGCCCGAGCTCACACCGATACGGGTGGGCCGCATGGCCGCCGGTCCCTTCGCCTTCCTTCGCGGCTCCGCCGGACTCATGGCACACGACCTGGCCGGCACTCCCGTCACGGGAATCGCCGCACAGATCTGCGGAGACGCCCACGCCGCCAACTTCGGGCTGTACGGCGACGCGCGAGGAAGCCTCGTCATCGACCTGAACGACTTCGACGAAACCGTGACCGGCCCCTGGGAATGGGACGTGAAACGGCTCGCCGCCTCGCTGGTCCTGGCGGGCCGCGAAGCGGGCGCCGACGAGACCACCTGCCGCGCCGCGGCGTTCGACGCCGTCGGCGCCTACCGCCGCACCATGCGCCTGCTCGCGAAACTGCCGGCCCTCGACGCCTGGAACGCGATGGCCGACGAGAGACTCGTCTCCCACGCCGACGCCCACGACCTCATCGGCACCCTGGAACGCGTCGCCGAAAAGGCTCGCAACAACACCAGCGCGCGCTTCGCCGCCAAGGCGACCGAACATGACAAGGACGGCAACCACCACTTCGTCGACGCGCCGCCGGTGCTGCGCCGCGTGACCGACGCCGAAGCCACGGCCGTCGCCGCCTCGCTGGAGCAGTACCTGCACACGCTGCCCGAAGACCTGCGGCCGCTGCTCGCGCGCTACGCCATCCACGACGTCGCGTTCCGCGTCGTCGGCACCGGAAGCGTCGGCACCCGCTCGTACGTGGTGCTGCTCCTGGACCACCGGGGCGAACCCCTCGTGCTCCAGGTCAAGGAGGCCAGGCCCTCCGTGCTGCTGCCGCACCTGCCGAAGGAGGGCTTCCAGCCGGCCGAAGCCGGGCACGAGGGGCGGCGCGTGGTGCTCGGGCAGAAGCGGATGCAGGTGGTCAGCGACATCCTGCTCGGCTGGACGACCGTGAACGCATTGCCTTACCAGGTACGGCAATTCAGAAACCGCAAGGGCAGCGTCGACCCCGCCGCGCTCGCCGCCGGCCAGCTCGACGACTACGGCCGCATGACGGGAGCGCTGCTCGCCCGCGCCCACGCGCACAGCGCCGACCCCCGGCTGATAGCCGGGTACTGCGGAAAGAACGAGGAGTTCGACCACGCGGTGGCCGCCTTCGCGGTGACCTACGCCGACCGTACGGAGGCCGACCACGCGACCCTGGCCGCAGCCGTGCGCGCCGGCCGCATCCCGGCGGAGGCGGGGGTGTGAGGTGCCGCGTTCGCCGCCCTTACGCTGGACCGGTGACGGACGAAGCTGCAGGCGGTACGACTGCCCGGAACGAAGACCCGTTGAGCACCCCGGCAGCCGCGGGGGGCGAGACGGGCGCGCCGTTGGGCGGGCAGGCCGGGGCCGAGCGGCCGGAGGCGCGGCTCGAGCGTGCGGTGCGGGCGGCCGAGCAGGCGCTGATCGAGTTCGAGATCGCCGTGGAGACCTTCCGGGTCGAGGTGGAGAACTTCTCCCGGCTCCACCACCAGCGGCTCGGCCCGATGTACGCGAGGCTCGATGAGCTGGACGCGCAGATCGCCGAGGCCAGGGCGGTGCGGAGCGGCGACCCCGAGGACCTGCGCAGGGCGCGGGAGGCGCGGGCGGCGGTCATGCCGATGCCGGGGGTCGAGGAGCTCTTCCACGACTGGATGGACTCCGACGGCCTCTCCCCCGAGGCCGCCTCGATGCTCACCGACCAGCCGGTGCGGCCGCCCAAGCGGGTCCGGCCGAGCGAGGAGGTGCGCAGGCTCTATCGCGAGCTGGCGCGCAAGGCGCACCCGGATCTGGCGCAGGACGACACGGAGCGCGCACGGCGGGACGAGTTCATCGCCCGGGTCAACGCCGCGTACGGGCGGGGCGACGAGGCGCTGCTGCGGGAGCTGGCCGAGGAGTGGGCGGCGGGCCCGGTGCCGGCCGAGGCGCGGCCCAGCGAGAGCGAGGAGCTGTACGCGCGCCTTGAGTGGCTGAGCCGCCGCAAGGAGCTCCTGGCGCTGGTGGCCCGTGAACTGGAGGACAGCGCGATCGGTTCGATGCTGCGGATGGCACCGGACGATCCGGACCGTCTCCTGGAGGAGATCGCGGAGCAGTTGCTGGCCGAGGTGGCCGGTCGTGAGACGGAGCTGGCGAAGCTGGTGCAGTAGCGTTCGCAGAACCTGCCGGGTTCGTACGAGAGAAGGCATGACCCATGAATTTCGCCCAGCTGCCCTCGGTGGATGTCGCCGAGGTGCCGGCCGACGCCCTGGTCCTCGATGTCCGTGAGGACGACGAGTGGGCGGCGGGGCATGCCGAGGGCGCGCTGCATGTGCCGATGAGCGAGTTCGTGGCCCGCTTCGGCGAGGTGACGGAGGCGGTCGCGGACGGCCGCCGGGCGTATGTGATGTGCCGGGTCGGCGGACGGTCGGCACAGGTCACGCAGTACTTGGTGCAGCAGGGGATCGACGCGGTGAACGTCGACGGCGGCATGCAGGTGTGGGAGGCCGCGGGCCGCAAGGTCGTCGACGCCGCGGGCGCGCCGGGCACGGTCGTCTGACGGGCCCGCTGCCCGCCCGGCCCGGCGCTCAGGCGGTCTGGCTGAGGGGGTGGGCGGCGAGGAGGTCGCCGAGGGCTTCCTCGTGGGCGGCGGCGGGGCCGAGGGACAGCTCCAGTTGTTTGGCCCAGGCGTGGTAGCGGTGCAGCGCGTAGTCGGTGTCGGCGCCGAATCCGCCGTGCAGGTGCTGGGCGGTCTGGACGACGCGGCGCACGCCTTCGGAGGCCCAGATCTTGGCGACCGATACGTCCGCGGCGACGGGCAGGGCGCCCGGGGCGCCGGTGCTGATGCGCCAGGCGGCCTGCCAGAGCGTGGCTTCCATGGCACGCAGGTCGATGTAGCGGTCGGCGGCCTGGACGGCGACCGCCTGGAATGTGGCGACCGGGTGTCCGAACTGCTCGCGCTTTCCGGTGTATTGGCCGGTCATGGCGAGGACGGCTTGGCCGAGGCCGAGAGCCAGGGCGCAGGTTCCGGTGGCGAGCAGATGGTGCAGCCACTCCCAGGCGCCGTCCGCCTCGATGACCGCGGACGCGGTGAGCCGTACGGATGCGAGGTGGAGTTCGGCGAAGCGTTCGCCGCTGGTGGAGATCTGGTCGGCGAGGGCGATGCCCCGGTGGTCGCGGGGGACCAGGGCCAGGACGGTGTGTCCCTCGGCGGTGTGGGCGGGCACAGCGACGCGGTCGCAGGTCTGGGCCCACGGGACCGCGGTCTGGGCGCCGTCCAGCACCCAGTGGTCGCCGTCCCGGCGGGCGGTGACGGCGAGTTCGGCGCCGTCGTGGCCGGTGCGGCCGTTGGCGGCGACGGTGACGACGAGGTTGCCCCGCCCGATGGCGGGCAGCAGCTCGTGGCGCAACTCGGCCTGGCCGTACCGCTGTACGGCCAGGGCGACCGCGCTCGTCTCCAGGAGGGGAACCCGGGCCAGGACCTTGGCCGATTCGCGCAGCAGCAGGCACAGGGCGACGGGGTCGAGGCCGGCTCCGCCGTACTCGGCGTCGAGCACCAGGCTCAGCAGGTCGGACGCGGCGAGTTTGGCCCAGAGGCCGCGGTCGAAGTCGTCGGCGACGGCGCCCGCGGTGAGAGCGGGGCTGGGTACCGCGTCGGGTGCGACGCCGGAGAAGACGGCTTTGGCGGCCTCGACGGCTGCCTGCTGCTCCTCGGTGAAGGTGAAGTCCACGGCCTTGTCCTCCCGCACGCACCGGTTCTCTCCGGGGTGGGCGCCGCCGCGCGAACGGCGCGTCGCCCTACCGGATCTGACGGATCGTCAAGATAGAACAGGTTCTACGGGATGGGAATGGGCACGCTCCACCGAGGGCACGCTCCACCGACCGGCAGCCCGGGGGCCGGCTGCCCAGCACCGCCGGACACCCATGGCCCCGGACACTCATGGCCCCGGACACCCATGGCCCCGGGCGCCCCGGTCCTCACCGGCCCTCACCGGCCCTCAGCGGCCCTCAGCGGCCCTCACCGGTCGAAGTCGAGCTCCACCTCCCCCGTGGCGGGGTGCGACTGGCAGGCGAGGACATAGCCCGCCTCCGTCTCCTCCGGCTCCAGCGCGAAGTTGCGCTCCATCCGGACCTCGCCCTTGACCAGGAAGGCCCGGCACGTCCCGCACACCCCGCCCTTGCAGGCGTACGGCGCGTCGGCGCGGGCGCGCAGCACCGTCTCCAGCAGGGATTCGCCCTCGCGCACCGGCCAGTTGCCCGAACGGCCGTCCAGCGTCGCGGTGAGGGTGGCACGCGAGGGGGCGGCCGCCGCGGCCACCGCGACCGGCGCCGCATCGACGTGGAAGATCTCCTGGTGGATACGGGTGCGGTCGACGCCGAGGCCGCGCAGCGCCCGCTCGGCTCCCTGGACCAGGCCGAAGGGCCCGCACAGGAACCAGCCGTCGATGTCGGCCACCGGAAGCAGCGCGGGCAGCAGGGTGTCCAGCCGCGCGCGGTCGAGCCGGCCGGAGGGCAGCCCGGACTGCTGTTCCTCCCGGGACAGCACGGTGACCAGCTGGAACCGTTCGGGATAGCGGTCCTTCAGGTCGGCCGTCTCTTCGAGGAACATCGTCGACGCGGCGCTGCGGTCGCTGCGTATGAGGCAGAACCGCGCCTCGGGCTCGCGGGCGAGCAGTGTCGCCGCGATCGACAGGACCGGGGTGATGCCGCTGCCTCCGACGATCGCCGCGAAATGGCCGGGGCGCGGCGGCAGGACGAAGCGCCCCATAGGCTCCATGACGTCGACCGTGTCGCCGACGGCGAGTTCCTTGAAGGCGTACGTGGAGAACGCGCCGCCCTCCACGACGCGGATGCCGACGCGCAGCACCGGCTCGTCCGGCGCCTCGACGGCGGGCGCGCAGATCGAGTACGTACGGCGGATCTCCGCGCCACCCACGCTGCGACGCAGGGCGAGGTGCTGGCCGGGGCGGTGGCGGTAGGCCTCGCGAAGCTCGGGCGGTACGGCGAACGTGACGGCCACCGCGTCGTCAGTGAGCCGCTCTACCTCGCTGACCCGGAGCGGATGGAACATCTACAACTCCTTGAAGTGGTCGAACGGTTCACGGCAGGAGACGCAGCGGCGCAGCGCCTTGCACGCGGTCGAGGAGAAGCGGCTGAGCAGCTCGGTGTCGGTGGATCCGCAGTGCGGGCAGCGCACCGACAGGGTGAGCGCGACCGGTCCCTCCGCGGTGTGCGGGCGCGGGGGAGCTATGCCGAACTCGGCGAGCTTGCGGCGCCCTTCGGCGCTGATGTCGTCGGTCGACCAGGCGGGCGACAGGACGCGCACGACCGACACCTCCGGGATGCCGTGGTCGTGCAGTATGCGCTCGATGTCCGAGGTCATGGTCTCGACGGCGGGGCAGCCGGTGTAGGTGGGGGTGAGTTCGACCCGTACCTTGCCGGGCGCCTCGACGTGCAGGGCGCGGAGCACGCCGAGTTCGTCGAGGGTCAGGACCGGCAGTTCGGGGTCGGGGACGGAACCGGCGAGGCGCCGCAGTTCGCTCTCCAGCGGGGTGGGGCGGGTGTCGGTCACCATGACGCCCCCGGGTGGCTGCGGTGCAGGTGCTGCATTTCGGCGAGCATCCGCCCGAACGGTTCGGTGTGCAGGCCCTGCCGGCCCGCACCCGCCGCCCAGGCTCCGGCGCGCGGGCCTTCGGGAACGGTCAGGGTGGCCCGGCTCAGGATCGAGGTCACCGATGCCGTCCACCGTGCGTCCAGGCCGGCCCAGTCGAGGTCGATGCCGGGGATCGGCTGGAACATCTCGCCGGTGTAGCGCCACAGCGCGTCCACGGCCTGCCGCATCCGTCCGTGGCTCTCCTCGGTGCCGTCGCCCAGGCGCAGCGTCCACAGCTCGGCGTGGTCGCGGTGGTAGTCGACCTCCTTGACCGCCTTCGCCGCGAGGGCGGTGAACTCGCTCTCGCCTTGCGCCAGTTCGCCGTAGAGAAGGTGCTGGTACGTGGAGAAGTACAGCTGGCGGGCGATGGTGTGGGCGAAGTCGCCGTTGGGCTGCTCGACGAGCTGGAGGTTGCGGAAGGCCCGCTCCTCGCGGAGGTAGGCCAGCTCGTCCTCGTCGCCGGCCTGGGAGAGCAGGACCCGCGCCTGGCCGAGCAGGTCGAGGGCGATGTTGGCCAGGGCGACCTCCTCTTCGAGCACGGGCGCGTGGCCCGCCCACTCCCCCAGCCGGTGCGACAGCACGAGCGCGTCGTCGCCGAGGGCCAGGGCGGCGTCCGCCGAGACGATGGCCGTCACAGGTGCTTCACCCCTTCGGGGATCTCGTAGAACGTCGGGTGGCGGTAGGGCTTGTCGGCGGCCGGGTCGAAGAACGCGTCCTTCTCGTCGGGCGAGGACGCGCTGATCGCCGCGGACGGCACGACCCAGATGGAGACGCCTTCCGACCTGCGGGTGTAGAGGTCGCGGGCATTGCGCAGGGCCATCTCGGCGTCGGGCGCGTGCAGGCTTCCCGCGTGGGTGTGGGAGAGCCCGCGGCGCGAGCGCACGAACACCTCCCACAGCGGCCAGTCGTGCGTGCTCATGCCGTTGCCTCTCCGTTCGCGTGCTGCGCTTGCTGCTTCGTGGCGTAGGCGGCGGCCGCGTCGCGGACCCAGGCGCCTTCCTCGTGGGCACGGCGGCGCTGGGTGATCCGCTGCTCGTTGCAGGGGCCGTTGCCCTTGAGGACCTCCCAGAACTCCGTCCAGTCGATCTCGCCGAAGTCGTGGTGGCCGCGCTCCTCGTTCCAGCGCAGATCGGGGTCGGGCAGGCTCAGCCCGAGGGCCTCGGCCTGGCCGACCGCTATGTCCACGAAACGCTGGCGCAGCTCGTCGTTGGAGTGCCGCTTGATCTTCCAGGCCATCGACTGGGCGGAGTGCGCCGAGGCGTCGTCGGGCGGGCCGAACATCATCAGCGACGGCCACCACCAGCGGTTCACCGCGTCCTGCGCCATGGCGTGCTGCTCGGGCGTGCCCCGGGACAGTGCCAGCAGGAGCTCGAACCCCTGGCGCTGATGGAAGGACTCCTCCTTGCAGATGCGGACCATCGCGCGGGCGTACGGCCCATAGGAGCAGCGGCACAGCGGGACCTGGTTGGTGATCGCCGCGCCGTCCACCAGCCAGCCGATCGCGCCGACGTCGGCCCAGGTCAGGGTGGGGTAGTTGAAGATCGAGGAGTACTTCTGGCGGCCCGAGTGCAGCTTGTCGAGGAGCTCGTCGCGGCCGGTGCCGAGCGTTTCGGCCGCGCTGTACAGGTAGAGGCCGTGGCCCGCCTCGTCCTGGACCTTCGCCATCAGGATCGCCTTGCGGCGCAGGGACGGGGCGCGGGTGATCCAGTTGGCCTCCGGCTGCATGCCGATGATCTCGGAATGGGCGTGCTGCGCCATCTGGCGGACCAGCGAGGAGCGGTACTCCTCGGGCATCCAGTCGCGCGGCTCGATCCGCTCGTCCGCGGCGACGGCCGCGTCGAACACCGCCCGGTGCGCGTCGCCCGTCTCTGCGGCTGCCGTGGCTGTCGCGGTCACTCCGGTCATTCAGGCCCCCTGCCGAGCTGCTGTGCGGTGGTCCATCAACCGACCGATCGTTCGGTCCAGTGACTTCAATGGTGAGTCGACGGCCCGTAGGGTGTCAACCCTGTGGATAACTCAGCGGGTGCCGATCGGGGCGGGATGGATTCGTACAAGAACGGGGCCAGTGCCGGGAGCAGGGCCGAGGACAGCGCATCCGAGCAGGTCGGAGTGGGTGCGGACGGCTCCGGCGACCCGGTGACGAGCGAGCGGGCAGCCCCGGCGGGGCAGGAATCCGCCCCGGAATCCGTCCCGGAAACCGGCCCCCCATCCGGGCCGTCCGGCGCGCCGCGCGACCCCGCCGGGGACCTCTCGGACGCCGGTGGCGGTGGCGGGGGCGAGGGCGAGGCCCCGCAGGGGATCGCCGGGCTGCCCGTCCGGTTCCAGGCGGTGGCCGCCGTCGGGCTCGCGGTCGTCGGCGTGATCGCCTTGGTGCAGATCGGGATGGTGTTCCTGCACGTCGCACCGTCCAACACCATCAGCAAGCAGTACGGCACCGCGGTCGACGACTGGATCTACCCCGAGTTCGAGCAGAACTGGAAGCTCTTCGCGCCCAATCCGCTCCAGCAGAACATCGACGTCCAGGGGCGTGCCGAGATCAAGTTGCCGGACGGCAGCACCAGGACCACCGACTGGATCGACTTCTCGGCCCAGGACGGCGCCGCCATCCGCCACAACCCGCTGCCCAGTCACACCGAGCAGAACGAACTGCGCCGCGGCTGGGACTTCTTCGTCGGGTCCCACACCGACGACAACAAGCCGAACGGCCTGCGCGGCGAGCTGTCCGAGCAGTACCTGCGGCGCATCGTGATGCTCAGGCTCGGCGCGCACCGCGACGGCGGCACGGTCGACCGGATCCAGCTCCGGTCCATGACGATCTCCGTCAAGGGCCCGTCATGGAGCGACGAGAAGACCGACACCCGGCCGTCCTACCGGGTGATCCCCTGGTGGACGGTGGGCCCGGCCGACCTGCCCAAGGGCGCCGGCGACGCACGCACGGAGGCGCAGCGGTGACCACGTACGACCACGACGAGCCGGCCGGCCACCGCTCCCCGGCCACCGGTACCTCCCGACCGCCCGCAGGCACCGGCGCCATCCACACCTCCGCCACCCCCGGCCCCGCCCAGGTGCCCCCCGGCCCCGGCGAGACGTGGGCCGCGCGCGCCGTGCGGGTCGCTTCGGCCGCGGCCCTCGGCCCGTACCAGAGCGCCGTCGTACGGATCGGTTTCTCCGCGACCTGGCTGTTCTTCCTGCTGCGCGAGCTGCCCAACCGGCGTGAGCTGTACGGCCCCGACGGACCCTGGAGCTGGGGCCTCGGCAACCGTCTGGTGGACGGGAACCACGCGTTCACCGTGCTCCTGTGGAGCGACAGCACCGTCTGGTTCGAGGTCGTGTACGCGCTCGCCGTCGTGTCGAGCGTGCTCCTCCTGCTCGGCTGGCGCACCCGCACCATGTCCGTCGTCTTCATGATCGGCGTGCTCTCTCTGCAGAATCGCTCCGTCTTCGCGGGGGACGGCGGTGACAACGTCATCCACCTGATGGCGATCTATCTCGTCTTCACGCGGTGCGCCCGCGTCTGGTCGCTGGACGCGCGGCGCCTCGCGCGCGGCGGCCGGGACCGGGTCGGCCCGGTGCTGTGGGCGGTGTGCGGACTCGCGCTGCTGGCCGGTACCTGGCGTACGTCCGGGGCCGGTGTCTTCGGCGCCGGCGAGTGGTGGCTGTGGGTCGTGTTCTGGGGCATGTGGGCCGCGCAGGGGCTGTGGTGGGCGGCCCACCGGTACGCGGGCGCCGACGCGCGGGCGCTGCTCGACGTCCTCGCCAACCTCGTCCACAATGCCGCGATGGTCGTGATCATGGCGGAGGTCTGCCTGGTCTACGCGACCGCCGGCTGGTACAAGATCCAGGGCAGCCGCTGGCAGGACGGCACGGCGCTGTTCTACCCGCTCAAGCTCGACTACTTCTCGCCGTGGCCCGAACTCTCCTCCCTGCTGGGCACGAGCGGCGTGATCGTCATGCTCCTCACCTATGGAACGGTCATGGTGCAGGTGGCGTTCCCGTTCACGCTGTTCAACCGCCGGGTCAAGAACGTGCTGCTGGTGGCGATGATGCTGGAGCACGCCGGGATCGCGGTCCTGCTGGGCCTGCCGTTCTTCTCCCTCGCGATGATCGCCGCCGACGCCGTGTTCCTTCCGACGTCCTTCCTGCGCCGGGTGGGGGCCTACGCGGGCCGGCTGCGGCCGGGCGCGCGCCTTCCCGGGCAGCGCGGACAGGGGGCGGACGAGGTCGAAAGGCCCCGTACGCTCGTGGGGTGAGCAGCACCGAACAGCCGGCCCGCGCCGAGGACACCACCCCGGCCGGCGTCGAGGAGACCCCGGCCGGCGACCCCATGCAGTACGACGAAGGCTTCGGCCCGGCCGAGGTCGGGGTGGGTCCGCACCCGTTGCCCTGGCCCGAGGGCGAGCGCTACGACCCGGAGCTGCTCGCCCATGGCGACCGGCGCAATGTCGTCGACGCCTACCGCTACTGGACGCGCGAGGCGATCGTCGCGGACCTCGACACCCGGCGGCACGACTTCCACGTGGCCGTCGAGAACTGGGGCCACGACTTCAACATCGGATCCGTGGTGCGCACCGCCAACGCGTTCCTCGCCAAGGAGATCCACATCGTGGGCCGGCGCCGCTGGAACCGGCGCGGGGCCATGGTCACCGACCGCTACCAGCATGTGCGCCACCACCCGGACACCGAGTCGCTGACCGCATGGGCGCTGGCGGAGGGCGTGCCGATCATCGGCATCGACAATCTGCCGGGCGCGGTGCCGCTGGAGCGGACCGAGCTGCCGCGCCGATGTGTCCTGCTCTTCGGGCAGGAGGGCCCCGGGCTCACCGAGGAGGCGCGCGAGCACGCCCATATGGTGTGCTCCATCGCCCAGTTCGGCTCCACGCGGTCCATCAACGCGGGCGCCGCCGCGGCCATCGCGATGCACGCCTGGGTGCAGCGGCACGCCGTCGTCCCCGGCTGACGCGCCGCCCGGGTGCAGCGGCACGCCGTCGTCCCCGACCGACGCGCCGCTGCCGCCCGCCCCGTGAGGGGCCGTGCTCAGGCCTGCCTGCGGACCTCCACCACGCGGAAGCGGTTGGCCACGAACGCCCCGTCGCACAGGGCCGCGTTGGCCGCGGGGTTGCCGCCCGAGCCGTGGAAGTCGGAGAAGGCGGCCGTCTGGTTGACGTAGACCCCGCCCGTCAGGTTCAGCGACAGCTGGGCCGACTCCTCCAGGCAGACATCCTCCACCGCGCGCTCCACCTCGGGTGAGGTGGTGTACGCGCCGACCGTCATGGCGCCCTTGTCGCGGACCGTGCGGCGCAGCAGCTCGACCGCGTCCGCCGTGGAGTCGACGGCGACGGCGAAGGAGACCGGGCCGAAACACTCCGACAGGTAGGCGGCCTCGCTGTCCGGCTTCGCGCCGTCCAGCTTGACGATCACGGGGGTGCGCACCACCGCCCCGGGGAACTCGGGGTTGGCCACCTCCCGTGAGGGCAGGGCGACTTCCCCGAGGCCCGCCGCCGCCTCCAGACGGGACTTCACATCGGGGTTGACGAGGGCGCCGAGCAGCGCGTTGGCCCGGCCGTCGTCGCCGAGGAGGCCACCGACCGCGCCCGCGAGGTCGGTGACCACCTCGTCGTAGGACTTCCTTCCCGCGTCGGTGGTGATGCCGTCGCGGGGGATCAGCAGGTTCTGCGGGGTGGTGCACATCTGGCCGCTGTAGAGGGACAGCGAGAAGGACAGGTTGGCGAGCATGCCCTTGTAGTCGTCGGTGGAGTCGATGACCACCGTGTTGACGCCGGCCTTCTCCGTGTAGACCTGCGCCTGGCGGGCGTTGGCCTCCAGCCAGTCGCCGAAGGCGGAGGAGCCCGTGTAGTCGATGATCTTGATCTCGGGGCGGACCGCGAGGGTCTTGGCGATGCCCTCGCCGGGCCGCTCGGCCGCGAGCGCCACCAGGTTGGGGTCGAAGCCCGCCTCGGCCAGCACCTCGCGCGCCACCTTCACCGTCATCGCGAGCGGCAGCACCGCGCGCGGGTGCGGCTTGACCAGGACCGGGTTGCCGGTGGCGAGGGAGGCGAAGAGGCCCGGGTAGCCGTTCCACGTCGGGAAGGTGTTGCAGCCGATGAGCAGGGCAATGCCGCGCCCGGCCGGCGTGAACGTCTTGGTGAGCTCCAGAGGGTCGCGCTTGCCCTGCGGCTTGGACCAGGCGGCGCTGCCCGAGGGGGTGCGGGTCTGCTCCTGGTAGGCGTACGCGACGGCCTCGAGCCCGCGGTCCTGGGCGTGCGGGCCACCGGCCTGGAACGCCATCATGAAGGCCTGGCCGCTGGTGTGCATGACCGCGTGCGCGAACTCGTGGGTGCGCGCTCCGATGCGGGCCAGGATCTCGACGCAGACCAGCGCCCGCGTCTCGGGCCCGGCGGCCCGCCAGGCGGCCATGCCGGCGCGCATCGCGGGCAGCAGGACGTCGAGGTCGGGGTGCGGGTACTGGACGCCCAACTCGATTCCGTAGGGCGAGACTTCGGCGCCCGTCCAGTCGTCGGTGCCCGGCTGGTCGAGGTCGAAGCGGCGGTTCAGGAGCGCGTCGAAGGCAGCCTTGCCGTCCTCGGCCCCGGTCTCCCCGTAGGCCTTGGGGTGCTCCGGGTGCGGCGACCAGTACGCACGCGTGCGGATCGCCTCCAGGGCCCCGTCCAGGGTGGGCCTGTGCTTCTCGGTCAGCTGCATGGAGCAACTCCTCGTCGAGTCTTCGAGCTGGGCAGGGAGAGCCGGACACCGTTAGAGTAACCGAACGATCGGTCGGGACAAGAGGGTCCGGGGAAACCTGTGGACAACGGCAAACCTGTGGACAACTCCCGGCCACGCCCGCCGCGGCGCCCGTCGTGCGGCCCCGTGAGGGGGCCCGCCGGGCCCGTGGGCACGCCGTAGGGGAGGATCGCGTTCATGACCAAAACCGCCAGCGCCTCAGCGATCGCGCCGAGCCGTACCGTCGCCGTCGTCGGCACCGGGACCATGGGGCAGGGCATCGCCCAGGTCGCCCTCGTCGCCGGACACCCCGTACGGCTCTACGACGCCGTGCCCGGCCGGGCACGCGAGGCCGCGGACGCCCTTGCCGGCCGCCTGGAGCGGCTGGTCGACAAGGGCCGCATGGACGGCGCCGCACGCGACGCCGCGCTGGCCCGTCTGTACCCCGCCGACGCCCTCGCCGAGCTCGCCGACGCGGCGCTCGTCGTCGAGGCCGTCCTGGAACAACTCCCCGTCAAGCAGGAGCTGTTCACCGCGCTCGAAGCGGTGGTGGCCGAGGACTGCCTGCTCGCCACCAACACCTCCTCGCTCTCGGTCACCGCGATCGCGGGGGCGCTCGCGCACCCCGGCCGCTTCGTCGGCCTGCACTTCTTCAACCCTGCGCCGCTGCTCCCGCTGGTCGAGGTCGTCAGCGGTTTCGCCACCGACGAGGCCGCCGCGACCCGTGCGTACGAGACGGCGCAAGCCTGGGGCAAGACGCCGGTGCGCTGCACCGACACCCCGGGCTTCATCGTCAACCGCATCGCCCGCCCCTTCTACGCCGAAGCCTTCGCCGTCCACGAGGAGCGGGGCGCGGACCCGGCCACCATCGACGCGGTGCTGCGCGAGTGCGGCGGTTTCCGGATGGGCCCGTTCGAACTGACCGACCTCATCGGGCAGGACGTGAACGAGGCGGTGACGCGCTCGGTCTGGGAGTCCTTCTTCCAGAGCCCCAAGTTCACCCCGTCCCTCGCCCAGCGCCGCCTGGTCGAGTCCGGGCTGCACGGGCGCAAGAGCGGGCGCGGCTGGTACGCGTACGAGGCACCTGGCGTATCCGGCGCGGCGGGCTCCTCCAGCGCGTCCAGCGCCGGTGGTGCCGGTGGTGCGGGTGCCGCCGGTGGCGCGCCCTCACAGAATGCGGGGCGCCCCGAGCCGCACACCGCCCCGCCCGCGAAGGCGCCCGCGTCCGTCACCGTCGTCGGTGACCTGGGCCCGGCCCGCGAACTGGTCGCGATGATGACCGAAGCCGGCATCGACGTGACGAGCGTCAACGAGGGCGGCCCCTACATCGAGCTTCCGGGGGATGGACAGCTCGTCCCGGCCGACGGCAAGACGTCCGTCGAGTTCGCGGACGTCGTGTACTTCGACCTCGCCCTCGACTACCGGGGCGCCACCCGCATCGCGCTCTCCGCGAGCGAGGACACCTCCGAGCGCGCCGTGGCCGAAGCCGTCGGCCTGTTCCAGAAGCTCGGCAAGGAGGTCAGCGTCATCGGTGACGTGCCGGGCATGATCGTCGCCCGTACCGTCGCGATGCTCGTCGATCTCGCCGCCGACGCCATCGCCAAGGGTGTCGCCACACCCGAGGACATCGACACCGCGATGCGCCTCGGCGTCAACTACCCGCTGGGGCCGGTCGAATGGAACCGGCGCCTGGGCCGGGACTGGGCGTACGACGTGCTCTCGGCGCTCCACGAGCGCTGCCCCACCGGCCGCTACGCGCCCTCGCTCGCGCTCTACCGACAGGCGTACGCCGGCGACGAGGAGACGGGCTCATGACCACGGCCAAGCGCGACACCTACACGCCCGAGACCCTCCTGACGGTGGCGGTGCGGATCTTCAACGAGCGTGGCTACGACGGCACGTCGATGGAGCACCTGTCCAAGGCGGCCGGGATCTCCAAGTCGTCGATCTACCACCATGTCTCCGGCAAGGAGGAACTCCTGCGCCGGGCCGTGAGCCGCGCCATCGACGGTCTCTTCGGCGTCCTGGACGAACCCGGTGCCCAGCGCGGCCGCTCCATCGAGCGGGTCGAGTACGTCACCCGACGTACCGTCGAAGTCCTCACGGCCGAACTCCCCTACGTCACGCTGCTGTTGCGCGTCCGCGGCAACACCAAGACGGAGCGCTGGGCCATGGAGCGCCGCCGGGAGTTCGACCAGCGCGTCGCCGACCTGCTCAAGGCGGCCGTCGCCGACGGTGACCTCCGCGACGACCTGGACATTCGGCTGGCGACCCGGCTGCTCTTCGGCATGGTCAACTCCCTGGTGGAGTGGTACCGGCCGCAGCGCGAGGGCGAGGCGGACGGGGACCAGGTGGCCGACACGGTGGTCAGGATGGCGTTCGAGGGGTTGCGGACCGGCCATTGAGGACCGGGGCCGTTGACGGAGCCACCGAAGCGGATCACCATCCACGGACATGGCTGCCTCGCGAACTCCTGCGCCCGTTGTGTCCCTCTGCGCCGTGGTGCTGCTCGCGGGGCTGACGCTGACCGGATGCAGCGGCACAGGCGGCACGGACGACGCGGCGGGCAGGAAGCCGAACGCGACAGCAGCCGTCGAGAAGGCCGCCGTCCCGCCCGGTGGGCGGACGGAACCCGTCAAGGGCGACACGTTCGGCTGTCTGACGCCCGAGCAGGCCAAGACTGACTCTGTCGTCTTCCCGTCCACGACGGGATCGCTCACTGGCGGCTTTCTGACCGGAAATGGCAACACCGGGATCGTTCTCGCCCATCAGTCGGGCGGGAACGTCTGCCAGTGGAAGGACAAGGCCGTCGAACTCGGCAAGGCCGGCTTCCGGGTGCTCGCCGTCAACAGCACGACCGGTGACGAGGCCGCCGAGATCGAGGGCGCGGCCGCCACGCTGCGCCACGAGGGCGCCTGGATGCTGCTCCTCATGGGTGCTTCCGAGGGCGGCGCCGCCGGCCTCCGGGCGGCCGACGACATGCTGCTGAAGCCGGACGCGCTCGTCGCGCTGTCCGCGCCCGCGGCATACGGCTCGACGGACGCGGTGGCCGCTGCCAGGGGGCTCGCCGTGCCCATGCTCTACATGGCGGGCGGCCGGGACGGCGCGTCCACCACGGCCGCGCGCGAGCTGAGCGCGGCGAGCACGAAGGCGCCGGAGAACCGCCTGGTGACCGTCGCGGGAACGGCCGAGCGAGGCGTGGGCCTGCTGGCCGCTCCCGACGACTGGGAGACCGTGCTCGCCTTCCTGAAGAAGTACTGCACCTGAGTGGGTGAGTGGGTGAGCGGGCCTGGCCGCACCGCACCGCACCGCACGAGGTGATTACACGGGGTCCAGGTCCGTCTCCTCGAACACCAGGAGCGTCCGCGTGGAGAGCACCTCCGGGATGGACTGGATCCGGGTGAGGACGAGCTCGCGCAGGGCTCTGTTGTCGGGTGTGTGCACCAGGAGCAGCACGTCGAAGTCCCCGCTCACCAGGGCGATGTGGGCGGCGCCCGGCAGCTGTTGGAGTTGCTCGCGGACGGTGCGCCACGAGTTCTGGACGATTTTGAGCGTGATGTACGCGGCGGCGCCCTGGCCCGCCCTCTCGTGGTCCACACGCGCGGTGAAGCCGCGGATCACGCTGTCCTCGACGAGCCGGTTGATCCTGGCGTAGGCGTTGGCGCGCGAGACGTGCACCCGCTCGGCCACGGACCGTATCGAGGCCCGGCCCTCCGCCTGAAGGATCCGCAGGATGTCGTGGTCGATCTCGTCCAGCGGGCGCGGTGGCACCGGCCGTGCGTCGCCGGTGGCCATTTGTTCAGCTGCCATGTCCCCCCGCCTTCCTGTTGTGGACGACCTGTTCCCATCTCAGGCTGTGGAGAACCGTTTGTCCACAGGCTGAAGGCGCCTGTAGCCAAAATGCGTCCACGACCGAACAATCGGTAGGTGAGGGGCGTCACAGTCGCGCCCCCTCCTGGATGTCCGCTCCGCACAAGGAGGTGCATTGGCATGACGGTCCAAGAGCTCCCCGGTGCCGCCGCATACCGGCCGGCCCCTCCACCTGCCTGGAGGCACCGCACCGACCCCGCCCCGCTCCTGCCGGACTCCGAGCCCTTCCGGGTCCTGGGCACGGGCGCCGAGCTCGACCGTGCGCTGATGCTGAAGCTGTACGCGGAGCTGGTCCGTGGCCGCCGCTACAACGCGCAGGCCACCGCGCTCACCAAGCAGGGCCGTCTCGCCGTGTACCCCTCGTCGACCGGTCAGGAGGCCTGCGAGGTCGCCGCCGCCCTCGCCCTGGAGGAGCGTGACTGGCTGTTCCCGAGCTACCGCGACACCCTCGCGGCCGTCGCCCGGGGCCTGGACCCGGTGCAGGCCCTGACGCTGCTGCGCGGCGACTGGCACACCGGCTACGACCCGCGCGAGCACCGCATCGCTCCGCTGTGCACCCCGCTGGCCACCCAGCTCCCGCACGCGGTGGGCCTCGCCCACGCGGCCCGCCTCAAGGGCGACGACGTGGTCGCGCTCGCCCTGGTGGGCGACGGCGGAACCAGCGAGGGCGACTTCCACGAAGCGCTGAACTTCGCGGCCGTGTGGCAGGCGCCGGTGGTCTTCCTGGTGCAGAACAACGGCTTCGCCATCTCCGTGCCGCTCGCCAAGCAGACCGCGGCCCCCTCCCTCGCCCACAAGGCCGTCGGTTACGGAATGCCGGGCCGCCTGGTGGACGGCAACGACGCGCCCGCGGTGCACCAGGTGCTCTCGGAGGCCATCGGCCGGGCCCGGCGCGGCGGCGGCCCCACCCTGATCGAGGCGGTCACGTACCGGATGGAGGCGCACACCAACGCCGACGACGCGACGCGCTACCGCGGCTCCGCCGAGGTCGAGGCCTGGCGCGCACACGACCCGATCCGGATCCTGGAGGGCGAGCTGACGGCCCGCGGCATCCTCGACGAGGACGGCGTGCGTGCCGCGGCCGAGGCCGCCGAGGCCATGGCGGCGGCGCTGCGCGAGCGGATGAACGCCGAGCCGGTCCTCGACCCCATGGACCTCTTCACCGAGGTGTACGCCGAGCGGAACGGCCAACTGCGCGAGCAGGCCGCCCAGTTGCGCGCCGAGCTGGAAGCCGAGGCCCGCTGATGGCCACCGCCACCGACCGCACGGCCGGCCGGAGGACCGCCGGGAAACCCGCCACCATGGCGCAGGCGCTGCAGCGCGCGATGCGCGACGCCATGGCCGAGGACCCCACCGTGCACGTCCTCGGGGAGGACGTCGGCACCCTGGGCGGGGTCTTCCGGGTCACCGACGGGCTGGCCAAGGAGTTCGGTGAGGACCGCTGCACCGACACCCCGCTCGCCGAGGCCGGAATCCTGGGCACGGCCGTCGGCATGGCGATGTACGGGCTGCGGCCGGTCGTCGAGATGCAGTTCGACGCCTTCGCCTACCCGGCCTTCGAGCAGCTCATCAGCCACGTCGCGAAGATGCGCAACCGCACCCGCGGCGCGATGACGATGCCGCTGGTGGTGCGGGTGCCCTACGGCGGCGGCATCGGTGGCGTGGAGCACCACAGCGATTCCAGCGAGGCCTACTACATGGCCACGCCCGGCCTCCAGGTCGTCACCCCCTCCACCGTGGAGGACGCGTACGGGATGCTGAGGGCGGCCATCGCCTCGGACGACCCGGTCGTCTTCCTCGAACCCAAGCGGCTGTACTGGTCGAAGTCCGACTGGTCCCCCGACGACCCGGCGCCGGTGGAGCCCATCGGCAAGGCCGCCGTGCGGCGCACCGGGACGAGCGCCACGCTCATCACGTACGGGCCGTCCGTGCCCGTGTGCCTGGAGGCGGCCGAGGCGGCCCGCGAAGAGGGCTGGGACCTCGAAGTCGTCGACCTGCGCTCGCTGGTCCCGTTCGACGACGAGACGGTGTGCGCTTCGGTGCGCCGCACCGGGCGCGCCGTGGTGGTCCACGAGTCGGCGGGCTTCGGCGGCCCCGGCGGCGAGATAGCGGCCCGGATCACCGAGCGCTGCTTCCACCACCTGGAGGCTCCCGTGCTGCGGGTCGCCGGCTTCGACATTCCCTATCCGCCGCCGATGCTGGAGAAGCACCATCTGCCCGGGGTCGACCGGGTGCTCGACGCGGTGGCACGGCTGCAGTGGGAGGCGGGGCACTGATGCCGAAGGTCCTGGAGTTCAAGCTGCCCGACCTCGGGGAGGGGCTCACCGAGGCGGAGATCGTGCGCTGGCTCGTCGCGGTCGGCGACGTGGTGGCGGTGGACCAGCCGGTGGTCGAGGTGGAGACGGCCAAGGCGATGGTCGAGGTGCCCTGCCCCTACGGGGGAGTGGTCACCGCGCGCTTCGGCGAGGAGGGCACCGAACTGCCGGTCGGCTCGCCCCTGTTGACCGTGGCGGTCGGGCCCTCGCCGGCAGGGGACGCCGTCGAGGACCAGGCACGGGAGGACCAGGCACGGCAGGACCACCAGGCACGGGAGGCCGACGTACGGGAGGGCCGCGTACAGGAGGCCGCCGCGGACGCCGAGTCCTCCGAGTACTCGGGCAATGTGCTGGTCGGCTACGGGACGGGGGCGGCCACCGCCCGCCGCCGCGGCAGGATCAGGCCCGCCACGCCGTTCGCCGCCCCCGCGCCGGCGGCCGCCCCCGTCGCCCCGCAGGCGCCGGTCGAGACCCAGGTCCCCGCCGTGGCGCCCGCGAAGGCGTCGGGGCCGGTGCCGGTCATCTCGCCCCTGGTACGCAGGCTGGCCCGCGAACACGGCCTCGATCTGCGGGCGTTGCGGGGTACCGGTCGCGACGGGCTGATCCTGCGGGCCGACGTGGAGTCGGCGATGAAGGCACCGGTGGCCTCCGCGCCCGAGGCCTCTCGGGCAGCCGTCCCCACGGGCGGCACGCCCGCGCCGGGCACGTCCGCGGCCGTCGCATCCGGGCGCGGTACGTCCACGGGCGGCGCCGAGCGGATCGCGCTGCGCGGCATCAGGGGAGCCGTCGCCGACAAGCTCAGCCGCAGCAGGACCGAAATCCCCGACGCCACCTGCTGGGTGGACGCCGACGCGACCGAGCTGATGGCGGCGCGCGCCGCCATGAACGCGGCAGGCGGCCCCAAGGTGTCCGTGCTCGCGCTGCTCGCCCGGATCTGCACGGCGGCCCTCGCCCGATTCCCCGAGCTCAACTCGACGGTCGACGTCGCGGCCCGCGAGATCGTGCGGCTGCCCGAGGTGCACCTGGGCTTCGCCGCCCAGACCGAGCGTGGCCTGGTCGTGCCGGTCGTCCGCGACGCCCACACCCGCGACGTCGACTCGCTCGGCGCCGAACTGGCCCGGCTCACCGAGGCGTCCCGCACGGGCACGCTGACCCCGGGCGAGCTGACCGGCGGCACCTTCACCCTCAACAACTACGGGGTCTTCGGGGTCGACGGCTCCACGCCGATCATCAACCACCCCGAGGCCGCGATGCTGGGCGTCGGCCGCATCATCCCCAAGCCCTGGGTGCACGAGGGGGAGCTCGCCGTGCGCCAGGTCGTGCAGCTCTCCCTCACCTTCGACCACCGGGTGTGCGACGGCGGCACGGCGGGCGGCTTCCTGCGCTACGTCGCGGACTGCGTGGAACACCCGGTGGTGCTCCTGCGCACCTTGTGACGAACGTCCCCGCCGACTCGGGACGTTCACGGGGGTAGCCGTGATCGTGCGGCGGCCCATACTCGGAAGATGACCGCGTATGACGCCGCAGGACCCGCGCGGGACGCCGCCGGCAGCACGCAGGAAAACGCGAACCCGGCCTACGGCACCGGTGGCCCGGGGTTCGACGCCGCGCACACGGACTACGACGCCGTGGTGCTCGCCGGGGGCGCGGCCAAGCGGCTCGGCGGCGCCGACAAGCCGGGGCTCAGCGTGGGCGGCCGGTCCCTGCTCGACCGGGTGCTCACCGCCTGCGCCGGCGCCACGAACACCGTCGTGGTGGGCGGCAGGCGCGACACCGCGAGGCCGGTGACGTGGGCGCGTGAGGAGCCGGCCGGCGGCGGGCCGCTGGCCGCACTCGACGCCGGAGTGCGGCACACGTCGGCGGGGAGCGTGCTCGTGCTCTCGGCCGATCTGCCGTTCCTCGCCGCGCCGACCGTCCAGGCACTGCTCGCCGAGGTCCGCCGCACGGGCCGCGACGCCGCGCTGTGCACCGACGCCGATGGCCGTGACCAGCCGCTGGTCGCCGTCTACCGCGCCGGACCGCTCCGCCGCGAGCTGGCGTCGATCGCCGCCGAACACGGCTCGCTCGCCGGACTGCCGCTGCGGCGGCTGACCCGCCGGCTCGACCTCACCCGCGTCACCGGGGACCCTCTCGCCTCGTTCGACTGCGACACCTGGGAGGACCTCGCCTCCGCGCGCGCCAGGATCAGGGACCATGGGGGCGTGCTGGACGAATGGATCACCGCAGTCAAGGACGAGCTCGGCATCGAACTGGACGTCGACACCGGCGTCCTGCTCGACCTGGCCAGGGACGCCGCCCACGGCGTGGCCCGGCCCGCCGCCCCCCTCACCACCTTCCTGGTGGGCTACGCGGCCGCCAAGGCGGGAGGCGAGGGCAAGGACGTGGCGGACGCGGCACGCCGGGCGGCCGCGCTCGCCAACCGCTGGGCGGCCGAGGCCGAGGCCTCCGACGGCCCGAAGAACGACGCCGGATGACCGCCCGGACCCCGGCGGCCGACGACGGGTCCGACGAGGCCCTCGCCCTGCTGCGCGACACCGGTCCCGCCGTCCCGCGGCGCAAGGCCGGACCCCCGGGCCAGGACCGGGCGGAGCCCGTGCACCGCGACAGCGGCGGGAACGCGTCGGCGAAGCCGGGATCCGGCGCCTCCTCCAAGCCTCACCGCAGTTCCGCCCCCGCGCCCCACCGGCGTGCGTCGTCCTGGGCCGACGCACGGGCCGTGGCCGCACGGGCGGGCCGTTCCGCGCCGCCGCGCGCCCATCGGGTTCCGCTGGAACAGGCCCTGGGCGAGACCCTCACCGGGCCGCTCACCGCGCTCACCGATCTGCCCTCCTTCGACACCTCCGCCATGGACGGCTGGGCGGTCGCGGGGCCGGGGCCCTGGACGGTCCAGGACGGCGGCGTCCTCGCCGGTCACGCCGTGCCCGGCCCGCTCGGCGACGGGGACGCGGTACGCATCGCCACCGGGGCCCGCATCCCGGGCGGCGCCACCGCGGTGATCCGCAGCGAACACGCCCGCTTCGACGAGGCGCGCACCCTGCTCCAGGCCGACCGCGTGGTGCTGCACGGCCAGGACATCCGCCCGCGCGGCCAGGAGTGCCGCTCGGGAGACGCCCTGCTGCCCGCCACCGCCCTGGTCACCCCGGCCGTGCTCGGCCTGGCCGCGGCAGCCGGATACGACGAGCTGGCCACGGTGCCGAGACCACGCGTCGAGGTTCTCGTCCTGGGCGACGAGCTGCTCACCCAGGGCCTCCCCCATGACGGTCTGATCCGGGACGCGCTCGGCCCCATGCTCGGGGTCTGGCTCAGGGCGCTCGGCGCGGACGTCATCGCGACCCGACGGCTGAAGGACGACGCGGGCTCGCTGCTCGCCGCGGTCACCGCCTCCTCGGCCGATCTCGTGATCACGACGGGCGGGACCGCGGCGGGGCCCGTCGACCACGTCCACCCGGTGCTGCACAAGGCCGGTGCCGAGCTCCTGGTCGACGGGGTCGCCGTGCGGCCGGGGCACCCGATGCTGCTGGCGCAGATCGGAGTGGGCAAGCACCTGGTCGGCCTGCCCGGCAATCCGCTGGCCGCGGTCTCCGGGCTCCTCACCCTGGCCGAGCCGCTGCTGCGTGAACTCGCGCACCGGGCGCGCCCGGTGACGTACACCGCGCCGCTGCGCAACGCGGTGCAGGGGCACCCGCACGACACCCGGCTCGTCCCCGTGGTGCACCGCGCGGAACGGGTCCTGCCCCTGCACTACAACGGCCCGGCCATGCTGCGCGGGGTCGCGGCGGCCGACGGACTCGCGGTGGTGCCCCCCGGTGGGGCGCGCGAGGACCAGGAGGTCGAGATCCTCGATCTGCCGTGGGCACACGCCGGCTCGGGCGACGGGTGTTTCACGTGAAACTGCCCGGCCACGACGCGATGGCACGGCAGGCGGGGGAACACCTGATCACCCGGCGGGTGCAGCTGCCCCGTCGTGTCGTCGACCGGCCCTTGCGGCAGGTCGCGAAGCGGCTCCTCATGGCGCTCGCCGTGCTGACACTGACGACGCTCATCGTCTGGATCGACCGCGGCGGCTACCACGACAACGCCAACGGCAAGGTCGACTTCCTCGACGCCGTCTACTACGCCACCGTCACCCTCTCCACGACGGGTTACGGCGACATCGTGCCCTACAGCGACAGCGCACGGCTCACCAACATCCTGCTGGTGACACCGTTGCGCGTGCTGTTCCTGATCATCCTCGTCGGAACCACTCTCGAAGTCCTCACCGAACGGACCCGCGAAGAGTGGCGGCTCAACCGCTGGAAGGCCCAATTGCGCGAGCACACCGTCGTCGTCGGCTTCGGGACGAAGGGCCGTTCGGCGATCCAGACCCTGTGCGCGAGGGGACTGAACAAGGAACAGGTCGTCGTCGTGGACCCGAGCGCGAAAGTGATCGAGGCCGCCAACGCCGAGGGGTTCGCCGGCGTCCTCGGCGACGCCACACGCAGCGACGTGCTGTTGCGCGCCGAGTTGCAGAGGGCACGCCAGATCGTCATCGCCACCCAGCGCGACGACACCGCGGTCCTCGTCACGCTGACCGCCCGCCAGCTCAACCGGAGCGCCAAGATCGTCGCGGCGGTACGGGAGGAGGAGAACGCGCCGCTCCTGCGTCAGTCCGGCGCGGACGCCGTCATCACCAGCGCCAGCGCGGCCGGCCGCCTCCTCGGCCTGTCCGTGCTCAGCCCGAGCGCCGGCACCGTGATGGAGGACCTGATCCAGCAGGGCAGCGGGCTCGACATGGTGGAGCGGCCGGTACGCAAGAGCGAGGTCGGACGCGGCGTGCGGGAGACCCACGACCTGGTGGTGAGCGTGGTGCGAGGGCACCGGCTGCTGGCGTACGACGACGCCAAGGCGAGCCCGCTCCAGCTGACGGACCGGCTCATCACGATCGTACGAGCCGGTGGCGCGCCGGGAGAGGGTCGGCCGGAGTAGCGTCGCAGACATGTATGCGATCACGATTCCTGAGCCGGGCGGTCCCGAGGCACTGGTCTGGGCCGAGGTCCCCGATCCCGTACCGGGCGAGGGCGAGGTCCTCGTCGAGGTGGCCGCGGCCGCCGTCAACCGTGCCGATGTGCTCCAGCGGCAGGGCTTCTACAACCCGCCGCCCGGCGCTTCCCCCTACCCGGGCCTGGAATGTTCCGGGCGGATCGTGGCGCTGGGGTCCGGGGTGTCCGGGTGGAGCGTCGGCGACGAGGTGTGCGCCCTGCTGAGCGGCGGCGGCTACGCCCAGCGGGTGGCCGTGCCGACGGGGCAGCTGCTGCCCGTGCCCGAGGGCGTGGGGCTGACCGAGGCGGCGGCCCTGCCCGAGGTCGTCTGCACCGTGTGGTCCAACGTGTTCATGGTGTCCCACCTGCGGCCCGGTGAGACGCTTCTGGTGCACGGCGGATCGAGCGGGATCGGCACGATGGCCATCCAGCTCGGCAAGGCGATCGGGGCCACGGTCGCGGTCACGGCGGGTGGCCGGACGAAGCTGGAGCGCTGCGCGGAGCTGGGCGCGGACATCCTGATCGACTACCGCGAACAGGACTTCGTGGACGAGGTGTTGAAGGCCACCGACGGCGTCGGCGCCGATGTCATCCTCGACATCATGGGTGCCAAGTACCTGGAGCGGAACGTGCGGGCGCTCGCCGTCAACGGACGGCTCGCGGTGATCGGGCTCCAGGGCGGCGCCAAGGGCGAGCTGAACCTGGGCGCGCTGCTCACCAAGCGGGCCGCGGTCACCGCCACGTCGCTGCGCGGGCGGCCCGCGTCGGAGAAGGCGGCGATCGTGGCGGCGGTGCGTGAACACGTGTGGCCGCTCATCGCCGACGGCGGCGTTCGGCCCGTGGTGGACCGCACGGTGCCGCTGGCGGACGCGGCCGAGGGCCACCGGGTGCTCGAATCGTCCCAGCACATCGGCAAGGTCCTGCTGACGGCCTGACCTGACGTGCCGAAGGGGGCGCCGGAAGCCGGCGCCCCCTTCGGACCCGCTCGGGCGTACTCGATCCTGCTCGGGCCTGCTCGGTACGGACTACAGGTACGGACTACAGGTACGGCTACAGGTACGGGCCCGAGCGGGCGCCCGCGTGGGGACCGCCCTCGTCGTCCTCGTCGTGCGACACACCGGGCGGCAGCGCGCGGCGCATCTGCTCCAACTGGGCGCGAGCCGCCATCTGCTGGGCGAACAGCGCCGTCTGGATGCCGTGGAAGAGCCCTTCCAGCCAGCCCACCAACTGGGCCTGCGCGATGCGCAGTTCGGCCTCGGAGGGGATGGCCTCCTCCGTGAAGGGCAGGGAGAGCCGCTCCAGTTCCTCGACCAATTCCGGCGCCAGGCCGTCTTCCAGTTCCTTCACGGACGAGGCGTGAATGTCCTTCAGGCGTACGCGGCTCGCCTCGTCGAGAGGAGCCGCGCGGACTTCCTCAAGGAGCTGCTTGATCATGCTGCCGATCCGCATGACCTTCGCGGGCTGTTCGACCATCTCCGTCACCGGGACCTCGCGGGACTCGTCGTCTCCACCGCCGATGGCCATACCGTCCTGGCCTACGACCAGGATGTGGGGGCTGTCCGGCGACTTATCGTTCCTCGGCATCTCCATGCCGCCCATTCTCTCGCACACGTGCCTCTCATCCCGTTGTGCCCCCGGGAAGCGGTGATCCACCGCCAGGGAGGCGCCGATTCCGGCCGAAGAGGCCGTGTTTCACGTGAAACACGGCCCCGTCCACGGCGTTCGTGCCGGGCCGCCGGGATGCCGTGTCAGGGCCGTCTCAGCCGCAGCGCGAGAAATCCGAGCCCCAGACCGGTCAGGGCCAGGCCCGCTCCCAAGGAGAGGACGTGGAGGCGCAGGTCGGAGCCGCTGGAGCTGGAGGTGGAGACGGCCTGGGGCGTCTGATGGGGCCGGGGCTGCGTCCGCCCCGGCGTGGCCGTGCGGGCGGGGGTCGACTGGGGCGACGCCGGTGCCGAGGGCTCCGGGGCCGGGATCCGCGCGGGCGCCTGCGGGGCCGTCCGGTTCGTCTCCAGCGGAGCCGGGGCCACCTCGTCCCAGGCGTCCGACACGACGGGGTACTGGGCATCGGCCCGGCCCGGCCGCGTCCGGCCGACTCCGGCCCGGCTGCCCGCGAGGTGCTGCTCATCGGCGGCCACGCGGGAGGGCGTCGACCCCGGGGACGGATCGGTCGACGGCGAGGCCGGGAGGGAGGCCGAGGGCGAGGTCCGAGCGGTGTCGGGCGAGGTCACGGACACGCTGGGCGTCGGGTCGCCGACGGCGAGCGCGAGGGGCAGGGGCGTCAGGAGCAGCGCTCCCGTGAGCGAAACGGCCGCGGCGAGCGACCGGACCCCTGGAGCCATGGCGGGGCCCCTTCCCGTACGGATGCGCAGGATCGCCTGAGGTGGCCGAATCAGCGTCACACGCGGCGAGTTGCGCGGCATCCCGGGAGCCGCCCGGCATGCGCCGAATGGGCTTGGCGCCGCCCGGGGCATCCGACCGAGGAAGACCGGCACGGGTGATCCGCAGCGACGAAGGCCCGGCACCAGGGGGCGCCGGGCCTTCATCCGTATCCGTATCCGAGTCCCGTTCCGAGTCCCGTTCGAGTCCCGTTCCGAGTCCGTATCCGCGTGTGCGTGCGGGACGTGTGACTACTGACCGGGCGGGTTGCCCGACGAGATCTGGAGCGTGAACTGGGCGTTCTTCTTGTCCACGTCCACGCCGGCCGCGGGGAACTGAGTGACCACCACGTCCTGGCCCCACTGGCCGTTGTCGATGGTCTCGGTGTTGACCTTCCAGCCGGCGGCCTGGATGCAGGACTTCACCGACAGGATGTCCTTGTAGGAGAAGTCGGGCGCCTGGACCTTGCCCGGGTCGAGGGTGGAGGTCTGCGGCGAGGTGCACTTGTCGGCGTCCATCTTGCGATCGCGCTCGGGGCCCTTGTGTCCGGCCGCCGCCGAGGTGCTGGCCTTCGCGTCGCCGCCATCGGCGTTCGAGTCGCCGTTGTTCAGGGTCAGTGCCGTGATCAGACCGCCGACCGCGAGGAGCGCCACGGCCACGGCGCCCACGATCACGCCGGTGTTCCGCTTGCCGCCGCCGGATGCCGCGGGCGGGGTGTGGGCCGGGGACATCGTGTACGGCGGCGGGGTGGCGGCCCCCATCGGGGCGTGCTGCTGCGGGTACCCGTAGGACGGCTGGACCATCGGCGTCGGGGCCGGGGTGGGCGGACCGTAGGGACCCGCCTGGTACGGCGTCTGCACGCTGCCCTGCAAGCCGGGCGCGGCCTGCGAGTCGAGCGGCGGGAAGACCGTCGCACCGACGCCCGCGCCGCTGACCGGCGGAGCCCCGCCGGTGATGACCGGTGCCGCGCCCATCTGGCCGGCGGACGCGATCCGGTGGATCTCGTCGTGCATGGCCTGAGCGCTGGGGAAGCGTTCGTTCGGGTTCTTCTTCAGGGCGCGGGCCACCAGCGCGTCCACGGCCGGGGTGATCGACCGGTTGACGGAGGACGGGGCGACCGGCTCCTCCTGGACGTGTGCGTACGCGATCGCGAGCGGCGAGTCCGCGTCGAAGGGGATGCGCCCGGTCAGGAGCTGGAAGAGCATGATGCCGACCGAGTACAGGTCGGAGCGGGCGTCCACGCCACGGCCGAGGGCCTGCTCGGGCGACAGGTACTGGGGGGTGCCGACCACCATGCCGGTCTGGGTCATGGAGGTGACGCCGGACTGCATGGCGCGGGCGATGCCGAAGTCCATCACCTTGACGATGCCGCGCTTGGTCATCATCACGTTGCCCGGCTTGATGTCCCGGTGCACCAGGCCCATCTCGTGGCTGACCTCCAGGGCGGCCAGCACGTCGGCGGTCACCTTGAGGGCCTTGTCGGCCGGCATGGCGCCGTACTGCTGGACGTCGCGCTGCAGCGTCGAGCCGAGCGGCTCGCCCTCCACGTACTCCATGACGATGTACGGCATCACGCCGTCGGCGCCCGCGGAGCCGTTGAACATCACCGTGTCCTCGCCGGTGTCGAAGACGGAGACGATGTTGGTGTGCTGCAGCTTGGCGACGGCCTGCGCCTCGCGGCGGAACCGCTCGCGGAACGACTGCTCCCGGCCCAGTTCGGTGTGCAGGGTCTTGATGGCGACCTGGCGGTCGAGGGCGGAGTCGTACGCGAGGTACACCGACGCCATTCCGCCCTCGCCGAGGAGGTCGCGCAGCTGGTAGCGCCCGCCCGCGATGGAACCGCCCGCATAGCGGCCGTGTGCGCCGTCCTGGCTCATGACTGTGCATCCCCCTTGGCGCGGTGGCCAGTGATGATCCTCGATTTTTCAGGCCAAGTCTGCCCGAGGGGTGAGTCACGTCAAGCCGGGTGCCCGTTCCGTGACCCTACGCACGGGAAGAGACTCGCAAGCGTTACAGGAATGGCATGGAAACCGTACGAGATTTGCATGGGTACACGCGGAACCGATTGGATGGCCGGTCCATCCCGGACCGGCGGCCCCCGCCAACGCTGTAGCGTGCACTACTGCACAACCAGCGGATGAGCACGACAGAAGACCGTAAGGAAGACCGCGGACGCGGCCAGATACGACGGCGAGGACTGATGGCACCCGAACCCGACGGAAACGGCGCCGGGATGGCCGATGGGCAGGACCACGAGTCGTGGGTCGGCGTTCTCGTCGGCGACGGCCGGTACCGCCTCACCCACCGGCTGGGGCGCGGCGGCATGGCGGAGGTGTTCGCCGCCGAGGACGTGCGCCTGGGCCGCACCGTCGCCGTGAAGCTGCTCCGTGCCGATCTCGCCGAGGACCCGGTGTCCAAGGCGCGCTTCACCCGTGAGGCGCAGTCGGTGGCCGGACTCAACCACCACGCGGTGGTGGCGGTGTACGACTCCGGCGAGGACTTCGTGGGCCGCCAGACGGTCCCGTACATCGTGATGGAGCTCGTCGAGGGGCGCACCATCCGCGACCTGCTGGTCGACGCGGACGCGCCGCCGCCGGAGCAGGCGCTGATCATCGTGTCCGGCGTGCTCGAAGCGCTCGCCTACTCGCACCAGCACGGCATCGTGCACCGTGACATCAAGCCGGCCAACGTGATCATCACGGACACGGGCGCGGTCAAGGTGATGGACTTCGGCATCGCGCGCGCCCTGCACGGCGCCCAGTCGACGATGACGCAGACCGGCATGGTCATGGGCACCCCGCAGTACCTCTCGCCCGAGCAGGCGCTCGGCAAGGCCGTCGACCACCGCTCCGACCTGTACGCGACCGGCTGCCTGCTGTACGAACTCCTCGCGCAGCGGCCCCCGTTCGTCGGCGAGACGCCGTTGTCGGTGGTCTACCAGCACGTCCAGGACATGCCGATTCCGCCGTCGCACGTGGCTCATGTGGCGCCGCCGGAACTCGACGGCCTCGTCATGCGTTCTCTCGCCAAGGATCCGGACGACCGTTTCCAGTCCGCCGAGGAGATGCGCGGCCTGGTCCAGTACGGGCTGCAGATGCTCCAGGCGCAGGGCGGCCACACCGGCACCTGGAACACCGGCCCGGTCGAGATGATGCACGAGAGTGCCCGCACTCCGGCGATGGGCAGCGCCGGTGCCACCGCGGCCATGGGGCACCCCGTGCACGGGGACACCTCGCAGTTCGGCGGTCCGATCCTGCCGCCGTCCAACCCGGACGACGGCGGGTACGACGGCTACGGTCACGGCGCCCCGAAGCGGCGTGGCGGCTCGGGCAAGATGGTGCTGTTCGTGGTGCTCGCCATTGTCGCGATCGCCGCGGGTGTCGCCTTCGCGCTGAACGCGACACAGGGTTCGGGCAACGGCTCGGGCGGCGGCGGGGGCACGACCTCGAACTCGCCGAAGACCTCGCCGTCGGTCTCCGCGCCGGACAGCCCTTCCGCGCCGGACACCCCAGGCACCAGCCAGGGCCAGACGTACGGCAGCAGCAGCAACGGCAACGGCGAGTCCCCCTCGCGCCACCGCTCGCGCTCCGCGTCGCCGTCCCCCAGCAAGTCGCGGCCGTCGCACTCGCCGGGTACGGACCAGGGCACGACGTCCGGCACGAGCGAGGGCACGGACCAGGGCACGACGTCCGGCACGAGCGAGGGCACGACCCAGGGCACGACGTCTGGCACGAGCGACGGCACGACCCAGGGCACGACGTCCGGCACGAGCGCGGGGGCCGACCAGGGAAGTACCACCAAGGGCAGCTCTGCGGGGGCCGACCAGGGCACCACCACCAAGGGCAGCTCTGCGGGGGCCGACCAGGGCACCACCACCAAGGGCACGACGCAGGGAACGTCCACCGGATCCGGAAACTGACCCGGCTGACCCTCACCCCGCGAAGGCCTCGCACACCGCCTCGTACTCGCGGGTCCACCAGACCGCCAGGGCCGACGCCGCAGGAAACTGCGGGTCGGCCCTGCTGTCGTGCAGCTGGTAGCGCCAGCGCAGGATCCAGAAGTCGTTGAGCCGCTCCCACCACACCCGGTGCACCGCGGCCGCCAGCTCCTGCGCGTCGGCTCCGGCGGCCCGCCGGTAGGCGCGCGCGTAGGCCCGTACCTTGGCCAGCTCCAGTTGGCCCGAGGGGCGGACGAAGAAGATCACGGCGGCTCGCACCGCCTCCTCGGCGCGCGGCTGGACGCCGAGCCGGTCCCAGTCGACGATCGCCGCGGGCTCGGACGTGCGGCCCTCGCCGCGGTACAGCAGGTTCAGCGGATGGAAGTCGCCGTGCACCCAGGCGCCGGTCGCGGGGGCCGCCGGGCGGCGGTGGGCGTGCTCGCCGAGCAGCACCCGCCGCTCCAGCAGGCGGTGCTCGGCCAGTTCGTCGAAGCTGTCGCGGGGCCGGTGCCGGCGGGCCCGCGCCACCAGGTCGTCGATGAGCGCGAGGCTGTCCGCGGGGTCGGCGCTGAGGTGCTCGCCCTGCGGTACGTCGGGCTCCATGACCTGGGCCAGGCAGGTGTGCACGAGCCCGAGGAGCGCGCCGAGGCGGCGGGATTCCACGGTGCAGAGCTGGGCGCCGTCGCGATGGCGGCCATGCACCCACGGGTGCAGGGCGTAGCAGTGTCCGCCGATGACCGCGACGGTGTCGCCGTGGGTGTCCGGCACGGGCGGGGCGACGGGGACGCCGAGAGCCTGGAGGCGTTCGGTCGCGCGGTGCTGGCGCGCGATGGCCTCGTGGTCGCCGTCGAGGTGGTGCTTGAGGAAGTAGTCGCCGCGGGTGGTGGCGAGGCGGTAGCCGCGGTTCAGCAGGCCCTGGGCGACCCGTTCGCAGGAGAGCGGCTCGCCGGGGGAGTCGTAGCGGCGCAGCAGATCGCCCACGGGTGGAGTTGCAGATGAGCGCGGCACTCGTCAGATGTTAGATCACGCAACGTGCTTGAGTCGGCGCTCTGTGGAGTAGTCCAGCGAATGGACCGTTACGAACTGGGGTTCGATGCGCATGTAGACCGGGTCGAAGGGCTCGCCGTCCACCTCGCGGGGCGCGGAGCCGAAGAGCCTCAGTTCATCGGCGGTCGGCTCGAAGGGCTCCGCGGTCCCGGTGAACTGCACCGACCACACGTGGTCCGCGCCCGAGCCGCAGTTGTCCGCGCCGTAGGCGACCACGCTGCCCAGGCACGCGTGGTGGTAGCCGAGGCCCGCGTGCAGGCGGAGCAGCACGCGGCCGTCGACGACGACGTGGCGGGCCGGCGCGACGAACGGCAGGGCACGCATGCTGGTAGCCACGCGGCCGTACGGAACACGGCCGAGCAGCTCAATGGCGTGGGCTTCCTCGTCGAAGGACATGCCCCCTACTTTTGCGTTCCGCGGGAGCCGGTGAAAGAGCTGGGGGCCCCGTGCGGCCGGGCCGTAGGTCCTTACCTGGCCGCGGGGCCGGTGTCCGGGCCCGCTCCCGGGCCCGGCTCGTCGGTGCTGCGTCAGCGCTGCGTCAGTGCTGCTTCTCCGCCTGGATCCGGGCCACGTACGCGGCGGCCTGGGAGCGGCGCTCCATACCCAGTTTGGAAAGGAGCGAGGAGACGTAATTCTTGATCGTCTTTTCGGCGAGGTGGAGGCGCTCGCCGATCACGCGGTTGGTGAGGCCCTCGCCGATCAGGTCGAGGATCTTGCGCTCCTGGTCGGTGAGGTTGGCCAGGCGGTCGTCGCCCTTGCTCTTGCCCCCGTCGCGCAGCCTTTCCAGGACGCGGGCGGTGGCCACCGGGTCGAGCAGCGACTTGCCGGCCGCGACATCGCGCACGGCGGTCAGCAGCTCGCTTCCGCGGATCGCCTTGAGGACGTATCCGGAGGCACCGGCCATGATCGCGTCGAAGAGGGCCTCGTCGTCCGCGAACGAGGTGAGCATCAGGCATTTGATGTCCTCGTTCCGCGAACGGATCTCACGGCAGACCTCGACTCCGCTGCCGTCGGGAAGGCGGACGTCCAGGACAGCGACGTCGGGGCGGGTGGCCGGGATCCGGACCAGGGCGTCCGCCGCCGTGCCGGCTTCGCCGACCACCTCGATGTCGTCCTCGACGGAGAGCATTTCGTGGACGCCGCGACGAACCACCTCGTGGTCGTCGAGCAGGAATACGGTGATTTTGCCTGTTTCGCGCACGGAATCAGTCTCACACATTCATCCGAAGCACGCCGAAGAGTGCCATAAGTGACCCCTTCCCGAACCTGCGTGGCCGGGATAACGTGCCGTTGTTCCGGCGGCCTGCAAGGCTGTGACCAGCAGCTGTTCCCCACTTTCTCGATTTACTTGGAAATCCAAGCAAAATCGCAGGTCAAGCGGGGTTTCGCAGTAATGCGCAGCACTGGGTAACGTGCCTTTGGCAGGGCGCTCGCCGGGGCACCTGTCACGCCTGATCCCCGGCCGAGCGCACACACCCCGTGCACTTGAGACGGACAGGCGAGCCTCCCCCAAGCTCCGGACGAGCCGGGGGGACCCCCAGGCTCACCGGCGAACCCGGGAGCCGGACAGACGGAGGAGCACGCACGTGACCGTGGAGAGCACTGCCGCGCGCAAACCGCGACGCAGCAGCAAGCGCACCGCCGGCGCCGGCGCAAAGAAGACGGCCGCCGAGCCCGAGCTCGTACAGCTGCTGACGCCCGAGGGCGAGCGCGTCGAGCACCCTGACTACGACGTCGACCTGAGCGCCGAGGAGCTGCGCGGTCTCTACCGAGACATGGTGCTGACCCGGCGCTTCGACGCCGAGGCCACCGCGCTGCAGCGCCAGGGCGAGCTGGGCCTGTGGGCCTCGCTGCTCGGCCAGGAGGCCGCTCAGATCGGCTCCGGGCGTGCGCTGCGGGACGACGACTACGTCTTCCCGACCTACCGCGAGCACGGCGTCGCCTGGTGCCGTGGCGTCGACCCGACCAACCTGCTCGGCATGTTCCGTGGCGTCAACCACGGTGGCTGGGACCCGAATTCCAACAATTTCCATCTGTACACGATCGTGATCGGCTCGCAGACGCTGCACGCCACCGGGTACGCGATGGGCGTCGCCAAGGACGGTGCGGACAGCGCGGTCGTCGCCTACTTCGGTGACGGCGCCTCCAGCCAGGGCGACGTCGCGGAGGCCTTCACCTTCTCCGCCGTCTACAACGCCCCGGTCGTGTTCTTCTGCCAGAACAACCAGTGGGCGATCTCCGAGCCCACCGAGAAGCAGATGCGCGTGCCGCTCTACCAGCGCGCCCAGGGCTTCGGCTTCCCCGGCGTCCGGGTCGACGGCAACGACGTGCTGGCCTGCCTGGCGGTCACGAAGGCCGCCCTGGCGCGGGCCCGGCGCGGTGAAGGACCCACCCTGGTCGAGGCGTTCACCTACCGGATGGGCGCGCACACCACCTCCGACGACCCGACGAAGTACCGGGCCGACGAGGAGCGCGAGGCGTGGGAGGCCAAGGACCCGATCCTGCGCCTGCGCGCCTACCTGGAGAACGCCGGCCACGCGGACGCCGCGTTCTTCGAGGAGCTGGAGACCGAGTCGGAGACGCTCGGCAAGCGGGTGCGCGAGGCGGTGCGCGCCATGCCGGACCCCGAGCCGATGGCGATCTTCGACCACATCTACGCCGACGGCCACGCGCTGGTCGACGAGGAGCGCGCCCAGTTCGCCGCCTACCAGGCTTCGTTCTCGGACGGGGAGGGCAACTAGTCATGGCCGTACAGAAGTTGCCGATCGCCAAGGCGATCAACGAATCGCTGCGCAAGGCGATGGAGACCGACCCCAAGGTCCTGATCATGGGCGAGGACGTCGGCAAGCTCGGCGGTGTCTTCCGGGTCACCGACGGTCTCTTCAAGGACTTCGGCGAGGACCGGGTCATCGACACCCCGCTCGCCGAGTCCGGCATCGTCGGCACCGCGATCGGCCTGGCCCTGCGCGGCTACCGGCCCGTCGTGGAGATCCAGTTCGACGGGTTCGTCTTCCCCGCGTACGACCAGATCGTCACGCAGCTCGCGAAGATGCACGCCCGCGCGCTCGGCAAGATCAAGCTGCCGGTCGTCGTGCGCATCCCCTACGGCGGCGGCATCGGCGCGGTCGAGCACCACAGCGAGTCGCCCGAGGCGCTGTTCGCGCACGTGGCCGGCTTGAAGGTGGTCAGCCCGTCCAACGCGTCCGACGCGTACTGGATGATGCAGCAGGCCATCCAGTCCGACGACCCCATCATTTTCTTCGAGCCCAAGCGCCGCTACTGGGACAAGGGCGAAGTCGACACGGACGCCATTCCGGGTGCGCTGCACAAGGCCCGTACGGTGCGCGACGGTTCGGACCTGACCCTCGTGGCGTACGGGCCGATGGTGAAGGTGTGCCTGGAAGCCGCGGCAGCCGCGCAGGAAGAGGGCAAGTCGATCGAGGTCGTGGACCTGCGCTCGATGTCCCCGATCGACTTCGACGCCGTCCAGGCCTCCGTCGAGCGGACCCGCCGCCTGGTCGTGGTCCACGAGGCGCCGGTCTTCTACGGCGCCGGAGCCGAGATCGCCGCCCGGATCACCGAGCGCTGCTTCTACCACCTGGAGGCCCCGGTGCTCCGGGTCGGCGGCTACCACGCCCCGTACCCGCCGGCGCGCCTGGAGGAGGAGTACCTGCCGGGTCTCGACCGGGTGCTCGACGCCGTCGACCGCTCGCTGGCGTACTGAGGGAATGGTCGTGACGACAATGACTGAGAACGCAGCCCGCTTCCGCGAGTTCAAGATGCCGGACGTCGGCGAGGGACTCACCGAGGCGGAAATCCTCAAGTGGTACGTGCAGCCCGGTGACACCGTCACCGACGGCCAGGTGGTGTGCGAGGTCGAGACCGCGAAGGCGGCCGTCGAGCTCCCCATCCCCTACGACGGTGTGGTGCGCTCGCTCCACTTCGACGAGGGCGTGACCGTGGACGTGGGCACGGCGATCATCACCGTGGACGTGGCCCCGGGCACCGAGGAGCCCCCGGCCGCCGAGCCCGCGGCCCCTGCCGTGACGGCCGAGGCCGCCGAGGAGGAGGCACCCAAGGGCCGCCAGCCCGTCCTCGTCGGCTACGGCGTCTCCGAGGCCTCCACCAAGCGCCGCCCGCGCAAGGGTGCCTCCGTCCCCGAGCAGGCCCCGGCCGAGGCCCTGCGCGCCGTGCAGACCGAGCTGAACGGCCAGGCCCCCGCGCCGGCCCGCCCGCTCGCCAAGCCTCCGGTGCGCAAGCTCGCCAAGGACCTCGGCATCGACCTCGCCACCGTGGTGCCGAGCGGCCCCGACGGCGTCGTCACCCGCGAGGACGTGCACGCGGCCGCGGCGCCCGCGGCCGAGGCGGCCCCTGTTTCACGTGAAACAACTCCCGCTCCGGCTGCGGCCGTCCAGACCGGCGACACCCGCGAGACGCGGATCCCGGTCAAGGGGGTCCGCAAGGCGACCGCGCAGGCCATGATCGGTTCGGCGTTCACCGCGCCGCACGTCACGGAGTTCGTGACGGTCGACGTGACGCGGACGATGAAGCTCGTCGAGGAGCTGAAGGCCGACAAGGACATGGCGGGCCTGCGGGTCAACCCGCTGCTCCTGATCGCCAAGGCGCTCCTGGTCGCGATCAAGCGCAACCCGGACGTCAACGCGTCGTGGGACGAGGCGAACCAGGAGATCGTGCTCAAGCACTACGTGAACCTGGGCATCGCGGCCGCCACCCCGCGCGGTCTCATCGTCCCGAACATCAAGGACGCCCACGCCAAGACCCTGCCGCAACTGGCCGAGTCGCTGGGCGAGTTGGTGGCGACGGCCCGCGAGGGCAAGACGTCGCCGGCGGCGATGTCGGGCGGCACGGTGACCATCACCAACGTCGGCGTGTTCGGCGTGGACACCGGGACCCCGATCCTCAACCCGGGCGAGTCCGCGATCCTCGCGGTCGGTGCCATCAAGCTCCAGCCGTGGGTCCACAAGGGCAAGGTCAAGCCGCGCCAGGTGACCACGCTGGCGCTCTCCTTCGACCACCGCCTGGTCGACGGCGAGCTCGGCTCGAAGGTGCTCGCCGATGTGGCGGCCGTCCTGGAGCGCCCCAAGCGCCTCATCACCTGGGCGTGACGGCCTGACAGGCCTGACAGGCACGGGCCTGTCGCCCGATGGGCCCGACGCCGATGCCCCGGCCCCCGATGCGTTTCGTACGCGCCGGGGGCCGCGGTGCGTCCGGGCCCGGGGGGCCCGGACGGGCAGCGCTGCGGGACCCCGGCCGGCCCGGGTGGACAGCGGTGCGGTGCGGGCGGAGAGTGGTGTGAGGCCGACCGCGTCCGTGAGGTCTGTCACGCGCTCGTGACAGTGAGCGGACGCTTCCCACACAGGTGTTCCCTAGATTTCTTCTTGCAGCCCCGCCCAGCCTCAACGGCCCCACCCGGCAGAGGAGGCGGCATGCGACCTCCACTTCTTCCTTCTCCGGCCACTCGGCCGCCCTGTGCCATGGAGTCGTTCATGTCGACCTACGCCCGCACCTCCCTTCGCACCCCGCTCCGCGCCGCGATCGCCGTCGCCGCGCTCGCCGGAGCCCTCCTCACCCCGACTGCCGCCTTCGCGGCCACCTCGGCGCCGACCACGGTGTCCGCGGCCGCCCAGTCGGCCAACGACCGTTACGACGGCGAGAAGGTCCTCGTCTACAAGGACGCCGAGCACGGCGTGCTGGCGGTGCTGCGCAACGGCGCCGAGGGGCCGGAGGCCTGGTTCCGCGCGGTGGGCCCGAACTGGAAGCCGGGTGACGTGTGGGCGGTGAAGGTCATCGCGGCCGTGGACCGTGCCGAGCCCGTCGCCACCGCCCACGAGTACGTCACCGGCCTCAAGGCGCAGCTGATCGACGCCGCGAGCGCCACCCCCAGCGTCAAGGTCACCTCCCCCGACGGCACGGTCACGACGTACGCCCTGCCCAAGGGCAAGCCCGCCGCCAAGCCGACCGCCAAGCCGACCGCCAAGCCCTCCGCACCGGCCGCGGGCGCCGTGCTCACCACCGGCTGCACCGTCACCCAGAGCCGTTCCATCGGAGCCGGTACCGACGCGGTGATGACCATGAGCACGGACGGTCCGAAGGTCACCTTCGCGGACGGTCCCGGCACCCCGGTGCCCTCGCTCGGCACGCTCGACCGCAAGCACCCCAAGCTGCCCGCGTCGGCCGGCATCTACGCCGAGATCCTCAACCCGTACGGCACCGCCCCGCAGCTCAAGTCCAAGGTGGAGGGCGGCGCCGGATCCTCGTACGCGATCCAGAGCTTCCCGAAGCTGCCCAAGGGCTGTGAGCTGAACACCGGTGCGGCCGCCAAGGCGCCGTCCTCCGCGCCTTCGGCGAACACCTCGGGACAGACCTCGGTCGTACCCAAGGGCGCCGTCGCCGCCGGTGCCGAGTTCACCGAGCGGTCCTCCGACGGCACCCCCGTCCTGATCGCGGGCGGCGCGGGCCTGGCCGTCGCGGGCGCCGCGGGCTACGTCGTGCTGCGCCGCCGCTCGGCTCCCCGCGCCTGACACGACCGGCCGACCGGCCACACAGCAACCACCGTCCCGCGATCCGGACGGTGGTTTCTGTTGCACCCCTGTTGTATCTATCCTGTGCGCATGCCTTCCGCCCCCGCCCCCGCCACCAAGCGGCCGCCCGCCGCCGACCGCGTCTACATGCACGTCAAGCAGGCGGTGCTCGACCGCCGTTACGAGGGCGGCACGCTGCTCACCGAGGGCGAGCTGGCCGAGGCCGTCGGGGTGTCGCGGACGCCGGTGCGCGAGGCGCTGCTCAAGCTCGAAGTGGAAGGGCTGATCAAGCTCTATCCGAAGAAGGGCGCCCTCGTGCTCGCCGTCTCCGCGCAGGAGACGGCCGACGTCGTCGAAACCCGCCTGCTCGTCGAGGAGTTCGCGGTGCGCCGGGCCGTGCCCGCGCCGGAGCGTCTCGTCGTGCGGCTCCAGGAACTGCTCGCCGAGCAGAAGGAACAGGCGGCCGTCGGCGACCTGGCGGCGCTCGCGGTCTCCGACCGGTGCTTCCACGCCGAGATCGTGCGCAACGCGGGCAACGAGATCCTGGCCCGGCTCTACGACCAGATGCGCGACCGTCAGCTGCGGATGGGCGTCGCCGTCATGCACGCCCAGCCCGACCGCGTCGCCAAGAACATCGCCGAGCACGAGGAGATGCTGGCCGCGATCAGGGACGGCGACGGCGAGCGTGCCGCGCACTGCGTGCGCCAGCACCTGAGCTGGGTCAAGGTCCTGGTCAGGGGGGACGACCGATGAGTTCTGCCGCACTGCCCGTACCACGGCCGCTGGGCGGACGCCGGGCCGCGTTCGTGTGGGGCATAGGCGTCGGCGTCTACTTCGTCGCCGTCATCTTCCGCACCTCGCTCGGCGTCGCCGGCCTGGACGCCGCCGAGCGCTTCCACGTCAACGCCTCGGCCCTGTCCACCTTCTCCATACTCCAGCTGCTCGTGTACGCCGGCATGCAGATACCCGTCGGCCTCATGGTCGACCGGCTCGGCACCAAGAAGGTCCTGGTGCTCGGGACCGTCCTGTTCACCGTCGGACAGCTCGGCTTCGCCCTGTCCCCCTCGTACGCCACCGCGCTCGCCTCCCGGGCGCTGCTCGGCTGCGGCGACGCGATGACCTTCATCAGCGTGCTGCGGCTCGGCTCGCGCTGGTTCCCCGCCAAACACGGCCCGATGATCGGGCAGGTCGCCGCGCTGTTCGGGATGGCGGGCAACCTGGTGTCCACCCTCGTCATCGCGCGCGCCCTGCACGGCGTCGGCTGGACGCAGACCTTCGCGGGCAGCTCGCTCGCCGGTGTCGTCGTCCTGGTCCTGCTGCTGCTCTTCCTGCGCGACCACCCCGAGGGCCACGAACCGCCGCCCGCCCACCACGCCGGAGCCGCGTTCGTACGCCGCCAGATCGCCGAGTCGTGGCGCGAACCCGGCACGCGGCTCGGAATGTGGGTGCACTTCACCACGCAGTTCCCCGCGATGGTGTTCCTGCTGCTGTGGGGCATGCCGTTCCTCGTCGAGGCGCAGGGCCTCGACCGCGGGACGGCCGGCGGACTGCTGACCCTCGTGGTGCTCTCCAACATGGTCGTGGGCCTGGTGTACGGGCAGCTCATAGCCCGCCACCACGCGGCCCGGCTGCCCCTGGCGCTCGGCACCGTAGGAGCGACCGCGCTCCTGTGGGCCGCCACCATCGCGTATCCCGGAACGCACGCGCCGATGTGGCTGCTCGTCACCCTGTGCCTGGTGCTCGGCGCGTGCGGGCCCGCCTCGATGATCGGCTTCGACTTCTCGCGCCCCGCCAACCCGCCCGAACGTCAGGGCACCGCGTCCGGCATCACCAACATGGGCGGCTTCATCGCCTCCATGACGACGCTGCTCGCGGTGGGCGTGCTGCTCGACGCGACCGGGGACAACTACCGGGTCGCGTTCTCCTCGGTGTTCTTCCTGGAGGCGCTGGGCCTCACCCAGATCCTGCGCCTGCGGGCCCGCGCCCAACGCCGTGAGCGGGACCGGCTGGTGGCGAGCAGGGTGGAAGCGGTGCACGTGCCGGTGTAGCGGGCCGCGCCCCACGAACCTACGGCGTGACCGCGAACTCCCGCAGGATGGCGTCGGCCAGCGCCTGGTCGCCCTCCGCCTTCACACGGTCGGCGACGGCGTGCGGGCGCACCCGGCCGCACGCGAGCCGCACGAAGGTCTCCCAGTCCATGGCGAGGGTGACCAGCGGGCCGAGCGAGGGCGCGCCGTCGACGGTGCCACGCCCGTCCGCGTCGATGCGCACCGTACGCAGGAACTCCAGCGGGCCGTGAACGTCGAAGACGACCGCGGAGCTCGCCGGGGCGCCCGCGTTCTTCGCCACGACCTTGGGCAGCGCGCTCAGCAGGACGTCGCGCGCCACGTACGCACCCGGCGAGTCCAGGTTCCCCGGCCTGTTGAGGGCCCAGCGCAGATCCTGCTCGTGCACCCACACGTCGAACGCCCGCATCCGCAGCGCGAGTTCCAGGGTCTGCTCGGCGCCGAGAGGGGCGCGCACCTTGGTCTCGGGGTCCCGGTTCTCGTTGCGCAGCTGACGCGCCCGGCGAATGACCGTGTACTCCAGCTCGGACGTCATCTCCGGCGCCGTGTGGTGCCGGCGCACATCCACCTGCATCTCCATGTAGCGAGCGAACTCGGTCTGCACGTGGAAGAGGTCGCGCGGCAGGGTGTGGATCGGCCTCGGGTCGCCCAGCTGCTCGCACTCCATGCCGATGATGTGCGACACGATGTCGCGCACCGACCAGTTGGGGCAGGGTGTCGCACGGTTCCACTCGCCCTCGACGAGCGGTTGCACCAGCTCCGATATCGCCTCGATGGAGTGGGTCCAGGCATCGGCGTAGGTCTGAAGGCTGGGATGGACGGTCACGGGACCCCTCGGCGGTTCTTTTGTACGCGGGCTGGACTGCGGGCTGCGTGGGAGGCTTGGTCGCTAAGTTACGCTTCCGGGCAGCACCCCGGCAGTGCTTTCGTGTGACGATCGTAGGCTGTCTCTCATAGTGCTGACGGCTCGAAGGCCAGGACGGTGGTACTGTGCGCGCTTCGCTCATCCAGATCGATGTAAACCCCGATGAATCCGTCAATTCCCGCCGCCGGCGCGTGGGTTCACTGGTGCGGGAGCAACGGGACAGCGACCTGGTCGTGCTCCCCGAGCTGTGGACGGTGGGCGCCTTCGCCTACGAACTCTTCGCGGACGAGGCGGAGACGCTGCGCGGCACCACGGCGCAGGCGATGTCCGAGGCGGCCCGCGACGCCGGGATCTGGCTGCACGCCGGGTCGATTCCGGAGCGGGGCGAGGACGGCGCGCTCTACAACACCTCCCTCGTGTTCTCGCCCGACGGCGCGCTCGCTCACACCTACCGCAAGATCCACCGCTTCGGCTTCGACAAGGGCGAGGCGGTCCTGATGGGCGCGGGCGACCGGCTCGTCACGGTGCCGCTGCCCGAGCTGACGCTCGGCCTGTCCACCTGCTACGACCTGCGCTTCCCCGAACTGTTCCGCGGCCTGATCGACGCGGGCGCCCAGGCGCTCGTCGTCTCGGCGGGCTGGCCCGAGCGCCGCCGCGCCCACTGGACGCTGCTCGCGCGGGCCCGCGCGGTCGAGAACCAGGCGTACGTGCTGGCCTGTGGCACGGCGGGGACGCACGCGGGGGTGGAGCAGGCGGGACACAGCGTCGTCGTCGACCCTTGGGGCGACGTGCTCTGCGAGGCGGGGCCGGGCGAGGAGATCCTGACCGCCGACCTCGACCCGGCGAAGGTCGCCGAGACCCGGGAGGTCTTCCCGGCCCTCAAGGACAGGGTGCTGTGACGCTCCGCTGAGTACAGGGGGCTGGGTGCGGACCGTGCGGGGCCGCTCGCGCGGTCCCCGCGCCCCCGGCTACTCGGCGCAGGGCGGCACGGAAGGCTTCGGCCCGTTGCCCCGGCCTCCAGCTGCTCGGCCCTGGTGGGCCGGCCGACTCCGTGGGGTCAGTCGTCGTGGCCGCGCTCCCTCTCGTCCATGCGGATCACACTGATCACCACCGCGATCATCAGCGCCGCGTCCGCGTCCTCCCGTACGACGTTGACCGCGTACGTCTCGTGGATCCGGAACCACTTGCGCGAGACGTGCGCCAGCAGCTCACCCTCGTACTCGACCGTGAACTCGCGGTCCAGGATCTTGCCCGTGACGTCGAGCTCCGTGCCCTCCACCAGGTTCACCCGGTAGTGGTTGCGCAGCAGCGAGAGCCGTTTGCGGCGGACCGTGGCCAGCGCCTGGTCGTCCCGCTCGATGGTCATCGTGTCCCGCAGGGCGAACATCTTCTTCCGGAGCGTGATCAGCACCCGCCCCGACGGGTTCTTCAGTTCCAGCGTGTCGCGCAGCCGCAGCGCCTTGCCGTCGGCGAGGAAGGCCTGACGCCCGTCCTCGGTCTCGATCCAGTAGTCGTCGCCGATGGCGAAGATCTTGTCCCGCACGAGGTATTTCATGGCTACACCCCTGCCCATCCCGCGGCCCCGCCGAACGGCGACACAGGGCGTTCATGACGGGATGGCAAGCTTGAAGCATGAACGACGCAGCAGCCCCGGCGCCCACCCCCGCGCCCGCGCCCCGACGTGCCCGTGTCCGCGCCCCCGAGCTGATCGGCAAGGGCGGCTGGCTGAACACGGGGGGCCACGCGCTCACCCTCGCCGGCCTGCGAGGCCGTGTGGTGATCCTCGATTTCTGGACGTTCTGCTGCATCAACTGCCTCCACGTCCTCGACGAGCTGCGCGAGCTGGAGGAGAAGCACCGGGACACCGTGGTGATCATCGGGGTGCACTCGCCGAAGTTCGTGCACGAGGCCGAGCACCGGGCCGTCGTCGACGCCGTCGAGCGGTACGGCGTGGAGCACCCCGTGCTTGACGACCCGGACCTCGCGACGTGGAAGCAGTACGCCGTCCGCGCCTGGCCCACGCTCGTGGTGATCGACCCCGAGGGGTACGTCGTCGCCCAGCACGCCGGTGAGGGGCATGCTCACGCCATCGAGCGGCTCGTGGAGGAGCTGGAGGCCGAGCACGGCGCGAAGGGCACGCTGCGGCGCGGCGACGGGCCCTACGTGCCGCCGGAGCCCGTCGCCACCGACCTGCGTTTCCCCGGCAAGGCCGTCGCGCTGCCCGGCGGAAACCTCCTGGTCTCCGACACCACCCGCCACCAGCTGGTCGAGCTCGCCCCCGACGGCGAGAGCGTCGTGCGGCGGATCGGCGGGGACGGTCGGTTCAAGGAGCCGCAGGGCCTCGCGCTGCTCCCGGACGGCAAGGTCGTCGTGGCCGACACCGTGCACCACGCGCTGCGCACCTTCGACCCCGTGAGCGGGGAGATCGAGCTGATCGCGGGCACCGGCAAGCAGTGGTGGCAGGGGCAGCCCACCTCCGGGCCCGCCCTCGACGTGGACCTCTCCTCGCCGTGGGACGTGGCCTGGTGGCGGGGCAAGGTGTGGATCGCCATGGCCGGGGTGCACCAGCTGTGGACGTACGACCCGCAGACGCGGACCGTCGAGGTCGCGGCCGGGACCACGAACGAGGGGCTTGTGGACGGGCCGGGCGGCGAGGCCTGGTTCGCGCAGCCGTCCGGGCTCGCGGCCACCGAGGACCGGCTGTGGGTCGCCGACTCGGAGACGTCCGCGCTGCGCTATGTCGACACCGAGGGCGCGGTGCACACCGCCGTCGGCACGGGCCTGTTCGACTTCGGACACCGCGACGGCGACGCCGCCCAGGCGCTGCTCCAGCACCCGCTCGGCGTCACCGCGCTGCCGGACGGCTCGGTCGCCGTGTCCGACACGTACAACCACGCGCTGCGCCGCTACGATCCGGCGACCGGCGAAGTGACCACGCTGGCAACGGACGTGAGGGAGCCGAGCGATGCGGTGCTCGTCGGTGACGACATCGTCGTCGTCGAGTCGGCGCGGCACCGGCTGACCCGGCTCCGGCTGCCCGACGAGGCGGTACGGGTCGAGGCGGTGGCGCACCGCACCCAGCGCGCGGCGACCGAAGTCGCCCCGGGGCGGCTTCAGTTGGACGTGGTGTTCCAGGCGCCGGCCGGGCAGAAGCTGGACACCCGCTACGGTCCGTCCACGCGGCTGCTGGTCTCTGCCACGCCGCCCGAGCTGCTGCTCGCCGGCGACGGCACCGGCACCGACCTCGCGCGCGAACTCGCCCTGAACCCGGAGGTCGGCGAGGGCGTCCTGCACGTGTCGGCGATGGCGGCGTCCTGCGACGACGACCCGGCCAACGAGTACCCGGCCTGCCACATGCACCAGCAGGACTGGGGTGTGCCGGTACGGATCGTCGAGGGCGGCGCGACACGGCTGCCGCTGGTGCTCGCCGGAATGGATTCCGCGGGGAGCTAGGGCGCGCTTCACAGTGGCGTCGCCCGCCGCGAGCCCGCGTGCCAGACCTCGCCGGCCGGACGGCACCGTGAAGACACGACCCGGGGGCCGGGCCGCCGGGGTGGAGGGGGTGGCTCCTAGCCGAAGCCCGGTGTGAACGCGCCGACGCGCACGGCCGCCCCGCACACGGACAGCGTCGCCGGGCGTCCGTGCGCGTCCACGGCCGGCACGCTGTCCGCGGTGGCGGAGCCGGGCAGCGTCACCCGCACCGCGATGCCCCGGCAGCCCCGGCGGGCGGTGTAGTGCACCCGCGCCACCCCGCCCGAGCCCGGATGCAGCGCGAACGGCTTCGCGAACGGCTTGGCCGGGGTTGAGGCGCTCGACGGCCGCCCGGCGTCGTCGGTGAAGGTCAGCGTGGGGAAGCCGCGCAGGACACAGGTGTGGCCCGAGGTGTTGCGGGCCACCAGGACCGCCTCGCCCGGTGCGCGGACGTCGGCGCCGGAACGTGAACCACCGCCTGCGCGCGGTGGGTTGGCGACGCGCAGGACGAGGGACAGCGCGGTGGGCGAGCAGAAGACACGGGCGTCCTCGCCACCGTCGTCCGCCGGACCCGGACGGCCGGTGGCGGGCCCCGTGCCGACACTCGGCGACGGAACGGCCGTGGACGGCGCGGCTGCCGGGGTGGCCGGGGTGGCGCCGCTCGCCGACGGCGCCGGGCTCCGGCCCGGTGCGCCGGGGCCGGCGGTGGAGGTCGCGGTGGGGGTGGATGCGCCGGGCCGCTCACGCGGGAGGCCGGACGGTGCGGGTGCGGACGAGCCGTGCGCGACCGTCGTCGAGCCGGCCCCGGCGCCGGGCGCGGCCGGCGGGACTCCGTCGGTGCAGGCGGTCATGGACGCGCAGAGCATGGCGCACAGCACGGCCAGACCGGCCGCGCGGGCCCTCGCCCCGCCGATACCCGCCGTACGTGTGCCCGCCGTACGTATGCCGGCTGTGGGTATGCCGGTTGTACGTGTGCCCGCGGTACGTGTGCCGTCGCCTGCGGCCCCGTGTCCGCGCCCCCGCATCGCCCCTCCCGGTCCCGTTCGTGTCCCTGTGCGCCGCATCAGCCTCACCGGCGCTCCTATCGTTCGGCTAACGCCATTGACCCGCGTTCGTCTGCGGGCCGTGCGCGGCTGGTCGCGCAGTTCCCCCGCGCCCCTCGACTACTCGGTGCCGGGCCGCATGGACATCCTCGGCCCGTCAGGGGGACGGAGCCCCAGGGTGGCGAGTTCGGAGAGGCGGGCGCGGGCTGCCGCGGCGCCCTCCTCGTACCCGTGGTCCTCCGCCTCGCGCACCGCCTCGCCGAGCTGCCCGCACGCCTCCTGCGTACGGCCGAGCCCCGCCAGCGCCTCGCCGTGGCTCGTGCGCAGCAGCACCCGGCGGGGGATCGCCTCCGGCGAGGGGCCGAGTTCGAGGCCGCGCCGGGAGTGGTCGAGGGCGAGCCCGTGGTCGCCGGCGTTCAGGAAGTGCCGGGCCAGATGCTGGTGGGCGAGCATCTCGGTGGACCGGTCGCGGGCGCGGCCGGCCAGGGCGAGAGCCTGGCCGAGGAGGTCGCCGGCCCGGTCGACCTCGCCGTACTGGGTGAGGATGAGCGCGAGGTTGATGCGGGCGACGGCCTCGCTGGTCACGGAGCCGGCCCGGCGGGCGAGGTCGGGGGCCTTCTCCAGCTGGGCGAGGGCCTCGTCGAAACGGCCCTCCTCGTGCAGCACCCAGCCGAGCAGGGCGCGGGTGCGGGACTGTGCGTCCAGCTCCTGCTCCAACTCGGCCGATTCCAGGGCCTGCTGGAGGAGCGGGACCCAGCCGTCGCGGACCCGCCACAGGATGAGCGGCCACTGGAGCAGCACGAGCCGCCAGGCCCGGTCGTGCATCCCGGCGGCGATGGCGGCGGCCACCGCGCCGCGCAGGGTGGCCCGTTCGGCCTCGTACCAGGCGAGCGCGGACTGGCGGTCCTCGAACTCGCGCACCGCCGCGGGCCGCCGGGCGCCGGGCGGCGGCGCGAAGCAGGGCTGGCTGCCGGGCTCGGCGGTGGCGGTCGCGACGAGGCCGGTGTGGAGGTAGTGGTCGAGGAGCCGGGTGAGCCCGTCGGGGTCGGCCTCGGGGGCGAGCGCGCGGGCGTAGAGGCGTACGAGGTCGTGGAGGGTATAGGCGTCGGGGCGCCCGGGGTGTGCCGGGCCCATGTGCGCCGGGGCCACGTGTGCCGGACCCATGTGCACTGGGCCCATGTGCGGTGAGCCCACGTGTGCCGAGCCCATCTGCCCCGCGCCCTGCGGGCCCGACTCGACCACCAGGTGGGCCGCGGCGAGCCGTTCGAGGGCCGCGGCGGCCTGGTCCGGGGTGCAGCCGGCGAGTGCGGCGGCGCTGTAGCGGTCGAGTTCGGACCCGGTGTGCAGGCCGAGCGCGCGGAACATGCGCCGTGCCTGCTCGGGCAGTTGCTGCACGGTCAGCCGCAGGGCCGCGGCCACCCCCGTGTCCTCGACCCGGAGCAGCCCCAACCGCCTTTGCTCGTCGGCGAGTTCACCGGCGAGTGCGGCCAGCGACCACTGTGGGCGCGCGGCGAGACGGGCGGCGGTGACGCGCAGGGCCAGCGGGAGGCCGTCGCAGAGCGAGGCGAGGCGGTCGGCGGCCGCGGGTTCGGCGGCCACCCGGTCCTCGCCGAGCACGGCGGCGAGCAGCGCGGTGCAGTCGGCGGCGGGCAGTTCGTCGAGGCGTACGGGCCGGGCGGCGTCCGACGCGACGAGACCGCCGAGCCGGTCGCGGCTGGTGACGAGGGTGACGCTGTGGTCGCCGCCGGGGAGCAGCGGGCGGACCTGCTCGGAGTCGCGGGCGTTGTCGAGGACGACCAGGATCCGGCGGTCGGCGGTCAGCGAGCGGTAGAGCGCGCCCATGCCGGCCTCGGTCTCGGGCACGCGCTGCACGGGCACCCCGAGTGCGAGCAGGAACTCCCGTAGTACGACGGTGACTTGGCGGGCCGGTGTGTCGCTGTAGCCGCACAGGTCGGCGAAGAGGCGGCCGTCGGGAAAGTCGCTCTGGCGCTCGTGCGCCCAGTGCACGGCGAGCGCGGTCTTGCCGACGCCGGCGCCGCCGGTGACCAGTGCGATGGCGCCGTACTGCCCGGCGGTGGCCCGGTCGAGGGCGGCGAACTCCGCCCGACGGCCGGCGAACCCGCGAGGCCTGCGCGGCAGCAACTCCGGTATGGCGGAGGCAATGTGGGCCCGTCCCTCGCCCTTGCCGCCGCCCTCGCCGCCGCCCTCGACCGCGCTCTCGACGCCGCCCCCGCTCGCGACCGCGCTCACGGGCCCGAACCCGCCCCCGGCGCCGCCCCCCGTGCCGGCGCCCGGCGCGGCCGTGGCCGTGGCCTTCGCCGTGGGGACGCCCGCCCGCAGGACGAGTGCGTACGTCTCGCTGAGCACGGGGCCGGGGTCCACGCCGAGTTCGTCGGCGAGCAGGCGGCGGGTGCGGTGGAACCATTCGAGGGCGTCGGACTGGCGGCCGGAGCGGCTCAGGGCCAGCATCAGCGCGGCCGACAGGGGCTCGCGCAGGGGGTGGGCGACGGCTTCGGTGCGCAGTACGGCGGCGGCCCTGCCGTGCTCGCCGAGTTCCCCGTACGCCTCGGCGAGAGCCTCCACGGCGGCGAGCCTGAGCTCTTCGAAGGCGTGGGCGGCGGCCTGGAGGGGCGGGCTCGTGACGGTGCCGGTGAGGGCGGGGCCCTGCCACAGCGCGAGCGCCTCGCGCAGCATGAGCACCGTGTCGCCGGGGGCGCGGTCGCCGCGGGCGAGCGTGACGAGTTCCTCGAAGCGGTGCGCGTCGATGAGGGTTTCGGGCATCCGCAGCACATAGGCGGGGCCCTGGGTGACCAGCTCGATGCCGTACGCCTCGGCGTCGTGCTCGGCCAGCAGGGCGCGCAGTCGCGATATGTGGCCCTGGAGCACGGTGCGCGAGTGCTGGGGCGGTTCCTCGTCCCACAGGGCCTCGGTGAGCCGGTCCACGGATATCGCGGTGTTGGGCCGGAGCAGCAGCATGGCGAGCAGGCTGCGGCGCTTGGCGGGGCCCAGCGCGAGGAACGCGCCGTCCTCCGTGGCCACGGCCACCGTGCCCAGGACGCGGAACTCCACGGTGGCGGTACCCCCTAGCTCCCCGTTCCCGGACTCCGTTCCCGGACTTCCCGGACCTGGTCAGGGCCCGGACAGTCGAGGATACGCGGGGCGGCAGGGCCAGACCTCACGCCCCGGGCCACACCACAGGTGGCACCGGTCACGTGGGCGCGGGCCACATGGGCGGAAGCCACATGGGCGTGGGCCACACATGAGGGGGTCGCCGCGGCTCACATGAGGTGGTCGCCGTGGTGGTGGTCCTCTTCGATGACGGTGGAGCCGGGCACCATGCGCCGCCTGCGCAGCACGCTGGTGAAGACGGCGACGCCGATGATGCCGACGGCCATCAGGATCAGGCCGACGACGTCGAGGTTCACACCGTTCGCGTGCCAGTCCGTGGCGAATGTGAGGATCGCCCCGACCGCTATGAGGATGATGCAGCCGCCCAAGCCCATGGAACTCGCCTCCGTGAAAGGTGGTGGACCGTCCGGGTACCCGGGCCCCGGACGGTCAATCCCCTTGCACACCCGCGTGGTTCACCGGTGGGTCATTCGGCGAGGAACGCGGTGAGGGCGGACGCGAGGAGGTGCGGGTCGTCGGCGCCGCACAGTTCGCGCGCGCTGTGCATCGACAGGATCGCCACGCCGATGTCGACGGTCTGGATGCCGTGCCGGGCCGCGGTGATGGGGCCGATGGTGGTGCCGCAGGGCATCGCGTTGTTGGAGACGAAGGTCTGCCACGGCACCCCGGCGCGCTCGCAGGCCGCCGCGAACACGGCCCGCCCCGCGCCGTCGGTGGCGTACCGGGCGTTCACGTTGACCTTGAGGATCGGGCCGCCGTTGGCGCGCGGGTGGTGCGTGGGGTCGTGGCGCTCGGCGTAGTTGGGGTGCACGGCGTGGCCGGTGTCGGAGGAGAGACAGATGGTGCCGGCGAAGGCGCGGGCGCGGTCCTCGTACGTACCGCCGCGCGCGAACACCGAACGTTCCATGACGTTGCCGAGGAGCGGGCCGTCGGCACCGGTGTCGGCCTGCGAGCCGTCCTCCTCGTGGTCGAAGGCGGCGAACACGGGGATGAAGGGGAGTTCGTCGGCGGCGGACGCGGCGGCCAGCGCGGCGGTTCCGGCGTGCACGGACAGCAGGTTGTCCATCCGGGGTCCGGCCACCAGCTCCCGGTCGCGGCCCAGGTAGGCGGGGGCCTCCACGGAGTGCAGCATCAGGTCCCAGCCGGCCACCTCGTCCTCGGCGAGCCCGGCCTCCTGCTCCAGGAAGCGGATCAGGTCGCCTTCCCGCACGTCGTCGCCCAGGCCCCAGATCGGCTGGAGGTGGCGCTGACGGTCGAGCTTGAGCCCGTCGGTGTTGACCGACCGGTCCAGGTGTACGGCGAGCTGCGGTACGCGCAGCAGCGGGCGGTCCACGTTGACGAGGCGGTGGCTGCCGTCCTTGAGCGTGAGGCGGCCCGCGATGCCGAGGTCGCGGTCGAGCCAGGTGTTGAGCAGCGTCCCGCCGTAGATCTCGACGGCCACCTGCCGCCAGCCGAACGCCCCCGTGTCGGGCTGCGGCTTCACGCGCAGGTTCGGGGAGTCGGTGTGGGCGCCGACGATCCGGTACGGGGTGTGGGGCGCGGCGCCCTCGGGCACGTACCAGGCCACGATGGCGCCGCCGCGCAGCACGTATTTCCCGCCGTACGTGCCGTCCCACGCGTCCGTCTCCTGGACCTGCCGGAACCCGGCCTTCTCCAGGCGTGCGGCCGCGTTGGCCACGGCGTGGTACTGCGACGGGCTCGCCGCGAGGAAGGTCAACAGGTCGTCGGTGTGGCCGCGGTCGAAGCGGGGGGGTGTGCTCATGCCCGCCACCCTAACGGCGCCCCGGCCCCCGCCCCCGGCGCTGAGCGGCTTGCCCTGTTTGCCCCCGGGGGGTCTGCCCTCCCGTCCCTCCCGGGGGCGCCCGAGCGGCCCCGCCCCGGGGCGGGACCCGGGCCCGATACGCGGACCCGGGCCCCGCCCGCGGTGCCGTGGGGGCCAGTCCTAGCGCAGCGCCGCCTGGAAGACGTTCGCGTAGAGCCGGGCGCCGCCGATCTTCGGGTGGAAGGACGCCATCCCCACTTCGGTGAGGCCGAAGTTGTCCGCCTTCGAAAGGCCGGTCTTCACGAGGCCGTTGACCTGCTCCGGGTCGCCGCACACCGCCTTCTTGTCGAACTCCCCGCGCGGGTCGGCGAACGTGGCGTTCGCGCCGGAGGCCGCATCGGCATCGGCGGTCGCCCCCTCCATCTCCTTATTGAGCGTGTCCGCGAGCTGGTTCAGCCACGGCGCCTCCTCGCTGCCGATGCCGGGGACGCACTGGCCGTCGGCGGACAGGAGCTCCGGATATCCCATGAGGATGATCTTCGCGTACGGTGCGCGGTCGTGGATCGCGGTCAGTGTCTTCGCGATCCGCGGACGGATCTCCTCGTGCAGCCACGTCGGCGCCCAGTCCTTGAGCGGTCCGGTGTCGCCGGGCACGCTCCTGCCGGTGTCCGGGTCCTTGTTCCCGATCGACGTGTTCTGGCACACGTCCAGGCCGGCCAACAGCGCGCACTGCTTGAAGACGTCCGTGAAGCGGGCGTCGTTGCCGCCGATCGACAGGCTGACCAGGGTGGTGTTCTGGTCGAGGTAGCCCGTGTCGATCTGGGTGCCCTCGCCCATCTGGTCCTGGGCGATGATGTCGAAGTGGCGGGCGCCCGAGCAGGCCACGAGGTGGTAGTCCAGCCGCGGGTCGAGGTTGTCGTCCAGCGTGCCGATGGACTGCGTGTAGGTGGGCAGCGTCGCCTGCCTCGACCAGGCCAGCTTGGAGCGGTGGCACTTGTCGATCTCGGTCTCGTTCTGCTTGTCGAAGTGGTCGGTCTCGGGGTAGAAGTCGGCGCCCCCGGCCGCGGAGGCGCCCTCGCCGGACGTGTACGAATCACCCATGACGACAAGGGAGTTGGCGGGCTTGCCGGGGAGCGGCTGGAAGGCGACCGCGCCCCAGGCGACGTCCTCGTCGGCCGTGCCGTCGTCCGTGGTGTTGGACAGGTTCACCTGGGGTGTTCCGGTGAAGTGGAAGACACCGAGGCTGACCCACCGGTCGCCGCGCTGCGCCACCTTGCGCGTCGGGCTCTTGCTGTCCGAGTTGAGCACGGTGTAGGCGGCCTGTCGGGTCTGGGCGCCGCTGTCGGGTAGGTGCACCAGGACGCGCGCCCAGTTGAGACTCTGGCCCAGCGTCCATGTGCCGTTGACGGTCATGTAGTTGCCGGGTCCGCCCATGTGGTAGCCGTCGCGGGTGTGGGTGTACCAGAAGTGGCCGCCGTAACCCCCGCCGATCTGGTGCAGATCCGCCTTCGCCTCGTAGTGGTTCTGACTGTCGGCGTTGAACGAGAACTGGAAGCTGCCGGCCGAGCCGACCGTGGACCCGCAGCCCGCCCACGCGCTGCTTCCGTCGCCCCATACGGGAGTTCCGTTGGGCACCGACGCGACGACCTTGGCGCCGGCCGGTGCGGAGGAACAGTCGGGCATGCCGGTCTGGAGGCGGGTGCCGCGGCCCGGTTCCGCGACCAGCGTCTGGTACTTGATGGCCTCGTGGCCGCAGGTGGTGGCGCACTGGGCCTTCCAGCTCACGTTGGGCTGGTTCCACCAGAACTTCGCGTAGCAGGCCGCGTCGGGACACTTCGGCGGCGCGTCGGCGTCGCAGTTGTTCTTGGTGTTGCAGAAGACGCTCGGCTGGGGCTGCACGTTGACGCGGTCGGTGTTGGTGGTCCACCAGGCGGGCCGGAACCCCGCGGAGGCGTACCCCGTCTCGCCGGGCCAGTCCTGGCGGCCGGAGGTGGCGTAGGAGAAGCCGGTGTCGATGGACCAGGCGGCCCAGCCCATCACCTTCTCCTCGTAGGGCCACCACTGGGGGTTCGCCGCGTCCTTGTTGGCGTCCGGCCCGTCGACGTCGGTGTTCATGAACGGGTGGCCCCAGCTGTTCTTGTAGACGGGGTTGGCCGGGTTGTTGAACCAGCCCAGACCCCAGTTCCCGCCGTGGTCCGGCTCCGATGCCTGCGAGGGCGGGTTGAAGCCGAGGTTGTAGTTCCACACGGCGGTGAACCAGTTCTCCACCATGGACGGGTCGTCGTTGTTGACGGTGACCTTCTGCCCGTCCTTGTGCACCTCGTTCCACTTGTCGGCGAGGATCTGCATGGAGGCGGCGACGTTGGTGGCGTAGTCGACGGCGACGAGCTTTTGCAGGCCCGGGGCCAGAACGACCTCGCCGTCCTTCTTGTGCTCGTACGAGCGCATGCCGTCGGTGACTTGGCCGACGCCGTAGCCGCAGTCGGACTTGTCCCAGTTGATCTTCCAGTACGCGGTCGGGTTGTCCGGGTCGGCCTTGTGTCCGTAGTAGCCGTCCACCGCGGCCAGGGGGCTGCTCATCTGGCCGGGGATCGCGCCGGAGTCGGCCTGCCACAGGTTGGATTCCTGCGCCATGATGCCGAGCAGCACGTTGGCGGGGATCCGGCCTCCGCCGGTCAGGGTCGGGGGCGGGAACAGGGCCTGGGGGTCGACGGTGCCCATGCCGGCCTGGTCCCGGTAGCCGCCCTGTCGCAGGTAGGTGCCGCGCAGTTGGCCGCGTACGGCCATGTCGACGGCCCATTCCACTTGGTTCGGGGTCGGCTGGAGCGCCTGCATGCCGACGTCGTTGCGGGAGACGGAGCACCAGCGGTCGGGGTCGGTCGGATCGTTCGCCGGGCCCGCCGCGGTTGTCGTGGCCGCCGTGGCCGCCGTGGCCGCCGTGGCCGTCCTGGGTGCGGCGCCGGGCGTCGCGCTCTTGGCCGCGGGGGTGATGCCGAGGGCGGGCGAGGGGATGGTGCCCGAGCCGTCCGCGATCCGGTCCTTGACGCTCTGGGTGAGCTTGGTGCCGGTGGTCGTGGCGGTGCTCGTGACGGTCACCGGTTCGTCGTCATCGGAGGCACCGGCGGCCTGCGGGGCGGGTTCGTCCGCCGCGTCGAAGCTTTTGCCGGCGTCCTTGATGTGGGCGAGGCCGGCCCGGACGCCCGGTGTGAGGACGGGCTCGACGGCGAGGCGGCCGTGGGAGGAGACATCGGTTTCGGCCGGGGCGTCGATGCGGGTGACGCCGGTTCCCGCCGTGGCCCGGACCGTGGTGGGGTGGCCCGCGAGGAAGACCTGGCCCGCCTCGCCCTGCATCAGGTCGAGGTCGCGCAGCTTCCCCGACGCGAGGACCGTCGGTGCGGCGCCGCCCGCGAAGACCTTGGCCGTCACCGCCGCGTCGCCGGTGCGGTCGACGAAGGCGACCTTGCCGTCCGCCTCGGGACGGATGTCGAAGGGGACGCTGTCGGCATCGGCGAGGTTCTTCACCCGGCCGGAGCGGTCGAGGTGGACCAGGTGCTTGCCCAGCCCGGCGACGGCGCCGTCCTTCACCGGCACGGCGCTGGTGATCTCACCCTTGGCGGCGGCCGTCCCCGTCGTCCTGCCCGCCGTATCCACGGTGATGACGCGCGTGAGGGTGTGCGCGGGGTCGTTCATGTCCCGGTAGCCGGTGAACGCGGCCGTGTGCGTCGCCGTGTTGCAGGACGGGTCGAAGTAGGCCAGGGACGCGGTGAACGGCAGCTTGGTCACGTGCCCCGTCGAAAGGTCGACGATCGCGGTGAAAGCCCCGCCCTGCATCAGGTCCGGCTTGTTGGTGAACGTGCGCGGCGCGTAGACGACGGCCGCGTGCTCGTGGTCCATCAGGCACTGGTTGCCGATCCACGAGTCGGCCGGAACGCCCGGTTCGGACAGGGTCGCGGCGGTTTTCCACGCGTACGCGTCGCCGCTGTCGGCGACCAGGACGTCCAGGCCGTCACGGTCGGCGGCGGCGGTCACCGCGCGGTCCGCACTCGATTTCCAGTCCCGGCCGAGCTTCTTGTCCGGATCCTCAACCTGCCCCGGAGGCACCGGGGTTGGCCTGGGCGCGGCGGAAGGAGTCGCTTTCGGCGCGGCCACGACGGGCGGGGCCTGAAGCAGGCCGCCGGTCAGCGCCCCAGCCGCCATGGCCGTCACAAGGACGGCCATGGGTGCGCGCGTTCTCCTCTTTCTGCTCTTTCTGACTCTCACGTGATCTTCCCCATCCGTCTCTAGGGGTGATGACCCGCGCCCCGACCCCGCGTCGGCGAGAGGCCGCTTCGGGTCGGCCGCGCCGGACCTTCACGAGGTCGGTTTTGTTGTCCCAGTGGCCCCCGCCCGGATGGGGGAGCCGGCTGAGACCGGGGAATTCGTCTTTCCGAAAGCCGGCCTTCCGTGTCACATGGCGGCCCTCATGAATCCCTCCCCGATCAATCGAATCTAGACCGGCGCATGGGGGAAATCATTTGAATTGGGCATTCCGGATCACGGGTGGCCAGAACCCGAGAGAGCCCCGTGCCCGCCCGTGCGCTCCAATTGAAAGTGGCGCGTTCCGGATGGGCTCGGAGGGCGGTGAAATATTGCGTCCTCTTTATGGGGGCGCGCCGCCGAACCGCTTGGGTTCCGTACGGTTCCTGCGCGCCGGCATCGCGCCGGCGGGGTATTTACCGCATATGACCGTCATGGAATTTTCTGCACGGGGCGATATGCAAGTCGGCATTCCGTAAAAATCGCGCGGACATCGAAAAAAGGCCCGCATCCGGTCGATCCGATGCGGGCCGGGCCCCGGAACGGCGGGGTGAGCCGACGCGTTTTGGCGAGAAATCGGCCCTCCCGCCAGGGCTCCGGGCACAGCAAAAGGGGCCCGGGGTCCGACCACCCCGAGCCCCTTCTGGAGGGAGGAAGGCTAGAACGCCGCCTCGTCCAGCTCCATCAGCGAGTTGTCCACGGTCTCGGCCAGCGCACGCGCCGTGCCGACACCCGGCAGAACGTTCGCCGCGAAGAACTTTGCGGCGGCGATCTTGCCCGTGTAGAAGGGGACGTCCTTGGCCGAGGCCGAGGACAGCTTCTCGGCGGCGACGGCCGCGCCCTTGAGGAGCAGGTAGCCGACCACCACGTCACCCGAAGCCATCAGCAGGCGGGTCGTGTTGAGGCCCACCTTGTAGATGTTCTTGACGTCCTCGCCGGTCGCCGTCAGGTCGGTGATCATCGTGCCGACGATCGCCTCCAGGTCGACGGCGGCCTTGGCGAGCGAGTCGAGCGCGCCGCCCAGCTCCGCGTTGCCGTTCTGCTCCGCGAGGAACTTCTTGATCTCCTCGGAGAGGGCGTTCAGGGACGCGCCCTGGTCCCGGACGATCTTCCGGAAGAAGAAGTCCTGGCCCTGGATCGCCGTGGTGCCCTCGTACAGCGTGTCGATCTTGGCGTCGCGGATGTACTGCTCGATCGGGTACTCCTGGAGGTACCCGGAGCCGCCGAAGGTCTGGAGCGACTCGTGCGACAGCTTCTCGTACGACTTCTCCGAGCCGTAGCCCTTCACGATGGGCAGCAGCAGGTCGTTGAGGCCGACGAGCGCCTTCGCGTCCTCGCCCGCCGCCTCCTTGACCTGGATCGCGTCCTGGATCGAGGCGGTGTAGAGGACGAGCGAGCGCATGCCCTCCGCGTACGCCTTCTGCGTCATCAACGAGCGTCGTACGTCCGGGTGGTGAGTGATCGTCACCTTCGGCGCGGTCTTGTCCATGAACTGCGAGAGGTCGCTGCCCTGGACGCGCTCCTTGGCGTACTCGAGGGCGTTGAGGTAACCCGTCGACAGGGTGGCGATGGCCTTCGTGCCGACCATCATGCGGGCGAACTCGATGATCATGAACATCTGGCGGATGCCGTCGTGCTTGTCGCCGATCAGCCAGCCCTTGGCGGGGTGCTGGTCGCCGAACGTCATCTCGCACGTGTTGGACGCCTTCAGGCCCATCTTGTGCTCGACGTTCGTCGCGTACACGCCGTTGCGCTCGCCCAGCTCGCCGGTCTCCCAGTCGAAGTGGAACTTCGGGACGAGGAAGAGGGACAGGCCCTTGGTGCCGGGGCCGTGGCCCTCGGGGCGGGCGAGGACGTAGTGGAGGATGTTCTCCTCCATGTCGTGCTCGCCGGAGGTGATGAAGCGCTTCACGCCCTCGATGTGCCACGAGCCGTCCGCCTGCTCGACGGCCTTGGTGCGGCCCGCGCCCACGTCCGAGCCGGCGTCGGGCTCGGTCAGGACCATCGTCGAGCCCCAGCGCTTGTCGACCGCGATCTCGGCGATCTTCTTCTGCTGCTCGTTGCCCTCCTCGAAGAGGATGCCGGCGAAGGCCGGGCCCGAGGAGTACATCCAGATCGCGGGGTTCGAACCGAGCAGCAGCTCGGCGTACGCCCAGATCAGGGAGCGCGGCGAGACGGTGCCGCCGATCTCCTCGGGCAGGCCCAGGCGCCAGTACTCGGAGTCCATGAACGCCTTGTAGGAGCTCTTGAAGGACTCCGGGACCGGAGCGGTGTTCGTGGCCGGGTCGAAGACCGGCGGGTTGCGGTCCGCGTCCGCGAAGGAGTCGGCCAGCTCGTTCTCGGCGAGGCGGGCGATCTCCTCCAGGATCGACTTGGCGGTGTCGACGTCCATCTCCCCGAACGGGCCGGTGCCGTACAGCTTGTCGCGTCCGAGCACCTCGAAGAGGTTGAACTCGATGTCGCGGAGATTCGACTTGTAGTGCCCCATGGCGACGGCTCCGTAAGCAGGGTGTCGGTTACATCTACCAGCAAGTAGGTCAGTACCTCCGATGATGCTACCCGTCGGTAATAACGCGCAACCTCTGGCCCGGAACTGTGACGCGTCAGGCAGGAAAACTTTGCCCCTCGCCCAGCGCGGCGGCGAGGGCCCGTGCGGTGGCGGTGTTGCAGTTCCCGAGGATGACCAGCGGCGGCGTCCCGAAGTCCCGCCCCAGCGAGGGCAGCGTGATGCCGTGCCGGGCGAGGGCGGAGCGCAGCTCCATGACGACGCTGTAGGTGTCGTCCCCCTGCGGGGGGCGGGGGGTGGCGTGCGGCTTGGTCATCTTGGTCATGGGGTGCCTCCTGCGAGTGCGGTGTGTGACGTAGCGCTCACAGAGTGGGGTCCTTTCGCGTACGTTCGGAAGAGGTTCGGGGTCCACGGCCCGGGTGGTGGAAGGACGGCAACCATGGCTGCGCGCAAGGAGATTGACGGCTCGGCGAGCGTTCCGGAGTTCTACGGCAAGGAACTGCGCTGGCAGCGCGAGCGCGCCGGGCTCACGCTGGAGCAGATGGTGGAGGGCAGCTTCTATGGCGTGAGCTACCTCAGTGAGATCGAGCGTGGCCAACGACGCATGCCGCCTGACCTGGCCCGCCACGTTGATCAGGTGCTCAAGACGAACGGGTTCTTCGAGCGCTGCTGCGAAGACGTTCGTAAGGCCCGGCAGGGTGCGCATGCTGCGTATTTCGCCCCGGTGGCCGAGAGCGAGACGCGGGCGTTGGTCATTGAGGAGTGGGCCAATGCGCTCATCCCCGGGTTGCTTCAGACGGATGCGTATGCGCGAGGCGTCATTCACGCGACGCATCCGCTCGCCCTGCCGGACGAGGTCGACGCCAAGGTGCAGGCCCGCTTGCGGAGAGCCCGGATCTTCGAGGACCCCAAGCGCCCCGAGTACTGGGTCGTCCTGCACGAGTCGCTGCTGCGGAGCCCGTTACTGGGGTCCGCCGACATGGCCGAGCAGCTGGAATGCATCGCCGTGTTGGCGCGCCGGCGGCGGATCGTTCCGCAGATCCTTCCGTGGAACGACGTCAGCTGCCACTTCATGCTGTCGTCGCTCACGCTCATGGAATTCGACCGCGAGCCGCCGGTCGTCTACACAGAGGGCATGTACCACGGGCAGCTCATCGACGATCCGCCCCTCGTGAGGCGGTACCACAAGGCATACGATCGGCTGAGGGCCGCCGCGTTGCCGCTTGAGGCGTCCCTTGCCCTACTCGACCAGGCGGCCGAGGAGTACCGAAATGGTGGGCGCAGCACCGGACTTGAGCGTGGTTCGCTGGCGTAGAAGCACGTACAGCAACGGCGACGGTGGCAACTGCGTCGAGGTCGCCGACAACCTCGCCGGGGTCGTCCCCGTACGGGACTCCAAGGTGCCGAACGGCCCCGCACTGATCATCCCGGCCAGGGCCTGGGTGTCCTTCGTCCGGGCGGTCAAGGACGCGGCGCTTCGCGCCTGAGATCGCGGTGTTCGGCGGGACCCCGTCTCGGTAGTCTTGGGGTCATGTACGGCTACGACCAGAACCCGGGCGCACAGCAGCAGTACGCCCCGCCGCAGCAGCAGATGCAGGGCGGATACGGGGAGCAGCCGCTGTACCCAGAGCCGTCGCCGCCCTCGCTCGCCGACGCGGTGCGGGCCTTCACCACGGGCTCGCTGTCGGCCGAGGACTTCCAGCAGATCTTCGCGGGGGCCCGGGTGTACTGCCCGCGCGGCGACAACCCGGGGTTCCTGGCGCTGCACAACACGCAGCAGCCGGTGATCCCGATGTTCACCTCGCTCAAGGAGCTGCGCCGGTACGCCGGCAAGGAGTCCAAGTACTTCGTGATCACCGGCGCCGAGGTGATCGACCTCCTGCCGACCGGGTACGGCTTCGTGCTCGACATGGAGGGCGACCACCGCATGGTCTTCGACGCGAAGGCCGTGGAGCAGATGGTCGACTTCGCGATGCGGCGGATGTACGGCTAGCCGCACCGCCAGGCCGTTCCTCGGGCCCGTATCCCCACCGGGATGCGGGCCCGAGGCGCGTCCGTGACCGGCCGGGAATGAACGACGCCTTGCAGGATGTTCAGCATTCAACTACTTTGAACGTAGAGCATCCCCGCAAGGAGGGCCGTCCCATGCCTGCTGTGACCGTCGAAAACCCGTTGACCCTGCCGCGCGTGACCGTGCCGGAGGGCGCCTCGGCGCGGCCCGTCCTCGCCGTGACGACCGCTCCGCAGGGGTTCGAGGGCGAAGGGTTCCCGGTGCGCCGCGCGTTCGCCGGGATCAACTACAAGTACCTCGACCCGTTCATCATGATGGACCAGATGGGCGAGGTGGAGTACGCGCCGGGCGAGCCCAAGGGCACCCCGTGGCACCCGCACCGCGGCTTCGAGACGGTCACGTACATCATCGACGGGATCTTCGACCACCAGGACTCCAACGGCGGTGGCGGCACGATCACCAACGGTGACACCCAGTGGATGACGGCCGGGTCCGGTCTGCTCCACATCGAGGCGCCGCCGGAGCAGCTCGTCATGTCGGGCGGACTCTTCCACGGGCTCCAGCTGTGGGTGAACCTGCCGGCCCGGGACAAGATGATGGCCCCGCGCTACCAGGACATCCGCTCCGGTTCCGTCCAGCTGCTGACCTCGCCGGACGGCGGCGCGCTGATGCGGGTCATCGCGGGCTCGCTCGACGGGCACGACGGCCCCGGGATCACGCACACGCCGATCACGATGGTGCACGCCACGCTGCGGCCGGGCGCGTCCGTCACGCTGCCGTGGCGCGAGGACTTCAACGGCCTGGCGTACGTGCTGGCCGGGCGCGGCTCGGCCGGTGCGGAGCGGAGGCCCGTGCACATGGGGCAGACCGCGGTGTTCGGCGAGGGCGGTTCGCTGACCGTCCGCGCGGACGAGAAGCAGGACGCCAACGCCCCCGACCTGGAGGTCGTGCTGCTCGGCGGTCAGCCGATCCGCGAGCCGATGGCGCACTACGGCCCGTTCGTGATGAACACCCGGGCAGAGCTGGAGCAGGCCTTCGAGGACTTCCAGAAGGGCCGCCTGGGTACGGTCCCGGCCGTCCACGGGATGACCGAGGGCGGGCTCACGGCGTAACCGCAGGCGCGGCCGATGCGGTAACCGCAGGCGCGGCCGACGCGGCCGCGTGACCGTCAACTCCCCATCGTCCGGGGGCCGTCCGGGACCGGGCGGCCCCCGGACGTGTGCCGCGGGCCGTCCGGGGCCGGGCGGCCCCCATGACGTGTGCCGCGCGTCAATCGCCCCGCCCCGTACGCCCGTTGTACTGGTCCCGCCCCGCCTGGTAGACCCGTGCGTTGCCCGACGCCCTGGCCTGGAGGTGGACGGCGGAGAGGGCCGGGCGGTCCTCGGGGGGCAAGGACGCTCGGGCTTCGGCGAGGAGGGTTTCCAGCTCGCGGGCGGCCTCGGGGTCGGCGGCGAGGAGGCGGGCCAGGCGGCGCCACCAGTCGCGCTCCAGGTCGTGGACGCCGTCCTCGTCCCCGGCCCGCCGGGCGGCGAGGATCTCCTCGCGCGTCTCGCCCAGCGCCAGCTCGATCTCGTCGGCCTGCACCGGGCGCACCCGGCGCCACAGCGCGACGATGCCCGCGCGCGTGGTCTGCCAGGCGTCCGTGGCCATCAGCGCCACGACCGTCGTACCCGCGCTCTGGACCAGATCCTCCGCGCCCATGCCCCGCACCCCCGTACTTTTCGTTCTCGTCCTGGGTTCCCTCTGCGATGGTAGGCGTCAACTCCCTTTCCCGGGGCGCCCCTTGGTGATGCCGCCGGGACCGTGTGCTGACGGGGCGTCACCCGTGTGGACCGCCCGGGAGGTGCGGCGGGCGCGCGCGTGGTCGGCTGGCCGGGTGGAGACGTCCAGGCACCTGCTGCCCGAAGCCGCCCGTCGCATCGCCGCCTGGTGCGCCGTCGTGCTGCTCGTCGCCGGGGTCGTCGGGGTGGGGGTGTGGCTGTGCGCCGCGTTCAAGACGGCCGTCACGCCCGTGCTGCTCGCCCTCCTCGGCACCGCGCTGCTCGGGCCCGTACACCGGTGGCTGGTCCGCCTGGGGCTGCGGCGCTCGCTCGCGGCGGGGCTCACCTGCGTCGCACTCGTGGCGGTGGTCGGCGGCGCCGGGTACGTCGTGGTCAGCGCGCTCATCGACACCGGGGACCAGATCCTCGCCTCGCTCAAGCAGGCCGGACAGTGGGTGGCCGACCACTTCGGGGTGGCCGGCGGGGACGGCGTCACCAACATCGCCGACAACGCCAAGCAGCTGCTGTCCAAGTTCGGGGCGAGCGCGGCCGGCGGGGTGCTCCAGGGGCTCAGCCTGCTGGGCACGCTCATCGCCACCAGCGTGCTCGCGCTGCTGCTGACCTTCTTCTTCCTCAAGGACTCCGACCGGGCCGTGGGCCTCGCCCACGCGGTGGCGCCGCGCGGCGCGGGCGACACCGTGGAGGCGATGGCGCGGCGCGCCTTCGAGGCGGTCGAGGGGTTCATGCGGGGGACCACGCTCATCGCCCTCATCGACGCCGTCTGCATCACGGTCGGGCTGCTCATCCTGAGGGTGCCCGGCGCCATCGGGCTCGGCGCGCTGGTCTTCATCGGCGCGTACATCCCCTACCTGGGCGCCTTCGTGTCCGGCGCGGTGGCCGTCCTGGTGGCGCTCGCCGACCGCGGGTTCGGCACCGCGCTGTGGACCCTCGGGATCGTGCTCGCCGTGCAGCAGCTCGAAGGGCACATCCTCCAGCCCGTCATCCAGAGCCGCACCGTCCAGATGCACCCCGCGATGATCATGATCGCGCTGACCGCGGGCGCGGACGTAGCGGGCCTGGTCGGCATGCTGCTCGCGGTACCGGTCGCGGCGGCCGCGTTCGGGGTCCTGGGGGAGGTGCGCAAGCGGTACGGGAGTGGGGGCGAGCCCGGCTTCGGTGGGGGCGCGACCCGGGAGGGGGCCGGCGGCGGGCCGCCCGGCGCGGGGGCGGGCGGAGGTCAGCCCCCCGGGTTGTCCGCCCCGGCGGGCCCGGACTCGTAGAGCTCGAACCAGATCGACTTGCCGTCGCCCCGCGGGTCGACTCCCCACGCGTCCGCCAGCATCTCCATCAGGATCAGGCCGCGGCCGCTCGATGCCATTTCGCCGGGGCGGCGCCGGTGGGGGAGTTCGTCGCTGGCGTCGGCCACCTCGACGCGCAGGCGGCGGGTGCCCAGGGGGCCCCTGGCCTCGGCCACCAGGAGGGCGTCCCCGTCGGTGTGGACCAGGACGTTGGTGATCATCTCGGAGATCATCAGGACCGCCGAGTCGACCTGCTCCTCGTCCGCCCAGTCGTGCAGGAGCTCGCGCAGCTGCCTGCGGGCGCCCGCGATCTGCTGGGGCTCGGCCTGGGCGACGGTCAGGGCGGTGCGCCGGACCACGTCGGGCGGGGCGGCCCCCGCGGACGCGGCGACGTCGTTGCGGCGCAGGAGCAGCAGCGCGATGTCGTCCTCGCGGCGGTCCACGAGCGGGCCCGTGGTGTGGTGCGAGGAGGGGCCGTGCACGGCCTGGACCAGCTCGTCGGCGAGCTGTTCCAGGCTGTCGCCGGTGTGCATCTCCAGGACCGGGCGCAGCCGCGTCCAGCCGCTCGCCATGTCGTGCCCGCCGGTCTCGATCAGACCGTCCGTGCAGATCATGATCGTCTCGTCGGGGTCCAGGACGAGCCGGGTGGTCGGGTAGTCGGAGTCCGCCTCGATGCCGAGCGGGAGGCCGCCCGCGGTCGAGCGGATCAGGGCGGTGCCGTCGGCGGTGCGGATCACCGGGTCGGGGTGGCCGGCCCGCGCGATGTCGAGGGTGCCGGTGGCCGGGTCGACCTCGATGTAGAGGCAGGTCGCGAAGCGCGGCGCGTTGTCCTCGTACCCGTCGCCCGACGGCTCGGGCAGCCCGTACGACTCGG